>NZ_CM173236.1:407500-1285000 GCF_057748035.1 Sphingomonas sp. BRN-1R | reverse complement strand
CAGCCCGATCGTGACCGGCACCGTCACCGGCGCGAACTCGGGATATCAGCCCTACGCCTCGTCGTGCAACAACACGCTGGCGACTACGGTCCCGCAGTTCGCCAACAGCTGCCAGTTCATCACCCGCGCGAGTCAGGCGCACGACCACAACTACTCGGTGTTCGGCAACCTGACCTTCTCGCCCGAGGCGCTGAACGACGTGGTGCACATCACCGCCGGCGGCCGCTGGACCAAGGACGACCGTCACGGCACGCTCTATGTCGTCAACAACGTCGCACAGCCGTTCGCGTTCAAGAACAGCATCAGCCGCTTCGACCCGATGTTCAACATCGCGTTCGACGCCTCGCAGGATATCCACCTCTACGCCAAGTACGCGACCGGCTTCCGCGCCGGCGGTGCGAACGACCGTTCGCAGAGCTTCAACGCCTTCGGCCCCGAATCGGTAAAGTCGTATGAAATCGGCGCGAAGATGGACTTCTGGGAGCATCGGGCGCGCCTGAACGTCGCTGGCTACATCATGGACCGCAGCAACACGCAGTTCGACTTTGATCTGTATGATACCGCCGCGACCAGCCCGACCAACGGCAGCCACATCGAGCAGACGCAGAACGCCGGCAACACCAAGATCCGCGGCGTCGAGGTCGATCTGACCGTGAAGCCGATCCCGGAGCTGACGCTGACCGGCTCCTATGCCTACACCTATTGGAAGGCACCTTCGGCGGTGAACCCGCTGACCGGGGGTCTGCCGCAGCAGCTGTACATCGTCTATACGCCGAACAATGCGGCGTCGGGCGCGATCGACTATGTGAAGCCGGTCAACATCGCCGGTGGCGCGAACATCCGCTTCCACCTCGATGGCAATTATGCGAGCAGCCAGTACAGCTTCCAGCTTGAGCCGGTGAAGACCGACGCCAGCTTCGTCGTGAACGGCCGCATTGCCTTGGCCGACATCATGGTGGGCGAGCGCAACAAGGTGTCGGTCGCGGTCTGGGCACGCAACCTGTTTGACACGACTTACGTCTATCGCCGCTCGGGTGCGAACTCGGTCCCGGTCACCAACTACAACGGCAGCACGCTGGTCTCGACCAACTATAGCGGCGTGCTCGGCGACTATGGCAACCTCAACCCGCCGCGCACCTTCGGCGGCGAGATCAGCGTCAGCTTCTGATCGCCTGACCGCTGGTTCGGGAAGGCCGACGACCGCGAGGTCGTCGGCCTTTCGCGTTCAGCCTGCGCGCAGGTCGATCACGACACGCAAACCCGGCGCGGCGGCCTGGCGCGGATCGGCTGCCATCGCCCGCTACGTGCGCCGCACCGCGCATCTACCGCCACGCCACCAGCTCGCCCAACGTCGTTGCGGAAGGATCGCGTCGATCCTGCGGTCGTGCGTCAGCGGGGTCAGGCCACCTCAGCCCTTGTCGCTGAGCATGTAGCCCACGCCGCGAATCGTCGCGATCGGATCGCCCTCGCCGGGTTGGGTCAGGTGGGTGCGCAGCCGGGTCATGTGCGATTCGACGATATTGGTCTTGGGCGTGAAATCATAATTCCACACCGACTGGTACAGCATCTGCCGGGTGACGACGGTGTTCACGTTGCGGACCAGTTCGCACAGGATGCGGAATTCGATGTTCTGCACCTTCAGCGCGCGGCCGGCGCGCGAGGCGCTGCGTTTCACCTCGTTCACTTCGATATCGCCGGCCCACATCACGCCCGACTTCACCGCGCCCGCACCGCGCCGCAGGATGACGCGAAGCCGCGCGTCGATCTCGGCCGGGGCGGCGGGTTTGACGAGATAATCGTCCGCCCCCGCCTCCAGCGCGATCAGCCGGTGTTCGAGATCGTCGAGCGCGGACACCATGACGATCGGCAGATCGATGCCGCGGTCGCGCAGCAACGCGGTAACCGCGACCCCGTCGACGAACGGCAGCGTGCACTCGAGCAGGATCGCGTCGAAACGCGAATCGGTCGCCTGAGCGAGTGCGGCGCGGCCATCGGGTGCGATCTCGCAGTCGTGGCCGAGCTCGCCGAGATCGCCGGCGAGCTGCTTGGCGGCGGCGCTGTCGTCCTCGCCGATCAGAAGACGCATCCTATCTACTCCACGCAAGGACTTCGGCAGCGCGCTTGCCAGCATGTCGATGCCAAATCGCGTGAAATCTGCGTCATGTTAGCAACGCTTTCGAAAACTGGCGATGCCGCTAAAGCTGGCGAGTATGGAAGACGAAGATGTGATGCGCGAACGCGTGCGGCGGTTCAGCCGGATCGGACTGGCCGCCCTGCTCGCCCTGCTCGGCCTGTGGATCGCGGGCGCGTTCGTGCCCGCTCTGGTATGGGCGGTGGTGATCGCGGTAGCGATCGATCCGTTGCGCCAGCGCGCTGTGGCGCGCTGGCCCGGCGCCCGCGCGCGGACGTGGCTCGCCGCGATCGGCACAACCGCGCTCGGCCTGCTGGTGGTGATCCCGCTGATCCTGTGCATTGCCGAAGCCGCGCGCGAGGCGCACGAGGTCGCCATCTGGATCACGCTTGCGCAGAGGCAGGGCGTGCCGGTGCCGGATTGGGTCGCGCATTTGCCGTTCGGATCGCATGCGGTCGCCAACTGGTGGCAGGAGAATCTCTCCACGCCCGAACGCGCCACGCTGCAATGGCAGCATCTGCGCGGCGCGGAGTGGCTGGCGCGCACGCGGCTGATCGGCAGCAACGTACTGCACCGCGCGGTAATCTTCGGCTTCACCTTGCTCACCCTGTTCTTCCTGCTGCGCGACCGCGACGCGATCCTCGCGCAGTGCCGCCACGCGAGCGACCGCATGCTGGGGCCGCCGGGCGAACGCGTCGCCTCGCTCGCCGCGCTGTCGATCCGCGGCACGATCGACGGGCTGGTGCTGGTCGGCATCGGCGAGGGTGCGGTGATGGCGGTGGTCTATCTCGTGCTCGGCGTGCCGCATTCGCTGTTGCTCGGCGCGCTGACCGCGGTGGCGGCGATGATCCCGTTCGGCGCCGCGCTGATGTTCGCGATCGCGGCGCTGCTGCTGCTGGCCAAGTCGGCACTCGCGGGGGCGATCGCTGTGGTGGTGATCGGCCTTGTCGTCGTTGGCATCGCCGACCATTTCGTCCGCCCGATCCTGATCGGCGGCGCCACCCGCCTGCCCTTCCTGTGGGTGCTGATCGGCATCCTCGGCGGAGTCGAGACGTTCGGGCTGCTCGGCCTGTTCGTCGGACCGGCGACGATGGCGGTGCTGATCATGCTGTGGCGCGATTTCATCGGCGAACCGGCGGTGGAGGCACCCGGAACGCCTTAGGCTCCGGGTCCTGTTCGTCACCCCAGCGCAAGCTGGGGTCTCTCGCGGCGATCGTTACGCCAGCCCCGAAAAAGTCCCAGCGTGCGCTGGGATGACGGAGGTCGATGCGTCAGCGCGGGTGCGCGGCGCGGCGCAGCCGGTCGTTGATCGCGGTGCCGACCCCCTCGCCCGGCACCGGCGCGACCGCGATGCGTGTCTTGCCGCTCGCGTCGGCGGCATGGAGCAGATCGAACAGCCGCGCCGCCGCTTCCTTGACGTCGCCCGAGGGTGACAGCGATGCATCGCCGAATATCGGGCCGAAGCCGATCATCCACTCGTCGGGCTCGGCATGGATCGCGTTGATGCGCAACGGCTTGGACGGCGCGTAATGCGAGACGAGCTGGCCCGGCGCCTCGATCCGCGTCTCGAACCCGCCGAGACCCGGATCGAACCGCTCCACGCCGGGGATCGCCTGCCAATGCTCGTCCGCACCCTGCTGGATCGTCGCGAGCAGCGCGTTGACGCCGACGGGACCGTGGCGCAGCACGCGCGTCGCATTGTCGACCTCACGGACGATGGTCGATTCCACACCCTGTTCGCACGGGCCATCGTCGAGGATCAACGGGATGCGCCCGCCCAGACTCGCCAGCACATGCTCCGCCCGGGTCGGGCTGATCGCGCCGCTGCGGTTGGCCGAGGGCGCGGCGAGCGGGTGGCCCGACGCTTCGATCAGCGCACGCATCGCACGGTGTGCCGGCACGCGGATCGCGATCGTATCGAGCCCGGCGGTGGTGATCGCCGCGATCCCTGCGCCCGCGCGGCGCGGCACCACCAGCGTGAGCGGTCCGGGCCAGAACATCTCCGCCAGCGCCTCTGCCCGCCGGTCGAACTCGCCGAGACGGTGCGCCATGTGCATGTCGAGAACGTGGACGATCAGCGGATTGAACGCGGGGCGCCCCTTGGCGGCGTAGATTTCCGCAACCGCGGCGGGTTGGGTCGCATCGGCGGCGAGCCCGTACACCGTTTCCGTCGCCACCGCGACCACCTGGCCGGACTTGATAAGCGCCGCCGCCTCGGCGATGGCGGCGTCGCCGAAGGGCAGGATCCGGGTGCTGTCGATCGGGCCGGGAGCGTTCATTGCGACGCAACCTAGCATGTTGCGCTGCAATAGATAAGAGGGCCACATGACCACCTTTGATCTCTCCGCCTATCTCGACCGTATCCGCCTCGCCGGGCCCGAGCGTGCCGACGCGGACGCCCTCGCCGCAGTCCAGCGCGCACACCGACTGGCGATCCCGTTCGAAAACCTCGATGTGATGCTCGGCCGCGCGATCGCCATCGACAGCGGCGCGGTGTTCGCCAAGCTGGTGACGGCGCGGCGCGGCGGCTATTGCTTCGAACACAACCGGCTGTTCCTCGATGCGCTCGCCGCGCTCGGCTTCGTCGCGCGGCCGCAGCTTGCGCGCGTGTGGCTCGGCGCGACCGAGGTGCCGCCGCTGACCCACGCGATCAGCATCGTCTCGCTGGGCGACACCGAGTGGATCGCCGACGCCGGGTTCGGCGGCAGCTACACCCCGCCGATGCCGCTGGTCGATGGCGCGGAAGCCGATGCCCCGGATGGCGCACGCTTCCGCCTGACGCACGAGGATGCGCGCGGCTGGGTGGTGTGGCGCGCGGGCGACGCGGCTACCACCGACGGGCGCGGCGGCGGCGAAGGGTTTCAGCCGCAATACAGCTTCGTGCCCGCGCTGGCCTATGACGCCGATCTGGCGATGGGTAATCTGTGGGCATCGACCGCGCCGGGCAGCCGCTTCCGTACCACAAACGTGGTCAGCATCGTACTGCCCAAAGGGTTCGCCTCGCTCACCGACCGCGCGTATCGCCGCCGCTCAGGCAGCGAGACGACCGAGGCGGAGATCACCGACCCGCGCGTCTATCGGCTGCGGCTGAGCATGTTGTTCGGGATCGACCTCTCGGCCGAGGACGTGGCGCGGCTGGGCCTGTTCCCGGGCTGACCGCCCTCGCCTGTCTCCGTCGAGGGTAAGCTCAGGCCTCGCTACGCTCCAGCAGGTCCGCCGCGTCCAGCCCGAGCAGCCGGATGTGATCGCGGATGCGCGGCCAGCTTTCGCTGAGGAACAACGTCCGCTCCGCCGCGCGCAGTTTCTCCGCCGCGCCCGGCAGCACGAACATGCCGACACCGCGCCGCACCTCGACATAGCCGTCGTCCTGGAACGTCTGATACGCCTTGGCGACGGTCAGCGGATTGGCGCCATGCTGTGCGGCAAGCGCGCGGACCGAGGGAAGCTGATCGCCCGCGCGATAGTCGCCGCGCAGGATCGCCGCGGCGATGGTGCCGCGCAACCGGATATAAACCGGGCTGTCGTCGTTGCTGAGCGCTGTCATGCCACCCTAATACAGCAACCGGGCTGGCCGTCCAGTGTTCAGCCTGCCCATTGCGAGACCACGGCGCTCAGTTCGGGACGGGGCCGCTCGTCGAGCAGACGCTCGGGCGTTCCGAGGAACATGAAGCCGGCGATTCGCTCCGGCGCCGAACCGAACGCATCGCGCACCGTGTCCGAAAACGCCGGCCAGCCGGTCAACCACCCGCCGACGAAGCCGAGCGCATGCGCGGCGGTGAGCAGGTTCATGCAAGCCGCCCCCGCCGACAGCTCCTGTTCCCACAACGGGATTTTGCTGGTCGGATGCGGCGACGACAGCACCACCACCAGCGCGGGCGCCTGATGCGCGAACTGAACGAGCGAGTCGATCTCGACCTTGGTCGCCTGCGGGCGCTCGGCGCGATAGGCGTCGGTGATGACTTCGGCGAGGCGCGCGCGCGTGTCGTCGCCTACCACTACGAACCGCCAGGGCGCGAGCTTGCCGTGATCGGGGGTGCGCGCGGCGATGGAGAGGATGGTCTCCATCTGCTCGGGCGAAGGTCCGGGGGCGATCATGTCGCGCGGCTTGCCCGAACGGCGGGTGGCGAGCAGCGCGAGCGGCGAACTGGTGTCGTTGAACATGGACGGCGATGTAGCGTGTGGCCTCGCGTATTTACAGGCCCGCGATTGCCGCTAGTTTCATCCGCTACAAAACGCCCCGCGCAAAGCCGGGTCGAGGGATTTTGGGAGCGAATACAAAATGGTGGACACCCCGACCGCGGACAGCCCGCGAGAGCCGGACATCACCCATGTCAATCCGGCCGCCGGCGAGACTTGGTTCGGCCACCCGCGCCAGCTCGCCCGGCTGTTCACCACCGAGATGTGGGAGCGGTTCGGCTATTACGGCATGCGCGCGCTGCTCACGCTGTATCTCACCAAGCATTTCGTGTTCGGCGATCGCGCCGCGACCGGCCTCTACGGCGGCTATACCGCGCTCGTGTACCTCACCCCGCTGATCGGCGGCTATCTGGCGGACCAGTATCTCGGCGCGAAACGCGCGGTGAAGTTCGGCGCGCTGCTGATGGCGGTCGGCTATTTCGTGCTGTGCTTCGGCGGCCCGGCGGCAACGCCCTATGCGGTGATCGACGGCACGCGCCATTCGGTCGAGATCACCACCGTGAACGGCGCGGAGGCACGCTATGTCGTGGACGGCGCGCAACGGCTCAGGATCAAGGGCAATGACGACGGCACGGTGTCGCTGCTCGGGCAGGACGGCGCAGTCGCGCAGACCGTCGCGAAAGGGCATTTCATGTCGGACGGCGAGCGCAGCCCGTTCTACATCGCGGTGCTGCTGATCGCGCTGTCGATGGTGTCGGTCGGCAACGGCTTCTTCAAACCCAACATCTCGACCATGGTCGGCGAACTCTACGCACAGGGCGACCGACGCCGCGATTCGGGGTTCACGATCTTCTACATGGGCATCAACCTCGGCTCGCTCGGCTCGCAGTTGCTGTGTCCGTGGCTGGCCGATGCGGTCGGCTGGTGGGCGGGGTTCGGGCTCGCCGCGGTCGGCATGCTGTTTTCGTGGACGCTGATCCAGTTCGATGGCGGCAAGCTCGGCGGCTATGGCGAGCCGCCCGCCGGCATCGCAGCGGGGACCGCCAAGGATCGCGCGCTCGGCATCTACGCCGCCGCGCTGATCGGCATTCCGCTATTCTACCTCTTGTTCGTCAATCTGATGAACATGGCCCCGCCCGAGCCGGGTTCGGGCTTCATCGGCTATGTCGCGTCGCTGTCGCTGATGGGCAAATTGCTGTTCGGCACCTTCCTGGTCGGCGTGCCGGCGATCCTGATCTGGTCGTTCTTCGCGGGTTCAAGGCAGGAGTTCCAGATGATGCTGGCGGCGATGGTGCTCGTCACCTTCAACGTGATTTTCTGGACCTTGTTCGAACAGGCGGGCTCCTCGCTCACCTTGTTCGCGGATCGCAATACCCAGCCCGATCTGTGGGGCATCCCGATCTCGGCGGGGCAGACGCAGTTCTTTAACGCCTTCTTCATCGTCACTTTGGCACCGGTGATGAGCTGGCTGTGGACGGCGCTTGCCAAGCGCGGGCTGGAGCCGTCGATCCCGGTCAAGTTCGGCATCGCGCTGATCGGCGTAGGGCTCGGCTTCCTGCTGCTGGTGTGGGGCACGGCCTATGTCGGGCCGGACTATAAGGTGGCGATGATCTGGCTTGCCGGGCTGTACCTCGTTCATTCGGTGGCGGAGCTGTGCATCTCGCCGGTCGGGCTGTCGATGATCACCAAACTGTCGATCGCGCGCGTGGTCGGGCTGATGATGGGCGTGTGGTTCCTGTCGATCTCGGTCGCGCAGTACGTCGCGGGCGTGGTCGCGCAGTTCGCCAGCGTGGAGACGGTCGGCGGCGAAGTGACCAACCTCAAGGTCAGCCTCGACACCTATGTCGGCGTGTTCGTGACGATCTCCGAGGTCGCGATCGTGCTGGGCGTGGTGCTGCTCGCGCTGTCGTGGCCGCTCAAGACGTGGATGCACGGGGTGAAGTAACGCCCCACTCGCGCTCCGATCGCGGCGGCGCTATCAGGGCGGTCATCCACCTTGGAGCGACGCATGGCACGCAAATATTTCGGCACCGACGGCATCCGTGGCCTCACCAACAAGGCTCCGATGACGGCGGCGATGGCGATGCAGGTCGGCATGGCGGCGGGCGCGCACTTCCGACGCGGCGACCATCGCCACCGCGTCGTGATCGGCAAGGACACCCGCCTGTCGGGCTATATGCTCGAAAACGCGATGGTTGCCGGGTTCACGTCCGTGGGCATGGACGTCGTGCTGGTCGGGCCGATGCCGACGCCGGCCGTCGCGATGCTGACGCACGAGATGCGCGCCGATCTCGGCGTCATGATTTCGGCCAGCCACAATCCCTATCAGGACAACGGCATCAAGCTGTTCGGCCCGAACGGCTACAAATTGTCCGATGCCGACGAACTCGCGATCGAGGCGCTGATCGACGGCGAGGTGCCGCTCGCCGCGCCCGAGGAGATCGGCCGCGCGCGGCGCGTCGAGGATGCGCGCGGGCGCTACATCCACGCGGCCAAGCTGACCTTCCCGGCCGGGCTGACGCTCGACGGGCTCAAGATCGTGGTCGATTGCGCGAACGGCGCCGCCTATCAGGTCGCGCCCTCCGCCTTGTGGGAACTGGGTGCCGAGGTGATCGCGATCGGGGTGACGCCCAACGGCAAGAACATCAACGACGGGGTCGGCTCGACCGCACCGCAGGTGCTGTGCGAGACGGTGGTGGCGAGCGGAGCCCACATCGGCATCGCGCTCGACGGCGATGCCGACCGGCTGATCGTGGTGGACGAGAACGGCAAGGTGATCGACGGCGACCAGTTGATGGCGACGATCGCGAGCGGCTGGGCGCGCGCCGGGCGGCTCAAGCAGGGTGGGCTGGTCGCGACGGTGATGTCGAACCTCGGGCTGGAGCGGCATCTCGCCACGCAGGGCATCAAGCTGGTGCGCACCAGCGTCGGCGATCGCTACGTGCTCGAGGCGATGCGCGCGCAGGGGTATAACGTCGGCGGCGAACAGTCGGGGCACATCATCCTCGCCGATTACGCCACCACCGGCGACGGACTGGTCGCGGCGTTGCAGATCCTCGCCGAACTGGTGCGTTCGGGCATGCCAGCGAGCGAACTGCTCCACCGCTTCGATCCGCTCCCGCAGTTGCTCAAGAACGTGCGCTTCGCCGGCGGCAAGCCGCTGGAGGCGGAGAGCGTGAAGGCGGTGATCGCCGAGGCCGAGGCGGAACTGGTCGGCAAGGGCCGGCTCGTCATCCGCCCCTCGGGCACCGAGCCGGTGATCCGGGTGATGGCCGAGGGCGACGATTCCGCGCAGGTGGAGCACGTGGTCGACCGGATCTGCGACGCGGTGCGCGCGGCGGCGGCGTAACGTCGACGCGGCCTGCCCCGCCCCACCACAAACGTCACCCTGGCGAAAGCTGGGGTCTTCTCGGGGCGAGCGGGACCGCGCCACACGGAGAGAGCCCAGCTTTCGCTGGAGTGACGAGAGTTGGAAGGTAGAAGAATGCTCGAAATGCGCCCCGATTGCGAACGCTGCGGCGTCGACCTGCCCGCGAACGCCTCCGGCGCGTTCATCTGCTCGTTCGAGTGCACCTATTGCGCCGAATGCGCGGAGGATCTCGACGATCGCTGCCCGACCTGCGGCGGCGAGCTGATGGACCGGCCCGCGCGGGTCGGCAAGGCGCTCGCCGGCAATCCGGGTTCGAGCGTGCGCCGCTTCAAGGGGCATGCGTGACGACACCGCGCATCCTCGTCATCGCCGGGTCGGATTCGGGCGGCGGCGCAGGCATTCAGGCCGATATCAAGACGGTGACGATGCTCGGCGGCCACGCGATGACCGCGATCACCGCGATCACCGCGCAGAACACGCTCGGCGTGGCGGCGGTGATGCCGGTGCCGGCCGACATGGTGGCGGCGCAGATCGAAGCATGCGTGTCGGATATCGGTGTGGACGCGGTGAAGATCGGCATGATCGGCTCGGCCGCGACGGCGCATGCGGTGGCCGATGCGCTCACCTCTTTGTGTTTCCGCGAAGGCGGAAACCTAGGCTGGGCTCCCGCCTTCGCGGGAGCACATGATACGCTGCCGATCGTAGTCGATCCGGTTATGGTTGCCACTAGCGGCGCTACGCTCGCGGATGCCGAAACGGTCGCGGCGTTCGAACGGCTGATGCGGCTCGCGACGGTGGTGACGCCCAACCTGCCCGAACTAGCGGCCCTCTCCTCCGTTCGTGCTGAGCCTGTCGAAGCACGGGCCGCGAGCGCAGCGCTTGAGACAAGCTCAGGGCGAACGGTGGATGAGGCGGTAAGCTTGGCATTGGCGATGGGAACGACCATCCTCGTTAAAGGCGGTCACGCCAAGGGCGATATGCTGACCGACCGCCTCGTCGGCCCCGACGGCGAGATCGCGCGTTGGGAAAGTCCGCGCATCGCCACGCGCCATACGCATGGCACCGGCTGCACGCTCGCCTCGGCGATCGCGACCGAACTCGCGCGCGGCACGCCCCTGCTCCACGCGATCGAGCGCGCGCGCATCTTCGTGCGGCTGGCGATGCTCGGCGCGCCGGGGCTTGGCGGCGCACACGGGCCGATGGGGCAGCAGACCGTGCGGCTCGATGCGCCGCCCGCGCCGACGCCCAACCAGATCACGCTGCCGCTCGCCGATTTCGCCGCGAGCGCCACCTTCTACGAAGCGCTTGGCCTCACCCGCATCGTCGATGCCGCCCCTCGCTACGCACGGTTCGAAAGCGCAGGCGGCGTCACGCTGTCGATCGAGGCGGCCGACGAGATGCCGCACGGGCCGATGCTCTATCTCGAATGCGGCGATCTCGACGCCGCCGTCGCCGCGCTACGCGCGACCGGCGCGACCGTCGCCGATCCGGTCGACCAACGCTGGGGCTGGCGCGAGGCGCGCACGCGCGACCCCGTCGGCAATGCGATCTGTCTCTATCAGGCTGGCGAGACACGACGATTTCCGGCATGGCGGATCGCCTGATGCCGACCCTCAAACACGAAAAACTCTGCCTCGCGCCCGTCGCGGGCGTGGACGAAGCCGGGCGCGGTCCGCTCGCCGGGCCGGTGGTCGCCGCCGCCGTCATCCTGCCCGCCAAGGGCATCCCGCGCGGCATCGACGATTCGAAGAAGCTCCCCGCCGCCGAGCGTGCGCGGCTGCACGACCGGCTGCGCGGCTGCGCGCATGTCGGCGTCGGCATCGTCGAGGCCGAGGAGATCGACACGCTCAACATCTACTGGGCGACGATGAAGGCGATGACGCTTGCGGTCGAGGCGCTCGGCTGCGCGCCGGGGCACGTATTGGTCGACGGCAACCGCTTGCCGCGCTGGGGCCACACCGCCACGGCGATCGTGTCGGGCGATGCGATCAGCCTGTCGATCGCCGCCGCCTCGATCATCGCCAAGCACACCCGCGACACGATCATGCTCGCGCATCACGAGGCGCATCCGCATTACGGCTGGATCACCAACAAGGGCTATGGCGCGCCCGAACACCTGCGGGCGTTGCGCGAACACGGCCCCTCGCCGCTCCACCGCCGCAGCTTCGCACCGGTCGCGGCATTTTTTCGCGAGGCCGAGTCGAAAACGCCACACCCAAGCGCTGGGGCCTGTGGATAACTCAGGACTCAACATCTTGGTCCAGTCCTGAAATGTTCCGCCGCGTTAACGCTTTAGCAGGGTTTCTCGTTAACCAATGTTCGCTTGACGCGAGTCCCACGATCCGCAGGAAGGTGCGGAATTGAACACGGGGGTACGGGCATGGGGGTTCTGGAGAAGGTTAAGACGCGCGGGGCCGCGCCCGTCGCGCTGGAGGCGGTTGAGCTGCCGCTCGACCGGATCATCCAGCAGGATTGCATCACCGCGATGCGCGCGCTGCCGGCGGCAAGCGTCGACATGATCTTCGCCGATCCGCCCTATAATCTGCAGCTCGGCGGCGATCTGTCGCGGCCCGACGGCAGCCATGTCGATGCCGTGACGGACGAGTGGGACAAGTTCGACAGCCTGTCCGCCTATGACAGCTTCACCCGCGCATGGCTGGCCGAGGCACGCCGCATCCTCAAGCCGAACGGCTCGATCTGGGTGATCGGCAGCTATCACAACATCTTCAAGGTCGGCTCGGCGATCCAGGATCTCGGCTACTGGATCCTCAACGACATCGTGTGGCGCAAGTCGAACCCGATGCCCAACTTCAAGGGCACCCGCTTCACCAACGCGCATGAGACTTTGATCTGGGCGTCAATGGGCGAGAAGGCGCGCTACACGTTCAACTATCGCAGCATGAAGACGCTCAACGACGAGCTTCAGATGCGCAGCGACTGGGAATTCCCGGTGTGCGGCGGTCAGGAGCGGCTCAAGAAGGACGGCGTCAAGGTCCACCCGACCCAGAAGCCCGAGGCGCTGATCTACCGTATCCTGCTAGCCTGCACCAAGAAGGGCGACGTGGTGCTCGATCCGTTCTTCGGCACCGGCACGACCGGCGCGGTGGCGAAACGGCTGGGCCGGCACTGGATCGGCATCGAGCGCGAGGATGCCTATGTCGCCGCCGCGCAAGCGCGGATCGACGCCGCGCTGCCGCTCGACGAATCCGCGCTGACGACGATGCAGAGCCCCAAGGCCGCTCCCAAGGTGGCGTTCGGCGTGCTGGTCGAGAACGGCTATCTCACCCCCGGCGTCGTCCTGTCGGACGCCAAGCGCAAACACCGCGCTTTGGTCCGCGCCGATGGCAGCCTGGAGAGCGCGTGCGGCACGCATCTCGGCTCGATCCACAAGGTCGGCTCGGCGGTGCAGGGCGCGCCGGCGTGCAACGGCTGGACCTTCTGGCACATCGAGACGCCGGCCGGCCTCGCGCCGATCGATACGCTGCGCCAGACGTATCTGCTGGCGACGCAGCCTTGATATGTCGCTGATCCGCTTTAATCAGTTGCTGATTGCTGGGGGTTTGGAACCACGACAGGTCCGGCTATTGCGCCATGAAACAAGGCGGCATGGGCTTACGCCCTATGCGCTGTGGCGCGACGATGAAGACAGGTTCAACGATTATCAGCGCCTACAGAAGCGCGTCCGCCAAGCGTACTTCTCGTCACCCTATTGGGCGTCGTTCGTGGTCACGCCCGACGCCAAAACGCTTTTCGTAGGGTGTTATGGTGTTGGTCCGGGAAGCCCGGCACCGTGCGACTGGATCGATCCCATCGCTGGCCGCGACCCAGCGCGATTTGCCGAGTACGACCTTTATCAGCTTCAGCCGCTGATGGAATTCCAATCGTTGGCGGGTCGGTTGGTTGTGGACTGGGGGGCGGGCACCCGAAGTTGGGCACAACGCGCGGATCTTCAGAACAAATCGGTAACAGAATTGCGCGAGCAGTTCGTCGAGCCACCGTTCCCCGGCTTTGCAGCGTTCATTGCACAACTTTCCGATTTGTCGTCGCTGCCGGTGGGGTGGCGCGTTGCCCTGTCTCAGGTTCGTGGTGTTTACCTGCTGACCTGCCCACGAACACAGGAACAATATGTCGGCTCCGCAACAGGTGCGGACGGTTTCTGGGGGCGTTGGTCAGCCTATGTTGCAGACGGGCATGGTGGAAACGCGGCTTTACGCATTCGAGAACCGGCTAATTATCGGGTCAGCATTCTTCAAGTCGCCGGTTCTGCCGATGCTGCTGGAGCAATCCTGATGATGGAATCCCTCTGGAAAGCTAAGTTGCAAAGCCGCGAAATGGGATTGAACAAAAACTGATGCCCCTCCACCTCCGCCCCACCCAGTTCGTCGACACCCCCGTCATACATCCGGACGGCAGCGTCGCGCGGCTGGCGGGCGGGATGCTGTGGTTCGCCGCCTATGAGGTGATCGAGGGCCGCGCGCGCAGCACGATCCCGGTCGCGGAGGTGGCGGGGCTCGGTGCGCACGCCGCCGCGATCCACGCGCGCATCATCGCCCCCCGCCCCGCGCTTACCATAGGCGAGCGCACATTGCGCTTCGATCAGCCGCTGGTGGCGGGCATCCTCAACGTAACACCCGACAGTTTTTCGGACGGAGGCACGCTCCAGGACGACCCCGAGGCGGCCGCCGCTGCCGGGGTGGCGATGGCAGCGGCGGGCGCGGCGTTGATCGATGTCGGCGGCGAATCGACCCGTCCCGGCGCGCCGCTGGTCTGGGAGGGCGATGAAGCGAAGCGCGTCGCGCCGGTGATCGAGCGGCTGCTGCGCGCGGGTACGCTCGTCTCGGTCGATACGCGCAAGGGTGCGGTGATGGAGGCGGCGCTTGCGCTTGGAGATGTGATCGTCAACGACGTGTCGGCGCTGCTGTGGGATGATCGCGCGGCGGGCATCGTCGCGCGCGCGGGCGCGCCGGTGATCCTGATGCACTCGCCCGACCCCAAGCGCGGCCCACACGGCGGCTACGGCTATGCCGACGTGTTGACCGAGGTGTACGACTGGCTTGAAGCGCGGATCGAGGCGGCCGTGGCGGCAGGGATCGAGCGGGCGCGGATCATGGTCGATCCCGGTATCGGCTTCGGCAAATCGCTCGCTGACAATCTCGCGCTTATCAACGGCGTTGCGCTGTTTCACGGCCTCGGTTGCCCGATCATGCTCGGAGTCAGCCGCAAGCGGTTGATCGGTGCGCTGTCGGGCGAAGCGCCGGTGAGCGAGCGGCTCGGCGGCTCGGTCGCGCTGGCGGTGAAGGGCGCGGAGGCCGGCGTGCAGATGCTGCGTGTGCATGATGTGGCCGAGACGGTGCAGGCGCTGCGGGTGTGGCGGGGCTTGCGCGACCGGGCACTGGTGGGGTGATGGCCAGCGCCGGCGGCGAAGCCGCCGTCGGACGGGCTTGCTCGCGCAACCCGCCGGCCGGCCTGGGCGCTTCGCTACGCGAACCGGCGCGAACGTGGTCGCGCCTGCGCCTCAGGCTGCATTATCAATCCCCAACTCACCCAGCTTGCGGTACAAGGTCGAGCGCCCGATCCCCAGTCGACGCGCCACCTCTGTCATGCGCCCGCGGTAATGGCCGATCGCGAGGCGGATCACGTCGGCTTCGATTTCCTCCAGCGCGCGCAGATTGCCATCGGCGTGGAACAGGGTGACCCCGCCCGAGGTCGCCATCGGCGTCGGCCCCGGCACGCTGTGGCGTTGCGCGCTCAAGGCGGCGATCTGCGGGAAGTCGTTCGAGGTCAGCGCTGCGCCGTCGCACAGCACGGCGGCACGGAACAGCGCGTTCTGAAGCTGGCGGACATTGCCCGGCCAGTCGTATTTGCCGAGCAGCGCGAGCGCCTCGTCGGTGATCCCGAGCGGCCGCAGCCCTGGTTGCTGCGCGATCCGCGCGAGCAGGTGACGCGCCAAGGCCGGAATATCGCCCTGCCGCTCGCGCAAGGGCGGGATCGTCACCTGCACCACGTTGAGCCGATAATAGAGATCCTCGCGGAACCGCCCCGCCTCGACCTCATCGATCAGCGTCTTGTTGGTCGCCGCGATCACGCGCACGTCGACCTCACGGGCATGGCGCGCGCCGATCGGCTGGATGTCGCCCGATTGCAGCACGCGCAGCAGCTTGACCTGCGCCTCGAGCGGCATCTCGCCGACTTCGTCGAGGAACAAGGTGCCGCCGTCAGCCTCCTGAAACCGGCCGATCTTGCGCTCGAACGCGCCGGTGAACGCGCCCTTCTCGTGCCCGAACAGCTCGCTTTCGACCAGATTGGCCGGGATCGCGCCGCAGTTCACCGTAATCATCGGCTTCTTGCCGCGCGGGGATGCAGCGTGGACCGCTTCCGCCACCACTTCCTTGCCGACGCCGCTCTCGCCCTCCAGCAGCACCGGCACGCGCGCGCGCGCCGCCTTGGCGGCGATCGCGAGCGCGGCACGGAAGTCTGGAGCGGAGCCGACGATCTCGTCGAAGGCGAGCAATGCGGGGATCTTTTCGGTGAGCGGACGCAGTTCGCCCGCCGCCTTGCCCGCCACCGCCGCGTCGAGCGCGCCGAGCAGCCGTTCGGGCGCGAGCGGCTTGACGAGGAAGTCGGTCGCCCCCGCGCGCATCGCCGACACGGCCTGCGCGACCGAGCCGTTGGCGGTCAGCAGCAGCAGCGGCAGCGCCGGACGGCGCGTGCGCAGTTCCTCGATCAGCGCGGTCGGATCGGCATCGGGGGTCCAGTGATCGAGCAGGATCGCGTCGAGCTGCATTCCATCCTGCGTGCCCAGCGTGGCGATCGCCATCTCGCCATCGGCGGCGAAGATCGCGCGCCAGCCACGCCGTGCCGCGATCGCCGCGACAAGGCGGCGCTGCGCCGGCTCGTCGTCGATCAGCATCAGCAGGCGTTGCCCGTTACGCGTCATCCCTACACCCCAAGAACCCGTTGGAGCGCCTGTCTTACGGCAAGAGGGTAAAAGCGCCCTTAAGCGCCTCATCGCGGGACTTGAGGGACAGGCACGGACCCGCTAAGCGAGGGTGAATAAAGCATGGGGAGATGCAGGCATGGCCGAAGACGGCGACATCAAGGTCCACGAAGCGACCTATAGCAAGGTGCTCGGCCTGTTGAAATACGGGGCGGTGGCGTGCTTCCTGCTCGCGTTCGTCGTCGTCTATTTCGCGCTCGCGCCGGCCAGCAAGTAATTCATCGGTGAAGATCGCCATCCTTCGGGAGAGCGCTCCGGGTGAGCGCCGCGTTGCCGCGACTGCGGAGACCGTCAAGAAATTCATCGCGCTCGGCGCCGAGGTCGCGGTCGAGGCAGGTGCCGGCCTCAGCGCCGCGATCGCCGATGCCGATTATGCCGCCGCCGGCGCGACCGTCGCGGATCGCGCGGGCGTGCTGGCCGGTGCGGGCATCGTGCTCGGCGTGCAGGCGCCGGATCCGGGGTCGCTTGGCGGAGTCGCGCCGGGCGCGTGGGTCGCGGCGGCGTTCAACCCGTTCGGAGAGCGCGCGCGCGTCGACGGCTATGCCGCCGCGGGCCTCGAGGCGCTGGCGATGGAGTTCATGCCGCGCATCACGCGTGCGCAGTCGATGGACATCCTCTCCTCGCAATCCAACCTGTCCGGCTACAAGGCTGTGCTCGATGCGGCGGCGGAATATGGCCGCGCCTTTCCGATGATGATGACGGCGGCGGGCACGGTTTCGGCGGCGCGGGTGTTCGTGATGGGGGTCGGCGTGGCTGGCCTCCAGGCGATCGCCACCGCGCGGCGGCTCGGCGCGCAGGTCTCGGCGACCGACGTGCGCTCGGCCACCAGGGAACAGATCCTCTCGCTCGGCGCAAAGCCGATCTTCGTGGAGAATGTCGCAGGCATCGAGGGCGAGGGCTCGGGCGGCTATGCCGGTGAGATGAGCGACGAATACAAGGCCGCGCAGGCGGAACTGGTATCGTCGCACATCGCCAAGCAGGACATCGTCATCACGACCGCGCTGATCCCCGGCCGCCCTGCCCCGCGCCTGATTTCGGCGGCCCAGGTCGCGAGCATGAAGCCCGGATCGGTGATCGTCGACCTCGCAGTCGAACAGGGCGGCAACGTCGAGGGTGCGGTCGCGGGCGAAGTGGTCGAGATCGGCGGCGTGAAAATCGTCGGCCACCGCAACGTGCCGAGCCGGCTGGCAGCGGATGCCTCGGCGCTGTTCTCGCGCAACCTGTTCAACTTCCTCAGCGCGTTCTGGGACAAGGACGCAGGCGCGCCGGTGCTCGATGCCGAGATCGGCGACGCGGTGCGGCTGACCAAGGCTGGTCAGGTCGTGAACCCCAGATTGCTCGGTTGAGCGACAGGAGCGAACCCATGGACTTCATCTCGATCCTGTCGATCTTCGTCATGGCCTGTTTCGTCGGCTATTACGTCGTCTGGTCGGTCACGCCCGCGCTGCATACGCCGCTGATGGCGGTGACGAACGCAATTTCGTCGGTCATCATCGTTGGCGCGCTGATCGCCGCCGCCGCCGCCGGGATCGGCGCGGGGGGCGCCGTGTCCAAGCTGCTGGGACTGATCGCGGTGGTGCTGGCGAGCGTCAACATCTTCGGCGGCTTCGCGGTCACCGCGCGGATGCTCGCGATGTACAAGAAGAAAGAGCGGCCGGCGGCCGCGAAACACTAAGGCCCGTCACCCCGGCGAAGCTGGGGTCTCGTGCGGCTCTTGTCCGTGTGAGCAACGGGAGATGCCAGCGTGCGCTGGCATGACGATCTGGGGGTAGGACAAACGATGGAACAGCTGGCGGTAAATCCCTGGGCGGCGCTTGCCTATCTCGTCGCGGGCGTGTGCTTCATTCTCGCTTTGCGTGGACTGTCGTCCCCTGCCACGTCGCAGCGCGGCAACCGCATGGGCATCATCGGCATGGCCATCGCGGTGGTGACGACGCTGATCGTCCACTTTCCGCTCGTCCCGGTCGGGATACTCCCCGGCGGCGTTCCGGTGTTCGCGCTCGATACCGTGACGGCGGTCGAGATCCTCGTCGCGATCGCGATCGGCGCCGGCATCGGCATCCTCACCGCGCGGCGGATCGCGATGACGGACATGCCGCAGCTCGTCGCCGCCTTCCACTCGCTGGTCGGCCTGGCGGCGGTGCTGGTGGCGGCAGCGGCGTTCCTCAATCCACTCGCCTTCGGCATCGCCGACCGGGTGATCCCGCTGATCGGCCAGCCGTTCCTCGCCATCCACCAGGTCAGCCGCATCGAGATGGGGCTTGGCGTCGCGATCGGCGCGATCACCTTCTCTGGCAGCGTGATCGCGTTCCTCAAACTCAACGGCAACATGGGCGGCGCGCCGATCCTGCTGCCGGCGCGTCACATCATCAACCTCACCGTGCTGGCGGCGATCCTCGGACTGATCGCCTATTTCACGCAGGACCAGAGCGCGTGGGTGTTCTGGACGATCACCGTTCTGTCGTTCGCGATCGGCTTCCTGCTGATCGTGCCGATCGGGGGCGCGGACATGCCGGTGGTGGTGTCGATGCTCAACAGCTATTCGGGCTGGGCGGCAGCGGCGATGGGGTTCACGCTGCACAACAGCGCGATGATCATCACCGGGGCGCTGGTCGGCTCGTCGGGCGCGATCCTGTCGTACATCATG
Source organism: Sphingomonas sp. BRN-1R (assembly GCF_057748035.1). Taxonomy (NCBI): domain Bacteria; kingdom Pseudomonadati; phylum Pseudomonadota; class Alphaproteobacteria; order Sphingomonadales; family Sphingomonadaceae; genus Sphingomonas; species Sphingomonas sp. BRN-1R. The sequence continues at coordinate 1,265,718 of NZ_CM173236.1, read as the reverse complement.
TGCAAGGCGATGAACCGCAGCTTCATTAGCGTGATCTCGGGCGGCTTCGGCGCGGCGACCGCATCAGAAGGCGGCGCCGCCAAGACCGACCGGCCGTGGAAGCGCGGCTCGGCCGAGGATGCCGCATTCCTGATGCAACAGGCCGAACAGGTCATCATCGTGCCCGGCTACGGCATGGCGGTCGCGCAGGCGCAGCACGCGCTTCGCGAGATGGGCGACAAGCTCAAGGAACACGGCGTGCGCGTGAAATATGCGATCCACCCGGTCGCGGGGCGCATGCCCGGGCACATGAACGTGCTGCTTGCCGAGGCGAACGTGCCCTATGACGAGGTGTTCGAACTGGAGGATATCAACTCGGAATTCGCGCAGACCGACGTCGCCTTCGTGATCGGCGCGAATGACGTCACCAATCCGGCGGCGAAGACCGACAAGACCTCACCGATCTACGGCATGCCCGTTCTGGATGTCGAAAAGGCCAAGACGGTGCTGTTCATCAAGCGATCCATGGGCGGCGTGGGCTATGCCGGCGTCGACAACGACGTTTTCTATATGGACAACACGATGATGCTGCTCGCCGACGCCAAGAAGATGGTCGAGGAAATCGTCAAGTCACTCGATTGAAGTCTCTGTCGTAACATTTGAAACGAAACATCGCGAATCGCCAGTAATGCTACGGCTGGCGATCATGCCTCGTCTTGACGCGCTTCAACAAAGGTACAGGATTGGCCACGTTTAATCCTCCGCGCTGGCGCTAATTTTGGAGCGATTTCGCGGCGCAGCAAACATCAACACCGAAATTATCGTTAACAAGTCCATAATGGAGGCTTCCCACCTGCTCCATTCTGGATAAATGCGTAGTTTGTACATGGGGAAAAAGCAGGGAAGCCGAGATGAACAGGTGGGAAGGATGGGAGAGTGCGCGGCCGCCGGCCGCTGCGGCAGCCGCTTTGGTGATCGCCGATCATGACGGCGCCGAAGCCGCTGCCGCGATCGACGCGACCGGCGCGCGGATGTTGGGGCGGGTCGGCTGGGCGGGGGCGGCGGCGCGACTGGAAACGCAGGGGCCGCTGCAACTGATCGCGCTCGACTGCGAAGGCGCGGACGAGGGCGCACTGGCCGCCGCGCTGCCGCACGTCGATCTGTTCGCCCGCGAGAACGAGGCACGGCTGGTCGTCGCGCTCGCCTCCTCGCAGGTCGATCTCGTCGCCGCTAATATGTTCGGGCCGCACGTCGAGCTGTTGTGCGCGCCGTCGCTTGCCGAGCGGGTCGGTGCCTATGCGCTGTCGCTCTCGCACGACGGACGCGAGCGGTTTTCCGATTCGGCGCGCGATGTCGAGGCGGTGCGGTTGCGCCGCCTCAACGAGGAGATTGCGCGTATCGCCGAGACGCTCGCCCGGCTCAGCCGCACCGACGCGGAGGAGTCTCCGCGTGGCCGCATCGCCGATCGCACGGCCGGATACACCGCCCAGCCGCTCGCCACCGCAAGCGACACGCCGCCGGTCGCGCCGCGCGAGGTGCGAGCCGCGATCCGCGCGCGGCGGCTGCGCGACCAGTATTTCGATGCCGGACTGTTCGAGGATCCGGCATGGGACATCCTGCTCGACCTGTTCGCGGCCGAACTGGAGCGCGCGCAGGTCTCGGTGTCGAGCCTGTGCATCGCCGCCGCCGTCGCGCCGACCACCGCCTTGCGCTGGATTGCCAAGATGACCGAAGCCGGCATGCTGGTGCGCGTACCCGATCCGTTCGACCGGCGGCGCGCGTTCATGGAATTGTCGTCCGGGGCGAGCGATGCGATGCGCGGCTATCTCGGTGCGGTGAAACGCGCCGGGCTGCCGGTGGGGTAAGATCCCCGCGCCTGCGTCGGGCCGGTAGAGCCGGTTACCGTCTCGATCACATGCCCATTTGCGGCTAAGGTCTCCGCGCTGCGGCGGAGACCACCGGTATGGACGAGTCGACCCTTTTCACGATCGTACTGCCCGCCATGATCGCGGCCGTGTTCCTGATCTCGGGCGCGCTGTTGTTCTGGATCTTCCGCGCGCAACGCCGCCGGCTGGCAGTGCCGCCGACGATCGGCGCGGACGGCGCCACCAGTTTTCCGGTGCGCGCGATCCACACGCGTGCTGGCGTTTTCGGCGGAGCGTCCAGCAACAGCATCAATCCGGAGTTCGCGGTCGGTCCCGCCGGCATTGACCTGCGTGCGCTGCGCCGTCGCCATCTCGACTTCAGCGATATCGAGCATGCCGACGCGCGCCGCACGATGACCGGCGAAGCGCTCGTGCTGCGGGTGCGCGGCGGGCGCGTGTTCGTGATGCGCTTCGGCGATGCCGATTACGTCCGCCGCATCCTGCGCCTGCTGCCCGGCACCATCCCGATCACCGAGGACGCCGCGATGCTGCGTGACGGCTCCACCGCTGCGGCCACGCCCGGGTTGCGCCGCTACGGCGGGCCGCTCGCCTGATATTCCAGGCGCGTACCGGGATCGACGTCGTGGGTTGAACTATATCCCACGATATACAATAAGCCCCGCCAACGCCCGAAACGGGCAAGCGGCACGCCGCTACGAAAAGGGGTTTTCGTGACATATCCGGTTCTGCGCGCGGCCATCGCGACGCTTCTCGCCTGCACGCCGTTCGTGGCGCATGCCGCCGATGCACCACCTGCCCCCGCCGCCGAGCCGTCAGCGGATCAGCCGGGTGATGCCGACATCCTCGTCACCGCCCGCCGCCGCGCGGAAGATCCGCAGAGCATCCCCGGCGCGCTCTCTGTGGTGGGCGGGGCGCTGCTCGACCGGTCGTACACGGTCAACACGCAGGGGTTGTCGGTGCTGGTGCCGTCGCTCAACTACAGTTCGGCGAACCCGCGCAACACCGCCTTCACCATTCGTGGCCTGGGGTCGAGCGTGGTCGCGGTCAGCCAGGCGAACGACGGGCTCGAACCCGGGGTCGGCTATTACGTCGATCAGGTCTATCACGCGCGCCCCGCCACCGCCGCATTCGACTTCAGCGACATCGACCATGTCGAGGTTCTGCGCGGCCCGCAGGGGACGTTGTTCGGCAAGAACAGCACGGCAGGCGCGATCAGCATTTCCACGCGGGCACCGACGTTCACCCCTGAAGCGTATGAAGAGGTGTCGGTCGGCAGCCGCGACTACGTGCAGGCCAAGGCGGCCGCATCGGGCGCGCTGATCGGCGATACGGTGGCCGGGCGCATCTCGGCGGTGGTCACGCGGCGCGATGGCGTTATCCAGAATACCCGCACGGGTGCCGACCAGAACACGCTCGGCAGTCAGGCCGTGCGCGGGCAGTTGCTCATCAAGCCCACGCAAGCGTTTCAGCTCCGCCTCACCGCCGATTTCAGCAATTTCGAGAGCGATTGCTGCACGCAGGTCTATCTGCGCGTCGCCCCGACCTTGAAGGCGGCGACGCGGCAATATGCCTATCTCGCCGCGCATCTCCCCGGCGGCGCATACACGCCCGCCAGCTTCAACCCCTATGATCGCGTGACCGATATCGACGCGGCGGTCGGCACCAACACCAACGAGGGCGGCGTGTCGGCGGTGGCGGACTGGAACGTCGGGCCGGTAACGCTCACCTCGGTCAGCGCGTGGCGGTTCTGGAACTGGGATGCGGCGAACGACCGCGACTATACCGGCATTCCGATCCAGACCAGCCAGCACATCCCGTCGCGGCAGGACCAGTATAGCCAGGAGTTGCGCTTCGCCTCGAACGGCACCGGCGCGATCAGCTATGTCGGCGGGCTCTACTTCTTCCGCCAGCGCGTGATCGGGCGGCCGATCTCGATTTACGGGCCGCTCGCGACCTACTGGCTGCTCGGCGGGCCGTCGGCGGCGCTGCCGGGCAATCTGCTCGACGGTTACGGCTCGGACGGGCGGACCGACTTCCAGTCGAACAGCTATGCCGCATTCGGCGAGGTCAACTGGCGGCCGGCGGCCGGGCTGACGCTGACCGGGGGCCTGCGCTACACCTACGAGGACAAGACGGGCAGCTACGATACCTACACCTTCGGCGGCCCGACCGGGCTTACGCAGGCGCAGATCAACAGCCAGCTTTCGATCCTGCGCGGGCAGACCTACAGCGCCAAGGTCGACGGCGGCAGCCTGACCGGGCGCGCCAACGTCTCCTATGATTTTACCTCGGGCGTACTCGGCTATGCGAGCTTCGCGCGCGGAGCGAAATCGGGCGGGATCAACATGTCGGGCCTGCCGCTCGACAACAACAATTTGCCCGCGCTTTCGAAGGCGGTGGTCAAGCCCGAGACCAACACCGCTTATGAGGTCGGCCTCAAGACGCGGCTGTTCGACCGGCGGCTGATCTTCAACATCGACGGTTTCTACACGCGCGTCACCGATTTTCAGGCGAACGTGACCGATACCGGCGCGGCGGTCGCTTTGCGCACCTATCTCGCCAACATCCCCAAGGTGACAGTGCGCGGGTTCGAGGCGGACGCGACCGCGATCATCACGACCGGCTTCTCGCTGCGCGGATCCGTCGCCTATGCCGACGGCAAGTACGATTCCTACCCCAACGGCCCCTGCCCGATCGAGCAGATCGGCACCGCCACCACCGTCTGCAACCTGTCGGGCAAGCCGCTGTCGAGCCTGCCGAAATGGACCGTCTCGGCGGGCGGCGACTATACGTTGCCGGTGCCCGCGCTGCACGGCGACTTCATTCTCCACGCCGATTCGGTGTCGCGCACCAAGCAGTACGGCGACCCGACCGACTCCGCCTACACGCTCATCAAGGGCTATACTTTGGTCAACGCCAGCCTCGGCTATCGCAACAAGGCCGGCTGGGAAGTGGACGTGTTCGCGCGCAACCTGTTCGACGCGAACTACATCCAGAACGTGACCATTCAGGCCGGCAATTCGGGGCTGATCCTCGGTACGCCGAGCGACCCACGCACGATCGGCGTGACCTTCCGCGCGCGGCAGTAGCGCCCGCCGTTCGTGCCGAGTAGCGACCGAGTAGGCGAAGCCATATCGAGGGCGCGTATCGAGGCACAGGTCGCGTGCGATCACGCGTCCCTCGACACGCCACCTCGATACGCCCTCACGGGCTACTCGGCGGCTACTCGGGACGAACGGGGTAGAAAGATCACGCCCAAGGCGGCGTCGCCAGCGCCTTGGCGAGGTAGTCGATCAGCACCTGCACCCGGAGCGGCCGCAGCGGCGACGGCGGCATCAGCAGGTGGAGCGCGAGCGGGGCGACCGTCCATCCGGGCATCGCCAGCTCGAGCCGCCCGGCCGCGATGTCGCGCCACACCAGGAACTCGGGTTGCAGCGCCAGCCCCTGCCCGGCGAGCAACGCCGGCCCAAGCATGTCGACATTGTCGGTCCACACGCGCACCGGCGGCTCGACCACCTCCTCGCCGAAGCGCGGATGCGTGAAGCGCCACACCCCGCGCGTGCCGCTGCCGGTATAGGCGAGCGCGCGGTGCGCGGCGAGTTCGGCCGGATGCGTCGGCCGTCCCCGCGCGTCGAGATAGCCGGGCGAGGCGACCAGCAGGATGCGCACCGCGCACAGCCGCCGTGCGAGCAGCGACGAATCCTCCAGCCGCGCGATCCGCAAGGCGAGATCGAACCCGTCCGCGACCAGATCGACCCGCCGGTCGCTCAACGCGAGATCGAGCGTCACGTCGGGATAGGCGTCGAGGAACGGCGGCAGCGCATCGCCGAGATAGCTGATCCCGAACGACAGCGGCGCGCTCATCCGCACGACCCCGCGCGGTGCTGCGGATTGCTCGGTCGCCTCGTCCTCCACCGCCTCGCCCTCGGCAAGGATGCGCGCGGCGCGCACCAACGCGGCGCGACCGCCGTCGGTCAGCGACAAGCGACGCGAGGTGCGCGCGATCAGCGCGACACCGAGCCGGGCCTCGAGACGGCCGATCGCCTTGGACACGGTCGGGTTCGACAGGCCGAGCGCCTGCGCGGCACCGGCGAACGAACCACATTCGGCGACTTTGGCGAAGATCGCCCACGCTTCGAGATCGGGGAGACGACGTGTCATTTTCGGCAATGATACAATGCCATCATTGCTCTTTCGTCAAGTGGCGATCAGCCGCATCTTCAACGGGTCAGGAGCGAAGGCCGCTCCACACAGGGAGTTTGCACCATGATCGACCGTAGGCCCTTCAATCAACTCGGCGGCGCCAACCACGGCTGGCTGGACGCCAAGCATCACTTCTCGTTCGCCGGCTATTACGATCCCGCCAAGATGGGCTGGGGCGCGATCCGCGTGTGGAACGACGACACGATCGCACCCGGCACCGGCTTCCCGCCGCACCCCCACGCCGACATGGAGATCGTCACCTATGTCCGCGTAGGCGCGATCACGCATCAGGACAGCCTCGGCAACATCGGCCGCACCGAAGCGGGCGACGTGCAGGTGATGAGCGCCGGCTCGGGCGTGCGCCATTCCGAATACAACAAGGAGGCCGGCACCACGCAGATCTTCCAGATCTGGATCGAGCCCAAGACGCGTGGGGAAAAGCCCTCCTGGGGCGCCAAGCCTTTCCCCAAGGGCGAACGCTCCGGCCAGTTCGTCACGCTCGCCAGCGGGTTCGCCGAGGATGCCGATGCGCTGCCGATCCGCACCGATGCGCGCATCTCCGGTGCGACGCTGAAGGCGGGCGAGAGCACCGACTATGCGCTCGACGCCAGCCGCCACGCCTATCTGGTGCTCGCCAAGGGTTCGGTCGAGATCAACGGCGTGACCCTCGACGCGCGCGATGGTGCCGCTATCACGGGTGAGACGCTGCTGCACATCACCGCTAACGACGACGCCGAGATCGTCCTCGTCGACGCCGCCTGATTTTTACCACCGCAAGACCAAAGGGAGACACATCATGGCCACCATCACCACCGCCGACGGCACCGAGATCTTCTACAAGGACTGGGGTTCGAAGGACGCTCAGCCGATCATGTTCCACCACGGCTGGCCGCTTTCCGGCGACGACTGGGACGCGCAGATGATGTTCTTCCTCGGCGAAGGCTATCGCGTGATCGCGCACGACCGGCGCGGGCATGGCCGCTCGTCGCAATCGGCGACCGGGCACGACATGGACACCTATGTCGCCGACGTGGTCGCGCTGACCGATCACCTCGACCTGAAGGACGCGATCCACATCGGCCATTCGACCGGCGGCGGCGAGGTCGCCCGCTATGTCGCGCGCGCCAAGCCGGGCCGCGTCGCCAAGGCGGTGCTGGTCAGCGCGGTCGCGCCGATCATGGTCGCGACCGACAGCAACCCGGACGGCGTGCCGATCTCGGTATTCGACATGGTGCGCGAACAGACCGCCACCAACCGCGCGCAATTCTACTACGACTTCACCCTGCCCTTCTTCGGCTACAATCGCGACGGCGCGGAGGTGAAGGAAGGCGTGCGCCGCAACTGGTGGCGGCAGGGCATGATGGGCAGCGTGCTGGCGCATACGCTCGGGGTGAAGGCCTTCTCCGAAACCGACTTCACCGCCGATCTCAAGGCGATCACCGTACCGACGCTCGTGCTGCACGGCGAGGACGATCAGGTCGTGCCGTTCCCGACCACCGGCAGGGTGTCCGCGACATTGGTGCCGGGTGCCAAGCTGATCTCCTACCCCGGCTATCCCCATGGCATGCTGACCACGCACGCCGACGTCATCAACAAGGATCTGCTGGCCTTCGTGAAAGGCTGATCGTTACGAAAATCGGAAAGGCGTGGCACGAAAGTGTCGCGTCTTTGCGCGTGAGGCGTTGCCCTGCCGCCGTGTCGCCGCTACGGCCTCGGCATGGAACCGCAGGTCGGCATCATCATGGGCAGCACCTCCGATTGGGAGACGATGCACCATGCCGCCGATCTCCTGACCGAACTCGGCATCGCCCACGAGACCAAGGTGGTCTCGGCACACCGCACCCCCAAGCGGCTGTACGACTATGCCGAAGCCGCCGCCGGGCGTGGGCTGAAAGTCATCATTGCCGGCGCGGGCGGTGCGGCGCATCTGCCGGGCATGGCGGCGGCGATCACGCATCTGCCGGTGCTGGGCGTGCCGGTCCAGTCCAAGGCGCTGAGCGGCGTCGACAGCCTCTATTCGATCGTGCAGATGCCGGCGGGCGTGCCGGTCGGTACGCTCGCGATCGGCAAGGCGGGTGCGAAGAACGCCGCGCTGCTCGCCGCCGCGATCCTCGCGCTTGCGGATGCGCCGCTGTCCGCGCGGTTGCAGGCGTGGCGCGCGGCACAGACCGATAGCGTCGCGACCGATCCCGCATGATCGTTCAGGCCCACCTCCGTTCGTGCCGAGCAAAGTCGAGGCACCTGCGCATGTCCCTCGACTTCGCTCGGGATGAACGGGTGGAGTTGAAATCTTGAAACCCCTTCCCCCCGGCTCCACCATCGGCATCCTCGGCGGCGGTCAGCTTGGCCGGATGCTCGCGGTGGCGGCCGCGCAGCTCGGCTATCGCACGCACATCCTTGCGCCCGACGCCGAGAGCGTCGCCGCGCAGACCGCCGGCAGCTTCACCCGGGCTGATTACCACAGCCGCATCGTGCTCGACGAATTCGCCGCCATCGCCGATGTCGTCACTTACGAATTCGAGAACATCGCGCTCGATCCGATCGTGTACCTCGCCGCCAAGGTGCCGGTGCACCCCGCCCCCGCCGCGCTGGGCGTCGCGCAGGACCGGGCCGAGGAAAAGAGCTTCGTCGCCGAACTCGGCGGGCGCACCGCACCGTGGGCACGCGTCGAGAGCCTCGACGAACTGCATCCCGCACTCGCGACGATCGGCGCACCGGCGATCCTCAAGACGCTGCGGCTCGGCTATGACGGCAAGGGCCAGGTCCGCATCCACGACGCCGCCGAGGTTGAGGCCGCCTGGGCGTCGATCGGCGCGCGGCCGGCGATCCTCGAAGGCTTCGTCGCGTTCGACCACGAATTCTCGATCATCCTCGCGCGCGGTGCCGACGGTATGATGGTGAGCTACCCGCCGCCGTGGAACGAACATAAGGACGGCATCCTCGCCCGCTCCTCGCTGCCTGCCCCCGCCGAGATCGCCGCGCAATGGGGCGAGGCGGCGGCGCTGGCCGGGCGCATTGCTGACCGGCTCGGCTATGTCGGCGTGCTGGCGTGCGAGTTCTTCGCCGGCGCCGACGGCCCGGTGTTTAACGAGATGGCGCCGCGCGTCCACAATTCCGGGCATTGGTCGATCGAGGGCGCGGTGACGTCGCAGTTCGAGAACCACATCCGCGCGATCTGCGGCCTGCCGCTCGGCGATACCGGCCTCACCGCGCCGACGGTCGTGATGGAGAACCTGATCGGCGAGGATGCCAATCGCTGGGCCGAGATCCTCGCCCAGCCGGGCGCGCACCTGCACCTCTATGGCAAGGAGGTGCGGCCGGGCCGAAAGATGGGGCATGTCACGCGGATCGGGCGCGCCTGAAGCCCGGCGCAGCGGTCATGAGCGACACGGTGCCCGAGCATCACGGAAGCTGCCATTGCGGGCGCGTCCAGCTCGTCTTGCGGGACATGCCGTCGGAAGCCGCCGAGTGCAATTGCTCGATCTGCCGACGCACCGCCGGACTATGGCAGTATTGCGCGCCCGAAGCCCTGACCGTGAGCGGGCAAAGCGTCTCGTATCAGCAGGGCGATCGCGCGCTCGACCTGTGGCACTGTCCCACCTGCGGCTGCACGACGCACTGGACGCCGACCGATCCGGCTTATCCGCGCGTCGGCGTCAATCTCCGCATGTTCGACCCCGCCGTGTGGCGCAATCTGCCGCGCCGGCTGGTCGATGGCGCCAGCTACTAGCGCCACCCAATCAGCCGGTCAGCCCTTGCGCGTACCCGCCAGCGGGAAGCTGCCGAGCATCCCCGCCCCCACCGTCCCGGTCAGCGCATCGCCGTCGATGGTCGCGCTGCATTCGAGCGTCATCGGCATGGGCGAGGTGATCGACATCACCCAGGCGAGCGTGTCGCCGTCGACCGTGCCGTTCGGGATCTCCACCGCGCCGAGCGCACCGCTCAGGTTGCCGGTGAAGCTCGCCCCTGCGCTCTGCACCGCGAGCACAGCCTTCTGGTCGCCAAGCGGTGTGCGCACCACGACATCCCAATTTCCGTCGACTGCCGCCATCACCTGAACTCCTTCTGTCTCGCGCCCAAATCAGCGCGCGGTCGCGACCGATGCCGCCGGGATCACCTCGACAGGCAAGCCGATCGTGTCAAGCTGCGGGCGCACCACCTTGGCATCCCCGACCACGACCCAGAACGCGCGGGCCGGATCGATCGTTGCACGCGCCGCCGCGTTGACCTGATCCAGCGTCAGCGCGCGATATGCCTGCGTGATGTGCGCATAATAATCGTCGGACCGCTGCCACAGATCGTTGTTCTGCATCGCGCCGAGCAGCGCGTTCGACGTCTCGAACTCACCGGGCAGCGAGCGGGTCGCATCGGCGATCGCGCGATCGAACTCCGCCTGCGTCATCGGCGCGGTGGTGACGTAGCCGGACACTTCCTTGCGAAGTTCGAGGATCGCCGGGCCGGTCTTGTCCGCCTGCACCGGCGCGCTGACAAGGTAAGGCGCGGCGTGTTGCAGCCGGGAGAAGCCCCCGCTCGCGCCGTAAGCCCAATGCTTGTCCTCGCGCAGGTTCATGTTGATCCGCGCAAGGAAACCGCCGCCGAGCGCGTCGTTGGCGACGATCACCGGCAGCAGTTCGTCGGTGCCGGCGCGCGCGGTGGGCAACGCGCCGAGGATCACCGACTGCGGGGAATCGGGCCGGTCGACCAGCACGATCTTCGGCGCGGTCGGCACGAGCGGCGCGGCGAAGGACTTCACGCCGGGTGCGCCGGTGCCGGTCCAGTCGCCGAAACCATGCTCGAACGCTGCGGTGATCTCGGCAAGCGGACGGTCGCTCACCACGAACAGCTTGGCCTTGTCGGGGCGCAGCCAGGCATGATTGAACGCGAGGAGATCGTCGCGTGTCACGCGCGCGATCGCCGCCGGATCACCGCTGCCATTCGCCTTGGCATAGGGCGAGGCCGCGCCATACAGCAGCGGCGGCAGCACCCGATTGGCGAGCCTGCCCGGATCGGTCAGTTCCTGTGCGACACCAGCGAGTTGCTCGGCGCGTTTGCGCTCGATCTCGGCAGGTGCATAGGCCGAGTGACGGACCAGATCGGCGAGCAGGTCGACCACCGGCAGCAGATTGGCGCTCGGCGCGCCGAACGAAACGCTGGTGCGATCCGCGCTCATGCCGATGCCGATCCCCGCGCCGAGCCGCTCCTTCGCCTCGGCGATCCCGGTCGAGGTGAGCCGGTCGGTGCCCTCGGTCAGCATCGCCATCGCCAGTTGCGCGGTGCCCGATTTGCCCGGCGCGTCGGCGGCGAGCCCGGCGTCGAAGCTCAGCACCGCCCGCGTGAACGGCACGGCCTGGCGGTGCGCATAGACGATCTCGATGCCGTTGCTCAGCCGCGCGCGTTCGATCTTCGGATACGTCAGGTCGATCGCCGCGCCGGCGGGCGGGATGCTCCCGCGCGTGCCCTTCACCACCGGCTCCGGCTGGTGCGCGACCGGCGCGGGCGGCGGCACCACCGCCTCGGCATACGCGTCGCGCGCGCCGGGCTCGACCGTGAGGGCATAGACCGGGCGCGACAGCCACTTCGCCGCAACGTCGCGAACGTGCGCGGGCGTCTCCGCGGCGAGACGGCCAAGCTGTTTCTTGAAGAAGCCGGGATCGTCCGAATAGAGCGCGCCCTCCGCCAGCACGCGGGCCTTGCCGCCCCCGCCGACCTTTTCGAGGCTGGCGATCGTGCCGGATACGGTCTGCGTGACGTAGCGGCTCAGCTCGTCAGCGGTCGGCCCGGTCCTGAGGAAGTCCGCGACGATCGCGTCCAGCCGCTTCGCCACCAGCGCCGCATCGACGCCCGGCCGCACCACCGCGCGCACGGTGAAGGTGCCGAGCTGCGAGAAACTGCTGTTATAGGCGCTGACCTCGACCGCCAGCTTCTCCCCGCGCACCAGCGCGTTGTCGAGCCGCGAACTCGACAACCCGCCGAGTACGCCAGCCGCCACGTCGAGCGCGGTCGCGTCGGAATCGTTCAGCCCCGGCACCGCCCAACTGCGGATCAGCATGGTCGCACCGACCCGATCCTTCATCACCTCGTATTTCGGCGCGGTCAGCGTCGGGATATCGACGGCGGGCAGTTTGTTTTCCGGCCCGCGCGGGATCGCGCCGAAATACTGCTCGACCAGCGGCCTGGCGGTCGCCGCGTCGATGTCCCCGGCCAGCACCAGCACGGTGTTGTTGGGGCCATAATGCGAGCGGAACCAGTCCTTCACGTCGGCAAGGCTGGCAGCGTCGAGATCGGCCATCGATCCGATCGTGGTATGGCCATAGGGGTGATCGGCGGGGAACAGCCCCTCGGTCAGTTTGTACTGGACGAGGCCGTAGGGGCGGTTGTCGCCCTGCCGCTTCTCGTTCTGCACCACGCCGCGCTGCCGGTCGAGCGTCGCCTGGCTGACCGCGCCGAGCAGATAGCCCATCCGGTCGCTTTCGAGGAACAGCGCGCGGTCGAGCGCGGTGGTCGGCACCGTCTCGTAGTAATTGGTGCGGTCGAAATAGGTGCTGCCGTTCATGTCGGTGCCACCGACCTGCTTCAACGGCGCGTAGAAATCGCCCGGCGCATTCTCGCTGCCGTTGAACATCAGATGCTCGAACAGATGCGCGAAGCCGGTCTTGCCCTTGGGCTCGAACTTGGAGCCGACATTGTACCACACGCTCACCGCGACGATCGGCGCCTTGCGATCGGTGTGGACGACCACGCGCAGCCCGTTGGCGAGCGTGAACTGCGTATAGGGGATGTCGACTTGCCGGATCAGCGACGCGACCGGCGCTGGCTTGGCGGTCCGGGCTTCGGCAGGCTGGGCGAGGAACATAGCGGTTCCGATAAGTGCGAGGGCTTTGAGACGCATGATTTCATCCCGGTAGGTCGGCGCGTGCGCTACCATGCCGCATCGCAGGGGCTTGTGTTGTAAATTGGCAACACCATATGCCGGTGCGTTAAAGGAGGGATTTCACCCACATGAATCTCGAAAAGTTCACCGACCGCGCCAAGGGCTTCCTGCAATCGGCGCAAACCGTCGCGATCCGCATGAGCCACCAGCGGATTGCCCCCGAGCATCTGCTGAAGGCGCTGCTCGAGGACGAGCAGGGCATGGCGAGCGGGCTGATCCAGTCGGCCGGCGGCGACGCCAAGCGCGCGCTGTCCGAGACCGACCTCGCGCTGTCGAAGATCCCGGCGGTGTCGGGCAGCGGTGCGCAACAGTCGCCCGGCATCGACAACGATCTGGTGCGCGTGCTCGACCAGGCCGAGCAGATCGCGCAAAAGGCCGGCGACAGCTACGTCACCGTCGAGCGGCTGCTGGTCGCGCTGGCACTGTCGCCGGGCACGGCGGCGGGCAAGGCGTTGCAGGCAGCGGGCGTGAAGGCGGAGGCGCTCAACGCCGCGATCAACGCGTTGCGCGGCGGCCGCACCGCCGACACCGCTTCGGCGGAAGACCGCTACGACGCGCTGAAAAAGTTCGCGCGTGATCTCACGCAGGCGGCGCGCGACGGCAAGCTCGATCCCGTCATCGGCCGCGACGAGGAGATCCGCCGTACCATCCAGATCCTCGCGCGGCGCACCAAGAACAATCCGGTGCTGATCGGCGAACCCGGCGTCGGCAAGACCGCGATCGCCGAGGGGCTCGCGCTGCGCATCGCCAATGGCGACGTGCCCGATACGCTGAAGGATCGCACGTTGATGGCGCTCGACATGGGCAGCCTGATCGCCGGTGCGAAATATCGCGGCGAATTCGAGGAGCGGCTGAAGGGCGTGCTCGACGAGGTGAAGGCCGGCGAAGGCGACATCGTGCTGTTCATCGACGAGATGCACACGCTGATCGGTGCGGGCAAAGGCGACGGCGCGATGGACGCGTCCAACCTGCTCAAGCCGGCGCTCGCGCGCGGCGAGTTGCACTGTGTCGGCGCGACCACGCTCGATGAATATCGCAAGTATGTCGAGAAGGACGCCGCGCTCCAGCGTCGATTCCAGCCGGTGTTCGTCGGCGAGCCGAGCGTCGAGGATACGATCTCGATCCTGCGCGGGTTGAAGGAGAAGTACGAGCTTCACCACGGCGTGCGCATCACCGATGGCGCGATCGTCGCGGCGGCGACCTTGTCGAACCGCTACATCACCGATCGCTTCATGCCCGACAAGGCGATCGACCTGATGGACGAGGCCGCCAGCCGCATCCGCATGGAGGTGGAGAGCAAGCCCGAGGAGATCGAGACGCTCGACCGCCGCATCCTACGCCTGAAGATCGAGCGCGAGGCGCTGCGCCGCGAGAGCGACGAGGCGTCGCAGGACCGGCTCGCCACCTTGGAGGAGGATCTCGCCAACCTCGAACAGCAATCCGCCGAACTGACCACGCGCTGGCAGGGTGAGAAGGACAAGATCGCCGCCGAGTCCAAGCTGAAAGAGCAGCTCGACGCCGCCCGGCTCGAACTCGATCAGGCGCAGCGTGCGGGCGATCTCGCGCGTGCTGGCGAACTGTCCTACGGGCGCATCCCCGCGCTCGAACGGCAGGTGGCGGAGGCGCAGGGTGCGACCAAGGGCGCGATGTTGCGCGAGGAAGTCACCGCCGACGATATCGCCGGGGTGGTCAGCCGCTGGACCGGCATCCCGGTCGACCGGATGATGGAGGGCGAGCGCGAGAAGCTGCTCCAGATGGAGGAAGCGCTCGGCAAGCGCGTGATCGGGCAGGCCGCCGCCGTGCGTGCCGTCTCGACTGCGGTGCGGCGTTCGCGCGCCGGGTTGCAGGATCCGAACCGGCCGATGGGATCGTTCCTGTTCCTGGGGCCGACCGGCGTCGGCAAGACCGAGCTGACCAAGGCGCTCGCCGAGTTCCTGTTCGACGACCCCTCGGCGATGGTCCGCATCGACATGAGCGAGTTCATGGAGAAGCACGCGGTCGCGCGGCTGATCGGTGCCCCGCCCGGCTATGTCGGTTACGAGGAAGGCGGCGTGCTGACCGAGGCGGTGCGGCGGCGGCCCTATCAGGTGATCCTGTTCGACGAGGTCGAGAAGGCGCACGGCGACGTGTTCAACGTGCTGTTGCAGGTGCTCGACGACGGGCGGCTGACCGATGGTCAGGGCCGCACGGTCGATTTCACCAACACGATCATCGTGCTGACCTCGAACCTCGGTTCGCAGTTCCTGACCACCTTGGAGGACGGGCAGGATGTCGCGAGCGTGGAGCCGCAGGTGATGGAGATCGTGCGCGGACATTTCCGGCCCGAGTTCCTCAACCGGCTCGACGAGATCGTGCTGTTCCACCGATTGGGGCAGAGCGAGATGGCGCCGATCGTCGACATCCAGGTGCGGCGGATCGACAAGCTGCTTGCCGATCGCAAGGTGACGCTCGATCTTACCGAGGGCGCGCGGGCGTGGCTGGGGCGGGTCGGCTACGATCCGGTCTATGGCGCGCGGCCGCTCAAGCGCGCGGTGCAGCGCTACCTGCAAGACCCGCTCGCCGACCTGATCCTGCGCGGTCAGGTGAAGGACGGCGCGACGGTGCGGGTCGATGAAGGCGACGGCAGACTGGAGCTGAGCGTCGCGTAACTTGCCGTCTTAGGACAAAAAGAAAGGGCGGCTCCTCGCGGAGCCGCCCTTCTCGTTTCGGCGGATTCAACCGTTACAGGTTGAACTTCGCGCCCGCCAGGAAGCGACGGCCGTAGATGCCCTCGCCAGCCTGAACCGGGTTGTACAGATACGCGCCGTACGTCGCAGGATCGATGCCGGGCAGGCGATCGAACAGGTTCTGCACGTTGACGTAGAAGGTCATGCTCTTGTTGACCTTGACGCTCGTGTTGAGATCGAACGTGATGTAGCTCTTCACGCGGCAGCCGGTGTAGGCCGGCGACGGTGCGAGGCCGCAATCCTCATACGCGTTGCCCTGGTCTTCCGCCGACAGGTTGTAGCCCGAGGTGTAGTTCACGGTGCCCGTCAGCGCGATCGGGCCCTTCTCAAACGTGTTCTGCCAGTTGCCATGCCAGCGGAACGTGCCCGAGCCGGCGGTCAGGTTGTAGTTGCCGAGCGTGTCGACATACGTCTCCTTGTGGCCGTCCGGGAAGGTCGTGCTCAGCTCGATCTGCCAGGTCGCATCGAGGTTGCTCGTCCAGGTGATGCCACCAATCTGAACGCGGCTGTTGATGCCGAAGTCGACGCCCGACGACTGAAGCGTGTTCGCGTTGACCAGCGCCGACGTCACGTAGAGGACGCGCGGCAGAGCATTCGGATGCGCGGGGTCCGGCGCATCGGCGGTGATCGTGAAGCCCGCCGGGATTGCCTGGCCCGAGTAATAGGCCGAAAGCGCATCGCCCGCCGTCAGCGACGTGATCGCGTTGGTCTTCTTGATGTTGAAGTAATCGACCGAGAACGACACGTTGCGGATCGGCTCGAACACGATGCCGCCGGTGAAGCTGCGCGACTTCTCCGGCTTCAGGTTCGGCGACGCGAGCGTCGTCGAGCCATAGCTGCCCGAACGCAGGTAGGTCGGGCATGCGGTGCTGAAGTTCGCAGTCGAGCAGCCATATTGCGCCAGGTAGTTATCGTTGAACAACGCCGCCGAGTTGGTGACGTAGCCCGTCGTCGGCAGCGCGTTGGCTTCCGCGAAGCTCGGGATGCGGAAACCGCGCGACCACGTGCCGCGGATCGTCAGCTGCTTGATCGGCGTGAACTTGGCGCCCACCTTCGGCGAGAACGCGCCCTGACCGGTCGAATAGTGATCGTAGCGACCGGAGGCGTTCAGCAAGAGCTGATCGAAGATCGGCGCGTTGATTTCACCGAATGCCGAGGCGACCGTACGGTGCCCCTCGGTGCCGAACGCGTTGATCGTGAAGTAACGCTGCGTCGCGCCGTTGATGTCCGAGTTGGCGCTCGGCGAGTCGACCGCTTCGTAATAGACCGACGCGCCGGCGCCGAGCTGGAGCGGACCGCCCGGCAGCTGGAAGATCGCATGGCTCACGCTTGCCTGCGCCTGGTACAGATCCGAGCTCGAGTCGGTGATGTTGGTCGGCTCGAGGTAGTTCATCACCGCAGCGCTGTTCGCCGACGGATTGACAAAGTTGTAGCTGCCATCCGCGATCTCATCGAGCAGATGCTGGATATAGACATACCCGTTCTGCGTGCGACGCAGATCGGTGTGCATCGCGGTCAGGTCGACCCGGTAGTCCCAGTCGTTGAACACGGTGCCGTGGATACCGGCGGCGGCGCGATACACGCGGTAGCGCGTTGCGTCGCTGGTGACCGAGTTCGGCAGGGCGCCGATGATCTGCGCGGTCTGACCCGAAGCGGCATAGGGGTTGTTCGGGTTCAGCGTGCCGTTGGTTGCGTTGCAGTTGACGCGGGCGGCGCAGACATAGACCGGCAGCGTCAGCGCGCCTGAACCCGCGGCGTAGGCGGCCGTGCTCGAACGCGTCGAATATGGCTGGTTGTAGATGCCGGCGGGCGCGTTCGCGTAGATCACCGACGGATCGCCGGTGTACTGCGTGTTGGTTTGCAGGAAGTTGAACTCGGCATAGGCTTCCGAGTTGCCGCCGATCTTGGCGCTGAACTTCGCCGAACCACCGAAGCGTTCGATGTTCGGGGCGACGACGCCGTAGCTGTTGATCGCGTCGGTGGCGCAGATCGTGTTCGGGATGACGCTGGTGGCGCTCTGTGCCGCGGTGACAGGGTTGCCGTTGACGCAGCCGTTGCTCAGCAACGAATATTGCGTGCCACCGGTCGGGCGAACATAGGTGTTCGGGCCAGCCGTGGTCGCGCCGAAGTTGTCGGCGCTGACGATGTTGTTCGGGCCACCGATCCCGCTCTGGTCGGACGAGTTGAACGGCGCGCGCAGGTCGCTGTTCTTCACCGAGCCGCTATGATAGTAGAAGCCGCTGATATAGGCGTTGTAACCGTCGTTATCGAGGTTGCCGTGGCCAGCGGTCAGCGTCAGGCGCTGGCTCGGTGCGATGCCGTCACCCGAGATGCCCGCTTCCGCGCGGCCCGACACGCCTTCGATGCTGCGCTTGGTGATGATGTTGACCACGCCCGCGATCGCGTCCGCGCCGTAGCTCGACGACGCGCCGTCCTTCAGCACTTCGATACGGTCGACGATGTCGTCCGGAACCGTGTTCAGGTCGACGAAGTTACGCGTCGCATCGTCCGCGAGCGGGTAGTAAGCGGCGCGCAGGCCGTCGATCAGGACCAGCGTCGAGCTGCTCGACAGGCCGCGCAGCGAAACCGCCGACGCACCGCCGGCGAACGCGCCGTTTGCGGTGAAGGAATTGGTCAGCGCGGCGCCGTTGTTCGACGACAGACGCTGAATGCCCTCCTGAATCGTCTGGATGCCGCGCTGGTCGAGGTTCTCGGTCGAGAGCGTGGTAACCGGCGACGGCGTGACCGCTTGGCGGAACAGCGAGCCCGTGACGACGATGTCCTTGGGGGCCGCGTCGGGAGCAGCGGTGCCGGCGTCGACAGCGGGCTGAGGCGAGGACGAGGTGTCCTGCGCAAATGCCGGCGCTGCGCCGAGCATCATGGCGAACGGCGCGGTGGCGACGAGAAGACGCGCCTTGCCAGCGATTCGAAGAGTGCTGATCATCAAAGTCCCTCTTTTGGCCCGGTGGCGATCTGCGCGCCATGCACGAGCGTTCGAATCCCGCTGCGCCGCAATCCGCTGCGCCCAGGACAATGCCGGAGGAATGCGGCCCCGTTTCAAAGCTGTAAAGTCGCACCTTCAGAAGCAAGTCACTTTCGTGAACGCTGTATCCATATTGCAACAGATGTGCGTTACCGGCGCAATAAACGCGCGCCAAACCGGCAACTTGCTGCCGGTTTAATGCGCGCCCGGCATCGGCCCGGCGACGAGCAAAGGATCGAGCTTTGAGTCGCGCCAGCGGATCGCCCAGTGGAGATGCGGCCCCGTAGCCCGTCCGGTCATGCCCGACCGCGCGATCGGCTGGCCGCGCCGCACATGATCGCCGACATGCACGTCGATCCGCGACAGGTGCAGAAACGCGCTGTTCACGCCCATGCCGTGGTCGAGCATCAGCAGATTGCCTTCGAGTGTGAAGGGATGATCGGCCGCAAGGATCACTACGCCGTCGGCGGGCGCGAGCACCACCGAGCCGGTCGGCTTGGCGATGTCGAGCCCGGAATGATACGCGCCCGCCTCGCCGTTCCGGTAGATGCGCTGCGATCCGAACAGCGTCGAAATGCGCCCGGTCGCAGGCCACAGGAAGCTTTGCCGCCAGCCTTCAGCATCGGTGACGATGCGGCGCGCGGCGGCGATCTGCGCGAGTTCGCCGGGGCGGACCCGCGCGAACTCGGGCGCGGGCACCGGATATTTGGGGAGCGTCGCCAGCCGCGACACGTCCCACGCGCGCGGTGCGACGGTGAGCTGGTCGCGCACCTGCAAGCCATCATCGAGCGTTGCGACGATCTGCGCGCTCGGCCCGGCGTCACGGTCGAAGCCGAACACGAAGCGGCCGTCGTCGGCGACGGGCACCGCCGCGCCGTTGACGGTCACGCCGGTCGCGCCGGCCGGGGCGATGCCGATCACCAGCCCGCCCTGCGTCATGCTGCCCGAATAGCTGAACGTCGCCGGCCCGGCGCGGCGGTGCGGCTGGACGGTCGGCACGCGCGCGGCGGCACTCGGCGGAGCGGGCTGGACGGTCTGGCGCTGGGCAGTCCGGGGCGGCGGCACCGCCGCACAACTGCCGAGCAGCAGGATGGCGACGCTCGCGAGCGGACCGCCTGCCCCGCGCATCAGGCTTTCAGCGCCTCGGTGGCGAGCGTTGCGCTGGCGTAAGCCTCCTGCCGGACAACGCTCCAATAGCGCAGATCCTCCAGCACGATGCGCGCGCCGCTCACCGCGCAGGCGACGTGATCGCCCGGCGACAGCACGCGGAAACCGTTCGCCATATAGTGCAGGCGGGCGAGGCGATCGGTGTTGGGCATCAGCATAAGGCGATCTCGTCAGAACAGGTCGGGCTGGGCGGGCTCGGGCTTGCGGTCATAGGCTTTGCCGCCCGCCCGCTCAACCTTGGCGTCGACCGCGCCGTCGCGGAAGTGGAGCGTCACCGCCCCCGCCGCGCGCGCCGCAGCGCCCGAGACGAGCGTATCACCCGACGGGCGCGCGGTGACGCGGACATAACCGCGGTCGAGCAATGCATCGGGGTTGAGCGACTGGGCGAGCCGCCATGTCCGCTCCAGCCGGTCGCGCGCGGCGTCGAGCTGGCGCGCCAGCACCGCCGGCCGCAACGCGCCGGACGAGCGATCGAGCACCCCGCGCGCCAGCGTCACCCGCCGTTCCAGCCCCCGGTCGAGCCGCGCGCCGAGGTCGTCGGCGCGCTGGCGCTGGGGCCCGAGCAAAGCGTCGCGTTTGGGGATCACGCGGACCAGCGCCTCGAGCCGCTCGCGCCCGCGTTCGTGGTAACGGCGCGCGCATTTCTCGGTACGCTGGCCGTGGCTGGCGAGGGTGAGGCGCAGGTCCGCCAGCACGGGCACCGCCATCTCCGCCGCCGCCGTCGGGGTCGGCGCGCGCAGGTCGGCGGCATAATCGGCGAGCGTGGTGTCGGTCTCATGCCCGACTGCCGAGATGATCGGGATCGAGCAGCCCGCGATCGCGCGGACCACCACCTCCTCGTTGAACGACCACAGATCCTCGATCGAGCCGCCGCCGCGTGCGACGATGACGAGATCGGGGCGTGGCACTGGCCCGCCCGGCTGGATCGCATCGAAGCCACGGATCGCCGCCGCGACCTCCGCCGCCGAGCCGTCGCCCTGCACCTTGACCGGCCAGACGATCACATGCGTCGGGCAGCGATCCTCAAGCCGATGGAGGATATCGCGGATCACCGCGCCCGTAGGCGAGGTGACGACGCCGATCACGCGCGGCAGGAACGGCAGCCGCTGCTTGCGCGTCGTCTCGAACAGCCCCTCGCCCGCAAGCTTGGCCTTCAGTTTTTCCAGCAGCGCCATCAACGCGCCTTCGCCGGCCAGTTCCATCCGCTCGATGATGATCTGGTATTTGGAGCGGCCGGGATAGGTGGTGATGCGCCCGGTCGCGATCACCTCTATCCCATCCTGCGGCTGGAACGGCAGCATGCCCACCTGCCCCTTCCAGATCACGCCGTCGATCACCGCGCCGTCGTCCTTGAGGCTCAGATACGCATGGCCTGAGGCGACACGCTTGTAACCCGAAATCTCGCCGCGCAGCCGGACATGGCCGAACTCGGTCTCGACCACACGCTTGAGCTTCGCCGCCAGTTCCGCGACCGAAAGCGGCGCGGCGTTGTCGCCCGGCGAGTCCTCGGCTACCAGCCGCGCCGTATCGTAGAAGGGGTCCGCCATGAATGTCCTGTTGATCGGCTCGGGGGGCCGCGAACATGCGCTCGCCTGGAAGCTCGCGCAATCGCCGCGCCTCCATACGCTGTTCGCCGCACCGGGCAATCCGGGCATCGCGGCGCACGCGGAGATCGTCGCGCTCGACGTGACCGATCACGGCGCGGTGGTGGATTTCGCGCGGGCGCAGGCGCTCGGGCTGGTCGTGATCGGCCCGGAGGCGCCGCTGGTCGACGGGTTGGCCGATTCGCTGCGCGCGGCCGGCATCGCGGTGTTCGGCCCCTCGGCGGCGGCGGCGCAGCTTGAGGGATCGAAGGGTTTCACCAAGGCGCTGTGCGACCGCGCCGGCATCCCGACCGCCGGTTATGCGCGCGTGACCTCGCTCGACGCGGGGCTGGCGGCGCTTGATCGCTTCGGCATTCCTGTTGTGGTCAAGGCGGACGGCCTCGCGGCTGGCAAGGGCGTCACCGTCGCCGAGACGCGCGAAGAGGCCGAGGCGGCTCTGCGCGACCTGTTCGCCGCGCCGGGCGGTGAGGCGGTGATCGAGGAATTCCTCGAAGGCGAGGAAGCCAGCCTGTTCGTGCTGACCGATGGCACCGCAATCCTGCCGTTCGGCTCCGCGCAGGACCACAAGCGCGTTGGCGATGGTGACACCGGCCCCAACACCGGCGGCATGGGCGCGTACAGCCCCGCGCTGGTGCTGACGCCCGAACTGGAGGCCCGCGCGATCGCGGAGATCGTCTGGCCGACCGTCCGCACGATGGCGGCGAGGGGCATGCCCTTCTCCGGCGTGCTGTATGCCGGGCTGATGCTGACGGCAGAAGGCCCCAAGCTGATCGAATATAACGCGCGGTTCGGCGATCCCGAATGCCAAGTGCTGATGCTGCGGCTGGAGGAAGACCTGCTCGAGGTGATGCTCGCGGTCGCCAATGGCACGCTCGGCTCGCGCGGCGCGGCGCGGTTCTCGGACACGACCGCGCTGACGGTGGTGATGGCCGCGCGCGGCTATCCCGGCACGCCCGAGACCGGCGGCGCGATCGGCGGGATCGACGCGGCCGAGGCGACCGGGGCGAAGGTGTTCCAGGCGGGCACGCGCATCGCAGATGGTCAGCTCGTCGCGGCAGGTGGCCGCGTGCTCGCCGTCACCGCAAGCGGCGCGGACGTGCGGTCTGCGCAGGCGGCGGCGTATGCGGCGGTCGATGCGGTCGACTTCCCGAGCGGCTTCTGCCGTCGCGACATCGGCTGGCGCGAGATCGCGCGGCAGGAATAAGCGGTTACGCTTACCCGCCCTGCCCCTGCGGACCGCCGTCGAACCCGCCGAAGGTGATCGTGCCGAGCGCGCCGGGGTAGCTTTGGATCACGGTCGATCCGTCGCCGCGCGCGGTGATCTTGCCCGCCTCGGTATAGCCGCCGTCGCCCTGCCGGTCGGCGAGGACGGTGCCGGTGGTCGGATAGCCGGTGCGGCTCGTCACCGTCACGACCGAGTTCGCGCCCGACATCTGATACGTCACCACAATCGCCTTGGGCGCCGGGTGCGCCGGGTCGGTCGCGTACAGCAACTGGTGGCTCTTGCCCGCCGCGAGCGTGAAGGCGCGCGTGTCGCCGGGGTGGAGCGTCACCGCCTCGACATGGACGCCGGAGCCGGGCGCGGGCGCGGTGTCGGTCTGGGCGAGAGCGGGCGCGGCGGCGGCGAGCAGCACGGTGGCGATCACGGGTAAGCGCATGGAGGGGTTCCTTTCGACACCCCAACGCGCTGCCGCGTGCGCGGTTTCCGGCAGAACGGTGCCAGCGGCATCGCCGCGCTGCGGAAGAATGCGTAGGGCCTGAACAAGCGTTTTTTCACCGTAGCTTATTAGCTGGTCTTAACAGCGCCGCGGCTAAACCGGTGCAAACGCAAAACGGATCAAAGGTCGCTTCTCGTGTCGCATAAACTTGCCCTGTCCGCAGGGTTCCTCGCCATGGTCGCCGTGGCGACGCCGCATCTTGGCGCCGTGGTGTCGCCGGTCGGTCGCGCCAATGCGGCAGCGCCGGCGCAGGTGATCGTGACCTCCGCCCCGCTCCCCGCGTTCGTCGCCCCCGCGCCCGCTTCGGCACCGGCCGTCGCAACCGCTGCCGATCCCGCCCCGGCTTACGGCGCGGCCGCCGCACCCACCGAAGTTTACGGCGATCCCAAGACGCCCGATTTCGATCCCGAACATCCCCCCGCCGACATGGGCGAGCCGGGCTGACGGACATGGATTGACAGGCGCGGCGCCCATCCGGCACGCACGCCGACGATGACCGTAACGCTCCGCTCCGAATGGCTCACCCCCCTGCGGGGTGAGTTCGACAGCCCCTATATGGCCGCGCTGAAGGACTTCCTCGCCGCCGAAAAGGCGAGCGGCGCGCGCATCTTCCCGAAAGGCGGCGCGTGGTTCCGCGCGCTGGAACTGACCGCGCCTGAGGACGTGCGCGTCGTCATCCTCGGGCAGGATCCCTATCACGGCGAGGGGCAGGCGCACGGCCTGTGCTTCTCGGTGCAGCCGGGGGTGCGCGTGCCGCCGAGCCTCGTCAACATCTACAAGGAAATGCAGGCCGATCTCGGCATCGCGCCCGCGCGGCACGGCTTCCTCGAACATTGGGCGCAGCAGGGCGTGCTGCTGCTCAATTCGGTGCTGACCGTGCGGATGGGGGCTGCCGCCTCGCATCAGGGGCGCGGTTGGGAGCGGTTCACCGATGCGGTGATCCGCACCGTCGCCGCCACGAGCGAGCCGACCGTGTTCATGCTGTGGGGCAATTACGCGCAGAAGAAAGCCGCCTTCATCGAGGACGTTTCGCGCGGCGGGCGGCATCTCGTGCTCAAATCGGCGCACCCTTCGCCCTTGTCGGCACACAACGGCTTCCTCGGCTCGCGGCCGTTCTCCAAAGCGAACGCGTTCTTACGCGAACATGGCCGCGTGCCCGTAGACTGGGCGTTGCCGGAGACGGCGTAGAGGCGGGTCGACACGCGCGACCAGAAAGCTATGCTCGCCGCCCATAACAAGCAGGAGAGCGCGCATGAAACTGGCCAGCCTGAAAGGGGGCCGCGACGGCCGCCTCGTCGTCGTCTCGAACGATCTCGCCTGGTGCGCGGATGCCGCGCATATCGTGCCGACCTTGCAGGCCGCGCTCGACGATTGGGATCGGTTGCTGCCCGATCTCCAGAACCTCGCCACCGATCTCGAGCATGAGATGATCCCGATGCGGCGCTTCCACGAAAGCGCCGCCGCCGCCCCGCTGCCCCGCGCCTACCAGTTCGCCGACGCCTCGGCCTATGTGAACCACGTCGCGCTGGTGCGGCAGGCGCGCGGCGCCGAGATGCCCGACAGCTTCTGGCACGATCCTTTGCTGTATCAGGGTGGCTCCGACACGTTCCTCGCGCCCCGCGATCCGATCCCGCTCGCCGACGAAAGCTGGGACTGCGATCTCGAGGCCGAAGTGGTGGTGGTGACGGGCGACGTTCCCGCCGGCGCGACCCGCGACGAGGCGCTCGCCGCCGTGCGGCTGGTCGGGCTCGTCAACGACGTGAGCTTGCGTGCGCTGATCCCGGGCGAACTCGCCAAGGGCTTCGGCTTCTTCCAGTCCAAGCCGGCGAGCGCGTTGTCGCCGGTGTTCGTCACCCCCGATGCGCTCGGCGACTGGTGGCAGGACGGCAAGTTCCACCGCAAGCTCCACGTCGACGTCAACGGAGCGCCGCTCGGCCGCGTCGCGGCGGGCGAGGACATGACGTTCGACTTCGGCACGCTGATCTCCCACGCCGCCAAGACGCGCGCGCTGGCGGCGGGGACGATCATCGGTTCGGGCACCGTCTCCAACCGCGATGCGGACGGCGGCCCCGGCAAGCCGATCGCGGAGGGCGGAGTCGGCTACGCCTGCCTCGCCGAGCAGCGCACCGTCGAGACGATCCGGGGCGGTGCCGCGACCACGCCGTTCCTCAAACGCGGCGATACGGTGCGGATCTGGGCGGAGGACGATAGGCATCACCCGATCTTCGGGGTAATCGAACAGACCGTCGGCGGCTAAAACCCGCCCGCGCAGAACAAGGGGGCAGGGTTTGCGGGTGTTGAAAGCGATTCTGGCGGCCACGTTGCTCGCGCTCGTCGGGGGGACCGTTGCCGAGGCGGCACCCCCACAGCGTCCGGCCAGCCACGCCAACAAACACGGGGCCACCGGGCACCGGGCGGCGAAGCACCGCACCGCGCGCCACCGCCGCCACGCAGCACCTCCGCCGGTCGTGGCGGAGGTCGCCTCGTGCATCCCCCCCGCCACGCCGATCGCGGGCGCCGTCCCGACCCCGCTCGATCTGTACGGGCCGATCTTCACCGCCGTGCAGGACGCGCGGCTCTACCCCGACAGCAAGAGCTTCGCCGATGCCGAGCCGATCCGCCCGCACGGCGCGATCGTCGCCGACTGGTGCGCGACGCATCCCGAAAGCCCCGACGCGCTCCACGCCTTCGTCGCGCGCAACTTCGCGGTGCCGGCCGCGGCCCCCACCCCGCCTGCCGACCCATCGCGGCCGCCGGTGCAGGACCATATCGCCGCCTTGTGGCCGCACCTCACCCGCCCGCCGCTCGCCGCGACGCCGGGGGGTTCGGCGCTGGCGCTGCCCGATCGCTATGTGGTGCCGGGCGGGCGCTTCCGCGAGATGTATTATTGGGACAGCTATTTCACGATGCTCGGCCTCAAGGCGGACGGACACGCCGATCTGATCGAGTCGATGCTCGCCGATTTCGTGTCGCTGGTCGAACGCTACGGCCATATCCCGAACGGCACCCGCAGCTATTATGTCGAGCGTTCGCAGCCGCCGGTATTGTACCTGATGATGGCGCTGTCCGACACGCACGATCCGGCGCTGGAGGCGCGGCGGCTCGCGGCGCTCAAGCGCGAGCATGATTTCTGGATGCAGCCGGACCGCGTGGTGACGATGCCCGACGGCAGCACGCTCAACCGCTATTACAGCCACGCCGGTCGCCCGCGTGAGGAAAGCTGGCGCGAGGATACCGCGCTCCAGCAGAAGATCGGACGCGAGGCCGGGCCGCTGTATCGCGACATTCGCGCGGCGGCGGAAAGCGGCTGGGATTTCAGCTCGCGCTGGTTCGCCGACGGCAAGACGCTCGCGACGATCGACACCACCAACGTCGTGCCGGTCGATCTCAACAGCCTGCTGTACGGCATGGAGGGCGCGATCGCCGACGGTTGCCGCGCGAGCGGCGACACCGAGTGCGCGACCCGCTTCGACGCGTTGGCGAACGCACGCCGCGCGGCGGTGGAGCGGTGGCTGTGGGACGACAAGGGCGGCCGCTATGGCGACTGGGACATCACCAAACACGGTTTGCGCAAGGGGCTGAGCGCAGCCACCGCCTTTCCGCTGTTCACCGGTTTGGCGTCGCACGACCACGCCGAACTGGTCGCCGCAACCATCGCCGATTCGCTGGTCGCACCCGGTGGCTTGCGGACCACGCAGGCGCGCACCGGCGAGCAATGGGACGCCCCCAACGGCTGGCCGCCGCTGCAATGGATCGCGATCGAGGGGCTCAACCGTGTCGGCCACGAGACCGCCGCGCGCGAGCTCGCCCAGCGTTTCCTCGCCACGGTGCTGCACGAATATCGCGCGAGCGGGCGGATGCTGGAGAAATACGATGTCGAACAGGCGCGGCCCGGCGGCGGTGGCGAATATCCGCTTCAGGACGGCTTCGGCTGGACCAACGGCGTGGTGCGCGCGCTGATCGCCCGCTACGGCAAGGCCTCGTGACGCCGGTCAGCGGGCGCGAGGCGATGATCGGCGGCATGGCGCCGCTGTTGCAGCCGGGCAGCTTCGTGTTCTGCACCGCCGACGATCCCGCGCGCTTCGAGTCCTACGCGATCGGTTTGTTCCGCGAGGCGGAGGGCTGGTCGGGCATCCTGCCGCAGGCGGAGGCGGCGGTGCTGGGCTTCGCGTGCGAGGCGCCGATGCGGCAGATCACCTTGCAGGTGCTCTCGGCACTCGACGGCGTCGGGCTGACCGCGGCGGTGGCGGGTGCGCTCGCCGAGGCGGGGATCGCGTGCAACATGGTCGCGGCGTTCCACCACGACCATGCCTTCGTCCCCGCCGCCGATGCCGAACGCGCGCTGGCGGTGCTGCGCCGGCTCCAGGCGCAGGTTGCCAGCCCGGCGCCCGCCGCCTAGAACCCGCGCGAGGCCACGCCCTCGACCCGATCGGGGCATCTGTCCGGGACGGCCCGGCCTTTCACCAAGGGAGGGCCGCATGCCCTGGATTGCGTTGACCATCGCCGGCCTGCTCGAGATCGTCTGGGCCTATTTCATGAAGCAATCGGCCGGGTTCACGCGGGTATGGCCCTCGGTGGTGACGGTGGTGGCGATGATCGCGAGCTTCAGCCTGCTCGGCTATGCGATGCGCAGCCTGCCGCTGGGGAGCGCGTACATGATCTGGACCGGCATCGGCGCGCTCGGCTCGTTCGTGCTGGGGATCGCGCTGCTGGGTGAAGCGGCGACGCCGGGGCGGCTGCTCGGCGCGGGGTTGCTGCTGGCGGGCCTGCTGATCCTGAAGGTGGCGTCTTAGAGCAGCGTCACCGCTCGCCCCGAACGATGGCGTGGCTAGACTGTGCCTTGGGCACGGAGAAGCCCTGAACAGCCCAGCCAAGTGAAGGCGCCTCAACACGATGGGTTGGAAGGAAAAGCTACGCCGCGAACGGCAGCATGAACTGTCTGGCGGTGAGCGGCCAGCGCCGCAACACCTCGTGACGCCCTTCGCCGTGATGACTGATGACCAACAACAGCTCGTCGACCCGCCAGACGATCGGGGCGATGACGACGTCCGGGACGAACGGAGCATCATAGGCGAGCGAAACGTGCGGCTGCGCGGTGCTCGATAGGATCGGCACGCCGCAGTTACCGAGCCGCCGCACCAGCGTGTGTCGTACGGCACGCAGACCACTCAGGCCCTTGCTGCCTATCAGCATGTTCCGTTGGATTCTGTCGAATTGCACGCGACAGGGTTCGATCCTGAGCGACGTTACCGCCTGATCGATCTGCGCGAAGGTTGTCGGCGCGATGCCGCCACTGTCACCGAACCGGGCGAGCGTAATGTGGAACCGCTCGGGCGCGTAACGCGGATCGATACCCCGCGCACGCCGCTCGCGATCGACCAGACGCGCAACTTCCGGTGGCGGCTTTGCGAAGATGTAGAGCGGACGGGGCTCGGCTGTCGCCTCAATGAAAGTCATGGCTCTTCACCGGGATCACCGTTTGCTTCTCCCGGTAATGCCAGTCGATCCTCCCGCGCTTCCACTCGGGGTCGCGCGGGTCGATCGTGCCACCGTGGGTCGCGCCGTCGCCGGGCATGGTGAGGCGCGGCCAAGTCTCTCCAGGCAGGTCGATCTCGCCGATCTGGCCGAGCAGCCCGGTCAGATCGACCACGCGATCGGCGACGACGTGGATCACCAGCCCCTCCTTCTGCACGCGCCCGATGATGCTCACCATCGTCGCGCTCATCACCGTGCGGCGCTGCGCCTCGAACCGATCGGGCCACAGGATGCCGTTGGCGATGCCCGTCTCGTCCTCGATGGTGATGAACAGCACGCCCTTGGCGCTGCCCGGCCGTTGCCGCACGAGGATGATCCCCGCCACCTCGACGCGCGCGCCGTCCTTGATGTGCTGGAGATCGCCGCACCGCCGGATGCCGCGCCGCGTCAGTTCGCCGCGCAGGAAGGTGAGCGGATGCGCGCGCAGCGAGAGTTGCGTCGCGCGGTAATCCTCCACCACCTCGCGCCCGGCGGTGAGCGGCACGAGCGCGACCGCCGGCTCCGTCCCCATTCGGGCATCCGCCGCCGCGAACAACGGCAGCGGCTTGGCGCCGAGCCCGCGCACCGCCCAAAGCGCCTGCCGCCGATCGAGCCCAAGCGCATGAAACGCATCCGCGCGTGCGAGCTTGTCCAGCGCGAGCGTCGACAGGCCGGTGCGCCGCCAGACGTCCTCCACGGAGATGAAGGGAGCAACCTCGCGCGCCATGGC
The DNA here is from genome assembly GCF_057748035.1 of Sphingomonas sp. BRN-1R. Taxonomy (NCBI): domain Bacteria; kingdom Pseudomonadati; phylum Pseudomonadota; class Alphaproteobacteria; order Sphingomonadales; family Sphingomonadaceae; genus Sphingomonas; species Sphingomonas sp. BRN-1R. The sequence continues at coordinate 1,236,277 of NZ_CM173236.1, read as the reverse complement.
GACCTTACCGACATCCTCGCCAGACAAGCCCGAGACGATCCGCAAGCCCAGCCGAAGCGGCGCCAGTCCATTCGCTGGCGCCTCTACCAACACCGTATCCCAATCGCTCGCGTTGATGCACGGCGGCAGCACCTCCACGCCATGTTCGCGCGCATCGCGCACGATCTGTGCGGGCGCGTAGAAACCCATCGGCTGCGCGTTGAGCAGCGCGGCGCAGAACACGTCCGGATGATGATGCTTCATCCAGCACGAAGCATAAGCGATCTTGGCGAAGCTCGCCGCGTGGCTTTCGGGAAAGCCGTAGCTCCCGAACCCTTCGATTTGCTTGACGAGCCGTTCAGCGAAGTCTTGGGTTATGCCCCTGCGGCGCATCCCCTCGATGAGATCGTCGCGAAATTCCCCGACGCCGCCCGTGTATTTGAACGTCGCCATCGCCTTGCGCAACTGGTCCGCCTTGGTCGGCGAAAAACCCGCGCCGACGATCGCTACCTGCATCGCCTGTTCCTGGAACAGCGGCACGCCCAAAGTCTTCTGGAGCACGCTCTTCAGCTCGGGACTGGGATAATCAATCGTACTCTTGCGTCCTGCCAGCCGGTCGGCGCGCTCCTGTTCGCGACGTTTCAGGTAAGGGTGCACCATGTCGCCCTGAATCGGCCCAGGCCTTACGATCGCGACTTGGATCGCGATGTCGTAGAAGTTCTCGGGCTTCATGCGCGGCAGCATCGACATCTGCGCGCGGCTCTCGATCTGGAAGACGCCGAGCGTGTCGGCGCGCCGGATCATCTCGAACACGTCCGGATCGTCGATCTGCATTTCGCGATCGGCGAGCGTGAGGCGCTGCCCCTTGTGCGCGTGCAGCAAGTCGAAACAGCGCCGCATACAGCCCAACATACCAAGGCCGAGAATATCGACCTTCATGAAGTGCAGATAGGCGATGTCGTCCTTTTCCCACTCGATGACGCGGCGGTCGACCATCGCCGCCGGTTCGATCGGCACCAGATCGTCGAGCCGGTCGCGCGTCAGCACGAAGCCGCCGGGATGCTGCGACAGGTGGCGGGGCGTGCCAATCAACTGCCCTGCCAGATCCAGCGCAAGCGCGAGGCGCGGTTCGGTCTTGTCGAGATTGAGCGCCTCGACATGCTTGTCGGGGACGCTTTCGCTCGACCAGCCCCACACCTGCCCGGCGAGCGCGGAGGTCATGTCCTCGGGCAGGCCCAGCGCCTTGCCGACCTCGCGGATGCTGCCGCGCGAGCGGAAACGGCTGACCACCGCGCTCAGCGCCGCACTCTTGTGTCCGTAGGTGTCGTAAATCCATTGGATCACCTCCTCGCGGCGTTCATGTTCGAAATCGATGTCGATATCGGGTGGCTCGCCGCGATCCTCGGACAGGAACCGCTCGAACAGCAGTTGATGCTTGACCGGGTCGATCGAGGTGATCTTCAGCACAAAGCAGATCACCGAATTGGCCGCCGATCCGCGCCCCTGGCAGAGGATGTGCTGGCTCACCGCATATTGCACGATCGAATGCACGGTGAGGAAGTACGGCGCATACTGCCAGTGCTTGACCAGCTTGAGCTCCTTGGTGAGCAGCTTCCGGTAGCGCTCGCTCGGTCGCGGCCCACGCACCTTTCCGCGCGCGAACCATGCGTTGAGAGCCCGCCACGCCATCTTTTCGAGCGCCTTTTGCGGCGTATGCTCGCGCATCACGCGCTCTTCGGGATATTGGTAGCGCAGTTCCCGCAACGAAAAGGTGCAGCGCTCCGCGATCGCCGCGCTCGCCGCGATCGCGTGCGGGAAATGGCGGAAGCGGCGCGCCATTTCGCCCGGCGGCTTGAGGTGCCGGTCGGCGCTGCGTTCGCGGCGGAAGCCGAGTTCGTCGATCGTGCATTTCTCGCGGATCGCGGTGACGACATCCTGCAACATCCGCCGCTCGGGCAGGTCGTACAGCACGTCGCCGGTGGCGAGCGGGGTGAGCCCATAGCGGCGCGCGGCGCGGTCGAGCGCGTGGAGGCGTACCGCATCGCCGGGGCGGCGCAATTGCGTGAGGCAGACGTGGCCGCGCGCGCCGAACACGTCCGCCATCCAGCGCAGATCGACCGGTTCGGCGCCGGCAAGACCGGGCACCAGCGCCGCCACCAGCCCGTCCGAATAAGCGGCGACATCGTCCCAGTGGAGGAAACATTGCCCCTTCTCGCTTGCCTTGCGATCGGCGCGGCTCTTGCCGAGCGTGAGAAGGCGGGTGAGCCGGCTCCAGCCGGCGCGATCCTCGGGCCAGACCAGCAAAGACGCACCGTCGACCAGATCGAGCCGGCAACCGGGGATCGAGCGGATCGTGACACCCGCCTTGGCAATCTCGTCGCACGCATAGAGCGCCTGCACGACACCCGCGACCGAGTTGCGATCGACGATGCCGAGTGCCGGCAGGCCGAGATTGGCCGCGACCTCGAACAATTGCTTTGGCGACGCGGCCCCGCGCAGGAACGAATAATGCGTCGTCACCTGGAGTTCGCAGTACGTCACCCGAACGCACCGTGCATGAACCAGGCGAGATCGCCGGTTTCCTTGCGCTCGCCGTCGCCGCGGCGGAACAGCCAGAAGCGATGGCCGGCCTCGTCCTCGACCTGGAAATAGTCGCGCACCACCTGCGCCTCGGCGGCGCGCTGCCACCATTCGCCGAGGATGCGCTCCGGTCCGTCGGCGCAGACGACGCGGTGCGTCTCGCCTCGCCAGGTGAAGCGGTGCGGCGGCTGATCGGGCAGTTCGGCGATGACATGGTCGAGCGGCTCGGGCCGGCGCAGCAGCCGCGCCGGGCGCGGCCAGCGCGGATGCCAGGGGTGGAGATCGACCCCGCGATCGAGCCGCCGTACGTCGTCTGCCTTCAGACGTGCGCCCGCGCGCGGCGCTTGCGCGAGCGGCGGCGCGTGAGCAAGCGAGCGTTCGGGCACGTCGCTCTCCACCGCCTGCATCCGCCACAGCCGCGCATCGCCGATCCGGTTGGCGAGAGCATCGACCAGCGGCGCGATATCGGCGGGCATCTCCTCGAGCCGTTCGTCGATCGGTTGCGCGGCGAGGCGATCGGCACGGCGGACGTGGAGCGCGAGCGCGTCGATGCCGTAGCCCGGCGCGATCTCGGCGATGCGGCGGGTGATGAGCCGCAGCATGTGCGCGCCGTCGCGGCTCGGTCGGGCGAGACCGATCGCAAGGTGCTGCGGCACGCCGTCGATGCGATCGGCGATCAGGTCGATGGCGCGCGCGCCCTTGCCGGCTTGCGCCAGCGCGGTGACGAGGCGCGGCATCAGCACGCCCAGCCAGTGTTCGATCGCCTCGGCGGTGGCGATCGGCTCGGCGAAGCGCTGTACCACCCCGATCGGCTCGGGCGGGATGACCGGGTCGAGCGGTTCGGCAACCCGCCCGCTCGCCTGATCGAGCCGCGCCAGCAGCGCATCGCCGAACCGCCGCGCGAGCGGGGCCCGCGGCAGCGCGGCAAGCCCACCGACCGTCTCGACGCCGAGATGGACGAGCGCGTCGATCGCTTCGGGTTCGAGCCGCAGCGCCGCGAGCGGCAGCGAGGCGATCGTGTCGGTATGCGCGCCAGGCGGCACCACCACCCACCCTGCGCCGGGGCCGCTGTGTTGCGAGGCGGAACGATTGCCCGACGCGGAGCGGCCCCGGCCTACGCCGGGGCGACGATCGGCACCGAACCGCGCCATCGCCCAGGCCGCGCCCGCGGTATCCGCCACCGCCACCCGCGCGGTGAAGCCGAGCCGCGCGAGCAGCCGCACGATCCGCGCCGCCATTCGCGCCTCGCCACCGAACAGATGCGCGGTGCCGGTGATATCGAGGAACAGCCCGTCTGGCCCCGACAGCGCGGCAAGCGGCGTCCAGCGTCGCGCCGCCGTGATGGCGAGCCGCAGCAGATCGGCGGCATCACCCGCCGGATCGGCATCGCGGATGTCGAGATCGGGCACCAGCGCGCGCGCCTGCGTGATCGCCATGCCCGGAGCGAGGCCGAGCGCGCGCGCCGCCGGGCAGGCCGCCGCCACGACGAGACTGCCGCCCTGCTTGATGCGGGTGACGAGCGGGCGGTCTGCGCCGCTTTCCCGAACCCGGCGCCCGATCGCTTTCGGGGGAGCGATGTCGCGCAGCTTGGGTCGCTGCAACGTCTCGCGGCCAGACGAATCGGGGTGAGCGGGGGCGCTGCGCGAGTCGGGCCCGAGCGACTTCGGCACCGATCCGGCCGGGCGGAACGGGTTGCCGCCGGTCGCCTCGTCGGGACGCATCGCGCGGAACGGCGGCGGGGCTGCTTCGCTGCGTCGGCCCATCTCGCGCACTGGCGGCCGCTGGTGTGCGGGCATGGCGGCGATCTGCGCGTCGATCTCCGCGCGCGCGTCGCCCTTCGCCCAGCGTGCGCCGGGGCGCCAGCCGCCCCCGCGCGGGACCGAGCAGGTGATGGCGCGTTCGGCAGCGGCGGCTTCGACGAGCGAGGGGTTGGCTTGAGAGGAGGTGCCGCCCAAAACGGCCCCGCCACGGGCAAAGCCCGTGGCGTCGGACGGGGCTGCGCCCCGCCGGCCGGCTTTGTCGCTGTGCGAAATAGCTTCGCTATTTCGCCTCGCGACTTCAGCCTCACGCAGCTTCGACGTAGGTGTCGCGATCCGCGTCGACGTACGTGTAACGATCCACTCCATCCGACGCAGCCGTTCGATCGGCCAGTCGGGCAGGTAGAGCGAGGCGACCCGTTTCATCGCATGCCTCCATGATAGTTTCGAAAGGTTCGCCGCCGCGTTGGCGGACCAGCGCGACATGCCAGCAGGCCCGCCCTACCCCCTCTACTGGCAGCGGCACCGAGGGCGCGCTTCCGATCCGCCAGCGCGTCATCGCCGCAGACGGCACGTGCAGCGGGTTGCCGTCCTCGCGCGCGTGGCGTTTCAGCAACAGCGCGATGGTCTTGCCGCCCTCGGCGGCGAGTTGCAGCCGGCGTGTGCTGGGCAAAGCGGCGCGCTTGACCTCGCCGATCACCGCGCCGAGCCCGCGATGCCGCAGCCCCTCCTCCATCAGCGCGAGCACCTCGGCATCGTCCGCCGCCTCGGCATAGAGCACGCGATCCGGATCGAGTCCGGCCTGATAAAGCCCCGGCGCGAACAGATCGCGCCTGCGCACCACCCACAGCACCGGCCCCCAGGCACGCGCGGCGGCACCCGCCATGAACAAGGTGGCGGCGGCATCGTCGCTCGGTCCGGGGGTGGCGGCGGCGACTTCATGCAGCGAATCGAGCCGCAATCCCCCGCTCGCGATCCGCTCGTCGAGCGCCGCCACGCCGAACGGCAGCACCGGGCGACGCTTGTAGCCGTCGCCCTGGATCGCTCGCAGGCTTTCGCGCAATTCTGCTATGGTGGCTGACGACACGATTCGACTCGCTGCTGAATGTTCCTACTTTGTTCTTATCGACACGGCTGAGTCAACCACCTTTGGCGATCAACCGCTGGTCAAGGCTGTTGAAATATAATAACAAGGGTGCATAAGATCATTTCGGGCGCGAAACCCGATCGAACCCGCGGAGATGTGATGCCAAGCGACCGACAGGGCGCTAATCTGCCCCCCCTTTCGCTCTACGTGCCGGAGCCGCGTTTCCGGCCCGGCGACACGGTCGATTTCACGCAGGTCGTGCTGCCCCCCGCCGGTCAGGCGCGCCGCCCCGACACCGCTGACCGCGCGGAGGATTTCACTGACCTCGCTTATGATCTCGTTCGTGTGCTGGGCGACGATGGGCAGGCGGTCGGCCCGTGGAATCCGCGCCTCGACGCCGATACGCTGCGCGCGATGCTGCGCAGCATGGTGACGGTGCGCGCGTTCGACGAACGCATGTTCCGCGCGCAGCGGCAGGGCAAGACCAGCTTCTACATGAAGTGCACCGGCGAGGAGGCGGTCGCCGTCTCCGCCGCCTTTGCGCTCGATCGCGACGACATGTGCTTCCCGTCGTACCGCCAGCAGGGCTTGCTGATCGCGCGCGACTGGTCGCTGGTCGACATGATGAACCAGATCTACTCGAACCGGGGCGACCGGTTGCAGGGCAAGCAGTTGCCGATCATGTATTCGGTCAAGGATGCCGGCTTCTTCTCGATCTCGGGCAACCTCACCACGCAATATCCGCAGGCAGTGGGCTGGGCGATGGCATCGGCGGCGAAGGGCGACACGCGCATCGCCGCCGCATGGTGCGGCGAGGGTTCGACCGCCGAGGGCGATTTCCACTCGGCCTGCACCTTCGCATCCGTGTACCGCGCGCCGGTCATCTTCAACGTCGTCAACAACCAGTGGGCGATCTCCAGCTTCTCCGGGTTCGCCGGTGCGGAAGCGACCACCTTCGCCGCGCGGGCGATCGGCTACGGCATCGCCGGGCTGCGGGTCGACGGCAACGATGCGCTCGCGGTCTATGCCGCCACCGCCTGGGCGGCGGAGCGCGCACGCACCAATCAGGGGCCGACGCTGATCGAGCATTTCACCTACCGCGTCGAAGGCCATTCGACCTCGGACGATCCCGGCCAGTACCGCTCCGCCGGCGAGGCGAGCGCATGGCCGCTCGGCGACCCGATCACGCGATTGAAGGACCACCTCGTCGCGCTCGGCGAGTGGGACGAGGACGCTCACGCCGCGCAGGACAAGGCGGTCGCCGAGACCGTCCGTGCCGCGCAGAAGGAGGCGGAGGCCAACGGCATTCTCGGCCACGGCCTGCACCAGCCGCTCGACTCGCTGTTCGACGGCGTGTTCGAGGAGATGCCGTGGCACCTGCGCGAGCAGCAGGCGCAGATGCTGGCGGAAGAAGCGGCGAGCGGCCGTCCGTGGGCGCGCAAGTGATGGCCGCCATCGTCGCCCCGGCGCAGGCAGGGGCCGCCGCGTTTTGGTCGATCCGCCCGCAAAGCAACCCAGCGGCCCCGGCCTGCGGGTTCCCCGCAAAGTATTACTTTGCGGGGTGCCCCTGCGCCGGGGCGACGGTTTTGAGGGCATCTTCACGCCCCCTCAGCGTCACCCCAGCGAAAGCTGGGGTCTCTCGCGGTTCGCGCGCGCTTCGTAACGGAAAGATCCCAGCTTCCGCTGGGGTGACGCAGGTGATGAAGTGACCGACGTACCCGAAACCTCCACCACCCGCATGAACATGATCCAGGCGATCAACTCCGCCATGAACGTGATGATGGAGCGCGACCCCGCCGTCATCGTGATGGGCGAGGATGTCGGCTATTTCGGCGGCGTGTTCCGCGCGACTGCGGGATTGCAGGCGAAATACGGCAAGACCCGCGTGTTCGACACGCCGATCACCGAATGCGGCATCATCGGCGTCGCGGTCGGCATGGGCGCCTATGGCCTGCGCCCCGTCCCGGAGATTCAATTCGCCGATTACATCTACCCCGCGCTTGACCAGTTGGTGAGCGAGGCGGCGCGGCTGCGCTATCGCTCGGCGGGCGAATTCATCGCGCCGATCACGGTGCGCTCGCCGTTCGGCGGCGGCATCTTCGGCGGGCAGACGCATTCGCAGAGCCCCGAGGGCATCTTTACCCATGTCTCCGGCATCAAGACGGTGATCCCGTCGACGCCCTACGACGCCAAGGGCCTGCTGATCGCCGCGATCGAGGACAACGACCCGACGTTGTTCTTCGAGCCCAAGCGCATCTACAACGGCCCGTTCGACGGCCATTGGGATCGCCCGACGCAGAACTGGTCGCAGCATCCGGCGGGCGCTGTGCCCGAGGGCTATTACAAGATCCCGCTCGGCAAGGCGAACGTGGTGCGCGAGGGCGAGGCGCTGACCATCCTCGTCTATGGCACGATGGTCCACGTCGCCTCGGCCGTGGTGGCGGAAGCGGGCGTCGATGCCGAGATCATCGATCTGCGCACGCTCGTGCCGCTCGATATCGAGACGATCGAGGCATCGGTGAAGAAGACCGGGCGCTGCATGATCATCCACGAGGCGACACGCACCGGCGGCTTCGGCGCGGAACTGTCGGCCTTGGTGCAGGAGCGCTGCTTCTACCACCTCGAAGCGCCGATCGAACGCGTCACCGGTTTCGACACGCCGTATCCGCACAGCCTCGAATGGGCGTATTTTCCAGGGCCGGTGCGGATCGGCGAAGCGCTCAAGAAAGTGATGAAGGACTGACATGGCACGCTTCACCTTCAAGCTCCCCGATATCGGTGAGGGCATTTCCGAGGCCGAAGTGGTCGCCTGGCACGTTGCGGTGGGCGACCGCGTCGAGGAGGACCAGCGCGTCGCCGACATGATGACCGACAAGGCGACGGTCGAGATGGAGTCGCCGGTGTCGGGCGTGGTGGTCGAACTGGGCGGCGAGGTCGGCGATCAGGTGTCGATCGGCGCGGCGCTGGTGGTGATCGAAACCGAAGCGGCGGATTTCGACGCTGAGGAAGCGCCCGCGCTCGGGCCGATCGACGTGACGCCGCCGGCCGAGCAGGTGTTCGAGGCGGAGAATCCGGGTGTGGAGGAAGTGCTTGCGCCTGCCGCGCCCCCGTCCCCCGCTTCGCCGGTCCAGTCGGGGGACGCTGATGGCGAAGCGGAGCGCTCCACTACCACAGCCTCTGACACCGACTCCCGACCTACGCCGGGGAAGGCGGAAGCGGCGCAGGTGCTCGCCTCGCCCGCCGTGCGCGAGCGCGCCAAGGCGCTCGGCATCGATCTCCTGCATGTGAAGCCCGCCGAGGGCGAGCGTCTCCGCCACGCCGATCTCGATGCGTATCTGCGCTACGGTTCGGCACAGGGCTATCACGCCCCGCACACTTCGCACGCGCGCGCCGACGAGACGGTGAAGGTGATCGGCATGCGCCGCCGCATCGCCGAAAACATGGCCGCGTCGAAGCGTGCCATCCCGCACTTCACCTATGTCGATGAGATCGACGTGACGGCGCTGGAAGACATGCGCGCCGACCTCAACGACAATCGCGGCGACCGGCCCAAGCTGACCATGTTGCCGCTGCTGATCGCGGCGATCTGCAAGACGATCCTCGCCTTCCCGATGCTCAACGCGCGCTATGACGATGAGGCGGGCATCGTCACGCGCCACGGCGCGGTGCATCTCGGCATGGCGACGCAGACCGATGCCGGGTTGATGGTGCCCGTCATCCGCGACGCGCAGGACAGGAACGTGTGGCAACTCGCGAGTGAGATTGCGCGACTGGCGGAAGCGGCGCGCACCGGCAAGGCGGCGAGCAACGAACTGTCGGGATCGACGCTGACCGTCACGTCGCTGGGGCCGCTCGGCGGAATCGCGACGACACCGGTCATCAACCGCCCAGAAGTGGCGATTATCGGCCCCAACAAGATCGTCGAGCGGCCTGTCTTCAGGGGCGACGATATCGTGCGCGCCAAGCTGATGAACCTGTCGATCAGTTGCGACCACCGCGTGGTCGACGGCTGGGACGCGGCGAGTTTCGTGCAGGCGCTCAAACGCTATCTCGAAACGCCGGTCCTGCTGTTCGCGGACTGAAACGCTGACGACCGCCCGCTCGGCGCGGACGGTCGTCGTTGGCTATGCCGCCCCGGTAACACCCCCGGGGCGGCGCAAGCGCAAGCCGCTTATAAGGAGCGGCGGCCGGTGATGAGCTGGAAGATCACCACGATCACGGCGATCACGAGCAGAAGATGGATCAGCCCGCCGCCAATGTGCACGGCAAAGCCGAGCAGCCACAGTACGACGAGAATGACGGCGATTGTCCAAAGCATGTGCAGGCTCCCTCTTGTAACAAAGTATGAACGTCGCGAGGGGCCGGAGCGTTCCGCATCCGTGACAAAAGCCTAAGTCACCCGGCGAGCAGTTTCTGGACGCGCGCCGAAATCCGCCGCACCGCGCCGCGCGGCAACAGCCCGACCGACCCCGCCATCACCGCATTCGCCGCGCCCGACACTTTGATCGCGCGGCCCCGCGCAAGCGCCTTCATGCCGTCGCGCACCACGCTTTCGGGATCAGCGGCATTCTTGTCGAAGAAGCCGCCCGCGCGCATGCCGGCGACCTCGGCGAACTCGGTGCGGGTCGGCCCCGGGCAGAGCGCCGTCACCCGCACGCCATCCCTGCGCACTTCCTCATGCAGCGCTTCGGAGAAGCTCAGCACGAACGCCTTGGTCGCATAATAGACCGCCATGCCCGGTCCGGGCTGGAACGCAGCGGTCGAGGCGATGTTGAGGATGCCGCCCCGCCGCATCGCGATCATGCCCGGCAGCACGGCATGGGCCAGCTCGACCAGTGCGCGACAGTTGAGGTCGATCATCGTCGCCTGCACGTCGCCCTCGCTCTGCGCGAACGCACCGCGCACGCCGAAGCCGGCATTGTTGACGAGCGTATCGACCACCAGCCCGCGCGCGGCGATCTCGCGCATCAGCCCCGTCACTGCATCGGCCGCACCCAGATCGCAGGCGATCACATGCGCGGCGGTGCCACGCGCGGCGATCGCCGTCGCCAGCGCCGCGAGCCGGTCGGCACGGCGTGCGACGAGGATCACGTCGTGGCCCGCAGCCGCCGCGTCCCGCGCGAACAATGCGCCAAGCCCGGCCGATGCGCCGGTGATGAGCCAGGTATCACGTGCCATCGTCTCGCCTCCTACCCACGCGCGCATGTTGCAACAACGACACCATGATCGAAAAGCCCAGCTGCACGATCAAGATTATGTTGCCAAGCAGCATGGTACGCCCCACTCTTGGGGGCAGTGCTGCGGCAATATGAACTGGTCGATCGGGTCCTGAGCTACGATCCTGACGCTGACGAGGCGTTGCTCAATCGCGCCTATGTGTTCTCGATGCAGGCGCACGGCAGCCAGAAGCGTGCCTCGGGCGACCCGTATTTCAGCCATCCGATCGAGGTGGCGGGTATCCTGACCGACCTCAGGCTGGACGACGAGACGATCGCCACCGCGATCCTCCACGACACGATCGAGGATACCGTCGCCACGCCGGAGGAGATCACGCGGCTGTTCGGCCCGTCGGTCGCGCGGCTGGTTGATGGCGTCACCAAGCTTTCCAAGATCGAGGCGCAGACCGAGAACGAGCGCGCGGCGGAGAACCTGCGCAAGTTCCTGCTCGCCATGTCGGATGATATCCGCGTGCTGCTGGTCAAGCTGGCCGACCGGCTGCACAACATGCGCACGCTGCACTTCATCTCGAACCCCGAGAAGCGCCGCCGCATCGCGCGCGAGACGATGGATATCTACGCGCCGCTCGCCGAACGGATCGGCATGTACGAGTTCATGAAGGAGATGCAGACGCTCGCCTTCCAGCAGCTCGAACCCGAAGCGTATGAATCGATCACGCGGCGGCTCGCGCAGCTTCAGGAGGGTGGCGACGACAAGATCGCCAAGATCGGTTCGGGGTTGAAGCTGCTGCTGTCGCGTCACGGCATCGAGGCGGAGGTGTCCGGTCGCGAGAAACACCCCTATTCGATCTGGAAGAAGACCACCGAGCGCGACATCAGCTTCGAACAATTGTCGGACATCATGGCATTCCGCGCGATCGTGCCCAGCGAGGAGGAATGTTACGCGGCGCTCGGCGCGATCCACCGGCGCTGGCCGATGGTGCCGGGGCGGTTCAAGGATTACATCTCGACGCCCAAGCGCAACGGCTATCGCTCGCTTCACACCTCGGTGATCCATGCCGAGAACCGCCGTATCGAAATCCAGATCCGCACTGCCGAAATGCACAAGGAGGCCGAACTCGGCCTCGCCGCGCACTGGGCATACAAGCAGGATAAGGTCCGCCCCGAGACGCAGGTGAGCTGGATCCGCGACCTGATCGAGATTCTCGACACCGCCGAGAGCCCCGAGGAGCTGCTCGAACATACCCGCATGGCGATGTACCAGGATCGTATCTTCGCCTTCACCCCCAAGGGAGAGCTGCACCAATTGCCCAAGGGCGCGACGCCGATCGACTTCGCTTATGCGGTCCACACCGATCTCGGCGATCAGGCGGTCGGCGCGAAGATCAACGGGCGGGTGGTGCCGCTGCGCACGTTGATCGAGAACGGCGATCAGGTGCAGATCCTGCGATCCAAGGCGCAGGCGCCGCAGCCCAACTGGATGAACTTCGCGATCACCGGCAAGGCGCGGGCGGCGATCCGTCGCCATCTGCGCCAGACCGAGCGTGAGGAGACGCAGGCGCTGGGGCGCAAGCTGTACGACGAGGTGCTCTCGCGCCTGCCTGCCCCGCTCGGACCCGACGCGATCAAGGTCGCGCTGACCCGGCTGAAACTGCCCGACGAGGCGGCGCTGATGGAGGCGATCGCCAGGCGACGCATTCCCGATGCCGAGGTGATGGAGGCGCTGATGCCCGGCTCGGTCGAGGCGAGCGACCAGCAGCAGGCGCCCGCGCAGACCAAGGCAATCTCGATCCGCGGGCTCACGCCGGGCGTGGCCTATGATCTTGCCGAATGCTGCCATCCGGTGCCCGGCGACCGCATCGTCGGGCTACGCCGCCCCGATCAGGGCATCGAGGTCCATGTCATCGAATGCCCGGTGCTGGCGAGCGCGGACGATGCCGATTGGGTCGATCTCGCCTGGGGCGAAAAGACCGAGGGCGGCACCGCGCGGATCGCGGTCGGCGTGAAGAACGAGCCGGGTTCGCTCGGCACGATCGCGACGATCATCGGCGCGCAGAAGGCCAATATCGTCAACATGCGGCTCGACAACCGCGATACCGGTTTCCACACCAACACGTTCGACGTGGAGGTGCACGACACGCAGCATCTGATGCGGCTGATCGCGGCGTTGCGCGCGGCCGATGCGGTCAGCGGGGTCGAACGGGTTTAGACCCCTCGAAGCTTATGCAATCCGTTCGTGCCGAGTAGGGATCGAGTAGGCGCGTAGCGCCGTATCGAGAACCCGTATCGAGGCACAGTTGCTCGTTCCGGGCCTGTCCTTCGATACACCACAACACGCACTACGGGCTACTCGGCACGAACTGAAAGAGACGAGGGCGGGTCGTAACCCGCCCTCCCCTGATCACCCGAACGCGCGCTTGATGAGATCGGTGGTCGAGACGTCGAAGTCCTGACCGCCCTTGTCGGCCGCCTTGGCCATTTCCTTGCCCAGCTCGACGCCGAACTGGTCGAACGAGTTGATGCCGAGCAGCACGCCGCTGACGAACGTGCGGTGTTCGTAGAAGGCGATCAGCGCGCCGAGCGTGCGCGAATCGAGCGTGTCGAGCAGGATCGTCGACGAGGGTCGATCGCCCGAATAGGCGCGCGCCTTGTCGTCGTTGGCGCGCCCCGCCATCAGCGCAGCCCCTTGCGCGAAGGCATTGAGCAGCAACTGGCGGTGGTGATCCTCGGAGAGCGTATCGCCCGGCTCGATCACCGCGACGAACTCTACGGGAACGAGGTGCGTGCCCTGATGGAGCAACTGGAACACCGCATGCTGCGCATCGGTGCCGACCCCGCCCCAGGTGATCGGCGCGCTCGGCCGGGTGAGCGGCTGGCCGTCGATCGTCACGCCCTTGCCGTTCGACTCCATCTCGAGCTGCTGGAGGTAGGACGGCAGCAACCGCAGCCGCTCGTCATAGGCGAAGGTCGCGCGAGTCTCGCAGTGGCGGACCTGCGCGTAATAGAGGTCGGCGAAGGCGGCGAGCGCCGGGGCGTTCTGCGCGAGCGCGGTCTGCTTGAAATGGCGGTCCATCTCGGCCGCACCTTCGAGCAGCTCGGCGAACTCGTCCCAGCCGAGCGCGAGCGCGGCGGGGAAGCCGATCGAAGACCACAAAGAGTAGCGGCCGCCCACCGAATCGGCGAACGGCAGGATGCGCGTCTCGTCGACGCCCCATTCGACCGCCTTGTCGGGATCGGCGGTGAGCGCGACGACCCGGCCATAGGTGTCCTCCACACCACCCTCGGCCATCCACTGCAAAACGCTCTCGGCGTTGGTCAGGGTTTCCTTGGTGGTGAAGGTCTTCGAAGCGATGACGAGCAACGTCGCGGTCGGATCGAATTTCGCAAACACCTCTTCAAGCGCGGCGCCATCGATATTGGAGACGATCGCCACGTCGTAGCGGCCCGATTCACGTCCCAGCGCATCGACCAGCAGATCCGGCCCGAGCGCCGAGCCGCCGATGCCGACATGAAGGATATGCTCGATCGGGCCGAGCGCCTCGCCCTCGATTGCGTCGATCAGCGCGCGCATGCGGGCGTGGAGCGCCTGCGCCTTGGCAACGTCTTCCTCATTGCCCTCGCCGCGTTCGGCGACGTGGGTGACCGAGCGGCCCTCGGTGGTGTTGATGACCTTGCCCGCGAACAACGCCTCGCGCTTTCCGGCGAGATCCTGCGCCTTGGCGAGCGCCTCGAATGCGGCGACCGCATCCCTGGTGAGGTGCGTCTTCGACCAATCGAAATGGATGCCCGCCACGTCGAGGCTGAAGCTGCCGAGCCGCCCGGCATCGGCGGCGAAAAGATCCGTGAGCTTGGTTGCGGGAAGCTGTTCGATCGCGGTCCAGTCGGCAGGCATGGGCACCTCGGTATTTGGGGTAGGAACGGGATGTCAGATCGTCCTAGTCGTGCCACATTGCAACCGCCAGCTTGACGAGGGGTGGCACCCCGCCCAAAGGCCCGAAAATGTCCGAACCCGACTCGAAATCCGCACGTGCCGCCGCAGATGCGAAAAAACCGCGTTCGGAAACGCGCGAGACGCTCAGTTTCCTGCTCAAGCTCGCGCTCGTCGTGCTGATCTTCCGCAGCTTCGTGTTCGCGCCGTTCAGCATCCCGAGCGAGTCGATGATGCCGCGCCTGCTGATCGGCGACTATCTGTTCATCTCCAAGTGGAACTACGGCTATTCGCGCTGGTCGCTGCCGTGGGGCTGGCCGCTGATCCCGGGCCGGATCTTCCCGCGCGATCCGGCGCGCGGTGACGTGGTAGTGTTTCGCGGTCCGCCGGGCGACGATGTCGACGTCATCAAGCGCGTGATCGGCTTGCCCGGCGATACGATCCAGGTGCGCCACGGTCAGGTGATCCTCAACGGCGTGGCGGTGCCCAAGCAGCGCATCGGCGATTTCATCCTGCCGCTGTCGCCCAATTACGGCACCGATGCCTGCGACGCGCAGTTCCAGAGCACCGACGCCAAGGGCAAGCCCGCCTGCCGCTACATGCAGTTCCGCGAGACCTTGCCCGACGGTAAGAGCTACAATGTGCTCGACAAGGGCGAGATGCCCGACCGCGACGACACCAAGCTGTACAACGTCCCCGCCGGCCATGTGTTCGTGATGGGCGACAACCGCGACAACAGTTCGGACAGCCGCTTCCCCGCTCCCGCCGACGCGCTGCCGGGCGAAGCTTCGGGCATGGGATACGTGCCGATGGAGCGGATCGAGGGCAAGGCGGTGGTCGGTTTCTGGTCGACCGACGGCTCGGCCAACTGGTTCCTGCCGTGGACGTGGTTCACCGCCGCACGGCTCAACCGCGTCGGGGAAGGCTTTTGAGCGAGGCGCTGAGCGGCTGGATCACAGGCGCGCTCGGCCACGCGCCCGTCGATCTCGCCAGCTATGAGCGTGCGCTGACGCACGGCAGTCAGGCGGCGGCGAATTACGAGCGGCTCGAGTTCCTCGGCGACCGCGTGCTTGGGCTGGTGATGGCCGAGTGGCTGTACGCGCTTTACCCCAAGGAGCCCGAGGGTGCCTTGTCGCGACGGCTCAACACGCTGGTTACGGGCGCGGCCTGCGCCGAGGTGGCGCGCTCGCTCGGCGTGCCGGCGCAGTTGCGGCTCGGCAAGCAGGCGCGCGACGATGGCGCGGCGGACAGCGACAATGTGCTGGGCGACGTGATGGAGGCGTTGATCGGCGCGCTCTACCTCGAGGCGGGGCTGGAGGCGGCGCGTGCCGCGATCCGCCAGGCCTGGGGCGACCGGCCGATGCGGGCGACGGCGGCCCCGCAACATCCCAAGTCGGCATTGCAGGAATGGGCCGCCGCCAACAACCGCAAGGCGCCGAGCTACGAGGTGATCGATCGCTCAGGGCCGCACCATGCGCCGCGCTTCATCGTCAAGGCCGCGCTCGGCGGGTTCGCGGACGCGCAGGCCGAGGGCGGATCGAAGCAGGAGGCCGAGACGGCGGCGGCGGCGGCGCTGCTGGCGAAGGTTTCGGGGTAACCCCCCCGACCACCGTTCGTCCCGAGCGTAGCCGAGGGACTTGCCCCCGCGCGCAGATGCCTCGACTCCGCTCGACACGAACGGTTTGGGATATGATCTCCGGCGAAGGCCGGGGTCCAGTCGGAAAGGCATCCGTTACGCCGCGCGACGCCGTTACGAGCGTCCCGCGCCTGCTCCCGGCCTTCGCCCGGAGATCGGCTACTCCGCCGCTGCTTCCGCCACCGGTGGTGCCACGCGAGGCTCCGCGCGAAATCCGAGAGTCGCCTGCCCCTGCACCGGCCCCGCGACGTCGGCGACCAGATACAGCGGCCGGCGCTTCGATTCGACATACAGCCGCCCGAGATACTCGCCGATCATGCCCAGCACGAACATCTGCACCGCACCGAGCAGCACCACCACCAGCATCGTCGAGGTCCAGCCCGCCACCGCCGAGCCGGTGAGAAAGCCGACCGCGATATAGACGAACAGCAGCAGCGACAGGCCCGTCAGCACCAGCCCGGCATGGCTGGCGAGCCGCAGCGGCGCGGTCGAGAAGCCCGTCACCGCATCGAGCGCGAGGCGGATCATCTTGCCGAGCGGGTAATTGGTCTCGCCCGCGAAACGCTCGTGCCGGTCGTAGGCGAACGGCACCTGGCGGAAACCGACCCAAGCGACCATGCCGCGGATGAAGCGCGCCTGTTCGGGCAGCGACAGGAACGCGTCGAGCGCGCGGCGGCTCATCAGCCGGAAATCGCCGGTGTCGAGCGGGATGGCGGTGTCGGTCACGCGGTCGAGCAGGCGGTAGAAGGCGGCGGCGGTCGCTTTCTTGAACAGCGATTCGCCCGCGCGCTTGCGGCGCACCGCGTACACCACGTCGGCCTGCTGCGCGATCATCATCGCGCGCATGTCGGCGAGCAGTTCAGGCGGATCCTGAAGATCGGCGTCGATGATGAGGATCTGCTCGCCCGCGCACAGATCGAGCCCGGCGGTGAGCGCGAGCTGGTGGCCGTGGTTGCGCGACAGGTTGATCGCGACGAGGTGCGGATCGGCAGCGGCGAGGCTTTGCATCACCGCCCAGCTGTCGTCCTTCGATCCGTCGTTGATGAACAGGATCTCGAAATCCTCGCCCACTGCCGCGCGCGCGGCAGCGGCGACGCGCGCGTGCAACTGGCCGAGGCAGGCGGCCTCGTTATAGCAGGGGATCACGACGGAGAGAGCGGGACGTTGCATGGTTTCGCGCATAGCGCCTTGGCCGCCGAATGCCGATGCCGAAAATTGCCGCACGTAGCGAACCTCCCCCATCCTCAAGGTGACGCGCGGTAGCATTCAAACCTTTCGTGTTCGATAAGCCCGGCCATGCCTCCCGAACCCCGCCTTTATGCGACTCCGCCCCGCCTCCGGCTCGCCCCGCTCGTCGACATCCCCGACGGTGGCGCGCGGGGGTTCCGCTTGCAGTTGAAGCAGGGTCGTTTCGATGGCGTGGTGGTGCGCAGCGGGGAGCAGGTGTTCGGCTATGTGGATGTCTGCCCGCATGCCGGCGTGCCGCTGGCATCCACACCGGACGGCTATGAGGTGCATGCGGTCTCGACCGGCCTGCTGCTCGCGTGCCGGTGGCACGGCGCGCTGTTCCAGGCGGAGGACGGCGCGTGCGTCGCGGGGCCGTGCGTCGGCCAGCGGCTGATGGCATGGCCGGTCACGGTGGCGAAGGGCGTGATCGTGACGGCGGGCGACGCCCAGCGCCCGCGCTGGTGGCTACCGTCGTGGTGGCGCCGGTAGCGCGGTCATCCAGCCTTGTGGAAGCGGCAGGCCGGCGTGCCGTCGCTGACGTGATTGGGATCGAGCATGACGTAGGTGACGGGATTGTCCTCGCCGACCACCTCGACCTGCACCTTGCCGCCGTTGACGGTGTATTTGTCGACCGGAGTCGGGATATCGCGACCGGCGCGCTCGGTATCGCTGGTGCGGTGGACGACGCGCATATCCTCGGTGAAGGTCAGCCGATCGTAATTGCAGGTCAGGCCGCTATCGAGCCGCCAGTCGCCGATCAGCGGATTGTTGGGATCGGGATCGATCGGCGATTCGGTCGCGCTGGGCGTGTCGGACTGCGCGGCGACTTCCTGTGCAGGCGCGGCGGCATCGGGCTGTTGGGTGTTCTGCTGGCAGGCGGACAGCGCCAGCACGACCATCACACTCGCAAAACGGCGCATCGTCTCGATCCTCCTCGGCCCCTTGGCCGGCCCCCTACCCCACGGATGCCGTACAGGAAAGCGGCCTTGCGACAAATGCGCTTTCGAAGCGTTGGGCAGCCGTCTAGGAGCCAAGCATGACCGACACTTACGATTATGATCTCTTCGTCATCGGCGCAGGTTCGGGCGGCACGCGTGCCTCGCGCGTCGCCGCCGCTTATGGTGCGCGCGTCGCCGTCGCGGAGGAATACCGCGTCGGCGGCACCTGCGTCATTCGCGGCTGCGTGCCCAAGAAGCTGCTGATCTACGGCGCGCACTTCGCCGAGGATCTCGCCGACGCCCGCCGCTTCGGCTGGAACGTCCCCGACTGCGATTTCGACTGGAAGGTGCTGACCGCCAACGTCTTCGAGGAGGTCGACCGGATCAACGGGGCCTACACCTCAACGCTGACCAACAACGGCG
This sequence comes from Sphingomonas sp. BRN-1R, assembly GCF_057748035.1. Taxonomy (NCBI): domain Bacteria; kingdom Pseudomonadati; phylum Pseudomonadota; class Alphaproteobacteria; order Sphingomonadales; family Sphingomonadaceae; genus Sphingomonas; species Sphingomonas sp. BRN-1R. Next base: position 1,217,545 of record NZ_CM173236.1, on the reverse strand, counting down.
TCGAGATCATCAACGATCGCGCCGTCATCACCGGTCCGCATTCGCTGAAGCTTGGCAACGGGCGGGAAGTCACGGCCGAACGCATCCTCGTCGCGACCGGAGCGACGCCTTCCGTACCGCAATGCCCGGGCCACGAGCTCGGCATCACCTCGAACGAGGCGTTCCATCTGGACGCGATCCCAAAGCGGATCGTGATCGCGGGCGCAGGCTATATCGCCAACGAATTCGCCGGCATCTTCCACCAGTTCGGCGCGCACGTCACGCTCATCAACCGCACCGACGTGATCCTGCGCGGCTATGACGAGCAGATCCGCGACCGCTTGCTCCAGATCTCGATGATGAAGGGGATCGACTTCCGCTTCCACGCCGATTTCCGCGGCATCGAGAAGCAGGCCGACGGCAGCCTGCTGGTGTCGATGACCGGCCACGACCCGATCGAGGCGGACTGCGTGATGTTCGCGACCGGGCGCGACCCCAACACGGACGGGCTCGGCCTCGAGAGCGCGGGGATCGAGGTGGACAAGAAAGGCGCGATCCCCGTCAACGAGGACAGCCGGACCTCGTGCGAGAGCATCTATGCGATCGGCGACGTCACCAATCGCGTGCAGCTCACCCCCGTCGCGATTCGCGAAGGGCAGGCATTCGCGGACACGATCTACGGCGGCAAGCCGCACCGCGTCGATTACGACAACATCCCCGCCGCCGTGTTCAGCCACCCGCCGATCGCGGGGGTCGGCCTGACCGAGAGCCAGGCCAAGAACAAGTTCGGCTCGGTCAAGGTCTATACGTCGGATTTCCGGCCGATGAAGAACGTGCTGGCCGGGCGTAACGAGCGGGCGCTGTACAAGATGGTGTGCGACAGCGTGACCGGACGGATCCTCGGTCTGCACATGATCGGCCCGGATGCGCCCGAAATCCTGCAAGCGGCGGCGGTCGCGGTGAAGGCCGGGCTTACCAAACAGGCGTTCGACGATACGGTCGCGCTGCATCCGACGATGGCGGAGGAACTGGTGCTGCTGCGTTAGGCTTCGCGCCGGGCCGGGCGCATCACACCCGGCTCGGCCGCAGCGCGCCCGCCTCGGCCGGGCGGCCGCGCTCGGCGGCGGCGAAGCCGACCACGGCGATCGCCACCAGCGCGACGAGCATGCCGAGGATCATGTCTGACAGGTAATGCGTGCCCTCGATCGGCGTCGACAGCAGCATCGCTGCATTGACCGCGACGATCGCCCAACGCAGCGGGCGGATCTGCCATCCGGCCGCGATATAGACGAAGGCCGAGGCGGTGTGGAAGCTCGGTGCCGAGACGATCCCGCGCAACTGCCCGAGGTCGATCACCGTATCGCGACCGGCACGCAGCGCAGGGATCAGGCCCTGCTGCCACACTTCGCTTTCGGGCATGTAGGGCACCGATCCGTGCCAGAGGTACGACAGCGGGCCGATCGCGGGCATCAGCGGATAGAGCGCCAGCGTGATGATCGCGGCCAGCCAGAAGGTCGCGATGAACCGATAGGCCTGCTCCTGCCGCTCCTCCCAGGCGAACCAGCCGAGGATGATCGCCGGCGTCAGATAGATGCTGCGATAGGCCATGGTGCCGAGCAGTTGCAGGCTGCGATGTGCGGCGACGGTCTCGTACAGCCCGACCCAGTCGAACCCGATCAGCCGGTCGGCATGCTGGAGCGCCGCATCGCTGAACCCATGCGACAAGGCGGCAAGCGGATAGGTCGCCACGGCACCCATCAGAACGACCGCGATGAACACCGCGTAATTGCCCGCGATCCGCGCCACCGCGGCGAGCGACTTGTGCGGGACTCGCCGCGACGCCACCCGCAACCCGATCGCGGCACATGCGACCGCGACGAACGGCAGGTTGCTCGGGCTCCACAGATCGACGCTGAGCCCGGCACTCTGCATCAACAGCGCGAGAACCACGAACGACACGATGAGCCCGACGGCGATCCACCTGGTGGGCGAGGAAAAGGCGAACATGGACAACCGACGCTCCGGGATGACCGAGCGGCACGGGGACGCCGGTCGGTTCGCGCTGCTATAGCGCGTTACGGTTAAATGACACCCCTGGGCGAATACGGCTTTCAGCTTCCTGAACCACGCATGACAATCGAGTCATGCTCCCGTTAATCGGTGTGCCGCGAAGCGGCCGTCCGTTGATGCGCCACTGGTCGCGGCGGATAAACCACAGCTTAACGCATCATTCCAAACGTGTTCAGACCGACTCGGGTAATCGACTGCAACAAGCTGGTCCACCGGCGCGTTATGTCGGGCAATGCGGATGGGCTTTGGGATACGAGGAGGTTTGGAGATGAACTCGATTTTGAAGAAAGCCGGTCTCGGCCTGGCGCTCGCGGCGACGGCGTTGACTACCGCTGTTCCTGCCGAAGCACAACGCGGCTTCCGTGGTGGCTATCACGGCGGGTATCACGGTGGCTATCGCGGCGGTGATCGTGCCGGTGCGGCGTTGCTTGGCGGCATCGTCGGCCTGGGCGTCGGCGCGGCGATCGCGAGCAGCAATCGTGGCTATTACGGCGGTGGCTATTACGATCGTGGCTATCGCGGCTATTACAACGGCCCGCGCGGCTATTATTACGACGGCTATTATCGTGGCCCGCGCTGCTGGACGTCGTACCGCTGGGATCCCTATTATGGGGCCGATGTTCCGGTTCGCGTCTGCAACTGATCCGGCGAACGTGAACGGCGAAACGGCGCGGGTACAGCCCGCGCCGTTTTCGTATCTGGCCATCGTCGAGTTTTTCCGCCAAGAGGCGGGCCATCATGACCGACACGCCCCCCGATCGCCTTTCGTCCAACCCGCGCAGCCCGTTCTTCGACGAGGCATTGCTCTCGCGCGGGATCGGCATCCGCTTCAAGGGCAAGGAGCGTAACGACGTCGAGGAATATTGCCGCTCGGAAGGGTGGATCCGCGTCGCGCTCGGCAAGAAGGTCGATCGTAACGGCCAACCGCTGACACTCAAGCTGTCAGGCGAGGTCGAGGCATGGTTCGAGCGCCCGGCCGAGGGCGAAGACGCCGCTTCAGCCGAGGCGTGAACGGCCGGCGGCACACGCCGCCAGCCGTCCTTTCCGCTTAAATCCGCTTGTCGCCCGGGTAGGTGAGCAGCAGATCGCTGCCCGCCGCCGCGTTGATATGGCACGCGCCGGTCAGCGTCAGGCACTCGCCCACCTTGAACGCGACGCCGTCCGCCACGCCCTCGCCGGTGACGGGCACCAACCATGCCATCACGCCTTCGGGGAAGGTGATGTCGCGCGCGCCGCCGGCGAAGCGCTCGATCACGAACTTCGGTCCTTCCGCCAGAATCGTGCGATCCTTGCCGGCCGCAACCGGATCGGGCGCGGGCGTCGGCAGCGGCACGAACGGCACCGGGTTCGACGCGGCGACACCGGCATCGAGGTGCAACTCACGGTCGCTGCCGTAATCGTACAGGCGGTAGGTCAGATCGACGTTCTGCTGAAGCTCGATCACCGTCAGTCCCTTGCCGATCGCGTGGACCGTGCCCGCCTTCGAATAATAGAACTCGCCCGCCTTGACCGGCTTCCAGTCGAGCAGATGTTCGATCGACCCGTCGAGCGCGGCGGCGCGGAGCGTGTCCTTGCTGATCGGCTCAAGCGTGCCGAGCGCGATGGTCGCATCCGGTTCGGCGGCGAGGATCAGCCACGCCTCGTCCTTGCCGCGCGGATAGCCCGCCGCGCGCGCCTCGGCATCGTCGGGGTGGACCTGCACCGACAGCCGATCGCTGGTGAACAGATATTTGATGAGCAGTTCGGGCTCGCCGGCGTGCGGGGTCTGGAACCACACCTCGCCGATCGGCGGCGCATCGGCTGCGGGATCGGGGAAGCCGGGCCACAGATCGTGCCGTCCCCAGGGCTTTTCCACGCGCTTGGTCGCCAAAAGAGTCGCCGTCATTCACTGCCTCGTGCTGTTTGCGTAACGATGTAGTCGGAACGCTTGAGGCAAGCCAAGCGATCCGTGGCCGAAAAGCGGCGCGATCACGGCTTTTTTCGAAGGGGATTGTTAGCGCCTCGGGCGTTCGGCTAAGGGTGCCCGCGATGCGTATCACACTGTCTCGCTCGATCGCGCTTGCGCTCATTGCCGCCTCGGCGCTTCCTGTCGCCGGCTGCGCCGGTCGCGGCAAGGCCAAGGCCGATATCCCCTATGTCGCGCGCGACGTCGGCACGCTCTACACGGCGGCGCGCAAGCGGCTCGACATGGGCCAGTACAAGATCGCGGCGGCGCTGTTCGACGAGGTCGAGCGGCAGCATCCCTATTCGATCTGGGCACGCCGCGCGCAGTTGATGAGCGCGTTCAGCTATTACCTCGCACACGATTACACCAATTCGATCCAGGCGGCGCAGCGCTTCCTGTCGGTCCACCCCGGCAACCGCGACGCACCTTATGCCTATTATCTGATCGCGCTCGGCTATTACGAGCAGATCAGCGACGTGACGCGCGACCAGAAGATCACCCAGCAGGCGCTCGACGCGCTCGGCGAGCTGATGCGGCGCTATCCCAACAGCAAATATGCGCTCGACGCGCGGCTGAAGGTCGATCTCGTGCAGGATCACCTCGGCGGCAAGGAGATGGAGATCGGCCGCTTCTACGAGCGACGCGGCCAGTGGCTCGCCGCCGCTTTGCGCTTCCGCAACGTGGTCGACAATTACCAGACCACCACGCATGCGCCCGAGGCGCTGATGCGGCTTACCGAATGCTATCTTTCGCTCGGCGTGCGTGAGGAGGCCGAGAAAGCGGCGGCTGTGCTCGGCGCCAACTATCCGGGCACGCAATGGTATCAACGCGCCTACAAGCTGATGCAGGACCATCCGGTCAAGCCGGCGGCGAAAAAGGCCTGACGCGCGAGCCGGAGGGGCTGGCATGCTGACCTCGCTCTCCATTCGCGACGTGGTGCTGATCGAGGCGCTCGATCTCGATTTCCACGAAGGCTTGGGCGTGCTCACCGGTGAAACCGGCGCGGGCAAGTCGATCCTGCTCGATTCGTTGGGGCTGGCGCTCGGCGCGCGCGGCGATTCGGGGCTGGTGCGGCAAGGTGCGACGCAGGCGGTGGTGACGGCCGCGTTCGACACGCCGCACGCGCAAGGGCCAATCGCATCGCTGCTCGCGCAGAACGGCCTCGACGTCGAACCCGGCGAGCCGCTGATCGTGCGCCGCATCGTCAAGGCGGACGGCGGCAGCCGCGCCTTCGTCAACGGCGCCCCCGCCCCGGCCGCGCTGCTGCGCGAACTCGGCACGCACCTGGTCGAGATCCACGGCCAGCATGACGATCGCGGGCTGCTCGCGGCGACCGGCCACCGTGCGCTGCTCGACAGCTTCGCGCGCATCGACATTGCCGCCGCGGCCCGCGCGCACCGCGCCTGGCGTGACGCCGAGGATACACTGGCGGTCGCACGCGCAGACCTCGACACGCAGGAGCGCGACCGCGAGTGGCTCGAACATGCCGTCGCCGAGCTGCGCGGATTCGCTGCCGAGCCCGGCGAAGAGGAGGAACTCGCCACGCGCCGTGCAGGGATGCAGCGCGGCGAGAAGATCGCGGGCGATCTTCAGGCCGTGGCCGATCTGCTCGAAGGATCCGACGGCGGGCTCGCGCGGCTGCGGCAGGCGGCGCGTATCCTCGAACGGCTGTCGGAGGATCACGAGGCGCTCGCCGAGGCGCTGGAGGCGATCGACCGCGCGATCATCGAGACGGGTACGGCACAGGACGGCATCGATACGGCGGCAAGCGCCCTCGCCTTTGACCCCGCACAGCTCGAAGCGGACGAGTCGCGGCTGTTCGACATGCGTGCGCTGGCGCGCAAACACCGCGTCCAGCCCGATGCGCTCGCCGAACTGACCGAGCAACTGGGCGCACGGCTCGATCTGCTGGAGAGCGGCGGCGCTGGCATCGCCGCACTCGAACGCGCGGTGGCGGAGACGGCCGCGGCCTACGATGAGGCCGCCGCCACGCTGACCGCAGCGCGCACGCTGGCGGCCGCGCGGCTCGACGCGGCGGTGAAGGGCGAACTCGCCCCGCTCAAGCTCGACGCCGCGCGCTTCCGGACCGTCGTTGCCCCGCTCGCGCAGGCGATGTGGTCGGCGAGCGGCAAGGACCGCGTCGAGTTCGAAATCTCCACCAACCCCGGCGCGCCGTTCGCCCCGCTCGTCAAGATCGCGTCGGGCGGCGAATTGTCGCGCTTCATCCTCGCGCTGAAGGTTGCGCTCGCCGAAGAAGGCGGCGCCGCGACGATGGTGTTCGACGAGATCGATCGCGGCGTCGGCGGCGCGGTGGCGAGCGCGATCGGCGAGCGACTCGCGCGACTGGCACGGCGCACCCAGTTGCTGGTGGTGACGCACAGTCCGCAGGTCGCGGCGCGGGGCACGCAGCATCTGCTGATCGCCAAGAGCCACGACGGCACAGTCACCCGCACCGGCGTCCGTACGCTCGACGCGAGCGAACGCCGCGAGGAGATCGCGCGCATGCTGTCGGGCGCGACGATCACGCCGGAGGCGCGTGCGCAGGCCGAGCGGTTGCTGGAAACCGCGTAAGGCTCAGAACGGCGTCTTGAGCGTCACCATGATGCGCTTGTCGGGCTTGCCGTCGATGGTCTTTTCCTGCGCGACATAAGCCTTGCCGGTGACGTCGCCGATCTTGAAGCCCAGCCCCGGCCCGGTGTTGGCGTGATACCGCTCGGGCACCGGGCGCAGCCGGAACCCCTCGTCATCGACTCGCCCGCACACCACCACCTCGCCGTCCGCGCCTGTGCCGGCGCGGCAGCGCGGCGGCGGCGCGAGCGGGCCCGTCGTCAGCGGTGTGGCGGTGTCCGTCGGCGTGGCCTGCGCCAGCATCGCGAGCAGGATGAGCATAAGGCGAAGCTACCACGCCGGGCGGCAGCGGCCTACTGGATTAACAGGCGACAGCCCCGCCGCGCCGTGCTACACACGGATTATCCCGCGAATTGGCCCACAAGCATCGCCGGGACTGAGAGACCTCCCGCGCTCCCGCTTGTTTGGCGACGGATGCGGTTTCTGGTTCTCCCCTCATACTTTCCCATCGTGCGCGGCCGCCTGCGGGCGGACGTGCGTGCGCGCTCGCCGCACGGCTGAGCGCTTGCCATCGAAGACGCCGGCCGGGGCCGGACGGCGCCTTCGTCTTCGATCCCGGCCCTGCGGCTCCGCTTCGAGCGGTACCGATTCTCAAGGAATACAGTTATGCCGACAGGCACCGTCAAGTTCTTCAACGCCGACAAGGGCTATGGTTTCATCGCGCCGGAAGACGGCGGCAACGACGCCTTCGTCCACATCAGCGCGGTTGAAGCCGCTGGCATGCGCACGCTCGATCGCGAGCAGCGCGTCAATTACGAACTGGAGCAGGATCGTCGCGGCAAGGTGTCCGCGGTCAATCTGAGCGCCGCGTGAGCGGCCGGGCGGCGCGGGGCTCTTCCCGCGCCGCCCGTTACCCTCAAGCGGAGATATGCGATGAACACCACCGTCTTGTTCTATCAGGATCGCGCCCGTCAGGCGCATGCCGACGCCGCATCCGCCACACTCGACAACGTCCGTGACCGGTGGCTCCGCGCCGCCAAGGCGTGGGACGACATGGCCAATCGCGCCGAGAAGACGGCCGAACGCCGTTCGGTCAACGAAGAAGCCAAACTCACCGTCGATATGATGGCCGACGACTAGATCGCGCTCAGGCGATCCGTTTCGAACCGCGTCGGGCGCATCGCACACGTCGCCTCGGCGCGGCTCGCGCGTAAAGCGTAACCTGCTCCTCCGCCCCTTGATCCCGCGCCCCGCTCTCCGCTAGCCCACGGCCATGCCGACGCCGCTGCCCGAGACCGAAGACGCCGCCGCCGCTGAACTCGCGGCGCTCGCCGTTGAGATCGCGCACCACAACCACCGCTATCATACCGAGGACGCGCCCGAGATCTCGGATGCCGACTATGACACGCTGGTCCGCCGCAATGCCGCGATCGAGGCGGCCTTCCCGCACCTCCTGCGCGCCGATTCGCCGAGCATCCAGGTCGGCGCCGCGCCCGCCGGGCATCTCGCCAAGGTTGCGCATGCCCGGCCGATGTTCAGCCTCGACAACGCGTTCAGCGACGAGGAGGTGGCGGATTTTCTCGGTCGAGTGCGTCGCTATCTGAAGCTCGCCGATGATGAGGCGATCGCACTCACCGCCGAGCCCAAGATCGACGGCCTGTCCTGCTCGGTTCGCTACGAGAACCGCCGCCTCGTCCGCGCGCTGACGCGCGGCGACGGGCAGATCGGCGAGGATGTCACCGCCAACGTCCGCACCATCGCCGACATTCCCGGCACCCTCCCCGACGACGCGCCCGATCTGTTCGAGGTGCGCGGCGAGGTTTATATGGCGAAGGACGATTTCGCCGGGTTGAACGCCCGCCTGCTCGCCGAGGCGGAAGCGACGTCGAAGGAGGCGCGCCAGTTCGCCAATCCGCGCAACGCCGCCGCCGGATCGCTGCGCCAGAAAGACGCGGCGGTCACGCGCGGACGCCCGCTCCGGTTCTTCGCATGGGGCTGGGGGGAGACTTCGGACCTGCCGGGCGATACGCAAAGTGCGATCATCGCGGCGATCCGCGCGTGGGGCTTCCCCGTCGCCGCCGCATTCCGGCCGGGCGGTACGCTGGAGGATGCGCTCGCCACCTACAAGGCAATCGAGCGCGAGCGCGCCGACCTTGGGTTCGATATCGACGGCGTGGTTTACAAGGTCGACCGGCTCGACTGGCAGCATCGCCTCGGCTTTGTCGGCCGCGCGCCGCGCTGGGCGATCGCGCACAAATTCCCCGCCCAGCAGGCGCAGACCACGCTTGAACGGATCGACATCCAGGTCGGGCGGACCGGCAAGCTCACCCCCGTAGCGCGGCTTACCCCCGTGACGGTCGGCGGCGTCGTCGTCACCAACGCTACGCTGCACAATGCCGACGAGATCGGGCGGCTGGGCGTATGGCCGGGCGACCGCGTCGTGCTGCAACGTGCTGGCGACGTGATCCCGCAGATCGTCGAGAACCTCTCGCGCGACGATTCGCGCGGGACATGGCCGTTCCCGCTCACCTGCCCAGAATGCGGCAGCGCGGCAGAACGCGAGCCCGGTGAGGTTGACTGGCGCTGCTCGGGCGGGCTGATCTGTCCGGCGCAGCGGGTCGAGCGGCTGCGCCACTTCGCCTCGCGCCACGCGCTCGACATCGAAGGGCTCGGCATCACCAACGTCGAGAGTTTCGTCCGCGACGGGCTGATCCACACCCCCGCCGACATCTACCGGCTGACCAAGGACACGCTGCTCGCGCGCGAACGCTGGGCGGAGGTGTCCGCGCAGAACCTCATCGACGCGATCGACGCCAAACGCGCGCCGCCGCTCGACCGGTTCCTGTTCGCGCTCGGCATCCGCCACGTCGGCGAAGTCACCGCGCGCGATCTCGCGCGGCGCTATCGTAGCTGGAGCGCATTCCACGAGATGGTCGGCCGCATGGCGGCGCGACGCGCGGAGCTGGTGCCCGCGCTCGGCGAGAGCGATGACAAGTTCCTCGCGCGCACCGCCAAGGATCTGGCCGCGATTGTCGAGACACCGGGCGTCGGCCCCGAGGTTGCGCTCGCGCTCGCCGACTTCTTCGCCGAGCCGCACAATGCCGAAGCGATCGCCGATCTGCTCGGCCAGGTCGCGCCTGCCGAGCTGATCCACGAGACCCGCGACTCGCCCGTCGCGGGTAAGACGATCGTCTTCACCGGCACGCTCCAAACGATGAGCCGCGACGAAGCAAAGGCGCAGGCTGAGCTTTTGGGGGCACGCGTGGCGGGATCGGTATCGGCCAAGACCGACCTCGTCGTGGCTGGCCCCGGCGCCGGCTCGAAGCTCAAAAAAGCGAGCGATCTCAACATCGAGGTAATCGACGAGGCCGGGTGGGCCGCGATCGTGGCCGCCAGCGCCTGATTGCGCCGGAGGGTCCGTCGCGGCTCCGCTGATGTTTTTTTGCAACGCAGCGGAACTTCTTGCGCGCCAGGGCTGGCGCGTGGGGCCGTTGTCATTTTACTTACACATTCGGGCCCCACGGGGCCGGACGACGACGCACACGTCGCGTCCGCAGACGATATCGCAACGACATATCGCGGCAACGACATAACAGGGGTACAGAATGCGTAGTAAACTGCTTTTGAGCGCGGCTTCGGTCGCGCTGCTGATTCCGGGCGCGGCGCTCGCGCAGTCGACCGGTACGGTCGATTTCGAGAACCAGCAGGATATCGTCGTCAAGGGCGCGCGCACCGACAAGGGCGTGAACGGCGTCCAGATCCCCGACACCCCCAAGACGCGCCAGGTGTTCACGCAGGAATACCTCCGCAAGCAGGTTCCCGGCCAGACGATCGACGAGATCATCAACCAGATGCCGGGCGTCAGCTTCCAGAACAACGATCCTTACGGTTCGTCGGGCGGTCGCCTCACCATCCGTGGCTTCGGTCCGGATCGCATCTCGCAGACCGTCGACGGTATCCCGACCAACGACACCGGCAACTACGCGCTGTACTCGAACCAGCAGATCGCGCCGGAACTGATCGATCAGGTCAACGTGACCTTGGGCTCGACCGACATCGACAGCCCGACCGCCTCGGCCTCGGGATCGACGGTCGCCTACCGCACGATCACCCCGACCGACGATTTCCACGCGCGCATGATCGGCTCGATCGGCGACTTCAACTATTTCCGTGTGTTCGGCCTCGTCAACACCGGCACCTTCACGCCCTGGGGCACCAAGGCATGGTTCTCGGCCAACACCTCGACCAACGACGTGATCTTCTCGAACTTCGGCAAGATCAAGAAGGACGAGTATGACGCCAAGATCTATCAGCCGATCGGCTCGAATGGCGATTTCATCTCGATCGCGGGCAACTACAACGTCAACCGCAACACCAACACGCCCGACTTCCGTCTGGTCAACACGCGCTCGCTGCCGGTCAACGGCACGTCCTCGGGCCGCATCCCGCTGAACCTGGACGAAGCCTTCGCGTTCAACAGCCCGCGCTGCACCACCGCGACCGCGAATGCCGGCGTGGCCGACACGGCCAATACCTGCGGCACGTTGTACGAGCAGAACGTCAACCCGTCGAACACCGGCTCGATCCGTATCAACTCGCGCTTCACGCTGGCTGACGGTCTCGTCCTCACCGTCGATCCGAACTTCCAGTACACCAAGGCGAACGGCGGCTCCTACGGCGTTGCTGCGCGTGAGTCGGCTGGCCCGGGCGGCTATCTCGGCTATGTCGCGGGCACCTATTACTATGGCCGCGATCTGAACGGCGACGGCGATACGCGCGACACAGTCGAACTCGATCAGACCAGCCAGACCGTCACGCATCGTTGGACGATCAACAGCTCGCTGCGTTACGACATCACGCCGTCGCAGACGATCCGTGTCGCTTACTCGCACGACTACGGCCGTCACCGTCAGAGCGGCGAAGGCATCGGCCTTCAGCTGAATGGCCAGCCGATCGACGTCTTCCCGATCAACAACCCGCTCACCGCCTCGAACGGCGCTCGCGTCGAGAAGCGCGATCGTATCTCCTACGCGGTGCTGGATCAGGCTTCGGCGGAGTATCGCGGCAAGTTCTTCAACGACGCGCTGTCGATCACCGCTGGCGTGCGCGTGCCATGGTTCAAGCGCAATCTGCGCAACTATTGCTACACCACCTCGGTAACCGGCAATGTCACCTGCATCGCGGGCGACGCGGCGACGGTTGCGGCCTACGGCGCAACCAATCCATACAACTTCACCCAGAACGCCGCCGGCAACGCGGTTCCGACCGGTGCGGCGGCGCCGCAGTTCCGCCAGTTCACTTACAACAAGGCGCTGCCGAGCGCGGGCTTCCAGTACAAGTTCGACGGCGGCTTCCAGGTGTACGGCAGCTACTCGAAGGGCTTGCAGGTTCCGGGGACGGACAACCTGTACCAGTCGTTCTACTATCCGGTCGGCGTGCAGACGCCACGTCCGGAAGTGACCGACAACTTCGACGCTGGCCTGCGCTACACCACCAGCAAGATCCAGGCACAGGTCGGTCCGTGGTACTCGCTGTTCACCAACCGTCTGGCGTCGTCTTACGATCCGATCCTCGACGTGACGACCTATCGTAACCTCGGCAAGGTGAAGAAGTACGGCGTCGATGGCAGCATCTCGTACCAGCCGGTCCCGCAGGTCTCGCTTTACGCCTTCGGCTCGTACCTGAAGTCGGAGATTCAGGACGACGTGCTCGGCGGCACCTGCACCGCGGCACTTGCCGGCGCCTATGGCTGCACCACCGCGAACGTCGGTTCGGACTATTACCTGCAGACCAAGGGCAAGCGTGAAGCCGGTGCCCCGGTCTACACCTTCGGCGGTCGCGCCGAGGTGGACATCACGCCGTTCCAGGTGGGTATGCAGGTCAAGCGGACCGGCCCGCGTTACGTCAACGATCAGAACCTGCCGATCTACAGCACCAACAACATCACCACCGCTACCGTGCTGTACTCGGCCAAGGCGCCGGCCTACACCGTCGTCGATTTGGACGCGCGCGTTTCGCTCGGCTGGGCGGGTCTGAACGACAAGACCTACTTCCAGCTGAACATCACCAACCTGTTCAACCAGTACTATGTCGGCAACCTCGGCAACACGAACACCTCCTACACGAGCATCCCGTTCGTGTACCTCGGTTCGCCGCGTGCGATCAGCGGTTCGCTCAACGTCGAATTCTGATCTGCTCGACGTTCGGTAACGATCGACACGGCCGCCGCTCCCGAAAGGGGGCGGCGGTTCTGTTTTCGGGGCGGGTCGCGGCGATTGTGACACCCCTCTTTCCGTCAGGCGCCATTTACGCTAGGGCGCGCGCAACTTTCCTTTTCCAGCAAGCATCGGGCATTTTCATGAGCCTTCGCAATATTGCGATCATCGCGCACGTCGATCACGGCAAGACCACCCTCGTCGACCAGCTGTTCCGTCAGTCCGGCACGTTCCGTGAGAACCAGCGCGTCGAGGAGCGCGCGATGGATTCGAACGATCTCGAGAAGGAGCGCGGGATCACCATTCTCGCCAAGCCGACCTCGATCGAGTGGATCGACAGCGCGGGCGAAGCGACGCGCATCAACATCGTCGACACGCCCGGTCACGCCGATTTTGGCGGCGAGGTGGAGCGCATCCTGAGCATGGTCGACGGCGTCGTCCTGCTGGTCGATTCGGCCGAGGGCGCAATGCCGCAGACCAAGTTCGTGACTGGCAAGGCGCTCGCGCTCGGCCTGCGCCCGATCGTGGTGGTCAACAAGGTTGACCGCAGCGACGCGCGCATTCAGGAAGTGCTCGACGAGGTGTTCGACCTGTTCGTCAGCCTTGAGGCTACCGATGAGCAGCTCGACTTCCCGGTGCTCTACGCCTCGGGCCGCAACGGCTATGCCTCGACCGACGAGAACGTGCGCGAAGGCACGCTGACGCCGATGTTCGAGACGATCGTCCGCCACGTGCCGCCCCCCACGGTCGACGTCGACGCGCCGTTCACCTTCCTGGTGACGCTGCTCGACCGCGACAACTTCCTCGGCCGCATCCTCACCGGCCGGGTCAATTCTGGCACGGTCAAGCTCAACCAGCCGATCCACGCGCTCAACAACGACGGCGTCGTGGTCGAGACCGGGCGCGCGTCCAAGCTGATGTCGTTCCGCGGGCTCGAGCGCGTGCCGGTCGATGAAGCCAAGGCCGGCGACATCATCTCGATTGCGGGCATGACCACCGCGACCGTCGCCGACACGATCGCCGACACCTCGGTCACCGAGGCGCTGCACGCGCAGCCGATCGATCCGCCGACGCTGTCGATGCGCTTTGCGGTGAACGATTCGCCGATGGCGGGCCGCGAGGGCAGCAAGGTGACCAGCCGCATGATCCGCGACCGCCTCGCCCGCGAGGCCGAAACCAACGTCGCCATCAAGGTGACCGAGAGCGCCGATCGCGACAGCTTCGAAGTCGCCGGGCGCGGCGAGCTCCAGCTCGGCGTGCTGATCGAGACGATGCGCCGCGAGGGCTTCGAACTCGGCATCAGCCGCCCGCGCGTGCTGTTCGGCGAGGACGAGGCCGGCAAGAAGACCGAACCGTACGAAGTCGTCATCATCGACGTGGACGAGGAATATTCGGGCACGGTCGTCGAGAAGATGAACCTGCGCAAGGCCGAGATGACCGACATGCGCCCCTCGGGCGGCGGCAAGACCCGCATCACCTTCTCGGCACCGTCGCGCGGCATGATCGGCTATCACGGCGAGTTCCTGTCGGACACGCGCGGCACCGGCATCATGAACCGCCTGTTCGAACGCTACGGCCCGCACAAGGGCACGATCGAGGGCCGCAAGAACGGCGTGCTGATCTCCAACGGCGCGGGCGAGGCACAGGGCTATGCGCTCGGCCCGCTCGAGGATCGCGGCATCCTGTTCGTCGGCCACGGCGAGGCGCTGTACGAGGGCATGATCATCGGCGAGAACGCCAAGACGGATGACCTCGAGGTCAACCCGATGAAGGCCAAGCAGCTCACCAACTTCCGCGCGAGCGGCGGCAAGGACGACGCGATCCGCCTCACCCCCCCGAAGAAGATGACGCTGGAACAGGCGATCGCCTATATCGACGACGACGAGATGGTCGAAGTGACGCCGAAGAACATCCGCCTGCGCAAGCGCTTCCTCGATCCCAATGAGCGCAAGCGCCAGAGCCGCTCGAAGGCCGCCTGAGGCCGGCTGCGCATTGCCGTGGCGAAAGCCACGGCACGCGTACCGCAGCCGGCCCGGCCGGCGGCGCTACAGCGCCGACCGACGACGCGGCTTTGCCGCGTCGTTCGCGCACTAATTACCGTAAGCTTTTATACAGCCCTCAACTTAGTATTCCTGCCGACTTCAAAAGACGCCCTACCCGTCAACCTGAACAAAAGCGCGTCAAGTTCACTGGTCGGCACGTGAAGTGACGCGCCTGCGCCTGTCCCCGCCGCGCCGAAGCGGCGCAAGCGGACGCGCGCGGCCTGAGGTGCCGCGCGCGTCCGGTCCCGTCAGGCGTGTACGGGCACGCGGTAACGCGCGGCGGGTGTGCTGCGGCTCATCACGGGGGCGAGCGACAGGCGGGCGGACTGCATCGCCTCCCACTGTGGCAGATGTTCGTCGGCGAGCGGCGGGATCGTCACCGTCTCGCGCAAGTCGAAGCCGGCAAGCGCGGTGTCGACCAAATCGTCGACCGACATCACCATCTCCGCCGGGAAGGCGTCGACATCCTTGCCCGAGCGCGCCCAGATTTCAGTGCGGGTCGCGCCAGGGAGAACCGCCTGCACGTAGAGGCCTTTTTCGCCATATCGCGCGGCGAGGCTCTGGCTGAGGTTGAGCAGATAGGCCTTGGTGCCCGAATAGATGCCGTCGAACGCCTCGGGCATCACCGCCAGCACCGAGGCGATGTTGATGATGCTGCCGGCACCGCGCGCGACGAACGCCTTGCCGGCCGCGCCCGCGAGGAGGGTCGGCGCGGTGATGTTGAGCGCGATCAGCCGCGCGACGTCGGCAGTGGGTGCGGTGATGAGGTCGCCCTCGATCGACATGCCGGCGTTGTTGACGAGCAGGGTGACGCCTGCATCCTCGCCGAGCCGGGCGGCGACCGTGGCAAGATCGGTGGCGTCTGTGAGATCGGCGCGCAGCACGGTGACGGTGCGCCCGGTCTCGTCGCGCAGTCGGGCGGCGAGCGTCTCCATGCGTGCGGCGTCGCGCGCCACCAGGATCAGATCGTAGCCGCGCCGGGCGAGCCGGTCGGCATAGACCGCGCCGATACCGGTCGAGGCGCCGGTGACGAGGGCGGTCTGGTTGAGGGCGTCAGTCATGCGAAATCTCCATCGCGCCCGGCACCTGTCGAGCGACTTGCATTTTAATAGTGACCTGACTATTGTTCCGCAATGGACTTGGATGAACTTTCCTGCGGGCCGTGCCCGGTCGGACGCGGCCTCGCCCGGGTCGGCGATGCGTGGAGCATGCTGATCCTGCGCAATGCGGGCCTCGGCCACACGCGCTTCGACCAGTTTCAGAAGAACCTCGGCATCGCCCCCAACATCCTGACGCGGCGGCTGGCGGCGCTGACGCAGGCGGGGCTGCTCGAACGGCGGCGTTACAGCGAGCGGCCGCCGCGCGACGAATATGTGCTGACCGCGGCGGGGCGCGATTACATTCCGGTGCTGCTCGCGCTGGGCGGCTGGGCGGCCAAGCATTTCGGCGAGGGCGCGATGAGCCACCCGGTCGAACGGGCGAGCGGGCGCGAGATCGTGCCGGTGGTGGTCGACGCGGCGACCGGCGCCCCGCTCGCCGAGCTCGACATCACGCTTGCCCTGCCGTGAGCGGTCAGTGGCCGATGGGGGTTTCCATGATCTCGGTCAGCACGCCGCCCATGTCGCGCGGGTGGACGAAGAATACGGGCGTGCCGTGCGCGCCGATGCGCGGTTCGCCGAGCACGCGCGCGCCCTTCGCCTCGAACCACGCCTTGGCGGCATGGATGTCGGGCACTTCGTAGCAGACGTGATGCTGCCCGCCCGCCGGGTTCTTGGCGAGGAAACCGTCGATCGGTGAGCCTTCGCCGAACGGTTCGATCAGTTCGATCTGCGTGTTGGCGGTGTCGACGAAGCACACCTTCACCCCTTGCGCGGGCAGGTCGAACGGTTCGCCGATGTGCTCCGCGCCGAGCACGTCGCGGTAGAGCGCGATCGACGCTTCGATCGAGGGCGTCGCCACGCCGATATGGTTCAGGCGGCCGAGGTGCATGGTCAATTCTCCGTATCGTCGGATTTGGGTGCGGGCGGCGGCGGGGGTGGTGCCGGCATCTGGCCGAAGACCTGCCCGCACGCCTCGACCGTCTGGCGGATTGGCGCCTCGGTCGGCGGGCCGGCGAACACCGCGTCGATCGGCACGTCGTCGGTGCCGATCACGCGGACCTTGATGGTGTGCGCGTGCGCGATCGTCACCGTCAGCGTCGTGACGACGCCTTCCTGCGCGGTGAAGGCGCCCCCGCCGGGGAATTCCCAGTTCGCGCCGAGCGCGGAGCCGCCGTCCGCCTGGAGCGTCACCGGACGCGGGGTCGCCTTGGCGAAACCGGGCGAGGGGATGAACTGCACCGACACCGCGTTCGCGCCGGGCGCGCTGCGATCGCAGCGCACCACCAGCCGCGCCTTGCCGTCCGCGCTGCGCGTCGACACCGAGGTCGAGCCGAGATGCGTCGCGGGGTCGATCCGCGCGACCGTCGTCCAGCCCGCCGCCGATACGGTGGTCGGCGCGAGCGTCGGCGCGGGTTTCGCCGGCGGCTGCGCCGCGGCCTGGAGCAGCACCATCAGGATCATCTTTTCCCCTTTCCTTGCGCGCACGTCTCGCCCGTCCGCTTGGCAAAAGCGCGGGCGCGACACAAGGGCTGCGCAAATAGCCGCGATTTGCGTGCGCCGCCACCTTGCCACGCATGCGCGACTGCGGGCAAAGAGCCGCCGCAGGAGACCGGCATGTCAGAACAGACCCTCTACCCCGTTCCCGCAGACTGGGCGAAGCGCGCACGCGTCGACGCGGCCGGCTACGAAAAGCTCTATGGGCGCTCGCTGGCCGATCCGGGCAGTTTCTGGCTCGAACAGGCGCGCCGGCTCGACTGGATCAAGCGGCCCGAGATCGCCGGCGACTGGTCGTTCGACGAGAAGGACTTCCACATCCAGTGGTTCGCCGACGGCAAGTTGAACGTCTCGGCGAATTGCATCGACCGGCATCTGGCGAAGCGCGGCGACCAGATCGCACTGATCTGGGAGCCAGACGATCCCAAGGCTGAGCCGCGCCGCTTCACCTATGCCGAGCTGCATGCCGAAGTGTGCCGCTTCGCCAACGTCCTGAAGGCGCAGGGCGTGAAGAAGGGCGACCGCGTGACGGTCTATCTGCCGATGATTCCCGAGGCGGCGTTCGCGCTGCTGGCGTGCGCGCGGATCGGCGCGATCCATTCGGTGGTTTTCGGCGGCTTCTCGCCCGAAGCGTTGGCCGGGCGCATCACCGATTGCGACAGCCGCATCGTCGTCACCGCCGACGAGGGCCGGCGCGGCGGCAAGACCGTGCCGCTGAAAGCCAATGTCGACGCCTGCGCAGCCCACGCCCCCGCGCTGCAAACCGTGATCGTGGTGCGCGCGACCGGCGGTTCGGTGACGATGCAGGAGGGCCGCGACCTCTGGTATCACGAGGCCGCCGCGAACGTCCCCGCCGCCTGCCCGGCAGAGCCGATGGGCGCGGAAGACCCGCTGTTCCTGCTCTACACCTCGGGCTCGACCGGCAAGCCCAAGGGCGTGCTGCATTCGTCGGGCGGCTATCTGCTGTGGGCGAGCCTCACCCACGAACTGGCGTTCGATTATTGCGCGGGTGACGTGTGGTGGTGCGCCGCCGATATCGGCTGGGTGACCGGGCACAGCTATGTGCTGTACGGTCCGCTCGCCAACGGCGCGACGACGTTGATGTACGAGGGCCTGCCCAACTGGCCCGACGCGAGCCGGATCTGGCGGGTGTGCGACCGGCATCAGGTGCAGGCGATCTACACCGCGCCGACCGCGCTGCGCGCGCTGATGAAGGAGGGCGACGACTACGTCACGCGCACCAGCCGCAAATCGCTCAAACTGCTCGGCACGGTCGGCGAGCCGATCAACCCCGAGGCGTGGCGCTGGTATCACGATGTCGTCGGCGAGGGTCGCTGCCCGATCATCGACACATGGTGGCAGACCGAGACCGGCGGGCACATGATCGCCCCCCTGCCCGGCGCAACCGCGCTCAAGCCCGGCTCCGCCACCACCCCGATGCCCGGCGTCGACCCGCAGATCGTCGATGCGGAGGGACAGGTGCTGACCGGCCCGGCGGAGGGCAATCTCGTCATCGCGCGGAGCTGGCCCGGGCAGATGCGCACGCTGTGGGGCGATCACGCGCGCTTCTTCCAGACCTATTTCACCACCTATCGCGGCAAATACACCACCGGCGACGGCGCGCGGCGCGACGAGGACGGCTATTACTGGATCACCGGCCGTGTCGATGACGTCATCAACGTCTCGGGCCATCGCATGGGCACCGCCGAGGTGGAAAGCGCGCTGGTGCTCCACCCGCAGGTCGCCGAGGCGGCGGTGGTCGGCATGCCGCACGAGATCAAGGGACAGGGCATTTACGCCTATGTGACGCTCAACGCCGGCGAAACGCCATCGGACGCATTGCGCAGCGATCTGGTCAAATGGGTCCGCGCCGAGATCGGCCCGATCGCCACCCCCGACAAGGTGCAGTTCGCGCCGGGCCTGCCCAAGACGCGCAGCGGCAAGATCATGCGCCGCATCCTGCGCAAGATCGCCGAGGGCGACGTTTCCGCGCTCGGCGACACCAGCACCCTCGCCGATCCGGCGGTGGTAGACGATCTGGTGGCGAACCGGGTGGCGTGAGGCGGCCCTAGCGGAAGGGAAGCCGCACCCTTCCCTCGCCGATGATCGCGTCCTCCGCCGGACTTGCGATGCCTTCGCGGCACCGCTACGCTCCGGTAATACACCAGTATTTTGGGGGACTTCATGCGCTTATCCACTCTGCTCCGCACCTCGGCGGCGCTTGCGCTGGCGGCCGCCGTGCCGACCATCGCCGCACCCGTCGCCAAGACCGTCTATGGGGATTTCGGTGTCGATCTTGCCGCACGCGACCCCGCCGTGAAGCCGGGCGATGATTTCTGGGCCTATGCCAACGGCGGCTGGGACAAAGCGACGGAGATCCCCGCCGACAAGGCGTCGACCGGCCCGTTCGTGCTGCTGCGCGATGCGTCGGAGGCGAACGTGCGCACCATCCTCGACGACATGGCCGCCAACCCGACCAAATATGGCGCCACCGGCCAGCAGGTCGGCGATTTCTACGCGAGCTGGATGGACACCGCCGGCATCGAGGCCAAGGGCACCGCGCCGCTCAAGCCCTATCTTGCGAAGATCGCGGCCGCCAAGGACCCTGCCGCACTCCAGACATTGTTCGCCAGCAACGGCTATGCGACCCCGGTCGAGATCGACGTCATGCCCGGCCTCGCCGATCCGACGCATTACACCGCTGCGGTCGGTCAGGGCGGGCTCGGCATGCCGCGCGACAATTACCTGCTGCCGGGCGAGAAATACGACGCGTTCCGCAAAGCGTATCGCGCCTATATCCAGCAGATGCTGACGCTCGGCGGCATCGCCGATGCGGGCGCCAAGGCCGATGCGATCTTCGCGCTCGAAACCGCGATGGCCAAGAGCCAGTGGTCGCCCGCCGAAAGCCGCGACATCGCCAAGCTGAACGATCCCGAGGATATCGCCGGGCTCACTGCCAAGGCGCCCGAGTTTGACTGGCGGCTGATGCTGAGCACCGCCGGGCTCGTATCCTCGCCCAAGGTGCTGATGACGCAGAACACCGCCGTCGCGGCGATGGGCAAGATTTTCGCGGCGACTCCGGTGGCGACATGGCAGGATTACCTCGCCTTCCACTTCATCAGCGATCACGCGACCGCGCTGCCCAAGGCGTTCGACGATGCGCGCTTCGCCTTCTACAGCCAGACGCTGTCGGGCGTGCCCGCGCAGCGCGAGCGCTGGCGGCGCGGCATCGCGCTGACCAATGGCGCGCTCGGCGAGGCGGTCGGCAAGCTGTATGTCGAGCGCTTCTATCCCCCCGCCGCGGAAGCACAGATGAACGAGCTGATCGAGAATCTGCGCGCCTCCTATCAGGAGCGGATCTCGAAAGCGCCGTGGATGGATGAGCCGACCCGCAAGGCGGCGCTCGCCAAGCTTGCCGCGTTCGAACCGCGCATCGGTCACCCGGCGAAGTATATCGATTATTCGAGCTTCAAGGTGGTGCGCGGCGATCTGCTCGGCAATGTGATGCGCTCCGGCGAATTCGAGCATCAGCTCGAACTCTCGCGCTTCCCCAAGCCGGTCGATCGCACGCTGTGGGAAATGACCCCGCAGACGGTGAACGCCTATTACAACCCGCTGATGAACCAGATCACCTTCCCGGCGGCGATCCTGCAACCGCCGTTCTTCGATCCCGCCGCCGATGCGGCGGTCAATTACGGCGCGATCGGCGCGGTGATCGGCCACGAGATGGGCCACGGCTTCGACGATCAGGGTGCGGGCTTCGGGCCGACGGGCAAGTTCGAGAACTGGTGGACGCCGACCGCCAAGGCGCAGTTCGAACAGCGCACCGGCGCGCTCGCCGGCCAGTATGATGCGTATGAGCCGGTGCCGGGCACGCACATCCAGGGCAAGCTGACGCTGGGCGAGAACATCGGCGATCTCGGCGGGATCGAGGCGGCCTATGGTGCGTATCAGCGCTATCAGGCCAAGCACGGCAAGGCGCCGGTGATCGACGGGCTGACCGGCGACCAGCGCTTCTTCCTCGCCTTCGCGCAGGCGTGGCGCGGCAAGACCCGGCCCGACGCGCAGCGCCAGGCGCTGCTCACCGATCCGCACAGCCCGGTCTATTTCCGCACCAACGGCGTCGTCCGCAACGTCGATGCCTGGTATGCGGCGTTCGACGTCAAGCCCGGCAGCAAGCTGTACCTGCCGCCCGCCCAGCGCGTTCACATCTGGTAAGCACGGTGGCGGCGCGGGGCACACGCCCCGCGCCGCGCCGGCCGATCAGCGAATCACGAACACGCCGCGGTAATCGTCATCCGCATCGGCGAGCGTGGTGCTGCTGAACTGATAGGTGCCGCCGCGCCGCGTGACGGGCGCGAGGAAATGCACGGTGGCCCGCTCGCCACCCTCGAGCACGATCTGCCCGTCGCGAGTCAGCCCGCGATCCTGCGGCGCGACCCGCGCTGCGGCGAAGAACGCCTTCTGCGTGAGGTTGTGGCCCTTGCCCGTCCGGTTGGTGACGCGCAGCACATAAGGCGCACCCTGCCTGAGCGCGATCCGGCGCGGCACGAACCCGGTATCGGTCATCGTGATCGCGATCGGCTGCTCCTTCGCCCGCACCGGCGCTTGCGCGACCGCGGGAGTAGCCAGCACCGCCAGCGCCAACAGCATCGTCTTCATCGTCTTGCCTTTCGAAACGGTAGGCCATGCGAATGACGCAAGCGCCTTTTCGTTCCGCCGGGCGGGTGAAACGGATCGGTTACACCTGACGGCTAGACGGTGCGGATGCGCCATGTGCTCACCGTCGTCGGCGGCCTGATCGTCGTGCTGACCTTCGTCCTGCTCGCGGCCGCGCCCGTCTATGTGCCGAGCGCCCGGCTTGCCGTTCTGGCGGAGCGCGCTGCCGGGCCGAGCCTCGGGCGCGCGTCGATCATCGAAGCGCTCGACAGCGTCCGGTCCGGCCGGCGGCGCTCGCGCGCCTTCCGCCAGTTCAACCCGGACGATCTTGTCGGCGTGAAGCGCTTCGTGTCGTTGCAGAACGATGCGGGGTTCCTCGCCAGCACCACGATCGCCTGCCCAGCGGGGGAGCGCTGCATCGTCACCGCCACGGCGATGGTGCCAGCCCCGACCCGGCTCGCAAACGGGGGCGCGGACTAGCCGCCGCCGCTATGCGACCAGACTCGCCCGCCCGCCGGCATGCCGCTCCAGCCGCGCGGCGAGTTCCAGCTCCAGCAGCACAGTCTGCACCACCATCGGTGCCGCGCCCGACTGGCGGATCAGTTCGTCGACCGCGACCGGCACCGGGACGAGCAGGTCGGTGATCGCGCGCCGCTCGGCCGCGCTCGCGTCCTGTGGTGGTGGTCCCGACCAGCGCGCCACCCGCGAGCGCACGCCGCGCGCGTCGATCGGGCGGATCGCTTCGAGTACGTCGGCGGCGGACTGGATCAGCGTCGCGCCCTCACGGATCAGCCCGTTGCAGCCTTGCGCGCGCGGGTCGAGCGGGCTGCCCGGCACCGCCATCACCTCGCGTCCGCCCTCGCCCGCCAGCCGCGCGGTGATGAGCGAGCCCGAGCGCGGCGCCGCCTCCACCACCAATGTCCCCGCCGATGCGCCGGCGATGATGCGGTTGCGATAGGGGAAGTGGCGCGCGCGCGGCTCGGTGCCGGGGGGTTGCTCGGCGATCAGCAGGCCCTCGTTGGCGATCCGTTCCTGCAAGCCGGCATTTTCGGGCGGATAGACCACGTCGATGCCGCCCGCGATCACGCCGACCGTCCCGCCCTCAAGTCCGCCGATATGCGCGGCGGTGTCGACCCCGCGCGCGAGGCCGGACACCACCGTCACGCGCGCGTCGCCCAGTTCGGCGGCGATCTGGCGCGCGAAGCGGCAGGCCGCGGCCGAGGCGTTGCGCGCGCCGACCATCGCCACACAGGCCCTCGCCAGCAACGCGACGTCGCCGCGCACCATCACCACCGGCGGTGCGTCGTCCAGTTCGGCGAGCAGCTCGGGGTAATCGTCGTCCTCGATGAACAGATGCCGCGCGCCGAGTTTCCGCGCCGCCGCCAGTTCGCGTTCGGCGACCGACACGGCCGCCACCACCGGCGAACGCCCGCCGCCACGCGCGGCAAGCCCGGGCAGCGCCTCGATCGCCGCTGCCGCATCGCCGAAGCGCGCGACCAGTTGCCGGTAGGTGACAGGGCCGATCTGCGCGGTGCGGATCAGGCGGAGGCGCGCGACCGCCGCTGCGTCAGCCACGCGATTTGCCGACACGCGGCTCGCTGCCGTCGAGCAGCCGCTCGATATTGGCGCGGTGCTTCCACAACACGAGCAGCGCGCAGGCGATCAGCAGCGGCACATCGTCGAAGCGGTCGAACAAGGCGGCGGCGACCGGCGCGCTCACCGCCGCGGTCATCCCCGCAACCGACGAGATCCGCACGACGCTGAGCAGCCCGAGCCACACCACCGCATAGACCAGCCCGATCGGCCAGTGCAGCGCGAGCGCGATGCCGAGCAAGGTCGCCACGCCCTTGCCGCCGCGAAAGCGCAGCCACACCGGGTAGAGATGCCCGAGGAACGCCGCGCCGCCCGCGATCACGCCGGTGCCGGGCGCGACCGCCTCGGCCAGCAGGACCGCCGCGACACCCTTTAACGCATCGAGGATCAACGTCGCCGCCGCCAGCCCCTTGCGCCCGGTGCGCAGCACGTTGGTCGCGCCGATATTGCCCGAACCGATCGCGCGCAGATCGCCCGCGCCGAACGCGCGCGTCAGGATCAGCCCGAACGGGATCGAGCCGAGCAGATAGCCGAGCACGAGCACGGCCAAACTCATCCAATTTTGCGTCGGCATGATGATCGTTGCGCCCCCAGACGCGACCCTTCTAACGCCCTGCGACCGGGGACGCCATTGCTCTTCATCAACCGGCGCGATTGTCAAACCGGCGCGCGCGCGTATGTGCGGGCCATGGTGGACATGCGGCCGATCCTGTTCTTCGATTCGGGCGTCGGCGGGCTGTCGGTGCTGGGCGCGACGCGCGCGCTGCTGCCGGGCGCACCGTTCGTCTATGCCGCCGATTCGGGCGGCTTTCCCTATGGCACCAAGACCGAGGCGGAGATCGCCGCGCGCGTGCCCGCGCTGCTCGGCCGGCTGGCGGAGCGCTATCGCCCGCGCCTCATCGTGATCGCGTGCAACACCGCCTCGACCATCGCGCTCGGCGCGGTGCGCAGCGCGCTCGATCTGCCGGTGGTCGGGACGGTGCCCGCAATCAAACCCGCCGCCGAGGCGAGCCGCACCCGCGCGATCGGCGTGCTCGGCACCGATGCGACCGTGCGCCAGCCGTATGTCGACGATCTCGCGCGGCGCTTCGCGGGCGATTGCCTGGTGCTGCGCCACGGCTCGGCCGAGCTGGTGCAGCTTGCCGAGGATGCGCTGCGTGGCCGCGCCGCCGCGCCGGAACGCTATCGCGCGATTCTGGGCGGATTGCTCGACCAGCCCGGCGGCGAGCGGATCGACGTGATCGTCAACGCCTGCACCCACTTCCCGCTGGTGGTGGACGCTCTCGCCGCCGCCGCGCCGCGCCCGATCGCGTTCGTGGATGGATCAGCGGGGATCGCGCGGCGCGTCGCCTATCTGACGCAAGGACAGGACTGGCCCGACACGCCCGGCGCGGGCCGCGCGGTGTTCACCGGCGCGGGCGCTGACGATGCGGCGCTGCGCCCGGCGCTGGCCCGGTTCGGGCTGGCCGAAACCGAGTCGCTTTGAAGCGGCTTGCACCTGGCGGGCGAGGCTGCGACAAAGTGTCCAACAGCAAAGGCCGGCGCGATCGGTCTAGAGGGCAGCGTCTTCGTGCGCGCGCGACATGCGCGGATGCACGTAATGCGCTGGAAAGCGGGAGGGATTGCGACTAGATGCCGACCATCATGGAATCGCATGCACCGGCGCGCGGGGTCGATTACTCGCGGATCTTCACCCAGGCGATCGACCGGCTGCATGCCGAGGGTCGCTATCGGGTCTTTATCGACATCCTGCGCAATAAGGGTGCCTACCCCAACGCGCGCTGCTTCGCCGGGCATAACGGCCCCAAGCCGATCACCGTATGGTGTTCGAACGACTATCTCGCGATGGGGCAGCATCCCAAGGTGATCGCGGCGATGGAGGAGGCGCTGCACGACGTCGGCGCCGGCTCGGGCGGCACGCGCAACATCGGCGGCAACACGCATTACCATGTCGATCTCGAGGCTGAACTTGCCGATCTGCACGGCAAGGAAGGCGCTTTGCTGTTCACCAGCGGCTATGTCTCGAACGAGGCGACGCTGGCGACGCTGGCGAAGATCCTGCCGGGTTGCGTGATCTTCTCCGACGAGTTGAACCACGCCTCGATGATCGCTGGCATCCGCAACGCGGGTTGCGAGAAGTTCGTGTTCCGCCACAACGATCTCGCGCATCTCGAGGAACTGCTCGCCGCAGTCGATCCCGCCACGCCCAAGCTGATCGCGTTCGAGAGCGTCTATTCGATGGAAGGTGACGTCGCACCGATCGCGGCGATCTGCGACCTTGCCGACAAATACAATGCGCTGACCTATCTCGACGAGGTCCACGCGGTCGGCATGTACGGCGCGCGCGGTGGCGGCATTTCCGAACGCGACGGCGTGGCCGACCGGCTGACCATCATCGAGGGTACGCTCGGCAAGGCGTTCGGGGTGATGGGCGGCTATATCGCCGCCGATCAGATGATCGTCGACGTGATCCGCTCCTATGCGCCGGGCTTCATCTTCACCACCTCGCTGTCGCCGGTGCTGGTCGCGGGCGTATTGGCGAGCGTGCGCCACCTCAAGGCATCGAGCGTCGAGCGCGAGGCGCAGCAGGCGGCGGCGGCGACGCTCAAGGCGATGCTGAGCAAGGCCGGGCTGCCGGTGATGATCGGCGAGACCCATATCGTGCCGGTGATGGTCGGCGATCCGGTGAAAGCCAAGAAGATCAGCGACATCCTGCTCGCCGAATATGGCGTGTACGTGCAGCCGATCAATTACCCCACCGTACCGCGCGGCACCGAGCGGCTGCGCTTCACCCCCGGCCCCGCGCACGACGAAGCGATGATGCGCGACCTGACGCAGGCGCTGTCGGAAATCTGGAGCCGGCTGGAGTTGCGCAAGGCCGCCTGAGCCGCTGTCGGAACCGAGTCTGCCTCCGCCCGTTATATCGTGACGAACCTGCAACGAAGGGCATCACGATGGGAAAAGGCTGTATTCTCTGGCTGTTGGGCGTGCCGATCCCGGTGATCCTGGTGCTGTACCTGCTGTTCCATCATTGATGGTGTGCGGGCGATGTTCGGCATCCGCGAGCGGCGTGGCGAGGTCGGGAGCGGTGTCGTGAGGCACCGGCTTCGGCTTCGCTGAGTCCCAGCGAATAGCCGAGTTGAGCGCCGGCGAGATCAGTCGATGACGATCGTCCGTTCGGTGCCCGGCACCGCCAGCGGGGTGCCG
This sequence comes from Sphingomonas sp. BRN-1R, assembly GCF_057748035.1. Taxonomy (NCBI): domain Bacteria; kingdom Pseudomonadati; phylum Pseudomonadota; class Alphaproteobacteria; order Sphingomonadales; family Sphingomonadaceae; genus Sphingomonas; species Sphingomonas sp. BRN-1R. The sequence continues at coordinate 1,190,673 of NZ_CM173236.1, read as the reverse complement.
AAACGGACGGTGCTGATCGACGCGTAATCGCCATCGAGCGGCTCGGCGAAAACGTGAACGACCAAACGGCCGCTGTCGATCACCCAGTACGAGCCGATACCTGCTGTTGCGTATTTGATGCGCTTCATGCCCATGTCGCGCGCCACCGTGGTCTCCGCCACCTCCACCACCAAAGTGATATCTGTAGGCGTCAGCATTCGGTTTTCCACGACTGGCGACTGCAATACCGCCGCGTCGCACGTCAACACCGTGTCATCGTCGATGACGATACCAATCTCTACCCGCACCAGCTTGAGCGGCAGGACTGACAGAAGCCGCGCCATCACGAGCGTCTGCCGCCCACTATGCGCGTTCATCGGGGGCGTCATGCGTTCAAGCTCTCCGTCGACAAGTTCGACCTTCATGTCGGGGAAAGCGCCCGCCTCGCACATCTGCAAGAACTCCGAGGCGCTGAATCTCGCCTTGGTCGAAGCTTCGATATGCGTGAGAGAGTTCATACGTTTGCGTATACCACGCCCTAGCCGCCGCGTTAAGCCGCCCGGCTCAACCGGGCCGACCAGGCATAGCCGTTGCGCAGCGAGGCGAAGCTGGCGGTGAGGCCGCTTTCCTTGGAGATGCCGCATGCCGCACTTTTCAGGTCCGCGCGGGGCGTCACGTCGAACTTGGCGAGCCACGCGAACAGCAGCGCCTTGAACGCGCCCGGCAACCGCTCCTGCTGGCCGAAATCGACGATGTCGAGCCGTCCGCCCGGCGCGAGCTTGCCAGCACCTTCGCGCAAGGCACCCTGCCAGTCGGGGATCATCGACAGCGTATAGCTCTGGAAGATGCGGTCGAACGCGCTGACGTCGAACAGCGCCTGCGCGTCGAAGCGGGTTGCATCGCCCTGCGCGAGCGTGATGCGGTCCGACAACCCGGCCTTGACCACGCTGGCGCGCGCGGTCTCGAGCATCGCTTCGGAAATGTCGATGCCGTAGTAGCGCGCGTCGGGCCAGCGCTTCGCCGCCGCGATCAGGTTGCGCCCGGTGCCGCAGCCGATCTCCAGCACGGTGCCGCCCGCCGGCGGGGCGAGGCCGGCGATCAGCGCATCGCGGCCGAGCAAATAGTATTTGCGCGTCAGGTCGTAGAAATGGCGCTGCGTCTTGTAGATCGCATCCATGTGCCCGGCATGACCGGCGCTCGCGTTCCCGGCCATTATTTCAGCACGTAGAGGTGGACGCCGCCGTAGATCGAGGAACGATCGCGCTTGGTGTAATCGAGCGAATCCTCGGCACGATACTCCCACTGGCCGAGGATCGCGTCGGGCACGCGGCCGGGCAGGATCGTCTCGATCCCGGCGGTGCGGAACAGCACGCGCGCGCCGGGCTTGGCGGTGCGGGTGATCTCGCTCCACAGCTCGGTCAATTGCTGGTCCGTCATCCAGTCCTGCGCGTCGAGCAGGATGTAGCGATCGCGCGAGCCCGCGTCGCAGCCGCGCAGATAGTCGGTGAAGTTGGTGTGGCGCACCTCGATCCGGCTGACCCGATCGATGATCTCCTGATAATGGTCCTTCTGGAGATAGGGCGGAAGCGGCGCGTTGGGATCCTCACTATAGCCGCGATTGAACGCCTGCCACGCGAAGTAGTTGTCCTTGAGGTCGAAATCGCAGGCGAGCTTCTCGAGCCGCTCGCGTAAGACCACCGCCATCTTCTCGTCGCCGGCCAGCGCTTCGTACTGCGCGGGCGGGATGCCGAGGCCGAACAGCGACGCCGGCTGATCGGTCAGCCACTTGACGAAGCCCCTGTCGAACACCGGCGCGAATTCGCGGTCGAAGATCTCGCGCTGCTCCTCGATCGACCTGGCCTTGAGCAAAGCCTTTGGGTTGGCGCCGTTCATGCGTGCGATCAGGTGCGCCGCGCCGATGAAATTGCCGAGCAGCCCACGCTTGTACACGCCCTTGGCGAAGCCGCCGATGCGGCGCCGGCCGACCATGTCGCGGCCTTCCCAATAGCGCTTGCTCGTCTCGTCGAGATGCGGGCGGACATAGGTGCGATAGGCGAGGATGTTGGCGCGGCTGTTGGCGCGCGCGAAGAAGCGGTGGAAGGTCTGGTAATCGGGCAGGTGCCGCGCCGCCACCACCTTCAGCTTGTTGAGCGCGATGTGCGCGGTGTTGAGATCGACCGCGGTGATCGCCTTGGGGTTCGCGGTCAGATACGACATCATGTTGCAGCCGCCCGAGGCGATCGTCACGACATGGCTGTCGGGCGTGATCGCCAGCGCCTCCATGTCGACCTTCGGGTCCTCCCAGATCTGCGCATAGACCAGCCCCCGGAACGCGAAGGTGAAGGCGCGTTCGAGGATGCCCTGCTTCGACAGATGCTCATGGCGGTGAACCGCCGCACGTACGGCGCGGTTCTTGGGCGTGCGGGCTGCGATAGCCATTTCAATCTCCTGCGGCCGGACCGTTAGGCGCGCGGCGCTCAGCTACGACAAAGCGATGACGCTTCCATGACGTGTTCGCGTCCAAATGAAAAGAACCTGTCGGTGGGGTGTTCCACCGACAGGCTCCGTTACGCTTCGGCCCGGCACGGCTGACGGAGGGAGAAAGCACGCCGGGGCACACGCCTTTCACCGCCGAGGAGAAAGACTGCCGTAGATACGGCGTGGGACACGCGACGGATGCAGGCGTGCGCAAAAAGATCCGCCTAGCGCTTACACTTCCGACAGATCGCCCTTCAGCACGATCGGCCCGGTCGGCGCGCCGGTCGGCGAGCCGCCTGCGGGTTCGATCGTCACCGCAAGCGTCGCGCCGGGGCTGAGTTGCCGGCGGATCGCGACGGCAGGCGTGACGCTGGTCGCGCCGCCGGTGGCGAGCAGGCCGAGCGAGTGCGGCGTCTTGTCCGCACCGATCACCCATAGCTCCGCGCTACGACCGCTGGCGGGCGTATCGCCCTTGCTGACGCGCAGAACTCCGCGCGCAGGATCGAACACCGCCGCGATCGGGGCGCCCTTGGCGGTGGGCGCGATCGAGGCGACCAGCAGCCGCTGCGCCGCCGGTGCCTGGGTCGGCGCGGGCACAGGAAGCGGCGGCGCGGGCCGCGCGACCACGAACACCAGCAGACCGGCGGCGGCAATGCTGGTCAACCCCGCGAGCGCCGGCCAGAAACGGCCACGCGGCGCGGGCGCGACCGCGTGCGGCGCATCGAGCGAACGCTCCACGCGCGCGAACACGCCCGCAGGCGCGGCGACTTCGGGCCATATCTCGAACAACTGCGCAAGGTAGCTACGCCAGCGCTCCACCTCCTGCGCGAAGCCGGGTTCGGCAAGCACGCGGCGCAGCGCGGTCGCGCGTTCCTCCCCGTCCAGCACGCCGAGCGCGAGTTCGGCGGCGGCGACGTCAGGCAGATCATCGGGGGTGCGGATGTCGGTCATGCCTCCAGGCACTCCCGCAGCCGGGCGAGGCCGCGTCGAACCCAGCTTTTCATCGTGCCGAGCGGTACGCTCACCCGCTCGGCGAGTTCGGCATAGGTCACGCCCTGGAAGAAGGCGGTGCGGATCGAATCGCGCTGGTTGCCGTCGAGTTCCTCAAGGCACCGGTGCAGGCTGTGCGCCTGCTCGTCGGCGACCATCGCCTCGCTGGCGAGCGGGGCCGCGTCGGCGATCTCGGGCGCCTCCTCCAGCGCGGCGGTGCGGCGGGTGCCCTGCGCGCGCCGCCAATCGATCGCACGGTTGCGCGCGATGGTCGCGAGCCATGTAATCGGGCTCGCGCGCGAAGGTTCATAGGCCCCGGCCCGCTTCCACACCGTCAGATAGACATCATGCAACACGTCCGCCGCCGCCTCCCGTTCGCCGCAGATACGCAGGCAGATACCGAAAAGCTTCGCACTCGTGCGCGAATAGAGTTCGGCGAAGGCGGCGCGGTCCTCCTCGCCGGTGCGCAGCAGGATCGCGACAAGCTCCGCCCGCGCCGCGTCGCGCTGGGGAGTCGGGCCGGCTGATGTGTCCGTCATGTCGCCGGTGTATGGCGTGGCGACGGGTGTGGCAATCGCCCGCCGCTTTGCGTAAGAGCCGCGCGTCTGACATCGCACATGGGACTCGCCGCCGCCTTGCGCATCGCCTTCGCATCCGATCACGCCGCCGTCGACCTCAAGGCCGCGCTCGTCGCCTGGGCGCGGGACGCCGGGCACGCCGTAACCGATCTCGGGCCCGAAACGGCAGCGCGAGTCGATTATCCCGATTACGGTTATGCCCTCGCGCAGCACATCGCCGCCGGGGCGGCCGATTTCGGCGTCGCCCTGTGCGGCTCGGGCATCGGCATCTCGATTGCGGTCAACCGCAATCCCGCCTGTCGCTGCGCGCTGGTGTCCGATCCGTTCGCCGCGCGGCTTGCGCGCGAGCATAACGACGCCAACGTCATCGCGATGGGCGCGCGGCTGACCGGGCCCGACATGGCGCAGGCGTGCCTCGAAAGCTTCCTTGCCGCCGGGTTCGCCGGTGGCCGTCATCAACCCCGCGTCGACAAGCTCGGCGCCCCCGCTCTCGAAAGGGAAAGCGCATGAGCACCCAGATCCACGACCCCCGGCTCGACGCCGTACAGCCGGACGGCTTCTTCACGCAGAGCCTCGCCGATGCCGACCCCGCGGTGTTCGCGGGCGTGCGCCACGAACTGAAGCGCGAGCAGGACCAGATCGAGCTGATCGCGAGCGAGAACATCGTCTCGCGCGCGGTGCTGGAGGCGCAAGGGTCGGTGTTCACCAACAAGTACGCCGAAGGCTATCCCGGCAAGCGTTACTATCAGGGCTGCCATCCGTCCGACGAGGTCGAGCAGTTGGCCATCGACCGCGCCAAGCAGTTGTTCGATTGCGGCTTCGTCAACGTCCAGCCGCATTCGGGCGCGCAGGCCAACGGCGCGGTGATGCTCGCGCTCGTCAAGCCCGGCGAGACGGTGATGGGCCTGAGCCTCGACGCGGGCGGCCACCTGACGCACGGCGCGCGCGCCGCGATGTCGGGCAAGTGGTTCAACGCGGTGCAATATGGCGTCGATCCGGTCACGCACCTGATCGACTATGACAACGTCGCCGAGATCGCGCGCGCCAACAGCCCGAAGATCATCATCGCGGGCGGCTCGGCCTATCCGCGCGAGATCGACTTCGCCCGCTTCCGCGCGATCGCCGATGAGGTGGGCGCGTATTTCATGGTCGACATGGCGCATTTCGCCGGGCTCGTCGCCGCCGGGCTGCACCCCTCGCCGCTGCCGCACGCGCATGTCGTGACGACCACCACGCACAAGACGCTGCGTGGACCGCGCGGCGGCATGATCCTGACCAACGACGAGGCCATCGCCAAGAAGATCAACTCGGCGGTGTTCCCGGGGCTTCAGGGCGGGCCGCTGATGCACGTCATCGCCGCCAAGGCGGTCGCGTTCGGCGAGGCGCTGCGCCCCGACTTCAAGACCTATGCCGCCGCCGTGATCGAGAACGCCAAGGTGCTGGCCGCGACGCTCAAGGAACGCGGCGCGGAGGTCGTCTCGGGCGGCACCGACACGCACCTCGCGCTGATCGACCTCACCCCTCTGGGCGTGACCGGCAAGGACGCCGACGAGGCGCTGGAGCGCGCAGGGATCACCTGCAACAAGAACGGCATCCCCAACGATCCGCTGCCGCCGACCAAGACCAGCGGCATCCGCGTCGGCTCGCCCGCCGGCACCACGCGCGGCTTCGGGCCGGCCGAGTTCCGCGAGATCGGCAACATGGTCGCCGACGTGCTCGACGGCCTGCGCAAGAACGGCGAACAGGGCGACGCGCAGGTCGAGGCCAACGTCCGCGAGCGGGTCGCGGCGTTGTGCGCACGCTTCCCGATCTACCCGGGGATGTGATTTGCGCTGTCCTTTCTGCGGACATGAAGACAGTCAGGTAAAGGACAGCCGCCCCACCGACGACGGGGCGGCGATCCGCAGGCGGCGCCAGTGCGAGGGCTGCGCGGCGCGCTTCACCACGTTCGAGCGTATCCAGCTTCGCGAGCTGGTTGTGCTGAAAAGCGAGGACCGGCGCGAACCGTTCGACCGGGAGAAATTGCTCCGTTCGCTGCTGATCGCCGCGCGCAAACGCCCGATCGAGCCGGTGCGGCTGGAGAAGCTCGTCTCGAGCATCCAGCGCCAGCTCGAGACGCAGGGCGAGACCGAAATCCACTCGCAACGCATCGGCGAGATGGTGATGGAAGGGCTGAAGGGGATGGACTCGGTCGCCTACATCCGCTTCGCCAGCGTGTATAAGGACTTCCGCGAGGCCAAGGACTTCGAGGAGTTCGCCGGGAATGTGAGCGCGGTGGCGAAGGGGTGAGCGCACCGTCCTGAGCGGGGTTGCCTGGATACGCGGTCTCGATACGGCTTCGCCTACTCGATCGCTACTCGGCACGAACGGTTTAGAGGAAGTGATCGCCCCATTCCGTTCGTCCCGAGTAGCTATCGAGCTTGTCGAGATAGCGTATCGAGGGATAGAGCCTGAGCGATGAACTTCTGGATCTACATCCTCCGCTGCGCCGATGGCAGCTATTACACCGGCCATACCGACGATCTGGAGACGCGGATCGGCCAGCACCAATCCGGACAGATCGAGGGCTATACGCGCTCGCGCCTGCCCGTCGAACTGATGTGGTCGCAGGATTTCCCCTCGCGGGTTGAGGCGCTGGAGGCGGAACAGCAGGTCAAGGACTGGTCGCGCAAGAAGAAGGAGGCGCTGTTCCGGTCCGACTGGGCCGCGGTATCCGCCGCGGCGAAGAAGCCGGCGCGGGAGATTGTCCCTCGATACGATGTCTCGACAGGCTCGACATCTACTCGGGACGAACGGAGTCATACCCCGCCCCCCGTCATCGTGCTCGTCCGCCCGCAGCTTGGCGAGAACATCGGCAAGGCCGCGCGCGCGATGCTCAACTTCGGGCTCGTCGAGATGCGGCTGGTCGCGCCGCGTGACGGCTGGCCCAACCCCGCCGCCGGGCCGGCCGCCTCAGGCGCGGACAGCGTGCTCGAACGCGCGCAGGTGTACGAGACGCTGGCGGAAGCGATCGCCGATTGCCCCAACGTCTATGCCACCACGGTGCGCAAGCGCGGCGTCACCAAGCCGGTCGTCACGCCCGAAGTCGCCGCACGCGCGATCCACACCGGCCCAGGGCGCACCGCGATCCTGTTCGGGCCGGAGCGGTCGGGGCTGGAAACCGACGACGTCGCGGTCGCGCGCGAGATCATCACCGTGCCGATCAATCCCGAGTTCGGTTCGCTAAACCTTGCGCAGGCGGTGATCCTGGTCGCCTACGAATGGTCCAAGGGGATCGCGCTTGCGCAGCCGCCCGAGGTCGATCTGCCCGAGCCCGCGCCCCAGGAAGAACTCGACGGAATGATCGCGCAGCTCGACGGCATGCTGGAGGACGCCAACTTCTTCTTCCCGCCCGATCGCACGCCCGCGACGCGCCGCACCTTGCGCACATTGCTCACCAAGCCGGGCTGGTCGAGCCAGGAAGTGCGCACGTTGCGCGGCGTACTCTCCGCGCTAGCGGGGGCGAAGCGCAAGAAGTCGCCGCGCGACAGCGAAGCATAAGGCGACTTGCGACGGTAAAGCCGTCGCGATAGTCAGGGCGGGAAGCGGCACGCCGCTCACCCCCGTACGATCGGAGCCATCGCATGCGCCTGCCGTCTCTTGTCATCGCCGCAACCCTGCCCGCGCTGATCTTCGCCGCACCTGCCGACGCCAAGGACAAGAAGCCGCAAGACCCCAACAAGAAGGTCTGCCGCAGCGAGGTCCCGACCGGCTCGATGTTCGGCAAGAACGTCTGCCACACCCGCGCCGAGTGGGACGCGATCGACGCGCAGAACGCGGCTGCCACCGACAGCGCGATGTCGGCCGCCAATCACGGCTCAAGCCACCCTTGAGGATGGCCCGAGCCAGCCGCGCCGCTCAGGCGGCGAGGCTGGGGAAGCCCGCCCGGAACGCGGCGAGCTTGGGCTTGTCCCAATGGACGATGTATGGGTGATCCGGGTTCCGGTCGAAGAAGTGCTGGTGGTAGCTTTCGGCCGGGTAGAAGCCGCCCGTCTCCAGCCTGGTCACGATCGGCGCCTTGAAGGCATGCGCCTGCGATAGTTGCGCGATATAGGCCGCCGCGACCGCACGCTGCGCCGGGCTCTGCGGGAAGATCGCCGAACGGTAGCTGGTGCCGCTGTCGGGCATCTGCCGGTTGAGCGTGGTCGGATCGTGCGCGACCGAGAAATAGACGCGCAGCAGCGTGGCATAGCTGACGCGTGCCGGATCATAGACCACGCGGATCGCCTCGGCATGGCCGGTCGTCTCGCTGCTCACCTGATCGTAGGTGGCGGTGTCGGCGCTGCCGCCGGCGTAGCCCGCCGTCACCGATTTCACGCCCTTCACATGTTCGAACACCGCCTCCATGCCCCAGAAGCAGCCGCCCGCCAGCACCGCGACCTGCGGCTTGCCGGCGTTGGGAACGTCATGCTGGGCGGCGGGAATCGGCACCGCACGCTCCGCGCTGGCGACGCCGCCCGACAGCGCGAACACCGCCGCGCCGGCAAGCCCAAGTCCGCCAAGGATCGTCTTCATCATCGCTGTCTCCACATCCGGGACGTTCGTCTCACATGGAGATACGCGCCGCGGATGCATCCGGTTACACCGGCGCGGCTGAACCGGGGCTGACGGGCGGGTCAGCCGGCATAGGCCTTGACCAGATCGAACAGATAATCGCGGCCCTGATAGAGCGCCTTCACACCGATCCGTTCGTTGAGGCCGTGCATGCCGTTGCCGTCGGCATCGAACATCAGCCCCGGCGCGCCGTACACGGGGATGCCGATGCTTTCAAAGAAGATGCCGTCGGTCGCGCCGGTCGACATCAGCGGCAGCATCGGCACGCCGGGAAAGTGGCGCGCGGCCACCGCCTTGGCCGGGCCGACCACGGCGGGATCGAACGCGGGCGGGATCGCGGTCGGGCGGATCGGCGCATTGGCGGTGACGGTGACGTTCGGCCCGGCCAGCCCCTTCAGCGTGGCGAGCGTCGCGTCGACCGTTTCGCCGGGAAAGATGCGGCAGTTGACGTTGGCGGTGGCGCGCTGCGGCAGCGCATTCTCGGCATGGCCCGCCTTGAGCAGGGTCGCGACGCAGGTGGTGCGCAAGGTCGCGTGGAAGGTCTTGTCATGGTCGAGCAGCGCCGCCGCCTCGGCGTCCTGCGGATTGGCGAGCAACCGGCGGATCGCTTCGGCCAGCGCCGGCGGGGTCGATTTGCGATCCTGTGCGATCGCCGCGAAGAAGGCGCGCGTCGTGTCGGTGAAGCGCACCGGGAAGGTGTAGCCCTGCACCGCCTTGAGCGCATCGGCGAGCTGGTAGATCGCATTGTCCGGGGTCGGCTGCGAGCTGTGCCCGCCGGGGCTGCTGGTGGCGAACGTGTAGTTCTGCGCGGCCTTCTCGCCGATCTGGATGGCGAGCAGTTCGGGCTTGCCGTCGTCGCCGTAGCGCCCGCCGCCACCTTCGTTGAGCGCGAATTCGGCAGCGATCAGCGCGGGCCGATTCCTGGTGAGCCACTCCGCGCCGTTGAAGGCGTAGGTGGTCTCCTCGCCGCAGGTCAGCGCCAGCTTCACCGTGCGTTTGGGATGATAGCCGGAGGCCCGGAAGCGGATCAGCGCATCCGCCCAGATCGCCGCCATCGACTTGTCGTCGGCGGTGCCGCGCCCGTAATAATAGCCGTCCGCCTCGACCAGCCTGAACGGGTCGCGCGCCCAGTCGGCGCGGTTCGCCTCGATCACGTCGATGTGCGCGAGCAGCAGGATCGGCTTGGCGGCGGGGTCGCTGCCCGCCAGCACCGCGACCATGCCCCCCTCCTTCGGGTGGTTCGGCGCGGAGAACAGGGTGATGTCGCGCGCGGGATAGCCGGCATCCTCCAGCCGCGCGGCGACCTTGGCGGCGGCATCGGTGCAACTTCCCGCCGACAGCGTGGTGTTGGTCTCGACCAGTTCCTTGTAGAGCGTGAAGAACTGCCGCTGGTCGGCGCGCTCCTGCGCTTGCGCGACGATCGGGGCGACCATCGCACCCAGCCCGAACGCCACCGCCATCCACCGCATCCGCCCCGCCTCTTTTGGTCTAAAGATCAAGGGGTAGCGCGGACGCGCGCGCAAACGCAACCGGCATGGGCCGCGCGCCCGCGTGGGGCGCGCCGCCCGTCTCAGCCGATCGACACCCCTACCACGCGCCAGGTGCCGCTCTCGAAATCGAGCGTGACCGTTTCGATCGCATCGGCGCGGTTGGCGAAGCTGGTGCGGAACTTCACAACCTCGTAGCCGGCCGGGGGCGCCGGCAGCGTTTCCTGGCTTGCGAACGTGCGCGACACCACGTCGCCCAGCGGCGTCCGCACCTTTCCGGAGGTTTCCGCCCAGACCTGTGCGGTGTTGAGCGTGCGGAACGGTGCGCCGGTTGCACGATAGCTTTCCTCCCAGCGCCCCTGATCGACCAGCGCCAGCCAATGCCGTGCGGTATCGACCACCTTGGGATCGGCTGCCTCGCGCGATGGCGGCGCGGCGAGCGGTTGCGGCAAAGCGGTCAGCGCGAGCAGGCCGAGAACGAACGTCATGATAAGCCCTCCGAGGATGATCGGGGCCACGCGGGTCACGCGCCCCGCGCCGATGGTCGGCGCGGCGTCGTGATCGGGCTCCGGGCCGACGGGGTCTGCCCCGATTTGCTCGTGCCCAAGCTTTTGGGGGAGTGCCGGGCTCGGATCGCCGCCCTCCGCCGCGAACAACAGCCGCGCCGCCTCGCGGCTGCTCGACACCGCCAGCTTGCGACGGGCATCGCGCAGCCGTTCGTTGATGGTGTGGACCGAAAGGCCGAGATCGCGCGCAATCGACTTCGCGTCGTGGCCGCGAACGATCAGGCGAAGCGTCTGCTTCTCCTTCTCGGTCAATGCCGACACCCCGGTTTGCGCCTGCGTGGTCATAGCGGTGCGCCTACGTCGCGCGCGATCGCGCGCTACCCCAAAAACCTTGTACCTCGCGCGATTGGCGCAGCGTCAGCCGCGTTCGGCGAGCGTGCGCTCCCACGCGAGCGCGTCACGCACGATCAGGTCGAGGTCGTCACGCCGGGGCGCCCAGTCGAGCGCCTTGAGGATCGCGGCATTGTCCGAGATCAGCGCGGCGGGGTCGCCCGCGCGGCGACCTTCGATCTTGCGCTCGATCGTCACGTTGGTGACGCGGTCGACCGCATCGAGCACCTCCAGCACCGAGAAGCCGCGCCCGTAGCCGGCGTTGAGCGTGTGGCTCCTGGCGGGATCGGCGACGAGCAGATCGAGCGCGGCGACATGCGCCGCCGCCAGATCGCTGACGTGGATGTAATCGCGCACCCCCGTGCCGTCGGGCGTGTCGAAATCGGTGCCGAACACGCCGACGCTCGCGCGCTTGCCGGTCGCCGCCTCGACCGCGACCTTGATGAGGTGCGTCGCGCCTGCGGTGGACTGACCCGATCGGCCCTGCGGATCGGCGCCCGCGACGTTGAAATAGCGGAGCGCGCAGTAATTGATCGGGTGTGCCGCCGCCACGTCGCGCAGCATCGCCTCGGTCATCAGCTTGGACATGCCATAAGGGTTGATCGGCACGGTCGGGTCGGTCTCGACCACCGGGATGCGCGCGGGCGTGCCATAGGTCGCCGCGGTCGAAGAGAAGATGAAGTGCGGCACCCCGCACACTACCGCGCTCTCGAGCAGCGCGCGCGTCGCGACGGTGTTGTTGCGGTAGTATTTGAGCGGATCGCTCACCGATTCCGGCACCACCACCGACCCGGCGAAGTGCATGATCGCCTTGACGTCGTGTGTTCGGATCGCCGCGCGCACTGCGTCGTCGTCCTCGATATTGGCCTCGACCAACGTCGCGCGGGGATCGACCGCCCAGGCGAAGCCGGTGACGAGATTGTCGACCACCACGACGCGATATCCCGCGTCGAGCAGCGCCAGCACCGCATGGCTGCCGATATAGCCCGCTCCGCCCGTCACCAGCACCGCGCCGTCGATCATCGCTTACCCCTTCGCTGCTCGCACATGCGCCTACCACCAGAGATTGCGCCGCGCCAATCGCTTCCTATCTTTCAGGTCATCAAAGAGGAGCAAGCAATGGCAACCGAAGTCGCCACGTTCGCGGGCGGATGTTTCTGGTGCACCGAGGCGGTGTTCGCCGACGTGATCGGCGTGGAGAAGGTCGAGAGCGGCTATATCGGCGGCTCGGTCGCGAACCCGACCTACAAGCAGGTGTGCGGCGGCGATACCGGCCACGCCGAGGCGATCCGCGTGACGTTCGACGCCGATCAGATCCGCTATGCCGAACTGCTCGACATCTTCTTTGCGACGCACGATCCGACGCAACTCAACCGTCAGGGCAACGATGTCGGCACGCAATATCGCTCGGCGCTGTTCCCCGCCACGCCCGACCAGCGCGAGGAAGCGCAGGCCGCGATCGAGCGTGCGAGCGCAGACTGGCCCAGGCCGATCGTCACCACGATCGAGCCTGCGTCGCACTGGTATCCGGCCGAGGATTACCATCAGGACTATTGGGACGGCGAAGGCCGGCGCAATCCGTACTGCCTCGCGGTGATCCCGCCCAAGCTGGCGAAACTGCGCAAGAGCTTCGCCAAGCGGTCCAAGGCGGTCGACGCGGCAGTGTGAGGCCGGGGAAGGTTTCCCCGGCCGTCGCCCCGGCGCAGGCCGGGTCTGCTCGGTTACGAAGCACACCCTCTCCACCATAGCGGCCCCGGCCTGCGCCGGGGCCACGGCTCTGCTGCGTGCAGTATCCGCCGCGCTCTAAACTTCTCCGTTCGTCCTGAGTAGCTGCCGAGTAGTCCGCGTAGCGGGCGTATCGAGGTAGCGTATCGAAGGACAGGCCCCGAGCACGAACTGTGCTTCGATACGGGTTCTCGATACGCCTTCGGCTACTCGATCCCTACTCAGCACGAACGGAGTTAGGCCGCGTGGCGCTGACGCGGAACGCAAGCCTCGCTCCACCTCACCGCCCTAGCAACACCCGCGCCTGCCCGGCAATCTGCGCCAGCATCGCCGCGCTCGGCGCGGGCGTGCTGCGCGCGCGGTCGATGCCGGCGCGGAATTGCGCCACACGGCCCGCATTGTCGGCCAGCCAGCTTTCCACACGCGCCTGCGGATCGCCCTCCCCGCGCCCGAGGAACTCCAAACGCAACTGCTGGAAATCGCGCGCCAGCCCCGCGATCAGCAACCGCTCCCACGGATCGCTCGAGGCGATGCGCGCAGCGTTGGCCTGTGCCCAGTCGAGCCCAAGCGCCTGCCCCAGCCGCGTGAACGCGCGCGTCAGCACCACCTCGTCGAGCGCGAGTTTCTGGCCGAGATCGGCGAGGCCGACCGAACCGTCGAGCTCGAACAGCCGCACCACCTTCTGCGCGAGCGCCCCGGGCGCGCCGACCGCTTCGAGGCTGGCGGCGATCCGCGCGCTCTGGCTGCTCGCTTCCTCGAGCAGCAACGCCTTGGTCTGGCGGTCGAGCTGGCCGATGCCTGCACCGACGCGCGCCATCACCATGCCCGGCCCGGTGCCCGCCCGCGTCACGCGCAGCAGATCGGCGATGTGCGAGCGCGTCGCCACCGCGACCTCGTCGAACAGGGCGATGCGCGCCGCCTCGGGCATCTCGGCGGTCTCGATCTCGGCCCAGAGAGCAGGCAGATCGAACAGCCGCTCCGCCACCACGAACATCGCCGCGATGTCGGACAGCGCCGCGCCTTCCTCCTCCGCCAGCTCGAACGGGTGCAGCATGCCGAGCCGGTTGATGATGCGGTTGGCGAGCTTGGTGGCGACGATCTCGCCGCGCAGCCGGTGCTGGTCGATCGCGGTGCCGAACGTCTCGCGCATCGCGCGCGGGAAGGCGGCGTGGAGATCGGGCGCGAGATCGGGATCATCACCCAGCCCGCCCTGCTCGATCGCGGCCTGAAGCGCGAGCTTGGCGGTGGCGAGCAGCACCGCCAGTTCCGGCCGCGCCAGCCCGAACCCTTCCTGCGCGCGGCGCAGCAGGATGTCGTTGGGGGCGAGCCCCTCGACCGCGCGGTCGAGGCTGCCCGCCGCCTCGAACGTCTCGATCAGGCGGACATAGCTCGGCACGTCGCGCGCGCCAGCACCTTCCGCGATCGACAGCGCCAGTGTCTGGAGGCGGTTGTCCTCCAGCACGATGTGCGCGACGTCATCGGTCATCGAGGCGAGCAGCGTGTTGCGCGCCTCATAGGCGAGCCGCCCCTCGATCATCTCGCGGTTGAGCGCGATCTTGATGTTGACCTCGTTGTCCGAACAATCGACGCCCGCCGAATTGTCGATGAAGTCGGTGTTGATGCGCCCGCCCTTCATCGCAAACGCAATGCGCCCGGCCTGCGTCACGCCGAGGTTCGCCCCTTCGCCGATCGCGGTGGCGCGGACCTGTTCGGCATCGACGCGCAGCCGGTCGTTGGCGGGATCGCCGACCTGCACGTTGTTCTCGTAACCCGCCTTTACATAGGTGCCGATGCCGCCGAACCACAGCAGATCTACGGGTGCCTTGAGGATCGCGGTGATGAGCGCGCCCGGCTCGATCTCCCCCACGTCGACGCCGAGCACGGCGCGGATCTGCGGCGACAGGCGGATGATCTTGTCGGTGCGCGGGAACACGCCACCGCCCGTCGAGATCAGGCTGGCGTCGTAATCCGCCCAGCTCGAGCGCGGCAGCGCGAACATACGCGCTCGCTCGGCCCAGCTTGCGGCCGGATCGGGATCGGGATCGAGGAAGATGTGGCGGTGGTCGAACGCGGCGACGATCTTGAGCGTCTTCGACAAGAGCATGCCGTTGCCGAACACGTCGCCCGACATGTCGCCGCAGCCGACCACGCGGATCGGCTGGCTCTGCACGTCGATACCGCGTTCGGCGAAGTGCCGCTGCACCGACACCCACGCGCCGCGCGCGGTGATTGCCATCGCCTTGTGATCGTAGCCGACCGAGCCGCCGCTGGCGAAGGCGTCGCCCAGCCAGAAGCCGTGGTCGATCGCGATCGCATTGGCGATGTCGGAGAAGGTCGCGGTACCCTTGTCGGCGGCGACGACGAAATAGGGATCGTCGCCGTCATGCACGACCACGTCGGCGGGGTGCACCACCGCGCCCTCGGCGATATTGTCGGTGATCGACAGCAAAGCGCGGATGAACACGCGGTAGCTTTCGGTGCCTTCCGCCAGCCACGCGTCGCGGTTGGAGGATGCGGGCAGTTGCTTGGGGTAGAAGCCGCCCTTCGCGCCGGTCGGCACGATGACCGCGTTCTTGACGCGCTGCGCCTTCATCAGCCCGAGGATCTCGGTACGGAAATCGTCGCGCCGGTCGGACCAGCGCAGGCCGCCGCGCGCGACCGGGCCGGCACGCAGATGGATGCCCTCGATGCGCGGCGAATAGACCCAGATCTCGCGCCACGGCACCGGCGCGGGCAGCCCCGGCACGAGATGGCTGTCGAGCTTGAACGCGAGTGCGGCCTGCGCGGCGGGCGAAAAGGCGTTGGTGCGCAGGGTCGCGCCGATCACGCTCCAGATCGCGCGCAGGATACGATCGTCGTCGATCGCCGAGACCGCATCGAGCCCCTGCTCGATCGCCGCATTCGCAGCCGCCACGTCACGCGCGGTGCGCGCGGGATCATGCGCGACATCGAACCGCTCGATCAGCGCCGCCGCCAGTCGGGGCGCACGCCGCAGCGCATCGACCACCGTGGCGAGGCCATAGGTGAGCCCGGCCTGCCGCAGATAGCGGAACCACGCACGCAACAGCACCACCGCGCGCGGCGGCACGCCCGCCTCGACGATCAGCCGGTTGAACGCGTCGTTCTCGGCCGCACCTTCCAGAACGGCGCGGATCGCCTCCTCCAGCACCGCCGGATCGCTTGCCAGCGGATCACCCGCCGCCTCGACCAGGAATTCATGGACGAAGCTGTGGCTTTCGTCGGTCAGCGCAGTCGGTTGCTCCTCGATCACGCGGAAGCCGAAATTCTCGAGCACCGGCACCGCGTCCGACAGCGCCAACGCTCCCCCTGAGCGATACAGGTTGAGCCGCAGCGCGCCGCCGGCATCGCGGTACAGCCGCACCGAACGGTCGCCGGGGTTCTCCAGCCGGGCGAGCCGGATGATGTCGCTCGCCGCGTCCTCCGGCGTCTTGGCGTTGCGATAGCCTTGCGGAAAGGCGCTGGCGTAGCGCAGCGCCAGCCGCGCCGCGCGCGCCGGCTCGAACGTATCGACCAGCGCCGATTCGACCGCCGGCGCCCAGCCGCGCACCATCCGCGCGATCCGCGCGTCGAGTGCGGCGGCGTCGGGCATCACCCCGCCTGCGCGCAGATCGAGAGTGAAGCGCATCAGCGCGATCACGCCGTCCATCGCGATCGCCCAGTTGAGCATGCCGCCGTTCGCCGCCTCGACCAGCAGCTCGCCGATTGCGACACGCCGCCCGGTGGTGAGATCGTCGCGCGGCAGCCACACGAACGCGAACAGATGCCGCCCGAGGATGCTGCGCACCAGCACCAGCTTGGGGCGCGGCCGGTCGGCCAGCGACATGGCAGTGAGCGCGAGTTCCTCGAGCGCTTCGGGCGCAAAGGCAGCGGCGAGATCATGCGGTAGCGAGGCGAGCGCATGCGTCAGCGCCTTGCCGGCGTGGCCCTTGGGGTCGAAGCCGAATTTCTCCTGCAACGCCGCCAGCCGCGCACGCAGCACCGGCACCTCCTGCGGCGGCGAGGCGAGCGCCCCGCTCGTCCACAGGCCCGCATGGATCGACAGGCCCACTACCGTCTCACCATGGCGCACCGGCACCAG
Source organism: Sphingomonas sp. BRN-1R (assembly GCF_057748035.1). Lineage (NCBI taxonomy): Bacteria > Pseudomonadati > Pseudomonadota > Alphaproteobacteria > Sphingomonadales > Sphingomonadaceae > Sphingomonas > Sphingomonas sp. BRN-1R. Next base: position 1,173,848 of record NZ_CM173236.1, on the reverse strand, counting down.
CGCGAGATCGAGCGGCACCTGACGGTGGACGGCGGAAATCTGGTTGGACTTGAGCAGCAGCGGCGCCTCCCCACCCTGCTGGAACCAGGCGATGGCGAGATCGCGCGACGCCTCGGCGAGGATCGGCACGGCATGGCCGTTGCGCGCGAGCCCGAGCGCGGAGGCCAGCCCATCCTCCCACCGCTCATGCGCGAGCAGCGTGAAGTTGCGGTCGAGGAACCAGCGCAGCAGCGCAGCGCCCTCGGTTGTCCCGAGCGCGTCGGCATCGGCCGCCATCGCCGCTTCCAGCGCGCGCCAGTCGTGCACCGCCGCGCGCACATCGGCGAGGCTGTGTTCGAGCGCGGCGATCAGCTCGCGCCGGTCGCGCGCGTCGGCGCGTTCCAGCTCGAGGTAGATCATCGATTCCGGCGTGCCCGCATCGTCGATCGCGACGAGCGTGCCGTCCGCATCACGCGTCGCGCCGATCACGGGGTGGATGATGCGGTCGATCGCGATGTCGTGCGCGCCGATCACCGCCGCGATCGAATCGACCAGGAACGGCATGTCGTCGTTGATGATGGCGAGCCGCATGCGGCGGCGCGGGTCGGTCGCGGCAAGCGGTTCGAGCGCCAGCACCGGCACGCCCGGGCGGCGGTGCGCGGCGGTCGTGGCGACGAACGCGGCGGCCGCATCGAGTGCGCCTGTGTCGAAGCCCTGCAACTCGCCGGGAAGCGCACCCTTAGTCAGCCGGGTGGCGAGCGCCTCCGCCAGCGGTGTCTGCGTCAACTGTGCCATGCCTCGCCCTATGTCGGTTCGTTTCCGACTCTATAGGGGATGCCGTTCGCCACAACACCCTCCGGCGCGGCGACTTGCGAAAAAATCAGGCAGTCGCCTGGCGAAGTGCCTTTTTAAGCAGCAGCGGATCGTCGCCGAGCGTCGCGACGATGTCGAGCGTCCCGGCCGCGCCGGCGCGGGCGAGCAGCACCACGAAGTCCCCCGCCGCCGCATCGGTTTCGATCGCGACGCTGGCGAGCGGCGCGCGCGTGCGCAACTGCGCCGCCGGATCGACCGGCGCGGGGCGTGTCGGCGCGCGTGCGGCGCGCTCGGCCTTGACGATGCCCTTGATCCCGCCCTCGACGCTTTCGAGGAACCCGCTCAGGCCGTCGGCGGCAATGCCGAGCCGGCGGGCATGGGCGAGCACGCAGGCATATTCGGTCAGCCGCGTCTTGTCATACGTCGCGCCGAACACGAGCTTGACCACCGGCGTCATCGGTGCGCGCAATTGCAGCGTGATGCCCGCGTCGCCGAGCAGTTCCTCATAGCTTTGCGGATCGGCGTCGGCGGCCGCGGCGAAGGCGTAGGCACGGTCGAGCGCACGGTACAGCGCGGCGCGGGTGCGCCCCTCCGCACCCTGCACCGCCTCCGCCGATTCGCGGGCGAGCGCGAGGTGATCGAACAGCGTCTCGGGCGGCGCTGCCTCGGGCGTCAACTCATCCGTTTCGTCCGCATCGGCCTCGGCCGGCGCGTTGCCGCTCGGCCCGTCCGCCCAGGCGAGCGCCGCCCCCGCCCCGGCCGCTGCCGGCCCGGCGCGCACCGAAGCGGCGAGTTCGGCGTTCAGCGTCGCCTGAGTCGCGTCGTCGACCAGTTCCTTCCAGTTGATGACGCCGTAGATGAAGTCGATCGAATCCTCATGCGAGGAGAACGGCATCAGGATGCCGCGATACAAGGTGTTGTGCCCGCGCGCGTTGACGAACTCGGCCTCGAAGCCGATCGGCGCGCGATTGGCGATGATCTGAAGATAGTGATCGGTCAGCCGCGACAGCAGCGAACGGCTCGGCACCTGCGAGATGTGCGTGATCGTACTGTCGATCGAACATTCCTCACGCAGGGCGCGGCCGACGAACGGGATCGCTGGATTGTCGACCCCGCCGGAGAAATCGAGCAGGACGCTGTGCGGGCCGAAATCGGCGATATTGGCGGGATCGAGATTGGCGATCGCCGGATAGGCACGCCCGCGCAGCAGCGACACCCAATGGTTGTAGGCGCGCACGTGCATGCGCCGTTCGTCGGTGCCGATATCGAGCCGCGGACCATCGACGTCGCCGGCATGCGCCTCGACCTCCACCGCCCCGCCCCGGCCGTCCTCGAACCCGCGAACATTTTCCATTGCGCAACCGACCTTCTGCGGGAATCGCCGCCCGAGTCCCTTTTCCGGTCCGTCTGTGCACGCCCCTTGGTAAACGCCGCGTAAAGTCGCGCCTTCGTGCTCTCCCGGAAGAACACGCGCTTGCCATACGCGATTCCACCTGATAAGCGCCCGCCCTCACGATCGACAGCGCAACGTTGCCGGTCGCCAGATGCCGCTTTAGCTCAGTTGGTAGAGCATCGCATTCGTAATGCGGGGGTCACAGGTTCGAGTCCTGTAAGCGGCACCATCTAAAAATCATTTTAAATCAATGACTTAGCGTTTTTAGAGACGGCCAGGTGGGTTTCTGAACGTCGTCAAACCAGACGTCACTGTCATTGAACAGCAATTGTCCATATCATATGCTCCAAGCTAGCCGAGCCAGAGTGAGCCGACGATTTATGCCTACCGACAAGACCGTCATACGAGGCAGTAACTCAGCCGAACTTCGCTTAAGAACCGATGACCACCAATTCAGTAAAAGTAGTATATGGGTGAAGAGGCAGAACTTTTACGGACATTCAAAAACGATCAAAGATCGTCCGTATATTATTGTTGGTTTCGACACCGAATTCAAGACTCCCGACAAGCCTGTAACCGCTGACGAATTAAAGGCGGGCTCTGCAAAATACACCGTCCTTTCCTATCAGGTCCATTGCAGCGTCTACGATCCGGCTCAGCCGGGTGCAAAAGAGTGGAGTGCCATCTGTTACCCCGAAGCGGGAGACCGAATGACGCTTGTTGACCTGCTTGTCCTTGCCTTCTCAAAAGGGATTTCGACAGGTTCGATCCACACGCTGCCGACGCTCGTATACCTTGTCGGTCATTTCACCCGAGCCGACGTTCCCGCCTTTGCCGACTTTAAGGATCTGACCGGGCAAATCGCTGCCGTTCGATCAACATTCACGTCCGTCGATAAGGGCGTTCCGGTCAGCATTGGGTTTGATGACGAGCCGTCGGTCGAGTTGCTGGTCATCCTACGGGACACTATGTTGCTGACACCTGCAACGTCGAAAAGCCTATGGGAATTGGGCAACATCGTTGGCGTTCCTAAAATTGATCTCGACCCTGACCCCGAACGGCAAAAATTCTATAAAAGGAGCATGGATGCTCTGCTGAGAGATAATCCGGACCTGTTCGATAGATATGCGATCAATGATGCGGTTATATGCGTCAGATACCTGGCTCGCTTGATCGGCATCTATTTTGAGATTTTCAAAGAACGAAAAGCCCCTGCGACGCTAACAGCGATCGGGGTCGATCTGCTGATGAAGACGTGGAAGAACGAGCTGAAATATGATCCTGACTATGTTGTTGGTAAATATAAAATCAAGCAAAAGCAATATAGTAAGCGCCTGGGATATTACGTTACCAAGCCGGCCACAGTCTCGTTTGAGCAACCAGCTTTCTACGAGCCTCTCGCGACTGAATGCTATCACGGTGGCCGTGGTGAGCAATTTTGGTTCGGTCCCGCTTTCGTCGATGATTGGACTGACTACGACCTTGCCGGAGCCTACCCTACAGCGATGGCGCTGATTGGATATCCTGATTGGCACCGCCTGCGGGCTTCTACAAAGGTTGCCGATTTCACGGCCTCGACACTCGGCGTTGCCAATGTCGAGTTTGAATTCCCGAAGTCAGTGCGGTTTCCAACGATGCCGGTCAGGTCAGCAAACGGTCTGATTTTTCCTCGCAAGGGGATCAGCAATTGCTCGTCGCCCGAAATTGCTCTGGCGCATTCGCTCGGTGCCAAGATCAGGATTCTGCACGGTGTCATAGTCCCGACCGAAGCCGACAAACCAATCTTCCTCGATTTCATCCGCGATTGCACCGACAAGCGACGGTCATATCCGAAAGGCTCGCTCGACAACCTGTTCTGGAAGGAATTGAGCAATTCCAGCTACGGCAAAACCGCTCAAGGCCTGCATTCCAAGCGCGTTTTCGATCTGCAAGAACAATCGATGAAGCCCCTGCCCCCAAGCAAAATTACCAATCCGTTTTTCGCAGCGTTCATCACGTCGTTCGTTCGGGCAGCGCTTGGCGAAGTGATGAACAGCCTGACGAACGAAGTTTGCGTTTTTAGCTGCACGACGGACGGCTTCCTCACCAACGCTACCGCCAACCAGATCGAAGCTGCCTCCGCCGGGCCGATTTGTCAGATTTTCGGTCAAAGCCGGGAACGTCTGACCGGCGCGCCGGCGGTCTTGGAGGTCAAACACCGCATTCGTCAGCCGCTTGGGTGGCGTACTCGCGGGCAAGCCACCCTGCTCGAAGGCAACTCGCCGAAAGGTGACGGGGAAAACATCGTCCTTGCTAAGGGCGGAATCTACACCGCTCAGGAATATGACAGCACCCTTCTGCAGAACGGATTTATCACCAACCTGTTTCTGAAACGCACGCCGTCAGACCGGATCGAGATGGCGACGAAAACCGGTATTCGCGACATGATCAATTTCGATGCTGATCTCGTCGAGAAGGAAACGTCGAAGCGTCTGAATATGGAATATGATTGGAAGCGGCGACCGAGCGCCGTTTGGGACGATCAAGCTGTCGGCCACGTCGCGTTCTCGACCGACCCGTGGGACACGATCGACGAGTTTGTGAAGATGCGGGAATATTGGGAGCAATTTGCGATTGAGGAACCTCGCTGCATCAAAACGGCTGCGGATTATCGGGCGTTCGGCGTTTACGTACTTTCCAAATCCTCGTTGGAGGGAGATGGATCTCGGTATTTGCGCAAGACCGACCCCGATTTGAAGCGGCTTCGGCAGGCGCTTTGTGCTGCTTGGCGGCAATCGCGGGCAGGATTACTGTACAAGGCCGATTGCAAAACTGCTCAGGAATTCGCGTCAATGCTGACCGAGGCTGGCGTTGCTTGCAAACGGGCGGATGTTGAAAATGCTCGCAAGGCGTTCGTTCCCCATCTCTGCCCAGCCACTCCCGGCGTTGCCACGGCACTTACGAAACTCCGTGAGGTGTTTCCCCGCTTGGAAATAGAAACGTTCATCACGACTGGCGTTGGCCTCGATATTATCAAGGCGCTCGATCAACCTTCGCCGTTCCATTCACTGTCGGTAGCCGAGGTACGGATGGCAGCTTGAATGGCGAAAAGTGTTAGTTAGGCGATCGTCTGCTTTCGGTTAGTTGAATGGCCTGTGTTGCCGCTACGGTCGCTCCCACTCCTACTTCGCTGCTTTACAAACGGTGGTGCGTATTATCCTTTCCTTCGCAGGCGATTATATCAAAAAGCTCGCCGCGTAGCCGCTGGATCGTAAGCGACACACTTTCCTCGAAACGCCTCCCGAAAGCCGCTTATCGAAACCATGCCAGTCATTCGGTCTAGGACGATTTTGGGCTGATTGATGAAGTTTAGCGTGGCTTTGGCAACAATCTCGCCTTGGCTGTACGTGACATTCCGCAGAGGCAGTACGCCATTTTTTCCACCGTGGATCGGCGGCAGCATGAACATTGGTAGGCGGATTTCCCCTGCCGCACCATTCAGGTCAATACGGACGTCTTCGTCACTGTTGGCTGTGCTGTCGATTCCGACTGTCGCGTTCGACCACTGACCTGCGCTATTCGTGCCGTAAGCCGTGGCCGTTTGGTGCTGCACAACCTGTGCTTGCCCTCCGCAGATAAGATGAAACGGAGGTTCTTGTGCAAAGGCGGGTGAGGCGATTAACCCGGCCGCGACCAAAACCATCAGGCGCATTCAGACCCCAACTCTTAGGCGGTTATAACGACGTGCTCAACAACCTCATCGGTAACCGCGAATGCGTTTAGCGTTAGTTAAAGGATGCTTGCGGTCGCGCGGGCATGGCCTGAAGCGACCGATATTTGGCGGAAGCGGATGTCGACAGCGGGTACCGTGCGGGTACAGCGGCCCAAACGGCAGCGTTCTCAAGGCGGGCGGATGCGACCTCGGCGGAGGGATCCTTCGCCTCGGTTCACTTTGTCGCTAGATTGATGCGGCTTCAAGGAAGCTCAAGCGGAGTTCGGAGGGCGATCATATGGATATGCGGCATTGGCAGTACTTTCTGATGCTCGAGAACGACGTCGCCGGCACCGCTGCCTTCGTCGACCCCGCGCCGGCCAATCACGCGACCTACTCCGATCGCTTCGCGGGCCTCCTGCTGCTCATCGGCAGCGAGGTCGACGTGGTGGCGAAAGCGCTGTGTGGCGATATTCGACCAAGGTCGAAGCCCTTCAATATGGAGGCCGCGAGCAAGATCATCCTGACGCGCTTCCCCAAGTTGCCGACGGTCGAGGTCGGCGTGTCCCGATATGGTCTCACCTTTCTGCCCTGGAAGAGTTGGGGCGAAACTCCGACCAGCAAAGCGTGGTGGTGGGATGCGTATAACCAGATAAAGCACAATCGAGTGGCAGCGCGCGCTCAAGGATCGCAGCTCGCAGTGTTTGAGGCTCTGGCCGGACTGTTGGTACTGCACCGCTATCTTTACCGCAGCGTCGACTGGCCGACGCCGTATCCCGCGCTCCTAGAGTGCGGATTTCCGCATATCCTATCGTCCGCTAGGCTGGCGTGGAAAGTCCCTGATGATGAAGGGGAAGGCGAGCAGGGCGACGCGACCGGCTGAATGCTGCGGTGAGTATGAACGGCCATTGGCTTTCGGGTGCAGCGATGAACCTCCTGAACGGCTGCTTCTGGGAGACTGCCAACCCGGCTGATTCTTTGCGCCACCGACCATAATGGCGCGGGCCACCCTTTCGATGTCACAGAAAGACGATCGTAGATTCTGCCCGCTTCAAATCGATACGACGGCAGGCATAAAGATATCATTTATTCTTCGAAAGGACGTAGCATCGGTCAAGTTCATGATAAATACAGTATCGTTACTCCGTCTATACATTTAAATCATGAACCTATCCCAGACCCGATCATACCAAGCTGCCGTCCGATCCTTCATCGACGTCGAAAAATGGGAATCTCCGTATGCAGTCACGCTGACACTGAGACAGAGCCTCCAAACGGCCCCCGGCATCCATGCCCGTCTCACTCGTGACACAGCGTCTGCGAACTTTCGACATTTCATGAACATCGTGAACAAACAGGTTCTGGGCAGTTCCCATACGAAGTTCGGGAAACAGCTGAATGTCTTTGCCGTTCTCGAAGGCGGAGATGGCAAACGGCTTCACTATCATGCCGTTATCGAATGCCCTCGGCTCGACCTCCGGGACACATTCCCCACTCTGATCCGTGACGCATGGCAGTCGACGAACTGGGGTTTTATCCAATCCGATATCCAAGCCGATTCTGACAACGGCTGGATTAATTACATCAGCAAGTTCCGTGACAAGCCCGTTTATGACGAAGCCATAGACTGGGCCAACACCTCTCTTCCGAACTGACGGGTATATACCCCCTTTCGAACCTTGCCTTCACCAGAAATCGAAACTTGGCTTCAAAAACGATTGAAGCCTTGATTAAAGAACCATGTCTAAACGATGACAAACATAATTCAATAAAACTTAAACACACTTTCAATACCCGATAGCATTACAGTCTGAATATTTTTCAAATTCAATTATGCCGTTAATTTATAATTAAACTTAGAATGTGCCGTTTACGGCAATGCCGAAGGCATTCGTTTATGATGTTGTTAAAGTAGTTAGAAGCTCTAAGGAGATAAAATATCGATGATATATCAAAAAGCAAACTTTGAACGTGTTCTTGTCAATTTTAAGGTGAGTCCTGAAACACTCACTCCTTTTGATCATTCGTGCGTTTTAGCACGGAAAACTCGAACACAGGTCATTACCGAGCTGATGAACGACTATTCAAACAAAATGGGTTCGGATCTTAAAAAGCGCGTTGCAGCTGAAAAGGAGATTCATCTTGCTTTGAAAAATGCCGCTATGAGCACCGATCAGGCAAAAGCGAAGAAAGTGCCGGACGATGAGCAAACGGCCGGCAAATCGCGTTTAAAACGCAAATTTTCGAGCTTTCTCGAGCTTGGGTCTGGCCCAGCGGGGTTGGTCTGATGGGATTGCTGAAAAATGTCGCGCCGAGAACAAAGAGTGAACTCATCGAGGCGATCCGGCGAATGCCGGTTAAAACGTTCTCCGTCCACGAGGGATCGTCACTCTCTGCGCTGCCCTCGGCTCGTGATGTAGATCGCGCGGGCGCCACCGTGGTTATCCTCCGGCCATAACTTAGATCGCAGCCTTGGCATTAGCGCTCTGCCCGCTGTCCTCCTCACACCTTCGACCGCTCCGCAATCAATCGCACAAACAGGGAACATCGGTTTGGCCGTAGCCAATCTCTGGATCGCGTTATAAGGACAGGGGATGACTGAGATTCCCGCGGAAACCGCCGCTAAGCATTCGAAATCGGCGTCAAATCCACGCAAGCGTGAGTCAACCAGCACCGTCAATCGAGGCAAAAATCATGTGCTGGACGGGGACCCCACTTTCGAACACTGGTCAGATAGTCTCGTCGACCTCTCTCTCGGAGACTCGTTAAGCCAGTATATGCGGTGGGAGTCGCCCACGGTGATAGTATCGGACGGAGCCTATGGGGTGCTCGGCTTCGAGGGCGATACCTCTGATCACACTGGCATGCCGGAATGGTACGAGGCACATATCAAGGCCTGGGCGGCAAAAGCTACGCCGGGAACGACTTTATGGTTCTGGAACTCGGAGATTGGTTGGGCATCTGTTCATCCCATCCTTGAAAAACATGGATTTCGCTATCAGAACGCTAATGTCTGGAACAAAGGCCTAGCTCACATCGCCGGCAACGTGAACACTCAGAAGATCAGACGCTTCCCTGTCGTCACTGAAGTATGTGTGCAGTATGTGTTCGAAGCCCAGTTGGATGGGCTTCCCTTGAAACGCTGGCTATTGAAAGAATGGAAGCGGACTGGCTTGGCGGTTCGGAGGGCGAACGACGCATGTGGGGTGAAAGACGCCGCAGTGCGGAAATACCTTGATCAAGGTCACTTGTGGTACTTCCCGCCCGCAGAAATGTTTGAAAAGTTGGCAGCTTACGCCAATGAACACGGCAAGGCAGAGGGTCGGCCGTATTTCTCCCGCGACGGCACCAAGCCCATGAACGGCGCCGATTGGCTTACATTGCGGTCGAAGTTTCGTTGTCCGCACGGAATGACGAATGTTTGGGATCGTAACCCACTTAAAGGGGCAGAGCGGGTTGTCGCACCCAATGGTAAAGCCGCCCACCTAAACCAAAAGCCGCTAGACCTGATGCAAAGGATCATTGAAGCGAGCAGCGATATTGGAGACGTAGTGTGGGAGCCATTTGGCGGCCTGTTCAGCGCGTCACTGGCCGCCCGAAATACTGGACGCAGAGCGTTTGCCGCGGAACTGGACTGGACGTATTTCAGCACCGGAGTTGACCGGTTCAGGACACGATTGCTCTAGCGTCGATATCCTCAATCCCGAGATGATCCTTCAGCTTCTGGCACACGAATGCATCATCATCCGAAGCGAAAATTTTCGCCCACTGTGCAATCGTGTGACCATGCAACGTCATCGCTAGCACCTTCCGTTTGAACACCTCTATCTCAGGATGCGCTATCCGATCGATCTTAGCGAAATTAGTATCAAGCCGATAAGGGAAGTTCGCTATTAACTCTCGTAACTTTGTTTGGTATTCTGGAGTCGGAAGATGCGAGGCACCGCCCTCCCCCCATCTAGTGATCAAGCGGGCCGCTTCTGCTTTTTTGGACGCCGGGCCTTGCCATTTGAAACCGTTCGTATTCGTTTGCTGCAGATTAACAGTACGAGCCGTGGTGTCTTCTGGTTCCAAGACCAGATAGTCTGGTGGATTGTGATAATGGGCATCCCGCTGCGCAGCAACTGACTGTCCGGACACGACCGCAATGTCGAGGATGTAGGGTTCGCCGTAGATCAAATTACGCGGAACCCATGCTATCAATGCAACATAAGTGTTATCACCGGTGAAGTGATTCTGGCTATCCTTGAAGCGAGCGGTGATTTCCGTCGCCAAAGGGAACCAAGCTTTTATTTCGAAGCCGGGTACGGGGGTTATCGCGCCCTCAAAGATTGCGTCTGGAAAACCCGGATCCTGTCGCTTCCACTTTCCCAAACCTTGGAAGTGCTTCTGATCATTTAGAAATTCTACAATATTGAACTCGATCAAGTTCCCCAAAAGGGGCGATAACTTCGATATTATTTTAGCTAAATTTAATGCCGCCGCCGGAGAAACAGGCTTCTTTACGTCCAAAAGATCGAAACAATGACCTTGCAGCGACTCAAAATCCTCGGTTGCGCGTGCAATGACCTCAGCGGTTTTCATTTAAACACTCCCGTTTTCACGGTGTTGCAACGGTATCCGTCCTGAGTCTAGTAGCGATAGTTGGACGCACTTCCGGCCTGCTTCGGCACACAGAGTGATATAGGTCCGCTCACGTCGCGGTAGCGGTACTACTGTTCTCGGTTAATGAGGAAGCAGCCCAGCCGTTGGCAAAACAGGGCCGAGAAAGACGTTGATCTCGCGGAGATTCTGCGTGGCCAAAGCATCTGAACGATACGATCACGTCCAAAGCAAACCAAGGTTTATGCTTTAAGGACGGGTCAGCGGATGACGAGGTATGTAGCGTATTTCCGAGTATCGACGGCGGCGCAGGGCCGGTCCGGTCTGGGCCTTGGGGCACAAAAAGCACGCATTCAGGAATTTATCGGCGTTGGTGACGAGATCGTCGCCGAATATGTTGAGGTTCAATCCGGAAAGCAGGACAATAGGGTCGAGCTTTGGAGGGCGATCGCTGCCGCCAAACGGCTTTCGGCCAAGGTGCTGATCGCAAAGCTCGATCGCTTCTCCCGCAAGGTCAGCTTCATCGCCGGGATCATGGAACAGGGCGTCGGCCTCGTTGTCGCTGACATGCCGAATGCCTCAGACTTCCAGCTTCATATCTTTGCAGCGCTCGCTCAGGAAGAACGCCGGATGATCTCCGAGCGCACGCGGCTTGCGCTCGCGGAAGCGAAGAAACGCGGTGTCATCCTCGGGAAGAACGGCACCGCCCTCGCCGCGCGTAATCATCAACGAGCGGTCGAACACGCCCGGTCCTTGGAGCCGATCCTCCGTCCCCTGATCGATCAGCGGCAGGGATATTCGGCGATCGCCCGTCACCTCAACGCGCTGCAAATCCGAACCGTAAACGGCAGCGCATATTTTCCTCAGACGGCGAAGAACGTCGTTCGATATTTGAATTTGGAGTCATCATCACATGCAGAATGAAAGGATCGGAAACGTCACGCTGACCGAGGTCGCCGGGTCCACGTCGTACTATGTCCGGTATCGCCGGCACGGGAAGCAGGTCACGCGGTCGTTGAAGACGAACGACATCACCAAAGCCCGCGCGGATGCAGCAGCGATATCGGAAAAGCTGGGGAACACCGCGCCGGCGGCCAAGATCGTCACGACGTTCGGACATTTTGCCAATCAGGTGATCGATGTTGATGTTCGACGAACGACGAGAGGCGAGTGCAGCCCGCGTTTGGTGCCGGATCAGAAGCGCATTCTGGCGACGCATTATGCCGCTATCGCCAATCTCGATATTCGAAAAATCAGCCACGGCACGCTTCAGGAATTCGTCGATGAGCTGACCGACAAGGATCTATCGTCGGCTACTATCAAGGTGATCCTCACGCTGGCGAGCAAGACGTTCAAACAGGCGCAGCGCATGGGCGTGATCGATCATGCGCCGATTATGCCGATCGTCAGCCTGAAAGCCGGTGTCCGGGGCTGGCTATCCCTGAAGGAATATCAGGTATTGCTGAAAGAATGTGACCGGCATCGCCTGCTGAAAACGAAAGTCCGTACCCACGTTATCACGAACGAACTTCGGTGGTTCTCATCGTTCTCGGTCAACACATTCATGCGTCCGTCCGATATCAAGCTGCTACGGCACCGGCATATCGAGGTTGTGAGGGAAAAGGATCGCCAATTCCTTCGGATCACGACCGATTTCAGCAAGACCGTTTGCAGCCCGATTATCTCGATGCCGGCTGCCGTCCATACGTACGCCCGCCTCCTGAAGGCGAGCAAGGATGCCGGATACGGCAAGCCAGACGATTTCGTGTTCATGCCGCAATATCAGAACCGTGAATTCGTCATCCGCTCGTTCAGTCGGCAGCTTCGAACGGTGTTGAAATCTGCGGGCTTGTATCGGGCTCCATCGGGTCAGACGCGGACGCTCTATTCGCTGCGGCATTCATCGATCATGTTTCGGCTTATAAAGGGCAAGGACATGTGCCTGCTGACGCTGGCCCGGAATGCCCGAACCAGCGTCGAGATGATCGACCGATTTTACGCGAAGCACCTGACCGCCGAGATGAATGTCGATGTGTTGCACAGCATGAGGTGATACTTTCAGGTGCCTGTTACCGATGAGACTCAAGGAACTGCCCTATAGGATGCGGCAGATACTCCGAGGTAACCATGCGGTGTATTTCCGGTCGCCCTGCAGACGTCACAGAAACAAGTTCATTCCTGTCTACCGATATCCAACCTTTTGATTCAAGATAATCGATAAAGTTTCTAGCGAACGGAGGATCGTTTTGCGCCTCCCCTCGCTGGGTAAGCCCGCGTTTCTGACTGTTTTTTTGTCCAGAAATTTTCTCGACGATTTTAGAGACAATAGGAAATTTTGGATGAAACTTGAAGACGAAGTAGTGGTCAACTTCATCAGTTAAAGCACCATGCCACCTCAAGTAGCCTATTGCCGACTGCCCCGTTAGGGTGATGTGCCCCGCGACAGGGCTACTTGCTAAAAATATCGAGTCGCTCTCCATACCTGTAAAGTCTGCATCAAAAACATCAGCACCAGACAAATCACAATCAAACAATAATGCACCTTTAAAGGAACAACCTTTTAGAGATGCATCCTTGAAAGAAACGTTGTCCAAAACCGTATAATCAAAAATAGATTTTGATAAATCCATGCTTCCAAAATTCAAATCAGAAAAAATTGACATTGCCGCATTTATAGAACCATTTTCAGATAACCGGTCCAAACTTACGTCAATGTCTTTTAGCTTTAATTCGTTCAGATCGATGACCGTCCCATACTCCGATGCTGAGAGGCGCCTCAACAATGATACAATCCCTCCATCAAGCCGGCGCGCGCGGTCCCAGAGAAGACTCAGATAGGGTCCTAACTCGAATTCGTTGACTCTTCGAGCCCAGACATCACCCAAAGCTTGCCATATGACCTCAGCGTCCTCCCCGCCTATAGACGCAGCAAATCCGCGCATAGCCGCGCTGATCGGAACGCTGGTGTTGATAGGTTCTTTAGCCAACAATCTTTCCAGCAGATACTCTGCCACCAAAAACTCACGTAACGAATTATGCGAGAAAACCCATCCGTCGGTTTTTCCAAGCGTAGCCCTAGTCAATGTTGCCGAACTTCTGAGGTCTTCGAAAAGCTGAACACGCCTCGTCTGCCGCTCATCAGGGGATAAAACACGCAAATCTCGACTGAATTCTTCGGTAATAATTTCTTGAAATAACGCCTCGTCGGCAACCATTTTGTCTTTACCAGAAATCTTTAATGCAAGCTTTTGAAGAACCTTACGCCGCGCCACTGGGTTCATCGCAGTCCGTTGCATGTCGCGAATCATCAAACGATCAACGATGAGCTTGTAGACCTGCCACTCAGTAAGCTCTTCAATGGTAGATTTTTGCTCTTCTGGCTTTATATCTTCCACAATTTCAAGCAAGTAAGAGATAATGACGGGTTTTCCTGAAAGCGCCTGTCGAGATCCGTCTGATTCTTCTCGAAAAACTCGATCGAGCATCGCCAAAACCAAATTTTGACCTGCCGGATTCTTTTTCAGTTTCCTTGATACAAGCGATTTGGTTTGCTCCGGTGTTAGATCCTGAAGCACTCTTTCATACTTTTCCAGTATGTATTTTTCAACAAGATTATCTATAGCAAGTTCATTTGCTATAAACATCCTATCGTATTTAGATAGATGAACCTTATTTTGCTCTAAGGTGGTGTACAAAGCCTCAAAGACATTTAATTCTTCATGCTCTGTGAAATAGTTTGGCCTACTTGTTAATATCCCTTTCGCTCCATCAGCCGAAAGTTCAGCTAGAGCGCTCAAACATGCACGACGTTCCCTTGAGTTAAGGAACTGCGCCATTTCGTCATAACCGTCAAGAAGTAGGATAACTCTACCAGTCTTAATGAGATACATCAAAAAATCTATCGGAACGTACGACAAGCCGTTCGTATCAAGAAAGTGGTGCAACAGGCCACGCGCATCAAACTGCCTACTAAAATTTCGTAACTCTATGCGGACCGGAATCGGCAAAGCTGGATTTGCGTGATATTCCTGTAGCCATCGATGCTGAAGTATCTTAGTCAGGGTTGTTTTACCAGTTCCATACTCTCCAAGTACAATTAGCCATTTGGCGTCTTCAGACGCAAAGCTCTTCCACCTTTTTAGCCATGTACTTACAGGCTCAATGCCTTTGCTATCATTGAACTGCGGCTCTTCATAGGATGATGTTAAAGCGCTCATTTCAGTGTCGTTCAACACGGCGTTCAAGTACGGAGAGAATTTCTCAAATCTGGCGAAAAGCTCTTCATATGTTAGAGTTTCAACTCTGCTCTTTTCCGCCCGCTCTTTCACATCCGCGGTGAATCCATTTGAACTTAAGCAAACCAGCTTCGCGTCGGGCTTCAACTCTCTTATAAGGAGGAATTTAGTGCTATCTTTGGAATATTTAGCGTTATTGACGTATTCTACAGTTACTTCTATGTATATCGGACTAGAAAACGGATCTGATTTTGAGTGAGCTACAATATCTACTTGGGCTCCATTAATATGCACATCATGAGTAACCTCATAATTGTTCATTTCGAACAGATTGCCTACCGCAATTGGTAAACTATCGGCTGTAAAAATTGCACGTTTTGCATTTCCAGCAACGGATGTAGTAGGCGGTACCATTGGCTTGCATCCTCGGTGCTGTTATCAATGTATCATGCTCGGCATTGTCATAGGAATGCAAGTCGCAATGAACCGGGCACGACGGACGCTTCTCCAGATGCATCAGCAGCCTGATCGGCGGAAAACCTTATAATGCCGTGTTGGGTTATCACCCGGTAGCATGACCGCGGATTTAGATGTAAAACTGGTCCCTACGACATTCGCAACCGCGCAATTGCGGATGGTAGCATAGCCCACCGATCGTCAGTTTCTGTTATATGCCGGGGCCACCAAACCTCTACCGACGATATCCTTCCAATCTATGCCGAGAGCTTCTGCGACGTCGACCAATTCTATAACGTCCAAACGCCGTTCACCCGATTCATACTTCGAAACGAACTGCTGCCGTGTTCCAAGACGTTCAGCTAAAGCCGTCTGACTCATACCGATACGCTCACGCTCCGCCTTCAGCGCATCTATGACGCCGAGATACCGCCGGTCGTGAATTCCCTTCGCCAATTCGACACCCAACCCTTGCAGGTCAGGGCGTAGGAACCGCGTTGTGATTACCCCAAAATCGGGTAGAAATTTCCTGAGGATTTTTATCGTAAAAATCCAAAGGGGCAGGATCAAATGCGATTTATCGTCGATCTCTATCGGTACATAATTTTTGGCGTCCTCGCCGTTCTCATCATCGGCCTCGTGTATGGCGGGATGAAGATGTCCGAGCTGAACAGCAGCTTGTATCCGCTGCTATGGCTCTACGCGGTAGGCGGCGTCTTCGCCGTTCTCAGCATCGTAATGATGCTCGGCCTGACCGCCACGTTCATCTCCATTCATGACCGGCACGTCGATCTCGTTGAAGAAATTCGCGAGTGGCGTGACGAAACGCGCTCGTAGGAGGCTTGCGTGAGCGGAAAGCGAAATTCGCATGTTGCTCAGGGAGTGGCATTCGTTCTCGTCTGCGTCGTGGCAGGAATGCTTCTGTATTTCGTCACCAAACCCGGGCCGGATCAGGCGATCGGGAACAACATGTACGTGGCTCCCGCAGCCGAGAATATGACCGTAACGGATCTTGGATCAGGCGATACCGTTTCAGAGGATTTCGGGAATAGCGTTATTAGCAGTTCACCGGAAGCGACCCCTCAGAACTCGCAAACCGAACAAGCCAACTTATACGATGACCAGAATCCTCTTCACGATATTACAGAACCATCGTTTTACTTCGACAAAAACGACAAGGAGCTAACAGACACTCATGTGTTGGCTAAGGAAGATTACGGTACACTAAACGGCTCCGTTCCCGTCATTACGGTTGGCAGGTTCGTTGAAAAGAAAGCCGACGGGCTCAAAATCGCGGTTATGTCGGATGCTCCTAGCGATGCTGGTTTTGCTGGGGTTATAACCCTAACCTGCGGCACCCAGCCTTCGTATTCATGGCAAGTGTTCCAAACACCGAACGGGTCTATAGAACGAGGAGACGAAGCCAAGACTGCTGCTGCCGATCATTTTCCGGCAGCTTCAGAACAAGCGCTTGTTAGGGCGTTTTGCTAAAGTTGGCCAAACAGATCACATAAGGAAGGGCGGTGGCAGGCCACCGCCCTGCATTCATCTCGAGAAGCGGGCTTTGAACGTCCCCACAGCGGCAACGATCGCGGTATCGAGCTCCCCTGCCCTTACAGCAGCGCTGACCGTCTTGAACACGTCGAGCAACTCGGCATTCGACTGAACCTTGATAGCCGATTTGCCCTTTTGCAGTTCCAAGGCTTGATTGCCGTACTTGATCCAGACGAGCATTTCACCATCCGGCCCGGCAACCCACCAAGGACGAATGCGGGTCCGAACCGCCACTTCGGAAATTTCGTCGTTCTCAAGGTCACGGACCCGGCGATATTTGACCCGCTGGCACGACCTACCGGCCTCAAGAGCCTCGGCCAACGAGATTTGATCGGCGATCCGATCGAGCAGCTTTTGACGCATTGCTGCGATCCCACGGACCCGGTGTGCAGCCGGATTTGCCGAGACGATCGTGAGTGAAGAAATAGCCGTCATGTTGATCCTCCTGTCGTTGAGAACCACGGCGTCCGGCTTATCGGGAAAACAGGCAACGACACACGGCAGAGAAGCGGCTGTGACTTTCCGTAATCGGACTTTGAACCACCTAACCGATTAATTTAATGCGATTTTTAAATGATCACTGTGATTGTCAAAGCGGATCAAAAACGGTGAAAATCTCCGTTATCTCAGAGGGTTATTTCGGTTCCGAGTCTTCGTAATGCGGGGGTCACAGGTTCGAGTCCTGTAAGCGGCACCAGTCATATTGAGAACATTGCAGAAAACCGCAGAAATCTGCGGTATATTGCCTCCTTTTGATCCTGCGAAACTTGACTTTGTTCCGCTAAGGATCACTCAACGTGGACCACGAGAATTTGAGGCGGCGTGGTCCACTGTGCTGACGACCGTCCAGATCCGTGCGCTGAAACCCGCAGCGCGTCCCTTCAAGGTTCCCCCACTCCGACGGGCTGTTCCTTCTGATGCGGCCGACCGGCGCGCTGCTGCGGCGGTTCTGCTACAAGGTGTTGGCCGTCGAACGCAAAATGTCGCTCGACAGCTTCCCCGATGTGACGCTGAAGGACACTCGCACAAAGCGGAACGCGCTGCGCACCGAACTTGAGGATGGGGATCGATCCGGTCGAGGAAAAGCGGCAGCGCCGCATCAAGGACGAACTTGCGGCGGCGACAACCTTCGGCTGGTTACCGAGGAGTTCATCCAGAAGGTGGGCGGGAGGGGAAATCGCCCGCGACCGTAAAGAAGGCATGGTGGTTCTCGAGTTGCTGGATGCTCTTGCAAAGCACCCGATCGCTGCGGTCACCCCGCACGAGCTGCTCGACGTGCTGAAGCGCGTCGAGCGCCATGGCCGTCGCGAAACCGCGCTGAGGCTACGATCCTTCGCGGGTCGCGTGTTCTGGTATAGCTTTGCAACCCTTTGCGTCGACCGCAACCCTGCGGACATCCTGCGCGGCGCTCACGTCCGCCCTCGCGCGAGAGCAGACGATCGGTGCCCGCCGGCACTCTAGCGGGCGAGTGGCACGACGTTGTTGAGCGACGTCACCTCCGCCACATCTCCGGCAAGCGCAACCCGCACCGAGAGCGGCCCGGCAGAGCGCGGCGGGATCGCCAGCCGGACCTGCGCGGTCTTGGGCAGAAGATCCAGCGGCGCGGCCAGCGGCGGGATCGCCACGCTGGCCAGCACGCGGCCGGTGCCGTCGACCAACGTCGCGGTGCCGCCCGCCGCCGGCTGCGCGCCGAGGCTGTGGACCGTCACGCTTACCCGGCTGCCGCTGACCGCCACATCGTCCGCGCCGATGCCGAGATCAGGGCGGTCCGCTACCGGCGCGGCCTTCTGCGTCAGCGCGAAATCGTACACGGTCAGGGTGTGCGGCGCGAACGCCACGTCAGTGCCCGCGCTCCGCTCCAGCGTGAGGCTCGTCGCCGGGCCGGCCGGCGCCAACGTCTTTCCGCCATCAGGGCTGGTCGAACGCGCCACCTGCCACATTCCGGCCGTCACGTCCCAGCCGGTCATGCGGGCGGTCTGCACCCGGTCGCTCGCGTTATAGGCCATGACGCGGAACCGGTCGGGCGTGGCACCCGGCAGCAGGATCGCGACCTGCTCGCCGCCATCCGGTTCGGCGAAACGCCAGCTTACCGTGTGGCCCGGCCATTCCTGCCCGCGCACCAGCGCCACCCCTCCGAGCCGTTCGCGCTGGAGAATGTCCATCGCCGATTCGACGCGATCGCTCCACCAATGCCCTTCGGTCATCATGTAGAGGCGCTGCGTCTTGGTGGCGATCGAGGCGGCGTGGAGTTGCTCCAGCGGCGCAAGGTCGCCGCTCGCATCCCATGCGACATAGCGCGAATAAGCGTCGTCGCCGCCCTTCTCGAGGATCGCCTTGCGCCACGCACCCCCCACCGGGGCGAGCGCGAGCGCGTCCTCGTTGATCGCCGCAAGCGTGCCGGTGCCGCTCCTGGCGACGCGCGCGGCGATCGGGCGAAGATATTTGGCGTCGCCGCTCAGCCGATAGGCGCCCCATGCCGTCTGCATCGGCGTCTCGATGCCGCCGCCGTCACCGACCCGCTCCGCATCGGTCTGCCAGTTGATCTCGTTGGGGAAGCTCCAGCCGCCGTCAGCGCCCTGCTTGCCGTGCGCGAGCCAGCCGTCCATCACCCCCGTCACCTGCCCCTTCGCGACCGGATTGCCGTTGTAGAGGCCGACCAGCATCGCCGGTTGCAGCATGTTGAACGCATAGGGCTTCTGCCAGGCCCAGGCAGGATCGCGGTAGATTTTGCGCGCGCCGTACCAGCTCGATGCGAAGTGCATGTGCCCGGCCGGGTTGACCAGCAACACGTTCCGCATCGCGCGCACCGTGCTCATCAGCCGCTCGACCGCCTTGGGCTCGCCCCAGTTGAGGTACAGCCGCTCCCCGTTCGAGTTGATGCCCTCCTCATAGACGTGCAACTCGTCGGTGGTGATGTAGCCGAGCCCGTCGACGATCATGCCGTTGCGATACACCGCATCGGACAGCGCGCGCAGCGACGCGTTGATCTTGTCCGGCTCCACGCCCATCAGCGCGAGGCCGGGCCATTGCTCGGTAAGATCGGTATCGTCGGAAATGCCGCCGCCGAAGTCGCCATAGGGCACCTGCCGGTTGTCGATCCACCAGTCGACGAAGCGCTTCGACAGCTTGAGATCCTCGATCTGCCGGAACGCCCACACCGGCATGCCCGCTGGCGCTACCGGCTGCACGACCGGCGGCGCATTCTCCGGACGGTAGTTGATGTCGGACCAGTAGGTGCGCGCCAGCGCATTGTCGGGGTCGACGCGCAGCAGGTCGCTGATGTCGGCGAACACGCGCGCATACAGGCCCTCGCGCTTGGAGGCGGTATGCTCCTCGACCAGATAGCCCCAATTGTCCTTCACCTGATTGAACCGGTCAGCGACATGCTCCTTCAGCGCCTCGGCACGCGGTTTGAACACGAGGCGCAGCTTGGCGCCGTTCAGGCTCTGCGCGTCGAAGTCGGGCGCGGCGGAGGCGATCGTCAGGTACAGGCCGTTCGGCGGCAAGATACGGTCGCGCAGGTCGAGCCAGAGCGTGCGCGCCTGGCCCGGCTTTACCGACACCGACACGTCGATCATGTCGCGCCCCGGCCACAAAGGGTCTTTCACACGAATGTTGAGCGGCACCAGGCCGCGTGCATCCGGCGTGACCTTCAGCGCGGGCAGGTCGATCGCAATGCCGTCGAGCCCGTCGTTGAGGTTCTGCCAGCCATAATCCCACGCGCGCGCGAGCGGCTTGTCGGCATAAGCGTCGGCGAACGTCGCGGGGATCAGGACGTGGACGATCGGCATCGCCCCCGCCACCCGCCGTGCCACCCCACCCGCACCCGCCGCCCCTGCGCCGATCGCCGCCTTCACCCCGCCAGAGGGCAAAGCAAGCACGGTCGAGCGCTCGTCGGGCGCGAACCGGCCGGCGATATAGGCGTTGAGCGGGGCGAGCGACGCCATGTCGGGCGCGGCGGCGGCGTCGATCGTGTAGGAGAGTTTGAAGCTGCCGGCGGGCTCCTCGCCCGCGCCGACGTCATAGGCCCAGATTTCCTGGATCGGCTGTTCCTGCATCGTGTTGACGAACGAGAGCGCGCCGCCGGTGCGGGGCGCGAAGCTGTCGAAGCTGCGCACCACGCCCTTCGGCCGTGTCGCCAGCGTCGTCGCGCCCTTGTCGCCGGTCCAGTCGAGCGTGCCGTACGCCGCGCCGCGGATCTCGACGCGGTTGACGGTCTCGCCCGCCGGAACGGTCAGGTCGTAGCGCTTGCCGCCTTCGACATAGACGTTCCAGTCGGGCAGTTCGAAGTAATCGTCGCGGCCGGGCAGGCGCGAGCGGTTATAGACGCCCGGCCATGTCGTCTCGGCGATGCCGTCGACGCCCTTCCACATCCATTCCTTGAGATCCTTCGCATCGGCGAACTCGACCTTGCGGATGCGCGTGACCGCGTCGGTGAGCGGCGGCGGCGCGGCACGATCCCAGCCGTAGCGGTGCAGCCACGCGGTGCGGCGCGCGCGGGCGTCGGCTTGGGGCGTTCCGGCCGGCGGCTCACCCTTGGCGGCGAGCGCGGCGATCCCGCCGGCGCCCAGCATGCGGTCGTACACGCGGATCTCGTCGAGATCGCTGCCGCGCATGAAATGGTAGCGGCTCTGCACCTGATGCGGCGAGATCACCCGCCCCGCCATGCCGAACTGGTCGAGCCCCGCATCGAGATCGGCGGCCTGATCTTTGCGCGCAACTTCCTTGCCGTCCACGTACAGACGCACGCCGGTGGTCTCGTCCCACGCAAAGGCGATGTGCCGCCATGCGTCCGCCGCCGGCAGGTCAGGCATCCGCCACGACACGCGGACGCGCGACAGGTTGGCGTCGGTGACGAAGGCGTCGAAGCCGTGGCCGTTCCAGTCGATCCGCAGGAACGCCATGTCCCAGCTGGTGTGGTCGGCAAAGCCCGCGCGGAAGATCACGAACGGCGCCTCGCCTACGCCCTCGCGCGGGCGCCAGAAGAACGCCAGCGTGCCGCGTGCCGCGCGCATGTTGCCGGGTGCGCGCCACGCGACATAGCCATCGTCCGCCCAGCGCGCGGCGCCGCCGATCGCGCCATCGGGCACGACCGTCACGCCGGAGCGGAAATTGGGCTGGGGATCGCCGGCCGCGACATCCGCGGTCATGCTCTTGTCGGCGGAGACGCGGAACAACAGCCCGTCCGCATCTTGCGCCCGCGCCGGCGCGGCGGCGAGCGCAAGCACGCTGGTGGCGGCCAGCACGGCGGTACGAATGCCACCCCAGGCGCGACCGTCCAAGTGGCAGGGCGACACTTCCGCTATCGTCATCGCGTCTCTCCGCTGGCCTCTCAATACGCGCCGATCACGCACTCTACAGCCATGCTGCGATCGAAACGCGCGACCACGCGGTCCCCGACCGCGACCGGGTGGACGCCGGTGACCGCGCCGGTCGAAATCCACTGACCCGCCTCGACGGGGATGCCGCGTGCGGCGCACGATTCGAGCAGGAAGCGCACCGCACCGAACGGCCCGTCGAGCATCGTCGCGGTGGTGGCGCTGCCGATCAGCGCGTCGTTGATCCACAGTTCGACCAAACAGGCATCGAGATCGAGATCGCGCCAGGTCTCGACAGCCGCCCCGACGATCAGGCCGTTGTTGTTGCCGAAATCCGAGACGGTAACGGTCGGGCCGTGATCGTTGATGCCCGGGAACGGCGAGCTGGCGATCTCGATGCCAACGTGCACCGCGTCGATCAGAGCGGTAGCTTCCTGCGTGGTGTAGGTCGTCTTGGCAGGATCGGGCGCGGTGCCGATGCGCAGCAGGAACTCGGCCTCGGCCGCGCCGAAGCCGTCGGCGAAGATCGGCATGGTCAGATCGTCGGCCGCTTCCACGACATGGCCGGCGAAGATCGGCCCGGCAAGTCGATCGACCCCTTCGAAAGGCGGGCTGATCTTGCCGACCTTCCACCCGGCGATGCGCGCACCCGACGTCAGCGCGATCGCGCGATCCTGCACCGCATAGGCATCACCAAGCGTCGTCGGCATCTCTCCCGGAAACTGCGGCAACCCGATGCCGCTGCGGCGTGCATCGATGAACGCCCGCGCAATGCGGTCGACATTCCCTTCCAGCATCATCGCCAGCCCCTCTCCTGTTCATGAACGCGGTTATCACCAAAGTGAAGTAGCTTCTGGGGCCAAAGTTGGTGCCTTGAAGCCGCGCTCGCCGATCTGTCCACACAATCGACACGACGGGTGAGCGCAATACGCCGCTAGAGCGCTGTGAACTGGAAGTCGCGGAACACGGCCTCGCCCGTTCCCGCCGAATACAGGCCGGGCCGGAGCATCAGAAAGCCGCCGCGCACATTGTGGTGGTAGCCCGACACCTCCATGCCGCGATCGAAACGATGCCAGGTCTTGCCGCCGTCGCCGCTGGTATGGAAGGCGACGATGTGGCGCTTGTTGGCGACGCGCAGCCGCATCCGCCGGCCGTGCGGATTCTTGGGTCGGCCGCGCTCGATGCCATATTGGTGCGTGACGAAATTGTGCTCGTCGAAGCCCAACCCGCAATACAGCTTCTCGTCGTAGAACAGGATCAGCCCGGCGGTGCCGCCCGGCGCGACTTCGATATCGCATTCGAACTGGTAGCCGAGATCGCCCGCCGTCAGCAGCAGCGGCGAGGAATCGACCGGCGCCTTGCCGCTTCCCTTCAGGATCAGCGCGCCGCCCTCGGTGCGGGCACGACCGCTCTCGTTCGCGCCGGGCTTGAAGAAGCTCCATTTGCGCCCGAGCGCAAGCGTCCGGAAGTCGTCCGACAACGGCTGGCCGTGCGGACCGCCCTCGCCGCCCTTGGGCTTGGCGATCGGTTGCGAGAGGTCGCCGCCGGTCATGCGGAACCAGCCGTCCGGGGTCCATTCGATCGGGTCCATCAGCGCCTGCCGGCCAAGTGTCCAGAAGCCGTTCTCATAACCGTGGTAGATCGACCACCAGCTCCCGTCCGGCGCCTCGACCAACGAGGCGTGACCGCGACACCACCATTTCTCGTCGTTACTGGTGGTGCGCACCACCGGGTTATGCTCGTAGTTCACCCACGGTCCGTGGATCGAGCGCGAGCGCGCGACGATCACCATATGCCCGGTCGGCGGGCCGGCGGTGCCGCCGACGGCGGTAATCATGTAGAACCAGTCGCCGTGGCGCTGGATCTTGGGACCTTCGGGGGAGAAGCCCTCGACGTCCCAATCCTCCGGATAATGCCACGGATCATAGACATGCTCGGGCTGGCCCACGGTCGACAGCCCGTCCTCCGACAGGCGAATACGGTCGCCGCCCGACAGGAACAGCCAGCGCGAGCCGTCCTCGCCGACCGCATGGCACGGGTCGATATGGCCGCGCAGCTTGAGATCGACCGGATCGCTCCACGGCCCGTCGATATGGTCGGCGGAGATCACCCAGATCGTCGTGGGATCCTTGGTCGGGATGTAGAGGAAGTAGCGATTGTTGTGCTTGGCCAGGCTCACCGCCCAGACCGAGCCGATGTTGCGGGTGAGCGCCGCCGTGCGCGGTCGCCAGTTCACCAGATCGCGCGAATGCCAGATCGTCAGCCCCGGATAGGAGTCGAAGCTGGAGAAGGTCATGTAATAATCCGCGCCGTCCTTGAGGATGGCGGGATCGGGGTGGTCGCCGGCGATTAGCGGATTGAGGAAGCGGCCATCGCCAAGATCGGCGATGCGCTGCCGGTCGACGCCGCGCCGCCAATTCTCGGCGAACACGCGCCGGCAGGCAGGCGCGGCGGGCGCGGCGGGCGCGGCGGGCGCGGCCGCTGCATCGCCGGCAAGGCCCATCGCGGTTCCTGCCAGCGCCAGTCCGAAGGCGTCGCGTCGGGTCACATCCACTATCATGTCCTCCTAGACATCCGGTCCGTAGACCGCTGAACAAGCTATCTCTAAAATTCCCGCCGGATGAAAAAACCCCCGCCGGCAAAGGGATCTGCCGGCGAGGAGGTCGAGGGAACGGATCGTCCGATCAGAAGGTCAAGCGAGCGCCGACGCGATAAACCCGGCCCGAGCTGGCGTATTGCGACACTGCCGGGCTGTCCTGATAGGCATAGTTGTTGGTGTTCTGGTTGGTGAGGTTCAGCCCCTCCACCGTCAGCGCGAACGCCTTGGTGATGTTGAACGTCGCCGACGCGTCGAGGTTGAGCGTGTTCTCGCTGAACACGAAGTCGTTGATCAGCGGGCTGTCGCAGCCGACCGACTCTACGGTGCCGCCGCCGACCGTCGTCAGCCCTGGGCTGCACGACCCAGCCGCCACCGGATAGGTCTTGCTATAGCCCTTGCGGTACGATGCCGAAACGCGCGCGCGGAAGTTCTTCACCTCGTAGAACAAGGTCGCGTTGAACGCCTGCGGCGACACGCCGAGGAACGGCGCCTTGCCGAGTGTGCGCGGCTTGGTCGCGGTGCCCGGATCGAGGATGTAGTTCAGCTCGGACTGGATGTAGGTATAGTTGAGCAGCGTGCCGAAGTTCTTGAGGAAGCTCGGCAGGAAGGTGAAGTTCTGCTGGTAGCTCACCTCGATGCCGCGCAGATATCCGCCCGGCGCGTCTCGGTACTGACGCGCGACGAACGGCAGATTGGCGTCGATATAGGCGAGCTGCGCGACATTGGTATATTGCGCGCGGATCGCCGCGATCGTTGCGGCGTCGGTTAGATCCGACAACGAAGCCGCGTAGAGCACCGTCTGCGGGAAGCTGTCGATATCCTTCTCGAACGCGGCGACGGAAAGCAGGCCACCCGGCGCGAAATACCATTCGATGCTGGCATCGAGATTCGACGAGCGGAACGGGCTAAGCTTGGGGTTGCCGACCGTCAACGTCGCACCGCTGACGCTGCCGTCACTCGGGATCGAGATCGAGGTGATCGTCGGCGACAGATTGGCGAGTAGCGGGCGCGCCATCACCTTCGATGCGGAGAAGCGCACCAGCAGGTTCTTCATCACCTCGTAGTTGAGGTTCATCGACGGCAGCCAGTCGGTATAGCTGTTGCGGCCTACAATCGGTCGGCCAGCCTGCGAGGTGCCGAACGACGTGACATCCGTAATCGCGACGCGGGTGCCGACATTGCCGCGGAACCCGCGCCCGAACAGGTCGGTATCGAAATCGAATTCGAGGTAAAAACCCTTGTCCTTTTCATCGACCGAGTAGGTGTTCTGGCCACCGTTGCGCTTGGTGGTGAGCTGCCAGTCACCATATTTGTTGACGCAATTGCACTCGAAACCCAGCAGATTGTTGAACTTGGCCAGATCAGGAACGAGGAAGCTGGTTGGGGTTCCGGCAGGAAGCGCAAGGCCCCGGCCAAACTCGACGACCTTGCTGTTGGCCGCTGTGGTCGATCCCGCTTCCAGCAGAGTCGGATTCAGCGTGTCGGTGTTGCGCTCCGCCTGTTGCGTAAAAAAGCCGAAGTCGCGAATGTTGCCGCCGAAGCCGATATTGAACTGGTCGTTCACCTTCCAATCAAAATCAACCTTGCCGCTTTCATAAGTGTTGCGGACAATACGCTCGTAATGACGGATCGCGGAAAAGCCCTTGACCGTCTGCCAGTTGTTCGGATCGGCAACGTCAAATCCAAAGTTGAGCGACGGCATCGCACCGTGCGCGCGGTCGTCGTAAACAAAATTCTGCGGCGAATCCATGCGGTTGAACTCGACCAGCAACCCGGTCGAATAATTGACCGACTTGGAGCGGCCGTAGATCGCCGACATCTTGATCTTATCGCCGATGTCCTGATCAATCCGCGCAGTGCCCTGCCAGAAGGTCGTCGTATAAGCCGCGTAATCGACTGCGGACCGCATATCGACACCGCGCAGCACCAGATAGTCGGCGGTGCCGTTGTTGACGTTCGCGTCCAGCACGTCGACCGCCGGCCGGCCGATCAGCTGGCCGCGATAGGCAAGCCCGTTCGATGAGGGTATGTACCCGACCGAGTTGGGGTTGTTGTAATAATCGTAGGGATCAAGATTGTTCGGGTTGACGCTGAAGATGTTGGCGTTGGCGGGAGACACGCCGCCCGGCTGCGTCGCTGCCGCACCCAGCACCGACGGCACGAGCTGCCCGGCTGCGTTGAGCGCGGTCGAGAACGCCGGTGTGGAGCCGTACAGCTTGGACCCGCAATCCTGCGACACGGTGATATCGCTGCCGGCCGCAGGCGTGCAGATGCCAGGATAGGTTGCCCGCGCTGCCGTTGGCGAGAGGCGGCCGAGCGCGTTGTTATAGGCGGCGTTGGTGTTGTTGCGGTTGAGGCCGACCGGCGAGAGCTGGTCGTTTTCGCTCTCATTGTGGAAGCGCGAGTACAGCCCGTCGAGCGTAAAGCGCGTGTGCGGCGTCACGTCCCACTGATAGGCGCCGGTGATGCCGAGCCGCTGGTTGCGGACCTGCTGGTGCGTCAGGCTGGGCAGCGCGGGGATGCGGACCTGCGAATCGTCGTAGCGGCCCGGCGTGTTGTACGGCGCACCCGGGTAGAGTTTTGCATAAGCAGCAGGATCGGAACCGCGCTGCAATGCCAGCGCGTCCGGGTTGGCATAGGGCAGCGAGAAGGTGGTCGGCACCGCGAAGCCGGCATATTGCGTCGCACCTTCACCCAAGAATTGGCTACCACGGTACAGATAATCAGACGCGCCAACGGCACGCTGATACTGATCGATGATGTTGACTTCTTTGTTGTACGCGCCCGACAGTAGCAGGCCCATGCGCTTGTCCGCGCCGAAGCGCACCGAGGCGAGCCCGGCGATGCGGGGCGCGGGCTTCTTGCTGTTTTCATTGTAGCTTGCTTGGGTCGACAGACCAAGCTTGAGGCCCGGATAGTCAAAGGGCTTGCCGGTCTCGAGGTCGATCGTCGCGCCAAGCGAACCTTCGTCGGTTTCAGCCGATGGTGTCTTCTGGACCCGCAGCGAGCTGAACAGCTCGGATGCGAAGGTATTGTAATCGAACGATCGGCTGCGATTCGGGCTGGTGCCGGAATCGTTTGAACCGGCAGTCGATAGCGCCTCAATCCCGTTCAGCCGGGTCCGGTTGAAATCGCCGCCCAAGCCCCGAACCGTGATGCCGCGCCCTTCGCCGTTGTCGCGGTCGATCGAGACGCCCGGCAGACGCTGGAGCGACTCTGCAAGGTTTGAGTCGGGAAAGTCAGCAATATCCTGCGCGTTGATCTCGTCGATCTGAACGTTCGAATTGCGCTTGTCGTTAAGTGACAGTTGAATTGATTGTTTGAAGCCGCGCACGACGATATCCTGCGCGGCGATGTCGTCGGCGGCGGTCTGCGTCGTCTCCGCACCGCTTGCAGCCGGACGTGCAGGCGAATCGGTTGGCAACGACTGATCTTGCCCGAAGGCGGGCACGGCAACACCCACCGCTAGGAGTGCGGCAAAAGACGCGCTTGTCTTGCGTCCCGGACGTATTTCGCCTTTCAAGTGCTTCATATGCCTCCCCTGTTCTGCGGCCAGAACCGCCGCTTCTTTGCATCGACACTGCTCAAGGGTGCGCGGCGGGTAAGCCAATCCCGAGTTGTCATTCGCGTTGGGCGCACTGCTCGTCGGCAATGTCGCTCTCATCTCGTACGCGATCTGTTTCGGCTTACCGGATGGGTGCGGTCGCGCCCATCGCATCACTCTCCACCATCGATTTCGTCAATGAAACCTGTTTTCAGGAATGGCTCTACGCCACTTTCATCGGCATGACAAGATTTTTAGATACCGGTGTCAGATATTTCGGCCCGCTAGAGCGGTTTTCGTCGGGGCTGAATCGTTGGGGATTCACACGGCACCCGTTTTCTGATTCACGATCCGTGCTGGCGAAGGAGGCCGGGATGGATGGGTCGAGCGTTATCGCGTGATCTTCGGGATCGTGTCATCGCTGCTGTCGAAAGCGGGGTGTCTTGCCGGCAGGCGGCAGAGCGGTTCGGCGTCAGCGCGGCAAGCGCGATCCGCTGGCGACAGCTGGTGCTCGCTCATGGCACGCCGGCGGCCAAGCCGCAGGGCGGTGATCGCCGAAGTCCCAAGATTGAGGACCATGCCGCCTTCATTCTGGAGGCGATCGAGCAGCAGCCGGATCCGACGCTGGCAGAGCTTCGTGGGATGCTGGCCGAGCGTGGCGTGAGCGTCAGCATCGCCACGCTCTGGCGCTTCTTCGCCCGCCACGGGATCACGCGCAAAAAAAGACCGGCCACGCGACGGAGCAAGATCGTCCCGACGTCCTGAAGCGTCGCGAGGAGTGGTTCGAGGGCCAGCTCGATCTCGACCCCGACAAGCTGGTCTTCATCGACGAGACCTGGGCGTCTACCAACATGGCGCGGCGCCATGGTCGCTGCCGGCGGGGCCAGCGCTTGCGCGCCGGCATCCCCTTCGGACATTGGAAGACCACGACCTTCGTCGCCGGCCTGCGCCGCACGGGCATGGTAGCACCCTGGGTGCTCGACGGACCAATGAACGCCGATGCGTTCCTCACCTACGTCACGCGCGTGCTCGTGCCGGAACTCGGCCGCGGTGACGTGGTCGTGATGGACAACCTGTCGAGCCACAAGGCGCCGGCCGTGCGAGCCGCCATCGAAAGCGTTGGCGCAACGCTCCTCTTCCTCCCGCCCTACAGCCCAGACTTCAACCCGATCGAGCAGGCCTTCTCCAAGCTGAAGGCGCACCTGCGAAAAGCGGCCGAGCGGACCGTCCATGGCCTATGGAACGCCATCGGTCGCATCCTCGATCTCTACTCGCCCCAGGAATGTGCCAACTACTTCGCCGCCTGCGGCTACGATGCAGACTGATCGAAAACCGCTCTAGAGCGTTGCCGCCGCCCTCCTGCCGGCAAAACGGCTGCATCAGAGAATTACGCCCTTGATAATTTTCAACAATTTATGTCGGCCGAAACCGCACTAGCGCAATGTCTTGAAGCTGTTCTGCCGTAATCGTTTGGCTTGCCCAGCCAACATCGCATTTATGTTCTGACCGTCGCCGTAACGCACAATCGCCTCGCCCGCTTCGGTTGCAACGATCGTCGCGCTGGAAAGTCGGCCATTACGCCAAGCGATGTCGACAGTGTAGCCGCCGCGCGCACGTAAGCCGGACACTGCCCCGTTCGGCCAAGCTGCGGGCAAAGCGGGTAAGAGTTGAATAACACCACCCTGGCTTTGCAGCAGCATCTCGTTGATGCCGGAGACACCACCGAAATTCCCGTCGATTTGGAAGGGCGGATGTGCATCGAACAGATTTGGATAGGTCCGCTCGGGGCCGAGCAGGAAACGCAAGATCTCATGCGCGTGATTGCCCTCGCGCAAGCGCGCCCACAGGTTGATGCGCCACGCCGTCGCCCAACCGGTCGCGCGATCGCCGCGAATTTCCAGAGAGCGCTTCGCAGCCGCCGCAAGAGCAGGCGTGCGGTCTAGGTCGATCTGATCGCTCGGGAACAGGCCATAAAGGTGTGACACGTGACGATGGTGAAGGTCGTTCGCTTGCATGTCCCAATCAAACGGCCACTCCTGCAGCTGCCCGGCGGCACCAATCTGAAGCGGCAGCAGTTTTGCGCGTGCCGATGCGATCTCGCGGGAAAGGTCAGCATCGGTAGCTAAGATCTTCGCTGCCGTGCACGTCTGGTCAAACAAGTCCCGCAGGATCTCCATGTCCATCGTTGGGCCGTAGATAAGCGATGAGCCATGACCATGGCCGTTCTCTGGCGACATCGAGGGATTTGTGACCAGATGGCCGCTTGCCGGGTCGGTCTGTAGCGTATCTAGGAAGAAGAGGCATGCGCCGCGTAGCAGCGGGTAGACCGATGTGAGGAATGCACGATTGTGGTGAAACTGATAATGCTCCCAAAGATGCGTGCATAGCCATGCACCGCCCGTCGGCCATAGCCCAAACTTGGCACCGTCAATTGGCGCGGTTGCGCGCCACAAATCTGTGTTGTGATGTGCCACCCAACCACGTGCACCATACATCTCGCGCGCGGTACGAGCGCCGGTCAGCGACAAGTCGCGCACCAAGCGTACCAGCGGTTCTACGCATTCAGCAAGATTCGAGGTTTCGGCCGGCCAATAATTCATCTCGGTATTGATGTTGATGGTGAACTTGCTGCCCCATGGTGGATTGTTCGACTCGTTCCATATTCCCTGCAGATTTGCCGGCTGCCCTCCCGGTCGCGAGCACGAAATTAGCAGATAGCGCCCATATTGATAATATAGTGCGGCAAGTCCGGGATCGTCGCTCGCGACTGAAGCGACGATGCGTTCGTCGGTTGGCAGCGCACGGCCCGGTGCGGCGCCAAGATCAATTTCGACCCTGCGAAACAACTTGCGATGATCTGCAGCGGTATCAGTGGCGATTTTCGCGAAGCTGCGGCCAGTCGCTGCGGTGATCTGAGTACGCGTAATCGCGGTCGGATCGCCGGTAACATCGTCGAAGCGGCGGTAGCTTGTCGCCATCGCTATCAGCACTGTGACGGCGTGGGCGTCGGAGACGGTCAGGGTTGCACTATCTGCGGTGACGACGCCACCTTCTGCAATCACGCGTACGCGGGCCTCGAACCGCAACGCTCCAAGGATACCAGCATCTTCGTCGTTACGCCCAGAGAGCACGAGCGTGCTTTGCCGCTCAA
This sequence comes from Sphingomonas sp. BRN-1R, assembly GCF_057748035.1. Lineage (NCBI taxonomy): Bacteria > Pseudomonadati > Pseudomonadota > Alphaproteobacteria > Sphingomonadales > Sphingomonadaceae > Sphingomonas > Sphingomonas sp. BRN-1R. The sequence continues at coordinate 1,142,513 of NZ_CM173236.1, read as the reverse complement.
CGGCAACGCTCGCGTTCCTCATCGACGTCCTCATACCTAATCGTATCGAAACCTTGCCGCTTCGGTCGGCGGCGATCCTCATTGCGATGACCTGATCACTAGGCGACGCGACCACACTCCGCGTATAGCACACGCCGCGATGGGTGAAGCGCGTCTCCGCCTCCGCCGCGTCGATATCAAGTGAGCGTCGGTACTCGCTCGTCTCTTCGGCTACGATGCCGATCATCGTGATGATGAGATCACCAAAGGATTTGTACTTCGTTTGTCGGATCGGCGTTCCCATAACATGGGTTGCAGCGAAAGCTTCGGCTTCGGAATAATGACCCCCGAATATTAATTGGCGAAGCGCGGACATACTGCCTGCAGCCTGCGGATTGACCGGGTCATATGGACCGCCGCCCCACAAAGTGCTCTCGTTCAGCTGAATTCGCTCTTCAGCTATCCCACCGAACACCATTGCTCCAATTCTTCCGTTTCCAATCGGAAGCGCTTCGGTCCAGAGGTTCGCGGGCTGTTTATACCACAACAATGTCTCAACAGCACTGCTGCTTGTCTTCGCCGCTGTCGGCATTGTCACACCGATCGCGTTGGAAATCACGCCAAGCGACGTCATCTTCAACGCGTCCCGCCGCGTGATATCGCTCCGCTTGCCAGTCATACATGCTCCGCAGAAACTCCCGGAGGCTGCTGCCCGATCGCCTTCAGAATGAAGGCGGCGTGATCCTCGATCGTCGCCGTGCGGCTGATCACTGTCCTGCGGCTTTGCGGCCGGCGTGCCATGACGCAAAGCCAGCTGCCGCCATCGGATCGCGCTCGCCGCGCTGACCTCAAAACGCTCAGCGCCGCCGCCGCCACGACGTTCCGCCGTCGACCGCCGCGACTACCCGCTCCCGAAATTTTATGATAGCACTCGTAGCATCCATGCCACCCCTTGATCCGGCACAAAGCCGCAACAGGAAAGCCGACCGTGCGTATTCTCAAGGTTCAGAACGCGCGGAAACCGCTCTAGAAGGAAGGTGAGCGTTCAGCCCGTCCAGCCAAGGTCCCGACTGATCCGTCTCGCAGCCTCCCCCAGGTATGCCTGCGTCACTTCGATCCCAGCTGTTGCCGCATCATCGATCATCATCAGATATGGAACGGTAAGTGCCGCGAGAATGCGACCGTCAAAACCGAAAACTGGAAAACTAACGTCCGTGACGCCGCTGGTCCGCGCGCTAGACTGCCGCTCAAAGCCTTGCGTGCGTACGACGTCGAGGCGCTGGCGCAACTTCCGCTCCGACATGCTGAGCGGTCTAGGTAATTGCTGCAGTGCTGCTTCGCGCCTCCCTTCTTCAAGGAAAGCGAGCAGGACGTGCCCGGAACAGCTAGTCGCCAAGTCGATGGCCGCCCCCATTCGCATCGCGAATCCCGACGGCGCGCCACTTTCTTGTCGATGCACGACCAATCCAATCCCATCCGAATTAACGACAAGGTGGCAAGACTGGTTTGTCGCGTTCGCGAAGGTAAGCATCGCAGATTTAGCGACCTCCGCCAAGGTCTGCGCCGGTGTAGCTCGCTGCACCGAATCTAACGCGTGATATGTAACAGCGTAACGGTCACTCTCCATGTCTTTACGCAACCATCGGCGCCGTTCCATCACCATTATGATACGGAAGATTTCGCTGATTGAGCGGTGTAGCCGCTGGGCCATATCCTTGATCGTCAAGCCGTCTGGAAAATCTGAGAGCAGCTCGATTATGTCGAACCCCTTCTCCAGCGCGGGCGCGGTGTAAGCATGGTCGCCGTCGCGCTCGCTCGGACGCGCACCTTTGTCGGTCATTATTCCCGATACCGCACTGAACGGCGCGATGCAAATAGCAAACTGCTCAACTTTGCCCTTGCGTCGCCAACATTCTGATAATAGCTTTTGCATATGAAACTAGCGGGTTTGCCGATGCATACGATCTTACAAGTCCGTAGCGCGCCAATCGAAATCGGAGAGCGAACGCTTTGACGCAGATTATTGGACTCCGAGCGTTGGACCTACGGTTCCCAACTAGTGTGTCGCTGGACGGGTCGGATGCGATGAATCCCGATCCCGATTATTCGGCAGCCTACGTGATCCTCGACACAGACCAAGACGGTCTCGCGGGGCACGGCCTCACCTTTACGATCGGTCGTGGTAACGAGGTATGCGTAGCGGCGATCGAGGCGTTGCGCACTCTCGTTGTGGGGCTCGATTTAGAATGGATTACCACAGACGTCGGCCGGTTCTGGCGTCACATTACATCTGACAGCCAGTTGCGCTGGATCGGCCCGGATAAGGGAGCGATCCATCTTGCCACCGGTGCCGTGGTGAACGCGGTCTGGGATCTGTGGGCAAAGGCTGCGGGCAAACCTCTGTGGCGCTTGATCGTCGATATGACTCCGGAGGAGATCGTTCGCGCAATCGACTTCCGCTACCTTACCGACTGTATCACCCCTGACGAAGCGCTAGCACTCCTCGAGGCACAGGCAGAGGGCAAAGCGCTACGCATCGCTACGCTCGAAGCGGAAGGTTATCCCTGTTACACCACGTCGGCGGGATGGCTTGGATATCCGGATGACAAGCTGCGGCGGCTTGCTGAGGAGGCTGTAGCTGCTGGGTTCCACCATCTCAAGCTGAAGGTCGGCGTCAGCCTCGACGACGACATCCGGCGCCTGACGATCGCGCGTGAGGTGATCGGCCCCGATCGGCACCTGATGATCGACGCTAATCAAGTATGGGAGGTTGGACAAGCAATCGACTGGGTCAACGCGCTCGCCTGCGCTAAACCCTGGTTCATAGAGGAGCCCACCAGCCCGGACGATGTGCTCGGTCACGCCGCAATTCGCCGAGGTATCGGCGACGTGAAAGTCGCAACCGGCGAGATGTGCCAAAACCGAATTTTGTTCAAACAGTTCATCATGTCCGGGGCCATCGATGTGGTGCAGATCGACGCCTGTCGTATCGGCGGCGTCAACGAAATACTCGCCGTGTTGCTGATGGCGGCCAAATACGATCTTCCGGTTTGCCCGCACGCAGGGGGCGTTGGGCTGTGCGAGTATGTTCAGCATCTCTCCATGATTGATTATGTCGCGATTTCCGGCACGCGCGAAGGACGTGTGATTGAATACGTGGATCATCTCCACGAGCATTTCCTGGATCCGTGTCTGATCCGCAACGCGGCCTACATGCCGCCATCCCGACCGGGTTTTTCAATCGAGATGAAGCCCGACACGCTCGAACGCTACCGCTTCCGGACCATACCAGCATGAAAATGGGGCTTGATGGCAAGGTGGTGATCGTCACCGGCGGTGGTGCCGGCATCGGGGGTACCATCTCACGCGTGCTCGCCGAGGAGGGTGCGATTCCGGCGATTGTAGGTCGCAGTCCGCTTGCCGAGGATGGCGTGCGCGTGAACGCGGTGTTGCCCGCCGAGGTGATGACGCCGCTCTACCAGAACTGGCTGCAGAACTTCGCTGACCCAGAGGCACAGCTCGCCGAAATCACCAAGCGTATTCCCCTCGGCAAACGAATGACAAGCGATCGCGAGGTTGCGGACAGTGTTGTATTCCTACCTTCCGATCGCTCCTCGCACACGACGGGGCAATGGATCGTGCCTGATGGTGGCTACACGCATCTGGATCGCGCTTTGACCTAGACAACGACGGGGGAGGATTGCCAGTGCTAGTGGTAGGAGAGGCCGCGTCGGAGCGAGGCAGCACACGTGGTGGCTACGTCGCTGCGATCACTGTCACAGTCAGCCTGTTCTTCCTCTGGGGGCTGGCGAACAACCTGAACGATATTCTGATCGCGCAGTTCAAGAAAGCGTTCATCCTCAGCGACTTTGCTACCAGCTTTGTTCAGCAGGTGTTCTACCTGGGATATTTTCTGTTCGCGATCCCTGCCTCGCTGCTGCTTCGCGCGCGCGGCTATAAAGCCGGGATCGTAACCGGCCTCGCGTTGTACGCGGCAGGCGCCTTGCTGTTCTATCCGGCGGCAGCGTTTGGCCAGTATTTCTTGTTCCTGCTTGCCTTGTTCGTCATAGCTTCGGGCCTTGCATTCCTTGAAACGTCAGCGAATCCATTGATGACAGAGCTTGGCGACGCTGCAGGCGCAGCGCGGCGGCTCAACTGGGCGCAGGCGGCCAACCCGCTGGGCGCCATCACCGGCATCCTGATCGGGCGCAATTTCATCCTGTCGGGCATTCAGCATGACGATGTGACGTTGGCGGCGATGCCGGCGGCTGAGCGGCTGGCGTATTACCGGGCGGAGACGTTGGCAGTCCAAGCGCCTTATCTGGTCATCGCCCTGGTGGTGCTGGCGTTCGCGCTTGCGGCGACTGCGGTACGCTTCCCCGGGGTGGAGCGCGAGAAGGCGAGCGCACCCCGGCCGCGCTTCTCCGCCGTCTTCACCAAGCCGTGGCTTCTCGCCGCTGCTTTCGCACAATTCTGCTACGTCGGCGCGCAGGTCGGGCTGTGGAGCTTTACGATCCGCTATGCCGAGGCAAGCGTACCCGGCATTGGCGAGCGCGGCGCGGCCGATATGCTCTTCGCCTCGTTGGGGCTGTTCGCTGTCGGGCGCTTTGCCGGGACTGCGCTGATGGGACGGGTGCGTCCCGCGATCATGCTGCTTACCTTTGCTGTCTTCGCCATGGCGCTCGCCGTAATCGCCGCGTTGGTCGGCGGCACAATCGGGCTGTACGCACTGGTTGCAGCGAGCTTCTTCCTGTCTATTCAATTTCCGACTATTTTCGCGCTCGGTGTCGACGGCCTGGGACCGCTACGACAGGCGGGTGCGTCGCTCATCATCATGGCGATTATCGGCGGCGCGGCGCTGACCGCGGCGATGGGCTGGACCTCCGACCATAGCTCGATCGCGACGGCGATGTTGATTCCGGCAGCCGCGTTCGTCGTCATTGCCGCCTTCGCCTCTGGCGCATCGCGCCGCCCTGCCTTTTCAAACGGAACATTCTGAACCATGCACGTTGTCACTTGCCGCGAACCCGGCACGCTCACGCTCGAGACACGCGAAGCGCCTTCACCCCCGCCTGACGAGGTGTTGGTGCGCATTCGTCGCGTCGGCATGTGCGGCACCGATTACCACATCATGCGCGGCACCCAACCGTTCCTCAGCTATCCGCGTGTGATGGGGCACGAACTCGCCGGGACGGTCGAAATTGCCGATGCGGAAAGCAGTTTTGCGCCCGGCACGCCCGTGTGCATCATGCCTTACCTGTTCTGCGGTCACTGTATTGCCTGCTCGAAGGGCAAGACGAATTGCTGCACCAACATCCAGGTGCTGGGCGTTCACCGCGACGGCGGCCTGGCCGAACTGTTGGCGATCCCGCCGCGCTACCTGCTCGACACGACAGGGCTGACGCTCGATCAGGCGGCGATGGTCGAGTTTCTGTCAATCGGCTACCACGCGGTCGAGCGTGGCGGTAGCGGCGCAGAGGATCGAGTGCTGGTGGTCGGTGCGGGACCTATCGGCATGGCGGTGGCACTGTTCGCTGCGATGCGCGGCGCTGAGGTGACAATGCTTGATGGAAATGCCGCGCGCGCGGCGTTCTGCGTCGAGCGGCTCGGGGCAGCGCGCGCCGTGGCGCTCGATGCGGATACCGTCACGCGGCTCGCTGAGGTGAGCGGCGGCGCGTTCTTCGATGCGGTGTTCGACGCAACCGGCAACGCCGAGGCGATGCAGACCGGCTTCGACTATGTCGCGCACGGCGGCCGCTATGTGTTGGTGTCGGTCGTGTCGGCGGACATCACCTTCAATGATCCTGAGTTCCATAAGCGTGAGACCACTCTGCTCGGCAGCCGCAACGCGACCATGGCGGATTTCGCGGCGGTGATCGCGCTGATACGCCAAGGTCGCGTGCCAACCGGAGACATGCACACGCACAGCGCGCTTCTTGCCGATCTGCCGCAGGTGATCGGCGCCTGGATGTCGCCAAGCGCGGGTGTCATAAAGGCGATCGTAGAGATCTGATGCTTCTGTTGGCCATCAATTATCAAGATCCGTCTAGACTCGTGCGATGAGAATTTTAGCAAGCGGATACAGCAGCGCTCGACGGAGGCGCTGCATCGGTGTCTGGAGGCCGATTGTAGTCTCAAGATCAAGAACGATCGTGGGAAGTCTGCAGTAGCTGGCCCTTTAGCGCGCTACCCGCTGGTGTTCCGATGGACTCGAGATCGCCTGTAACAATGGCGAGAAGGTCGGGGTCGCCTTCCCACTCGACTGCTTTGATAGCGAGGCAACGGGGCGTGTGGCGAAGACAGCCGGGATCACCGCTGAGGACGTATAAAACCCGATGGTCGCCACCGTCGAGCACCGCTACGGGCAAGTGAACGGCGTGCCTGAACCGATCGAGTGGCTCACCGACAACGGCGGCTGCTACACTGCGCGCGACACCCGCAGCTTCGCTCGCAACATCGGCCTGGTGCCGCTTACGACCCGGTCTGCTCTCCACAATCGAACGCCATGGCATAGGCATTCGGCCGCACCCTCAAGCGTGACTATGTCCGGGTGAACTCAAGGCCAGATGCTCGAACCGTGATTGAGCAGCTGCCAGGCTGGATCGCTTATTATAACGAGGTGCATCCACACCGTGCTTTAGGCGATCGCCCCCCCCCCCGGCCAGTTCATCACAAAAACCCGCGAGGTTCCGTCAGGCCTTTAGGGGGGCAACAACACCCTTATAGCTCGCGAATGGCTGAGAGCCTGCAAACCTCGACAGCTGTGTGCGACAATCGTGAAGTATTCACTCGTTCATCCATGCATACGCGCATCGGTAGGCGTGATACGGATCACGTAAGCAGGCGCATCGACAAGATCAGATGGCAAGCCGACATTCACCGTATCCGACATTGTGCTAACGCGCAGCGCGCCGCTTCTGCCCAGGAGCTCAGCGCGCCCGATCTCGCCAGCGTTCAGCGCCGAAAGCCGAACAACGCGATCAGCCGGTAGCCCCAGAACGATGGCGTAAATCACGCCGCGCTTGCTCGTGTAGCGTATGTCCCGCGGCGTATAAGGCTGTTGGTTCTTTTCGCCGAACATGCCTTCGGCTGGTTGGGTTGGCCCTTCGCCAAAGATGCGCCACGGTCGCGTGTCGTAGATTGCCTCGCCGTTGATAGCGATCCAGTCGCCGATCTCATTCAAGATAGCATGCTCATCCTCATCAATGGTGCCGTCGGGACGGAGCGGCACATTGAGCATGAGAGATCCGTTTTTGGAGACCACGTCACACAGCAAGTGTACGACTGTTCGCGCGCTCTTGTAGCGGTGCTCGGCAAAGATGCGGTCATCATAAAACCAATCGCCTAGGCAGGTATCCGTCTGCCACGGGTGATCGACAATGCCTTGATGCGCGCCGCGCTCGACATCCTCAAGCACCGCTGAAGCTTTCGCGGCGGGCAGTTGCTTAGCCGTCACGGCCACCTCCATACGCCCGCCATGCCAGTCGAGGGAGCGATTGTAGTAGTATGCAGTGACGTCAAGCCCCGCCTGGCCGAGCGGCAGACTGCCGACATTGTCGAAATAGACAAGGTCAGGCCGGTAGGTGTCGATCAGATCTTTCGCCCGCGCGACCCAGCTGGCGGTGAAAGCTGGATTTTGCGCCGGTGCCTCCTCGGTCCAGACGCGATCGTGCTTCAGATGCCATTCCTTGGCAGCGTCAATGGTCGGGATCCCCTCCGGCATGACCAAGCTGCCGCCGGTATAAAGCTTTTGCGGATCGAGACCCTGCCAATCGCGCCCGTGACCATCTGCCTTGGTGAGCCGATAGGCATCATAGCGCACCCCTTTATTCGGCCCTTCCGGATCGTAACCATAAGCGGTTTGAAGCCAATGCCATGCATGCGATCCATGATTTGATACGCCAAACTTCATACCGCGCTGACGGACCAATTTTTCCCAAGTGCCGATGATGTCGCGCTTGGGCCCTATGCGAAGCGCGTTCCACTCGTGATTGCGCGAGGCGAACGTGTCAAAATTGTCGTGGTGGTTGGCAAGTGCCATGAAATAGCGTGCGCCCGCACGCTGGTAGAGGTCGAGCAGCTTCTCCGGCTGCCAACGCTCCGCCTTCCATTGGCCAATCATGTCGATGTAGCCGTGCCTCGACGGATGCCCCCAATCCTTCAGGTGGCGATCATAAAAAGGATCGCCTTGGATATACATCTTGCGGGCGTACCAATCGCCGGCTCGCCCTACGCTTTGGGGCCCCCAATGCGCCCAAATGCCGAATTTAGCGTCGCGAAGCCAGTCCGGCGGCCGATACCCGGCGACGAGTGACTCCCACGTGGCGTCATAGCGCCGTTGCGCTGATCCGGCAGCGCAAAGGGCCGGCAACGCGGATAGACCGGCCGCACCGGCTGCGCCGCCAACGAACGAGCGTCGTGAGATCAGCATGTGTGGTACCTTTCCGCGTCAAAGCGCCGTGAAAGTGAAGTTACGGAACATCGCAGCGCCCTGCCCGGCCGAATAAAGGCCTGGCGACAGCATAAGGAAACCGCCGCGCACATTATGGTGATAACCGGATACCTCCATGCCGCGGTCGAACCGATGCCATGTTTTCCCAGCGTCGCCAGAGGTGTGGAAGGAGACGATATGCTCGCGATTGGTCACACGCATTCGCATCCGCCGGCCGTGCGGATTAGCCGGTCGACCCCGCTCGATCCCGTACTGGTGCGTGACGAACCGCTTCTCGTCGAAGCCAAGGCCGCAATAGAGTTCGCGATCGTAGAACAGGATCAAGCCGGCAGTGCCGCCGGGCGCGATCTCGATGTCGCACTCGAACTGATAGGCGGTGTCACCCGCAACCAGCAGCAAGGGCGAAGAATCTTTTGGCGCGGTCCCGCTCGCCTTGAGCCGTAGCGCGCCACCGGCGACGCTGGCACGGGTCGCCTCCTGCGGGGCCGGCTTGAAGAACTTCCAGCGGGTACTCAGGGCGAGCGGACCATCGAAATCGTCCGATAACGCCAGTCCGTGGGGCACCGCGGCGCCGCCGCGCGGTTTGGCAAGCGGCACCGAAAGATCGCCGCCTTTCATGCGAAACCATCCGTCAGCCGTCCACTCGACGGGATCAAGCAGCAGCTGCCGCCCCAATGTCCAGAAACCATGCTGATAGCCATGATAGACTGACCACCAATCACCCGCTGGCCCCTCTACGAGCGTGGCGTGGCCACGCGACCACCAATGCTCTTCGTCTGAGCGGGTGTCGACGAGCGGGCTATTTGGACAATTTTCCCATGGTCCGTTGATCGAACGCGACCGAGCTGCGATGACCATGTGCCCCGTCGGCGGCCCGGCGGTGCCGCCAACCGCGGTGATCATGTAAAAATAGTCACCGCGGCGCACCAGCTTCGGCCCTTCGGGGCTGAAGCCTTCGACATCCCACTCATCGGGATAATGCCACGGATCATAAACATGCTCGGGCTTCCCGATTGTCGCGAGGCCGTCGTCGCGAAGCCGCACCCGATCACCGCCCGAAAGGAATAGCCAGCGACTGCCGTCCTCACCGACGACGTGCCCAGGGTCAATGTGATCGGGCAAGCCGAGATCGATTGGATCGCTCCATGGGCCGTTGATGCTGTCGCTCCAGATCACCCAATTCGCCCCCGGGTTGACGGTTGGGAAGTAGATGAAGAAGCGGCTGCCGTGACGGATCAGCTCCGGTGCCCAAACTGTACCCACATTGCGCGTCAGCGCGGCCGTGCGTGGCTGCCAATTCACCAGATCGCGGCTGTGCCAGATCAGCAATCCTGGATAAGAATCGAACGTTGAGAAAGTCATGTAGTAATCGGCGCCATCCCGCAGGATCGTGGGGTCGGGATGGTCGCCGGCCAGCACCGGATTGAGGAAGGTGCCGTTGCCAAGATCGGGAACACGCTGGTTATCTAGCCCGCGCCTCGCGCCCGGTGCTGGGGCGGCATGTGCATCGGCGGACTTCAGGGGCATCACCGCGCACAGCGCACCGAGTTGAAGACTTTGTCTGCGGGTAATCGTCATTGCGTCGCTTTCAGAGGCTGATCAGACAGTCGGTAAATGGAAACGGCGGGAACCCACTTGTCGCCTGCATCAGCCCAAGGGAGTGGCCGTTGAAACCGGCTCATCAGCGTTTCCCACGCGACGACATCCGGGTTGCTTCGATCAGCCGCAGCTTTTGCTACGAAATCAAAATTGGGGCCAACATCGATGACCATAACTAACCGGTTGCCTACAAGGAAGATCTCCATTTCGAGAATCCCGGCGGCGTGAATCGAACGGGTTACGGGCGTCGGGGGACCACCGGGCTTATGCCAATGCCGATAAGCCTCGATCGCGTCAGGATCGTCGGCAAGGTCAGCGATCAGGCAAAGGCGTTCAACCTTGGGCGCATTCATCCGCTCACCTCCTAATGCCTACAGCCGTCGTTTCTTTGTCTGCGACCGCAAGAATATCCTAGCACCTCACAGTAGGAAATCCACCAATAAAACTCATTTCCATATATGCGATCACGTTTGTATGATCGTCGGTAGACAAAAGCAGAAGCAGGAGGGTAGGATGACTGGGAAAGTGAACATTTTGCATGCGGGCACCTCCCGCCTTGCTGTGACCGCGGCGGTTGCGATCATGGCCACGCCCACAATCGTGGCTGCTCAGACCACGCCAAGCCCGGCATCAAGCGTGCCATCAGAGCCGGGCAGCAAAATCCAGCCCGACGATATCGTCGTGACCGGATTTCGCAGCAGCTTGGCACGCGCGCTCGACCAGAAACGCGACAGCTCTGCGTCTATAGATGTCATCGTCGCCGAAGATATTGCAAAATTTCCAGACAATAATCTGGCTGAATCGGTGCAGCGCATTCCGGGTGTGTCGATCGCGCGTGACGGCGGTGAAGGACGCCAGATATCCGTGCGTGGTCTGGGTGCTGACTTCACACGCGTTCGACTTAATGGAATGGAAGCAATCGCTACGACCGTTGGTGCAGTAGGCGGCATCAATCGCGGACGCGGCTTTGACTTTAACGTGTTCGCCTCGGAGTTGTTCAGCAGCATCGCCGTCCGCAAAACTCCCTCAGCCGAGGTCGACGAAGGCTCGCTTGGCGCAACCGTGGATCTTAGAAGCTCAAGACCGTTTGATTACAAAGGCGCAAAATTCGCCGTCTCTGCGCAAGGCCAATATACGGACATGCGCCAGCGGCTCGATCCGCGCGGAGCGCTTCTGTTCAGCGATCGCTTCCTAGATGGGCGGCTTGGCCTGCTTGTGTCAGCCGCCTATTCCGAGCGCCACACGCGACTTGAGGGTTCAAGCTCCGGGCAGTGGGATTTCGGCAGCGACAATGGCGGCTTCGGTGGATCAACCGCACCTGGCATAACTACCGCCTCGCTTAACTCTCCCGCCCTCTACACGCCGCGCTTCCCACGTTATGCCCTGACGCTGCTCAACGAGAAACGGCTGGGTCTTACCGGCTCTGTGCAGTTCCAAGCGACCCCGAGCACGCTGCTGACGTTCGACGCGATGTATGCGCGGCTCAACAATGACCGCCGCGAGCAGTATCTTGAGGCGATCTCCATCAGTCGCGCAGCCTCGCAAGGCGGCAAGCCGGAAATGACGCTCACGGATGGTTCGATCAGCAACAACCTGCTTCTGTACGGCAGATTCAACGGCACCGATCTGCGTGCCGAGGATTACATCACCACCAATCCAACCAAGTTTCAGCAGTACAATGCCGAGTTGAAACAGGATATCGGGGAGCGACTGCACGTGAGGCTTTATGGCGGCCTGTCTCAGTCTGTCCTCAATAATTTCGACACGACAGTCCAAATGGACCGACTAAATTCAAGCGGCTATTCGTTTGACTATCGAAAAGATCCCTATCACCCAACCCTGTCTTATGGCTTCGACGTGGCAAACCCGGCGAATTGGTATATCGGGCCGCTTGTGAATCCGGGCGCAGGGACGGTTCCCGGCTCAGCAGGGCTCGCCACTGGTCAGAACCAAGGACCAGAGATCCGGCTGCGCCCGATTGATGTCACCAACAAGTTCCGCACCGGCCAGGTCGACCTTAGCTATGATGTGCTCGATGGGCTGAAGTTTAAGGCGGGCGTGCAGTTCAAGCGTTTCTCGTTCGACAGCAAGGGCTATCGGATGGCGACAGAGCGCAATTTCGCTCAAATCCCCGGCGGGCACAGCGTTGCCGATCTGACCACCGTTTGCGATTGCATTCGATATCTCGACACCGGCGGATCGCCCACGACCTGGCTGTCACCCGACATCAACAAGTTCGCTTCAATTTACGGCATCTATAGCAACACCGGCTTTTTCCAGTTGCAAGGCGCAGAGAATGCCTCTGCACGCGGCGACATCCGCTCCGTGCTGGAACAAGATCGCAGCGTTTACGGCCAAATTGATTTTAAAGGCGAAATATTTGGCGTTCACGTTAATGGTGACGCTGGCATCCGCTTTGTTCACACGCGGCAAGCATCGACCGGATATTCCAACGTAGGTAGCGGTTATCAACAGATCACCATCGAACGCACCTATGACAACGCGCTGCCGGCGGCCAACCTCGCCGTCGACCTAACTGACAAGCTTTTATTACGACTGAGCGCGGCGAAGGTTATCACGCGCCCAGCATTGGGAAGCCTGACACCAGGCGGCTCTGTCAACGTCTCGGGCGGCGCGCGCACCGTGACATCGGGCAATCCACTCCTCGATCCGATCCGGGCCAAGACGGCAGACATAGCGATCGAGTGGTATTTCGCTCCGCAATCGCTGTTGTCGGTTGCCGGCTTCTACAAAGACATCGGCACCTACATTCAGACGCTGACTGCGATCCGTCCGTTCAACACTGCGGGCCTTCCCGACAGCGTATTGGCAGGCACCGGCGTCGCTGCAACTGACAGCTTCACCTTTTCGCAACCAGTGAACACTCCTGGGGGGAAGCTTAAAGGCTTTGAGGTCAATTACCAACAGCCGCTGCGCTTCTTGCCAAGTTTCCTGAATAGACTCGGCATCCTGCTAAACTATACGTACGTTGACTCCAACATTAACTATATCGTAAATGCGACAACTGGCCAGACAACTGACGCCGCGTTGATTGGTCTGTCCAAAAACGCCTATAATGCCACCTTGTATTATGAGGATAAAAACCTCTCAACACGCATCTCGGCCGCCTATCGAGACAATTACGTCCGGCAAGTTCCCGGACCGTATAACATCGATTTGCTCGCAACCAAGGGCACGCTCAACCTCGATGCGTCTCTATCGTACAACTTGAACGACCACGTTTCATTCACCGTCGACGCACTCAATCTTACCGACGAGGTTGATCAAACCTACATGCTGCGATCAGGAACGGAACTTGCTGAGGAGCTGCGTCAGTACGGTCGCAGCTTTATGTTCGGCGTGCGGTTCGCCATGTGATTGCGCCTTGTCGTCGTTGCGGGATGCCAACCTATGTCGCTGCGCTCGCAGCAATCGCGCCTTCCGCAGTGTAAGCGCGCTTAGGACTTGTTGACATAGTCGGTTAGCCGGAGCTTGGCGGCCGCGAGTGAGAGAAAGCCGAGGAAGGACAAGGCGGTTTTGTCGTAGCGGGTGGCGAGCATGGCATCCCATACACCCTGCTCGGCCCAACGCCGGAAGCGGACGTAGACCGAGTTCCACTTCCCGTAGCGCTCATGCATGTCACGCCAGGGCAGCCAACGCGCAACACATGCAGCATGCCGTTCAGAAACCGGCGATTGTCGTGCGATGAACGCGCTTTGCGGCCGCGTTCCGAGGCAGCAGTATTCCAGTGACGGACCATTCCTCGTCAGACACGTCTCCTCAACCCAATGCCGCCTCCAAAAGGCAGTCTTGAATCAGAGAGCACGCCGTTTGGGAATCCACTATGTCAACACAGCCTAGAGCGGTTTTCGATCAGTCTGCATCGTAGCCGCAGGCGGCGAAGTAGTTGGCACATTCCTGGGGCGAGTAGAGATCGAGGATGCGACCGATGGCGTTCCATAGGCCATGGACGGTCCGCTCGGCCGCTTTTCGCAGGTGCGCCTTCAGCTTGGAGAAGGCCTGCTCGATCGGGTTGAAGTCTGGGCTGTAGGGCGGGAGGAAGAGGAGCGTTGCGCCAACGCTTTCGATGGCGGCTCGCACGGCCGGCGCCTTGTGGCTCGACAGGTTGTCCATCACGACCACGTCACCGCGGCCGAGTTCCGGCACGAGCACGCGCGTGACGTAGGTGAGGAACGCATCGGCGTTCATTGGTCCGTCGAGCACCCAGGGTGCTACCATGCCCGTGCGGCGCAGGCCGGCGACGAAGGTCGTGGTCTTCCAATGTCCGAAGGGGATGCCGGCGCGCAAGCGCTGGCCCCGCCGGCAGCGACCATGGCGCCGCGCCATGTTGGTAGACGCCCAGGTCTCGTCGATGAAGACCAGCTTGTCGGGGTCGAGATCGAGCTGGCCCTCGAACCACTCCTCGCGACGCTTCAGGACGTCGGGACGATCTTGCTCCGTCGCGTGGCCGGTCTTTTTTTGCGCGTGATCCCGTGGCGGGCGAAGAAGCGCCAGAGCGTGGCGATGCTGACGCTCACGCCACGCTCGGCCAGCATCCCACGAAGCTCTGCCAGCGTCGGATCCGGCTGCTGCTCGATCGCCTCCAGAATGAAGGCGGCATGGTCCTCAATCTTGGGACTTCGGCGATCACCGCCCTGCGGCTTGGCCGCCGGCGTGCCATGAGCGAGCACCAGCTGTCGCCAGCGGATCGCGCTTGCCGCGCTGACGCCGAACCGCTCTGCCGCCTGCCGGCAAGACACCCCGCTTTCGACAGCAGCGATGACACGATCCCGAAGATCACGCGATAACGCTCGACCCATCCATCCCGGCCTCCTTCGCCAGCACGGATCGTGAATCAGAAAACGGGTGCCGTGTGAATCCCCAACGACTCAGCCCCGACGAAAACCGCTCTAGCTGCAGAGGGCGCACGGACCCTTTTGCAGGTACGCGCCGCAGCAGACATTGATGGCGAGCACACGGCCATGCTGGATACCATCAAGCAGCTCGCGTTTTACACTGATTGTCTGAATGACCAGCCGCACTGGACAATCCCCGAGGATGTGATCGAACCCAAGCTCGCGGAATTTATTCTCGGTGTGGCAAAGCTTCTCAACCGCGACGGCGTAACGAGCGTCCGCGAACTCGAACTTTGGATGAAGTTCGTCGCCCCTCATTTCAATATGTCGAAAATGGTGGATGCGCTTCTGCGCTTTCAGGCCGAGATGGTAGCCGAAGGCCTTACGGACATTACGGTCGCAATGATGGAGGCGTTTGTCCGAGGACAGCCGTTTGGCGCGCCCGGCGAGACTGCGCAGATGACCATCGCAACGCCCTTGACGCTCGAAACACTAGAAGAAAACATATAAGGAACATATGAGCCGATTCCCGCTATGTTACCCGATCCCGTTTCTGCCGATGTCCCCCGTGCGCGCACGCTCGACGAGATGCGCGCCACGGTAGGAAGCGTCGCTGCCACGGGAGCGCCTGTGCTGCCGTTCGGCATCGAGTCGCTTGATCGGCAGCTCGCCGCAGGCGGTATAGATGGCGGCGGATTGCATGACATTGCCGCGGCCTCGCCGACGCTGGGCGACGATGCTGCAGCATCGGTGTTTGTCACGGGTCTCGCGGCGCGCTTCGCCAGCAGCCCCGGCGCACAGGCTGCTTGGGCGCTGACCATTTCGATCTCTATGCGCCGGGGGTTCCGCAAGGTGGCCTTCGGTTCAAGCAGCTCCTCTATCTGGAGGGTAAGGACGATATCATGGCACTGGCGCTCGCCGAGGATGCGCTGCGTTTAGGCAGCTTCGCGGCGTCGTCGCCGAGGTGAAGGATAGCGCCAAGCTGCTTGACCAGGCCGCAACCCGCCGGCTCCAGCTCGCCGCCGCTGATGGCCGCACCCCGATGCTGCTCCTGCGGCGCTGGGCGCGAGCCAAGCGCGATCCGCTGGAGCGCCCGTCGGCCGCCATGACACGTTGGCGCATCGGCTGTGCGCCCTCGTGCCGCTGCCGGCGCCGGGCGTCGGACGCGGCTGCTGGACCGTGGAGCTGGCCCGCCAGCGCAACGGGCCATCCTTCTCTCTCGTGCTGGAGGCGTGCGATGCACAGGGTCGCCTCGCTCTACCTGCCGCAACTGCCGATCGAGCGATTGCGGCGGTTGGCGGCCTGGGGCACGCTGGGTGCGCGACGGTAGTCTGACCAAGGCGCAGATCGCCGATCAGGTCGCACAGCTTCCCGCGCATCAGCGCCCCGCCATGCGCGAGATGGGCCGACGGTCGAAGCATGCCGATCATCCCTTCAAGGCGATGCCCCCCGACGAGAGCGCGCGGGGCGCGCCGCCGATACGCATGCCAATGCCAGGATGGGACCGGCCGACCGTGCTGATCGAACGGATCGGCCAGCGCGAGGTCATCGCGTCGGCGTGTCCGGCCGCGCTTGCGCTGGGCCTTGGGCCGGGCATGACCGCCGCCCATGCACGGGCGCTGGTCGCCGATCTTGACGTGCGCGATGCCACGCCCGACGCCGACCGCGCCTGGCTCGATCGTCTGGCGCTGCACGCCGTCGCGCATTGGACCCCCATCACCTGTCCCTATGGCGCCGATGGCCTGTGGCTCGATCTCACCGGGACCATGCATCTGTTCGGCGGTGAAGACCATTTCTGCAGCAGGGTGCTGCACTTTCTCTCGCGGCTCGGCTTCACCGGCCGCATCGCCGTTGCCGGCACGCCGGGCGCTGCCCATGCGCTCGCTCGCTACGGTGGGAGGCAGGCCCTCTGTCTCGAGGCCGGCCGCGAGGCGGACGCGCTCATCAAATTGCCCGTCGCCGCGCTGCGCCTTGGCGACGAGGCGCTGATCTCGGCGGCGCGGTTCGGGCTGGAACGGATCGGCGATCTCCTCCGCATCGCGCGCGGTCCGCTCGCCCGCCGGCTCGGTCTGGCGACCGTGACTCGGCTCAACCAGACTTTGGGCCATGTCGCCGAGCCGGTGGTGCCCGTCGTGCCGTTCGAGGCGCCCGAGGTGACCCGGCGGCTGCTCGAACCGATCGGCACGCCGGAGAGCATCACTCAGGTCATCGGCGATCTGGTCGACGACCTGATCGTCATGCTCCAGCAGTGCGGCCTTGGCGGGCGCAACGCGACGTTGATCGCCGATCGGGTCGATGGCGCCGCCCAGCGCATCGCCATAGGCGCGAGCCGTGCCACTCGCGACGCCAAGCATCTGAAGCGCATGTTCGCACTGAAGCTCGACCGGGTCGAACCGGGCCTCGGCATCGAGGCAGTGCATCTGATCGTGCCGCACAGCGAGCTACTCGGCGCCAGCGCCTTCGGCTCGCTGGTGGCGCCGGGCGATAGTGCGCCGGATCTCGCGCCGGCAATCGATCAGCTTGTGGGCCGGGCCGGCGATGCCGCCGTCTTCCGCATGGCGCCGAACGAAGGCGACGTGCCCGAACGCGCGGTGCGGCGCGTCGACCCGCTCGCCGCGCCGGCTGATTGGCCGCTGTGGAAGCGGCCGGTCCGCGTCCTGCGGCCACCCGAGCGGCTTAGCCATGTCGTCGCCTTGCTGCCCGACCATCCGCCCCGGCGCTTCCAGTGGCGCGGCCGGCTCTATCGCGTCGTCGCGGGCGACGGTCCCGAGCGCGTCCATGGCGAATGGTGGCGGACCAACAAGGAACTGTGGGCGGTCCGCGACTATTTCCGGGTGGAGGTCGACACCGGCGAGCGCTTCTGGCTGTTCCGGCGCGGCGACGGCGTCGAGCCCGAGACGGGCGATCTCAGTTGGCGCATCCATGGGATGTTCGGCTGATGACCACCTATGTCGAACTGCAGGTGATGAGCCATTTCTCATTCCTGCGCGGCGCGAGTGCGCCCGAGGAACTGTTCGCCGCCGCGAGCCTGCTCGGCCATCGCGCGCTCGGCCTCGCCGATTGGGGATCGGTCGCCGGCGTCGTGCGCGGATGGGCCGGTCAGAAGGCGACCGAGGTCCGCATGATCGCCGGCGCCCGCATCGCGACGGCCGAAGGCCATGCGCTTTTGCTCTATCCGACCGATCGCCCTGCCTGGAGCCGACTGACCCGGCTCCTGTCGATCGGCAAGACGCGCGGCGGTAAGGGCCGCTGCCTGCTCGATTGGGCCGATGTCGTGAACCATGCCGATGGGCTGATCGCCATCCTGTTGGCCGATCTTCCCGACGATACGACCGCCGCGCAGCTCACCGACGTCGCCGCCGCTTTCGGCGCGCGCGGCTATTGCGCGCTGTCGCTGCGCCGCCGGCCCCACGATGCGATGCGGCTGCATGCGCTTGCCGCTCTGGCGGCCGAGCGCGGCGTGCGCGCGGTGGCGACGGGCGACGTCCTCTATCACAGCCCCGAGGCGCGGCCGCTGCAGGATGTCGTCACCGTGGTCCGCGAGCGGACCACGGTCGACGCGCTCGGCTATAAGCGTGAGCGGTTCATGGACCGGCATCTGAAGTCGCCGGCGGAGATGGAGCGCCGGTTCGCGGCCTTCCCGGACGCGATCCAAGCCAGCGCCGATATCGCGCACGCCTGCACCTTCGATCTTGGCGAGATCCAGTACCAATATCCGTATGAGTGGTCGAAGACTATCGGTCGCTGCAGCTCTCACGGCGCGGCCATCCGGTCAGCTTCCTGCGCCCACAGCTCGACGCCATGGGCATCGTGCGCTGCGCCGATCTCGCCACGATCCGCGACGGCCGCAACATCGAGGTCGCCGGCGTCATCCTCGTCCGCCAGCGGCCGGCTCGGTGCGGGGTGTTCTGTTCATCACGATCGAGGACGAGACCGGGATCGCCAACGGCATCCTCTGGCCCGACCGGTTCGAGATCTGCCGGCACCAGGTCATTTCGTCGTCAATGATTGCGATGCGCGGCCGCCTGCAGAAAGAGGGCGAGGTCATCCACGTCATCTGCGACCGCATCACCA
Organism: Sphingomonas sp. BRN-1R; assembly: GCF_057748035.1. Lineage (NCBI taxonomy): Bacteria > Pseudomonadati > Pseudomonadota > Alphaproteobacteria > Sphingomonadales > Sphingomonadaceae > Sphingomonas > Sphingomonas sp. BRN-1R. The sequence continues at coordinate 1,123,553 of NZ_CM173236.1, read as the reverse complement.
ACCATGACGACATGCTGCGCTCGACCGGGCGCACCGATTTCGCAGTCGCACCCGGTCGCGGCGATGGTGCGAGCCATGGCGGCGGCCCGGACCCCCCGTGATCCCGGCATTTCTCGAGGGCGGACGCTGACTTAGCCGCCGTTTGGGCAAGCGCCTGGGCAGGAGAAAATCCTGCCCATCCGGAGTCACGACTTTCACTAGCCGGCGTTCTGACCGCTTCCGGCGGCATCCAAGAGATCGCTCGATAGTCCGGTCATATGCGCGATCGATGTCCAAAGCTCGCGCTGAAAATCCTCCCTGTAGGAATCGCTTGAGGAGGCGATGAAGGCACCACCGGACATGTAGCGGCCGCCGGGAGCAGCTTCTGAACTCAACGTCAAAGAGACCAGCCGCCGAGCCGATTGCACCGGCGATTGCACATCCTTCTCCAAAAGAGGCAGAACGAACCGGCCCATGAGCTGGAAGAACCTTGGCCAGGTACGCGCAAGCCCTGTTCCCGGCATCATGCCCGGATTGAGCGTGTTCACCTTGATCGACGCCAGCCGTTCATCATCCGATGATTGCAGCAGCCGTTGCAGTTCATAAGCGCACAGCAGATTGCAGAGCTTGGAAAGGGCATACCGCCGCAGCCCGTTCGAGCGACCCTCGATGAAATCGTGCGCCGCCGCTTCCGCACTGACATACACAGGCGGTGGAATCTTAGTTTTGGCCTTTGGATCGTGAGTGCCGCTTGACACAAATGTGATCCGTCCATCACGCTGGAGGTCTGGCAGCAGCAGGCGAACCAGCAGATAGTGGCCGAGATGATTGACTGCAAAGGTCGTTTCAAAACCTTCTGCCGTCGTCTCAGGTTTTCCGACGTTCTGCATCCCTGCATTGCAGATGATCGCATGTAACGGCGGCAGATCCGCCGCCCAGAAAAGATCCGCGAAGCGCCGGATCGAGGCCTGGTCGGCGAGGTCGAGAGGAAGAAGTTTGGCAGTGCCGCCTGCCTGTTCGAGCTGCTCCACCGCCGTCTGACCGGACATTGGATTGCGACAGGCGATGACGATCGACAAGGCGGAATTGCGCGCGATCTCGCGTGCGGTTTCGAAACCGAGGCCGGCATTACCGCCAGTGACGATGACAGTGCGCTTTGACGACATGCCCATCTCCCTGATCACTTGCACTGGATCTTGCCGAGCGGATTGGCGCGCTCAGCAAATGCGGACGAAGCGGTCCGCCATGCTGGGTCGTCCGGATAGAGCTGTGTTCGAAGATAGGCCCACGAAAGCCGCTCGAGAACCGAAACGCGCTCCGGGCTTTCGTCGGTCGTTTCCGCCGCGTCATACTGAGCGACACCGCCATAGGAGTGCTTGGCACCATAAAGCGTGAGCAGGCATTTGGGACCAGGGCTCAGTGGATAGGCATCCGCTCTCCAAGTCAGACGCGGCGAGAACATCGGATTGACGTCCTGGTCCCCCGCAACCACCAACGCTGGAGCCGTCATCGTCGAGAAATTCACCTTCCTCGCGATGGGGAAGCCCTTCGCGATCGCCGGCCCGAGATCTTTGTCCCCACCGGGCGCGCCAATCATCACGACAGCCCGGACGCGTCGGTCGGTCAAATCGACTTCCTTGCCTGTCCCAGGGTCCGTGGGACGCATGCCCGCGAGCAACTGAACGGTGTGACCACCTGCAGAATGGCCAACCGCGGCCACATGTCCGGTGTCGATGCGACCTTTCAGTCCTGGAACCGCGCGGGCGATCTCGTCGAGGTGATCGAGGATGAAGCGCATGTCGAGGACCCGGGATCGCCAGGACGCCGCCATGGCCGGGCTGTCCGGAGGAAGCTGCAATGTCTTCGAATCGATGTGCGTCGGCTGGATCACGACGAACCCATGCGATGCGTAGAAGTCTGCGAGCGGCGCGTAGCCGTGCATCGATGACAGGAAATTCGAATGACCCAAGCCGTGCGAGAGGAGGATTACAGGCAGCTTGCTGCCCGTTGCCGGCGCAGAGACTTTCATCTGCAACGCCACGGGCCGTCCCGGGACATCCATCGTGACGGGCATCGCGGTAACAATCGGAACCGCTTCCGGCACCGGGATATAATCCGCATCCTTGACGACCTGAGCTGCTCCAGCCTTGGTGCCGCCTTGCGGCTGCGGGCCTTGTCCATTTGCCATTCCGCCAGCAGCAACAAGTCCGAGCAGCGCCCCACCGCGAAACAACGCAGGCCACCACGACTTCGTCATCCGGTACTTCGACATCAGACCTCCTGTCCTTAAAATGCCTCCACAGGATAGTCGAGAGGGGCAGGATTCTATGACGAGTTTGTCCGCATTTCTTTCGCGCCAGTCCAGAAAACGGCGACACGGCACACAAGCGAGGACCATTTGCGATCCCATTTCGCGCCGCGTCGGCTAATGCGTCACCATAAGCGGCATGGACAGGCCTTAACGGACTTTATAGACAGGAATGCCGCTTTTCTTTCGCAAAGATCCCACATTTGAGCGATCCGCTTGCCCAAATCGTCTCGCTTTTGCGCCCTACGGCACCCTATTCAAAAAGGGTCGGCGGCGCCGGCCGGTGGCGATTCCGACGGCCAGCTTCCGAACACCCTTACTTCTGCATCGTCATAGACGGCCAATGTCTTCTGAGCGACGGGCAGGGAAAAGAGCGGACTATCAGCGAAGGCGATTTTCTCCTCGCGCCTTCCGGTCATAGCTTCGAGATATCGAGCGCAGTCCCGCCAGCGATAGGGGAGCTGACTTCACCCCCCAATACCATGCCCGATGGCGAAATTCGCCATGGCGAGGTGGGAAGCCCGCCCGAGGTTCGCCTGCTGGTCGGGAATTGTGAGTTCGGCGCCCCTGACGCGCCCCTTCTGGCCTCGCTCCTGCCGAGCGTGATCCACATTCGCGGGGAAGAGCGACTTAAAACCCTCGTAACACTTGTGAGCGACGAAGCTCTTGCCCGGAGACCAGCACGCGACGTCATGCTGGAACGCTTACTGGAAGCCCTCTTCATTGAAGCGGTTAGGTCATCGGAGGGCCTATCGGAATCGCCTGGACTGATGCGCGGCCTCGCAGACCGACGTCTCGCCACCTGTATCCGGGCGATCCATGCTGTGCCCGGCAAGGAATGGACCGTCGAAGCTCTGGCACAGACTGCATCGCTCTCGCGATCTGCGTTCTATCAGCGCTTCCGCGACGCACTCGGCCGAACGCCAATGGAATATCTGCTAGCGTGGCGAATGGTGCTGGCGAAGCGGATGCTGCAGGAAGGTGCCCAAAGCATCGCTGAAATCGCCGACCAGCTTGGGTATAGTTCCGCTAGCGCATTCACAGCAGCATTCACCCGACATGTTGGCCACCCGCCTCGACGTTACGCTCGTGACCGGGCCGCATAGACGGGCTGTCCACCAGGTCTCTCGATCAGCTCCGCGAATGGACGTCATTTACTCGGTTGAACGAAACGGCCATCGTGCTTCGCGACGTCGCAAAGCATCGCATCGAGATCGGCTCTGGGGTAGAAATACCCCGCCCTCATCACACCAGCAATCCGGTGAAGGTTGTTCGCGGACGCCAGCGGGTTTGCATCGAGCAGGACGAGGTCAGCCGGCGCTCCAGGCATGACTCTTCCGAAGTCCGGCCAGCCGAAAAACCGCGCCCCGTTGATGGTTGTCATCTGCAGAATGTGCAGGGGCGGCACACCGGCGCGGGCGAGTTGGTCAAACTCCTGATGGAGCGCAAAGCCAGGAACCTCCCACGACCCGCTTTCATCGCTTCCCGAAAGCATCGGTACGCCGCTATCGTCGAAGAGCTTGGTTATCCGGAGTTGAAGACCGTACACGTCGTGCCACGCGCGCTGGGCCTGCTCGCGCGCGATGGGTGGTGCACGTTCGGGAGGGCGGTCGATCCTGGCGTCCTGGCCACCATCGAAGCGGATCTTGAACCCCGCTTCGCCGCAACGCCCACATGTCAGGGCGCGTTCTACGGCGAGCGGACCAAACGTTTTGGCGGCCTGCTGACGCGCGCGGCGGAAATGCGGCAGCTTGTCATGCACCCGCTCGTGATGAACCAAGAAACTGGCACGAGCTTCGGCCGCTGGCGGCAGCAGTTAAGCGTGGTCCTCGCGGTGCAGTGGCTCGCCGACGGCACGCCGATGCAGCGCGTGGCGGCCGATCTTGGGTATGAGAGCGTCCCGAACTTCGTTACGATGTTTAGAAGGTGTTCGGCACCCCGCCGGCGCAGTACATGGCGGAGCGACGGGCAGCGCCGATCGAGAGACTGGCCCGTTAGACATATTCACTAGCCTCAGGCTTTAACGGCGGTCGTTCAGCTGCCGCGGAAACCTTGCTTTGTATTGTAGGTTCGAATACGGTGCACGCAGTCGAACTGAGCCGCCAAGTGACGGTTTTCAGAGGAAAATCGACGAGGTATATTCCGAGGTATCGCGGGAAAAAGGTTCAACGAGAAGTACGGCAAATTAGCCGCTTAGCCGATCAGTTCGAATCCCTCCCGCTCCGCCACTTGGTCTTTGGACGAACCGCGACACCGAGGTCTCAGCCTGACGCGGCAGTGCCAGCGCTTCGCGCGCCGTCACCCACCGGCGTCGCCTAAGGATCGAGCAAGCGCGTTGATCGCGTTTCCGCGATCATCAGCGCCACGGCTCCAGCGCCGACCTTGCACGTTCACACGCCCTCGCCGCGTCTTGCTTGCTCTGGCGCCCTGACCGGTGCAGCGCATGATGATGCCGGGAGGGGCGCTCGGGACCCTTCCCAACTTTCGACCGTCGCGAGCCCTCGCCGGCGTTCGGCCGGCTACACGCCGATCGTTTGCGGTACAGCGGCTGTGCCGCACCCCGACCAATCTCGCGGTGCTGGCGGTAGAGCGCGATCATGGCGACCCGCGCCTCCCGCCAACGCCGACAATTCAGAAACATTTTTTAACAAACCTCTGGTGGTCCACGGATTAGTCTTATAAATGCGACCACATTCAGCCGGGTGGCTGCAAGAAAGAACGGTGCGCAGGGGCGTGCCCAAGGGAGGAATATCGTGAAAAATATCCTGTTGTGCTCGGCATCCGCTATGGCGGTGCTCCTGAGCAGCGCGGCAGCGCAGGCGCAACAAGCACCGGATACGGCGGCCACCGGCACACAGGCTGCGACGGATCAGGGTTCGCTCGGCGCGGATCCCGCCGCTCAGGACATCATCGTCACCGGCATTCGCAGCAGCCTGAAGGCCGCGCAGGACATCAAGCGCAATTCCGATCAGATCGTCGACGCCATCGTCGCGCAGGATATCGGCAAATTCCCCGATCCGACCGTCGCCTCCGCGCTACAGCGCGTGCCCGGCGTACAGGTCGTGGTGGGCGACAATAACGAGATCACCAATCCGCTGGTTCGCGGGCTCGGCGACATTCTCACCACGTTGAACGGTCGCGAGGTGTTCACCGGCGACGGCCGCGGCTTTTCGTTCCAGGATATCCCGGCCGAGGCGCTGGCCGCCGCGCAGGTTTACAAGAACAACAGCGCGAACATGATCGAGGGCGGCGTTGCCGGCGTCATCAACATGGATTTGCACCGCCCGTTCGACTTCAAGGGCTTCGTTCTTGCAGGATCGGTCCGCAACACGCTGTCGACCAACCTGAACAAGTCCTACCCCGCCGCCAGCCTGCTGCTTTCCGATCGCTTCGACACCGGCATCGGCGAGATCGGCGTGCTGTTGAGCGGCTCGTACGCCCGCACCGACTTCGATCGCCCGGTCGCGTTCGACGATCTGATGCGCTCGGGCAACCATGGCCCGGGTGGCACGACGGGCGGCGCGGCCGGCGGCCTGCTGCCGACCGGGGTCGGCGGTCTCAACCAGTTCGGCACCTACTCGCGCCCGCAGATCAACGGCTCGATCCAGTGGCAGGCTTCGCCCGACCTTCAGGTCTATGCCGACGGGCTGTGGGCGGGATACCGCAACACCTCGTCCACCGCGTTCATCATCAACGACGCGTTCTCGGGCAGCTCGCTCACGAACGTGCAAAAGGACAGCAACTGCAACACCTACAACGTCAACGGCGCGGGCTTCAATCCGTCCGGGGCAGATACGTCGCAGGTCGAGAAGCTCTGCAACGTGACGTCGTACACCGCCAACAACGGTAACGGCTTCACCAGCAACCAGGCACACAAGCAGAGCACGGACGACTATATCTTCGGCGGCGGCATCAAATACGATCACGGCCCGCTGCACCTCAACCTCGACGGATCGTATGAGAAGTCGACATACTACAGCAAGACGTTCATCATCGACATCGGCAAGCGCCTGTCGGCGGTGAACATCACCACCAACGACGACGGTGCCGTCAACTTCACCGCCCCGGGCAACGAGCTGAGCCAGCCCGGCGGCTGGTTCTTCACCAACGGCCTCGACGACGATCGGCTGAAGTCGACCGGCACGCTCGCCGCGATCAAGCTCGATGGCCAGTATGATGTCGGCGGCATCCTGAAGCAGATCCAGTTCGGCGCGCGTGCGGCGAGCCGGATCGGCCAGTATCAGGAAGTGGTGGTCAATCCGGCAGCGCCCGGGGGCGGCTATGCCACGTCGATCGACGGTCAGGGCCTGCCCGCCAACTTCCTCCAGCCGGTGCCGGGCGTGCCGCGCATCTACGGCGGCACACCCTGGCTCCAGCCAGGCACCGACGTGCTGCTCGACGAAGCGGTCGAGGATCGTCTGCGCACGATCTTCAAGGTGCCGACGGGCGACCAGCCCTATGATCCGGCGCGCAGCTTCCGCGCGCGCGAGCGGACCTATGCCGGCTATGTGCAGGGCAAGTACGACATCCCGCTGGGCGGCGCGCTTGCGCTCGATGGCCTGTTCGGCGTCCGCGTGACGCGTACCGACCGTACCATCGCCGGCACGGGCACGGTGACCAACCCCGGCGGCACGACCACACTGGTCCCCGTTACGCGCAGCACCAGCGACACCGACGTTCTGCCCAACGCCAGCGCCCGCCTGAAGCTCGGCGGCGGGCTGCAAGTGCGCGCCAGCTATGCCAAGACGCTGTCGCGGCCCGACTTCGGCTCGCTCAACCCCGGGCTGAACTATGCCGTGTCGACCAACGCCAACATCCAGAATGGCGGATCGCAGGGCAATCCGGACCTGAAGCCGCAAAAGGCGGACGAGTTCGACGCGATCGCGGAATATTATTTCGGCAAGTCGAACACCATTTCGGTCGGCGTGTATCAGAAGAACATCTCCGATCGCGTCATCACCGAAGGCGTCCTCACCAGCATTGGCGGCATCAACTACCTGATCCAGACGCCGCGCAACCTTGGCAAGGCACGTCTGCGCGGTATCGAGGCGTCGGCGCAGGTGTTCTTCGACTTCCTGCCCGGACCGCTGGCGGGCTTCGGAGCGTTCGGCAACTACACGCTCGCCGACAGCAAGGTGACGACCGCGAGCGATCCGCTGTTCGGCTACCAGCTTCTCGGCGTGTCGAAGTACAATTACAACGCGGGCCTGATCTACGAGAAGTACGGTATCTCGGGGCGGCTGGTGTACACGCACCGCTCGCATTACTACGATGGCGACAACACCACCTCGGTCAACCTGCGTCCGGCCAGCCAGACGGTGTTCCTGAACGGGGTGCGGCCCAACGGGCGGCTCGACTTCAGCCTGAACTACGATGTCAACGCGCACCTCACGCTGACGGCGGATGGCACCAACATCACCCGCTCGACGTATCAGAGCTATTATTACTACGGGCTCAATCCGCACGACATCCGCTTCGACGACAGCAGCTACTCGATCGGCGCGCGTATCCGCTTTTGATCCCCAACTGGCCGGGAGCTTCGCGCTCCCGGCCGCTTTTCGGAAGGGTGCGATGCGGTTTCTTTTCCTGATCGCGGCCGCCGCCGCTCTCGCCGGAAGCGCGCCAGCCACGCGCAATCCGCTGTTCGCGGGGGCCGACCCCGACATGGTCGCGCTGTGCGGCCGGTGGTGGATCTATCCCACCAACGCAGCCGCGGCAGACCGCTTCTACGCCTATCAATCGCGCGACCTCCGGCACTGGACGCGCTCGGCACCTCTGCTGGACATGGCGCACGTCCCGTGGATCGCATCGGACGGCGCGCATAACCACGGGCTGTGGGCACCAAGCCTGACTGCGGCGCGCGGTCGCTACTATCTGTATTACGCCGTCGGGCCGCAGAACCCGACGCCGAGCCGGATCGGCGTCGCGGTGAGCGATCGTCCGGACGGGCCATTCCACGACAGCGGCAGGCCGCTGCTCACCGGCGGCAACGGGTTCGAGGCGATCGACCCGATGGTCTTTATCGACCCGAAGAACGGCATCCCTTATCTTTATGCGGGCGGCAGCGCCGGTGCGACGCTGCGCGTCTTCACGCTGAAGCCGGACATGACCGAGATTGCGCATGAAGTTCCGGTCGCGACGCCGCCGAACTTCACCGAAGGCGCCTTCGTCCACGTCCGAAGCGGCGTGTATTACCTCTCGTACAGCCACGGCCATTACGATGGCCCCGATTATTCCGTTCACTATGCGACCGCCACGAGCCCGACCGGGCCGTGGACCTACCGGGGTGCCATCCTCCAGTCGGATGCGACGCATCAAGGGCCGGGACACCATGCCTTCGTCCGCAATCCGCGCGACGGCAGTTGGTTCATAGCCTATCATCGCTGGGAGCGCACGCCGGGGCCAGGGCCGTACCGGGGCAACCGCGAGGTCGCGATCGACGCGATCCGCTACACACGCGATGGCCGGATCATGCCGGTGCGGATGACGGATGGCCCGCCACCGCTTTCGCGCCCGCCCGCCTCGACATGCGCAGGCCCTCGCCGCTGAGGCTGCGTCACCGTCGCCGGGCTGGCGACATCCGGAGCAGCGCCTCCACGGCGCGCGCGGTCGCCGCGGCGCCGGCGGCATTCGGGTGGAACGGCGCGCCCGAGACAGGTGCCGCACCATTCGTCCAGGGTTCGGCGCTGCATACGTCATGACCATCGGAGGTCGCCGCAATGTCGACGATGTCCGCCCCGGCCTCCCCCGCCGTGTCGCGCGTGACGGCGGCGAGACGATCCGCAACGTCGCGGAACAGCGCGACCTGCGCCGCGTCCAGGCGCAGGGCGGCGCAGGTGCCCCGGCGTGGCAGCACCGTCGGATAGGTGACGACGACGATGCGCGCATGCGGCGCGCGCAGCCGGATCTGACGGAACAACGCTTGCAGGTTTGCGCGTAACGCCGCGTACGGCCGCTCCCCGGGCGATCGGACGGCTTCCCGCTCCCCGCCCCGCGGCGAGGCAGCGCGCATCATGCCGCCGACGTAATCGACGTCGTTGCCGCCTGCGGTGATGGTGACGAGCGCCGCATCTCCGCGCACCGACTCGATCTGCGGCGGCAGGCCGCCCTGCCCGGCCGTCACGATCTGCGCGACGGTTGCGCCACCGCAGGATGCATCGATCAGCCTGAAGCCGAGATCGCGCGCGACACGCTGCGGATACCCCTGAGACGTCCGCCCGCAAACCGCCGGCGACGCGTCCAGCACCGGCCCGAGACCGACACCGGCGGCGTAGGAGCTGCCGAGCGCCACATAGCTGCCGGTCCGATCAGCCGCACCCACAGCAGCGCTCAGCGCCACCGCCGCGAGCAGACCACATGCCGTCTTCATCATCGCGAACGGGCCTTCAAGGTTGAGGAATGGAGATCGTCCTGTGCACGATGCGCTCAGAACGAGAATGGCGCCACCGTGCGGCGATCCGCCAACAGAAACGCGTCGGCGACGATCTTCAGCGGTCGAACGTCGACCTCGCTTCGCCCCGCCTCCACCAGATCTGCGAAGCGCGCATACAAGCGGCTGTACTCCCGATCGGCGGATTCTTGCGGCTCCTGACCCGGTACGTGCAGGATGCTGCCGCCTATCGACAGGCGCATCATGCCAGCGTCGGTATCGACCTCGATGTCCCAGCTTTGCGGCCCGGTTTGCAGGAAATCGAACTCCGCCGTCACGCTCGCGCCGCCACTGCGCATTGTCAGGCCTGCCGCGATCGGCGCACCGCGTCCTTCCGGCACGTCCATCCACGCCGCGTCGAGCAGCAAGGCGTGCGGCAGCAGACAGGTGGCGATCGAAAGCGCGTTGATGCCGGGATCGAAGACGCCGAAGCCGCCGCGTGCGAGAATCCACTCTTGCCCCGGATGCCAGCGGCGGATGTCCTCCTTCCAGACGATGCGGACTGCGTCGATCCGCTTGTCGGCCAGCCAGGCACGCGCCGGCACCACTCCCGCCGCCTCACGCGAATGCCATGTCGTGAACAGCGTAACGCCCCGCGCCTCGGCGCGGGCCTTGAGATCGGCGATCTCGCACAAGGTCGCGGTCGGCGGTTTCTCGAGCATGACGTGCAGCCCCGCCGCGATCGCAGCCGCCGCCTGATCGTGTCGGCCGCCAGCGGGCGTGCACAAGGATACCGCATCGAGACCGGGGTGCCCTTCCAGCAGATGCTCGATGCTCCGGTATGCCGGTATCCCCTCCAGCGCGTCGTGCGGACTCGCCGTCGCGGCGAGCACGATACGTGGGTCGTTCGCGATCGCTGGCAGGTGCTGATCGCGTGCGATCTTGCCGATGCCAATCAGCCCAAGTCGTATCAAATCCACCTCGAACACTTTTATATGATATATATGCTATTCCTATTGCGCCCAGGTGCGGGTATCAAGGCGATAAGAGGGAGAGGACGCATGAAGCTTTTCACCGCCACCGGCATGGCCACACTCGCGTTGATCGCCGCCGCCCCGGCGCACGCCACCAGTTCGAAACGCGCGACCTTCGGCACCATGCCGGACGGACGCGCGGTGGAAAAGGTCACGCTGACCAACGACAAGGGCATGTCGGCAACCGTCATCGCTTATGGCGCCGCGCTCCAGTCGGTGGTCCTTCCCGACCAAGCCGGCCATAAGGCCGACGTGCTGCTCGGGTATGACAATCTCCAGCAGTATATCGACAAAGGCCAGTATTTCGGCGCCACCGTGGGCCGCTTCGCCAATCGCATCGCCGCCGGGCAGTTCACCCTCGACGGCAAACGCTATCAGACGCCTGTCAACGACGGCAAGAATTCGCTGCACGGCGGCACGCAAGGGTTCGACAAGGTGCTGTGGCAGGTCGTGTCGGTGAAGGACGGACCTGTGCCCTCGGTCACGCTGCGCTACGTCAGCCGTGATGGCGATCAGGGCTATCCGGGCACGATGACGGTCGATGCGACCTACTCGCTCGACAATGCCGACCACCTCACCATCGAATATGTCGCGCGGACCGACAAGCCGACCATCGTGAACATCAGCAACCACAGCTATTGGAACCTGTCCGGCGAAGGATCGAGCAATGGCGCGATGGGGCACCGCGTGATGATCCCCGCACAAACCTATCTGCCGACCGATGCCGGCTCGATCCCGACCGGTGCGTTTCAGCCGGTGGCGGGCACGGTGTTCGATTTCCGCGAGCCCCATGTCGTCGGCGACCGCGTTCGTGAGGCCAGCGACCAGCAGATCGCGTTCGCGCGCGGCTACGATCACAATTGGGTGATCGGCAAGACGATGACGGCGGATCAGCACCTGATGGCCAGGGTCGAGGATCCCGCCTCGGGCCGCGGTTTCGAATTGTGGTCGAACCAGCCGGGGCTGCAATTCTACTCCGGCAATTTCTTCGACGCGACCACGCACGGCAAATCGAAGCACACCTACCGGATGGGCGACGCGATCGTGATGGAACCGCAGATCTTCCCCGATGCGCCGAACCAGAAGGGCTTTCCGGACGCGCGGCTGTCGCCCGGCCAGACCTACCGTAACGTGATGACCTACCGCTTCACCACCGGCGCTCCCGCCGCGTCGGCTGCGAACTGAGACGTGGGAGAGACTATGATGATGCGCCGCACCTTCCTGTTCGCGACCGCTGCCGTCACGCTGGCGCTCGGCGCCGCTCCGGCCGAGGCGCGCGATCAATGGAGCAAGACGCAGGCCAACGGCTGGTACGCCAAGCAGGCCTGGCTGGTCGGCTCCAATTACGCGCCGGCCACCGCCATCAACCAGCTTGAGATGTGGCAGGCCGACAGCTTCGATCCGGCGACGATCGACAAGGAACTCGGCTATGCCCAGTCGATCGGCATGAACACGATGCGCGTGTTCCTGCACAACATGCTGTGGGAGAACGATCCCGAGGGGCTGAAGCAGCGCATGGACCAGTTCCTCGCCATCGCCGCCAAGCACAAGATCCGCCCGCTGTTCGTGCTGTTCGACAGCTGCTGGGATCCGAACCCCAAGGCCGGCCCGCAGCATCCGCCGATCCCGGGCGTGCACAATTCCGGCTGGGTGCAGGCACCCGGCGCGGTCCGTCTGAAGGACGCTGCGCATTACGACAAGCTCGAAGCGTATGTGAAGGGCGTGGTCGGCCACTTTGCGGGCGACCCGCGCATCCTCGGCTGGGATGTGTGGAACGAACCCAACAACGAAGGCGGCGGCAATTACGCGCCAACGCCCGACAAGAAGGCGTATGTCGCCAAGCTGCTGCCGCAGGTGTTCGCCTGGGCACGATCGGTGAACCCCACGCAGCCGCTGACGTCGGGCGTGTGGATCGGCGATCACTGGGACAATCCGGCCACGCTCGATGCGGTCGAGAAGACGCAGATCAGCCAGTCCGACGTGCTGAGCTTCCACGATTACAGCTGGCCCGAGACGTTCAGCAAACGTGCTCACCAGATGCTGAGCTATGGCCGCCCGGTGTGGTGCACCGAATATATGGCGCGCGGTAACGGATCGACCTTCGATGGATCGCTGCCGATCGGCAAGCGGCTCAACATCGCGATGATCAACTGGGGCTTCGTCGACGGCAAGACGCAGACGCGCATGCCGTGGGACAGCTGGAAGAAGCCCTATACCTATGAGGAACCGACTTTGTGGTTCCACGAGGTGTTCCGCGCCGACGGCACGCCCTACCGCCAGGCCGAGACCGACCTGATAAAGCGCCTCAGCGACGCGCCCAAAGGCGTCGTGCCACCGACGCCAGCGCAATGACGGCGCGACGAGGCGCGGCCGGTCCGCGCCTCGTCGCCGGTGCGACGGCCATGCGCGAATTGGCCACGGCATGACGCTGCCACGATAGCCGGCATGACGATCCGGCGCGTCGCCCACGCCTGCTACGCACTATGTGGCAGTGCGATCAATTATATGATCTATGATACGCCATATCGAAGTTTCATGGAGTATGCGCGATGTCTGCCGAGCCAGGTGAAATCAGGACGTCGCTGGGCCGCAACCTGACGTACGGCCTGCTCGACCACCTCGGCAAAACCATCGTGACCGGTGGTTATGCCGACAAGCCGTTTCCCACCGAAGCGGAACTGTCCAAGCAGCACGGCGTCAGCCGCTCCGTCACGCGTGAGGCGGTCAAGATGCTGACGAGCAAGGGACTGCTCAGCGCGCGTCCCCGCCAAGGCACGATCGTGGAGCCGGACAGCGCATGGAACCTGTTCGATCCCGACGTGCTGCGCTGGCTGCTCGACCGGAAATTCACGATCGAACTGCTGCGCGAGTTCAACCAGTTGCGCGTGGCGATCGAGCCGGCCGCCGCCGCGCTCGCCGCCCGGTTCGCGCAGGAGCCGGATCTGGTTCCGATCCGCGCCGGCTTCGAGCGCATGCGCGCCGCTGAAACCGGCGGGGACGATACGCTGGAGGCGGACATCGCGTTCCACGTCGCGGTCCTGCGCGCCTCGCGCAACCCGTTCTTCGCGCAATTCTGCGATCTGGTCGCGACCGCGCTGCGCACGTCGATCCGGTTCACCAATCGCATCCAGGGCCGCACCGCCGATCTCGCCGCGCACGGGGCCGTGCTGCGCGCGATCGAAGCGCGCGACCCCGAACGGGCGCGGGACGCGATGATGAACATCATCGACGAGGTCATGGACCTTATCGTGCGATCCTCGGGCGAATAGCGCCGGCGAGGCCGAGCAAACGGGAGATGGGAAGATGATGCGATTGGTGAGGTCGGCGGCACGTCTGGGATTGGCTCTGACGACCGCGATGGCCTTCCTCCCCGGTGCAAGCGTGACGGCGCAGGTCGCACCCGGCGGGCCGGTGACGCCGTATGTCGATCCGGCCAAGGCCTATCTCTTCCTGCACATGACCAAGGCGCATTACGGCGTCCTGTATTACTCGGTCAGTCTCGATGGCCTGCACTGGCGGCAGGTGAACGGCGGTGAGCCGGTGTCCGCCGATTACCACGGCCACGCCTCGGTCGCACGCGGTGGCGACGGACGCTATTACCTGGTCGGCAACAAGGGTGACGACGATCCGCTGATCCGCTTCTGGGTGTCGGACGATCTCATCCGCTGGACGCCATACGGCACGTATCGGCCCGATCTGAAGGCGGTGGCGGGCTATCCCGATCCGCTCCAGCGTATCGGCGCGCCCAAGCTGTTTTTCGACAAACCGTCGGGACAGTTCCTGCTCACCTGGCATACGCCGAGCCTGGAGGGCACCAGGGATGACCCGGAACGCTATTGGGGCAGCCAGCGCACGCTCTATGTCCAATCGAAGGATCTCAAGACCTTCGCCAACCCGCCGCGCCGACTGTTCAACTGGAACATGGCGACGATCGACACGATCATCCAGCCGAACGACGACGGCGGCTATTGCGCGATCATCAAGGACGAACGCTATCCGTCCTACGAATGGACCACCGGCAAGACCGTGCGGATGAGCTGCGCGGCAAGCCTGCTCGGCCCCTACCCCCTGCCCGGCCCGCCGCTCAGCCCCAATTTTCGCGAGGCACCGACGATCATTCGCGCGCCAGGCGGCAAGGACTGGATGCTGTATTACGAGCAATATGCGGGAACGAGCTATGGCCTGTCGATGGCGCCGAAGCTGACCGGACCGTGGTTCCAGGTGTCGGGCAACAGCGGCGTACCCGAGTGGAACCGCTACGAAATGCCGGCCGGCCTGCGTCACGGTTCGATGATCGGCATCAGCCGTGCGCAATATGATGCGATCGTCGCCGCCTTCCCCGACAAGCCATGAGGATCGGCGTCGAACGCCGACCGGGGAAGGCAGACAGCCGATCCGGCGCGGCGTTCGCCGACCGGATGCGCAAACCGGCGAAAGCGCCCAATCCGGCGGGAGCTGACAGACTCCAGCACGCCGCCCTCGTTCGCGCCGGGGAACAGCCCGCCCGGCCCGCTTGCGATTTGGGCTCGCTACACTGGCGTTACCGGCGGACTGCCTGCCGTTCGGCACCGGCCTCGCCGGACGGCTCGCGGATCGGGTCGCTCGCCTTCGCCGGTTCGCCGAACACCGGCATGCCGGCAGCGTCGAAGGTGACGCGCTGGGCGTGCGGCGCGCGCCGGCTCGTATACTTCATGTCCGGACCAGGGTTGGCGTGGAACACGATCCACTGCTCACGGCCATCGGGCGAGGTAAAGAAGCCGTTGTGGCCGGTCGCGTACACGCTGTTGGCGGCCGATGTCTTCAGCACCGGATCGTCCGCCTTGCGCCAGTTCTCGGGCGTCATCGGATCGCTGCCAGGTGCCGCGTGCAACAGGCCGATGTTGACCTGACACCGGTAGAACTCGCATACAAAGCATAAATGGTGGCGGGCCTTACCTGGGGCTTGCCGCGTCGGCCACGCGCGCCGGCGAGACGGGAGATGGATCTATGGGCATCACAACGCGCCACCGCGCTGCGTCCACGAACCTGCATTCCAAGCGGGTGCGGTCCGCGCGGGAGGGAACATGAGCGTGCTCAATCGCCGCGACGTTCTCGCCAGCGCCGCGTTCGGGGTCATCGCCGCCACACCAGCCGCCGCTGCGGTGCCCACCACACCCGCGCCGCGCGCGTGGACCGATCCGCGCACCGGGCGGCGTATCGTCCGCCTCACCGGCGACGATGGCGGCGCGAAACTCTACTTCTACAAGGATATGTTCACACCGCAGGGCGACGTTCTGGTCATCACCACGCCGGCCGGCATTACCGCGATCGACATGAAGACGCATGCGCGGCGCCTGCTCGTCCCCGATCCGCGCGCCGACCTGATGTTCACCGGCCGCAAGACCCGCTCGGTCTATTACAGCATCTCCGATCCGGGCACCGGCCAGCCAACCGATCGCGGTCGCACGATTTTCGCCGCCGATGTCGACACGGGCCGCGTTCGCAAGGTGGCGCGGCTCGAACGCGGGCAGATCGATGCGCTCAACTGCGACGAGACGCTGTTCGTCGGCGTCGTCGCGTATGGCGACCAGCCCCTCCAGCCCGGCGTGCCGGACCAGCATAACCGCGCGTTCGGCCAGGCCGAATATGCGGCGACCGGTCCGGACGGCAAACCGCTCAACTTCGCCAAGGCCAAGGGTGTGCGGATGCTGCAACGCTGGGCGGCGCGCGTGCCGATGGAACTGTTCGTCATCGATCTCGCGACCGGCCAGCGGCGCGTGATCCACCGCGCGCGCGACTGGCTCAACCACGGCCAGTTCTCGCCGACCGACCCGCATCAGATCACCTTCTGCCACGAAGGCCCGTGGCACCGCGTCAACCGCATCTGGCGGATCCGCAGCGACGGCAGCGGGCTCGCACCGCTGCACCAGCGGACCATGAACATGGAAATCTGGGGGCACGAGTTCTTCGCGCCGGACGGCAAGACGATGCTCTACGATCTTCAGACGCCACGCGGACAGGTGTTCTGGCTGGCGAGTGTGGATCTCGCGACCGGCGCCCGTGTCTGGCGGCGGGTCGATCAGAACGCGTGGTCGGTCCATTACCACGTCTCCCCGGACCAGCGCCTGTTCGCGGGCGATGGTGGCGACGCCGACATGGTCGCGCACGCGCCGGACGGTAAGTGGATCGTGCTGCTGCGGCCGGAAGCGATCGTCGATGCCGATGCAGACAGCTTCGACGATGCGCTGGTCGCTCCGCTTTACATGCGCCCTGAGCGACTGGTCGACATGAGCGCGCACGATTACCGGCTGGAACCGAACATCACCTTCACCCCGGATGGCAAAAGCCTGGTGTTCGGATCGAACATGCATGGTCGCAACCACGTCTATCTGGTTGATATCACCACCGCGGCCTGAACGACGAAGCGTTCATTACACACTACGAAACGCCGTTGCGAAATGTGATATTTCACCGTAGAAACATTTGTGACACCGGTGACAACACCGGGTTCGCAGCAGGGAGGGGATGATGGGCAGTCTGGTTCGATCGGCGCGTGCGGGGCTTTGCGTCACCGCATCCATCGCCGCGCTGGGAATTGGCACCGCCGCGCGCGCACAGACCGCGACGACGCCCGCGACTCCGCAGGGTGACACGCTGCCCGCCCACGCCGGCGAGAATCCCAACACCAACGGCAGCCCGGCCGAAGACATCGTCGTCACCGGCTTCCGCACCAGCTTGCAGAAGGCGCTCGACATCAAGCGCACCGCCGCCGGCGAGGTCGATGCGATCCTCGCCGAGGATATGGCCAAGTTCCCGGATCTCAACCTCGCCGAATCGATCCAGCGCCTGCCCGGCGTCACGATCGACCGGGAGAATGGCGAAGGCCGCTCGATCAGCGTGCGCGGCTTGAGCTCGCAGTTCACGCAGGTGCGCATCAACGGATTGGAAGCACAGGCCGCTTACGGTTCGAACGGCAATCGCGGGTTCGACTTCTCGATGTTCGCCTCCGAACTGTTCAACAGCATCACCGTCAACAAGACGCAGTCGGCCGAACTCGAGGAAGGCTCGCTCGGCGCGACGGTCGATCTCCAGACCGGGCGCGGGCTCAGCTTCGGTCCCGGCGTCCACGTCGCGCTGTCGGGCCAGGGATCGTACAACGATCTCGCCAAGAACGCGCAACCGCGTGTCGCCGGGCTGGTGAGCTGGGCCAACGCCGACAATACCTTCGGCCTGCTGTTCTCCGCCGCGTACAGCAAGCGCAACCCGATCAGCGAGAGCTTCAACACGACCCGCTGGCAGGCGGGCGATCCCAGCCTCGCCTATGGTGCGGGCAACAACTTCGCCGGCTGCGTCACCTGCACCACGGCGGCGCAGCGCGCCGCGTTGCTGTCGGCCTATTATCCGCGCATCCCGCGCTACACCTTCGGCTCGGTCGATCTCGACCGGCTCGGGCTGACCGGCTCGGTCCAGTGGAAGCCGGATGAGGGCACCGAGGTCGATCTCGACGTGTTGTGGGCGAAGTACAACCAGCAGGCGGAAAGCCCCAATATCGAGGCGATCGGCTTCAGCCGCACCGCCGGCGGCGTGCGCGACACGATCGTCGACGATTTCGCGATCGACCCGACCAAGAACGTCATCTCCTACGGCAAGTTCGACAATGTCGACGTGCGGTCCGAGAACGGCTTCCAGCGCGACGAGAGCCGCTTCCAGCAGGTCTCGCTCAACATCCGGCATTCTTTCTCCGACCGGTTCCGCGGCCGGCTGAAGATCGGCGAATCCGAAACCAAGGCGCGCACGCCGATCTCGGTCGCGTACAAGTTCGATGCGAACGATCGCGACGGCTACAGCTACGATTTCCGCGGCAACGATCGCCTGCCGGTGATCAACTACGGCTTCGATGTCACCGACGGGCGCAACTTCACGCTGACCGAATGGAGCAAGAGCACCAGCGGCACCAACTTCCGCCTGCGCAACGTGAGCGGCGGGCTGGAATATGATCTGCTCGACGGGCTGACGATCAAGGGCGGCGGCGAATACCATACCTATGGTTTCGACACCTTCGGCTATCAGGCGGCGGTCACGACGCTGAGCGGCGCGAACCGCGCGACCGACGTCACCAATCTCGGCAAGATCGTCAACCTCAACGGCGCGCTCGACATTCCCGCCGGCACCGATTTGTCGTACATCGTGCCGGATATCGACAAGATCAGCTCCTTCCTGAGCGTGTATAACAACCCGCTGGTGCCGGCCTACAACGGCACCCGCCGCGTGCAGGAGAAGGATTCGGGCGGTTTCCTCCAGGCCGATTTCAAGACGACGATCGCGGGCATCGTCGCGCGCGGCAATGTCGGCGTGCGGTTCGCGCATACCGATCTCGGCTCGACCGGGTTCCTCAGCATCGGTGCGGCCAACACCAACGTGACGGTGCGCAACCGGTACGACGACTGGCTGCCCTCCGCCAACCTCGCTTTCGAGCCGACCGACAAATTCACCGTCCGCCTCGCCGCCGCCAAAGTGATGTCGCGGCCATCGCTGGGCGATCTCACCCCCGGCGGATCGCTGTCCACGCCGACGCAGACGGTCAGCTACGGCAACCCTTTGCTCAACCCGTTCCGCGCGACGAACTACGACGTGTCGTTCGAATATTACTTCACGCGCGAGGCGCTGATCGGCGTCGCGTTGTTCTACAAGGATATCGCGTCGTTCACCTCCTCGGTGACGGAGGTGGTGCCGTGGCGCAGCCTCGGCCTGCCCGACAGCCTGCTGGTCGGCACGCCGTCGTCGCCCGATCTCGATTTCACCGTCAATCGCAAGATCAACGGCGAAGGCGGCACGCTGAAGGGTATCGAGGTACAGTACCAGCAGCCGTTCACCTTCCTGCCCGGGCCGCTCAAGCACCTCGGGTTCCTCGGCAACTACACCTATGTCCAGTCGCGGGTGAATTACGGCGCCTATGGCTACGGCCAGCTCACCGGCCAGTCGAACAACGCCTATAACGCGACGCTCTATTACGAGACCAAGAAGGTCAGCACGCGCGTGTCGGCGGCGTATCGCGGCAAGTATCTGCTCTCCTTCCCCGGCGGCAACGGCAATACCGAGGAGGGCGTGAACGGCACGCTCAACATCGACGCGTCCTTCTCGTACAATCTCAACAAGCACCTCACGCTGTCGGTGCAGGGCGTCAACCTGACCGACGAGTATAACGACCGCTATGTCGACGTGACCGACCGCGTTTCGAACTACCGGCATTTCGGCCGCGAGATCCTGTTCGGCGCCCGCGCCACCTTCTGACCCGTGTCCCCCGCCTGGGCCCGGCGGCAGCGCGTCTGCCGGGCTCGTTTTTTCCTTTCACGAGAAGCATGCAGGCCGGATACGCATCAACGCCGCGCCTTCCGATCCGACCGTACGTACAGGAGAGAAACCTTGAAGCCGCTTCGTCTCGTCGCCGCAGCCGCGATCCTGTCCGCAACGCCTGCTACCGCCCGTGTCATCGGCCTGACCGGCCCCGCCCGCTCGCTCACCGCCGAGCGTGTCGCCGCGCTGCCCCGGCCCGAGCAAGCCGCCTGGCTGGCGTATCTCGCCCGCTCCGACCAACGCGCGAAGGCCGATCGCGCGGCGATCGCGGCGGAGCGCAAGCCCGGCTACGTCTGGCCGCTGCCGCCCGAACATTACGGGGCGGGCATCAAATCCATGCCGCTCGACAA
Organism: Sphingomonas sp. BRN-1R; assembly: GCF_057748035.1. Taxonomy (NCBI): domain Bacteria; kingdom Pseudomonadati; phylum Pseudomonadota; class Alphaproteobacteria; order Sphingomonadales; family Sphingomonadaceae; genus Sphingomonas; species Sphingomonas sp. BRN-1R. Next base: position 1,103,180 of record NZ_CM173236.1, on the reverse strand, counting down.
ACCCGAGGCCTGGTATTCCGGCGCCGAGGCGAAGATGATCGCCGACAATGTGCTCAGCTTCCAGACACCCGCGGGCGGCTGGAGCAAGAACCAGAACCGCGCCGCGCCGCCGCGCGCGCCGGGGCAGGATTTCGCCGACAAGGCCGAACAGATCAATCCCGACAAGACCAACCTCGACGCGCCGCGCGACATCTACTGGACGTTCGTCGGCACTCTCGACAATGGCGCGACCGTCGGCGAGATGCGCTACCTCGCCAGGATGATCGCCGCACAGCCCGCCGGCAGCCCCGACCGCGCGCGCTACGAGGCGAGCTTCGTGCGCGGCGTGCGCTATCTGCTGGAGGCGCAATATCCCAACGGCGGCTGGCCGCAGATCTATCCGCTGGAAGGCGACTTCCACGACGGCGTGACCTTCAACGACAATGCGGTCGCACGCGCGGCGATGCTGCTCGAGGACGTGGCCGAGCAGGACGCCTATGGCTTCGTGCCCGCCGATCTGCGCGCGCAGGCCCGCACCGCCGTGGCAAAGGCCACCGACGTCATCCTCGCTGCGCAATATCGCGTCAACGGGGTGCCGACCGGCTGGCCGCAACAGGCCGATCCGCTGACGCTCGCGCCCGCAAGCGCGCGCAACTTCGAACCGGCCGCGATCTGTAGCGACGAGACCACCGACGTGTTGCTGTTCCTGATGCGCAAGGATCACCCGACCCCCGCCGTCCGGCGCGCGGTGGTGGACGGGATCGCGTGGCTCAGGGCCAAGGCGGTGTACGATCACGCCTGGGGCGGCACGCCGGAGGGGCGCAAGCTGATCGAGAAGATCTATGGCGGGCCATTGTGGTCGCGGCTGTACGATCCCGTCACCGGCGCGCCGATCTTCGGCGATTGGGACAAGACGATCCACGACAACGTCAACGAAATTTCCGAAGGTCGGCGCAACGGCTATGGCTGGTGGGTTGAGACGCCGCAGACCGCCATCGACACCTATCATGCATGGCGACAGGCGTGGAACGTGGCGGACGGCACGCCGTCGTGACGCAGGGAGACGCCTGAGTGGTGACTGTCGATCGCAGGAGGTTCGTCGCGCTGGCGGGCGCGGGTGCCGGCACGCTCGCCGCGCCGGTGCTGGCCGGGGAGACGCTCGTGCGCGGCGCTGGTCCACGCGTGAGCGTGGAGCAGTTGCGCGTCGACCGGATCGACCGTCCGCTCGGACTGGAATCGCCGCGCCCCAACCTTTCGTGGCAGCTCCGGTCGGCTGAGCGGGGGGTGCGGCAGAGCGCCTATCGCATCGTCGCCGCGGCAAGCGCCGACGCGCTCGAGCGCGGCACCGACCTGCTGTGGGACAGCGGCAAGGTCGCTTCGCGCGAGACCATGAATATCGTCTATGCCGGCCCTCCCCTCACCGCCCGCCAGCGGGTGTGGTGGCGGGTTTTCGTCTGGGACGAGGCGGGCGCGGCGATGCCGCCCAGCGACATCGCGTGGTGGGAGATGGGGCTGCTCGACCGCGACGACTGGCACGCGCGCTGGCTCGATGCGGAAGATCCCCAGACGCGCGAGATGCGGCGGGCCGGGCTGCACTGGATCTGGGGCGAGCAACAGCTCCACGCCGAGCCGCGCCGCTTCCGCTGGGCGGTCGACGGCGACGCGAGCATCATGGAGGCCACGTTCTACCTGTCGGCGAAGGACACGCTCGAACGACTGGCGATCGACGGCGCGACTCTCGCTGAACCCAAGGCGTGGCTGTCGTGGGGGTCGTTCTCACGCTTCGACGTGACGGACACGCTGCGCGAGGGGGGCCGCCACGTCCTTGCCGTGCAGGTCAGCGTGCGCACGGATCAGCCGCGCCCGGTGTTCGGCGGCGCGCTCGCCGCGCTGTTGCGGCTGCGGCACCGCGACGGGCGGGTGGAATGGCGCGTCTCCGGCCCAACATGGCGAACGACGCTCGGCACCGCGGAGGCGGGCTGGGATGCACCCGGTTTCGACGATCGCGGTTGGGCGGCGGCGGTTCCCGCCAGCAGCGTGCCCGCCGTCGAGCCGTGGCCCGCCGCGCCGGCGATGCTGATGCGCCACGACTTCACGCTCGCCAGACCGGTGCGCCGCGCGCGGCTCTACGCGACCGCGCTCGGCGCATATGAGGCGCGGCTCAACGGCGGCAAGGTCGGCACGATGGCGATCACGCCCGAGCAGACCGACTACCGCGTGCGCACCCTGTACCAGGTGTTCGACGTGACCGATCAGCTTCGCGTCGGCGCCAACACGCTCGGGGCGATCGTCGGCGACGGCTGGTTCGCAGGCGCGTTCGGCTTCCTCGATCTGCGCTATGCGTTCGGGCCGGCGCCGAAACGCTTCGTCGCGCAGCTCGAGATCGACTATGCCGATGGTGCGTTCGAGCGGATCATCACGGGCGACGGCTGGCGCACCGCCGAAGCGCCAGTGCGCGCGGCGGACATCTTCCTCGGCGAAGATTACGACGCGCGGCTGGAGCAACCCGGCTGGGACGCGCCGGGGTTCGACGCGCGCGGCTGGACCGCCGCCACCGCCGCCCCCGCGCCGACCTGCACGCTCGCAGCCCAGATCAGCCCGCCGATCCGCGCGATCGAAACGGTGCGCGCGGTCGCGATCCGCGAGACCAGGCCCGGCGTGTTCGTGTTCGATTTCGGGCAGAACTTCGCGGGCTGGTGCCGCCTCAAGGTGCGCGGCAAGGCGGGCGAGACGGTGCAGCTCCGCTTTGCCGAACTCGCGCTGCCCTCGGGCGATGTCGACCAGAGCAACCTGCGCCGCGCGCGGGCGATCGACCGCTATACCCTCAGCGGCGACGCGGCGGGCGAGGTCCACGAGCCGCGTTTCACCTACCACGGTTTCCGCTACGTCGAGGTAACCGGCTTTCCCGGCACGCCGACCAGCGATGCGCTGGAAGGCGTCATCGCGCGCAGCGATCTGGCAATCACCGGCCAGCTCGAAACCTCCGCGCCGATCATCGACCGGATCTGGCGCAACGCGATGTGGAGCCAGTCCTCCAACCTGTTCGGCATCCCCACCGACTGCCCGCAGCGCGACGAGCGGATGGGGTGGCTCGGCGACGCGCAGATCTTCTGGGATGCGGCGTGCTTCAACATGGATGTCGATGCGTTCACGCGCTCCTTCATGGACACTGTGCGTGATGGCCAGACCAAGGCCGGCATGTTCCCCGATACCGCGCCCTTCCCCACCGTCGCGGGCGGCACGCCGGGCTGGGCCGATGGCGGCGTGATCCTGCCGTGGACGGTCTATCAGCGCTACGGCGACACGCGCATCGTCGAGCAGAACTGGGCGGCGATGATGGCGTGGAGCGGCTATGTCCACCGCATCAACCCCGGCTTGCGGTGGACGGGTCCGCGCGGGCTCGATTACGGCGACTGGCTCGCGCTCGACGCCAAGCAGCCGGGCGATCCGACCACGCCGAAGGACCTGATCGGCACGGCGTTCTGGGCCTATGCCACGCGGCTGATGATCGACATGGGCACCGCGATCGGCAAGACCGCCGATGTGGCGCGGCTGCGCACGCTGGACGACGGCATTCGCAAGGCGTTTCGCGCGCACTATGTCGGCACCGGCGGGCGTATCGGCAATGCGAGCCAGACCTCGCAGATCCTCGCGTTGCGCTTCGGCCTCGTGGCGGAAGGCGAACGGCAGGCGGTGGTGGATGTGCTCGCGGCGGATATCCGGCGGCGCGGCGGGGTGCTCAGCACCGGCTTCCTCGGCACGCCCTACATCCTCGACGCGCTCGCCGACAACGGCCATGCCGATCTTGCGATCGCGCTGCTGCTGCGCACCGAATATCCCTCCTGGGGCTATATGGTGAGCCAGGGCGCGACGACGATGTGGGAGCGCTGGAACTCCGACAGCAGCGGCACGGCGATGAACTCGTTCAACCATTATGCCTTCGGTGCGGTGGTCGGTTTCCTGTACCGTCGCGTCGCCGGGATCAGCGCCACGACGCCGGGGTTCGGCGACATCGCGATCCGGCCGCTGATGCAGGCGCCGCTCGACCATGCCAGCGGCGCGTATCGTTCGGCCCGGGGGACGATCCGCAGCGCCTGGCGCCGCGTGGGGAGCGGCGGGCTGCTGCTCGACGTCGAAACCCCTGCCAACGCCACCGCACGCGTGCATCTGCCTGTGCCGCCGCGCGCTGTCGTCCGGGAAAGCCAGCGCGATCTCGCCGGGCGGCGCGATGTCGTCACCGTCTCACGCGGAGCGGAGGAAGCTGTGTTCGCGATCGGATCGGGACGATACCGCTTCGCCGTCGACGGGTGAGCCCATGCGCGGCGTGCAGACTCTGCGGTGCTTGCAGGCTGTGGGCGAGACGGGATGGACGCGTGTCGCAGACGTGCCGCGTTACGCCTGCGCTACAGGAGGTAGGTTATGGCCCAGTGCAGGCCGACCGAAGCAACGCCGAACCCCGCGATGATCCCGCACCAGGACGTGGCGTCGGCGCAGTGCGTACGGACAGCGGGCATCATCGCCACGATCTTCGACATCAGTACCTCCCCATGGGTTGTTTTCTTACGAGTATTTTCTGCTTTCCCGAGGAGGTCAATCTCCGATTTCTACTAACGCCGCATCCTCATACCCAAACAGGCCGCCTCCCCTCACCCGCCTCGCGTGCTGCGGAAGTGGCGTGGAGACTGGCCGGCGTGGCGCGTGAAGAAACGTGAGAAATAGGCGGGATCCTCGAACCCGATCGCCCAGGCGATCTGGTTGACCGACATGCTGGTATAGAGCAGCAGCCGCCGTGCCTCGAGCATTGCGCGTTCGTCGATCATCGCGGCCGGGGACGATCCTCCGGCGTGTTTGCACGCCAGCCGCAGCGCCGTTTCGCTGACCCCCAGCGCGGCGGCGTAAGCGGCGACGGGTTCGCGATCGCGGAAGCGCGCCTCGATCCGTTCGCGCAGATGCGCCACCACCAGCGCCTGCCGGCCCGGCACACCGCCGACCAGCACCCCCACCGCCGCGCGACGGAGCGCCCGCACCAGGATTGCGAGCACCTCCGCCTCCACCGCGCTGCGCTGCCCGGGCCCCAGCCAGCCAAGCTCGCGTTGCAACGCATCGACCGATCGCTCGACCGCCTGGTGATCCTCCACACCCAGCGCGATCGCCCGCGCGGGGTGGAACAGCGGCGCGAGATCGCGGTCGCGGTCCGCCAGTTGCGAGACATAGGCGTCGGCCAGCGTGATGACCCAGCCGCTCGATTCGCTGTGCCAGGTGAAGCCGTGCACCGCCCCCGCCGGGATCAACAGCAGCGCAGGCGCCTCGAACGCGCAGGTTACGCCATCGACCTGCATGGTGCCGCCGCCTTCACGCATCACGAAGATGTGGTTGAGATCGCGGTGAAGATGCGGGCGGATCGTCCATTCGCTTGGCCGCGAGCGATCATCGAGGCTTTCGACGTGGACGAAGCCCTCGCGCACGGCGCGCTGCGGCTCTCCGTAGAGATAGAAGGCGGGAACGGTGCGCGCGACAGGCTGCATCGGCAGGGCTCGAGTTGCTGGATCATCCAGATATCCGGTCGGCGCGGCCATGTCCAATCCCGCGCGCGCCACGCACTCTCGCGGCGGAGAAAATGGAGAGGTGGCGTGAAGACACAGGTCGCGATCGTGGGCGCGGGGCCGGCGGGGCTGCTGCTCGGCCATCTGCTGCGCGCGGAGGGCATCGATGTCGTCGTGGTCGAGCGCGCCTCCGCCGATTACGTGCTCGGGCGCATCCGTGCGGGGGTGCTGGAAACGACGCTGACCGATGTGCTCGATCAGCTGGGTCTGGCCACGCGGATGCACGCGGAGGGCCTGCCGCACGACGGCTTCAATCTTGCCGACGGCGAGCGACTGATCCGCATCGACGTGGGCGCGCTCACCGGCCGACAGGTGATGGTCTATGGACAGACCGAAGTGACGCGCGATCTGATGGACGCCGCACCGGCGCGCGGGCTCGAGGTGATCTACGACGCCGCTAACGTGACGCTGCACGACATCGACGGCGATACGCCCTACCTGACTTATGAAAAGCATGGCGCGCAGCACCGGATCGACGCGCGCTTCCTGTGCGGGTGCGACGGCTATCACGGGCCTTCGCGCAAGGCGATCCCAACGGCGGTCGCGCAGAGCTACGAGAAGGTTTATCCGTTCGGCTGGCTCGGCATCCTCGCCGATGTGCCGCCGTGCAAGCACGAGCTGATCTACGCCAACCACGCCAACGGTTTCGCGCTCGCCTCGATGCGTTCGGCGACGCGCAGCCGCTATTACATCCAGGTGCCGCTCGACGAGAGACTCGAGGACTGGCCCGACGACCGGCTGTGGGACGAACTCGCGTTGCGGCTCGGCCCCGAAGCCGCCGCGCACATGACGCGCGGGCCCGCGCTGGAGAAATCGATCGCGCCGCTGCGCTCGTTCGTGTTCGAACCGATGCGCCACGGCAGCCTGTTCCTAGCAGGCGACAGCGCGCACATCGTTCCGCCCACCGGCGCGAAAGGGCTGAATCTTGCCGCGTCGGACGTGCGGTATCTGTCCGAGGCGCTGGTCCGCTGGTTCCGCGCGAACGATACGGAGGGCGTGGGCCGCTATTCCGAGCGCGCGCTGGCGCGGGTGTGGAAGGCGGAGCGCTTCTCGTGGCAGCTCACCCGGCTGATGCACCGCTTTCCGGATTCGGACGCGTTCGACCGGCGGATGCAACTCGCCGATCTCGACTATATCGCATCGTCGATGGCGGCGCAGACGACGATCGCCGAGAATTACGTGGGGCTGCCGCTGTAGCGCAGGCCTCGGCGGCGAAGTCTCAGGCCAGCACTTCGCCCGGCAGCACCTCGGTGTCGATCTGCGCCTGCATCCGCGCGGTATAGCGTGCCCCCGCCACCGCGTGGATCGGGAACATCGCATCCACCGCCGCGATCGCCTCCGCCGGGATCGTCACGTCCAGCGTGGCGAAATCCTCCTCGAGATGCGCGATGCTGCGCGTGCCGGGCAGCGCGATCACGTGGTCTCCGCGCGACAGTACCCAGCCGAGCGCAAGCTGCGCCGGCGTCACGCCCGCATCGGCTGCGACCGCATCGAACCGCGCCACGAGCGCCAGATTACGACCCAGCTGCGGCTCGACGAAGCGCGGCATCGTCGCGCGGATGTCACCCGGCGCATAAGCATCGCTGCGGATCGCGCCGGCGAGCATCCCACGCGCCACTGGCGAGAAGGCCACGAAGGCGATGCCCAGTTCGGCGCAGGTTTCGAGCACCGCGACTTCGGGGTTGCGCACCATCGCCGAATATTCGCTCTGCACCGCCGCGACCGGGTGGGCCGCGTGCGCGCGCCGGATCGTCGCGGCGGACATTTCCGACAGGCCGATCATGCCGATCTTGCCCGCCTCGACCGCGCGGGCGAGCGCGCCGACCGACTCCTCGATGTCCACCTTGGGATCGAGCCGGTGGAGGTACATCAGGTCGATGTGATCGGTGCCGAGCCGCGCGAGCGACCGGTCGACAGACGCGGCGATCGCCACCGGGCTGCCGTCGCGCACGCGCTTGCCGCCGGGCATGTCGAGCACGCATTTGCTGGCGAGCGTGAACTCCTGCCGGCGGTGCATCACCGCACGCGCGAGGAGTTTCTCGTTCTCGCCACCGCCGTACAGCGCTGCGGTGTCGAGCATCGTCACGCCGAGATCGAGCGCGCGGTTGAGCAGCGCGCTCGCCTCGGTTTCGGAAGGCGTCACGTCATAGGCGTGACTGAGGTTCATGCAGCCGAGGCTGATCGCCGTGACGGTGCGGTTCCCGATCGGTCTCGTCTGCATGCCCGTCCTTACTTCAGTTGCTGTTCCAGCGCGTCGAGCACGCGGTAGCATGGCAGCACCTGCGCGACCGACGAATTCGGCTCGCGGCCCTCACGGATCGCGGCAATGAACTCGCGGTCCTGCAACTCGATCCCGTTCATCGACACATCGACCTTCGACACGTCGATCGGTTCTTCCTTACCGTTCACCAGATCGTCGTAGCGCGCGATATAGGTGTCGGTGTCGCCGATATAGCGGAAGAACGTGCCGAGCGGGCCGTTGTTGTTGAACGACAGCGACAAGGTGCAGATCGCGCCGCTCTCCGCCTTCAACTGGATCGACATGTCCATCGCGATGCCAAGCTCGGGATGGATCGGACCTTGCAGCGCATTGGCCTTGACGATCGGCCCGGCCTGATAGGCGAACAGATCGACCGTGTGCGCGGCGTGATGCCACAGCAGATGGTCGGTCCAGCTGCGCGCCTCGCCCTTGGCGTTGATGTTCTTGCGGCGGAAGAAATACGTCTGCACGTCCATCTGCTGGATCGCGAACTCGCCCGCCGCGATGCGATTGTGGACGAACTGGTGGCTCGGGTTGAAGCGCCGCGTGTGCCCGACCATGCAGGTGAGCCCGGTCGCCTGTTGCTTGGCCAGCACCGCCTCGGCATCCGCCAGGCTGTCGGCGAGCGGGATCTCGACCTGGACGTGCTTGCCCGCGTCCATGCAGGCGATCGCCTGGGCGGCGTGCATCTGCGTCGGCGTGCACAGGATCACCGCATCGACGTCGTCGCGGGCGAGCGCGTCGGCAAGCTCGGTCGAGCTGTGCTTGGCCCCGTATTTGGCGGCCACGGCGGCAGCCTGATCGGCGGTGCGGCTGATGATCGAGACGATCTCGACGCCGTCGATGTTCCTGAGGCCGTCGAGGTGCTTTTCCCCGAACGCGCCGGCGCCGGCGAGGGCGATTCTCATGCGATATGCTCCGTAATCGGTTCCAGAACGATATGCCCGACCGCCGTGTTGCTGGCGGGCACGTGATAATGCCGGTGCAGGCAGCGCGTGGCGCGGCCCAGCGCGCCGCGCATGATGAGCCACATCACCATTTCGATGCCTTCGCTGCCGGTTTCGCGCAGATATTCGATGTGCGGGATATGCCGCAGCCGATCGCTGTCGCCGACCAGACCGTCGAGGAAATCGTTGTCCCATGCGGCGTTGATGAGGCCGGCGCGAGGGCCCTGGAGCTGGTGGCTCATGCCGCCGGTGCCCCAGACCTGCACGTTCAGGTCTTCCTCGAAACTGGCGACTGCGCGCGCGATCGCCTCGCCCAGCGCCCAGCAGCGGTTGCCCGACGGCGGCGGGTACGTCACCACGTTCACCGCCAGCGGGATCACCTTGCACGGCCATGCCGCGGGCTTGCCGAACATCATCGACAGCGGCACCGTCAGCCCGTGGTCGACGTCCATCTCGTTGATGATGGTCATGTCGAATTCGTCGAGGATCAGGCTCTGCGCGATGTGCCAGGCAAGGTCGGGATGCCCCTCCACGTCCGGCACCGCGCGCGGCCCCCAGCCTTCGTCCGCCGGCTTGTAGCGTTCGCCGCAGCCGATCGCGAAGGTCGGGATGATCTTCATGTCGAACGCGGAGGCATGGTCGTTATAGACCAGGATCACCACGTCCGGCTTCGCTTCCGCCTCCCACGCCTTGGTCCAGTCGTAGCCGGCGAAGGCGGGTGCCCAATAGGGCTCGGCGGTCTTGTCGTAATCGCTCGCCACGCCGAGCGCGGGGATGTGCGACGAGGCGACCCCGGCGGTGATGCGCGCCATCTCAGCGGCCCTCCTTGATCGAGCGCTGCCCCTCGGGCGAGCGCCCCCCGCCCAGCATCATCGCCGCGTAATCGTCCAACCCCATGCCGCTCATCGTGGAGACGGCCTGGAGGAACGACTGGCCGTCGGTCGAGAACACCTTGGCCATGAAATAGATGTTGCCACCGAGATCGAGCAAGCGGTTGTAATCGCGCTCCAATACCGCCTGCTTCTGCTCCTCGGTCATCGGCCAAGCATCGAGATAGGCGCGCTCGTCCGCCTTCCAGCGTTCGCGATTCTCCGCCTTCATCAGGCTCATCGCGAACTGGTTGAGGTGATAACCCTGCCGCGCCCGCTTGGCGGTGAACACGCGCGTGCCGGGGATATCGTCGAACTCGGCGAGATATTCGTGTATGTCGGTCACGCGGTTCATGCGGCTTCCTCGGGCCAGTACAGCCGCATCGGATTGTCGACCAACAGCTTGCGTTGCAGCGCCTCGGTCGGCGCGATGCGCGGGATCATGTCGACCAGCGTACCGTCGTCGGGCATGTGGCCGACCATGTTGAGATTGGGATGCGGCCAGTCGGTGCCCCAGATTACGCGATCGGGATATGTCTCAACAACCTTCCGCGCGAACGGCACGAAATCGTCGTAGGTGGGCGGGCCGGATTTGGACAGCCGCTCCGGGCAGGTCACCTTGCACCAGATGTTGTCGTTTTCCATGAACGTCAGGAACGGAGCGAACTCCGGCCCGTCCACGTCCTTGCTGACGTCGGGGCGACCCATGTGATCGACCACCAACGTCGTCGGCAGCGAGAGGAAGAAGTCGCGCTTCTCGGCGAGATCGGCCGCCTCGAAATAGATCACGACGTGCCAGCCGAACGCGGCGATCTTCTCGATGATGCCCCGGTAATAGTCGTCGGGCTTGGGGTCGACCAGCCGCTTGACGTAGTTGAAGCGGACGCCCCGCACGCCGGCTTCGTGCATCGCCGCCAGTTCGTCGTGGCCGATATCCGCCTTGACGTCCGCAACCCCGCGCGCCCGGCCGCCGGCATGGACGAGCGCATCGACCATCGCGCGATTGTCCTTCCCGTGGCAGGTCGCCTGCACGACGACGTTGCGCGAGAAGCCGAGGAAATCGCGCAGGCCATAGAGCGTATCGCGCCCGGCATCGCACGGCGTATATTTGCGCTCGGGCGCATAAGGGAACACGTCGCCCGGCCCGAACACATGGCAATGCGCATCCACCGCCCCCGGCGGCGGGGTGAAGGCGGGCTTGGTAGGCGCGGGATCGTAGCACAGCCAGTCGGCGTCCATCGTGAAGGCGCTCATCGCCCGATCTCCCCGCCCGTCACCCCAGCGCAAGCTGGGGTCTCCCACGGCTCTTGTCCGCCCGGCCCCACAAAGATCCCGGCTTTCGCTGGGACGACGCTGGTGGCTGGAATGACGGTCGTGGCGCCTGTCACAACCCGCGCGCCTTCAACTGCGCGTCGAGCCGCGGAAACACTCGCCGCGCGTTGCCCTCGTAGATCGCGTGGCGCTGCTCGGCGCTGATCGGCAGCGCGTCGACATAGCGTTTGGTGTCGTCGAAATACTGCCCCGTCGTTGGGTCGATGCCGCGCACCGCGCCGACCATCTCGCTGCCGAACAGGATGTTCTTGGTGTCGATCACCTCGTTGAGCAGGTTGATGCCCGGCTGGTGGTACACGCAGGTGTCGAAATACACGTTGTTCATGACGTGGCGGTCGAGGCTCGGCTGCTTGAGCATGTCGGCAAGGCCACGGTAGCGCCCCCAATGATAGGGCACCGCGCCGCCGCCGTGCGGGATGATGAAGCGCAGGTTCGGGAAATCGGCGAACAGATCGCCCTCGATCAGCTGCATGAACGCGATCGTATCGGCGGCGATGTAATAGGCGCCGGTCGCGTGCAGCCCGGGATTGCACGATCCCGAGACGTGGATCATCGCCGGCACGTCGAGTTCGACCATTGTCTCGTAGAACGGATACCAGAAGCGATCGGTCAGCGGCGGCGAGGTGAAGTGGCCGCCGCCGGGATCGGGATTGAGGTTGCAGCCGATGAAGCCCATGTCCACGCAGCGTTCCAGCTCGGCGATCGAGCCGGCCATATCGGCCTTGGGGTTCTGCGGGAGCATGCAGACCGGCGCAAACACGTCCGGATACAGATCGGCGCAGCGCTTGATGAGATCATTGTTGGCGCGCGCCCAGGCGGTCGCGACGCTCTCGTCGCCGACATGCGGTGCCATCGCCGAGGCGCGCGGCGAGAAGATCGTCATATCCGCGCCGCGCTCGCGCAGCAGGCGGAGCTGGTTCTTCTCCAGCGTTTCGCGGATCTCGTCGTCGGAGATGGCCGGATAGGGCGGCATCCCCTCGCCCGCCTTGAACGCGGCCTTCTGCGCGTCGCGCCAGTCGTTATGCGCGGCCGGCGCGGTGGTGTAATGGCCGTGGCAATCGATAATCATGCAGGCTCTGCCTTCCGGTTGAGCAGGTCGAGTTTGGCGGCGAGGCCGTCGGGCGGTGCGACACCGAGGCCGCCGATCGCACGCTGGCGCACGACGGTGCCGGCGGTCATAGCCGATCCGGTGCCGAGCGCGTCGAGCGTCTTGACGACCTCCTCCATCTCGGCGGCGCGGCGCAACCCGTGCGCGAGCATCCGGTCGAGATTATAGTCGGCGCGAGCAAGCCAGCGCTGAGGCTTATCGCTGGCGTCGAGCGAGGCGAGCACCTCGTCCAGCACGCCGGCGGCATCGGCGGCGAGCACGCATTCGGCGGTGAGCGCTTCGATGCCCTTGACCATCACCGAGCGGATCATCTTGATCGAGGAGGCGCGCCCCACGTCGCCGGGCACGATCCGCACGTTGGTGAACCCCAGATCGCCGAGATATGCCGCGCCCGCCTCGGCATGCGGCCCCGACACCAGCAGCGGCACGGCGGTGCGCGCGGGCAACACCGGCGACATCACCGCCACGTCGACATAGCGCCCGCCCTGTGCCGCGATCGCTTCGGCGGCAGCGCGCTTGGTGTCGGGCGCGACGCTGTTCATGTCGCACCACAAGGCGTTCGCCGCGATGCGTGCGCCCTGCGCGGCGACGAGCGCCTGATCGGCGGTGACGAGCGACAAGGCAGCATCCGCGCCGTCGAGCGCGGCGGCGGCGCTCTCGCACCCACGCACGCCGACCATCCCGTAATCGTCACGCTTGTCGTCGGCCAGATCGGGCTGGTCGGTCTTGCGGTCGAACGCGGTCAGCATGCCGGACAGGGCGGGCGCGAACGCCATCGCCGCCTCGCCGAATCCGATCAGGGCCGTGTGTCTCTCCATTCCTTCCAGCTAGGCGCGCGTGGGCACATGCGCCCAATCGAATTGCGCGCGGAGCCATTCAAAATCCTGATGTCAGGTGGTCAGGATGCCGCCGCCACCCGGTCGAGCGCGGCGAGGAAGCGCGTCTGCGCGACCGTCGGCCGCCAGTCGCGCCGCACCGTCACGCCGATCACGCGCCCGCTCATCGCCGGTTCGGGGCCGATCGCCGCAAGGACGCCGCTGTCCACCTCCAGCGCGACCTGCTGGGGCGACAGCAACGTCAGGAAATCGCTTTCCGCAAGGATGCCGCGGATCACCATCACCGACCCGCAATGCACCGGCGCATGCGGCAGCGGCCCCGCGCCGAACAACCCCTCCCACAACAGGCGCAGCGGCGCGCCGACATGGCTCACCACCCACGGATAGCTGGCGAGTTGCGCCGGCGTCGGTGCGGGCGTGGCGGCGAGCGGATGCCCGGCCCGGCCGACGATCATCAGCCGGTCGGTAACGAGCGGGGTCTGGATCAGGTCGGGCGCGGCGGGCTCGGGCCGCAGCGCGCCGATGGTGAGGTCGATCGCGCCATCGCGAAGCGCCTCGACCAGTTCCCGCCACGATCCCTCGATCACGTCGATCTCGACATGCGGCGCGTCGGCCACCGTCTGCGCGATCGCGCGCGGCACCAGCATCGCGCGCGATAGCGGCATCGCGCCGATCACCACGCTGCCACCCTCCCGCGTCGTCAGTTCGGCGATCGCGGCGGCAATCTCGGCACGCGCCAGCCGGATGCCGCGCGCGAGCCGCAGCCCCGCCGGGCTGAGCGCGATGCCGCGCCCGCGCCGATCGACCAGCACGACGCCGCAGAGCTGTTCGAGATCGCGCACCGCGCGGTGGATCGCCGGTTGCGACAGTGCGATCGCCGCCGCCGCGCCGACGAAGCTGCCGGCATCGGCGAGGCTGAGGAACGCCCGCAACTGCGTCGCCGTCATCATCCCCTCCGGGCTGGCGAAGCGCCGCCCGCCCCGCACCGCGGCGGCGAGGTGCGCGAACGCCGCCGCCGTGCGCAGCGCGAGCGCGCGGCCCGGCTCGGTCGGGGTCATGCCCCCCGCTCCCCGCGCGAACAGCGCGACCCCGAGCTGCGCCTCCAGCTTGGCGATCCCCTGCGTCAGCGCCGGTTGCGACAGGCTGACCGCGCTTGCCGCCGCGCTCATGCTGCCGCGCTGCACGATCGCGCCGACCGCGCGCAGATGGCGAAGGTTGAGGTCGAAAGCGGCCGGCATCGCGCACGATTAGAGAAAACTTATCGCAGCTTTGCAATTCGGAATTGCGCTGACCGCAGGAAAGCCCAGTTCGGCGGGCGAAGGAGATCCCCGCATGGCCAAGGTTGTCACCCAAATCGAACGCGCCGACAGCGCCGTCATCGACGGACTCGCACACGCAGGCGTTGCGACGGTACATGAAGCGCAGGGGCGCATCGGCCTGCTCTCCAGCCGGATGCGGCCGATCTATCCGGGCGCGCGCATCGCGGGCTCGGCCGTCACGATCTCGGCACCACCAGGGGACAATTGGATGGTGCACGTCGCGATCGAGCAACTCCAGGCGGGAGACATCCTCGTGCTCGCGCCGACATCACCGTGCGAAGACGGCTATTTCGGCGATCTGCTCGCCACCTCGGCGATGGCGCGCGGCTGTCGCGGGCTGGTGATCGACGCGGGCGTGCGCGACGTGCGCGACCTGACCCAGATGGGCTTCCCGGTCTGGTCAAAGGCGGTGTTCGCGCAAGGTACGGTGAAGGCGGTGCTGGGGTCTGTGAATGTGCCGATCGTGTGCGCGGGTGCGGCGATCGAGGCTGGCGACGTGATCGTCGCCGACGACGACGGCGTGTGCGTCGTCAAGCGCGCGGATGCCGCCGACGTGCTCGCCAAGGCGCAGGCACGCGAGGCGGCGGAGGAGAGCAAGCGCAAGCGGCTCGCCGCCGGTGAACTTGGGCTCGACATCTATGATATGCGCGGCAAGCTCGAGGCGATGGGGCTGACCTATGAGTGACGGCGTGCGCTGCATGTGGATGCGCGGCGGCACATCCAAGGGCTCCTTCTTCCTTGCGGAGGATCTGCCGCAGGATACGGCGACGCGCGACGCCTTCCTGCTGCGCGTGATGGGCTCGCCCGATCCGCGCCAGATCGACGGCATGGGCGGAGCCGATCCGCTCACCTCCAAGGTGGCGGTCGTCTCGAAATCGGCGCGCGAGGGCGTCGACGTCGAGTATCTGTTCCTCCAGGTGTTCGTCGATCAGGCGATCGTGTCGGACTCGCAGAATTGCGGCAACATGCTTGCCGGCGTCGGCCCGTTCGCGATCGAACGCGGCCTCGTCGCCGCGACCGGCGAGGAGACGCGCGTGGCGATCTTCATGGTCAACACCGGCCAGATCGCGGTGGCAAGCGTGCGCACGCCCGGCGGCATGCCGACCTATGCCGGCGACGCGCGGATCGACGGCGTGCCCGGCACCGCCGCGCCGATCCCGCTGGAATTCCGCGACACGGCGGGCTCGACCTGTGGCGCGCTGCTGCCGAGCGGCAACGCCGTGGACGTGATCGATGGCGTCGCCTGCACGCTGATCGACAACGGCATGCCCTGCGTGGTGTTCAAAGCGAGCGACGTCGGCGCGACCGGCTATGAGGACCGCGAGACACTCGACGCGGCGAGCGACCTCAAGGCGAAGATCGAGGCGATCCGGCTGAAGGCCGGGCCGATGATGAACCTCGGCGACGTGACCGAAAAATCGGTGCCCAAGATGATGCTCGTCGCCCCTCCCGCACACGGCGGCGCGGTGACGGTGCGCAGCTTCATTCCGCACCGCGCACATGCCACGATCGGCGTGCTCGGCGCGGTGAGCGTCGCGACGGCATGCCTGATCCCGGGCTCACCGGCGGCGGAGGTCGCCAGCGTCTCGGGCGGGCAGCGCCAGACGCTCGCGGTCGAGCATCCCACCGGCGAGATGAGCTGCGTGCTCGAACTGAACGATGCGGGCGAGGTCGCGACCGCCGCCTTGCTGCGCACCGCGCGCAAGCTGATGGACGGCACCGTTTTCGGCTGAGCCATCGCAGGCGGCGGCTGCGGGTGCCGGTGGCGGCAGACGTACCCACCGCGACCGGCGAACTCGGCGCCGCGGCGCTGACGAGCGCATGGCAGCCGTGCGCCAGGCGCCGGCGCCGCCGCGACCGGCGACGGTTTTCAGGCGAGCGTGAGGTAGAGTTCCGCTTCGATCACCCAGCCAGCGGCGGTTTCGCGCCACTTGGCGGTGTACGCGCCCGCGGCGTTTGCCTGCCCGGCGGCGACGCCTTCCCACCGGCCATGTTCGAACGCGATCGGCTCCACACCCGAAGGAACGATCCGCTCGGGCGTGCGCGTGTAAACGGTGCGTGGAACGGCCGCGAACTCGCGCTTCCAGGCGGCGAGTTGCGCCTTGCGCCCGGCGAGAACCGCGCTGTCGGTGCCGGTGACGAGCACCGCGTCCACCGCCAGCAGCGGGCCGATCGCGGCGAGATCACCCTCGGCAAGCGCGCGGTTGAAGGCGGCCCGGCGCACGCGGATGGCGAGATCGGCGCTCACCGCGCGAGCTTTACCAGCGCGGTGTCGAGCGCTTGCAGGAAGCGCGAGCGGTCGGTCTTGCTGAACGGTGCCGGGCCGCCGATCACGTCGCCGCCCGCGCGAAGGTCCGCCATGATCGCGCGGGTGGCGATCGCGCCGCCGATCGAACTGGCGGTGAACGGCTTGCCGGTCGGCGCAAGCACGGTCGCACCTGCCTTCAGCGCGCGGTCTGCGAGCAGGATGTCGGCGGTGATGACGATCGCGCTCGCGTCGGCCTGTTCTGCGATCCAGTCGTCGGCGGCGTCGAACCCGTCCGACACGACCACGCGGCTGACCAGCGGATGCTGGGGGATACGGAAGTGGCTGTTGTTGACGATCACCACCGGCACCTCGCGGCGGTACGCGACCTTGTAGATCTCGTCCTTGACCGGGCAGGCGTCGGCATCGACGAGGATGCGGGGTGTGGGGATGCGGATTCTCCTGTTTGCCGGCGCATCTTCCCACCCGGCGTCATCCCAGCGCAAGCTGGGATCTCTCGGTGAGACGCGAGCCGGTTGCCCGCCGGCGAGAGGCCCCAGCTTTCGCTGGGGTGACGTGAGTAGGGTGCGCGCTCGGGGCCTTACGCCGCGATTCCTTCCAGCGATTCGCTGATCTCGAACCACACCGCCTCAGCCGCCTCCAGCTTCTTCGATACGGCGGCATGTTCCTTCAGCCGCGCGTGTTCGTTCATCCGCGCCAGCCACGGCTCGGCAACCGAGGGATCGGCGATCGCGCGGTCGATCGCGTCGCGCTGGCGGGTGAGCTTGGCGACCAAAGCCTCCGCCTCGTGCGCGCGCTTCTTCAGCGCGTCGGCCCGCTTGCGCGCTTCGTCGGCGACCTTGTCGACCGGCTTGGCCTTCTTCGCGCCTTCGCCGCTCGCCGGATCGCCGGCCAGCACGAAGGCGATATAATCCTCCATGCTGCCGTTA
Source organism: Sphingomonas sp. BRN-1R (assembly GCF_057748035.1). Lineage (NCBI taxonomy): Bacteria > Pseudomonadati > Pseudomonadota > Alphaproteobacteria > Sphingomonadales > Sphingomonadaceae > Sphingomonas > Sphingomonas sp. BRN-1R. The sequence continues at coordinate 1,085,732 of NZ_CM173236.1, read as the reverse complement.
TATTCCTTGGCCGTGCCGCCATCGACCAGCACCAGCCGGTCGGCGGTCAGCTCGACCATATGGCGATCGTGGCTGACGAGGATGACCGCGCCCTCATAGGCGTTGAGCGCCTGCACCAAAGCCTCGCGCGCATCGACGTCCAGGTGGTTGGTCGGCTCGTCGAGGATCAGCATGTGCGGCGCCTCGCGGGTGATGAGCGCGAGCGCGAGGCGCGCGCGCTCGCCGCCCGACAGCTTGCCGACCTTGGTGACGGCCTTGTCGCCCTGGAAGCCGAAGCGGCCGAGCTGCGCGCGCACGGCGGCGGGGGTCTTGCCCGGCATGACCCGCACCATCGTTTCCAGCGGCGTGTCGTTGCCGTCGAGCTCCTCCACCTGATACTGGGTGAAATAGCCGACCCGCATCTTGCCGCTCGATGTCATGCCGCCGTCCATCGGCGCAAGCTGGGCGGCGAGCAGGCGCGCGAGCGTGGTCTTGCCGTTGCCGTTCCGCCCCAGCAGCGCGACGCGGTCGTCTGGGTCGAGCCGCAGGTTCAAACGCTGGAGGATCGGCTTCTCGTTATAGCCGACCGCTGCCATGTCGAGCGTGATGAGCGGCGGCTTCAGTTCGTCGGGGCTCGGAAATTCGAACGACAGCGTCGGGTCTTCGGCCATCGATGCGATCGGCTGCATCTTGGCGAGCATCTTCTGGCGCGACTGGGCCTGTTTGGCGGTCGAGGCGCGCGCCGAGTTCTTGGCGATATATTCCTGCAACTTGGCGCGTTGCGCATCCTGCGACGCCTTCGCCGCCGCCAACTGCGCGGCGCGTTCGGCGCGCTGGCGCTCGAAACTGTCGTAATTGCCCGAGTACATCGCGACGCGCCCGCCCTCGACGTGGAGGATCGTATCGACCACGTTGTTGAGCAGATCGCGTTCGTGGCTGATGACGACCATCATGTTGGGGTAGGATTTGAGAAAGTTCTCCAGCCACAAAGTCGCTTCGAGATCGAGGTGGTTCGAAGGCTCGTCGAGGAGCAGCAGATCGGGTTCGGAGAACAGCAACGCCGCAAGCGCGACGCGCATTTTCCAGCCGCCCGAATAGCTATCGAGCGGGCGGTTCTGCATCTCCTCGTCGAAGCCGAGCCCGACCAGGATCGAGGCGGCGCGGGCGGGCGCGGTATAGGCGTCGATCGCGCCCAGCCGCTCGTAGATCTCGCCGAGCCGGTCGGCATCCTCGCAGGTTTCCGATTCGGTCAGCAGCGCGGCGCGTTCGACATCGGCGGCGAGCACGGTCTCGATCGGGGTGGCGTCGCCCTGCGGCGCGTCCTGCTTGAGATAGCCGATGCGCGTCTTGCGCGGCATCTCGATCTCGCCGGTGTCGGGGTCGATCGATCCGATCATCACCTTCATCAGCGTGGACTTGCCAGCACCGTTGCGGCCGATCAGGCCGACGCGGCTCTTGCCGGGCAGCGCCGCCGAGGCATTGTCGAGGATCGTCCGCCCGCCAAGGCGCACCGTGATACCGTTGATATTCAGCATGGGCCTGCGCTTATCATGCGGTGCAGCATTCGTCACCCCGCCCTCGGCTCATCGCAATCACGGATCACATGCGGAACATTTCGGTAATTTACCCGTTGAAACGTGCAGGATCGTCGGTGAGGTGAGTAGGAGGTTCGCCCACCGCCAGTGAGGAGTGTCCGCCATGAACGGGGTTATCTATTTCCGCGCCGACCATGAGCTGATCGGCCGAGTGCTCGCCGAGAAACTCCGCCGCCGCACCGATCGCGATCGGCTGGACGACAGCTTCCGCATCGTCGGCACGCGCGAGATGCGCGGCTGGTCGGCACAGGCCGCCTGAGCGATCCCGACCGGTCATTCGGTACGAACGGAGCGAAGGCGATCAGCGCGGTAGCGTGATCGTCGCGGCCAGCCCGCCGCCGTCGCGATTGACCAACGTGATGTCGCCGCCCGCCTCCCGCACGATCGCGCGGGCGAGCGCCAGGCCGAGGCCGATCCCGCCGGTATCCTTGTTGCGCGAATGTTCGAGCCGGGTGAACGCCTCGAACACATCTCCCAGCCGATCCTCGGGAATACCGGGGCCGCGATCGCATACCGCGATCGTCACCTGACGCGGCGTCTCGGCGAGTTGCACCTCCACCGCGCTGCCGTATTTGAGCGCATTCTCGATCAAATTGCGAAGCGCGCGCCGCATCAGTGACGGGCGCAGCCGCATGCGCAGCCGTGCGGTCTCCTCGAACGCAACCTCCTCGCCGAGATCGAGGAAATCGTCGACCACCGCCTCGACCAGTGCGGCGAGATCGACCTCGGTCGGCGGCTCGCTCGGGCGGCCGAGCCGGGCAAGCGAGAGGATGTCGTCGAGCGTGCGGTTCATCTCGGCGATCGTCTCGGCCATGCGTAGCCGGTCGGTATCGTCCTCGACCGATTCGATGCGCACCCGCAACGCCGCGAGTGGGGTGCGCAGATCGTGCCCGATCGCGCCGAGCATGCGATCCTTCTCGTCCAGCATCGCGGTCACGCGCAGCCGGAGCGCGTTGAACGCGGCAATCACGTCGCGCACGTCCTGCGGCCCGCGCTCGGCGAGCGCATCGGCCGGCTCGCCGGGGCGGAAACCGCGCGCCGCCACCGCCAGCGTGCGCAACGGCTTGGAAATCTGCCGCGCGGCCACCAGCACCGGCACCAGCACGACGATGTAGAGGATCACCGTCTGCCAGACGAGCCGCCAGAAGATCCAGTCGTCACCCCGGAACCACGGCACCGACAGCACCAGCCAGTCCTTGCCCGGCCGCTCGACCGCGATCATCAGTTCGGCGCCGGCGCGGCGGAACCGCTCGCGGCGTTCCTTGCCGGTGTAGCGCAACCGACGGTCGTGGGGGCCGAGCGGGCGGATCTGCGTCTCGATCCGGCCGACCTTGAAGCCCGCATCCGTGAGAGCCGTGCGCAGGCTCTGTTCGATATCGCGGCGATGCTCGCCATCGGGTTCGATCGGGGAGCCGGGCAGGCTGCGCACATGCCCGCGATCGAACCGTGTCGGATCGCCGAACCCGCCGCGCTCGATCGCATCGGCGATCCGCCCGACCACCGGCCCGGTCGCGCCGTCGATGCGCGCGCGCTGGCGCTCCTGAAGCAAGAGGGTGAAGTTGATCGCCTGCGCGACGAACAAGGCGACCGCGATGACGAGCGCCATCTGCCCCGACAGGCTGCGCGGCCACAGGCGCGGGCGCGGTATCTTCAAAGGCGGGTCACCTCTGCGGCGAGCGTATAGCCGCCGCCCCATACCGTCTTGATGAGTTCGGGGTTTTTGGGATCGGTCTCGATCTTGCGGCGCAGGCGGCTGACCTGATTGTCGATCGCGCGGTCGAACGCCGCCGCCTCGCGGCCCTGCGTCAGATCGAGCAGTTGGTCGCGCGTGAGCACCTGGCGCGGGCGCGTCACCAGCGCGTGGAGCAAATTGTACTCGCCGGTCGACAGCGGCACCGACACGCCGTCGTGATCGACCAGTGCGCGCTCGCCCGACTTGAGCACCCAGCCGGCAAAGGCGAACGATCCCGCCGCCGGCGCATGCTGGCGCACGCCCCCGGCGGCGGCGCGGCGCAGGATCACCTTGATCCGCGCGGTCAGTTCACGCGGGGAGAACGGCTTCACGACATAATCGTCCGCGCCGATCTCGAGCCCGACGATCCGGTCGGTCTCCTCGCTCTTGGCGGTGAGCAGGATGACGGGGGTGTCGCCGGTCGCGCGGATGTGGCGGCACAGGCTGAGCCCGTCCTCGCCCGGCATCATGATGTCGAGGATGACGAGGTCGATCGCATAGGCGGCCATCCGCATGCGCGCGCCCTCGGCATCGCCCGCCTGCGTCACGCGGAAGCCCTGTTTGGTCAGGAACTGCGCGAGCGGCTCGCGGATCGAGCGTTCGTCGTCGACGAGGAGGAGGTGTGGCGTTTCACCCATAGGCTCGGGACTTAGCATAATGCTCCAGTCTGCCAAGTTCGCCGGGTGGGCGGGGGAAGCACCCGCCCGGCAGGCCTGGCCAGTCGGGGATTACTGGCCGGGATCGCCCTCCGGGCCGCCCGGCGGGGGCGGCGGCATGTCGCCGTGGCCCCGGTGCATGTGCCGCGCGGCATCCATTTCGGCCTTCTCGACGAAGCCGTCGTGATTGGTGTCGAGCTTGGCGAAACGCGCGTCGGACACGGCGCGCATCTCGTCACGGCTGATCCGGCCGTCGTGGTTGGTGTCGAGCGTCTCGAACATGTCGCCGCGCGGGCCATGCGCGTCGCCCGGGGGCGGTGCGCCGTCCGGACCGCCACGGCCTTGGCCACCGCGATCACGGAAGCGCTGCATCATCGCCTGCGTCTCGTCGGGGGTGATCTTGCCGTCTTGGTTCGCGTCGAGCCGCTGGAAGCGCGTGTCGGCCTCGGCCATGAACTGGTCGCGGGTGATCGCGCCGCCCTGCGCGCGCTCCGCCATCGGCCCGCGCAGCTCGTCGCCGGAAAGCTTGCCGTCGTGGTTGGCGTCCATCCGCTCGAAGCGCTGCGTCGCCGCCGCGACATATTCGTCATGCGTGATGATACCGTCGCCATTGGTATCGGCGCGCATCATCATGCCGCCGCGACCGCCACCGCCCTGCTGCGCGGTCGCCGCCGTACCCGCGAGCCCGGCCAGCACCGTGCCGGACAGTGCCGCTGCGAGAAAAAGCGTCCTCATCGTGATCGTTCCTCTGGATGAACCCGGCCACTTCCGGATCGTCCATGCTGGTCTAGGCGGCGCGTGTCTTGCCAGTGTGTCAGCGTGGCGGGAAAGTGTCGCAATTTGTCGCGTGCGCGGCCATTCGCGGTGCGGCGCGTTGAAGCGGCATGGCGCACAAGAAGCTCACCTTGCCGACCAAGACCTGCGCGGCGTGCCAGCGGCCGTTCGCGTGGCGCAAGAAATGGGCGCGCGACTGGGACAACGTCCTGTATTGTTCGGATCGTTGCCGGGCGCAGCGCGGGACGAGCCGCGGCTGAGGTCCGGTTCAACGGCGGCAGGTTCGCCTTGCTTGCATGCGTCGTAAAACCCGATAGCAGCATAGTATGATCACAGCCCTTCTCGCGCTCGCCGCCGCGCCGCTCGCGCCTGTCGACGCACCCGCCCCGATCCTCACCACGCCCGAGGCGAAAGATACCCTATCCTTCGCCGAGCCGGCGACGGCGCGCGTCACCCATGTCGATCTCGACCTCACCGCCGACTTTGCCGCGCAACGCCTCGCCGGCACCGCGACGCTCGATATTCTGGCCAAACCCGGCGCGGATACGATCGTGCTGGACGACGACGGCCTCGTCATCGCGCGCATCTCCGACGCGGCGGGCCACCCTCTCCCCTATACCGTCGGCGCGATCGTCGCCGACAAGGGTGCGCCGCTGACGGTGAAGATCGGCGCGGCACGGCGGATCGTCATCACCTACACCTCCGCGCCCAAGGCGAGCGCGCTGCAATGGCTGGCGCCTGCGCTCACCGCCGGCAAGACGCAGCCGTTCCTGTTCAGCCAGGGCGAGCCGACCAACAACCGCAGCTGGATCCCCACGCAGGACAGCCCCGGCATCCGCCAGAGCTGGTCCGCGCACCTCACCGTCCCTGCCAACATGCTGGCGGTGATGAGCGCGAACCGGCTTACCCCTGCCGGCACGCCCGCCGCCAGGGGAATGAAGCGGTTCGCCTTCGACATGCCGCATGCGGTGCCGCCCTATCTGATCGCGCTCGCGGTCGGTGACCTCGCGTTCAAGCCGCTCGGCCCCACCACCGGCGTCTATGCCGAGCCTGCGACGATCGCCCGCGCCGCTGCCGAGCTGGACGATACCGAGAAGATGGTCGCCGCCGCCTCCGCTTTGTACGGGCCGTACCGTTGGGGGCGCTACGACATCCTGATGTTGCCGCCGTCCTTCCCGTTCGGCGGGATGGAGAACCCCACGCTCACCTTCGCGACGCCGACGATCCTGACCGGCGACAAGTCGAACGTCGACGTGATCGCACACGAACTCGCGCATAGCTGGTCGGGCAATCTCGTCACCAACGCGACCTGGTCCGACGTGTGGCTGAACGAAGGCTTCACCACCTATTTCGAGAACCGCATCGACGAGGCGGTGTACGGCAAGGAGCGCGCGGCGACGCTGGCGGACCTGAGCTGGGACAATCTCGAACGCGACCTGAAGGGCGCGGGCGGACCGGACGCACCATCGACGCGGCTGCACGGCGATCCGAACGGCACCTATGGCGAACTCGATTACAACAAGGGCGCGACCTTCCTGCGCACGATTGAATACCGCGTCGGCCGCGCAAAATGGGATGCGTATCTGCGCTCGTACTTCGATCGCCACGCTTTCCAGCCGCAGACCACTGCCGGCTTCCTCGCCGATATTCGCGCCAATCTGATCCGGGGCGATGCTGCGCTGGAGAAGGACTTGCAGCTCGATCGCTGGGCGTATCAGCCAGGGTTGCCCGACAATGCCGTCCACGTCCGCTCGGCCACGCTGGCAGCGATCGACGCGAAGCTCGCCGCCTTCAACGCGGGCACAGCCGCCGCTTCGATCGACACCACCAGGTGGAGCACGCAGGAATGGCTGCGCTTCCTCAACGGGCTGCCGCGCAAGCAGACCCCCACGCGGCTGGCGGAGATCGACGCGGCCTGGGGCCTCTCAAAGTCGCCGAGCGCCTATATCGGTTTCGCGTGGTTCAGCCTCGCCATCGCCAATCGCTACGAACCGGTGGTGCCCGCGCTCGACCGGTATCTGCACACGATCGGGCGCGGGCTGTTCGTCTTCCCGCTCTTTCGCGGGCTGATGGCGGAGGGCGACTGGGGCCGACCGATCGCACGGCGCATCTATGCGACCGCGCGCGCGACCTATCATCCGACGGTGGCGGCGAGCCTCGACACCATCGTCGGCCGATAGCCGCGCGTTACGGCCGATGCGGCTCGGCGTAGGCGATCTGGGTGGTCGCCGACGCGGTCTCCGGTTGCGCCGCCAGTGTTTCCGGCTGCGCGGGCAGATTTTCAACGGGCGTCGATTCGGTCGCTTCGGGCGGCGCTACATCCAGAATGGGATCGTCGGTGATCGTCACCTGCGCGCCCAGCCGGGTAATGCCGTACAGCCGCTTGGCGAAGGCGAGCGGCACGCGCACGCAGCCGTGCGACGCGGCATAGCCGGGATCCCGCCCGGCATGGATCGCCACACCGTCCCAGGTGATGCGTTCCATGTACGGCATCGGCGCGTCGTCATAGAGGTTGGAGCGGTGCATCACCTGCTTTTGCAGGATGGTGAATTCACCGGTGGGCGTTTCGTGGCCGGGCTTGCCGGTCGATACGGCGGACACCGCGACGAGGTTCGCGCCGCGATAGACGTAGAGTTTCTGGTCGGCGATGCTGACGACGATGCGCACCGCGCCCGCTTGCGCCGGAGCGCTGCCGGCGTCGTGCCACAGGAACTCGCCAGCGTTCATCATCGCGACGGAATCGCTCGTCGGCGCCGCGTCCCTCGCCTCGGCGGAGACCGGGAGAATGGACGCGCAGATCAGGGCCGCCGCAGCGAAGCCGCTGCGGCGTAAAAGCATTGAAGCCATCGCCTACCTCGTTTACAAACCCATTTACCGGCGTGTCGCGCGGTGCGCCGACGCCATTCGGATCTGAGCTTCAAAACGCAAAGCTCGGAAATTCGATCCAAATTCTTGCTGCGTACGGCTTTGCGACGAGCGGCGAGATATCTCGGACGAAATTGGCCATGTTAGGGAACCAAGCGCCTCTGGTTCAACACATTGGCAGGAATTTGTGCTATCAGGACACCATCGACAGCTTTCGAGGTGTGTATCCTACCGTGAAAGATCAAATGCTTAATCTGTCCCGCCGCAGTCTCGCCAAAGGCGGACTTGCCGCCATCGGCGCCGCCGCGCTCCCCCCCATCGCCACTGCCGCGCAAGCTCCCGCCACCGTTCAGCCGCTCGCATCGACCCGCGTGGTCCGTCCCGAACTGCTGCGCCGCGCGCTGATCGCGCTGCAACGCCACGGTTCGCAGATCCCGCACCGCGACCGGATCGCGATCGCGGACTTCTCGCTTTCCTCCTCGCAGCCGCGCTTCTACCTCGTCGACATGGCGAACGGCATGGCGACCACCCTGCTCGTCGCGCACGGCAGCGGCAGCGACCCCAAGCACACCGGCTTCCTCCAGCGCTTCTCCAACGACGAGGGCTCTAACGCATCGAGTGAGGGCGCTTTCCTCGCCTCGGACTATTACGTCGGCAAGCATGGCAAGTCGCAGCGGCTGATCGGGCTCGACCCGTCGAACAGCAACGCGCTGGCGCGGGCGCTGGTCGTGCATTCGGCGTGGTACGCCAACCCGAACATGCTGCGCACCCACGGCCAGCTCGGCCGCAGCCAGGGCTGCTTCGCGGTCGGCGAGGACGACCTCCAGCAGGTGTTCGCGCGGCTGGGTCAGGGCCGGATGATCTACTCCGCCAAGGTCTGATCGCCCCGCCTCGTTCTGCTTTCGGCGCCGTCGCCCTCGACGGCGCCTTTTTTTCGTCTGCACCCGAAAAATTTTCGCGAGCCCGTGTGGTTCGCGCGCGACCGTGTCGTCCTGTCATCGGGCGGCGGCTCTTCCGGAGCCGCCGGGGGATGGGAATGACGACCGATGTTCAAGACTTTTGTTCAGGTTGACGATGTTTCGAAGCGTATCGCCGAGCAAGACGATGCCTGCCGCGAATGGACGGTGCTGCTGCCCTTCTTCAACGAACGCGCGTATCTCGCCGACACGCTCGCGAGCCTCGCGCGGCAGAGCGAGCCGCCGCTCGTCATCCTGATCGACAATGGCAGCACCGACGGCAGCGGCGCGATCGCGCGCGAGGCGTGCGTTCGGCTGCGGCTCGCCCATGTGCTGCTGCGGGAGACGACCCCCGGCAAGGTCGCGGCGCTGGCGAGCGGGCTGTCGCTGGTCAACACGCCTTATGTCGCCACCTGCGATGCCGACACCTGGTATCCCGAAACCTATCTCGCGCACGCCCGCGCGGTGCTCGAACGGGGGGATCGTGCCGCCGCCGGCGCCTATTTCGTCGCGCCTGACGCGGGGCGCTGGCAGCGGCTTGGCAAGGCGGCGCACATCCTGCTCGCCGCCGCGCTGCTGCCCGACCAATGTCATGCCGGGGGCGCGGGACAGGTGTTCCGCACCAGCGCGCTGCGGCGCGCGGGCGGGTTCGACCCCGGCCGCTGGAACATGGTGCTGGAGGATCACGAGATCATGCACCGCGTCCGCGATCATGGCCGGCTGGCGTATCATTCGAAGCTGTGGTGCGCACCCGCCCCACGCGAGCGCGACCGCGCCAGCACGCGCTGGACGCTGATCGAGCGGCTTTGCTACCACGCCACCACGGCGTGGGCGGGCGACTGGTTCTTCTACGCCTTTCTCGCGGATCGGCTTGCCGCGCGCCGTCTCTCGAGCGAGCGCTTGCGCGAACGGGCGTATCACGATCACGCCGACACGGCGCTGGCGGCTTGATGGCAGGCGCGCGCCTTGCCCGGCAACGGATCGCTCGCGCCCTTGCGCGCGCGCGCGATCGCCGACATGGCGCGCGATCATGGACTCGCCGCGCCCATCCGCATCATGACGCACGACGGCGGTCTGGCGGCGGCGTATCTCGAACAGCGCGCGGCGCTGCTCCGGCTGCTGAGCACGCGGCTCGGCTCGGCCAGCGAGGCGGAGGATGCGTTGCAGGACCTGTGGCTGAAGATCGAGGGGGGCGACACCGGCCCGGTCGCGCACCCCGCCGCCTATCTGTTCCGCATGGCGAGCAACCTCGCCACCGACCGGCGGGTCGCGGCGGCGCGGCGCGGGGCGCTGGAGACGGCGTGGCAGGGCGTGCAGCCGGACGCCGCCGAGTTCCCCGACAGCGAGCGCCGGCTGCTGTCGCGCGAGGGGCTGGCGCAGGCCGAGGCGCGGATCGCGGCGATGCCCGAGCGGATGCAGGCAGCCTATCGGCTGTTCCGCATCGAGCATGTGCCGCAGCGCGAGATCGCCACGCGGCTCGGCATCAGCGTGAGCGCGGTCGAGAAACTGCTGCACCGGGCCTACCGGCACCTGCATGCGCGCGAGGGGGCGGACGATGAGTGACAGGACGATCTTCGACGCCGCGCTCGCTTGGCATCTGCGCCAGGAGACGATGGAGGAGGACGACTGGTTGCGCTTCGTCGCCTGGCTCGAGGCGGACCCGGCGCATGCCGCCGCCTATGATCGGGTGAGTCTCGCCGACGCGTTGCGCCACGAGGACGTGCCAGCGCCCGTTCCTCACGCCAACGACAACCCGCCCGTGTCGCGGCGACGCTGGTGGCTCGGCGCGGGTGTCGCCGCTGCGGTGGTGCTGGCGGGTGTGGCGACGCTGCGTCCGGCGCCTGCGGAGCACACGATCGTCGCCAGCGCGCCGCAGACGCTGCACCTCGCGGACGGCAGCGCGGTCGCGCTCGCGAGCGGCGCGCGGCTGGTGATCGGCGCGGGTGATGCGCGTGACGTGCGGCTCGACGATGGCCGCGCGACCTTCCGCGTCCGGCACGACGCCGCGCATCCGTTCGCGGTGCGGGTCGGCGGTTGGACCGTGCAGGATGTCGGCACGGTGTTCACGCTCACGCACGTGCGCGGCGGGCTCGACATCGGCGTGAGCGAAGGCGCGGTGCTGCTCGATCCGCAAGGCGCGGCGATCCCCGTGCGCGCGGGCGAGGCGGTGTCGATCGCGCAGGGCGGCGCGACGCCGGTGCGCTCGGCGATTGCGCGCGGCGGCGCACGCACCTTCCGGTTCGCGGGCGAAAGCCTCGGCAGCGTCGCTCAAACAGTTGGGCTGGCGCTCGCGACCGAGGTGCGGACCACGCCCGAAGCGGCGCAGCAGCCTTTTATCGGCGTGCTGCGATTGACGGGGCGCGCCGCCGACGACATTCCCCACCTCGCGGCGATGACGGGGACACGCGCTACCGACGATGCGGGAACATGGACGATCGGTACGGCGGGCGCGGCGACACGCTAGGCCCCTCGCCGCGATCCTCGCGTGGCTCGTCTGCTGCCCGGCGGCGGCGCTGGCGCGAGCCGAGCCGCCGGGCACCCGCGCGCTTTCGGCGGTGCTGCTCGATCTGGCGCAGCGCACCGGTGCCGAAATCGTCAGCGTGGAGCCCGGCCTTGCGGCCGTGCAGGTCGCGCCGCCCGAGACGAGGGGATCGGTCGCGCAGGTGCTCCGCCGCGTGCTGCGCGGCACCGGCTATCGCGCGGTGCGGCAGGGCGCGCTGAGCTACCGCATCGTTCGCGCCCCGGCCGCCGTGCGGCGACCACCCCGGCCCGCGCCGCCGCCCGCGCGAAGCGGCGACATCATCGTCACCGCCTCCAAACAGCGCATCCCGCTCGACCGGTTCCCCGCGACGATCACCACCGTCGCGCCCGAAAGCAGCGCGCTTGGCCCAGCCGCCGCGCGCGACATGGCGGCGATCGCCAGCGCCACGCCGGTGTTGCAGACCACCGCGCTCGGCAGCGGGCGCGACAAGCTGTTCATCCGCGGCATCGCCGACAGCAGCTTCGACGGCGCGACCCAATCCGCCACCAGCTATTATTTCGGCGACGTCCAGATCGGCTACGCCACGCCCGAGCCCGCGCTCGCGCTGGTCGACATGCAGAGCGTGGAGGTGATGGAGGGGCCGCAGGGCACGCTGTACGGCGGCGGCGCGATCGGCGGGGTGGTGCGCATGGTGCCCAACCCGGTCGATCTCGATCGGACGAGCGGCATGCTCTCCACCGCGATCGGCGCGACCGAGCGCGGCGCCGCCAGCGAGGCGGTCGCGGCCGCGCTCAACCTCCCGCTTGCGAGCGGGCGTGCCGGGCTGCGCGCGGTCGGCTACCAGTCGCGCGACGGCGGCTATATCAACGCGCGAACGCTCGGGCGGCGTAACATCAACGGCGTGACGCGGGTGGGTGGTCGCCTCGCCGCGCGCTACGATCCGGGCGATGCCTGGATGATCGACGCGAGCGTGCTGGCGCAGCGGATCGCGGCGGACGATGGCCAATATGCCGATCGCACCACCGGCGGGCTCGGCCGCGACAGCCGCATGGCGCAGCCGTATCGCAACAGCCTCGCGCTCGGGCGGCTGGTCGTCACCAAGCGGTGGGACAGCGGGCTCGAACTGGTCTCCGCTACCGGCATCAGCCGCTATGTCGGGCTGGACACGTTCGACGCGAGCCGCCGCGCGCCCGCCCCGCTGACCGAATATCGCAACCACCGCGCCGACCTGCTGGTCGCGCAGGAGGTGCGGCTGTCGCGCTCGCTCGATCATGGCGGATCGTGGGTGGTCGGGATCGCCGCGCTCAACAACCGCGACGCGCAGGACCGCACGTTCGGCCCGGTCGCCAACCCCAACGACATCATCGCCGTAACCAACGTGTCGAGCAGCGAGTCGGCCTTTGCCGAGATCACCGAGCCGCTCACGCGGCATCTGTTCGCGACCGCCGGGCTGCGCGCCACCTTCGCGCGGGTCGACGGCACCCCGTCCCTCAAGCCGCGCGGCGGCGACGTAGTGCGCGGGCGGCAGACGCGCCGCGCCGATCCCACGCTCGCGCTCGCCTGGACGGTCGCGCCGCACGTGTCGCTGTACGCGCGGTATCAGTCGGGGTTTCGCACCGGCGGCCTCGCGGTCGCGCGCGGCATCGGGCGGGTCGCCGAATTCGCCTCCGACGATATCGGCATGGGCGAGTTCGGGCTGCGGCTGACCCGCGCGGGCGCAACCGGGCTGTCGCTGTCCAGCGCCGTGTCCTATGCGCGCTGGACCAGCATCCAGGCCGATCTCGTCGACAAATCGGGCCAGCCCTACACCGCCAATATCGGCGACGCGGACATCGTCGCGGCCGAGGTCAATGCCGATTGGGTGGTCGTGCCCGGCCTCAGCCTCAAGGCGGCGGCGCTCTATACCGACAACCGGGTGAGCGGCACGATCGCGGACACAGCACCGCGCGCCGACCGCCGCCTGCCCGATACGCCGCCGTTCGCCGCCCATGCCGGCGCGGACTATCGCTGGACGATCGCGCGCGACCGGCTGCGCGCCGCCGCGACGGTGGAGTATGTCGGGCGCTCGCTGCTCGGGGTCGGCAATTATCTCGATATTGCGCAAGGGCACTATGCGTTCGGCTCGGCGGAACTCGGCTGGCGACACCGCGGGATCGACTTCACGCTCACGCTGGAGAACATCACAGACACGCGCGCCGATCGCTTCGCGTTCGGCAACCCCTTCTCGCTCGCCAACCGTCAACAGGCCACGCCGCTGCGCCCCCGTACGCTACGGCTCGGCGCGACCATGAGCTTCTAGGCGCGCTTTTCACGGGCTTGCTCTTGCAAGGTGGCGCAACTGCATGTCATTCGCGCGAGCCACTCGCTCCCGGGAACCGTTTTGAGCCACGACACCGTCATTCACCGCATCGTTCGTCCGGCGGTCCGCCTCGCCGCGCGCAGCGGCGTGTCGCCCAACCAGATCACCACCGTGCGGCTGCTGTCGGGGCTGGCCGCCGCGCTATGCTTCGCGCGGGGCACGCAGGGCTGGCTCGCGATCGGCGGCGGCGTGTTCGTGCTGTCGATGCTGCTCGACCGTGCCGATGGCGAGCTTGCGCGCCAGACCGGGCAGATGAGCGTGGCCGGCCACCGCTACGATCTCGCCTCGGATTGTCTCGCGAGCATGGCCGCGTTCGTCGGGCTCGGCATCGGGCTCGCGGGCGCGCACGGCGTGCTGGCGATCTGGCTGGGCGTGCTGGCCGGGGTCGGCATCGGCACGCTGTTCGCGGAACTGAACTTGTTCAACCTGGCGAGCGTGCGCGGCTATACGCTTGGCCCCGGCATCACGCTCGATCCCGACGACGCGATGATCCTGATGCCGGTGCTGGTCTGGCTCGGCCTCGCCTGGCCGACGACGGTGGCGGGCGCGATCATCACCCCGGCGGCGGCAATCGTACTCGCGCTGCTAGGCCTGCGTCGCCGCCGCTAGCGCCGGGGCGAGCGCGGTCGCGAGACGCGCAAAGTCCGCCGGTTCGACCGCCCCGATGCAGCCGATGCGGAACGATTCGCCACGGGTCAGCTTGCCCGGGTAGATCACGAACCCGGCGGCGGCGAGCGCGTCGTAGAACCGCGCGAAGTCGAACCCCGGCGGCGAGCGGAACGTCGCGATGATCGGCGCCTGAAGCGCGCGATTGAGGTATAGGTCGATCCCGAGCGCATCGGTCGCCGCCAGCAATGTCGCGAGGTTCGCCTCATACCGCGCCAGCCGCGCCGCGCTGCCGCCCTCAGCCTCGAGCCGGCGCAGCGCCTCGACCAGCGCGGCGACGACCTGTACCGGCGGGGTGAAGCGCCACTGGCCGTTACCCTCGAACCCCTGCCACTGGGCATGCAGGTCCAGGCTCATCGACGCGCTGCGTCCGGCACAGCCGGCCAGCACCGCCGCATCGACCAAAGCGAAGCCGAGTCCGGGCGTGCCCTCCAAGCATTTGTTGCTCGACGCGAAGATCGCCGCCGCCGGCAGCGTGGCGAGGTCGATCGGCAGCGCGCCGAAGCTCGCCATCGCATCGACGATCAGCAGCCGCCCCGCCTCCGCCACCACGCGCGCCACGTCTGCGAGTGGGTTGAGCAGCCCGGTGGTCGTCTCGACATGCACGACCGCGACGTGGCTGATCGTCGGATCGACGGCGAGCCGCGCCGCCACCGCATCCGGGTCGACGGCCACGTCCTCGTCCCAACGCAGCGTCTCGACCGCATGGCCGAGCCGCGTCGCGATCGCCGCCATCCGCTCGCCATAGGCACCGTTGATGAGCACCAGCAGCCGGTGCCCCTGCGCGAGCAACGTCCCCGCCGCCGCCTCCAGCACATAGGTGCCGCTCCCCTGGATCGGCACCGCGACGTGAGTCGCGGCACCGTTGGCGACATCGAGCAGACGCCGCCGCAGTTCGGCGGTGAGCGCGATGAACGCCGGGTCGCGCGATCCCCAATCGTCGAGCATCGCGCGGCGCACGGCGGGATCGGTGGTGAGCGGGCCGGGGGTGAGCAGGATCGGCGTCACGATTGGCTTCCTTCGATGGCGACGACCGGTCGCCGCGATTCCATCCGCTGCCACAGCGCTAGCCCCGGCAGGCCGAGCGCGAGTTCGCGCACCCGGCGGATCAACGACAGCGCGAGCGCAGGTTGCGCGGGTATGCCGAACATCGCGCAGATCAGCAGATAGCCGCCCTCCTGCACGCCGAGCGCACCCGGCACCAGGAAGCCGACGCTGCGCACCGCCTGCCCCAGCCCCTCGACGATCATCGCCTCGCGCATCGATGCATGGATGCCGAGCACATGCAGCGCGGCATAGGTCTCGATGCCGCCGAGCAGCCACGACAGCAGATGCCACGCCGCCGAATGCACCAGCCGCCCCGGTTGCGCATACAGCGCGATCACGGCAGCGTTGAGCCCGACGAGATCGCGCCCGCGCGTCCACCGCGTCACCCCCCGCTCGATCAGCGCGAATAGCCCGAAGCGCTGCGCCAAGACGAACGCCACCGCGAGCAGGACGACGATCCCCGTCACCCCGATCGCGAGCGGCAGCGCCGCGCCGCCATGCGCACCAGCCAGCAGCAGCACCACGCACAGGATGGTGAACACCGCCTGCGTGGCCGCTTCCATCGACAGATCGACCATCGTCGCGGCAGTCGCCGACGCCGCAGCCACGCCACGCTGCGCGAGCAGTCGCGCGCGCACCACGTCGCCGCCCAGTTGCGCGACCGGCAGCAGCGCGTTGACCGATTCACGGATCCAGCGCAGCACGTACAACCGCCCGATCGGCTCGCGGCGGTCGAGCAGCACGCCCCAGCCGATCGCCGAGGCGGAGGTCTGCGGCATGTGCAGCACCACCACCAGCGCGATACCCCACCCCGCCTGTCGCAGCGCGGCGAGGATCGCGGACAGGTCGTTGGTGGCGATCAGCGTGACCGCCAGCACCAACCCGATCGCGACCGCCAGAAGCGCGGAGCGGTTCACGCCGCGAGGAACGCCTTGAACCGCCGCGCGACCGCCTGCGGCGTCACCGTCGGCCGGCCGAGCGTCGCCATCGATCCGGCTGCGATGCGCAGGTGGATCATCGCCGGCCGCCCCGCCGCGATCGCCTCCCGCCACGCCCGTTCGAACCCGTCGAGATCGTCGCACGACGCGGCATAGCCATAGCCGCAGGCGATCGCGACGCTTGCGAAATCGACCGAGGCGGAGACGGTCGCCTGTCCCCCGGTCGAATCGTGCACGCCGTTATCGAGCAGCAGGTGGATCAGGTTGCCCGGCGCCTCCGCCCCGATCGTGGCGAGCGTGCCGAGCTTCATCAGCGCAGCGCCATCGCCATCGATCACCACCACCCGCTTGCGCGTGTTGAGCGCCACGCCGAGCGCCATCCCCGACGCGCCCCCCATCGAGCCGACCTGATAGAGATGCTGTTCGCGGTCGGCGAGCGTGAACAGCTCGCGCCCCGACTTGCCGGTGGTGGCGATGACGGCGGTGGCATCGTCGGTCAGCGCGAGGAAGCGTTCGAGCGCCGCCACCCGCGTCGGCCGCACGCCGCCGCTGCGATACTCGACCCGCCGCCCCGCCGCCGGCAGCGCGCGCGCCGGCTGGTCGAGTGGCGTATCGGCGACATCGCCCTTGGCCATCACGAAGGCGAACGGCAGATCGTTCGCATCCATCGCCGACACCGCTTCGTGCAGGCGCGGCGCGATCTCGGCGTCGGTATTGGGAAACGGGCGGTGCGCGACGCCAATCAGGTCGAGCAGCCGGTGCGTCGTCTCGCCCATCACGACATGCTGCGGCTCGTCGGGCTCGCCCGGGCGGCCGCGCCACGTCGTCACCAGCAAGGTCGGGATCGCGAACGGCGCGTTGAGCGAGGTCAGCGGGTTGACCATGTTGCCCAGCCCGGAGTTCTGGCACATCGCCACCGTGCGCCGGCCCGCCAGCCATGCGCCGGCCGCGATCGCCACCGCCTCGCCCTCGCTCGCCGCGCCGACGTAGCGCAAGCGCCGGTTCGACAGTACGCCGTTGATGAGCGGGGTCAGGTAGCTGCACGGCACGCCCGTGTAGAAATCGAACCCCGCGGCCGATGCTTCGGCCATGAACGCGTCGGCGGTAATCATCAGGTGAAGTTGCGCGCGTCGGCGACATCGGCGAGCGTGTTGACGTTCATCCAGTGCCCCATGAAATATTTGACGCGCACGGGATGCTTCGCCGAGATGCGGCTGAGCAGCAGCGGCAGGTCGGCGCTATCGAGCAGCCCCTCGGCTTCGAGCGCGGCGATCTCCTCGCGCAGCCACGCCGTCCCGGTTGCGCTGAAGCGGACGAGTCCGACCCACTCGCCGCTCGCCTCGCCGCCGAGGTCGCTTGCCATGCGGATCAGATTGGCGGGCTCGTCGTCGAGATAGCTGCCCGAAAAGGCGTGATCGGCGGCGACCAGATCGCGCGCTGGGGTGCCGCCCCGCTTCGACGCATCGACCGCGAGCACCACGTCCGCCTTGCTCGAAAGCAGACTCTCGAGGATGTAGCTGCGGAACAGCACGTCGCCATAGGACACCACCAATTCGCCCGACAGCGCGTCGGCGGCCTGTGCGAGCGAATAGGCCTCGCCCGTTTCGGCGTAGCGGTCGTTGTCGACCGTGCGAATGCCCTTCATCGCGACGGCGGCCTTGGCGAAGCCGCGCACCACCGTCACGTCGCGCACGCCGGCATCCTTGAAGGTCGCCACCTGCCGCGCGAGCAGCGACTGGCCGCGCACGTCGATCATGCACTTGGGCTGGTCGCGCGTCAGCTCGCCGAGATCGCCGCCAGAGGCCGCCAGCACGATCGCGCGCGGGTGCGGCGTTTCGGGCAGGTAGCGGCGCTCGGCCTCTTCCAGTTCGGCATTGCCCATCAGGCGGAACACGTCCTTGACCGCGACCACGCGCCCCTCGACGTTCACCAGCGACTGTTCGTCGTGGATCATCCGCGCCGTCTCGCGCATCGCGGTGATCGAGGCGCGCATCAGGTGGTTGGCCCAGATCACGGTCGAGATGCCCGCCTCGCGGAACAGGTCGGTCGGGGTGGGATAATAGGTGGTCGGCACGATCACGACCGGCGCGCGGCTGCCCCAGCGGCGGCAGAACTCGAAGATCTCGGCGCCATCGGCCTTCTTGGAATGGATCAGGATCGCGTCGGCACCGGCGGCGTGGTACGCCTCGGCACGGCGCAGCGCCTCTTCCATCGGCCGGCTCGAGATCAGCGCCTCGACGCGCGCGACCAGCACGAAATCGTCGCTCGTCTGGCTGTCCTTGCCCGCCGCGATCCGCCCGCAGAACTCGTTGATGTCGGCAAGCGGCTGTTCCTCGCCGATGAACGAATTGGTCTTGGGGAACAATTTGTCCTCGATGCACACGCCGGCAATGTTGCGCTCGCCCAGCTTGCGCACCAGCCGGCGCACGTTGTTGAAATTGCCATAGCCGGTGTCGCCATCGACCAGGATCGGCAGCGTGGTTGCGTCCGCCATATATTCCAGCACGTCGAGCACCTGCGTCCACGACGCCTCGTTGCTGTCGCGCAGGCCGAGGCTCGCCGAAATGCTCAGACCCGATGCCCAGATGCCGCCGAAGCCCGCCTCCTCGACGATCTTCGCAGACAGGCCGCTATGCGCCTCCATCAGGAAGGACAGGTCTGGCCCCGTGATCGCATGGCGCAGCGCCGCCGCGCGCGAACAGGTGTTGGTGGGCGTGAGGATACCGGTGGACAGGTGGTTCATGGGGAGGTGGGCCTTCGATGGTCGTACTGCGGCATGGCCGGGCTAATATCCTTGGCCGCAAACCTTGATCGATATAGATGCCGCGTCATGCAAACAAGCCAAGCCGAGCCAAGCCCGTCGCAAACCAGGCCCATCGTCATCCTGCTGGCGGCCGGTATCGGCCGTCGCCTCGGCGAGACGCATGACGGCCCGAAGGTGCTGCTCGACTTCGCCGGGCGCTCGCTGATCGAACGGCACCTCGCCGCGCTGGCGGCGCTCGGCATCGACGATATCGCGGTGACGGTCGGGCATGAGGCGGAAACGCTGCGCGCGGTGTTGGGCGACCGTGCGACGACGGTGTTCAACCCGCAATATCGCGAGGGCAGTCTCGTGTCGCTGTGGGTGCAGCGCGACCGGCTGCGCAGCGGGCGCAGCGTGCTGCTGATGGACGGCGACGTGCTGTACGACCCTCGGATGCTCGAACGGCTGGTCGCCGCGCCGGGCGAAGCGGTATTGCTGGTCGACCGCCAGCTTGAGCCGGGCGACGAGCCGGTCAAGGTCTGCTTCCGGGGCGAGACGATGGTCGATTTCCGAAAGACACCCGAACATGCGCACGACTGGCACGGCGAGTCGGTCGGCTTCTTCAAGTTCGCGCCCGACATGGCGGCGAAACTGGCCGACGCCTGCGACCGCTATGTCGCCGCCGGCATCACCCAGGTCGAATATGAGGAGGCGATCCGCGACCTGATGCTCGCCGATCCCGCCGCGTTTACCTATGTCGACGTGACCGATCTGGCGTGGACCGAGATCGACTTCCCCGAGGACGTCGCCAAAGCGCGCGACACCGTCCTTCCGCAATTGGCGAACTGAGATGGCGCTCGACGACCCGCAGCCGCTGACCGCGGACGACCTCGCCCATTTCGCCGAGACCGGCTGGCTGATCCGACGCGGCCTGTTCGGCGCGGACGAGGCTGCCGAGATCGCACGGTGGAGCGACGAACTCGTCGCGCTGCCCGAAGTGCCGGGCCGGCACATGGTCTATTACGAGGACAGCCTTGCCGTGCCAGGCGCGCGGGTGATGCAGCGGATCGAGGATTTCTGCCCCTATCATGCGGAGTTCGACGCGTTCATCCGGCGCAGCCGCGTGTCGGCTGCGGTCGCGCAGTTGCTCGGCGACACGGCGGTTTTGTTCAAGGAAAAGATCAACTTCAAGATGGCGGGCGGCGCCGGATTCGAGCCGCATCAGGACCAGCAGGCCGGCTGGACCCGTTATGCGCCGATGTTCGTCACCGCGCTGGTCGGCATCGACCGGGCGACGATCGCCAATGGCTGCCTCGAAATGACCAGCGCGCCACGCCTCTCGACGATGATCGGCGCGGAATGGCAACCGCTCACGCCCGAACAGATGGCGGCGTTCGATCTCATCCCGATCCCGACCGAGCCCGGCGATGTGCTGTTCTTCGACAGCTATGCGCCGCACGCCTCCAAGCCCAACCTCACCGACGCGCAGCGCCGCATGTTGTACCTCACCTACAATGCCGCCACGCACGGCGACCACCGTCGGCACTATTACGACGAGAAGCGCGCCAACTTCCCGCCCGATATCGAACGCCTGCCCGGCGCCGAGTACGTGTTCCGCGTCTGAACGCGGACCGGAACGCGGCACACCGCCCGTGGGTTATCGGCATCCACTGCCGGGAGCGCACATGGCCGACCTCACCAAGATCGATCCGCATCTCGATGCGGCGGAACGGACCTGCCGCGTCGTGATCGAGACGCCGAAGGGCAGCCGGTCGAAATACACCTACGATCCGGAGCTTTGCGCGCTGGAGCTATCCGGGCTGCTTCCGGCGGGCATGAGCTTCCCGCTCGACTTCGGCTTCGTTCCCGCGACGCTCGCAGAAGACGGCGATCCGCTCGACGTGCTGGTGGTGGGCGACGAGCCCGGGGCGCCCGGCTGCGTGGTGCAGGTCAAGCTGCTCGGCGTGATCGAGGCCGAGCAGACCGAGCATGGCAAGACCGTCCGCAACGATCGCCTGATCGCGCGCACGGCCTTGTCGATCAACTATCAGGAAGCGGAGACCATCGCCGATCTGGGCGCGTCGTTCGTCGATCATCTCGGGCGCTTCTTCGTCACCTACAACGACTTGAAGGGCAAGACGTTCGAGGTGATCCGCGTCGGTGACGCCGAACGGGCGGTCGCGCTCCTCCGCGACGCCGTGACCGGCGGATAGTCGTCCAGATAATGGTGCGGGCGGTCGGGGTCGAACCGACACTCCTTGCGGAACGGGATTTTGAGTCCCGCGCGTCTACCAATTTCACCACGCCCGCGTTGCGATTCGGCGCAGAAGCTGGCCTGAGATCGACGTGGCAGATCCTATACCCGGCTCCGCCGGCGATTTCCAGAGCGGAATTTGCTGCTGCGCCCAGCGCGTTGGCGCAGCCGGCCGCGCATACCCAAAATGCGCTAAAAACATGATGACACCGGTGCCAGAATGTGAAATCTAACAGAAATGTTAGAAAGAGCGGCGCGGCAAGCGAGCGTTCGGATGAGGATGTGAAAGGGAACCTGCGGACTCCGGCATGGCCGGATGCCGCACCTGCATACCTGCGTCCGGTGCCCTTGCCACGAGCGAATGGGGGCAGGACATGACGACGCCGCAGAGCAGCGAGCAGACGATAGCGGGCGCGTTCGTCGCGGCACGGCAGGACGCGCGGTCACTGCCGACCTATCCCGGCACGCCACCCGGCGATCTCGACACTGCGTACGCGATCCAGGCTGCGGCGGTGGCGGCCTGGCCCGATAGCGTGGCTGGCTGGAAAGTCGGCCGGGTGCCGCCCGATCAGGTGCCATCACTGGGCGCGGTGCGACTCGCCGGGCCGATCTTCACGCGGCAGATCGTCACGGCGGCAGATGCGACAGCGGTCGACATGCCGGTCTTCGCCGGCGGCTTCGCAGCGGTGGAAGCCGAATATGTCGCGGTGCTGGGCGCGATCCCCGAGGGCAAGATGCGCTTCACCCATGCCGAAGCGGCCGCGCTCGTCACCCGCCTCCATTATGGCATCGAGATCGCCAGTTCGCCGCTCCCCAGCATCAACGCGGACGGATCGGCCGTCACCGTGTCCGATTTCGGCAACAACGCCGGCCTGCTGCTCGGGCCCGAGATCGCGGACTGGCGCACCTCGGGCTATGAGGATTGGGCCGTCGCGGTGTCCGTGAACGGCGCAGACGTGGGCGCGGGAACCGGTGGCACGATGATGGACGGGCCCATCGGCGCGGTCCGCTTCCTGCTCGAAACCGCGGCCGAACGCGGACTGCCGCTCGTGGCCGGCATGGTCGTCTCCACCGGCGCCGTCACCGGGGTTCATGAAGCAGACGTCGGCGCACACGCGACCGCCACTTTCAACAACAGCGTGCGCTTGTCGTGCCGGCTCGTCGCCGCTCGCCCGGCTCATCGCGACGCGCCGGCCTGAGCCGCCGGGCCACCCATCGTCAACCACGTACCGCCGGTCAGAAGCCGCAACAGGACCACCGGCACAGTCACATACAGGAGGGGAAATCATGACATCTCGGATCACCACACTCACGCTGTGCACGTCGGTTATCGCGCTGATGGCGGGCGCGGCGAACGCGCAGACCGCGCCGTCCGTGCCGCAGGGGCCGGGCACCACCCCGTCCGCGCCCGCGCCCGCGACGATCGAGAACGACAGCCAGACCGCGACCGCGCAGAAGGGCGATCAGCAAGCGGCCAACCCGGAGGACATCATCGTCACCGGGTTCCGCGCCAGCCTTGCATCCGCGATCAACGCCAAGCGTGAGGCGCTCGGCGCGATCGACGTCATCAAGGCGGAGGATATCGCCAAGTTCCCGGACAACAACCTCGCCGAATCGATCCAGCGCGTGCCCGGCGTGTCGATCGCACGCGATGCCGGCGAAGGCCGCAGCATCACCGTGCGCGGCCTCGGCGCGCAGTTCACCCGCATCCGCATCAACGGCATGGAGGCGCTGAGCACCACCACCTCGACCGACAGCTCGGGCGGCGCCAATCGCGGGCGCGGGTTCGATTTCAACGTGTTCGCGTCCGAACTGTTCAGCTCCATCACGGTGCGCAAGACGCAATCGGCCGAGATCGACGAAGGCTCGCTCGGCGCGACGGTCGATCTCCAGACCGCGCACCCGCTCGATTACAAGAAGACCACCTTCGCGGCCTCCGCGCAGGGCAATTACAACGATCTGCGGAAAGCGGTCGATCCGCGCTTGGCCGGGCTGTTCACCACCAAGTTGTTCGACGACACGGTCGGCGTGCTGGTCTCCGCCGCCTATTCGCGCAGCCGCAAATATGAGGACGGCGCAGGATCGGTCGGGTTCGACACCACCGCGACCAACGGCGGCTATTGCGCACCGGTCGGCTACGCGCCGACCAATCCGCCGCTGTCCGCATCGACCGGCACCACCGCGACCTCGTGCTCGACCGGGGTGGCGCGCCCGGCCAACACGCCCGACAACGTGGCGGCGTACAACACCGTCACCGCCGGGGGCGGCAACGCCGTCCACGCGCCGCGCCTGCCACGCTACGGCCGGCTGACGCACGACCAGAAGCGGCTCGGCCTGACCGGGTCGATCCAGTGGCAGCCGACCAGCCACACCTTGCTAACCTTCGACGCGCTCTATTCGAACTATCACGCCACGCGCGAGGAGAACTTCATCGAAGCCTTCTCGTTCAGCCGCGCGCTGTCGAACAACGGCAAGCCGCAGACGGCGGTGCGTCAGGCGCAGGTCAATGCGGCGGGCGATCTGGTGTACGGCGTGTTCGACAACGTCGATATCCGCTCGGAAACGCGCTTCACCGATTTCACCACGAAGTTCCAGCAATATACGCTCAACGGCAAGCAGGATCTGGCGAGCTGGTGGACGCTGACCGGCGGCATCGGCTATTCGAAGTCCGACCTCGAGGTGCCGATCGACACGACGCTGACGATCGACCGCCCCAACAGCCAGAACTATAGCTGGGATTACCGCGACGACAGCCGTCACCCGGTGCTCAACTACGGTTTCGACGTGACCAACCCGGCCAATTTCGGGTTCATCAACAACACGTCCGAAATCCGGCTGAGCACCAGCAGTTCGGTCAACACCTTCAAGAACGCGCAGCTTCAGAGCAACATGAAGCTGCTCGACGGCCTTAACCTCAAGATCGGCGGGTCGTACAAACGGTTCGAGTTCAAGTCGTTCGCGACCGGCCGTGCGGTCAATTCGCTGCTCGTGCCCGCGCTGCCCGCCGGCACCACCGTCGCCGATCTCACGCGCGTGCTGACCGGTTTCGGCGAAGGCTTTAAGGTGCCCTCTCCCACGCCGACCTCGTGGGTGACACCGGACCTGGACAAGTTCGTCAAGGTGTTCGACATCTTCTCGAACACCGGCACCTTCGCGCAGAACAGCGTCGAGAACAGCAGCGCGCGCGGCAACATCCGCGGCGTGACCGAGGATGACAAGTCCGGCTACGGACAGGTCGAGTTCGACGGCAGCAAGCTGTTCGGCTTCCCGCTGCGCGGCGATATCGGCGTGCGCTATGTGGTGACCGATCAGTCGTCCAACGGCTATCAGCTCGTCGGGTCCGCGCCGGTGCTCGTCACCGCGAAGCGCAGCTATGACAATTGGCTGCCGTCGCTGAACCTCGCCTATTCGCCGCTCGACACGCTGATCTTCCGGCTCGGCGCGTCGAAGGTGATCGCGCGGCCCGATCTCGGCAACCTCACGCCCGGCGGGTCGATCACCGTCACCGGCGCGCGCAGCGTCACCGTCGGCAACCCCGAACTCGATCCGATCAAGGCCAAGACGCTCGATCTGGCGGTGGAATGGTATCCGACGCGCGATACGTTGCTGTCGGTCGCCTATTTCTACAAGAAGATCAGCACCTACATCCAGACGCTCCAGCAGGATCTGCCGTTCGACCAGCTTGGGCTCGATCCCGCGCTGCTCGCCAACTCGACCACGGTGACGAGCGATATCTTCACCTCCAGGCGGCCGTTCAACACGCCGGGCGGGCCGCTCAAGGGCTTCGAGGTCAATGCGCAGACGGCATTGCCGTTCAACTTCCTGCCGGACTGGCTCAACCATTTCGGCGTGCTGGCGAACTACACGCACGTCACCTCCAAGATCAATTACGTGCTGACCAGCGCGGGCGGCGTGCCGATCCTCACCACCACGGCGGCACTGGTCGGCCTTTCGAAGAACGCGGCCAACGCCACCGCCTATTTCGACGACGGCAAATTCTCGATCCGCGGCTCGATCGCGTATCGCGGCGGCTTCCTCGTCAGCGTGCCGGGCGGGAACACCGGCAACGACGTGAACGGGCAGAGCGCGATCACCACGATCGACGCCAACCTGTCCTATCAGGTCAACAGCATCCTGAAGATCACCGTGCAGGGGCTGAACCTCACCGATGCGGCGGTCGACCAGTATCAGGGTTCGGACCGCAACAGCCCGTTCATCAACACGCACACCGGTCGCCAGATCTATTTCGGCGTCGGCGTGAAGTTCTGATCTTTCTCCCCACTGGAGGGGCTCCGGCCCCTCCGTTTCTTCTTCTCCGCCAGGGCGAGACACCTTCATGAAGGCACATTGCATCCGTGCGCTGCTCGCGGCGACCTCCTGTCTGTCCGCCCCGGCACTCGCGCAGCGATCCGGCGACGACGGGCTGTTGTTCGCGGTGTCGGGGCAGAATGGCGCGGTCGCGGATCAGGCCGGCGGAGCGGCCACGCCGATCTTCGCAGATGGCGTGAGGACGGTGGCGGACGGGCGCGTCGGCCCCGGGCTGTCGCTGGCGGATTCGCTCGTGCTGGCGTGGAGCGCGCCCGGCAACATCATCGCGCAGCGCGGTACGCTCTCCTTCTTCTTCCGCCCGCGCACCCCGCTCGGGTCGACGCCCTTTCCCGTGTTCCGCATCGGCGACAGTGACGGCACCAGTTGGGACATGGCCTGGGGCCGGATCGACTGGAACGGCCACGGCTTCGACGCCTTCGTCACCGATACCGGCCTCGCCCGCACGCGCGTGTCGTTCCGCATGGACAGCGTGCCGGCGGCAACGGCGTGGATCCACGTCACCTTCGCCTGGGACGAGACCAGCGGGGTCAAGCTGTGGATCGACGGCAAGCCGGTCGCCCATACCGAGCGCAAGGCGGTGTACGATGGCGGGTTGTTCGGGTTCGGCCCGTTCCAGCGCATCGTCTCGCCGCATCAGGTGCAGAGCCAGTATAACTACATCCGCTCCGGCGACATGGACGAGATCCGCATCTACGATCACATGCTCGACGATGCGCAGGTGGCAGCACTCGCCGCCGCGCAGCCGCCGGCGGTGCCCGCCGCCGCGCCCCGCGCGCTCACCGATGCGGCGACGCGCGACGAATGGTGGCTGCGCTACGGCTGGAACCGCGCCGCCCCCGCCTATCTGTCAGACACGGTCACGCGCATCCGCAAGGTCGAGTTCGCCGACACGCGCGACCAGAAGGAGCGGATGTTCCGCGGCGCCGACGGCATCCGCGAGACGACCTGGCCCGGCGTGTACAACCGCTCGCGTTTGCCCGGCCGCCACGATTATTTCGAACTGCCCGACTGGAACGTCTATGCGACCGGGGGCAAGACCTACACGCTGACCCTGCCCGACGAACCGTGGAATCGGATCGAGATCAACGGCGCCGCTTACGGCACGCTGAGCGATGCGAACGGCACGCTGTTCTCGCGCGGCGCCGGGCAGGAGCGGACCTCGAACGCGCTCGGCAAGGAACGGCGCGGCGGCGTGCTGCGCTTCGACAACGTCGCGCAGGAGACGCCGATCGAGGAGATCGCCGCCTATGACGTCACCGCCGGCGCGGTGCCCGACGATCCGGTGGTGATGCGCTATACGCTCGATGCGCACGCCGATGCCGCCACCTACCCCACGCTCGACGCGCTGCGCACCACCATCGCCGGCCGCTACGCCAAGGACGAGCGCGCGACCGTCGTCGCGCTGCCAGCCGGTTCGCCGCGCACGGCTGCGACCGCCACGACGCCGGCCGCGTTGCCGCTCGTCCACATCCTCATCCCCGGCGATTTCCGCGACAGCCGGGCGGGCGGCGCGATCACGCGCTTCGCTTATGGCACCGAGAATATGGACGTCGGGCTCGACGGTATCGCCATCGACCTGCCCGCGCTCGATGTGGCGGCGACGCACAACGGGCTGCTGCCGCTCAACATCCGCGTCAAGGACCCGACCTGGCCAGACCGCGACCTGCTCGACATTAACGTCTCGGTAAAGCCGCACGAGGCGCGCACGCTGTGGCTCGACACGCGCGACCGCATCCTGCCGCCGGGCGCGAACCTGTACCTGACGATCGCGGCGGCGGGCGGCGGCTTCGACGCGGCCAAGCTCGACGGCACCGCCATCCGCCTGCTCTACAAGCCCGCCGCCGACGCCAAGCGCGAGCATGTCGCCGATCGCTTCGAACAGGCACGCGACAACCTCTCCTTCCTGGTCGAGGAACAGCCCAACAGCCGCGCCTTCCCGATGTGGGACCGGTTCGAGCGCGACATATCGGACGTGCTGCGGGTCGATCCCGGCAATGCGGTGGCGCGCTCCTATTGGGTCGAGAAGAACCCGCACCAGCCCTATGCGCCCACCCCGCAAGCCGCGCCGCCGACGGGCGTGCCGGTCTGGGCGTTCCGGCAGGTCGAGGATCTCAAGCTCTACCGCCGCTTCGTCGACTGGTGGATCGACAACCGCCAGATCGCCGACGGCGAGTTCGGCGGCGGCCTGTCGGACGACACCGACCTGATGAACCAGTGGGTGCCGCTCGCGCTGATGGGGGTCGAACCCGCGCGGCTGGCCGCGTCGCAACGCCGCGTGCTCGATGCGACCTATGCCAACGGCATGTGGTCGGACGGGCTGAGCCGCATCCGCGCCGACGAGCTGCACAGTTACGAGGAGGGCATCAACGCGGTCGCGCAATCGCTCCAGATCAGCCGGGGCGATCCGACCGCGATCGAACGGGCCATGGCGGTGGCTCGCAACTACCCGCGCCTGATCGCGGTCAACCCGGCGGGGCACCACCACATCGTGTCGAGCTATTTCAGCGGCACCGATATCGTGCGCGAGAGCGTGTGGGGCTGGCAGCGGCCGTACAGCCTGCTCGTCACCCATCCGGGGCTGCTGCTCGCCGATTACAACGGCGCGCCGGCGGTGAAGTCCGCGCTGCTGCCGCTGCTCGACGACTGGCTGGCGCACGGCGAACAGGCGGCGGACGGGAGCTGGACCTATCCGGCCGAGATCGAATGGGCGACCGACGCGACGCGCGGGACGGGCGTGGTGAGCGCCGCCAACGTGTTCTGGGCGGCGTGGACGTGGACCGGAGACGACCGTTACCTGCGGCCGATCGCATCGGATATCACCCACCGCAACCTCGCGGGAGTGTCGCGGCTCAACGCCGATCTGCTCACCCGCCTGCCCGGCGGCCCGCAACTCGCCAAGGGCATCGCCGATGGCAGCATCACGCCGGCGGGGGCGGATAACGACCGTAACCTCGGCGGAAGCACCGACGCCGATTTCGCGCGTTTCGTGCGCTGGCAGCGCACCGGCGACAAGGCGGTGATCGCCGACCTGTTCGGCTCCGAGATCGCCTCCGACACCGCGCGTATGCACCTGCTGACCGAGGGCCATCTCTGGTCCGACCGCGTGAGCGTGCCGATCGAGATGCTCCAGCGCACCCGGCTCGGCGGCGTCGCGCATCGGCGCAACGCGTACGCCGCGGGCAATCTCGTCCGCTGGCGCTTCGACGGAGCGAATGCGGAGGACGTCGCCATCCTGATCCCGCAAGGCGATCCGCGCCGGTTCAAGGTGATCGCCTACAACCTCAGCGATCGCCCGATCACCGCGACGATGATCGGCGACGGCATCGCGGCCGGTCGCTGGACGATGACCGGCGGCGTCGACGGCAATGGTGACGACCGCGCCGACACGCCCTCCGCCGCGAGCGAGGTGGCGTTGGAGGAAGGCGCCACCCTGCCGCTCACGCTCGCACCGCATCAGACGAGCGTGTTCGAGTTCGCGCTGGCGAGCGCGGGCGAGGAACCGCGCACGCGCGCCGACATCGGCCTTTCGGCGGACGATCTCGTCGCCAAGGGTGGTAGCCTGACTGCGACGCTCCACAGCCTCGGCGCGAAGCCGACGCCGGGCGGGGTGGCGACGCTCACCGACGGCAGCGGCCGCGTCATCGCCACCGCGCGCTTCCCCGCGCTGGCTGCACCCGCCGATCTCGTGCCCAAGACCACCACGGTGCGCTTCGCTTGCCCGCGCGGTGTGGGGCTGGACACGCTGACGGTTACGCTGACGCTCGACGGCACGCCCGCTGAGGTGTCGACCGCAAACAACCATGCGCGTTTCGGGGCGACGATCGCCAGCGCGATGCGGTAAGACACCGTTCACCTAGCCCAAGAGGTTGCCATGCCGATCGAACGCCGCGCCTTCCTTGCCGCCGCCGGGCTGACCACGCTCGCCACGATGGCGCGACCGGCGCTCGCCTCGCGCGCGGCCATGCCCGCGCTGCCGCGCCCTGCCCCCACGCCGGCGCGCGGCTTGCTGCTCGATCCGCGCGTGTTCGGTGCGGCCGGTGACGGCGTGAGCAAGGACACCGCCGCGATCCAGCAGGCGCTCGACCGGTGTGCGGTGTTCGGCGGCGGCACGGTGGTGCTGTCGGGCGGCACCTTCCTGTCCGGCGCGGTGCGGATCGGTTCGAACACGACGCTGCGCATCGAGGCGGGCGCGACGCTGCAAGGATCGCCCGATCTCGCCGACTATCCGGTCGGTCAGGTGCGGTGGGAGGGGCGTTGGGTGCCCGGGCATCTCGGCCTCGTCTGGGCGCAGGATGCGCAAGGCGTCGGGTTGGCCGGCAAGGGACGGATCGTCGGATCGCCTGCGATCCCGGGCCGCGTGGGCACGACCGGCCTGCGTAACCCGGCGCTGCTCGAATTCGTCGCGGTGCGCGGGCTGGCAGTGCGCGATCTTGTGACGCAGCAGAACGACATGTGGTCGATCCACCCGGTCTATTGCGAGGACGCGAGCTTCACCGGCCTCACCGTCAGCGGCGGCGCGGATGGGATCGACGTGGATTCCTGCCGCCGCGTCGAAATCCGCCACTGCGCCTTCGATACCGCCGACGACTGCATCTCGCTCAAATCGGGGCGCGGCATGGAGGGCGCGACGCTGGCACTCGCGACCGAGGACGTGACCATCACCGACTGCACCTTCCGCGACCGCCGCTGGGCGTGCATCGGCATCGGCAGCGAAACCTCCGGCGGCATCCGCCGGGTGCTGGTCGAGCGGTGCGCGTTCGTCGCCGCGCATACCTTCAGCATCTATATCAAGAGCCGGCCCGGACGCGGCGCGTTCATCGAGGACATCACCATGCGTGACATCGACGTCGGTGGCGCGGGCGACGGCTTCCTGCGGCTCAACTTCCTCGACAGCGGCAAGCAGGACCAGTTCCCCGTCGCCGGCGTGGCCGGCATCCCGAGCGTGCGCAACTTCACCTTCGAGCGTGTGCGGGTGAAGGACGTGCCGGTGCTGGTCGAGGCGGTCAACATTCACCCTGACAAGCCGCTCGACGGCTTCGTGCTGCGCGACGTGGCGGGCACGAGCGGACGCGGCATCCGGCTCGCCAACATGCGCGGCGTGGTGCTGGAGCGGATCGACGTGGCGGTCGCCTCGGGGCCGAAGCTCGCCATCGCCGGCGTCACCGGACGTGGGCTCGCGGGGGCCGAGGCGCTGGCGCCCCCGCCCCGCCCGCTCCCGGTCGCGGCGGCGGCCGAGCCCTATCGGCTCGGCCTACAATCGGGCACGCCCAATTAGGCGCGATCAGCTTTTCGGCGGCGCGGCGGCGCGGGCGCGGATCAGCACGCCCATGTTCCTGGCGAAGGTGGCGGTGCTGATCCCCGCCACCGGCGCGGGGTCCGGATAGGGCGAAGTGTCGGTATCGTCGCCGACATACGTATGCGAGAAATCACCCGGCACCGGCTTGGCATAGCCGTCGCGCGTATAGAGGTGGCTGGTCGTGCGCAGCGGCGTCACCCAGCGATGCTCGGCATCGAGCGCGGCAAGCACGGCCTGCGTTTCATCCGCCGCCGCCGGATCGGGCGTGTGCGGCGCATTCGTCTTGAGATCGCCGATCGTGATGTCCGCCAGCGTGAAGTAGCGCGGCAGTGCCTGCTGCCCGCCGTGCAGCGCCGATCCCACCGCGACCTCCGCCGCCGGCCGCGCCGCCAGTTCGGCATGACGCGCACGCAGCTTCGCGACGTCGGGCGAGCGGAACGAGCTGTAATGCGCGACCGTGTTGTGCGGATCGTCGTCGTGATAATATTCGCCGTTGACCACGTCCGACCCGCGCCGGTGGATGAACATCGGCTTGCCGGTGCCGATCTCGGTGAAGGTCGGGTAGCGCCGCTGCGGGTCCACGCTCGCGGGCAGACGGATCGCGTCGAGCCAGTCGAGCGCTTCGGGCAGGCGGCGCATGAACTTGGCGTCGCCGGTCAGTTCGTAGAAGTCCATCATCAGCGCGATGTTCGCGGCGGTGGTGTGCGAGACGAGCGCCTTGGGCTCGTAGGTGCGCGCGCTCGCCGGCTTGAGATCGGCGACGGTGTGCTGGAGGCCCCAGCCGGGCTGTGGCTGCGGCTGCTGCGCCTTGACGAAACAGTCCATGCCGCGCGCGATCGCATCACGTACGCGGGCATCGCCCAACGTCTGCCACACCATCAGCAGGAAGACGATGTTCTCCGCCGCGACATCGTCGTTGAAGGTGATGAACGACGTATAATCGGGCAGCCCGTGATCGTGGAACTCGTCGCGCAACGGGAAGCGCTGCGGCCAGCCGCCGACCGGATACTGGCTCGCCAGCACGAAGCCGATCACCTTGTCGAGCGACGCCTTGTAGCGGGGATCGCGTTTTTCGAGGTACATGCGCAGCATGAACTTGGCGCAATCGGCGGTGCAGCTGTCGTCATAGGTGGCGTTGCCGTAATAATGCTGGAATTCCTCCAGCCGCCAGCCGTTCTTGCCGATCGTGTCGTACCATTTGCGGTGCGACGCCTCGCCCGCCAGATCGAAATGGTAGTTCCAGCCGCCGCTCTCCTGCTGGCCGCGGATCAGCACGTCGGCGGCCTTGGCGGCGGCCTGGTAGAAATAGTCGTTGCCGGTCGCGTGATAGGCGTCGAGGAACACCTGACCCACCAGCGGCGTACCGGGGTACTGGATCCACACGCTGGTCGGATAGGCCTGCATCTCGCCCCATTCGCGCGAGCGGTCGAGCAGCACCTGCCAAACATAGCCGCCCTGATGGCTGACCTTCTCCACCATGTAGCGCGCTGCGCCGAGCATGGCGGCGTCGAGCGCGGCGGTGCCGGTCGCCGCCTGCGCCGCGCCGGCTGCGACGGTGGCGAGCCCGAGCGCGGCGCTGCCGGCGAGCAGGTCGCGCCGCGTGAGGGCGGCGGCTGGCGTGGATGTATCGGTCATCGTCTGGCTCCTCAGGTGCCGGGCTGGATGTGGGGGATGCGTTCGAACAGCGCGCGCTGCCCGTGGCGCGGATCGGCTTGCCGGCGGCCCGCAACGCCGGAGATCATCGCGCGCGCTGAGATCATGTTCTGTCGAGCCGGCGGAGCGACATGAGTGGGGTCGCCGGTATCGGCGAAGGCGACGAAGCCGTCCTTCCCGGGCGTGGCGCCCGGTCGGACCGAACGCTCGCTACGTGCGCTTTCATGGCCAAGAATCCCCTCCGTCCTGTTGGACTTGGCGCCATGGTAAAGCGGTGTCAGCAGGTTTGGCAAGCGCTCGCTTTGCCTTGCCCCGTACCAGAGGATTATGCGGTCGGGGATGCCTCCGGCTCGGCGGTCGCGCGCCGCTCGGACAGCAGCAGGGTCGATGTCGCCGACGCGTAGAGCCTGTCGTCGGCGCCGATCAGCTTCGCCTCGGTATAGGCGACGCGCTTGCCGATCGTCAGCAGTCGTCCGATCGCGCGTACCCGCCCCGAACGCGCACTCAGCGCGGCGTGGTAGCTGATCTTGATCTCGAGCGTGACGCAGTTGAGCGGCGTGTCGGTCGCGCTGCTCGCGGCGAGCCCGCAGGCAGAATCGAGCATCGTCGCCGCATAGCCGCCATGGACGATGCCGAGCGGGTTGTAATGCAGCGCACTCGGCGTGGCCTCGAAGACGACGTGGCCGCGATCGACCTCGGTCAGATCGATATCGAGCAGTTCCATCATCGGCGGCCGCTTGCCGCGCGCGATCATCGCGCGGATCTCATCCAACCCGGTCATGCCGCCACCGCCGCGCGATATTCCGCGATCAACGCCTCGCACACTGCACGCGCGGGCTGCACCGCACGCGCCGCGCCGACGCCCTGCCCCGCCGACCAGATCGACTTCCACGCGCGCGCTTCCTCCGCGAGCGAGAGGCCGCCATGCGCGTCGGGCAGGGTCGCCGCGTCGAGGCTGGGCTTGAGGAAACTGGCGGGCACGCCGGTGACGCGATCGGTATGGACGATGTCGGCGGCGTGTGCGCCGAGCATCATCGCCTTCTGCGCATCGCTCGCCAGGCTTTCCTCGGCGACGATGAAGTGCGAGCCGAGATAGGCGAGGTCGGCGCCCATCATCCGCGCGGCGGCGATGTGACGACCTTGCGTGATCGCGCCCGCCAGCGCGAGCGGACCGTCGAAGAAGCCGCGGATCTCAGACACCAAAGCGAACGGGCTGAGCGTGCCGGCATGACCGCCAGCACCCGCGCACACCGCGATCAGCCCGTCGACGCCCGCCGCGACTGCTTTCTCGGCATGGCGCACCGTCGTCACGTCATGCAGCACGATGCCGCCGTAGGACTGCACCGCCTGCACGATGTCCGACACCGCGCCGAGCGAGGTGATGACCACCGGCACACGGTGCGCGACGATGCGGGCAAGATCGGCATCGAGCCGCGTGTTGCTCTTGTGGACGATCAGGTTGACGCCGAACGGCGCGGCCGCCCCGTCGAGCCGCGCCGCGATCTCGTCCAGCCAGCGATCAAGGTCTTCCCCGGTACGCGCGTTGAGCGCCGGGAAGGTGCCGAGCAGCCCGCTTTGGCAGCAGGCCACCACCAGTTCCACGCCCGACACGAGGAACATCGGCGCGACCATCGCCGGAATCGCGAGCCGCTCGGACAGGGCAGCGGGAAGCGTCAGAACGCCTCCGCGTCGAGCGCCATCATCGACGTCTTGCCCGCCTTGATCTGGAGGAACAAAGCGGCGGTCTGCGGCAGGATGCGTTCGTAGAAGAAGGTCGCGGTCTTGATCTTGGCGTCGTAGAATGCCTTGTCCTCCGCGCCGAACAGCAGCTTGAGGCCCGACACCTTGGTCGCCTTGGCAAAGCAATAGGCCATCGCCACCAGCCCGAGCAGTCGCAGGTAATCGGTCGAGGCGGCCCCCGCCTCCTCGGGATCGGCGAGGCCACGCTGCGCGATGGTAGCGGTGGAAAGCTGCAACGCCCCGAACGCGCGGGCGAGGCCGTCGATCATCGGTTTCAACGGCCCCTCGCCGCTGTTCTCCTCGATGAACTGCGACACCGGATGAAAGAAGCTGCGCAGATAGCGGCCGGTATGTGCGCCGAGCTTGCGCCCGACCAGATCGAGCGCCTGAATGCCGTTGGTGCCTTCGTAGATCATCGCGATCCGGGCATCGCGGGCATATTGCTCGACACCGCTTTCGCGAATGTAGCCGTGGCCGCCATAGCATTGCACCGCCAGATGCGCGCTCTCGTGGCCCAGATCGGTGAACAGCGCCTTCACCACCGGCGTCATCAGCGCGACGAAATCCTCCGCGCGCTGCTTGACCGCCGGATCGGGCGAGTGCGTTTCCGCATCAAGCGCGCGCGACACCCACGCCGATACCGCGCGACAGCCCTCGTTATAGGCACGCATCGTCATCAGCATGCGGCGCACGTCGGGGTGGACGATGATCGGATCGGCTGGGCCGTCCGGGTTCTTGACGCCCGACAGCGCGCGGCCCTGCAACCGATCCTTGGCGTAATAGACCGCCGCCTGATACGCCGCCTCGCCGACGCCCAACCCCTGGATGCCGACCGAGACGCGTTCGGTGTTCATCATCGTGAACATCGCCGCCATGCCCTTGTTGGGCTCACCGATCAGCCAGCCGGTCGAGTCCTCGAAGTTCATCTGGCACGTTGCGGAGGCCTTGAGCCCCATCTTGTGCTCGATATTGGCGCACAGCACGCCGTTCGACGGGCCGACCGAACCATCGTCCTTGGGGAGATACTTTGGCACCAGGAACAGGCTGATCCCCTTCACGCCCTTGGGCGCATCGGGCAGCCGCGCGAGCACGAGGTGGACGATGTTCTCGGTCAGGTCATGCTCACCCGCCGAGATGAAGATCTTCGAACCGGTGATGCGGTAGCTGCCGTCGTCCTGCGGGACCGCGCGGGTGCGCAGCAGGCCGAGATCGGTGCCGCAATGCGCCTCGGTCAGGCACATCGTGCCCGACCACGCGCCGCTGACCATCTTGGGCAGATAGGTCTGCTTGAGGTCTTCGGTGGCATAGCCCTCGATCGCGGTGGTCGCGCCGTGGGTGAGGCCGGGGTACAGGCCGAACGACAGGTTGGCCGAACAGCTCATCTCCTCGACCAGCTTGTTGAGCGCCTCGGGCAGCCCCTGCCCGCCCCATTTCGGATCGCCGGCAAGCGCGGTCCAGCCGCCTTCGGCGAACTGCTTGTACGCGTCCTTGAAGCCCGCGGGAGTGCGCACCACGCCGTTCTCGTAATGGCAGCCCTCCTCGTCGCCGGAGCGGTTGAGCGGGGCGAGCACCTCGCGGCTGAAGCGCGCGGCCTCCTCCAGCACCGCGTCGGTCAGGTCGGGCGTGAACTCGGCGAGCGCGGGGATATCGCCGAACCCGTCGTCATTGTGCAGTTCGTTGAGGACGAAGCGCATGTCGCGCAGCGGTGCGTCATAGACTTGCATGGGTTCGGTCTCTCAATTGCGGAGCGGTTTGCCGGTGTCGAGGATATGCTCGATCCGGGCCTGCGTGCGGGGGTCGCGCACCAGCTTCATGAAGGCCTTGCGTTCGAGCGCGAGCAGATCGGCTTCGGTGACGGTATCGACCAGATCGGCCTCGCCGCCGGTCAGCACGTCGGCGAGGAAGCCCGACACCACGCCGTCATAGTCGGTGGCGAGGCCGCGCGCCTGGAAGCCCTCAACCGCCATGCCGAGCGCGGTCCGCCCGCTCACGCCCGGCAGGCGGAACTCGGGTGGCTTGGGCGGCTCGTATCCCTCGGCCAGCGAGAGCGCCCTGGCCTTGGCGTCGGCGAGCAGCCGGTCGCGGTTCATGGTGATGCCGTCGTCGGGGCGCAGGAAACCATATTCCTTGGCCTGCGCCGCCGACTTGGAGACGGTCGCGGTCGAGACGGTCTCGAACACCTTCGCAACCGCGGGCATCGGGCCCTTGGGCATGGTCGGGTCACTCCGCCAGCGGTCGAGCATCTCGCCGCACCCGCCCCAGCCGGGGATCAGCCCGACGCCGCATTCGACGAGGCCGGTGTAGGTCTCGGCGTGTGCCTGCACCGCATCGCTGTTGAGCAGCATCTCGCACCCGCCGCCGAGCGCCATGCCGAACGGCGCGCTCACCACCGGGAACGGCGCATATTTGAGCGCCTTGTACGCCTCCTGCCCGCCTGCGACGAGCTTGTCGATCTCGCCCCACGCCGCGATGTTGAGCG
Organism: Sphingomonas sp. BRN-1R; assembly: GCF_057748035.1. Taxonomy (NCBI): domain Bacteria; kingdom Pseudomonadati; phylum Pseudomonadota; class Alphaproteobacteria; order Sphingomonadales; family Sphingomonadaceae; genus Sphingomonas; species Sphingomonas sp. BRN-1R. Next base: position 1,049,189 of record NZ_CM173236.1, on the reverse strand, counting down.
CGAACATGGCGAGGCCGAGATTGGCGCCGGCCGAGAAATTGCTGCCCTCGTTATAGACGACCAACGCCTTGAACTTCTCCGTGACGATGGGAATGGCAAGGCCGATCGCCTTCATCACCTCACCGTCGAGCGCGTTCATCTTGCCGGTGAATTCGAGCGCGGCGACGCCATCACCCACGTCCCACAATGCGGCGGATGCGGTCTTGACCAGCGGCTTGGCGGTGAGCTTCACATCTGCGAGCAGCAGCACGCCGTCAGGGCGCGCCACGTCGTGATACGTGCCGTCGAGCCCGAGGAACTGGCGCTTGCCACCCTCGACCCGGTAGAAGCTGCGCTCCCCCGCGAGGCCGAGGATCGCGGGCACCGGCTTGCCCTCGGCGGCGAGCCGCTCGGCGAGCTTGGCCGCGCCGATCTTGTCGATCAGCTCGAACGGGCCGAAGGTCCAGTTGTAGCCGAGCTTCATCGCGGTATCGACGCCGACGATATCGTCAGCCGCTTCGGGCACGAGGCTGGCGGCGTAGGAGAGCGTCGCGCCGAGGATCGCCCAGGCGTACGCGCCGACCTTGCCGGGAACGCTGAGCAGCGCGGCAAGATCGCCCTTCGCCGCGCCACCCGGCAGCGACGCCGGCGTGACGACCGGGCGATATTCGCCGCTGGCGAGGTCGATCGCCTCCTTGCGTTTCCCGGCCTCGCGGTTGATCCGGTAGAAGCCGCCCTTGCCCTTGCGGCCGGTATAGCCGTCCGCGATCATCCGCTCAATCAGCGGCGGGATCGCCGAGATCGCCTGATAGGGATCGTCCGGGCTGAGCGTCTCGGTGAGGCTCTTTTGCAGATGCGGCATCAGGTCGATGCCAACCAGATCGACCAGCCCGAACACGCCGGTCTTGGGCACGCCCATCGGCTTGCCCGCGATCGCATCGGCTTCCTCGACGGTGAGGCCGAGGTCGAACGCGGCGTTGAGCGCCGCCTGGATCCAGAAGGTGCCGACGCGGTTGGCGATGAAGCCGGGCGTGTCCTTGGCGTGGACGATCGTCTTGCCCATGCGGCGATCGGCGAAATCAGCGACGCGCGCAACCAGCGCGGCGTCGGTCGCGGGAGCCGAGACGATTTCGAGCAGCCGCATGTAGCGCGGCGGGTTGAAGAAGTGTGTGATGAGGAAATCGCGCGCGAACGCCTCGGAACGACCGGCGGTCAGGTTCGCGAGCGGGATGGTCGAGGTGTTCGACGATACGGCCGTGCCCGGCCGGCGCACCGCCTCCAGCTTCTCGTACAGCGATTGCTTGAGGTCGATCCGCTCGACGATCGCCTCGACGATCCAGTCGCATTCGGCGACACGGGCGAGATCGTCCTCGATGTTGCCGACTTCGACCAGCTTGGCCGCCGCCTTGGACATGAACGGCGCGGGCTCGGTCTTGAGCATCTTCGCCACCGCGCCCGCCGCGACCGCGTTGCGGTCGGCAGGGTCGCGCACGATGTCGAGCAGCAGCACCGGCACGCCGGCATTGGCGACCTGCGCGGCTATCCCTGCGCCCATCGTGCCCGCGCCGATCACGCAGACCTTTTTAATATCGCTCATTCCACCGACTCCAGCACCGTCGCGATGCCCTGCCCGCCGCCGATGCACTGGGTGGCGAGCGCATATTTCCCGCCCTCGCGGCTGAGCAGCGCCGCCGCCTTGCCGACGATGCGCGCGCCGGTTGCGCCGAGCGGATGGCCTATCGCGATCGCGCCGCCGTCGAGATTGACCTTGGCCTGATCGAGCCCGAGGTCACCGATGCAGGCCAATGCCTGACTGGCGAACGCCTCGTTCAGCTCGACCACATCGAGCTGTCCAACCTCGACACCGGCGCGGGCGAGCGCCTTGCGGCTCGCCTCGACGGGGCCGATGCCCATGATCTCGGGCGAGCAGCCCGACACCGCCACCGCCTTGATCCGCGCGAGGATGGTCAGGCCGTTGGCGCGCGCGTACTCCTCGCTCGTCACCAGCACCGCGCTCGCGCCGTCGGTCAGCGGCGAGGCGGTGCCCGCCGTCACCGTGCCGTCCTGGCTGAACGCGGGCTTCAATCCGGCAAGCGCCTCCGCCGTGGTCCCCGCGCGCGGCGTGCCGTCCTTGTCGACCAAGCCCGCCTTGGTGGTGATCGGCACGATCTCGGCATCGAGCTTGCCGCCCGCGACCGCCGCCGCCGCCTTGTCCTGGCTCGACACCGCGAAGGCTTCCTGCTGTTCGCGGGTGATCTGGTATTTGCGCGCGACGTTCTCGGCAGTGTCGCCCATGCTCATATAGGCGGCGCTTTTCTTGGCGAGCGCCGGATTGGGAAGCGGGTTGAAGCCCATCATCGGCACCCGGCTCATCGCCTCGACACCGGCGCAGATGAACGTCTCGCCCGCGCCGAGCTGGATCTGCCCGGCGGCGATATGGATCGCGCTCATCGAGGAGCCGCAGAAGCGGTTCACGGTCATCCCGCCGACCGACAGCGGCAGATCGGCGAGCAAGCCGACGAGGCGCGCGATGTTGAAGCCCTGTTCGCCTTCCGGGAAGGCGCAGCCGAGGATGATGTCCTCGATATCCTCCGCCTTCACGCCGGTCCGCTCGATCAGCCCGCGAATCACCGTGGCGGCGAGATCGTCGGGGCGGACGCGGGCGAGCGCGCCCTTGCCGGCGAGATGAAAGGGGGAGCGGGCATAGCCCGCGATAACCACGTCGCGCATCGAACAGCCTCTCCAAAGGTCTTCGGGAATCACCGTCCCGCTCACCATCCCCTAATGGTGCGATAATTGACCTATACGTCAACTGATTTTTGCGGCAAAGTGCGATTCGCGTTCCACCGCCGATGCGGAAACGTGCGGGCCAGCGTGTCGGATCAACCGGCGCGCGCAAGGCCGGAGGAGAGAGGATGATTGAGCTTTTGGCAGCAGCGGCGGCCTATGCGGCCGCTCCGGATATGGTGATCGGGCGCTGGCAGACGCCGGTTCGGCACGGCGTGGTCGAGATCGCGAAGTGCGGTGCGTCGATCTGCGGATCACTCCTCGAATCGGATGGCCTGCGCGCCGATCCGCACCTCAAGGACATCAAGAACAAGGATGCGGCGAAGCGTTCGCGCGCGCTCAAAGGGCTGACGATCCTCGAAGGATTCGCCTGGAAGGCGGGCGCGTGGGGCGGCGGCACGATCTACAATGCCGAGGACGGCGGCACCTATACCGCCACGCTGACGCCTGCCGATGCCAACCAGATCAAGCTGAAGGGCTGCATCGTCTGGCCGTTGTGCAAGACGCAGGTGTGGACGCGCATCCGCTGATCCCAGGATCACGGCGACAAAACAAAAGACGTTAGGATTGGAGGATTACATGCGAAATTTCCGGAAGATTTCCTCGCTGGCGGCAATGCCGGTGGTGTTTTTTGCCTATTCCGGGGCGGCGCACGCAAGCGCTTTCTATCTTCAGGAACAGTCGGTGAAGGGCGCGGGCCGCGCCTTCTCGGGCGAAGTCGCGGATCAGGGGCCGGAGTCGCTGTGGTGGAACCCGGCATCGATCGCCGACCAGCAGGGCTGTGCGGGCTCGCTCGGCGCAAGCGGCATCCTCCCCAAGGGCAATGTCGTCAACAAGGGTACGGTGATCGTGCGTCCCGGTCAGGCGCCGCGCGCGGTCGGCGGGGACGTCGTCAGCAACAATCCGATCCGCGACGGCCTGCTCCCCTCCGGCGCGGTATCGTGCGCGATCACGCCGCGGCTCAGCATCGGCCTCGCCGCCACCTCGCCGTTCAGCTTCACCACCGATTATCCGGCGACGAGCTGGGTCCGCTACACCGCCGACCGCACCAAGCTGCGCACCTATGATCTCCAGCCCTCGGTCGCGTTCATGGTGACGCCGCAGATCGCGATCGGCGCGGCGCTCAACGCCGAATATTCGGACGCCACGCTCTCCAACGCGCTCCCCAACCTGTCGCCGCTGCTCGCCGACGGGCATCAGGAGCTGAAGGGCAACGGCTGGGACTTCGGCTATACGGTCGGCGCGCAATATCGCGCCGGGCCGATCACGCTGGGCGCAAGCTACAAGTCCAAGATCAAGCACAAGCTCGAAGGTTCGGTGACGACCGCCGGCCTGCTCGGCCCGCTTGCCGCGCAGAACGGCCGGATCGCGACCGATGCGACGTTCACCACGCCGTGGCAGGTGACGTTCGGCGCGCGCGCCGCAGTCACCCCCAAGGTGACGCTCAACGCGCAAGCCGTGCGCTCGGGCTGGTCCGAATTCGACGCGATCCGGATCGGCGCGCCGCTCAACGTCGCGATCCCCGAGGGGTATCACGATACGTGGAGCTTCGCGGGCGGCGTCGACGTGGCGGTCGCGCGCCAGATCACCTTGCGCGCGGGCGTGCAGCATGACGAGAGCCCCACCAGCGATGGTGACCGCGACGCGCGCGTGCCCGACAGCGACCGCTGGAACTTCGCCACCGGCGCCAGCATCGCGGTGACGAAGGCGTTCACAGTGGACACCGCCGTCTCCTACATCATGTTCAAGAACGCGAAGATCGATCGGCTGACCGCGGCCTATGCCGGCACCGCCGCGCAAACGCCGATCCTCGTCAACGGCGAACTCCAGAAGGCGAGCGCGGTCGTGCTGTCGCTCGGCGGCCGGTTCCGGTTCTGACGCGATGATGCCCGCCCCCGCCCCGCCGGTCGACCACCAGGACCGCTTCGTCATGCGCCCGCGTCTGCTGGGCGATCTGCTCGACCATGCGGTCGCCACCTGGCCCGAGCGGATCGCGATCGACTTCCTCGGTCGGACGTGGACGTACAAGGCGCTGGGCACCTTGGTCGATCATGCGGCGCGGGGGCTTCAGGATCGGGGGCTGAAGCCGGGCGACCGCTTCGGCCTCTGCCTGCCCAATTGCCCCTATTTCGTGGTGCTGTACTTCGCGGCGCTGCGGGTCGGGGCGATCGTGGTGCAGTTCAACCCGCTCTATACCGAGCAGGAACTCGACCATCAGATCCGCGACTCGGGCACGCGGATGATCGCGGTGCCCGATCTCGCCGCGATCCACGACAAGGTGCAGGCGGTCGCGACCGCCGCCGGCATCGAGCAGATCGTGCTGTGCGGCATGGCCGACATGCTGCCGATGGCGCAGGCGATCGGCTTCCTCGTCTTCAAGCGCAAGGACCATGCCCGCGTCGCCGACGAGGGCCATACGATCCGGCTGCGTGCGCTGCTGTCCAACCATGCCGCGCCCGATCCGGTCGCGCAGAGCCCCGACGACGTCGCCGTGCTGCAATATACCGGCGGCACCACCGGCGTACCCAAGGGCGCGATGCTCACCCACGCCAATCTGACCGCCAACAGCGCGCAGATGCTGGAGCATGTCGGCGGCCGCAAACCTCATCAGGAGCGCACGCTGGGCGTGCTGCCGATGTTCCACGTCTTTGCGCTGACCACCGTGCTCAATTTCTCGGTCGAGATCGGCGCGGAGATGGTGCTGCTGCCGCGCTTCAACATGGCGCAGATGCTCGCCACGATGAAGCGCAAGCCGCCGACGCAATTCTTCGGCGTGCCGACCATCTATGCGGCGATGAACGACCTGCCCCAGCAGCAGGTGCCCGACCTCTCCCGCGTGCGCGCGTGCATCTCGGGCGGCGCGCCGCTGCCGCTCGAGATCCGCGAGACGTTCGAACGACGTACCGGCGGGCGCGTGGTGGAGGGTTACGGCCTGTCCGAATCCTCGCCGATCATCGCCTGCAACCCGCTCGACGGGCTGGTGAAGAACGACAGTTGCGGCCCGCACTTCCCCGGCACGATCCTCGAAATCCGCGATCCTGCCGAGCCGCACCGCCTCCTGCCCCAGGGCGAGCGCGGCGAGGTCTGCGCGCGCGGGCCGCAGATCATGAAAGGCTATTGGCAACGCCCCGCCGACACCGAGGCGGTGTTCGTCGATGGCGCGCTTCGCACCGGCGATATCGGCTATCTCGATGGCGACGGCTATCTGTTCCTGGTCGATCGTATCAAGGACGTGATCCTGTGCGGCGGCTACAACGTCTATCCGCGCATGATCGAGGATGCCGCCTATCAGCATCCCGCTATCAAGGAAGCGATCGCGATCGCCATTCCCGACGCCTATCGCGGTCAGTCGCCGAAATTGTTCGTCGCGCTGCACGAGGGGATGGAACTGACCGTCCCCGATCTCAAGCGCTTCCTCGAAGAACGGCTGAGCAAGATCGAGGTGCCCAAGGAGTTCGAGGTCCGCGACAGCCTGCCCAAGACGCTGATCGGCAAACTCTCCAAAAAGGAACTGGTCGCCGAAGATCGCGCGCGACGCGCCTGACCGGGCGAAAGTCCTTGATTCTCATCCCGCCTTGTTGATCGAACCGGCGCGGGCAGCACGAAAGCAGCGGGCATGAACGACACGCATCCACACACGCGCGAGCGGGCCTCGCCGTGACGACACCGGGCCAGAGCCGCCTCGACACGATGCGCGCGGCGGTCCGCAAGGAACCGGCCGACGAGACGCGCAAGGGCATTCAGGAAGTCGCGCAGCAGCTCGGCGTGACGCAGCGGACGTTACGCTTCTACGAGGACAAGGGCCTGATCGAGCCGCAGCGGATCGGCAGCACGCGGATCTATTCCAAGCGGGACGTGGGCCGCATGCAGCTCATCCTGCGCGGCAAGCGGCTCGGCTTCTCGATCCGCGAGATCAAGGAGTTCCTCGACCTCTACGACGTCGATCCGCTCCATGCCGAGCAGATGTCGCGGCTGGCGAACCGGGTGCGCGAGCGTCTCGCCGATCTCGAACATCAGCGCGCCGCGCTGGAGGAGACGATCCACGAGTTGCAGCAGATCGAGCGCGAGGCCTCCGCACGGCTGCGCGAGAGCGGCGTGGCGGGCGACCGGCGCGACTGACCGGCCGCACAATCCCTTGGACGCGGTGTTACAAACGCGCGACAATGGCGGACAAGCGGATCAGGAGAGACAATTGTGAGCGTGGCATTCCGGCGCGAGAGCGACGAGGAGCATAAGGAACCCCGGTTCGAACTGCCGATCCCGCCCGGCCCCAACCGCGTCACGCCGCGCGGGCTCGCGCTGATCGGCGAACAGGTCGCGCATTTCCGCGCGCTCGCCGCCGCCGCGCCCGAGGGCGACGAACGCGACGTCGCCGAACGCGACCTGCGCTATTGGTCGACGCGCGAGACCACTGCCGAAGTGGCACCGCCTGCCACCGGCGATCACGTCGCGATCGGCACGCGCGTGGCGTTCACGCTGAACGGCGGGCTGCGCGAAATCGAGATCGTCGGCTTCGACGAGAGCGATCCGGCGGCAGGCCGCCTCGCCTTCTCCGCCCCGCTCGCGCGCGCGATGATGGGCGCTGAAGTTGGCGAGACGGTCGATTACGGCGGCAAGGCCGATGCGATCGAAGTGGTGGCGGTTACGGTCGCCTGACCTTCAACGCCGGTGCGCCGCAGATAGCGGATCGCACCCACATGCCAACGGCGCAGTCGTCACATCATGCATTGCGCGTCTTGAGCAGGGCCATGCGAAGGCATTTGCACACCACCTCGTGGCGCTGGTTGATGAGTTCGTGCGCGAAGGTGACGATGCCGGCATTTGGCCGCGACCCGCTCTCGCGCAAACCGGTGACGTCGCTGGCGGCGCGCAGCGTATCGCCGATGAAGACGGGCTTGGGCATCACCAGCTTGTCATAGCCGAGGTTGGCGACGAGCGTGCCGAGCGTGGTGTCGGCGACGGTGAGACCGACCATCAGCGCGAAGGTGAAGGTGCCGTTGACGAGGATCTGGCCGAACTCCGACGCCTTGGCCGCTTCCGCGTCGATGTGCAGCGGTTGCGGATTATGCGTCATCACCGAAAACAGCAGATTGTCGGTTTCGGTGACGGTGCGGCGGATCTCATGCTCGATTCGGTCACCCACCTGCCACTCGTCGAAATGCCTGCCGGCCATTATGCGTCTTTCACTTCGATGCGCGCGAGCAGCGCCTCGACCTGCACCTGCGCGCCGGCGGTGGCGTTGAGTTCCGCGACGGTGCCGTCGAACGGCGCGACCAGCGTGTGTTCCATCTTCATCGCCTCCAGCGTGAGCAGCTTCTGCCCCTTGGTGACGGCATCGCCCGCCGCCACATCGACCGCGATGATGCGGCCCGGCATCGGCGACAGGATCGTGCCGGTCGCGGCGGCGCCCCCCGCCCCTGCCGCCGCACGGAATGGCGCGAGCCGCCATACCTGTCCGTTCTCGACCACGAGGGTTGACTCCACCGGCACGGCGCTGCCACCCGCCAGCGTCACCTCGACAGCCTCACCGTCAAGCAGAAACGTCGCGGTCCGGCGTGGCGCGGCGTTGAGGCGGAAGCCGAACCGGCGGTTGCTCGCAACCAGCGTTTGCGCCGCCTCGGTCAGCGCGGCGGCCGAGGGCGCGGGCGGCTCCGCCATCTCCGCACCATCGCGGCCGATCAGCCCGGTATCGACATCGCCGGCGACGAAGGCCGGATGCTCCAGCGCCTTGACGAGGAAGGCGGCGTTGGTCCTGACCGGCCATACCGCGCTGCCGGCGATCTCGGCACGCAGCCGGACGCGCGCTTCGTCGCGGGTCGCGCCGCGCGCGATCAGCTTGGCGATCATCGGATCGTAGAAGGGCGAAACCTCCGCGCCCTGATAGACGCCGGTGTCGACGCGCCCGCCTTCGACCGCGCCGAAGCGCAGCAGGTCGAGCGTGCCGATCGACGGCAGGAAGCCTTTGGCCGGGTCTTCCGCATAGAGCCTCGCCTCCATCGCCCAGCCGCCGATCGTCAGCTCCTCCTGCCGGCGCGGCAGCGGCTCGCCCGATGCGACGCGAAGCTGCCATTCGACCAGATCGATCCCGGTGATCTCCTCCGTCACCGGATGCTCGACCTGAAGACGGGTGTTCATCTCCATGAACCAGATGCGGTCGGCGCGCAGGCCCTCGCTCGCATCGGCGATGAACTCGATCGTGCCCGCGCCGACGTAATCGACCGCCGCCGCCGCCTTCACCGCCGCCGCGCACAACGAGGCGCGGGTCGCCTCGTCCATGCCGGGCGCTGGCGCTTCCTCGATCACCTTCTGGTGGCGGCGTTGCAGGCTGCAATCGCGCTCGAACAGGTGGACGATGTTACCGTGCGTGTCGCCGAACACCTGCACCTCGATGTGGCGCGGCCGCTGGATATACTTTTCGATCAACACATGCGCGTTGCCGAACGAGGATGCCGCCTCGCGCTGGCACGAGGCAAGCGCGTCGGCGAAATCCTCGGGCCGCTCGACCAGCCGCATGCCCTTGCCACCGCCGCCCGCCACCGCCTTGATGAGCACCGGATAGCCGATCTTGTCAGCCTCCGCGGCAAGGAAGCCGGCGTCCTGCCGCTCGCCCATATAGCCGGGCGTGACCGGCACGCCGGCCGCCGCCATCAGCGTCTTGGCGGCGTCCTTCAGCCCCATCGCGGTGATCGAGGATGGCGTCGGGCCGACCCACACAAGCCCGGCATCCGCCACCGCTGCCGCAAAGCCGGCGTTTTCGGAGAGGAAGCCGTAGCCGGGATGGATCGCCTCGGCGCCACTCGCCTGCGCGGCGGCGATGATCCGTTCGCCGACCAGATAGCTCTCGCGCGCAGGGGATGCGCCGATATGCACCGCCGCGTCCGCCTCGCGCACGTGCAGCGCGTCGGCATCCGCGTCCGAATAAACTGCCACCGTCCGCACGCCGAGCCGGCGCGCGGTGCGGATGATGCGGCAGGCGATCTCGCCGCGATTGGCGATAAGAAGCGAGCCGATCATGCCGGGTCTCCTGCAAGGTCGAGGATGCGGCGCGCCTGCACCAGATGCGGGCGATCGACCATCTTGCCGTCGAGTTTCAGCGCGCCGACCCCGGGCGCGGCGGCGAAAGCCTCGACGATCGCCCGCGCCCGCGCCACCGCCTCGGCGGTGGGCGTGAAGCCGGCGTTGATCGCGGCGATCTGCGTGGGGTGAATCGCCATCATACCGGTGAAGCCATCGCGGCACGCCCGTGCGACATATGCGGCAAGTGCGTCGGCCGCGTCGATACGCGGGAAAATCGTCTCAATCGCCGCGACCCCGGCAGCGTGCGCAGCGAACAGGGTGAGCGCGCGAACCATCTCATACGGCGCGGTATAGCTGCCGTCCGCCTCGCGCGCGCTCTGCGCGCCGATCGCGGCGGGCAGGTCTTCCGCGCCCCAGGTCACCCCGGCGAGATGCTGCGCGACACTGCGATAGCTGCCCAGCTCGAAGATCGCCGCCGGCGTCTCGGTCGCGATCGGCAGGATCGGCGGCAGCGACGGCCCGGCGCGGTCGAGCAGCGCACGCACCGACGCCGCGCCCTCCGCCTTGGGCAGCAGGACGCCATAGGGTCGGCCGCCCGCCACTACCGCTAGATCGTCGTCGATCGTCGCGCTGTCGAGCGGGTTGATGCGCACGAAACTCGGGACGGCCGAACCGTCGGCGAGCCATTCGGCCACCGCCTCTCGCGCGAAACCTTTGCGGTCGGGCGCGACCGAGTCCTCGAGATCGAGGATCAGCGAGTCGGCACCCGAGGCGGCCGCCTTGGCGAAGCGCTCGGGTCGGTCGCCCGGCACGAACAGCAGGGATCGCATGCGCATCGCCATCACATCCGGAACACGCCGAAGCGCGCGGCGTCGGGCACGGGGGCGTTGAGCGTCGCGGCAAAGGCCAGACCCAGCACGTCGCGCGTCTGCGCGGGGTCGATGATGCCATCGTCCCACAGCCGCGCGGTGGCGTAATAGGAATTGCCCTCGTCCTCGTATTTCTGGCGGATCGGCGCCTTGTACGCCTCCGCCTCCTCCGAAGACCAGTTCGCCGCATCGCGGTGGACGGTGGCGAGCACGCTCGCCGCCTGCTCGCCGCCCATCACGCTGATCCGTGCGTTGGGCCAACTGAACAGGAAGCGCGGTTGATAGGCGCGCCCGCACATGCCGTAATTGCCCGCGCCGAAGCTGCCGCCGATCAGCACGGTGATCTTGGGAACGCTCGCGGTGGCGACGGCGGTGACGAGCTTCGCACCGTTCTTCGCGATGCCCTCCGCCTCATATTTGCCGCCGACCATGAAGCCCGAGATGTTCTGGAGGAACAGCAGCGGAATACGCCGCTGGCAGGCCAGTTCGATGAAGTGCGCCCCCTTCAGCGCGCTTTCGGAGAACAGCACGCCGTTGTTGGCGAGGATCGCGACTGGCATGCCCCAGATATGCGCGAAGCCGCACACCAGGGTCGTGCCGTACAGCGCCTTGAACTCATGGAACGCGCTGCCGTCGACCAGCCGCGCGATCACCTCGCGCACGTCATAGGGCGCACGCACGTCCTGCGGGATGATGCCGTACAGCTCCTCCGGCGCGTATTTCGGCGGCACCGGCGGGCGCAGGTCGAGATCGGGTGTGCGGTCCGGCCGGAGCGTCGAGACGATATCGCGCACGATCGTAAGCGCGTGTTCGTCATTTTCGGCGACGTGATCGACCACGCCCGACTTGCGCCCGTGCAGATCGCCCCCGCCGAGATCCTCGGCAGAGATCACCTCGCCCGTCGCCGCCTGCACCAGCGGCGGCCCGGCGAGGAAGATCGTGCCCTGGTTGCGCACGATCACGCTCTCGTCCGACATGGCGGGAACATAGGCGCCGCCCGCCGTGCAGCTTCCCATCACGCAGGCGATCTGAGCGATGCCGTGCGCCGACATGGTCGCCTGATTGAAGAAGATGCGGCCGAAATGATCGCGGTCGGGGAACACCTCGGCCTGGTTGGGCAGGTTCGCGCCGCCGCTGTCGACCAGATAGACGCACGGCAGCCGGTTCTCGAGCGCGATCTCCTGCGCGCGCAGATGCTTCTTCACGGTGAGCGGGAAATAGGTGCCGCCCTTCACCGTCGCGTCGTTGCAGGCGATCATCACCTGCCGACCGGAGACGCGGCCGATGCCGGCGATGATGCCCGCACCCGGCACCTCGTCGCCGTACAAGCCGTTGGCGGCCAGTTGGCCCACCTCCAGAAACGGCGACCCCGGGTCCAGCAACCGCTCCACCCGCGCGCGCGGCAGCAGCTTGCCGCGCGCGACATGCTTGGCGCGCGCCGCCTCCGATCCGCCGCTCGCCGCCTGAGCTACCGCCACGCGCAGGCGATCGACCAGCGCGCGGTTGTGGCCGGCGTTGGCGGCGAACGTCTCGCTCGCGGTCAGGATCTTGCTGTCGAGGACCGGCGCGCTCACTGGGCGATCCGTTCCGACGCGCCGATCAGTTCGCGGCCGATCAGCATGCGGCGGATCTCGTTGGTGCCGGCACCGATGTCGAGCAGCTTCGCGTCGCGCATGAACCGCTCGACCGGCCAGTCCTTGGTATAGCCCGCGCCGCCGAGCGCCTGCACCGCCTCCAACGAGACCTTCACGGCATTCTCGCTCGCCAACAGGATCGCGCCCGCGGCGTCGAAGCGCGTCGTGCGGCCCGCATCACACGCCTTCGCGACCGCATAGACATAGGCGCGCGCGCTGTTGAGCGCGACGTACATGTCGGCGATTTTGGCCTGCATAAGCTGGAACGCGCCGATTGGCTTGCCGAACTGCCTGCGTTCGCGGACATAGGGCAGCACCACGTCGAGGCACGCCTGCATGATGCCGAGCTGGATGCCCGCCAGCACGGTGCGCTCATAGTCGAGGCCGGACATCAGGATACCGACGCCGCCGTTGAGCGGCCCCATGATGTTTTCCTCCGGAACTTCGCAATCGTCGAACACCAGCTCGGCGGTCGGCGAGCCGCGCATACCGACCTTGTCGATCTTCTGCCCGATCGAGAAACCTTTCATGCCCTTCTCGATCAGGAAGGTGGTGATCCCCTTCGATCCCTCGCCCGTCTTGGCATAGACCACCAGAGTGTCAGCGTAAGCCGCATTGGTGATCCAGAATTTGGTGCCGTTCAGCACATAACGGTCGCCGCGCTTCTCGGCCTTCAGCTTCATCGACACCACGTCGGAACCGGCGCCGGCTTCCGACATGGCAAGGCTGCCGACATGCTCGCCGGAGATGAGTTTCGGCAGGTAACGCGCCTTCTGCTCGGGCGAGCCCCAGCGGCGGATCTGGTTGACGCACAGGTTCGAATGCGCGCCATAGCTGAGCCCGATCGAGGCGGAGGCGCGCGCCACCTCCTCCTGCGCGACGACATGATCGAGATAGCCGAACCCAAGCCCGCCATCCTCCTCCGCCACGGTGATGCCGTGGAGTCCGAGCGCCCCCATCTCCGGCCACAGCTCGCGCGGGAACCAGTCCTTCGCGTCGATCTCGGCGGCGAGCGGGGCGATCCGGTCGGCGGCGAACCGCTGCGCGCTTTCGCGGATCATGTCGGCGGTCTCGCCGAGCGCGAAATCGAAGTCGGTCATGGCATCTCTCCTGCGCACCAGTGTAGCGGGTGCGCAGGCTTTGCAAAATTGAATTTGCGGCAATGACTGTATAGATGCGCTCTATGATGCGTGCGTTGGTGGTGAAAGGACGAGCATGACGTTAGCAGCGCCGTTGCCGTTCGCGTAGTGAGCCGCCGCGACCGGCACGACGCCGCTCGTTCAGAACTGGCTCCAGTCGCCCTCGCTCGGTTCGACGGGCCGGGTGAGCGCGGCGACGGCGGCCTTGGGGAGCGGCTTGACCGGCGAGGTATAGCTTTGCGCCCGCGCGGGCGTGCGGCTGCGACTGCCGTCGACGCGGAAGCGCGCGGCCTGTTCGGTCAGCGCCTGCACCTCGCTGGTCAGGTTGCGCGCGGCGGCCGATGTCTCCTCCACCATCGCCGCGTTCTGCTGGGTCGACTGGTCCATCGTCGACACCGCCACCGAGATCTGCGTCACCGCTGCCGACTGCGCGATATTGTCCGCCGCCATCGTGTTGAGCAGCTCGTGGACCTGCGCGACGTCGCCCGAGATCGCCGACAGCGCGCTGTCCACCTTCGTCACCGCCGCCACGGCGGTGACGATGTCGCCCTGCGTGACGGTGAGCTGGTCGCGCGCGCGCTTGGCCTCTTCCTCGGCGCGCATCGCCAGCGCCGAGACGAGATCGGCGACCACCGCGAAGCCGCGCCCCGCATCGCCCGCCCGGCCCGCCTCGACGGCGGCGTTCATGGCGAGAACGCGCGTCTGGAACGCGATCTTGTCGAGCCCCTCGATCACGTCGTCGATGCCCTTGGCGCTTTCGGACACACGGCCCATCGCGTCGACCGCTTCCTCCGCCACCGCGCGCCCGCCGCCGACCGTCTCGATCGCCTTGTCGGCGCGTTCGACGGTGCGCGCAGCGGCGCTCGCGGTCGCCTTAAGCCGCGTGTCGATCTGCGTCAGCGAGGCGGAGGTCTCCTCCAGGCTCGCCGCATTGCCCTCGGTACGGCGCGCCAGATCCTCCGACGCCTGCGCGATCTCGCTCGAACCCGTGCGGATCTGCGCGGTGCTGTCCGACACCGCGCCGATCAGCTCACGCAGCGCACGCACGGCGTTGTTAAAGTTGACCTTTACGCTGGCGTAGCTCGGCGAGAATTCTGCGTCGATGCTACCGGACAGATCGCCGTTCGAGAGATCCTGCAAGCTTTGCGACAGCGTCGCGACGACCATCTTTTGCTCGGCATCGGCGCGGGCTTTGGCGGCATCGTCCCGCTCTTTGGCTGCCGCGGCGTCTCGGAAGACGAGCACTGCTTTCGCCATGTTGCCGAGTTCGTCACCGCGATCGATGCCAGGCACCTCGAGGTGGTGGTCGCCCTGCGCAAGTCGCTCCATGGTTTTGCGAAGCGCGTCCAGAGGACGTACGATCGCATGAAGCACAATCCAGGCGCCGAGCCCGAGAGCGACCAAGATGCCGACGATGCTGCCGGTCAGCAGAGCCCATGAGGATGATGCCGCAGCGGCCGAAAGATCAGAGGACAGCTTTTTCGACGACGCGATGCGCGTGTCGTTGAAGGATTTGATACTGACGCCAATCGAGACGATGTCGTCATTCGCGCTTTTCATGATCTCCGTAGCGTCGGCATTGTGGTCCTTCATCCCCTCGGCGATAGCGTGCTGAAGCACATCATGAACGCTCGTGATTTTTGCTGCCAGAGTGTCGATCCGCGCTGTCGTGCCGGGCTCGCTGCTCTCGACGTCACCGAGTAGCTTCAACGCCTCCTCGAAGGCCGACTTCTCGTCGTGCGCGGCGGCTTTTGCTTGTGCGCTTGCGCTGTCGAAGGCAATTGTCCGATATGCGGCGAAACCCATTTCGGTAACGCGCCGGTTCGCGCGCGCGAGCTTCGTGCTGTTTGGCAACACGACGTCGGTGAGGCTGGAATATGCAGCGTCGGCAGTCCGCAACTGACTCGATGCGTAATATGCAATCGCGAGCGTCAGCGCACCCAGGATGAGCAGGAGCGAAAGAACCTTGGCCCTGATGGTTGCGTTCTGGAGAAAATTCATGATGCCCTCGGTGCGCTTGAAGTGGCCGCAAAAGATTGATCGTTGCCCGTCACTTATATTCTAGGATGTGATCGCAGATCGTGTGGGGGTTGCGGCGTCGAAACCTCGCCCCGACTTTAAACTGCGTCCGTCTGTTCGGTTTGAAGTCTCGATACATTTTCAGAACTGACTCCAGTCGCCCTCGCTCGGTTCGACGGGCCGGGTGAGCGCGGCGACGGCGGCCTTGGGGAGCGGCTTGACCGGCGAGGTATAGCTCCGCGCGGGCGTGCGGCCGCGAGCGCTGTCGACGCGGAAGCGTGCGGCCTGTTCGGTCAGCGCCTGCACCTCGCTGGTCAGGTTGCGCGCGGCCGCCGATGTCTCCTCGACCATCGCCGCGTTCTGCTGGGTCGACTGGTCCATCGTCGACACCGCCACCGAGATCTGCGTCACCGCCGCCGACTGCGCGATATTGTCCGCCGCCATCGTGTTGAGCAGCTCGTGAACCTGCGCGACGTCGCCCGAAATCGCCGACAGCGCGCTGTCCACCTTCGTCACCGCCGCGACCGCAGTGACGATGTCGCCCTGCGTGACGGTGAGCTGGTCGCGCGCGCGCTTGGCCTCTTCCTCAGCGCGCATCGCCAGCGCCGAGACGAGATCGGCGACCACCGCGAAGCCGCGCCCCGCATCGCCCGCCCGGCCCGCCTCGACGGCGGCGTTCATGGCGAGAACGCGCGTCTGGAACGCGATCTTGTCGAGCCCTTCGATCACGTCGTCGATGCCCTTGGCGCTTTCGGACACACGGCCCATCGCGTCGACCGCTTCCTCCGCCACCGCGCGCCCGCCGCCGACCGTCTCGATCGCCTTGTCGGCGCGTTCGACCGTGCGCGCAGCGGCGCTCGCGGTCGCCTTCAGCCGCGTGTCGATCTGCGTCAGCGAGGCGGAGGTCTCCTCCAGGCTGGCCGCATTGCCCTCGGTACGGCGCGCCAGATCCTCCGACGCTTGCGCGATCTCGCTCGAACCCGTGCGGATCTGCGCGGTGCTGTCCGACACCGCGCCGATCAGCTCGCGCAGCGCATCGAGCGCTTCGTTGAAATTGACCTTGAGCGCCGCGTACGCAGCGGGGAAGTCCGCCGTCACCCGCGCGGTCAGATCGCCTTGCGCCAGGTTGGACAGGCCCTGCTGAAGCGCGGTCACGGCAACCTCGAGCTCGCGCATCCGCTCCGCGCGTTCCTCGGCGACCTCTGCCTGCAAACGCTCCTGTTCCGTGGCCTGCTGCGCCACCGCGTCGAGCAGACAGGTGAGTTTGTGGACGATCCACATCAGCGTTCCCGCCTCCGCCGACAGGATCGCCGCGTGCAGCAGTACCCGCGACATCGAGCTGCCGCCTTCGAACACCCAGGCCGGCACGACCAGGCCGAACAGCAGATGGTGGACCGCGACCACCCCGGTCGCGACCGCAATGGCTTTCCAGTCGCACAGGATCGCGACCATCGCGACCGCCGCGAAGAACAGGAGATGAAGATCGGTCTGCCACAGGCTCCCTCGTGCCGTGTAGAGCAGCAGGGCGGGAACGGCGACGACCGTCATGCTCATCACCAGCCGCGCTTCCGGTCCGGTGCGGGCGGTGAGAGCGAGATTGGCCGGCGCGACGAGCATCGCCAGCGCCAGCAGCGTCGGCACCCCCGGCATCCCCGTGTTCGCCACGTCCGCGATCGCGACGGTAGCGCACAACAGGACCGTGGTGGCGAACAGAAGGCGCATTCCGGTCTGGCGGAGCGAGTTCAACGAGAAAAGCGGCATTGTCATTCTACTCCGACCGTGGCGAACAGCTTGCATTGGCTGCCGCGATCATCAGGGTGCGATGCGCCCAGGACGGCGCAGCAAGCGCCGCGCGCGAACCCTGGACGATGAAGGAACCCGGCAAGGGCCCGGCACGCTGAACCAGCGCACCGGCCGGGATCGCCCAGCCGAGGACGTTCGCACTGCCTCCACCGAGCGGTACGAGCAGCATGGAGCCCTGCGCGGGCGGTACGAGCGCGACCAGCGGGACGATTGCTACGAGGCTAAGCTGAAAGACGAGCCCCCGTATCATCGGCGGGTCGCCGCGATGTTGACGCCGAGAGCGAGGGACGGGCGGCGATGCGCGTCGCCAAGCGCGTGCAGACCGCAGTCGCGGGCGCCAGGTCCGCTATCGGACGGTCGCAACGATCCGGTGTCGCCAATCATCGTCCTTCCGCCGCCTCATCTGCTCATGCTCATCTATTGTATGAAAACATCCGCGTGCCCCGCTGGAAGCGCCTCGCTTTTGACCCGAAATGAGTATGCCGAACGCGCTCGTCCGCCGGTTGAATCGGGACGCTCACAAGGTGGCGGCGAGCCAGACGAACCGTGGCGCGTATCGCCGGTGCGAGGCGTGTCCGATATCGCCGAGGGCGTCGGCGATGTGATCGACGGCCTCGACAGGATCGCGTTTCACACTCACGGTTTGGTATGGACGCCGCCGTCGCGGCGCTCACCAGATCCGCCGACGTCCGCTTTACGCCACGCAATTACGCGCAGCAGCCGAGCGCGTGCCCGCAAGGGTACGAGCCACTCGCCGTCGTCAGTTCGTCGGCGCGCGCCGCCGGTAGCTCAGCGCCTCGGCCACATGCAGCCGCCCCACCCCTTCGCTGCCGGCAAGATCGGCGATGGTGCGTGCGACGCGCAGTATGCGCGTATAGCCGCGCGCCGACAGCCGCATCGCCTCCGACGCCTGCGCGAGCAGCGTGCGCCCCGCCTCGTCGGGCGTCGCCACCGTATCGAGCAGCGCGCCGTCGACCTCCGCATTGGTGCGGATCGGGTGCGCGGCGTAGCGTGCAGTCTGGATGCCGCGCGCCTCCGCGACCCGCGCGCGCGCCTCGGCCGACCCCTCGGCGGGCGGCGGCAGCACGAGATCGGCGGCGGAGAGCGCCTGCACCTCGACATGCAGGTCGATGCGGTCGAGCAGCGGCCCCGACACCTTCGCCTGATAATCCGCCGCGCATTTCGGCGCGCGCGAACACGCCAGCGCCGCGTCGCCGAGATGCCCGCAGCGGCACGGGTTCATCGCCGCGACCAATTGCACGCGCGCCGGGAAAGTGACGTGCGCGTTGGCGCGCGCGACGCTGACCGTGCCGGTCTCAAGCGGCTGGCGCAGCGAATCGAGCACCGCGCGCTGGAACTCGGGCAGTTCGTCGAGGAACAGCACGCCGAGATGCGCGAGGCTGACCTCGCCCGGCTTGACCTTCAGCCCGCCGCCGGTCAGCGCCGCCATCGAGGCGGAATGATGGGGGCTGCGGAACGGCCGCGTCCGGGTCAGCCGCCCGCCGGCGAGCGTGCCGGCGACGCTCGCCACCATCGACACCTCCAGCGCCTCGGCGGCGTCGAGCGGCGGCAGGATGCCTGGCAGGCACGACGCCATTAGCGATTTGCCCGCGCCGGGCGGCCCGACCATCAGCAGATTGTGCCCGCC
Organism: Sphingomonas sp. BRN-1R; assembly: GCF_057748035.1. Taxonomy (NCBI): domain Bacteria; kingdom Pseudomonadati; phylum Pseudomonadota; class Alphaproteobacteria; order Sphingomonadales; family Sphingomonadaceae; genus Sphingomonas; species Sphingomonas sp. BRN-1R. Next base: position 1,030,294 of record NZ_CM173236.1, on the reverse strand, counting down.
AGCCGCGGCGATCTCAAGCGCGCGCTTGGCGGTCTCCTGCCCCTTCACCTGACGCAGATCGGGGCCGTGCGTCACGTCGATCGCCTCGCCCGGTTGCGGCGCGCCGATCAGGCCGTGGCCCTTCAAGTGGTTGACGAGCGCAAGGATGTCGGGCGCGGCCAGCACCCCGACCGAGCCGGCCCACGCCGCTTCCGCCCCCTGCGCCGCTGGGCAGATCAGCCCCTTGCCCTCCTCCGACGCATGCAGCGCGGCGAGCAGCACCCCCGGCGACGGCGCGATCCGCGCGTCGAGTCCGAGTTCGCCGACCACCACGAAATCGCCGAGCTGTTCGGCATCCACCACCCCCATCGCGGCAAGCAGCGCCAGCGCGATCGGCAAATCGAAATGCGAGCCTTCCTTGGGCAGATCGGCGGGTGACATGTTGACGACGATGCGCTTGGGCGGGAGCGCCAGCCCCATCGAGGCGATCGCCCCGCGCACCCGCTCGCGGCTTTCCGCCACCGCCTTGTCGGCAAGACCGACGACGTTGAACGCGGGCAGGCCGGGGATGAGCTGCACCTGCACCTCGACCGCGCGCGCCTCGAGCCCGAGATACGCCACCGTCGATACGCTCGCGACCATCAGAAATCCCCCCGCGCAAGCGCTTAGCGGGCGACAGCGGTTTAGAGAAGGGGCTCGACGGCCGGGTAGTCGTTGCCGCGCTTGTCGGTATAGCGCCCGTCGGCGGTGAACAGCATGTCCACGTCCGAATAGCCGCCGCCGAGATCCGGCCCGGCCGAAATCGCGATGAACACGCAGTCGGCGTCGCTGCGGTTGACCAGCATATGACCGTTGCGCACGCCTTCGGGGAAGGCCGCGCAATCGCCGCTGCGCATCGGATGTTCGCCGTCGTCGTCGATCAGCACCGCCTCGCCCGACAGGATCACGACGAACTCGTCCTCACCGTCATGCCAGTGGCGCTGCGCGGATTGCGCGCCGGGTTTGAGCACGACGTGGCTCACCCCCATCTGCGTCAACCCTGCGGCGGGGCCGAGCCGGCGATACCAGCGCCCCGCCACAGCTTGCGCGAACTGCGGTGGATAATCGGTGCGGTTGACCTGCGGGATTGTATCCAGATCGAGCTTGGGCAATGTCCGCTCCCCATGACTGACCAAAGCAATCTGCCCGATCCGGTGGCGCTCACCAAGGCTCTGATCGCCTGCGACAGCGTGACCCCCGCACGCGGCACGGTGTTCGACGTACTGGAGGCGGCGCTGCTGCCGCTCGGCTTCACGGTCGAGCGATTCGTGGAGGGCGAAGCGCCCGACGGGCCGGTCGAGAATCTGCTCGCGGTGCGCGCCGGCGCGGGGCCGCATTTCGCCTTCGCCGGGCATCTCGACGTGGTGCCGCCCGGCACCGGCTGGACCGCCGACGCCTTCGCGCCCGAGGAGCGCGGCGGGCTGCTCTACGGGCGCGGCGCGGTCGATATGAAGGGCGCGATCGCCGCGTTCGTCGCCGCGATCCCGGCAGAGCCCGGCATTCCGCTCAGCCTCATCATCACCGGCGACGAGGAAGGCCCCGCCACCTACGGCACGCAGGCGCTGATGGCGCGCATGGCCGAGCGCGGCGTGCGGCCGGACCTGTGCCTGGTCGGCGAACCGACCTCGGTCGCGCGGCTCGGCGATATGGTGAAGATCGGGCGGCGCGGCTCGGTCAACATCTGGATCGACGTGCCCGGCAAGCAGGGCCATGTCGCCTACCCGCACCTCGCCGACAATCCGATCCCGAAGCTGGTCGCGATCCTCGCCGAGATCGACCGGGTGGTGCTGGACGAGGGCAACGACTGGTTCCAACCCTCGAACATCGAGGCGACCGATATCACCGTCGGCAATCCGGCGACCAACGTCATCCCCGGCCACGCCACCGCGCGGCTGTCGATCCGCTTCAACGACATGCACCGCGGCGCCGATTTGGTCGAGCGGGTCCGCGCGATCGTCACCGCGCATGCACCGCACGCGGCCGTCACCGCGCGTATCTCGGGCGAGGCGTTCCTGACTGAGCCCGGCGCGTTCTCGACGCTGATCGGCGACGCGATCGAGGCGCGACTCGGCCATCGGCCCGAACTGTCCACCACCGGCGGCACCTCGGACGCGCGCTTCCTGTCGGCCTTGTGTCCGGTGGTGGAGTTCGGGCTGTGCAACGCGACGATGCACAAGCTGGATGAGGCGGTCGCGGTCGAGGATCTGCCCGCGCTCACCGCCGTCTATGCCGATATCCTCGTGGCGGTGGCGGCGCTGCCGCGCTAGAGCAGCCCGAGTCGCCGGAAGCTTTCGGTGCGGGCGCCGGCGAGCACGAGATGGTCGATCAGCCGCACCCCCACCCCGTCGAGCGCGCGCGCCAGCCGGCGGGTGAGCGTGCGGTCGTCCTCGCTTGGGCTAGGGTCGCCGCTCGGGTGGTTGTGCGCCATCACCACGCCCGCCGCATCGAAGGCGAGCGCATCGGCGACGATGGTGCGGACCGGCACCTCGACCATATCCACCCGGTCGGACGGCGCGGTGCGCACCGCGAGCAGCCGCCACTGGGGATCGACATAGGCGAACATCGCGACTTCGGTGGTGAGATGGCTGATCGGCGCGAACAGCGCGATCGCGGCCTGTTCGGCATCGAGCGCGCGCGGCGGCACGGCGAGGATCGGTCGTATCTCCACAAGCGCGAGTGTGCCCGTTCCGGGGCGGCGCGGAAGCACAACCCTCTCCAAAACGGCGCATTTCAATCGAGCGGTGACGCGCGCGCATCGCCGCGCTAGACCGCTGCCATGCAGCAATATCTCGATCTCATGCAACGCGTGCTCGACAGCGGCGCACAGCAGATGGACCGCACCGGCACAGGCACGCTTTCGGTGTTCGGCGCGCAGATGCGGTTTGATCTCGCGCAAGGGTTTCCGGTGCTAACCACCAAGAAACTCCACCTGCGCTCGATCATCGTCGAGCTGTTGTGGTTCCTGCGCGGCGACACCAACGTCCAGTGGCTGCGCGATCACAAGGTGAGCATCTGGGACGAATGGGCCGACGAGTCGGGCGATCTCGGCCCGGTGTACGGCAAGCAATGGCGCGACTGGGCGACCGCCGACGGCCGCCACATCGACCAGATTGCCGATTTGATCGAGCAGATCAGGACCAGCCCCGCCTCGCGCCGCCAGATCGTCAGCGCGTGGAACCCGGGTGATCTGCACGCGATGGCGCTCGCGCCGTGCCACTGCCTGTTCCAGACGCATGTCGCGAACGGGCGGCTCTCGCTGCAACTCTACCAGCGTTCCGCCGATATCTTCCTCGGCGTGCCGTTCAACATCGCCAGCTATGCGCTGCTGACCCATCTGCTCGCGCAGCAATGCGGGCTGGAAGTCGGCGAGTTCATCTGGACCGGCGGCGACTGCCACCTCTATTCGAACCATCTCGAGCAAGCGCGCGAGCAACTGAGCCGCACGCCGGGGCCGCTGCCGAGGCTGGAGATCGTGCGCAAGGCGCCGTCGATCGACGCGTATGACTATGAGGATTTCGTGCTGCACGATTATGTCGCGCAAGCCCATATCAAGGCGCCCGTGGCGGTATGATGACGCTCGTCTTCGCGCATGCGCAGAACGGGGTGATCGGGCGCGACGGCGCGCTGCCGTGGCACCTGCCCGCCGACCTTAAGCGCTTCAAGGCGCTGACTTTGGGCAAGCCGATGGTGATGGGCCGCAAGACCTTCGAGAGTTTTCCCGCGCCCCTGCCCGGCCGCCGCCACATCGTCCTCACCCGCGATGCCGCATGGAGCGCGCCCGGCGCGGAGGTGGCGCACGATGTCGACAGTGCGCTCGCGCTGGCGGGCGACGACGTGTCGGTAATCGGCGGCGCGGAGGTGTTCCGGCTGTTCGAGACCCGCGCGGACCGCGCCGAGGTGACGGTGATCTGGCGCGATTACGAAGGCGACACGAACTTCGCGCTCGCTCCGGGCTGGATCGAGACGGGGCGCGAGGATCATGCGGCGGAGGGGGACCGCCCCGCCTATAGCTTCCTCACGCTGACGAGCCCGCGCGCATGAGCGTCCCCACTGGCGCACGGTGCCGCGCCTGCCTATAGCCCGGCGCATGGAGCGACTGGACGGTGGCTCGGTGCTGCCGGCGGCGTTGCGCGGCGGCATCGTGGCGCTTGGCAATTTCGACGGCTTTCATCTGGGCCATCAGGCGGTGGTCGGCCGGGCGATCGCGCGCGCCCGCGCCGAGGGCCGCCCGGCGCTGGTCGCGACGTTCGATCCGCATCCGGTGCGGTACTTCAAGCCCGACGCCGCGCCCTTCCGGCTCACCACGCTCGACCAGCGCGAGCGGCTGTTCGCGGATGCCGGCGCGGACGGGATGATCGTCTTCCGCTTCGACGCCGCGCTCGCCGCGCTCGATGCCGCGGCGTTCGTCGAGGAGCGGCTGGTCGGCGCGATCGGGCTCGGCGGCGCGGTGACGGGGGAGGATTTCACCTTCGGCAAGGGGCGCAGCGGCAATATCGGCGTGCTGAGCGATCTCGGCCGCCGCCACGGCTTCTCGGTCGAGGCGGTCGCGCCCGTCACGCTCGACGGCGAACCGGTCTCGTCAAGCCGCATCCGCGCCGCGCTGACCGGCGCCGATCCGCAGGGCGCGGCGCGGCTGCTCACCCGGCCGTTCACGATCGAGGGCGTGGTGACGCACGGCGCGAAGCTCGGGCGGACGATCGGCTTCCCCACCGCCAATCTCGATCTCGGCAATTACCTGCGCCCGGCATACGGCATCTATGCGGTGCGCGGGCGGCTGCCCGACGGGCGCGTGCTGGACGGTGCCGCCAATCTCGGCGTGCGGCCGAGCTTCGATCCACCCAAGGAACTGCTCGAACCCTATTTCTTCGACTTTTCGGGCGATCTCTACGGCCAGACGATCGCGGTCGAACTGATCGACTTCATCCGCGCGGAGGCGAAGTACGACACGCTCGACGCGCTCACCGCGCAGATCGCGGCGGATTGCGACGCGGCGCGGGTGGCGCTCGCGCGCGGCTGAGTGTTTTGCGCGAGCGGTGCAACCCGCCGCGCGACCAGACGTTACGCAAGCGGATCGAACCCGGCCGGGTGTCGCCGGCTCGTAACACGGCTCGGCCATCCTGCCCGGGCACCCAAGGAGACGCATCATGACGACCCGTTCCGGTTCCGCACGCTACGAAGGCCTCGGCAAGGATGGCAAGGGCCATGTCTCGACCCAGTCGGGCGTGCTCAGCGACTCGCCCTACGGGTTCAGCACCCGCTTCGAGGACGAGCCCGGCACCAACCCGGAGGAGCTGATCGCCGCCGCCCACGCGAGCTGCTTCACCATGGCGCTGAGCTTCGCGCTGGCGCAGGCCGGCTTCTCGGCTGGCACGCTGGAAACGACCGCGAAGGTGACGGTGGTGCCGGCGGACGGCGGCTTCAAGATCACGCGGTCCGACCTCGACCTTACCGCGACGATCGACGGCATCGCGCCCGGGCAGTTCGAGGAGATTGCCGCGGGTGCCAAGGCGAACTGCCCGGTGTCGAAGCTGCTCAACGCCGAGATCACGCTCACGCACCACCTCAACGGCTGAGCGCGCGGATAAACATTGCGTGAACGCAACGTAGTTTGCCGTTCACGCAACTTCCGTCAGCCACCGGCGGTTCTGGATGCACGAACGACAAAGGATGACTGACATGCGCAAGCTGATCTTCGCCGCCCTCGCCGCGGCAACGCTGGTCCCGATGGCCTCCGCCACCGCGCAGGACCGTCAGTGGGACAACAACGGACGGCACGATCGCGATGGCGACCATGATCGTGGCAATCGCGGCGATCGCGGACCGGACGATCGCGGCCGTGGCGACTGGCATGGCGACCGCCGCGACGACCGTGGGCGGGGCGACCGCGCCGACTGGCGCGGCAACGGCAACCGCGACTGGCGTCAGTTCCGAGGCTATGACTATAACCGGCTCGAGCCGGGCCAGCGCGTCTATTATGCCGACCGCTATTACCGCGACGGCGGTTATTACCAGCCGCGCCGGCTCGGCCGTTATGACCGCATCTATCGCGGCGGCAACGGGCGCTATTACTGCCGCCGTTCGGACGGCACGACCGGCCTCATCATCGGCGGTCTCGCCGGCGGTGCGCTCGGCAACGTCCTGTCGAACGGGCGGTCGAGCACGCTGGGCACCCTGCTCGGCGTAGCGGGCGGCGCGGCACTCGGCAGTTCGATCGATCGCGGTCAGGTCGTCTGCCGCTAAGGTTCGAAGACTACCGACAGGCCCGGCGGGAAACCGCCGGGCCTTTTGCGTTTCAGATGATGCCGTGGCCGAGCATCAGCCGTAGCGCGCAGAACACCAACAGCACGAGGTTGAGGTTGCGCCCGCTGCGATGCGACGAGAGCATGCCCACCACCAGCCCGAACAGCGCGACCGGGATCAGGAACCAGTTGAACCAGCCGAACAGCGGGATGAACCCGATGATCGCGCCGAAGAACACCAGCACGCCGACCAGGATTGAAAGCAGATTGAGCATGGCGCCGAGGATGCCGCTCGCGGCGGCGATACGCAAGCGGCGTGCGCACGGTTAACATGCATTTCACGCATTAACCCCGTTCCCGCCTTCGATCTTAACGGAAAATACGGCATGCGGGCGCATTGTCCGCCGCGTACATGGATTGGGAGCTTCTGGAATGCGTCGTAACCGGCTGATCGCCGCACTCGCGCTTGCGCTGGCGACCGCTGGCTGCGGCGCGCGCACCAGCGAGCAGGGCAACCTCGATTCGCTCGACAACCAGCTCGCCGACGCGGGCAACGGCAACAGCCGCGATCCGGCGATGATGGCGGCGCTGCACGACCAGATCATGGTCGACCCCGCGCTCGCCCAGCAGGCCAACAACGATGCGGTGCGCCCGCCCGCGCAACCCTATTCGGGCGCGGTGCCGGCCGACACGGTGACGGCATCGGCCAGCGGTGCGACAACGGGTGCCGATACCAGCGAGACGCTCAAATCCGCCCCTGCTCCGCGCGCCGACGGATCATGCCCGCAATGCGACGCGGCGCGCCAGTCGCTGACGCTCGGCGCGCTCGCCGCGCGCCAGAAGGACAAGCGCACCGCCGGTTGCGCGGGCGACATGCGTTATTCGGCAAGCTGGGCGACACGCCTCCCCACCGACCTGCCGCTCTATCCCGATGCGCGGGTGAGCGAAGCGGCGGGCACCTCCGCAGGCGGCTGCGCGCTGCGCGCGGTCAGCTTCGCGACCTCGGCCTCGCTCCAGACGGTGATCGACTGGTATTACACCCGCGCATCGGGCGCGGGCTTCGCCGCCGAACATGAGGCGGACGGCAGCCAGCATGTGCTCGGCGGCACGCGCGGGCGCGACGGCGCCGCGTTCGCGCTGTTCCTCACCGCGCGCGGCGACGGCGGCACCGACGTCGATTTGGTGGCGAACAACGGGAGTTGAGCGGGGTCGCCCTTCCTCATCCGTTCGTGTCGAGCGAAGTCGAGACACTTGGCGCCAAGTGTCTCGACTTCGCTCGACACGAACGGGTGGTTAGGCGCTTACAAATCAGCGCAGCAGCTTGCGGATGAACCCGATGATCCCGGTCTGGCGCGACCGCTTGAGCCGCTCCGCCGCGAGGATCGTCTTCACGCTGGCGAAGCATTCCTCGACATCGTCGTTGACGAGCACATAGTCATAGCCGTCCCAGTGGCTAACCTCGTTGGCGGCGCGCGCCATGCGGGCGTCGATCACCGCCTGCGAATCGGTGGCGCGGCGTTCGAGCCGCTCGCGCAGGATCTCCATCGACGGCGGCAGGATGAAGATGCGGACGATATCGCCGCCGGCGAGTTGGTGAAGCTGCTGCGCGCCCTGCCAGTCGATATCGAACAGGATATCGCGCCCCTCTTCCAGCACATGCCAGACCTGCGACTTGGGCGTGCCGTAGCGGTGATCGAACACGTGCGCCCATTCGAGGAACTCGTGGTTGCCAACCATCTCGCGGAAGCGTTCGAGATCGACGAAGTGATAGTCGACGCCATCGACCTCGCCCGGGCGCATCGGCCGGGTGGTGTACGATACCGACATGCCGAGTTCAGGCTCGTCGGCGAGCAATTTGCGCGCGATCGTGGATTTGCCCGCGCCCGACGGCGAGGACAGGACGAACAGCACGCCACGGCGTTTGAAGCCGTGCGGATCGGCGGGGTCGAAAGTGCTCATCGCGCGCTCATCGCGCGTGGGTGCCGCCTACGTCAAGGCGGGAAGACGGTTACGCCTCCGCATCGCCCGCGCCGAACGCCGCATCCTTGAGCTTGCCGATGCCGCGCAGCACCAGCCAGCCGGTCGCGAAGGTGAGCGCGAGCGGGATCACCGCGCGGATCACGGTCGCGGCGACCGCACCCTCGATCGCGCCGTCGACCGTGCTGTCGTCGCCGTCCGAACCGTCGATCGCCGCCCCGATTGCCGCGCCGATCATCGTGCTGAAGTTCATGTCGTGTCTCCGTTCGGGAGGACAAAGCACGAGCCGGCGCGATGTTCCGCGCGCGAAATCACACCATCGTCTCGGGCCGCACCAGCCGGTCGAACGTGTCGGCATCGACCAGCCCGAGGTCGAGCCCCGCTTCCTTGAGCGTCAGTCCCTCGGCATGCGCGTGCTTGGCGATCTTGGCGGCATTGTCGTAGCCGATCTCGGGCGCGAGCGCCGTTACTAGCATCAGCGAACGATCGACCAGTTCTGCGATGCGCCCGCGATTGGGCTCGATCCCGTCCAAGCAGCGCTCGGCGAAGCTCTGCATGCCGATGCTGAGCAGATGCACCGAGCGCAGCACCGCCGCCCCGATCAGCGGCTTGAACACGTTAAGTTCGAGATGCCCCTGCATTCCCCCGACCGTCACCGCCTGATGGTTGCCGATCACCTGCGCCGCGACCATCGTCAGCATCTCGCACTGGGTCGGGTTGACCTTGCCCGGCATGATCGAGCTGCCCGGCTCGTTGGCGGGCAAGTCGATCTCGCCGAGGCCGGAGCGCGGGCCGGAGCCGAGCAGGCGAATGTCGTTGGCGATCTTGGTGAGCGCCACCGCCAGCGTGTTGAGCCGCCCGGAGAAATCCACCAGCGTATCATGCGTCGCCAGCGCCTCGAACTTGTTGGGCGCGGTCTCGAACGGCAGCCCGGTCAGCGTCGCGATCTCGGCGGCGATATCCTCCGCAAAGCCGGCAGGCGTGTTGAGCCCGGTGCCGACCGCCGTGCCGCCTTGCGCCAGCTTGCAAAGGCCATGTTCGATCAACGGCACGGTGCGCGTCCGCGCGAGCCGAACCTGCGCATAATAGCCTGAAAACTCCTGCCCGAGCGTGACCGGAGTCGCATCCTGCAAATGCGTGCGGCCGATCTTGACGATATCGCCCCACGCCTGAACCTTCGAGAGCAACGACGCTTCGAGCTGTTCGAGCGCAGGCACCAGATCGCGCGTCGCGGCGATCGCGGCGGCGATGTGCAGCGCGGTCGGGAAGCTGTCGTTGGACGACTGGCTCATGTTGACATGATCGTTGGGGTGGACCGGGGCCTTGCCGCCGCGCTTGCCCGACAGGATCTCGTTGGCGCGGCCGGCGATCACCTCGTTGACGTTCATGTTGCTCTGCGTGCCGCTGCCGGTCTGCCAGATGACGAGCGGGAACTGATCGTCGTGGTCGCCTGCGATCACCTCGGCGGCGGCGGTGTCGATCGCGTCGGCGATCCCGGCGGCGAGACCGTGCTTGCGGTTCACCCGCGCCGCCGCCTGCTTCACGATCGCGAGCGCATGGACGATGCCGATCGGCATCCGCTCGGTCGCGCCGAACGGGAAATTCTCGATGCTGCGCTGGGTCTGCGCACCCCAGTAGGCGTCGGCGGGCACTTGGATCGCGCCGATCGAGTCGGTTTCGGTGCGGGTGTCGGTCATGGGAACCTCGGAACGGAGCTGGGGGTCGAACATAGGACGCATGATCGGGAATTTCGATGCGCGGTAACGGGCGGTGCCGTTAACGCGATCTCATCTCCCTCAGGTGAAGATCGCAGCCATGCGCACTCTCTATCTCGCCGCCCTGCTAGGCCTGACCGCAACCGCCGCAGCGGCGAAGCCGGGCGATGACATACCAATGGTCGTGATCGGGTTGCCGTTCCGGCCGGAGACGCCGCAACCGGTCGCCCCCACCCACCCGCTCTATCATCGCGTGCAGGTCGGCGAGATCGACGGCCTGCCCGCGGTCGTCAAAAGCTCCTCGCTCAACTTCATCGGTGCCGCCAAACGCGCGAGCGTCAATGCCGCGCTCCGCGACAGCTTGCAGTCGATGCACTTGCTCGCCGAAGCGCCTGCCGATGCACGCTTCCGGCTGACGGTGACGTGGCTGGCGGGGCGTGCGCCGTTCCACATCGGCAGCCACAACACGGCGAGCGTCACGCTGCACTACCGGCTTGCGCGGATCGACAATGGCCGGGTTCTGTTCGACCGCGACATCACGACCGCGAGCGATGGCGGCGGCGTGGACGCTTCGATGCGGGACAACGGCATCGTTCGCGCCGCGACCGGGGTAAATTTCGCGTCCGCTGCCAATTGTCTCGACCACGCCGCGTATGGCACCGCGCCGCGTGACTGCGCGCTGGTGCCGAAGTTCCATGTATCGGTAGAGCGTCGGTAGCGGGGGTGAGGCCGTCACGGGAGTGAATCCCGTAAGCCTGCCCTCGCGCAGGCGAGGGTCGGACGCGGGCGTTGCCCGCGCCGGCCGGTCGGGAGCGTCGCTGGCGCGACCGCCTCGTAGCGTCGCTACGCGGCTCGCTCCCTTATTTCTTCCGCTTGAAGTCCACGCTCACGACGTTCGAGCCATCCTCGACCGGCGTCACGCCCGGGCCGTCGTTCTCGGCGCTGTCCTGCGGATCGGGGCCTTCGGGGCCTTCCTGCGCCTGGAAGCGCAGTTCGAAGTTCACCGCCGGATCGTGGAAGCCGGTGATCGCCGAATAGGGAATCACCAGTTTGGATGGCACCTGGTTGAAGCTCAGCCCGACCGAGAACTTCGAATCATCAACCAGCAGATCCCAGAAACGGTTCTGCATGACGATCGTCATCTCGTCGGGGAAACGCTCCATCAGGCGCTGCGGGATGTCGACGCCAGCCGCCTGCGTCTTGAAGGTGATGTAGAAATGGTGGTCGCCCGGCAGGCCGCCGTTCGACGCGACCGAGCCGAGCACGCGCCCGACCACGGCACGCAGCGCCTCCTGTACGATCTCGTCATACGGAATCAGGCTGTCTGGCATTCCATCGCTCATGCGCCCTTGGGTAGCGGGGTTTGCCCGGGGGTCAAGGTTCGAGCGCGAAGTTTCCCCTTCCGATTGCATGACGGCCAGCGCGCGCTATGGAGACGCGATGCGCACCGCCACCATCTCGCGCTCCACCAAGGAGACGTCGATCGACGTGACCGTCAACCTCGACGGCACCGGGCTCTATCAGGTCTCGACCGGGATCGGCTTCTTCGATCACATGCTCGAACAATTGTCGCGCCATTCGCTGATCGACCTCACCGTCAAGACGGTCGGCGATCTGCACATCGACGAGCATCACACCGTCGAGGATACTGGCATCGCCATCGGCGAGGCGGTGGCCAGGGCGCTCGGCGACAAGACCGGCATCCGCCGCTACGGCGACGCGCTGTCGCCGATGGACGAGACGCTGGTGCGCGTCGCGATCGACATTTCGGGGCGGCCGTATCTGGTGTGGAAGTGCGACTTCACGATGGAACGGCTGGGCAGCATGGATACCGAGATGTTCGGCCACTTCTTCCACAGCTTCGCCGGCGCGGCCGGGCTGACGCTGCATATCGAGAAGCTGTACGGCACCAACAACCACCATATCGCCGAGGGCGCATTCAAAGGCGTCGCGCGGGCCTTGCGCACCGCGACCGAGATCGATCCGCGCAAGGCGGACGCGATCCCGAGCACCAAGGGGGTATTGTGATGCCCCTCCTCAAGCCGTCACCCCGCGCCTTGTCGTCACCCCAGCGAAAGCTGGGGTCTTCCTGGGGCTGGCGTTCCACCCGGCACGCTGAGACCCCAGCTTTCGCTGGGGTGACGATAGAGGTGTGGGATCAGGCTGCCGGCCAATCCAGCCGCGTAGCGGCGCCGGCCTGCGCTGGGGTGACGAGTTTGGCGGTATGACGCTCGCCCTCATCGACTATGGCGCGGGCAACCTGCATTCGGTCGCCAATGCGTTGAAGGCAGCGGGTGCGGACGATGTCGCGATCACCGCCGACGCCGCCGTGGTCGCCAAGGCCGACCGCATCGTCCTACCCGGCGTCGGCGCGTTCGCCGCCTGCGCCTCGGCTTTGCGCGCGGTGCCTGGTATGGTCGAGGCGATGGAGCAGCGCGTCCACCGTGATGGCGTGCCGTTCCTCGGCATCTGCGTGGGCATGCAGTTGCTGGCCGACACCGGCGAGGAGTTCGGCGTGCATCCCGGCCTAGGCTGGATCAAGGGCACGGTCCGCCGCCTCGCCCCCGCTGATCCCTCCGCCAAGGTGCCGCATATGGGCTGGAACGACGTCGTGCCGGTGCGCGACCATGCGATGATCCCGCGCGGGGAGGCCTATTTCCTGCACAGCTACGCCTTCACCGGTGCGGATGTCGTCGCCACCAGCGATCATGCCGGCCCGGTCGTCGCCGCGATCGGGCGCGACAACGTGCTCGGCGTGCAGTTCCATCCCGAAAAGAGCCAGCGCTACGGGCTGGAGTTCCTGTCACGGTTCCTGACGTGGAAGCCGTGACCGTAGCCCGCCACGTCATCCCAGCGCAAGCTGGGATCTCCCGGTATGGGCGGGGCGCCCTCCCCATTCAGACCCCAGCGTTCGCTGGGGTGACGCATATGGCCAAGCGACGGATTTGATATGACCCTCATCGTCTTCCCCGCGATCGACCTCAAGGGCGGTCAGGTCGTGCGCCTCGCCGAGGGCGATATGGACCGCGCCACTGTCTATGGTGACGATCCCGCCGCGCAGGCGATGCTGTTCGCCGATGCCGGCGCGGAGTATCTGCATGTGGTCGATCTCGACGGCGCGTTCGCGGGCGCGTCGGTCAACGGCGATGCGGTGCGCAGCATCGTCGAGCGCTTCCCCGGCCATGTGCAACTCGGCGGCGGCATCCGCACGCGCGAATCGATCGAGCGCTGGTTCGATCTCGGCGTGTCGCGCGTGGTGATCGGCACCGCCGCGCTGGAGAACCCTGATCTGGTGCGCGAGGCGGCGCGCGCGTTTCCCGGCGGCATCGTCGTCGCGGTCGATGCGCGCGACGGCTTCGTCGCCACCAAGGGTTGGGCGGACATCTCGACCGTCACGGTCACCGACATGGCGCGCCGGTTCGAGGATGCCGGCGTCGCGGCGCTGCTGTTCACCGATGTCGGGCGGGACGGGCTGCTCAAAGGCTGCAACGTCGAGGCGACCGTTGATCTCGCGCGCGCGGTCCGCATCCCCGTGATCGCGAGCGGCGGCGTGGCGGGAATCGGCGAGATCCACGTGCTCGCGCTCCATGCCCGCGACGGCGTGGAGGGCGTCATCACCGGGCGTGCGCTGTACGACGGGCGGCTCGATCTGGCGACGGCGCTGGCGGTGGCGAAGGCGGCGTGAGCGATATAATCGGCGCTACCGTTCTCTCCGGGATCGGGATCTACGCTGGTTACATCACATACGCTGATTATCAGGCGCGAAAGGTCCGCGTTTTGCTCGCGCGTGGCGAACAATCGATTTTCAACCGCCAAGACGATCCGCGCTGGTTTCTGCCGGTCGTTGCCGTCAATTTCGGGGTCGCTGCCGGCTTCTTCGTCTGCGGGCTGTTACTGCTTAGGTTGGGGTTGCAAGAATGACCGTCCGCGCGCGCGTGATCCCCTGTCTCGACGTGGCAAACGGCCGCGTCGTCAAGGGCGTCAACTTCGTCGACCTCAAGGATGCCGGCGATCCGGTCGAGCAGGCACGCGCCTACGACGCCGCGGGCGCGGACGAGCTGTGTTTCCTCGACATCACCGCCAGCCACGAGGCGCGCGGCACGATCCTCGACGTGGTGCGGCGCACGGCGGAGGTGTGCTTCATGCCGGTCACGGTCGGCGGCGGCGTGCGATCGGCCGAGGATGCGCGCGCGCTGCTGCTGGCAGGGGCGGACAAGGTTGCGGTCAATTCGGCGACGGTGACGCGTCCGGAGGTAGTGGCGGAGATCGCCGACCGCTTCGGCAGCCAGTGCATCGTCGCTTCGATCGATGCGCGCCGCAGCGCAGACGGCTGGGAGGTGTTCACCCACGGCGGGCGGCGCGGCACCGGTATCGACGCAGTCGCGCATGCGGTGCGGCTCGCCGAGCTTGGTGCGGGCGAGTTGCTCGTCACCTCGATGGACCGCGACGGCACGCGCAGCGGCTTCGACCTCGACCTGACGCGCACGATCGCGGACCGGGTCGGCGTGCCAGTGGTCGCCTCGGGCGGCGTCGGGGGCCTGAGCGATCTTGTCGCCGGCGTGGTCGAGGGGCATGCCAGCGCGGTGCTGGCGGCTTCGATCTTCCACTTCGGCGACGCCAGCATTGCGGACGCGCATGCCGCGCTCGCGGCGGCGGGGATACCGGTGCGGCGGCCGATTGCCTGATCCGTCGCCCCGGCGCAGGCCGGGGCCGCTGCGTAATCTGGCAGGCGCATTGAACCAAACTCGGCGGCCCCTGCGCCGGGGCGACGAGTGTGGCAATCCGCCGTGGCGCTGCTAAGACGCGCTTATGCCCTTCACTCTCCTCCTCGCCTCCGCCGCCCATACCGGCGTGCCCGTCGAGCGGACCGCCCCGGCCGCGTCCGATATCGCTTTGTTCGTGATGGCGGCGATCGGCGTGTTCCTCGTCCGCCGTGCTTTGCGCAAGCGCTTCCTCAAGCCCCGGCAGAAGCCGCCGGTCGAACGGGACTGACACGCATGGACGACATTCTCGACACGCTGGAAGCGACGATCCGCGCGCGCAAGGGCGCCGACCCTGCCTCATCCTACGTCGCCAAGCTGTTCGGTAAGGGCCGCGCCAAGATCGCGCAGAAGGTCGGCGAGGAAGCGACCGAGACGGTGATCGCCGCCGTCTCCGAAAGCCGCCAAGCGCTCACCAGCGAGGCGGCGGACCTCGTCTTCCACCTGCTCGTGCTGCTCGCCGACGCGGACCTCAGCCTCGACGACGTGCGCGCCGAACTGCGCCGCCGCGAGGGGCTGTCGGGGATCGACGAGAAAGCCACGCGCCAGGCGTGATTCCCGTTCGTGCGAGCACAGGTGCCTCGACTTCGCTCAGCACGAACGGACTTGGGAATGACCGATCCGAAGGAGCCGCTATGCCGATCGACGCCACCCTGCCCTATGACGACCAGAACGTCTTCGCCAAGATCCTGCGCGGCGAGATCCCGTCGAAGCGGGTCTATGAAGACGATTATGCGGTCGCCTTCCACGACATCGCTCCGCAAGCGCCGACGCATCTGCTGGTGATCCCGCGCGGGGCCTATGTCTCGTGGGACGATTTCAGCGCGCGCGGCAGCGACGCGGAGATCGCCGGTTTCGTCCGCGCCGTCGGCGCGGTTGCGCGGGCGGCGGGGCTGGTCGCGCCGGGCTATCGGCTGCTCGCCAATACCGGCTTGGATTCGCATCAGGAGGTGCCGCACCTTCACGTCCATATCTTTGCCGGGCGCAAACTCGGGCCGATGCTCGCGGCGGACTGAGCGGTAAAGGGATTGCGTGACAGGAATTTACCGGTACGCTCGCGCCCATTCCGACAGAACGGCCAGTGAGAGCCGGGCGTTACCGATTTCCCGGGGGTTCCTTGATGATTTTTGGGCGTATTAAATCTCTGGACGCGATCCTCGCGACGGCGGAGAAGAAATCTCTCCACCGCTCGCTCGGCGTGTTTCAATTGACGATGCTCGGCGTCGGCGCCGTGATCGGCACCGGCATTTTCGTGCTGACTGCGACCGCCGCGCAAAAAGCGGGACCGGGCATGATCATGTCCTTCGTCGTCGCCGGCGCGGTCTGCATATTCGCTGCCTTGTGCTATTCCGAACTAGCGTCGATGGTGCCGGTCGCGGGGTCTGCCTACACCTATTCCTATGCGGTGATGGGCGAGTTGATGGCGTGGCTGGTCGGCTGGGCGCTGATCCTCGAATATGCGCTGGGGGCAAGTGCGGTGGCGGTCGGGTGGTCCGGCCACATCGTCGGCTTCCTCGACGGGTTCGGGATACATCTGCCGCATTTCCTCACGGTCGGGCCGAAGATCTCGCTCGGCTTCCTTGAGGGCGGTGAGGTCGGCGGCATCATCAACCTGCCGGCGGTGCTCGTCACCGGTTTCGTGACGTGGCTGCTGGTGATCGGCACCAAGGAAAGCGCCACCGTCAACGCCGTGCTCGTCGCCATCAAGATCGCCGCGCTGACGCTGTTCGCGATCATCACCGTGCCGATGATCATGGGCCACACCGCCAACTTCGCGCCGTTCGCCCCGCGCGGCTGGGGCAGCCTGGTCGGATCGACCGGCACCGGCGTGCTGGGTGCGGCCGCCTCGATCTTCTTCGCCTATGTCGGTTTTGATGCGGTTTCGACCGCGGCGGAGGAAACCAAGAACCCGCAGCGCAACGTGCCGATCGGGCTGATCGCCTCGCTCGCGATCTGCACGATCTTCTACATCGTCGTCGCCGCCGGCGCGATCGGCGCCTATGGCGCACAGCCGCTGATCGATGCGGCGACCGGCAAGTATTTCATCGAAGGCTCGCCCGAACTCTATGCCAGCGCCGCCTGCCAGTCGGCGACCGCGCCGCTGGTCTGTTCGAAGGAGGCGCTCGCTTATGTGCTGCGTCAGGTGTCGTCGCCGATCTTCGGCCAGATCGTCGGGCTTGCCGCGACGATCGCGCTGCCCTCGGTGGTGCTGCTGATGATGTTCGGCCAGACGCGTGTGTTCTTTGTGATGGCGCGCGACGGGCTGCTTCCCGCCAAGCTGTCGGCGGTGCATCCGCGCTACAAGACGCCTTATGTCGTGACGATCGTCACCGGCACGGTGGTCGCGGTCGCTGCGGCCTTCCTGCCGGTGGGTACGCTTGCCGATTATTCGAACTCGGGCACGCTGTTCGCGTTCGCGATGGTGTCGATCGGCGTGATGGTGCTGCGCATCACCGACAAGGGCCGCAAGCGCCCGTTCCGCACCCCGTTGGTGTGGGTGGTCGCGCCCTTGGCGATCATCGGCTGCCTGGTGCTGTTCTTCAGCCTCAACATCCAGTCGCAGGTGCTGTTCTTCGCCTGGACCGGGATCGGCCTGGTGCTCTACTTCCTGTATGGCTACCGCCGCTCGAACATCGCGCGTGGCGTGATGGACTCGGACGACGAGACCGCGCCGATCGTGTAAAAGCGTTCACCACAACTATCGCTTTTCCTGCCCCTTTCCTCGATTTAATCATGACTTCGCCGATCTGCCGCGCACGACGCGCCGGTCGGCGGGGACATTCCGGGGGGGGGGCATCGATGAAGGTTTCGCGCGCAGGCGCCGGTTCAGCAATATTTGGTCTCACGATGGTGATGGCATCGGTTGCATCCGGGCAAACCGAGCCTCCCGCACCGGCAGCGGCGGCAACAACAGCTTCGGCGCTTGACCCTGCTCCGCTCATCCCACTCGAAGCCTTTGCCGCGTTGCCGTTCATCGAGGCGCCGCAACTCTCGCCCGACGGCACACGCATCGCGACGCGTATCGCACTGCACGGCAAGCAGCGGCTCGCGATTGTGCCGGTCGCAGACAAATCGAAAATGGCATCGATCGATCCCGGCAAGCAGGATCTCAACGGCTGGCAGTGGGTCAACGATCAGTGGCTGGTGGTCCGCACCGGCAAGAGCCAACCGGTCGACGGTGACGATTTCTATGTCACCCGGGCAGTGAGCGTGTCCGCCGACGGCAAGAAGATCATTCCACTCGTGGCCGATCCGATGGGGCAGAATGGCGACGACATTCTGTGGAGCGCGCACGACGGCACGCCGCACGTGCTGATCGCCATGCAGCGAAGCATCTACGTTGGGCAGGATTTCTGGCCCGACGTCCGCGATTTCGATGTCTCAACCGGGCGCAGCAAGGAAGTCGTACCCTCCACCGACTCGGTGATGAGCTGGTATGCCGACGGGCGCGGTGTGGTGCGGTACGGCGTAGGATATAACGATCGGGACCGCACCTATCGTGCGTTGTACCGCGAGCAGCCAGGCACCTCGTTCAAGGTAATCGAGCGCGCCAAGGGCGCGGGCAATTCGCTCGACAATTACCCGGCGTTGTTCCTGCCCGAACCCGGCAAGGCGCTCGCCATCCACGATGATGCCGGCGGTTACTCGACGATTTACCCGCTCGACCTCAAGACCATGACGCGCGGCGCGCCGCTCTATTCGGTCTCAGGCTACGATGTGGACAGTCTGCTGACCGACGATGCGCAGACCCAGATGATCGGTGCGCGCTACACCGACACCCACCTCCACACGCATTGGACCGATCCGGTACTGGCCGGCATTCAGGATGATTTCGATAAAGCGATAGCGCCGCGCCACGCGCAGATCGTCTCGTGGAACAGCGATCGTTCGCGCCTCATCGTCAAGGTCAGCGAACCATCCTCCCCCGGCGCTTATTATCTCTACACACCCAAGGAAGGCGTGCTGCATCTGTTCGCCGTCACCAACAGTCAGCTCGACGGCAAGCGGCTCGCACCGGTGAAGACGATCACCTACAAAGCACGCGATGGGCTGGAGATCCGCGCGGTACTCACGCTGCCTGCCGGACGCGCGGCCAAAGACCTGCCGATGATCCTGATGCCGCACGGCGGCCCGATCGCGCGCGACGACGAGAGCTGGGATTGGTGGGCGCAGTTTCTCGCCAATCGCGGCTATGCGGTACTTCAGCCCAATTACCGCGGCTCCTCGGGATATGGCACCAAATTCACCGAGATGGGTCGTGGGCAGTGGGGCCTCGCCATGCAGGACGATCTGACCGACGCGGTCAGCTGGGCGATCAAGGCAGGGCTGGCGGATAGTAAGCGTGTGTGTATCGTCGGCGGCTCCTACGGCGGCTATGCGGCACTGCGCGCGGCGCAGCGCGACACGGGCATATACCGGTGCGCGGTATCGTTCGCGGGTGTTTCAGATATGCCGGGGATGGTCCGCTATGATGGCGCGTTCCTCAATGGCGGTCGCAACAAAGATTATTTTCGCGCCCGCTCGCCCGATCTGAACGCGGTGTCACCCGCCAACTTCGCGGCCGATTTCTCGATCCCCGTGCTGCTGATGCACGGCACTGACGACACCACCGTGCCCGTCAAGCAATCGCGGTTAATGGTTTCCCGGCTTAAAGCGGCGGGCAAGACCTACCGTTATATTGAACAACCGGGCGGCGACCACCATCTCTCATCCGAAGCCGACCGGGTCCAGTTCCTCAAAGAACTCGAGGCGTTCCTGAAGCAATACAATCCGGCGTGACGCGCCGGATTCACGGCGCCGCAGCCGCATGCTTCCCTTTGGAGCGCTTTGCGGCTATGGGCGCGCTTCACTTCGGATTCCCCTAAAGTTACCCAGAGGTTTGTTTGGCAAAAGAAGAACTGCTCGAAATGCGCGGACAGGTGGTGGAGCTTCTGCCCAACGCCATGTTCCGCGTCCGGCTTGAGAACGATCACGAAATCCTCGGCCACACCGCCGGCAAGATGCGCAAGAACCGCATCCGCGTGCTCGTCGGCGACGAGGTGCTGGTCGAGCTGACGCCCTATGATCTCACCAAGGGCCGTATCACCTATCGCTTCAAGTGATGCGCGCGGGGGCGCACGCCCGCTTCGAACCGAACCGACCCGATGACGCCTGAGCTGGTCCTCGCCTCCTCCTCGCCGCGCCGGCGCGATCTGCTTGCGCGGATCGGTGCCGTGCCCGCGCGGATCGAAGCGCCCGCGATCGACGAGACGCCGCGCCCGCGTGAGCTGCCGCGCGCCTATGCGCTGCGGCTGGCGCAGGAGAAAGCCGCCGCCGTCGCGCGCGGGGCCGACGAAGTGGTGATCGCAGGCGACACCACCGTCGCAGTCGGCCGCCGCATCCTGCCGCCCGCCGAAACCGAGGCGATCCAGCGCGAGCTGCTCGCCTTGCTGTCGGGCCGGCGTCACCATTGCATCAGCGCAGTCTGCGCGATTGACGCGAACGGCAAGATGCGCACCCGCATCGCCGACACGATCGTCACGTTCAAGCCGCTCTCTCCCGCCGAGATCGACGCGTACGTCGCGTGCGGCGAAGGGCTCGGCAAGGCCGGCGGTTACGCCATCCAAGGCCGCGCGGAGGCCTATGTGCGCTACCTCGCCGGTAGCCATTCGGGCGTGGTCGGCCTGCCGCTGTTCGAGACGCGGGCGCTGCTGATCGCCTCCGGCATCCCGCTTGGCTGAGTGGCTCTACGAAGACGGCATCGGCGAGGCGCGCGCGCTGCTGGTCGAGAATGGGCGCATCCTCAAAGCCCGCCTCGCGCTTGACGAGACCTGTCCAAGGCTGGGCGCGGTGCTGGCGGCGCGACTGATCGAGATCACGATCAAGGGTCGCGAGGGGCGCGTGACGTTCGATGGCGGCGAAGCGACGCTCCACGCGCTGCCGCCCGGCATCACGCAAGGTGCGGCGCTGACGGTCGAGATCACGCGCGAGGCGATCCGCGAGAGCGGCCGCGACAAGCTGCCACGCGCCTTCCCCACCGAAGCGCCGCTCCGCCCCGCCCCGACCTTGCTCGAACGGATCACCGCCGGCGGCACGGCGGTGCGCACCTGCCTGCCCCACCAGAGCGACGCGTTCGAGGCGGCTGGCTGGTCCGAGCTGATCGAGGAAGCGATCACCGGCGATATCGTCTTCCCCGGCGGCGCGCTGCGCATGACACCGACCCCGGCGATGACCCTCTTCGACGTCGACGGCTCGGGTCCGCTCGAACCGCTCGCCGTCGCGGCGGCGCGGGCGGTGGCGGCGGCGATCGTGCGGCACGATATCGGCGGCTCGATCGGCATCGACTTCCCGACGCTCGCCGGCAAGGGCCCGCGTCAGGCGGTGGCGGCGGAGATCGACGCCGGCCTACCGCAGCCGTTCGAACGCACCGCCGTCAACGGCTTCGGCTTCCTGCAAATCATCCGCCGGCGAACGCGCGAATCGCTGCCCGAACTGCTCCGCGCCGACCCGGCCGCGACCCGCGCGCGCGCGCTGCTGCGCACGATCGAGCGCACGCCCCCGCCGGTGCCCGCGCTGCACCCTGTCAGCGCGCCGATCCACGCCGCGCTCGCCCGTCGCCCGCACTGGCGCGACGCGCTCGCGCGGCGTACCGGCGCCGACATCCGTTTCGAGGTACGATGATGGCGAGAACCAAACCCTGCCCGCTTTGCGGCAAAGCGCCCCATCCCCTTCACGCGCCCTTCTGTAGCCAGGGCTGTCAGGACCGCGACCTGCTCAAATGGCTTGGTGAGGGCTATACGATTCCGGCTGGCCACCAGGAAGATCCCGACATTCTTGCGCATAACCGCGAAGACGGGGTGGACAGCGCCGAAAAGCCCGATTAAGGACGCGCCTCTCCGGTCCGCCAAGCGGATCATGCCCGGGTAGCTCAGTTGGTAGAGCATGCGATTGAAAATCGCAGTGTCGGCGGTTCGACTCCGTCCCCGGGCACCACTTTCACCCATCAGTCGAGCGTAAGCGGCGGCCCGCGTTACCTGCGCCGCCTTACGGCCGATCCCGCGCTGAAGCAGCTTTTCCCGGGCGCGGGGCGGCAGCATGGCACGCGCGAACAGTCTTCGGGTAGCGAGCGCCAGCGTTCAGCCGCCGCACATCGGCGCTATACCGTAGTGGCGTGTCAGGCTCGCTTGCGGCGCAGCGCTCCCGCGATATCCTCCTCGGTGGCGACATGTTCCTCGATGATGCAGCGCAGTTCGAGCGCGCTGATGCCATGTTCGGACACGACCGCCGCCTGCGCGACGTTGAGACCGTCGAACGCGCGGATCTGCGGGGCCACGCCTGTCGCGATATGCGGGTGCTTGCTGTGGTACGGATAGCTGCCGGTGGTCGCGACGATCCGCCCCCCGGTGTCGACGATGGAAACCACCGCATCGGCGGCGGAGCGTTTGAGCACGCTCATGATCGCCGCCGCCTGCCCTTCGAAATCGAACTCCAGATAGCAGACGCCGATGGTCGCACCGTCGAGCCGCACGGGTGCGACGTAGATCACCACCTTGCGATCGTTCGACCACGGGTTCTGCCAGACCTCGTCGGTCATCCACGTCACCGACGCGGGCGCGGCCAGCGCGCTTCTGAACTGGGTGTAGCCGCTGAAATCCACGCCGCGCACCGCGGCATTGGCATGCGCGCACACCGCGACCTTGCCCTCGGCATCGACCACGAAGGCGTTCAGGAAATAGGGCGAGCAGGCGAGCAGTGCGCGCAACCGTTCGAGCGCACGGTCCTGGATCTTGCTGGACGCGCCGTCGAGCAGCACCGCTTCCGCGATCGAGAAATCCGTGGCGAGCATCCGCACGTCGATCGAGCGATCGTAAAGGGTCCGCGCCAGCGTGTCGGCGAGCGACTGCGCAAGGTCGAGCAGCCGGCCGCCCTCGATCTCACGCGCGAGTTCGTCGGCGATCTGGGTGCCGTGCTGGAGATAGCCTAGGACCTCCTCGCGAAACTTCACCGCCGAGTTACGCGCGAGGCCGGCCAGCGCCTTCACCTCCTGCGCCACCACCGCGAACCCCCGCCCCGCCTCGCCCGAACGTGCCGCCTCGATCGTCGCGTTGAGTGCGAGCAGATTGGTGCGGCTGGCGATGGTCTCGGCCTGATCGGCGTGGGCGCGGACTTCGTCGCTGAGCGAATTGAGCAGGGTTCGGATTCGACGGGGCATCCACGACTTCCATCCACGAGACGCTTGGGAGCTAACAGAACTGCCTTAGCAATTGGTAACGCATCGGATTAACCATGCGCTCCACACGGCGTCGTGAAAACCGCCGCCGCGCTCAGTACGGGTCGGCAAGCGCGGCCACGCCCTTCCCGCTATATTCGAGCTGCAATGCGGCGGACAGTTCGACCAGGCCGAACGGTTTGTTGAGGCGGGTCAGTCCGGCAATCGGATCGGCAACACCGGTGTAGCCCGATATGAGCAGCACCGGCAGCCCGGGCCACCCGTTGCGGATGCGGCGGGCGAGTTCGGCGCCGTCCATGCGCGGCATCTTGTAATCGGTGACGACCATGTCGATCCCCGGCGTCTCGGCCAGCAGCGCCAGCGCCTCGGCACCGCCCTCCGCCTCATGGACGCGGTGGCCGAGCTGGCGGAGCATCTCGGCGGTGCCGCGCCGTACCAGTTCCTCGTCGTCGACGATCAGGATTTCGAGAATGCGGGACGGCTGGAGGCCTTGCGCCGCGGCAGGAGCCAGCTCCGGCGACGAGGAGGCTTCGGTGATCGGCATGTACAGCTCGGCGCGCGTGCCCTCGCCGGGCGTGCTCGACAGCACGAACGCCCCGCCGAGCTGCGCGGTCAGCCCGTGAACCATCGACAGGCCGAGCCCGGTGCCACGCCCCACGTCCTTGGTCGAGAAGAACGGCTCGATCGCGCGCGCCAGCGTATCGGCGTCCATGCCGGTGCCGCTGTCGATTACCGCAAGGCGGATGTAGGTGCCCGGCGGCAACTTGGGTTCGGTCGCCGCGCCCAGCCGGACGCTCTCCGCGGCGATCGTCAGATGGCCGCCGTCGGGCATGGCGTCGCGCGCGTTGACGCACAGGTTGAGGATGGCGAGTTCGAGCTGATTGGGGTCGGCAAGTGCCGGCGGCAGATCGGCCTCGCATGCCAGCCGCAGTTCGACCGTGGCCCCGACCGAACTGGCGACGAGATCGCGCATGCCCTCGATCAGCGCGGCGACATCGACGGCCCCGCGCTGCAACTCCTGCCGCCGCGCGAAGCCGAGCAACCGCTGCACGAGCGTCTTGGCACGCTCGCCAGCCTGTAGCGCGTTGGCGATCCAGCGCTGGACGCGCGGCTCCTGCCCCTCCAGCCTTTGCTGGAGAAGATCGAGCGCACCGATGATCGGGGTGAGCAGGTTGTTGAAATCATGCGCGACGCCGCCGGTGAGCTGCCCCAGCGTCTCGAGCTTCTGCGCCTCGTGCAATTGTTCGAGCGCGGCCTGACGCTCGGCGGTGCGTTCCTCCACCCGCCGCTCGAGTTCGGCCGCCAACCGATGGAGATCCTCCAGCCGCTGCCGCGCCTCGTACTGGCGCCGCCGCGCGCGCCGCGCCGAGCGCGCGAGGCTGATGAGCGTGGTCGGATGGAACGGCCGTTCGAGGAAGGTGACGTTGCCGAGCATCTCCAGATAGCGCGCCGCGGTCGGGTTGCGCTCCAGCCCGCCGCCGCGCAGCGTCAGCAGGATGAAGGGGAAGTCCGACCATTCGGGCTGCGCGGCGATCCAGCTCGCGAGCGGGTGGAGATCGGCGGTGCGCAGCGCTTCCTCGGTTATCAGCCCGAAGCCCGCGCCCGCCGCCAGCTCGGCGACGACCTGTTCGATCGAGCGGCATGGCACGCCAACCAGCCCGGCTTCGGCCAGCATCGCCGCCGCGACCTCCGCATCGCGCCCCTGCGGCGCCAGGATCAGCGCGCGTTCCGAAAGGTGCGGGCTCAATCGGGCTCCCCGGCCGTCAGCAGCAGATCGGCCGGATCGCCGATCATGCTCGGCACGCCGCGCAGCACCCCGTGGAACTGGGTGAGCGGCTCGCCCAGCGTGATGCCGCGCTGGTCGATGCGATATTCGCGGATCGTGTCCTCATGCGCGCCGGTGCGCTTCTTGATGACCGAGATGGCCCGGCGCACGCGGCCCGCCGCCTCGAAATAGCGCAGCAGGATCACCGTATCGGCAAGATAGGTGACATCGACCGGCGCCTTCATGTCGCCGACCAGACCATGCTGCGCGACCGTGAGGAAGGTCGATGTGCCCTGGCGGTTCAGATATTGCAGCAGTTCGTGCATGTGCAGGATCAGCGCCTGCTCGCCCGGCATCGCCGCCTGATAACCGTTGAGGCTGTCGATCACCACCGTCTGCGCGCCGTGGATCTCGACGCAGCGCCGCACCCGCTCGGTAAACTCGCCCGGCGTCAGTTCGGCCGCGTCGACCTGTTCGATGACGAGCTGATCGGTGTCCACCATCGCCTTCAGGTCGATGCCGAGCCCGAGCGCGCGATCGAACAGCAGCCCCAGCTCCTCGTCGAACACGAACATCGCGGCACGCTCGCCACGCTCGATCGCGGCGGTGATGAAGGTCAACGTCAGCAGCGATTTTCCCGTGCCGGCCGGTCCGAGGATCAGCGTGCTCGACCCACGCGTCAGACCGCCGCCGAGCAGGGCGTTCATCTCGGGCGACTGCGTCTGCACGATCTCGCGCCCGCTGTCGCCCTTGTGCTCGGCCGAGACCAGCCGCGGGAACACGCGGACGCCGCCTGGCTGGATCACAAAATCGTGATAGCCGCCGCGATACCGCTGGCCGCGATACTTCACGATCCGCGTGCGCCGTCGCTCCTTGCCGTAATCGGGCGCGAGTTCATCGAGGTGGATGACCCCGTGCGCGATGCTGTGCATCGTCTTGTCGTTGGTGTCGGCGGTGAGATCGTCGAGCATCAGCACGGTCGCACCATGCCGCGCGAAATAATGTTTGAGCGCGAGCGTCTGCCGGCGGAAGCGCAGCGGGCTCTGCGCGAGCAGCATGATCTCCGAAAGGCTGTCGAGCACCACGCGCTCGGGCTTGACCCGCTCCACCGCCTCGAAGATGCGCCGCGTGGTCTCGCCGAGTTCGAGATCGGACGAATAAAGCAGGCTCTGCTGCTGTTCCTCATCGAGCAGGTTCTCGGGCGGAATCAGCTCGAAGATGTCGATGCCGGTGAGATCCCAGCCATGCGAGGCAGCCCCGTTGCGGAATTCGTCCTCGGTTTCGGACAACGTGATGTAGAGCGCGCGCTCGCCCGCCGCCGCGCCCGCGATCAGGAACTGCGTGGCGATGGTGGTCTTGCCGGTGCCGGGGCTGCCTTCCAGCAGGAACAGCCGCCCGCGTGCGAGGCCGCCATCGGTTATGTCGTCGAAGCCCGCGATTCCGAAGGCGGCTTTATCTGTACGTTGCGTCATCGAACTTCCGATTCGGGGCTCCTGATATGTAAAGCTTTAGCGGCGATTTCGCTCCCGCGTCCTGATTCCGTAACAGGCCGCATTGACAGCACTCAAGTCGCCTCCGCCGCGCGTGCCCAGCCTTTCGCGGCTGGCTCCAGCCGGTCGAGGAACGCCGCCGCACTTGCCCTGAGCGCTTCGCGCGCCTCAGGCTGCATCCTGTCCCACGTCCCGTACATGTTGCTCATGCGGCGGTTGCGGCGGAAGCGACGCTCGTGGCGGGCGAGGAAGTCCCAGTAGAGCGCGTTGAACGGGCAGGCATCCGCGCCGGTCTTCTGCTTCACGTCGTAGCGGCAGCGCCCGCAATGGTCCGACATGCGGTTGATGTACGCGCCGCCGCCGGCATAGGGTTTGGTCGCCATTCGCCCGCCATCGGCATGCTGGCTCATGCCGATCACATTGGGTAGCTCGACCCATTCGTACGCATCGGCATAGACGACGAGGAACCAGTCGGCGACCTCCTGCGGGCGCACCCCGGCGAGCATCGCGAAATTGCCGAGCACCATCAGCCGCTGAATATGGTGCGCATAGCCGTGGTCGCGCGTGTTGCGCACCGCTTCAGCGAGGCACAGCATGTCGGTCTCGCCGCTCCAGTAGAACTCCGGCAGCGGCCGTTCCGCGTCCAGCGCGTTGGCGCTGGCGACGTCGGGCATCTCCAGCCAGTAATAGCCGCGCACATATTCGCGCCAGCCGATGATCTGGCGGATGAACCCCTCCGCCGCATTGAGCGGCACGTCGCCCGATGCATAGGCATCGGCGGCGGCTCCCGCGACCTCCAGCGGGGTGAGCAGCCCGAGGTTGAGCGCGGGGCTGAGCCAGCTATGGTAGAGCCAGTCCTGCCCGGTCACCATCGCATCCTGATAGGTGCCGAAATCGGGCAGAGCGGTGCGGATGAAGTGCTTGAGCGCCGCCCGCGCCTGCGTGGCGGTGACGGGCAGAGCGAACTTCTCCAGCCGTCCGAAATGCCCGGCGAACCGCTCCGCCACCAGCGCGAGCACGTCCTGCGTGATCGCATCCGGCGTGAAGTGCATCGGCTCGGGATAGTTGAGCCCGTGCTTGGGCGGCTGGCGGTTCTCCGCGTCGAGGTTCCACTGGCCACCCTCGGGCGTGCCGTCGGGGCGCATCAGCAAGCCGGTCTTGCGCCGCATCTCGCGGTAGAAGAACTCCATCACCAGATCGTTTCGCGCTTGCGCCCAGGTCTGGAATTCGAGGATGCCGCACACGAAGCGGTCGTCGTCCAGCTCATCCACCGCGATGCCGAAGCGCTTGGCCCAACCGTCGATCATGGTCTTCACGCGCCATTCGCCCGATTCGACGATGCGGATCGTGTGTGGCCGATGCCGCTCGACCGCGCGTGCCACCTCGCCGGTGAAGCTGTCGGTGTTGGCGGGATCGTCCAGCGTGACGTAATCGACGCGCCAGCCGCGGCCGCGCAGTTCCTCAGCGAAGTGGCGCATGGCAGAGAAGATCAGCGCGATCTTGCGCTTGTGATGGCGGACGTAAATGGTCTCCTCGGCCACCTCCATCATCAGCACTATCGCCTCATCGCGCGGCACGTCCTGCAACGCGGCAAGGCCGTGCGAGAGCTGGTCGCCGAGAACGGGGATGAGGATCGTCATGTCGCCTGCGCCAACGCGCGGGGTGCCTCCCCGGATGCAACGAATCGCTGCGGCGCGCGCGCGGAGCCGCTAGCATGTGCCCCAAGACGTTGAAGGATCGCGCTTTGTCGAGTGATGTGCCCGCCCGAGACCTGCGCGCCGAGGCGCGGCTGGTGCTGCGGCAATGGCTGGCGAGCGACGAGGCGCAAGTGCTCGCGCGGATCGACGCGCTCGGCCGCCCGGCGATCGCCGCCGCTGCGGAGGCGAGCGCACGGCTCGGGCGTGGCGTCGCGGCGAGCGCGGCGGCGCAGGCAAGCCTCGACGCGCTCCAGACACTCGCGCAGAGCCTCGACGCGCCGGCGCCGGCGCGGGGCAGCTTCTTTCGCCGCAAGCCGGCGGAGGCACCGACGATCACCATCGACGCCCTGGTCGAGCGGCTCGACCGCGAGCGCGACGATGTCGCCCGCTCGCTGATCGTGATCGACACCGATCGCAAGCGGCTGCAAGCGGCGGCCGAGGGGCTGGACGCCGCGCTCGAGCTGGTCCGCGCCTGCGCGCGCGGGGCGGAGGCGGCGGCGCGCGAGATCGCGCCCGACCGGCCCGACACCGCGCGCTTCTTCCGCGATATCGTGGCCGAGCGGCTGCTGGCGCGCGAGCAGGATCTCCTCACGCAGCTTGCGGTGACGCAACAGGGCGTGCTGACGCTCGGGCTGATCGCCGACGGGCAGACCGCACTCGGCGAGGCGCTCGGCCGCGCGCGCGACACCAGCGTCGCGGCCTTGCGCACCGCCATCGCCGCGCGCGCAGCGCTCGCGGGCAGCCAGACCCTCGCCCGCCAGACCGCCGCGCTCGAAAGCACGGTCGGCGCGGCGCAGGACGCGAGCGCGGAGCGTGGCGACGTGCGGCGCATCCTCGACGATGCGCTGACACAGGCGCGCGCGGCGATCGGTGCGGCGGAGGCGGCGCGGCAACGCTGACCACTCTCCTCCCGTTCGTGCTGAGCTTGTCGAAGCACGTGCCTCACGCGCTGCGCTTCGTGGCACGCCCTTGGACTGTGCTCAGGGCGAACGGATGTTGGGTTAGTCAATCCGACTTCCCCCCTCCCGTTCATCCCGAGCGAAGTCCAGGGATGGTCCCAAACGAAGGCGCCTCGACTGCGCTCGGCACGAACGGTGGTGCGGGTAAGCGCGCATATCCAAAAACGGCTCTAGCGCGTTTCCCTGCCCATGCACTACGTAGCGGTTGCGATGGAACTTGGGTGATCGGTTGACGGGATTTCTCGACAGGCTGGCGGATTGGCTAAACGGACCGGCAACGCCCGCGCCTGCGCCACCGCGCGCGGAGCCGCCGGTGGCCAACATCTCGGCTGACGATCCGCGCCTGCCCGAAGCCTCGCGCCCGCTCGTCGCGCGGCTGCTCGGCCTGATCGCCGATGTCGAGGCGCGCACCCAGGCCGACGCGCTGATGGTCTCCGCGCTGACCGAGGTGCGGCAGATGCGCGACAGCCACCTGCCCCGCCTGATCGAAAGCTATGCCGAGATCCCGCCCGCGCACCGTGCCGAAATCTTCCGACAGACTGGTCGCTCGGCCAGCTACAATCTCAATCAGGGGTTCGAGCGGATGATCGAGCGTGTCGAGACGCTCTCCCGCACGCTCGCGCAGGAGGATCTCGACAGTTTCGCCGACAATCTGAAGTTCATCGAGAACCGCTACGGCAAGGACGATCCGCTGCGGTAGGCCGCAAGCGGATCGCCTCTCTACCCCTCACCCCAGCCGCATCGTCGGCGTCAGCCACACCGTGCCGTGCCCGCGAAACAGATAGACCAGCCCCTCGCCGCTGCGCCACGCGTTGCGCAGGCCCCGCACCAGCGGGCGCAGCTCGACCTGCAAACCAGCCGAATACATCAGCATCAGGTCGCCATCGACGATCAGTTCGTCCTGCCCGTTCAGCTCCACCACCTCGACCTCATCGACCGGCACCGGCGATTCGACCGCGAACGCGCCCGCACCAGTCAGCTTGGGCTGCATCAAGCCATTGCCCGACAGGACGCCCGAAACCGAGCGATGCAGGTGCGACGACACCGCGATGTTCGCGTCGCAAGCGTAGAAGGCACCATCATCAAGGATCAGCGAATCCTGCGGGCCGTCCATCGCGGCCAGGATGAAGTGCTTGGTCGTCACCTCGGTCCACACCTCGCCGTAGCCGGCATAGCGGGTCGCGAACGCGCTCTCGCCGGTCGCCGAGGAGGTGATCGCGCGCTGGAAGAAGCCGCCCGCGCCGGCGTTCTTCTGGATGTCGACCTGCAACTTGCCATGCGCATATTGCAGCGCGCCGGGCTCCAGCAGCGCCGCGCCGCCCTCCAGCACGATCCGCACCTGCCGCGCGGTGGCGGCATGTGGCGGGTGGACGTGGATGATCGGGGCGGTGCCGTTGCCTCCGCCGGCCGAAGTCGTCACCGGCGCGGCGAGGACGTGGCTCTTGCGTTCGAACTGATGCACTTCGAAGCGCACGCCGGCGCTTTTCTGCTCGTCGATCTTGGTGCGAAATCCGCTCATATGTCTCCTCCCGAAATCAGGCGCAGCACCGGCTGCGGGTCGGCGATGCCGTACAAAGCGGCACGGGCGAGCAGCCGCTCGGCCCAAGCGCGGTGCGTGGCGGGTTCGCACATCACGCGATCATGCGCGAACACCGCCGGCGCGTCGTCCGCTAGGATCAGCCGCGCCTCCTGCGCCTGATCGGCGGGCACTGCGAAGCCCGCGTGGATCACCGCGATCTGGTCGGGGTGGATCGCGGTCTTGGCGAGCAGGCCGTGCTCGACATCGCGCGCGACCTCCTCGGCAAGCAGCGCGGCATCGCCGAAGCGTTCGAACACCGGCGCGCTGAGTGCGAAGTCCCACGGCGCGAACGTCGCGACGAGACTGCCGATGATCCCGCCGAGCGGCCCTTCATAGGCGGTGCGGCCAGCGGCTCGACGCACACCCATCGCCCGCAGCAGATCGTTGCCGCCGATCCGCAGCGCGAGGATCCGGTCGTGCACCGCCATGAGTTGATCGCGCAGCCGGCGCATCTCATACGGATCGCACGCCTCGCGCGTTTCCAGCGTCGGCATCAGCCGGTGCCGGTCATGCAGCGGCAGCGCGAGATAGGCGGGCATCGAATCGGCATGCGCCTTGGGGATGACGAAGCCGGTCAGCCGCTCGACGCCGGGCATGCACAGCACGTGCTCCAGCATCGCCGCATCGCGCGGACGCACGAACAGCAACGGCTCGGCCGGACCGCCCTCGCGGCTGCCAAGCGTCCGCAGGATCGCGGCGAGGTGCGTCAGCGCAAGCGGCACGTCGCGCTCCAGCACCGCATCCTCGAGGCACAGCACCGCCGAGCGCAGGCCGGGGATGCGGCGCGGCCCGAGCAACGCCTCGGCAAGATCGGTGCGCGTGCACGGCATGTACAGCGTCGCGCCGAGATCGAGCGCGGAGATCACGCGTCGTGCCCCAGGCTGCGGATGATCGCCACCGCCCGGTAGCGGGCGGCGTCGCCGAGCGGCTCGACCGGCACACCGTGCTCGCCCGCGAGATGGAGCAGGTGGGCGACATCCGCATCGGCGCGGTCGCGCACCAGCAGCCGTTCGGGCATGCGGCGCAGCAGCGCGCGCGTCGCCTCGGCGATGCCGGGCTTGATGCGGTTGCGGTCGCGCGTCCCTGCGCGCGCGAGCAGATCGGTCATCATCGTCTCGCATCCCTCGCGCAGCGCCGGGCGGCGCGCCTCATGTCCGCCGATCGACTGCGGCACCGCCGCCGCCGCGTGCGGTGCGATGCCGTCGACGAAGGCGCGCGACAGATCAGCACCCGCATATTGCGGATACGTGACACAGGCGTGGAAGTCGCCCGGCCCCACCAGTTCGGCATTGAGGATCGAGCGGCTCACCAGCCCCGAAACGATGCCGTTGAGCAGCCCGGAGGCGATCAGATAATCGTCGTCGGTCGCGGCGACATCGGCCTGCCCCGCCGGATCGGCGATCACCGCGAGGTTAGGCGCGAAACCGAACGGGTGTTCGACGAGGTCGGCGCGGAGTTGCCCGGCGATCGCGCCCTTGCCGGTCCAGCCGTCGACGAACACCGCGTCGGCGGGGTCGTGGCGGGCGGCGATATGTTCGAGCGCGGCAAGGTCGATGCCACGGTCGCGGATGATGCTGATTGAATAATGGTGTGCTTCGTGCCCCCGTGCGCGCAGCGTCCGCGCGAGCAGCGCGCCGATCGGGGTGCCCGCGCGGGCGAGCGAAACGATTACCACCGGCCGTCCCGGTCGGCGCGCGGCAAGATGCCCGGCGAGGTTCGCCACATCCTGCGCGAGTCGATCGCCGTTACGCGCCAGCGCCGTTTCGTAGAGCGCGAGATAGGTTGTGCCGGGCACGCTCTCGGGCGCGATCATCTCCGAGTAGTGGCGGCGGCCCGACTGGATCGCGGCCTCCTTGTCGGCAATGTCGGTCGGCGCCATCACCACCGGCTTGAGCAGGAAGGTGACGTCGGCGGGATCGTAGCTGCCCGAGAAGCCGCGCGGTTCAGCCAGCATCGAACAGCCCCCCAGCAAGCTGCGAACGCGGCGGCATCATCGCGAAATCGCACAAGCCCATGAACGGCGCGTCGGTGTGGCTGTCCCCCACCCCGATCACCGGCGCATCGGGGAAGCGCGTGCGCAAGGCGGGCAGGATGTGGGCAACGGCGTGCGCCTTGCCGAGGTACGGTGGCATCAGCGCGACGTTGTTGCCGTTGCGATGGTCGGTCCAGCCGAGCGGCAGCGACGGCACGGCAGCGTTCACCACCGCGAACAGCGCGTCGGCATCGGCATCGGCATGCTTGGCGAGCGTGTAGAGCGGCAGGTCGCCCTCCATCAGCACGCGCGCGTTGATCGGGCTCGCGCGGCGCTCCGCCTCGGCCGCGATCGCGTCCGCCAAGGTGGCGAGCGCTCCGGCATGCGGCGCGGCGCGCGCGGCGATCGTCTCCGCCCAGCCGGCATCGACTTCGCCGGTTTCGTCTAAAATCACCCCGCCATGCGCGCACACCGCCGCGCGGAACGGGATGTGCGCGCGGCGCAGCGCGTCGAGGCTGCGCGCGGTGACCGGCACGAGGTGCGTCGTCTCCGCCAGCCATTCGAGGAAGCGCATCTGGCGCGGCGTCGCGTAACTGAGCGGCGAACCGTCCGTGGCGAAACCAAGCGGGGTCAGCCGCTCGACCGGCACGCCGGGCGGGCACTTCCGCAGCGTCTGGAACAGGGTGTCGTCGAGATCGACTAAAGCGATCGCGCGGATCATACCGCCCATCCGATCGGCGTCGCGTCGAGCGCCGCCACCAGCGCGGGGTCGATCGTGCCAGCGCCGGTTTCGTGGCACAGCCAGGTCGCGCGGCCGTCGGACGGGTCGGCGTTGTAGAGGTAATTGGGCACGCCGGTTCGGTAATTGTCGGAAAAGCTGAGCTTGCTCGCCATCGCCGCGCCGACGCGCGCCGGGCTGCGGCTGGTCGCCTGCACCACCACGTCATGGCCCGCCGCCGCCAGCCGCTCGGCGAGGCGGAAGGGCAGATAGGTGAACTCGCCGGTGCCGAGGATGCGCAACGGGCCGGCCACGTCGGGCAGAGCCCCAAGCGGCGGCATCGCGATCGGCTCCGCGATACCGAGCCGTCCGAAATTGCGATGCGTCGCCATCCGCCCGAGCGAGGCGGCCGCCATGTCGAACGCGGCATCGGCGGCGACCGCCTGCCCCTGCGTCCACTCCAGCCGCCCGGAAAGCAGCGCGGCGACCGAGGTCGGGCGCGGCATCCGCGCCTGCCATCCGCGTCCGACCGACCAGTCGGTCAGCGTCGCCACCACGATCGCCTCGACGCCCGGCCATGCCGCGACCAACGCATCGGCGAGGTTGCAGAGCGTCGTGCCTGTCGACACCTCGTCATCGACGATCACCAGCGAACGCGGATCGGGCAAATCGGGGCGGTAGATCAGATGCGCGGAGGCATGGCTGTGCGGCTCCTCGAAGCGACACAGCAACGGATGATCGAGCTGCTGGCGGGTCGAGTGCAGGAAATACACATCGTCGCGCCCGGTGGCGCGGCGCAGTTCCTCGTGTACGCTCTGGCCGAGGCACACCGCCGTCTCGGCGAGGCCGATCACCATCACCGGGCCGGGCAGATCGGCGGGGATGCGCGCGGCGAGATCGCGCACGCTCGCGCGCATCTCCTGTGGTGCTGCGGGCCGATGCCGGCCGAGCACGCGCGACACCACCAGGAAACCGCGCCGAGGGTTCTCGCGCGCGGCGAAGGCGCACAACTGGTCGAGCGGCCATGCCGCCTCCTCGACGGTGATGTCGAGCCGCCCGGTCGGCAGATCGACCGAGCGTGTGTCGCTGGCGAGCGTCAGCATGCGCACGTCACCCGTGCGATCGCATCGCGCGCCTGTCGCACGACGGCGGCGCGACCGATCACCGCGTCGCCATGCGCCATCTGCGGTTCGATGCCGAAAGCGTCGAGGAAACTGAGGATCATCGCGCCCTTGATGCCGAAATTGATGTTTTCCGCCGACCCGCCCGACTGCCGGATGCGGTCGAGGTTGAGCGAGGAACAGACCAGGCCGATCAGATGCCCCGCCATGTCGAGGATCGGCCCGCCGCTGTTGCCGCTGGCGATCGGCGCGGTGAACTGGAACAGGCTGCTGTCGTTGCCGATCCCGCACAAAGCCGCGACATTGCCCGCACTCGCCTGCGGACCCGTGCCGAGCAGCCCCTGCAAGGGAAAGCCGAGCGCCACCACATCCTCGCCGAGGTGCAGCCCGACCTGCGAGCGGAACTGCGCGATGCCGCCAAGCGGCGTGTCGACGCGCAGCAGCGCGAGATCGTTGCGCGTATCGGCAAAGACGATATCGGCAGGCAGCGGCCGCCCGCCCGCCTGCACCGAGACGCTGCCCGCGCCCTCCACGACATGCGCGTTGGTGAGGATGTGGTTGCGCTCGACCGCGACACCGCTGCCGCTCGACGGGCCGGTGCGGGGCGCGCGATCTTCATCGACGCCGCCATGCAGACGCGGGATCAGCCGCGCCACCCATTCGCGATCCACGCCGTGCGCCGCCGCGATCGCCGCCAGCCCCATCGCGTAGCCCTGGCCGTTGGCGGCGATCCGCCAGCCGCCGTGGTGCCGGTAGCATTCGATCAGGATCACCGCCGCATCGGCCCGCGCCCGCAGATCGACCGCGAAACGCAGCGCGTCGCTCGCAAGGGTTACGGTGCGCGCGATCGGCTGGTTGCCGGGATCGAACGCGACGATCAGCAGCCGCTCGACCACGTCCGGCATCGCACCGAGATCGAGGCGCAGCCGCGCACCGTCCTCGAACTGCGCAGCCGGGCGCAGCTCGCGCGTTACCGCGTCGATCGGCGCGAAGCCGGGCGACACTCGGCGGTCCGGCCCCAGCGCGATCAGCGCGAACGTCGGCGCGTCGCCGCCATCGACGGTCAGCCCGAAGACGGGCGTCCCGGCGATAGCGGCGCGCTCGCCCGCGACCAGATCGTGCATGCGCGGACCTGGTCCGCAAGCGTCAGATGTTGACGCCGAACGACTTGGCGAGCGGGCCGAGCCCGCCGGCGAAGCCCTGCCCGATCGCCTTGAACTTCCACTCGCCGTTGTTGCGGTAGAGATCGCCGAAGATCATCGCCGTCTCGGTCGAGGCGTCTTCGGACAGGTCGTAACGCGCGATCTCGGTGCCGCCATCGGCGTTGACGACGCGGATGTACGCGTTCGAGACCATGCCGAAATTCTGCCGGCGTGCGTCCGCCTCGTGGATCGTCACCGCGAAGCTCAGCTTGGCGACATCAGGGGGCACCGCGTCTAGCTTCACCGCGACCACCTCGTCGTCGCCGGCACCCTCGCCGGTCTGGTTGTCGCCCTGGTGGACGACCGCGCCGTTCGCGCCGTTCTTGTTGTTGTAGAACACGAAATCCGCGTCCGAGCGGACCTTGCCGCTTTCATCGAGCAGGAACACGCTCGCATCGAGATCGAACGCGCTGCCATCGGTCACGCGCGTGTCCCAGCCGAGCCCGACGTTGACAGCCTTGAGGCCGGGGGCTTCCTTGCTGAGGCTGACGTTGCCGCCTTTGGAAAGTGAAACTGCCATGTCCTGTCTCCCGTGAATCGTGGATATCAGCCGATGTTGACGCCGTAATTACGTGCCAGCGGAGCGAGCCCGCCCTTGTAGCCCTGCCCGACCGCGCGGAATTTCCACTCGCCATTGTTGCGATACACTTCGCCAAAAATCATCGCGGTCTCGGTCGAGGCATCCTCGGCGAGGTCGTAGCGCGAAATCTCGCGGCCGGTCGCGTCGTTGACGATGCGGATGAACGCGTTGGAGACCATGCCGAAGCTCTGCCGACGCGCCTCGCCCTCGTGTATCGTCACGGTGACGGCGATCTTCTGCACCTCGGCCGGCACGCGCGACAGATCCACCTTGAGCGCCTCGTCGTCGCCCTCGCCCTCGCCGGTGCGGTTGTCGCCGGTATGCTCGACCGAACCGTCGGCGGAGCGCAGATTGTTGTAGAAGATGAAGTCCTCGTCCCCGCGCACCTTGTCGCCGGGGCCGAGCAGGAACGCGCTTGCGTCGAGATCGAAGTCGGCGCCGTCGCTGGTGCGGGTGTCCCAGCCAAGACCGATCAGGATCTTGGCGAGGCCGGGCTCCTCCTTCGAAAGGCTGACGTTGCCGCCTTTGGTCAGGCTGACGGACATGGGTGTTCTCCTGGCTGTAGCGCGTTACAGATGTTCGCCGGTGGCGGAGACCGCACCGGCATCCTCCGCGCGGTTGCTGCGCACCGAGGCGAGGAAGGCGAGGCCGATGAACGCCGCGCCGATCAGTCCGGTCACCGCCTCCGGGATCTCGAATCGCACCGAAAGCAGCATGATCGCGGCAAGCGCGACGATCGCATAGAAAGCGCCGTGTTCGAGAAAGCGATATTCGGTGAGCGAGCCGCGATCGACCAGCATCACCGTCATCGAGCGCACGAACATCGCGCCGATGCCGAGGCCCAAAGCGATGATGAACAGATTGTTCGACAGTGCGAACGCGCCGATCACCCCGTCGAACGAGAAGCTCGCGTCGAGCACTTCGAGGTAGAGGAAGGCGGCGAGCCCCGCCTTGGCGACCGCCGCCGTCGCATCGGCGCCACCGCTGCCTTCCTCATCGTCATTCTCGAGCACCGCGCCGATCGCCTGCACCGCGATATAGGCGACCAGACCGAAGATACCGGCGGTGAGGAAGGTCATCGCCTCGGCCGGATCGATCAGCCGCGAGATGCCGTAGAGCGCGAGCAGCACCAGCCCGATCGCCAGCCCCGAGATCCTCGACAGCGCCGCGAGCGGGCGTTCGATCAGCCCGATCCAGTTCAGCTCCTTGTCCTCATCAAGGAAGAAGGTCAGCCCGACCATGCCGAGGAACGCGCCCCCGAACCCCGAGATGCCGACATGCGCGCTGGTGATGATCCGCTCGTAATTCACCGGATCGGTCGCGGCGAGCTTGATCGCCTCGATCGGCCCAAGCTTCGCGGCGATCGCGACGATCACCAGCGGGAACACGATCCGCATGCCGAACACCGCGATGATGATGCCCCAGGTCAGGAAGCGCCGCCGCCAGATCGGGTCCATGTCGCGCAGCACGGTCGCGTTGACGACCGCATTGTCGAACGACAGCGACGTTTCCAGCACGCCGAGCACGAGGATGATCCACAGGATGCCGAGCGTGCCGGCCAGATCGTGCGTGATCTCCCAGCCGAGGAATGCCCCGATGACGAGGCTCAACACGGTAAAGATCAGCGATCCCTTGAAATATTTGAACATTCTACCCCCGGTTTGCCGCAAGCGGCCTTCAATCCTTACGCCCGGCGACCCATTGCAGCCCCCAGCCGAGCATCTCGTCCAGCACGCGCTGGTCGCGCATATAGTCGACGATGCGCGTCATCTTCAGCTTGCCGCCGTCATTCTCGATCAGCACAACCCCGCATAGGCGGTGATCGTTGCGCCCCTCGGTCATCCGCACCTCGATCGGCGGCTGATCGGGCATGGTGACGAGCACCACGCCATCGGTCTGCTGCCAGTT
Organism: Sphingomonas sp. BRN-1R; assembly: GCF_057748035.1. Lineage (NCBI taxonomy): Bacteria > Pseudomonadati > Pseudomonadota > Alphaproteobacteria > Sphingomonadales > Sphingomonadaceae > Sphingomonas > Sphingomonas sp. BRN-1R. The sequence continues at coordinate 992,385 of NZ_CM173236.1, read as the reverse complement.
GGGCACGCCCGAATAGATCGTCGCGAACACCGCGATGCGGCGGATGTCGTTCCAGTGCGCGCCGTTGACGCGGATCGTCTCGCCCTGCGACACGTCGCCGGTGCGATCGTCGCCCGACAGTGCGATGTACGGCGCCTGCGCGAACGATCCGAACGACTTGCCGACCGCCTGCACCGCGCCCTTGCGACCGTCCGCCAGATCGAACAGGCAGCCGAGATCGAGGTCGATCGCGCTGCCGCCGCCGAACAGCCCCTTGCGCCCGCGCGACCAGTTGAGGTTGATAGTGATCTCCCCGAAGCTGGTGCCGCGTTTTTCGAGGCTGACCGTCTGGCCCTTCTTCTCGAGCGTGACCTTGCTGAGGCTGACCGTAGGGGCAGGCGGCGGTGGTGGTGGCGGTGGCGGCGGTGCTGCCGGCGCGGGGGCGGCGTCTTCCGCCACGTCGATCCCGAACGAGCGTGCGAGCGGGGCGAGCCCGCCGTTGAACCCCTGCCCGACCGCCCGGAACTTCCACAGTCCGTTCCGCCGGTACAGTTCGCCAAAGGTCATCGCCGCCTCGCGCGCGCCGGCGAGCACCGGGCAGTAGCGCAGATCGGCCGCATTGCCGCGCGCGGCGACGGTGATCTCCGCGCCATTGAGCAGCGCCAGCGTCTGCCCCCGCGCCTGCGCCTCGTCGATCGTCACGCAGAACACGATGCGCTCGATCTCGGCGGGCAGGCGCGCGAGGTCCACCTCGAACGTGCCGCTGCCGACGCGCGCGAAGCGGATGCCGCCACTTTCGGGCTGGTTGTAGAACACCATGTCGGCATCGCTGCGCACCTTGCCCGCGGCGGTGAGCAGATAGGCGGATGCGTCGGCATCGACCCCGGCCGGCGCCACCCAGGCGAAGGCGACCGTCAGCAGGTCGCCGGGCACGGCCGCGTTGCCGCCTTGTTGCAGATCGGTCATGCGTATTCCTCCCGGTCCGGCGTTACAGCGCGCCGAGAATCTGGCTCATCATGTCCTGAAACGTGCGGCCCGAGGTCCGCTCGCCGAGCGCCTTCATCTCCCAGCCGTCGCCTGAACGCACGATCTTGGCCATCACCTGCCCCGTGTGCGGGCCGGATCCGGTCAGGTCGTAACGCGCCAGCTCCTTGCCATTGGTGGTGTCGACCACGCGGCAATAGGCGTTGGCGATCCGCTCGAAACTCTCGCCGGTGAAGCTGTTGACGGTGAACACCAGCGCCTGCACCCCGACCGGCAGCCGCATAAGATCGACGTTGATCGTCTCGTCATCGCCGTCGCCCGCGCCAGTGCGATTGTCGCCGCTATGGACGATGCTGCCGTCATGGCTGGCAAGCTGGCGGAACCACACCTGATCGACCAGCTTGCGATCACGATCGAACATCAGGCACGACGCGTCGAGGTCGATATCGCCGCCGCCACCGCCGAGCAGCCCGAACAGCCCCTTGGCCTTGCGCACGTCCCAGCCGAGGCCCATCGCCACCCGCGTCAGCGTGCCGCCACCCGTTTTCTCGAGCCGTACCGATTGACCCTTTTGCAGACTAACCAAGCGGCTCTCTCCGTTCTCGAACAGCGTTTCGGCACGTATGCCAGACGATTATGACAGATGATGCGCCCCCCGCAAGAGCCGGGCAAGCGCTTCGTGCGCTTTGTTTTTGCAGACGTTTGCGAACAGCCGACGTGAAGCAAGGAACGTCTCGTCTCATCGGATGATCTACACGGGCGGACGTTCGCCGCGCCAGTGTTTCAGTGTTGCTGGATTGTGTCTGCGCCGGTCATCGGCGCATTTCGGCTTGCACCACCGCGACGATCTCCGCGTCGACGTCGCCCGCGAACGGCCGTGCGTCGCCGGTCACCACGTCGATCCATGTCGTGCTGAACGGGATACCGACCGCATCGCAATAGGATGCTCCGCCGGCCGCGCGCGTGTTGATCTCGAGGATGCGCCACGCGCCGCCGCGATCCTGCTTGTACTGGACGTTGACCGCGCCGTGGAGCGTGAACCGCTCCACCAGTGCGGTCGCGTGGCCGATCAGCGGGTGGCGTGTCTGGATGCGCTGGCGATTGGCGTCGAGCTTGGTGCGCACCGCCGCCAGCAGCGTCCGCCCCGACGCGGCGACGATGTCGACCGATGCTTCGAGCCCGGGGAGATGCTCCATCACCAGCAGCGCGACCGACCGGCCCTGCGCCTCGCCGGCGCGGAGCGCAGCGGCAAAGGCTTCGGGCGTGATCCGACGTGCGTCCGGGTCGGCGAGATGATCGAACGGCCCGCGCGCATCGAGCGTCCAATAGCCCGCCCCGTAGATACCCTTCGACGGTTTGACGCAGGCGGCCGCGCCATCCCGCGCCAGCGCCGCGACCGCCGCTTCGAACGCCGCTGCCGACGCGACCGGGATCGTCGGGCACAGATACGGATCACCCGCCAGCGCCGCGCTGAACGCGGCCTTGTCGTCGAGCAGGTCGAGCGTCGCCGCATCGCCCGCGACGTGCAGCGCGATGCCGGCGGCGGCGAAGCGCCCCCGCACCCGCGCGAGATCGGCGCGGCCGCGCTGCGCGACCACGGCATCGACGCCGCGTGCGACTGCCGTCGCCAACACCCACTCGGCATAGTCGTCCGCGCCGCGCGGCGGCTCCACCCAGAACGCCGGCGCGACGTCGCGAACCGGGGATTGCGGGTCGATCGCGCTGACGCTCAGGTGGAGAGCGGGACGTTCCGCGACGATACGCGCGACGACGTTGCGGAGCGAGAACGCCTGATTGAACCAGATCTTCATGGCACCTGCGGATCGCGGGCACGACGGCATGCGTCAATCACGATCGCACATCGCTGCGCAATCGCGCTCGCATCCCCCGGCGGCTGTGATATGACACCGGTATCCGGCGCGCCGGGGACAAGGAGAGGATATGCGCAGACGAGACGTGATGCTGGCAGCGCCCGGCGCGGCGCTGGTGATGGCAGGACTCGTCCCGCGCGTCGCTGCGGCACGGCCGGCGGGGCAGCTCTGGCAGTTCGATACGCTGCGCACGATCGGCGGCCGCACGCCCGAACTGGTCGGCGCGCCTGCGCTCACCACCAGCCCATGGGGACCGGCGATCGCGTTCGGCGGCGTCGGCGATGGCCTGCTAATCGACCGCCATCCGCTCGCCAGTGCCAAGGCGTTCACCTTCGAGGCGCTGTTCCGCCCCGACGGCGGCGCGTTCGAGCAACGCTGGTTCCACCTCGAAACCGAAGACGGCTCGGCACCCGGCCTTGGCAAGACGCGGATGCTGTTCGAGATCCGGGTGGTCGACAACACATGGTATCTCGATGCCTTCACCACCGATGGCCATGCCAAGCAGACGCTGATCGTACCCAACAAGCGTTTCCCGGTCGGGCGCTGGTATCACGTTGCGCAGACCTACGACGGCACGACCTACCGCTCCTTTGTCGATGGCGTGGTGCAGATGGAGGCGGCGGTGCAGTTCGATCCGCAAGGGCCGGGGCGCGCCGCAGTCGGCATGCGGATGAACCGGGTGAACTTCTTCCACGGCGCGGTGCGCGCGGCGTTCTTCGCCAAACGCGCGCTCGCCCCGCGCGACTTCACGCTACTGCCGCGCGCACCCGTGCGGCAGCCGGCATAACCGAACAACCACAAAGGAATGGGATCGCCAATGCGGACATGGATGCGCAAAGCCCTCGGCGCGGTGGCGCTGTCGACGACGATGCTGTCGGGCGCGTCGTTCGCGCAAAGCTCGCCCCCGGCGCAGCAGCCGGCGAAGAAGGACACGCGCCCCAACATCCTGCTCATCCTGTCCGACGACAACAGCGTGCCGCATGACGGCTGCCACCCCTCGCGCGATCTCACCGCCAACACAATCACACCCAACTTCACCGCCTTCGCCAAGCAGAGCATGTGCTTCGATCGCGCCTATGCCACCTCCCCGCAATGCGCGCCCGCGCGCGGGTCGATCTTCGCCGGGCGCGATCCGCTCGACATCGGCATCAGCCGCTTCGCCGAGCCGGCCAGCCTCGATGTGCGCTACTTCAGCGATATCCTGCGATCGTCGGGCTATTGGGTGGGGCTCGACGGGCGCATCCACCATCTCGGCGGGCGCGAGGATGATCCGCCCCACGTCAAGCAGTTGCTGCGCGACACCGGCATCAGCCGGCTCGACAAGCGTTTCGATTTCGTGCGCGTGTTCGGCACCAAGAACGTCGCGCCCGCCGAGATCGTGCGGCGGCTCGGCACCACGTTCGACACGATGACGCCGGGCAAGCCGTTCTTCCTCTATTTCGGCTTCAACCAGACCCACCGCCCGTTCATCGCGCCGCACACCGATATTGATCCCGCCAAGCTGACGCTGCCGCCCGACTGGCCCGATCTGCCCGCCGTGCGCGCGGACTATGCCGATTACCTGTCCGACCTGCGCCAGATGGACGGACAGTTCGGCGCGGTGATGCAGATGCTGAAGGACCGTGGGCTCGCCGACAACACCATCGTCGTGTTCATGGGCGACAATGGCGAGTCGATGTACCGCGGCAAGGGCACGCTCTACGAACGCGGCAGCCATGTGCCGCTGATGATCCGCTGGCCGGGCGTGGTGAAAGGCGGCACGCACAGCGACGCTCTGGTGAGCCAGATCGATCTCGCCAAGACCTTCGTCGAGGCGGGCGGCCAGCAGCCCGATCCGCATATGACAGGGATCAGCCTCGTGCCGATCCTGCGCGATCCCAAGGCGCCCGGCCATGATTACGTCTTCACCGAACGCGGCGAGCATCCCGGCGGGCTGACCGTCTCCGAAGGGGTCGACTATATGCGCGCGATCACGGGCGTGCGGTATAAGCTGATCTACAACGCCCAGCCCAACCAGCCCTATTCGCCGGTCGATCAGGGCGGCCGCTTCCTCGCGCCCGACCAGCAGAAGATCACGTCGGACGCGGTGCCGGTGCTGCCCGCGATCCAGCGCACCGACGCGGAGCGCGCGCTCGGATCATGGAAGGCGATCGTTCAGGCGCATCAGGCGAAGACGCTGCCGGCCAAGATCGACCGCATCTACTTCAAGCGCCCGCGCCCGATCTTCGAGCTGTACGATCTTCAGGCCGACCCGTATGAGTTCGACAATCTCGCCGGCAAGCCTGAGATGAAGACGATCGAGACCGATCTGCGCCACCGGATGGACAATTGGCAGGTGCTCAGCCACGATTACCTGCCGCTCGCCACCGACGCCTATCGCGAGACGCCCGACCCGACCGCCGGAGACTGATGCACGCGCCCCTCACCTCTTCCGGCATGATCCATCTCGACGGCGGCACCTTCGAGATGGGGTCTGACCGCTTCTACCCGGAGGAAGCACCCGCGCGGCGCGTGCGAGTCGATCCGTTCTGGATCGACGCGACGCCCGTCACCAACCAAGCGTTCGCGGCGTTCGTGGCGGCGACCGGATACGTGACGATTGCCGAGCAGGCGCCTGACCCCAAGGTGTACCGCGACATCGACCCCGCGCTGGCGCACCCCGGCTCGCTGGTGTTCGAACGCACGCGCGGCCCGGTCGATCTGTCGGATGCGAGCCAGTGGTGGCAGTTCCGGTTGGGTGCCGACTGGCGGCATCCGCTCGGGCCGGAGAGCGACCTTGCCGGTCTGGCCGAGCATCCGGTGGTACATGTCGCTTACGCGGATGCGCTCGCCTATGCGACATGGGCGGGCAAGGCACTGCCGACCGAGGCGGAGTGGGAGTACGCCGCGCGCGGCGGGCTCGACGGTGCGGATTATGCGTGGGGCGACGAACTCGCGCCGGGTGGGGCCTTGCTCGCCAATTACTGGCACGGGCTGTTTCCGTTCGCGCACCAGATGCCCGACGCATGGGCGCGCACCTCGCCGGTCGGCACCTATCCGGCGAACGGCTACGGCCTCCTCGACATGATCGGCAACGTGTGGGAGTGGACCGCCGACTGGTATGCGCAGCCCAAGGCCGAGCGCAAGGCCAAGGGTAGCTGCTGCGTGCCGGCCAACCCGCGCGGCGGGTTCGAACGCGCCAGCCGCGACCCGGCGATGCCGGGGCTCGCGATAGGCCGCAAGGTGCTCAAGGGCGGCTCGCACCTCTGCGCGGCGAACTATTGCCAGCGCTATCGCCCGGCGGCGCGGCACCCGCAAATGGTCGACAGCGCGACCGGGCATATCGGGTTTCGGTGCATCGTGCGGGGGTGATTGCTCGAACGGATGGAGTCTTCATCTCGGTTCGTGCCGAGTAGCGTTCGCGTAGGAGAAGCCGTATCGAGACCGCGTATCGAGGCATCGTCTCGCGCGGAGCCTATCCCTCGATACGCCGCCTCGATATGCCCTGCGGGCTACTCGGCAGCTACTCGGGACGAACGGGGTTTGCGGGTGCGGCCCGAACCTTCTGCGCCTGCCACGAGACATTAAGCGGCCGGATCAGCGCACGTGTGAGTAGCCCGACCAGCCCGAGCGACGTTAGCTGAGTGGAACGGGACAAACTCCCCTCCCGTTCGTGTCGAGCGAAGTCGAGAGACCAGCGCTGGCCCCTCGACTTCGCTCGGGACGAACGATGTGTAGCAGGCGGGGCTTGAGCGCGCTTACGGGCGCGCGGTCAGATCCTCCGTCCGCCAGCCGCCGCCAAGCGCCTGGATCAGCGCGACCGCCGTCGTCTGACGGTCCGCCTGCGCCTGGATCAGCGCACGCCGCGCCGACAGCGCAGTCGCCTGCGCGCTCACCACGTCGGTGAAGACGACGATACCCGACTGATACTGGAAGCGCACCGACGCCTCGCTGCGGTCCGCCGCCACCGACGCTTCGCGCAGCAGCGCCTCCTGCCGCGCCAGGATCGCGGTGGCGGCGAGATTGTCCTGCACGTCCTGGAACGCCGCCAGCGTCACCTGCCGGTAGTTCGCCACCGCCGCGTCATAGGCGGCGCGATCCTGCCGCACGCGCGCGCTGCGCGCGCCTGCGTCGAAGATCGTCTGCGCCAGCGACGCGCCGACCGACCACAAGGACGCCGCCGAACTGAACAGCCCCGACAGGCTGTTGTTGTTGAACCCGCCGCTGCCCGAAAGGCTGAGCGCAGGGAAGAACGCGGCACGATCGACGCCGATCTGCGCGTTGGCAGCCGCAACCTGCCGTTCGGCCGCAGCGATGTCGGGGCGGCGTTCGAGCAAGGTCGAGGGGACCGCGACCGGCACGTCGGGCGCTGTCGGCGTCCAGGTTGCCACCGCCGGCAGCGTGAAGGCGGCGGCATTCTCCCCCACCAGCATCGCGATCGCATCCTCGAACTGCGCGCGGGTGCGCTTCTGCCCTTCGAGATCCGACTTGGCCGAGGCAAGCTGCGACTGGCCTTGGAACACGTCGCTGTGCGCGGCGATACCGGCGTTGTAGCGGTTGGTGGCGATGGTGAGCGAGCGCTGGTACGCGGCCACCGTCGCGGCGAGGCTGGCGATCTGCGCATCGCTGGCGCGCAGGCCAAGGTAATCGGTGGCGAGTTCGCCGTCGATCGCGAGCTGCGCCGAGGCGAGATCGGCAAGGCGCGCCTGCTCGGTCGCGCGCGCGTTACGCACGGTGTTGGTGATCTGGCCGAACAGATCGGGCGTCCAGCTCCCGCTCAGGCCCACGTTGTAGCTGGTCTGCGCGCTGCCGCCGCTTGAGGAGGCGACGCCGTTGGTGACGATGGTGCGCGATCCGCCGCTTGCCGAATGCGTGACCGATCCGCTTGCCGAGACGGTGGGGAACAGGCTCGCGCGCGCTTCGCGGGTGGCGGCGCGCGCCTGCGCGTAGGTGGCGGCGGCCTGTGCGATCGTCTGGTTGTGCGCGTGGGCGCGGGCGATCAAATCATCGAGCGTGGCGTCGCCGAAGCCGCTCCACCAGTCGGCGCGCGGCGCCTGATCGGACGGGTTGGCAGGCTGCCAACCGTCGATGGGCTTCCATGCGCCCGACGACGCCACGTCGGGGCGCGTGTAATGCGGCGCGAGCGAGCAGCCGGCCAGCGCCAGCAGCGGCAGGAGGGCGAAACGTACGGACATGGTCATGCGGGCTGCTCGCTTAGGGTCGGTCGCCGTGCGCGCGCGCGGCGCGACGTCAGGCGATCGAGATAGATATAGACGACCGGGGTGGTCAGCAGCGTCAGCAACTGGCTGCCGATCAGCCCGCCGATGATCGCGACGCCGAGCGGCTGGCGCAGTTCCGCGCCCTCGCCGAAGCCGATCGCGAGCGGCAGCGCGCCGAGCGCGGCGGCGATCGTCGTCATCAGGATAGGGCGGAAGCGGAGCAGGCTCGCCTCGCGCGCGGCGGCCTCCGCGCTGATCCCGCGCGTGCGCTGCGCATGGATCGCGAAGTCGATGATGAGGATCGCGTTCTTCTTGACGATGCCGAGCAGCAGGAAAACCCCGATCAGCGCGATGATGGAGAAGTCCATCCCGAACAGCATCAGCGCCAGCACCGCGCCGACGCCGGCGGCGGGCAGGGTCGACAGCACCGTCAACGGGTGGACGAGGCTTTCGTAGAGGATGCCGAGTACGATGTAGATCGTCACCAGCGCGGCGAGGATCAGCAGCGGCTGCTGCCCCTGCGTCTGTTGCGAGGTCGCCGCCTGCCCTGCGAACCGGCCGTGGACGGTCGCGGGCATCGCGATCTGCGCCTCGGTCTCGGCGATCGCCGCCTGTGCGGTGGAGAGCGCGACGCCGGGCGCGGTATCGAACGAGATGGTGGTCGAGACCTCGGTGCCGTCGTGGTTGACGCTCGCCGCCGTCGCCGCCTGCCCGAACGAGGAGATCGCATCGAGCGGCACCATCGTGCGCGGGGTGTTGCTGAGCGCGGTGCCGGTCGAGGGGCTGCGCAGCGCCGGGTTGGTCGGCACTGCCGCGCTCACGGCGGAGGCGGACTTGCCGGCGGTGTCGGTGGTCGCGGTGGTGCCGGTCAGCGTGGTGGCGGAGGTCGCGGTGGTCGCGACGCTGTTGGTGGCGGTCGCGTTCGGTCCGGTCGCGATCACCGCATCGGCATTGGTGGGCACGCGCACGTCAGTCAGCGCTTCGGGACCGCGCGTCGCCGTCTCGGGCCAGCCGAGGATGACGCTATACTGGTTCACGTCCTCGTAGATGTTGGCGACGCTGCGCTGGCCGAATGCATCGTACAGTGCGTTGTCGACATCGAGCGAGCTGATGCCGAGCCGCGCGGCGGTGTCGCGGTCGACCTTGAGGAAGCTCTCGACGCCGTTTTCCGAAAAGTCGCTGTCGACGTTCTTCAACTCCTTGCGCTTGCCGAGCGCGTCGCTGAGCTTCTGCGACCACGTCTTCAGCGCGGCGGTGCTGTCGGCCACCAACGTATATTGATAGGTCGAGTTCGACTGGCGCGCGCCGACGCGCAGATCCTGCACCGGCATCAGGAACAGGCGGATGCCGGCGACCGGTTGCAGCTTGGCCTGCAACCGCGCGATGATCTCGGGCTCCTTCGCGCCGTGGCGCTTGCCCGCGGGTTTGAGCGACACCATCATGAACGCGCTGCCCGCACGACTGCCGCCGGTGAAGCCGACGACGCTCTGCACCGCGCGATCCTGCTTGATGATGCCGACGACCTGCTTGAGCTTGCCCTGCATATCCTGAAACGACACGCTCTGGTCGGCGCGCACGCCCGCCATCAGCAGCGGGGACTGTTGCTGCGGGAAGAAGCCCTTGGGCACCACCACGTACAGCCAGCCGGTGAGCACCACCACGCCGATCAGCAGCAGCAGCACCAGCGGCTTCATCGCCAACGCCCAGTCGAGCGCACGCGCATAACCGCGTTCGAGGCGCTGATACCCCCCCTCCAGCGCACGCGAGACGCGGCCGGGCCGGTGGCTATGATCGGCCGGCCGCAGGAACCACGCGCACAGCATCGGCGTGGTGGTGAGCGACAGCACGAGGCTGATGAGCACCGATGCCGACAGCGTCACCGCGAATTCGCGGAACAGCCGCCCGACGATACCGCCCATGAACAGCAGCGGGATGAACACCGCGACGAGACTGACGCTGATCGACAGCACGGTGAAGCCGACCTCGGACGCGCCCTTCAGCGCCGCCTCGAACCGGTTCATGCCGGCTTCGAGGTGGCGGGTGGTATTCTCCAGCACGACGATCGCGTCGTCCACCACGAAGCCGGTCGCCACCGTGATCGCCATCAGCGACAGGTTGTTGAGGCTGAAGCCGAGGAAATACATCACCCCGAACGTGCCGAGCAGCGAGATCACCGTCGCCGCCGCCGGGATCATCGTCGCGCGGAAATCGCGCAGGAAGGCGAACACCACGACGATGACGAGGATCAGCGCGACCAGCACGGTGATCTCGATCTCGCGCAGCGACGCGCGGATCGAGCTGGTGCGGTCCATCGCCACGTCGAGCTTGATGTCGGGCGGCAGTTGCTGGCGCAGCGCGGGCAGTTCCGCGTTGATCTGGTTGACCATGCGGATCAGGTTTGCGCCGGGCTGTTGGGTTATGTTGACGATGATGGCGCGCTTGCCGTTGAACAGCCCAAGCGTGCGGGTGTCCGCCACGCTGTCCGTCACCGTCGCGATATCGCCAAGTCGCACCGCCGCCGCCCCGCGCCATGCCACCACCAGCGGGCGGTAATCGGCGGCGGTCTTGCCGGCGGCGTTGGTGTAGATCTGCCAGGAGCGGCCGCCCTTGCCCTCGATCAGCCCCTTGGGGCGATTGGCGTTCGACGCCTCGATCGCGGCGCGCACATCCTCCATCGCGATGCCATAGGCGTTGATCTGATACGGATTGACCGACACGCGCACCGCCGGCAGCGACCCGCCGCCCAGTTCGACATCGCCGACGCCGGGGATTTGCGACATACGCTGCTGGATGATGTTCGACACCGCGTCGTATATCTGCCCCGCCGTGCGCGTGTCGGAGGTGAGCGCGAGCGTCACCACCGGCTGGTTGGCGGGGTTGACCTTGCGGTAGGTCGGGTTCTGCCGCAGCGTCGCGGGAAGATCGACGCGCGAGGCGTTGATCGCCGCCTGCACCTCGCGCGCGGCGCCGTCGATGTTCTTCGACAGATCGAATTGCAAAGTGATCCGCGTCGAGCCGAGCGAGCTTTGCGAGGTCATCTCGTTGACGCCGGCAATGGTCGACAGCCGGCGTTCGAGTGGCGTCGCGATGCTCTGCGCCATCACGTCGGGGCTCGCGCCGGCAAGGCTCGCCGACACGCTGATGACCGGGAAGTCGACCTGCGGCAACGGCGCCACCGGCAACGAGAAGAACGCGGCGATGCCGGCGAGCGCGAGCCCGATCGTCAGCAGCATCGTCGCGATCGGCCGCCGGATGAAGGGTGCCGACAGGTTCACGGGCGCGCTTCCGGCCCGACCTCTGGCGCACGCGCGCCCCAGCCGCGCCGCGCGAGCGACTGCTGCGCGCGGTCGAAATAGAGGTACACCACCGGGGTGGTGAAGATCGTCAGCAACTGGCTGACCATCAGCCCGCCGAAGATGGCGATGCCGAGCGGCCGGCGCAGTTCCGCACCCTCGCCCATGCCGATCATCAGCGGCACCGCCGCGAACAGCGCGGCGAGCGTCGTCATCAGGATCGGGCGGAAGCGCAGCACCGCCGCCCGCCGGATCGCCTCCAGGGGCGGCAGCCCCTCGTCGCGCTCTGCGGCGATCGCGAAGTCGATCATCATGATCGCGTTCTTCTTGACGATGCCGATCAACAGCACGATGCCGATGATGCCGATCACGTCGAGATCATGCCCCGTCACCCACAAGGCGAACAGCGCGCCCACCGCCGCCGAAGGCAAGGTCGACAGGATCGTCACCGGATGGATGAAGCTCTCATAGAGTACGCCCAGCACGATATAGACGCACACCACCGCTGCGAGGATCAGATAGAGCTGGTTGGTCAGCGAATTGGCGAACGCGCCCGCCGCGCCGAGGAAGGTGGTCGACACCCCGGCCTTGACGTGGATGTCGGCAAGCTTGGCCTTGATCGCATCGACCGCGCTGCCCAGCGACACGCCCGGTGCGGTGTCGAAGCCGATCGTCGCCGCCGGGAATTGCGCGACGTGGGTGACCTGAAGCGGCGAACTGCCCTCGCGGATCGTGGCGATGGCATTGAGCGGCGTCGCCCCGCCCGAGGCTTGCAGGTGGAGCAGCCCGAGCGACTGCGGATCGGTGAGCAGGCCGGGCGCTGCCTCCAGGATGACGCGATACTGGGTCGTCTCGGTGAAGATCGTCGAGACGATGCGCTGGCCAAACGCTGAATACAGCGCATCGTCCACGCTCGACGCGGTAATGTTGAGCCTGGCGGCGGTATCGCGGTCGATGTTGATGAACGCGGCGGAGCCTTGCGCGCCAGCATCGGTGGTGACGTTGCGGACCTTCGACACTGATTGGAGGGCGGCAGCGATCCGCTTCGCCTCGGCATTGACGTCGGCGGTGTTCGATCCCTCAATCGAGAGGCGGTACTGGGTCGGCCCGCTCTCCGCATCGATGGTGAGATCCTGCGTCGGCTGGAGGTACAGAGTCACCCCCGGAATCCGGTCGACCGCCTCGCGCAGCCGCTTCATCACCTTGGCCTGCGCGCCGTGGCTTTCCTTGAGGTTGACGAACATGCTGCCCGAGTTGAGCGTGGCATTGTCCGACCCGTCGACCCCGACGAACGCCGACAGCGACTGCACGTCCGCATCGGCGAGGATCGCCTTGGCCGCCTGCGCCTGAAGCGAGGCCATCTTGTCGTAGGACACGCTGGTCGAGGCGACGAGCCGCGCCTGCAACTGCCCGGTATCCTGCGTCGGGAACAACCCCTTCGGGATGACGAGGTACAGCAGCACGGTCAGGATCAGCGTGCCGATCGCCACCAGCAACGTCGCGAAGCGCCGGTCGAGCACGAAGCCGAGCGCCTTCTCATAACGCCGCTCGACCGCGCCGAACATGGCGGCGGAGCGCTGCGCGATCCGGCTCGGCTTTTCATCGGATGGCGCCTTCAACCAGCGTGCGGACAGCATCGGCGTCAGCGTCAGCGACACCACCGCCGAGATCAGGATCGTCACCGCCAGCGTCACCGCGAATTCGCGGAACAGGCGCCCGACGATATCGCCCATGAACAGCAGCGGGATCAGCACCGCGATCAGCGAGACGGTCAGCGAGATGATCGTGAAGCCGATCTCGGCCGCGCCCTTCAGCGCCGCCTCGAACGGCGGCACGCCTTCCTCGATATGGCGCTGGATGTTCTCGATCATCACGATCGCATCGTCCACCACGAAGCCGGTCGCGATCGTCAGGGCCATCAGCGACAGGTTGTCGAGGCTGAAGTTCAGCAGGTACATCACCCCGAACGTGCCGATCAGCGAGATCGGCACCGCCAGCCCCGCTACCAACGTCGCGCGGCCGGAGTGCAGAAAGAAGAAGATCACCAGCACGACCAGCACGACCGCGAGCACCAGCTCGAACTCGACGTCGCTGACCGAGGCGCGGATGCCGGTGGTGCGATCGGCGATCACCTTGGCGTCGAGCCCAGCGGGCAGGCTCTTGAGCAGTTCGGGCAACTGCGCCTTGATGGCATCGGTGGTCTGGATCACGTTCGCGCCGGGCTGGCGCTGGACGTTGAGGATGATCGCGGGCGTCGTGCCGGCCAGCGCGCCGAGCCGGCTGTTCTCCGCCCCCTCCACAACCTGCGCGACCTGCGACAGCCGCACCGGCGCGTTGTTGCTGTAGCTGACGATCAAATCCTTATAGTCGTCGACCGACTCAAGCTGGTCGTTGGCGTTGATCTGATATGATCGGTTCGGCCCGTCGAAACTGCCCTTGGCGCTGTTGGCGTTGGCATTGTCGATCGCAGTGCGAAGCTGCGACAGCGACAGGCCGTAGCTCGCCAGTGCCTGCGTGTCGGCGCGGATCCGCATCGCCGGCTTCTGCCCGCCCGCGAGGCTGACGAGGCCGACGCCGCTAATCTGGCTGATCTTCTGCGCCAGCCGCGTGTCGACGATCGACTGCACCTGCGTGAGCGGCAGCGTCTTCGAGCTGATCGCGATGGTCAGCACCGGCGCGTCGGCCGGGTTGACCTTGGCATAGACCGGCGGCGCGGGCAGATCGGCCGGCAGCAGCGCGGACGAGGCGTTGATCGCCGCCTGCACCTCCTGCTCCGCCACGTCGAGGCCCTCGCTCAACCCGAATTGCAGCGTGATGACCGACGCGCCCGCCGAACTGGTGGACGCCATGCGCGTCAGCCCCGGCATCTCACCGAACTGGCGTTCGAGCGGCGCGGTGACGGTCTGGCTCATCACGTCGGGGCTACCGCCGGGATAGAGCGTCGTCACCTCGATCGTCGGATAATCGACCTCGGGCAAGGCCGACAGCGACAGCATGCGGAAGCCGACCAGACCGGCCAGCACGATGCCGACCATCAGCAGGGCGGTCGCGACCGGCCGCAGAATGAAGATGCGCGAGGGGCTCATGAAGCGCGCCGATCAGCCGCCGTTGCGCCGACGATGCCCACCGCTGCGCCCGCCGCCAGCCGCCGGCTTGTCACCGGGCAGCGCGACCTTGGCGCCTTCGCTCAGCCGGTCGCCGCCATCGGTGATGACGATATCGCCGACGTTCAGGCCGCTCACCACCTGCACCTTGACGGCACCGACGATGCCGGTCTTGATCGTGCGCTGCGTCACCGTCCGGTCGGGCTTGAGCAGCCACACGAAGCTCGAATCCTGACCCGAACGCACCGCGGCGGGCGGGATCGTCACCGCCTGGCTGATCGTGTCGACCGTCAGCCGCACGTTGACGAATTGGCTCGGGTAAAGCTGGTTCGCGCCGTTGGCGAAGCGCGCCTTGCCCTTGATCGTACCGGTCGTGGTGTCGACCTGGTTGTCGAGCGTCGAGAAGCGGCCCTGATCGAGCGTCTGCGTGCGCGTACGATCGAGCGCGATCGCCGGGATTTCCGCCCCTTGTGCGACGCGCTTGCCGATCGCGGGTGCCTGATCCTGCGGCACCGCGAACTCGACGTCGATCGGCTGGAGCGTCGTCACCACCGCGATGCCGTTGGTGTCGCCCGCGCCGATGTAATTGCCGATATCGACCACCTTGAGGCCGACCCGCCCGTTCACCGGCGAGACGATGCGCGTGTAGCCGAGGTTGATCTGCGCCTGCTGCACCGCCCCGCGATCGACCGCGATCGTGCCTTCGAGCTGCTTGGCGGTGGCCGCCTGCGTATCGACATCCTGCCGCGCAATCGAATCCTGCCCCAGCAGGGTCCGGTAGCGGCCGAGCTGGACGCGCGCATTGGCGAGCTGCGCCTGATCGCGGATCAGCGCGCCGCGCGCCTGCAACAGCGCCGCCTGATACGGGCGCGGATCGATGATCGCGAGCGTCTCGCCCTTATGGACGAGCTGCCCTTCGCGGTAGAGCAATTGCGTGATCGTGCCCGACACCTGCGGGCGGATCGTGACGGTCGCCGCCGGGGTGACGGTGCCGAGCGCCTCGACCTGGATCGGCATGTCGGCGCGCACCGCCTTGACCGTGCCGACCGTGGTCGGCTGGCCACCGCCGCCGCCCCGGCGGCCACCACCGCCACCGCCGCCGGGACCGCCGCCGAAGCCGCCACCCCCGCCGCCGCCACGTCCGCTGCCACTCGAACTGCTGGAATGGGCAAGCCACACCGCACCGAGCACGATCAGACCGAACACGACCAGCGCGCCGATCCAGCTCAACAGGCGCCCCCGGCGGCCGATCGGACGCGGCTCGACCGCAATGTCGTCCCGATAGGCTGGGGAGGAAGGCTCGACCTCGTTCATGCTCGTTCCGCGCTTGATTTCGTTGACGCTACCGTCTCGGAACGGACCCATCTGTCAATCGCGGAATTGTCGCAGAGTGTCGCGCCGCGCACCAAAATCGCGTTTCGCAGCGCTTTCGGGCGCTCTCATCGTCACGCGGCAGCGTCGTTCCAGGTATCGAGAACGTCGAGCATCTGCGGCGTCACCCAGCCATACCGATAGTTGAGGAGGAACAGCCCCCACAGGACCGTGCCGACGATCAGCACGCGCAGCGCGGTGCGGCCGGGACGGAAATCGTGCGGGGCGCTCTCCGCCTGTCCGGGCACATGCTCCACCCCGGCCTCTTCGGCGGTGCGGACGCCGAACGGCAGCACGAAGAACACCGACAGCGCGCAGAACAGGAACCAGATCGCGAGCGCCGATGTCCACCGCATACAGTCTTCCCCAAACTTCCGTTCGCACTGCGTGTGTCGACGTGCGTACCACGTGCGCCACGGTCATGGCACACGCTTCGACAGGCTCAGCACGAACGACCTTTCAGGCTCGCATGTTACGCCTCGATCAGCAGCACGTCGACGATCGGCTTCTTGCCCGTCCACCGCGTCGCCACCCGCCGCGCGGCGAGGCGGATCGCCTCGCGCAGCTTCTCGCGGTCCTTCGGGGGCTGCTTGGCCGCGGCGATCACCGCCTCGACCGTCTCCTCGATGAACGGCACGCGATCCTCCTCGACGGGCAAGCCGTTATAGCGGACCTGCGGGCTGCCGATCAGGCCGCGCCCGCCGATCGCCACCGCGACCGACATCTGGCCGTTGATGCTGAGCTTGCGCCGTTCGTTGATCGTACCGCCGTCGCCCGGCAGCAACACGTCGCCGTCGAGCACCAGCCGACCGATCGGCGCATGGCCGATCTTGGTCGGCGCGCCGGGCGCGAGCCGGACGATCTCGCCGTTCGACTGGACCATCGCCTGCGGCACCCCCTGCGACAGACCGAAGCGCGCCTGTTCCATCAAGTGGCGCATCTCGCCGTGGACCGGCATCAGGATCTCGGGTCGCAGCCAGCGATACATCTGCGCCAGTTCCGGCTGCCCCGGGTGCCCGGAGACGTGGACATGCGCCTGCCGGTCGGTGATCATCTTGATCCCCTTGGCGGCAAGCTGGTTCTGGATGCGCCCGATCGCGACTTCGTTGCCGGGGATCTGCTTGGAGGAGAACACCACCGTGTCCCCCGCGTCGAGCTTGATCGGGTGGCTGCCGAACGCGACCCGCGAAAGTGCGGCGCGATCCTCGCCCTGCCCGCCGGTCGCCACGATCATCACCTTTTCGCGAGGCAGGCGCATCGCCGCCTCGGGGTCGATCGTCGCGGGGAAATCCTTGAGATAGCCGGTCGCGCGCGCCACCTTCAGGATGCGGTCGAGCGAACGCCCCGCCACGCACAAAGCGCGCCCGGTCTCCTTCGCCACCTGCCCCAGAGTATGCAGCCGCGCCGCGTTCGACGCGAAGGTCGTCACCAGCACGCGGCCCTTCGCCGCCGCCACCACTTCGGACAGCCCGGCGTGGACGTCCGCCTCCGAACCCGACGCTTCGGTGTTGAACACGTTGGTCGAGTCGCACACCAGAGCGAGCACGCCCGCGTCGCCGATCGCGCTCAGCTGCTCGGGCGCGGCCGGGTTGCCGATCACCGGCGTCGGGTCGAGCTTCCAGTCGCCGGTGTGGAACACGCGGCCGAACGGCGTCGCGATCGACAGCCCGCTCATCTCGGGGATCGAGTGCGACAGCGGCACGAAATCGATCCCGAACGGCCCGAGCTGGAGCGTCTTGCCCGGTTCGACCACGTTCAGCTCGACGCGCTTGACGTTGCCTTCCTCCTCCAGCTTGCCGCGGATCAGCCCGGCGGTGAAGGCGCTCGCGTACAGCGGCACGCCGAGATCCTCGGCAAGGTAGGGCAACGCGCCGATATGATCCTCATGCCCGTGAGTCAGCACGATGCCGAGCAGATCGTCGGCACGCTCCTCAATGAATTGGAGGTCGGGCAGGATCAGCTCGATGCCGGGATAGTTCGGATCGGCGAAGGTGATGCCGCAATCGACCATCAGCCATTTGCCCTGGCATCCGTAGAGATTGACGTTCATGCCGATCTCGCCCGAGCCACCGAGCGCGAGGAAAAGCAGTTCGTTCTTGGGGGTCGTCACTAAGTTTCTGTTCTTTCTTATGCGCGGCGGTCAGGCCGCAAATCTCGGATCACCGCCGGGACCGGCGACCTCGCGCGGTCGCTTGAAAAAGCGGCACCGGCAGCGCGGTTCTGACCTGCGTCAGGATGATGTGCTCAGGCACCGGGCGGTCAGCCCGTTTCCCGTCACGTCTGCATATGGGCGCGATCCCACAGCATCGCCAGCCCCTGAATGGTCAGATCGGGTTCGATCGCGTCGAAAGCGTCAGTGTTCTGCTCGAACAATGTGGCGAGACCGCCGGTCGCGATCACCTTGGCGGGGCGACCGATCTCCACCTTCATGCGCGCGACCAGCCCCTCGATCATCGCGACATAGCCCCAATAGATGCCGATGTGCATCTGGCTGACGGTATCGCGACCGATCACGCTTGCCGATGGCGGCGCCTCGATCGCGATGCGCGGCAGCTTGGCGGCGGCAGTGACGAGTGCGTCGAGCGACAGGTTGATACCCGGAGCGATGATGCCGCCCTTGTACGCGCCGCGATAGTCCGCGACATCGAACGTCGTCGCGGTGCCGAAATCGATAATGATGAGGTCGCCCGGGTGATACGCATGCGCCGCGATCACGTTGAGCGCGCGGTCCGCACCGACCGATTGCGGCTCCTCGACGTCGAGCGGCATCGGCCAGCCCGCCGCGCCCTGCCCGGCGATCAGCGGCTCGACCGAGAAGTACTTGCGCGCCAGCGTCTGGAGGTTGTGGAGCGCACGCGGCACCACCGTTGCTATGATGACGCCATCAACATGAGAGCGCTCGAACCCTTCGAGCGCGAGCAACTGGCTGAGCCAAACCGCATATTCGTCGCCGGTCCGTCGCGCGTCGGTCGCGATCCGCCAGCGCGCGCGGATCTGGCCCGCATCGAGCAACGCGAAGACGATATTGGTGTTGCCGGCGTCAATCGCGAGCAGCATGCGTGTCCCCTCCCCTCGCCTGATGGTCGCGTCGCGTCCTCACAGCAGGAAAATATCGGCGGCATGAATGACACGCCGGCTGCCATCCGCCAAGCGCAACACGAGCGCGCCGTCCCCGTCGAGCCCATCGAACAGCCCGTCAATGGTTACGTCGTCAGGCAGGCGCGCGGTCAGCGGCGTGCCCGGCGGATGCGCGCGGTCGAGCCAGCGCGCCCGCACCGGCGCAAGCCCCTGCCCGCGCCAGATGCCGAGCCACCGCGCGAACGCCTCGGCCAGGGTTTCTTGGAAGGCAGGCGCATCGACGGTGACACCCTGCGCAGCAAGGCTGGTGGCGATCCGATCGAGCCTCTCGGGATGATGCACAAGGTTGACCCCGATGCCGATCACCACCGCATCGCCGCTCCGTTCGAGCAGGATCCCCGACAGCTTTCCACCGCCGATCAGCAGATCGTTGGGCCATTTGAGCATCGCCACCGCCGCCCCGCCGAGATGCGCGCGCACCGCCTCCTCCAGCGCGACCGCTGCGACCAGCGCGAGCGAAGCCGGCTGAGGATCGCTCGCCCGCAGCCGCACCAGCGTGCTCGTGCAGAGATTGCCCGGCGGCGAAACCCAAAGGCGCCCCTGCCGCCCGCGCCCGCCACTCTGCCGCTCCGCGCGCAGCCACAGCCCCTCCTCGGCACCGGCGCGGGCGAGATCGAGCATGTCGGCGTTGGTCGAGCCGGTCTCCGCGATCGTGCGGATTGTCATGCGATCGCCGCCCAAACGCACAGCGGCCGGGCACACGCTGCACGCGCGCACCCGGCCGCCAATGTCGTCGTCGCGCGCGCGGGACGGATCAGAACAGCGCCTTGGCCGCCGCCATCGTCGCCAACCCCAACGGCGCGAGCAGCACCCAGCCGACCGGCGACACGAACACCGCGGCCGCTGCGATCAGACCGCCTTCGACCACGTCGCCGCTTTTGGCGAAGCCCGCGCCGACGGGTTCGTCGAAGTACATCACCTTGATGACGCGCAGATAATAATAGGCGCCGATCACCGAGGCGACGAAACCGACCACCGCAAGCGGATACAGGCCAGCGTTCACCGCCGCATCGAACACCGCCAGCTTGGCGTTGAAGCCGAGCAAGGGCGGGATACCCGCAAGGCTGAACATGAAGATCGCCATCGCCAGCGCGAGACCGGGCCGCGTGCGCGACATGCCCGACAGGCTGCTGATCGTCTCGACCGGCTGGCCGTCGGCACCGCGCATCTGAAGCACGACGAGGAACCCGCCGAGCGTCATGACGACATAGACGGTCAGGTAGAACAGCACCGCCGCGATGCCCGCCTGCGTGCCGGCGGCAAGCCCGACCAGCACGAAGCCGACGTTGTTGATCGACGAATAGGCCAGCAGCCGCTTGATGTTGGTCTGCCCGATCGCCGCGACCGCGCCGAAGATGATCGACGCGAGGCTCGCGAAGATCACGATCTGCCGCCACTGGTCGACCGCCGGGCCCATCGCCTCGACCGCGACGCGCACCGCGAGGCCCATCGCCGCGACCTTCGGGGCGGAGGCGAAGAACGCCGTAACCGGGGTCGGCGCGCCCTCGTACACGTCCGGCGTCCACATGTGGAACGGAACCGCGCTCATCTTGAAGGCGAGGCCTGCGAACACGAACACCAGCCCGAACATCAGCCCGTAATTGTGCGTGCCCGGTGCGATGCCCGCATAAGCCTCGCCGATCCCCGAGAAGAGGGTCGTACCGCTGAAGCCGTACACCAGGCTGATGCCGTAGAGCAGGATGCCGCTCGCCAACGCGCCCAACACGAAATACTTGAGCCCCGCCTCGGCCGAGCGCGCATCGCGGCGCATGAAGCTCGCCAGCACATAAGCGGCGAGGCTCTGCAATTCGAGCCCGACATACAGTACCAGAAGATCGCCCGCCGACACCATCATGCCCATGCCGCACGCCGACAGCAGGATCAGCACCGGATATTCCGGGCGCAGATCGTCCCCGCTGGTCTGGCGGAAGAAGCGCGGTGCCATCAGGATCGCGACCGCGCTCGCGCCGTAGATCAGCACCTTGGAGAAGGCCGAGAACGCATCGGCACGCACGAGGCCATCAAAGGCGAGGCCACCGCTCGACGCCGGCCCGAGCAGCGCGATCATCGCCCCCGCCAGCACCGCGACCGCCACCCAGGAGATCATCCGCGTCGCGGCCTGACCGCCCCAGGCGGCGACCAGCATCAGCACGATCGATCCGATCGAAAGCACCTCCTCGGGGAGGACCATCATCAGCGAAGCACTGTTCATGGCCGTACCTCCGCGTGCTGGACCGGCAAGGCGGTACGCCCCGCGGTCGGGCGCGAATCCCCCGCCGGTGCGGCGCGATCGACGCGCGCGATCAGCGTGCCGACGTCCTTGCGCATCGGCGCGAGGAAGCTCTCGGGATACACGCCCATCCACAGCGCCACCGCCGCGACCGGCGCGAGCAGCGCGATTTCACGTACCGACAGATCGGGCATAACCCGCACATCATCCTTGGTCAGATCGCCGAATACGACACGGCGGTAGAGGTAAAGCATATAGGCCGCGCCGAGAATGATGCCGGTGGTGCACACCGCCGTCGCCACGGTCGACACCTGATAGGCGCCATCGAGGCTGAGGAACTCGGCGACGAAACCGCTCGTGCCGGGCAGGCCGATCGACGCCATCGTGAAGAACAGGAACAGCACAGCGTACTTCGGCATGTTGATCGCAAGCCCGCCGTAACGGTCGATCTCACGCGTATGCAACCGGTCGTAGATCACGCCGACGCACAGGAACAACGCGCCCGAGACGAGGCCGTGGCTGAGCATCATGATCATCGCGCCCTCGATGCCCTGCCGGTTGAAGGCGTAGAGACCAATGGTAACGATCGCCATGTGCGCGACCGACGAATAAGCAATCAGCTTCTTCATGTCCGACTGCACCAGCGCGACGAGGCTGGTGTACACCACCGCGATGCCCGACAGCAGCAGGATCAGCCAGGTGAGCTGCGACGAGGCCTCCGGGAACATCGGCACCGAGAAGCGCAGGAAGCCGTAGCCGCCGAGCTTGAGCAGCACACCCGCCAGGATCACAGATCCCGCGGTCGGCGCCTGCACGTGCGCGTCGGGCAACCAGGTGTGGACCGGCCACATCGGCATCTTCACCGCGAACGAGGCGAAGAAGGCGAGCCACAACCATGTCTGCGCGGTGCGCGGGAAATCGGTCTTGAGCAGCGTCGGAATGTCGGTCGTGCCGGTGTAGTGGATCATCCACAGCATCGCGACGAGCATCAGCAGCGAGCCGAGCAGCGTGTAGAGGAAGAACTTGTACGACGCGTAGATCCGGTTCGCCCCGCCCCAGATGCCGATGATGAGGTACATCGGAATCAGACCGGCTTCGAAGAAGATGTAGAACAGCAGCAGGTCCTGCGCCGCGAACGTGCCGATCATCAGCACTTCGGTGAACAGGAACAGCGCCATATACTCCTGAACGCGCTTTTCGATCGCGACCCAGCTCGCGCCGATGCAGATCGGCATCAGGAACACGCTGAGCATGATGAGCATCAGCGCAAAACCGTCGATGCCGAGCTTCCAGTCGAACACACCGATATTGCCGGCATTCTCGACGAACTGCCACTGCGCGCCGCCGATGTCGAAGTTCGCCCACAGCGCGATGCCGAGCACGAAATCGACCAGGGTCGCGGCGAGCGCCAGCCACCGCGCGCCATTGGCGCTCAGAAACAGGCATCCGATCGCGGCGAGTGCCGGGATGCCAAGCATTACCGAAAGAATGGGGAAACCGCTCATCGTGTGATCGCCCAGGTCATCGCTGCGGTCAGCCCGATAAGCATGACGAACGCATAGGTGTAGAGATATCCGGTCTGCAACCGGCCAGCCGCACGGCTGCCCAGCGAAACCAGCCACGCGGAACCGTCGGGCCCGAACCGATTGATCGTCTTCTCGTCGCCGCGATGCCAGAACCACCGGCCGATCGCGAAAGCGGGCTTGACGAAGATCAGGTTGTACAGCTCGTCGAAATACCATTTGTGGAGCAGGAAGTCGTACAGCACGCTGAACTGCGCCGCCATCGCCGCCGGCAGACCGGGCTTCGCGATATAAGCGTACCAGGCGCTCGCCAGACCGATCAGCATCGCGATCGACGCGCCGAGCTTCACCAGCAGCGGCAGTTCCTCGACCGCTTCGGAGAGATGCGCGTGGAACGCGACCGCACCGTGCCAGTAAGTATCGCCCGCCGCCGGATCGATGAAGAAGCGGTGGAAGGCGAACCCTGCGAACACCGCACCGACCGACAGCAGGATCAGCGGGATCAGCATCGGCAGCGGGCTCTCGTGCGGATGATATCCACCCGTCCCGGTCGGCAGATGATGTGCATCCGCGCCGTGCGGCACTGTGCTGCCCTGCCCTTCTTCGGCCGCCTCGCCGTGATGCGCATGCGCCGCCTGCGTGCCGTGACCGTGCGAGTGGTCGGCATCATGGCCATGCGCATGATCGTCGTGGCCGTGGCCATGCGCGTCATGGATGGCGTGCTGGATATGCTCGGACTGCGCCCAGCGCGGCTTGCCCCAGAAGGTCAGGAACATGAGCCGCCACGAATAGAAGCTGGTCAGCAGCGCGACAAGGATGCCGACGATCGACGCGCCCTGCTGGTTCGCCGCCCAGGCCGACAGGATGATCGCATCCTTCGAATAGAAGCCAGCAAAACCAAACACGCCCTCAAGACCGACGCCGGTGATCGCGAGCGTCCCCGCCATCATCGCCCAAAAGGTGATCGGGATGCTCTTACGCAGGCCGCCGTAATAGCGCATGTCCTGCTCATGGTGCATCGCATGGATCACCGAGCCTGCCCCAAGGAACAGCAAAGCCTTGAAGAAGGCGTGCGTGAACAGGTGGAACATCGCCGCGCCATAGGCGCCGCAACCCGCCGCGAAGAACATATAGCCGAGCTGCGAGCAGGTCGAATAGGCGATCACGCGCTTGATGTCGGTCTGCACCAGCCCGCAGGTCGCCGCGAAGAAGCAGGTTGCGGCGCCGATCGTCATCACCACGTGCATCGCGAACGGCGAGGTCTCGAACATCGGCGACAGGCGGCACACCATGAACACGCCGGCCGTCACCATCGTCGCGGCGTGAATCAGCGCCGACACCGGGGTCGGGCCTTCCATCGCGTCGGGCAACCAGGTGTGCAGGCCGAGCTGCGCCGACTTGCCGCACGCGCCGACGAACAGCAGCAGGCACAGCAAGGTCATCGTGTCGATACGATAGCCGAAGAAGCCGATCGTCGAGCCTGCCATGTGCGGTGCCGCCGCGAGGATCTCGGGGATCGACACCGTGTGGAACACCAGGAACGTGCCGAAGATGCCGAGCATAAAGCCGAGATCGCCGACGCGGTTGACTACGAACGCCTTGATCGCCGCCGCATTGGCCGACGGCTTGCGGAACCAGAAGCCGATCAGCAGGTACGAGGCGAGACCGACGCCTTCCCAGCCGAAGAACATCTGCACGAGGTTATCCGCCGTCACCAGCATCAGCATCGCGAAGGTGAACAGCGACAGATAGGCGAAGAAGCGCGGCTGGTCGGGATCGTCCGACATATAGCCCCAGCTATAGAGATGGACGAGTGCCGAGACGCTCGTCACCACCACCAGCATCACCGCGGTCAGCGCATCGACCCGGAGCGACCACGAGACGTGCATGTCGCCCGATTCGATGAACTTCAGCACCGGGGTGATGATCGGCTCGCCGCCGCCGAGATAGTGAATGAACACCGGCCACGACAGCAGGCACGCGAGGAACAGCGCGCCGGTCGTCACGGCCTTGGGGAAGGCCGCGCCGAACGCCTTGTTCGAAAAACCCGCGAGGATCGCCGCCGCCAGCGGCAGGAAAACGATGAAGAGGATCGAAGTCACGCCGGTATTACCCCTTCATCCGGTTGACGTCGTCGACTGCGATGGTGCCGCGACCCCGGAAGTAGATCACGAGAATGGCGAGACCGATCGCCGCCTCGCCCGCCGCAACGGTCAACACGAACATCGCGAAGATCTGCCCGACCAGATCGTGCAGGAACGCCGAGAAGGCGACGAGATTGAGGTTCACCGCGAGCAGGATCAGCTCGATCGCCATCAGCATGACGATCAGGTTCTTGCGGTTGGCGATGAGCCCGAGCACGCCGAGCGCGAACAGGATCGCCGCGACGACGAGATAATGCGTGAGGCCGATCACAGCTCGATCCCCTGTCCTACCGTCGGCCGGGTGTTGCGCGTCGCATCGTGCGGACGGCGCTTGACCTGGCGGCTGATGTTCTGCGGGCGAACCCCGCTGCGTTCGCGGTGCGTCAGCACGATCGCGCCGATCATCGCGACGAGCAGCACGAGACCCGCACCCTCGAACACGAACAGATAGCGCGAATAGAGCAGCAGCCCGAGCGCCTCGATGTTGGGCACCGTCTCCGGCTTGGGCGCAGCACGGCGCGCGAGTTCGATCGTACCCGCCTGCCACGCACCGAAGGCGATCATGATCTCGGCGGCGAGCGCCACCGCAAAGGCGAGCCCGATGAGCGCATAACGCACGAACCCTGCGCGGACTTCGGCGAAGTCGATGTTGAGCATCATCACGACGAACAGGAACAGCACCGCGACCGCCCCGACATAGACGATGACGAGCAGCATCGCGATGAACTCGGCGCCGACCAGCACCATCAGCCCGGCGGCGTTGAAGAACGCGAGGATCAGCCACAACACGGCATGCACCGGGTTGCGCGCAGTGATCGTCAGCACCGCCGACAGGATCACGATCGCTGCGAAAAGATAAAAGGCGAAGGCCTGGATCACGATGTTACTTCGAACCCCCGTTCGCCTGGGATTGGGTGATGGCCGTCGCGCCTGTTGGCGTCTGGGCGTGCGCGCGCACGGACGGCGCGGAATCGATGTGGCTGCGCATTAACGATACGGCGCGTCGGCGGCAAGGTTCGCCGCGACTGCGCTCTCCCAGCGATCGCCGTTATCGAGCAGCTTCGCCTTGTCGTAGATCAGTTCCTCGCGCGTCTCGGTCGCGAATTCGAGGTTCGGACCCTCGACGATCGCATCCACCGGGCATGCTTCCTGGCAGAAACCGCAATAGATGCACTTGGTCATGTCGATGTCGTAGCGCGTGGTGCGGCGGCTGCCGTCGTCGCGCGGCTCGGCCTCGATCGTGATCGCCTGCGCGGGACAGATCGCCTCGCACAATTTGCACGCGATACAACGCTCCTCGCCGTTCGGATAGCGCCGCAACACATGCTCGCCGCGGAAGCGGGGCGACAGCGGGTTCTTTTCGAACGGATAGTTGATCGTCGCCTTCTCCTTGAAAAAATACTTCAAGGTTAGCGCGTGCGCCTTCACGAACTCCCAGAGCGTGTAGGTCTTGATGAAATGCCCGAGGCTCATGCCGGTACTCCAACCCGCACGAGCATCAGATAGCCCGAGACGAGGAAAACGAAGATCAGCGACAGCGGCAGGAAGATCTTCCAGCCCAGCCGCATCAACTGGTCGTAACGATAGCGCGGAACCGTCGCCTTCACCCAGCTGAACAGGAAGAAGAACGCCGCCATCTTGAGCAGCAGCCAGATGATGCCCGGCACCACATAGAGGAAGCCGATGTTGAGCGGCGGCAGATACCCGCCCCAGAACAACGTCGCGTTGAGCGCGCACATCAGGATGACGTTGGCATATTCGCCGAGCCAGAACAAAGCGAAGCTCATCGACGAATATTCGGTCTGATAGCCAGCGACGAGCTCGCTCTCCGCTTCGGTCAGATCGAACGGCGCACGCTGCGTCTCGGCGAGCGACGAGATGAAGAACACCACCGCCATCGGGAACAGCAACGGGTTGCACCAATGGCCGTTGAGAAAGCCGTAATAGCCCTTCTGATTCTCGACGATGTCACCAAGGTTGAAGCTGCCCGAATAGAGCACCACCGAGATCAGCACGAAGCCGATCGCGACTTCATAGCTCACCATCTGCGCGGCTGCGCGGATTGCCGAGTAGAAAGGATATTTCGAGTTGGACGACCAGCCCGCGAGGATGATCCCGTACACGCCGAGCGACGACGCCGCGAGCACGTAGAGCAACGCCACGTTGATGTTGGCGACCGACGCCTCCTTGGCGAACGGCACCACCGCCCACACGATCAGCGCCACGGTGAAGGTGATGATCGGCGCGAGCAGGAACAACGTCTTGTTCGCCGCGATCGGGATGATCGTCTCTTGCAGGAAGACCTTGAGGCCGTCCGCGAACGACTGGAGCAGACCGAACGGGCCGACCACGTTGGGGCCGCGACGCAGCGCCATCGACGCCCAGATCTTGCGATCGACGTAGATGATCATCGCGACCGCGAGCATCAGCGGCAGTGCGATGATGAGGATGTCGATCAGCGTGGCGACGAACCACGCGATGCCGAAATCCCAGCCGAAGCGATAGGTGAAAAACGAGGTCATTCCGCCGCCTCCGCGAAATCCTGGCCGTGCAGGATCTCGGCCGAGCAGCGCTGCATGGTCGGGCTGGCCCGGCAAATCGCGTTGGTCAAGTAGAAGTCCTTGATCGGATAAGCGACTTCGCCCGCCCCTGCCGCGTCGAGCGCGGGCGGATTCCAGCCGAAGGTCTTGAGGCCCAGCGTCGCGAGATCGGGCGTATCGACCGCCATCGCCGCGCGCAGCTCGTCGAGCGTGTCGAACGGCAGCGTGTAGCCGAGCACGGCTGACAAAGCGCGCAGGATTGTCCAGTCCTCGCGCGCATCGCCCGGCGGGAACACCGCGCGGTCGCCGCGCTGCACCCGGCCTTCGAGATTGACGTAGGTGCCCGACTTCTCCGCATAGCTCGCGCCAGGCAGCACAACGTCGGCAGCCGCCGCGCCCTTGTCGCCGTGGTGGCCGATATAGACCTTAAAGCTGCCGGCGAACTTGCTGAAATCCACCTCGTCCGCGCCGAGGAAGAACGCGAGCTTGGGGTTCGCCGCCGCGACATCGGCGATGCCGCCCTTCTGCGCGAAGCCGAGCATCAGCCCGCCGTTGCGCGAAGCCGCCGCGTGCAGCACGTTGTAGCCGTTCCAGCCCTCGCGCACGAGGTTGAGCGTCTTGGCGAGCGCCAGCGTCGCGCCGTGTCCGCCCTTCAAGGCCGCGCCGCCGACGATCACCATCGGCCGTGCCGCACCCTCGAACGCCGACAGAACCGTGTCGGGCAGCTTGCCGAGCAGCGACAGATCGTTGCCGAGCCACTCGACCTTGTAGGTCAGGTCGACTTCCGGCCCGATCGCGAAGACCTTCGCGCCCTTCTTGATCGCCTTGCGGATGCGCGTGTTCACCAGCGGCGCTTCCCAGCGCAGGTTGGTGCCGACCAGCAGGATCGCATCCGCCGTCTCGGTGCCCGCGATCGTCGTGTTGAACGTAACCGCGCCGAGGCTCGACGTGTCGTAATCCATGCCGGTCTGGCGGCCTTCGAGCAGGGTCGAGCCCATGCTCGTCACCAGCGCCTTGGCCGCAAACATCGTCTCGCAATCGAGCAGATCGCCGTGGATCGCCGCGACGCTCGCGCCCGCGTTCACCGCCTTGATCGCCGCGAACGCCTCGTCCCAGCTCACCGCGACCAGCTTGCCGTCACGCCGCACATACGGCCGGTCGAGCCGGCGCCGCACCAGGCCATCGACCGCATGGCGCGTCTTGTCCGACGCCCATTCCTCGTTGACGTCCTCGTTGATGACGGGGAGCGCGCGCAGCACCTGCCGCCCGCGCGCGTCGAGCCGGATGTTGGTGCCGACCGCGTCCATCACGTCGATCGCCAGCGTCTTGCGCAGCTCCCACGGGCGCGCCTCGAACGCATAGGGCTTCGAGGTGAGCGCACCGACCGGGCACAGATCGACCACGTTCCCCGACAGCTCGCTCGACACGGCATGTTCGAGGTAGGAGGTGATCTGCATGTTCTCGCCGCGATACACTGCGCCGATTTCCTCGACGCCGGCGACTTCCTCGGCGAACCGGATGCAGCGCGTGCATTGGATGCACCGCGTCATCACCGTCTTGACGATCGGCCCCATGTACTTCTCGGTCACGGCGCGCTTGTTCTCGTCGTAGCGCGAGTGGCCGCGCCCGTAGGCGAGGCTCTGGTCCTGCAAATCGCACTCGCCGCCCTGATCGCAGATCGGGCAGTCGAGCGGGTGATTGATGAGCAGGAACTCCATCACGCCTTCGCGCGCGTTCTTCACCATCGGAGAATTGGTGAAGATCTCCTGCTTGTCGGCGGCCGGCAGCGCGCACGACGCCTGCGGCTTGGGCGGCCCCGGCTTCACCTCGACCAGACACATCCGGCAATTGCCGGCAATGCTCAGCCGCTCGTGATAACAGAAGCGCGGGATTTCCTTGCCCGCGATCTCGCACGCCTGAAGCACGGTGGCACCCTGCGGCACCTCGACTTCGACGCCATCGACTTTGACTATCGGCATTATTCGGCAGCTTCCATCATCGGAGCCGCGCCGCCGCCGTTCTTGGCGAGGATGCGGCGCTCCATCTCGGGGCGGAAATGCTTGATGAGGCCTTGGATCGGCCACGCGGCGGCATCGCCGAGCGCGCAGATCGTGTGCCCCTCGACCTGTTTGGTCACCTGCTGGAGCGTGTCAATCTCGGAGATGTCGGCGTCGCCGGTGCGCATTCGCTCCATCACGCGCCACATCCAGCCGGTGCCCTCACGGCACGGCGTGCACTGGCCACAGCTCTCATGCTTGTAGAAGTAAGACAGCCGGCTGATCGCGCGGACAATGTCGGTCGACTTGTCCATCACGATGATCGCGGCCGTGCCGAGGCCCGAGCCGACCTTCTTCAGCCCGTCGAAGTCCATCGGACAGTCCATGATCTCGGCGGCCGGCACCAGCGGCACCGACGATCCACCCGGAATCACCGCGAGCAGATTGTCCCAGCCGCCGCGAATGCCGCCGCAATGTTCGTCGATCAACTGGCGGAACGGGATGCTCATCGCTTCTTCGACCACGCAAGGGCGGTTCACATGGCCGCTGATCTGGAACAGCTTGGTGCCCTTGTTGCCCTCGGCGCCAAAGCTCGAGAACCACGCCGCGCCGCGCCGCAGGATCGTCGGGGCGACCGCGATCGACTCGACGTTATTGACCGTCGTCGGGCATCCATAGAGCCCCGCACCCGCCGGGAACGGCGGCTTGAGGCGCGGCTGGCCCTTCTTGCCTTCGAGGCTTTCGAGCATCGCGGTTTCTTCGCCGCAGATGTACGCGCCCGCACCACGGTGGACGAACACGTCAAAATCATAGCCCGAGCCGCTGGCGTTCTTGCCGATCAGACCCTTGTCGTACGCCTCGGCCACGGCTGCGAACAGCACCTCGGCCTCGCGGATATATTCGCCGCGGATGTAGATGTAGGCGGCGCGCGCGCGCATCGCATAGCCAGCGATCAGCGCGCCCTCGATCAGCTTGTGCGGATCGTGGCGAATGATTTCGCGGTCCTTGCACGAGCCCGGCTCGGATTCATCGGCGTTGATGACGAGGAAGCTCGGCCGGCCGTCCTTCGATTCCTTGGGCATGAAGCTCCACTTCATGCCCGTCGGGAAGCCCGCCCCACCGCGTCCGCGCAGGCCCGACGCCTTGATGATGTCGATGATGGCATCCTGCCCCAGCGCCATCAGATCCTTGGTGTTGTCCCAATCGCCGCGCATGATCGCGGCATCCAGGTTCCACGGCTGGAAGCCATAGACGTTGGTGAAGATCCGGTCCTTGTCGGCGAGCATCAGAACCGCCCCCCCTTGTTCTTCGAAAGCGCGAGATACAGGATCACGCCGAGCGCGATCACGACGATCGGTCCAAGCAGCGCGAAGGTCAGCTTCAAAATCCAGCCGAGCACGACGATCCCGCCGATGATGGTGAGGATCGTGACGATCAGATTCTTGTCACGCGCGCTCACGATGCCCACTCCGCGCGGTAATCGTGGTTCTCGTCGACCATCGCCTTAAGGTTGGTCGGGCCGCCGATCGCACAGCTGTCGCGGCGACCGGTCTGCGAGCCCGGCGTCACCGGCTTGCCCTCCGCAAGCGCCTCCAGGAGCGCGGTGGTCTTGTCGTAATCGAGATCCTCGAAATTGTCGTCGTTGATCTGGACCATCGGCGCGTTGGCGCACGCACCCAGACACTCGACCTCGGTCAGCGTGAACAGGCCGTCCGGGGTGGTATGCCCCTTCGACAGGCCCTTGTTCTTGCACGCCGCCAGCACGTCGTCCGACCCACCGAGCAGGCACGGCGTCGTGCCGCACACCTGCACATGATATTTGCCGACCGGTGCCAGGTTGAACATCGTGTAGAACGTGGCGACCTCGTACACGCGCATGTACGGCACGCCGATCTGGCGCGCGACGAACTCGATCACCGGGACCGGAAGCCAGCCCTGCGTGCCCGTATCCGCACCGACCTGACGCTGAGCGAGATCAAGGAACGGGATCGACGCCGACTGCTCGCGGCCCTTGGGATAACGTCCGAGGATCTCGTCCGCCTTCGCCTGGTTCTCGGCCGTCCACGCGAACGCGCCCCAGCGCGCGCGGGTCTCGGCTTCGTCGGGGATCTTGGGGGCGTCGGCCATTAGCGGATGAACTCCACGCGGTCGACCTTGTCGCCCACGAACGAATAGATGGACATGACTTCGAACGTCTCGCCGCCTGTGCTACGTGACACATCCTCATGCAGCACGACGGTCTCGCCGAGCACGAACGACTGGCGGATCTCCGCACGATTTTCAGGATATTGCGCGAACATGGCCTTCAGGCCCGAGCGCACGCCTTCCTTGCCCTCGCGCACCACCGCGCCGCGATACGTCGCCTCGCACGCGGTGTCGGTCATATGCTCGACATAGCCGTCTGCATCCTGCGCATTGTACAGCGCGATCATGCGATGCGTAATTTCGAGCCGGTTCGCGCTCACCGGTCGCACTCCCCGAACACGATATCCATCGCACCGAGGATGGCGGTGGTGTCGGCGAGCATATGCCCCTTCGACATGAAGTCCGCGGCCTGAAGATGCGAGAACGCGGTCGGGCGGATCTTGCAGCGATACGGCTTGTTGGTGCCGTCCGCGACCAGATACACGCCGAACTCACCCTTGGGGCTCTCGGTCGCGACATAGACGTCGCCCGCGGGTACGTGGAAGCCTTCGGTGTAGAGCTTGAAGTGGTGAATCAGCGCTTCCATCGAGCGCTTCATCTCGCCGCGCTTGGGCGGCACCACCTTGCGATCGAGACTGGCGATCGGCCCTTCGGGCATGTCGCGCAGACACTGCTTCATGATCCGCATCGACTGGCGGACTTCCTCGACGCGCACCATGAAACGATCATAGCAGTCGCCGCGCGTGCCGACCGGCACCTCGAAGTCCATCCTGTCGTACACATCATAGGGCTGCGACTTGCGCAGATCCCACGCCAGCCCAGAGCCACGGATCATCGGGCCGGAGAAGCCCCATCTGATCGCGTCCTCGCGGCTCACCACCGCGATATCGACGTTGCGCTGCTTGAAAATACGGTTGTCGGCGACGAGGCTGATCGCATCCTCGAACAGGCGCGGCACGCGCGTGTCGAGCCACTCGGCCAGATCGGCGAGCAGCTTGACCGGCAGATCCTGATGCACGCCGCCCGGACGGAAATAGGCCGCATGCATGCGCGCACCCGAGGCCCGCTCATAGAAGTTCATGCAGTCTTCGCGGATCTCGAACAGCCACAGGTTCGGCGTCATCGCGCCGACGTCCATGATGTGCGACCCGAGGTTGAGCATGTGGTTCGAGATGCGCGTCAGCTCGGCGAGCAGCACGCGGATGTACTGCGCGCGGATCGGCACTTCGAGGTCGAGCAACTTCTCGACCGCGAGCACATAGCTATGCTCCATGCACAGCGGCGAGCAGTAATCGAGCCGGTCGAAATACGGCAGCGCCTGCATGTAGGTCTTGTATTCGATCAGCTTCTCGGTGCCGCGATGGAGCAGGCCGACGTGCGGATCGACGCGCTCGATGATCTCGCCGTCGAGTTCGAGCACGAGGCGCAACACGCCGTGCGCCGCCGGATGCTGCGGGCCGAAGTTGATCGTGTAGTTCTGGATGTCGATATCGCCGACCGACGGGCTCTCCGCGTCGACGACGCCTTCGACCTTTTCGAGATAGTCGCTCATAGATTCTGTCCCTTGCCGGGAGTCGGAACCACGTCGGGGTCGCCCGGCTTCGGCTTGGCGTCAGGCTCCGCCTTGCCCGCGCCGGTCTGCGCCGGCGTCTCCGTCACCTTGGTCTCGGTCGGCGCGACCTTGGCGGTCTGCGCGGCGTCGGCCTTCTGGATCGTATCGGCGGTGAGCGGCGTCGGCGCGCCCTTCGCCTCGGGCAGAGCCGCCTTCTCGTCGCCGGGAAGGATGTATTCGGCGCCCTCCCACGGGCTCATGAAGTCGAAATTGCGGAAATCCTGCGCGAGCCGCACGGGCTCGTACACGACGCGCTTAGCCTCTTCCGAATAGCGCAGCTCGACATAGCCGGTGAGTGGGAAGTCCTTGCGCTGCGGATGGCCGCGAAAGCCGTAATCGGTGAGGATGCGGCGCAGATCGGCGTTGCCCGAGAACAGCACGCCGTACATGTCGTACACCTCGCGCTCGAGCCAGCCCGCGACCGGCCAGATGCCCGTCACCGACGGCACCGGCTTTTCCTCGTCGGTCCGCACATGCACGCGGATGCGGTGGTTGCGCGTCAGCGAGAGCAGGCAATAGACCACCTCGAACCGCTCGATACCCCGATCGGGATAGTCGACGCCGGCGATCTCCATGAGCTGCTGATATTCTAGGCCCGGCGTGTCGCGCAAAGCGAGCATCGTCTCGACCAGGCTGTCGCGCGCGACATGCAGCGCGACCTCGCCGACCAGCTCGGTCGCGAGATCGAGCCTGGACCCGAGCGCAGCGGTCGCCGCGTCGATCACGCCGTCATTGACGGCATACGCAGGAGCAGGCGCCCTCACCGTTCCACCGTTCCCGAGCGGCGAATCTTCCGCTGCAACTGCATGATCCCGTACAGCAACGCCTCGGCGGTCGGCGGGCAGCCCGGCACATAGATGTCGACCGGAACAACGCGGTCGCATCCGCGCACTACCGAATAGCTGTAGTGATAATAGCCGCCGCCATTGGCGCACGAACCCATCGAGATGACGTATTTCGGCTCGCTCATCTGGTCGTACACACGACGCAGCGCCGGGGCCATCTTGTTGCAGAGCGTGCCCGCGACGATCATCACGTCCGACTGGCGCGGGCTGGCGCGCGGCGCGGCGCCGAAACGCTCGAGATCATAGCGCGGCATGTTGACGTGGATCATCTCGACCGCGCAGCACGCGAGCCCGAACGTCATCCACCACAGCGAACCGGTCCGCGCCCACTGGAACAGCTCCTCGGTCGAGGTGACGAGGAAGCCCTTGTCGGTCAGTTCGCCGTTGAGCCCGTCGAAAAAGCTCTGATCGGGCGGCACCACGGAGCCACCGCTCGCGGGTTGCGTGAGTTCTACTCCCATTCGAGAGCTCCCTTCTTCCAGGCATAGACGAGGCCGAGCGCGAGTTCGCCGATGAACACCATCATCGCGAGCCACGCCGTCCAGCTCGCCCAGCCGCCGAATTTGAAGACGCTGACCGCCCACGGATAAATGAACGCCGCCTCCAGATCGAACACGATGAACAGGATGGCGACGAGGTAGAAGCGCACGTCGAACTGGGCGCGCGGATCTTCGAAGGCGGGGAAACCGCATTCATATTCGCTGAGCTTTTCAGGGCTTGGCTTGTGCGTCCCGGTCAGCCGCCCGACGATGATGGGCAGCACGACGAACGCGGTGGACAGTGCCAGCGCCACGCCAAGGAACAGCAGGATCGGCAGATATTGCAGCGGATCGAACAATGGGGTTCTCGCAAGTGCGAAGTGGATGCCTTGGGCTTTAGGCCGATGGTCCGCGCCGGGCAAGGGTCGAGCGCCTGAGAATGAATCGCAACTTAACGGAAATCAGCCACTTTTCGCGTAAAAACAGCAAGGTCCGCCCCGGCCGTTCGGCTGAGGCGGACCCGATTTCCAGCGAGAGCGATCGCCCGCGCGGATCAGCGCAAGGCGCCGGCGATCAGCTTGTGGAGGCGCGACTGGAGCGCATCGTTGGCGGCGAGGAACTCGTTGCGCTCCATCATCTTGTCGCCACCGCGAAAATCGCTGACGAAACCGCCCGCTTCCTTGACGAGCAGCAGCCCGGCCGCGACGTCCCACGGTTTGAGGCTCGACTCCCAATATCCATCGAACCGCCCGGCCGCGACCCAGGCAAGATCGAGCGCGGCCGAACCGAGCCGGCGGATCCCCGCAACTTCGGGCGCGACCGCACCGAAGATACGGCTCCACTGGACGAAATCGCCGTGGCCGAGGAACGGGATGCCCGTCGCGATCACCGAGTCGGCAAGATCACGCCGCGCCGACACGCGCAGCCGCTGTTCCTGCACCCAGGCGCCGCGCCCCTTCTCCGCCCAGAAACTCTCGTCGGTGAGCGGCTGATAGACGATCCCCGACGTCACCTCGCGCTTGCCGTTGGCGAGCGGCTCCTCGACCGCGATCGAGATCGAGAAGTGCGGAATGCCGTGGAGGAAGTTTGTGGTGCCGTCGAGCGGATCGACGATGAAGCGCGGCTTGGACGGATCGCCCGCGATCTCGCCGCGCTCCTCCATCAGGAAACCCCAGTCGGGGCGCGCCTTGCTCAACTCCTCGTAGATCGTCTGCTCGGCGCGCTGATCCGCCATCGAAACGAAATCGGCCGGCCCCTTGCGGCTGACCTGGAGGTGCTGGACCTCGTTGAAGTCACGACGCAGCCGCGGCGCGGCCTTGCGTGCGGCGCGGTCCATGACGGTGAGGAGGCCGGAATGGGATGGCATGGTGGTTCCTTTAACAACGCGACGCGGGCAAAGCCCGCGTCGTCGGCCGAACTGCGTTCGCCGGCCGAGCGGCAGCTTGGCGGATAGCTACGCTATCCGACTCAATCTGCTCGCTTCACATACGTCTGCTCGTAAACGTCGACGACGATCCGCGTGCCCGCGCCGATGTGCGGCGGCACCATCACGCGCACGCCGTTGTCGAGCACGGCGGGCTTGTAGCTGGACGAGGCGGTCTGCCCCTTCACCACGGCGTCGGCCTCGACGATGGTCGCTTCGATCTGCGCGGGCAGCTCAACCGAGATCGGGCGTTCGTCGTACAGTTCCATCACCACGTCCATGCCGTCCTGAAGGAAAGCCGCCGCATCGCCGAGGATGCCGGCGTCGAGCGTGATCTGCTCGTAATTGTCCTTGTCCATGAAGGTCAGCGCGTCGCCGTCGCGGAACAGGAACTGGAAGTCCTTGGTGTCGAGCCGGATGCGCTCCACCGTTTCCGCCGAGCGGAAGCGGACGTTGTTCTTGCGGCCGTCGATGAGGTTCTTCATCTCGACCTGCATATACGCGCCGCCCTTGCCGGGCTGGGTGTGCTGAATCTTGACGGCTTTCCAGATGCCGCCTTCATATTCGATGATATTGCCGGGACGAATGTCCACGCCGCTGATCTTCATGCGATGTACCTGTGGAAAGAGCGAAGGCTGCGGCCTTTAGCTCTAAGGTGTCGATCCGGCAACCCGCCGCCCGGTGAGATAGGGAAACGGGTCGATATCCGTGCCCTCGTACCAATGCTGCTGCGGTGTGGTGCGCGTGAGCCCGAAATGGAGATGGTAGTTGCCAGCCCCCGCATCGCCGGTATCGCCGACATAGCCGAGCGGATCGCCGGTGCGCACCGCCTGCCCCTCGTGCAGCCCCGCCGCGTAGCCCGACAGGTGCGCGTAATAATATGTCCAGCCGCGCGCCGGCGAGCGCACGTAGATGGTGGTGCCGCCCGCCTTGCTGTCGAACAGTTTCTCGACTGTGCCGGGGGCCGCGGCGGTGACGAGGGTTCCCGCCGCCGCCATGATGTCGGTGCCGTGATGCCCGCGCACGCCGCCTTCACGCGGGTCGCCCCAGCTATCGGCAATCGCCTCCCGCCGCACGCCGGCGACCGGCACCGCAAGCAGTCCGCGCGCGGGCGGCGACGCTTCCGACACGACCTCGACCGTCGCCGGACCCGGCGTCGCCGCGGGCCGGTGCGGCGCGTCGGGCAGGTTGAGCAGCGCCAGCCACCCCGCCGCCACCAGCGCCACCAACAGGATTACGGCCAGCCACAGCGTCCGCATCTTATTCCTGGAAGATGGCCGGCGTACCGGGCTTGATCATCAGCGACAGACGCGCCGCATTCCAGTTGGCGAGGCGGATGCAGCCGTGGCTCTCGGTGCGACCGATCGTCGACGGCTCGGGCGTGCCGTGGATGCCGTAATGCTCCTTGGACAGATCGAGCCAGATCACGCCCACCGGTCCGTTCGGCCCCGGCGGCAGGGTGGCGGCCTTCTCGCCCTTCTTGGCATCCCAGAACAGCTTGGGGTTGTAGTGGAACGGCGGATTGTATGACGGTCCGAGGATCTTCCACGTACCGATCGGCAATGGATCGTGCGTGCTGCCCATCGTGGCTTGGAATTGCGCGATCAGCTTACCGTTCGCGTCGAGCACGCGCAGCACCGAGTCCGACTTGTCGACCACCACCTTCGCGCCCTGCGGCTGTTGTGAATCCACGTTGAGGTCGCTCAGCGTCTGGCGCCATTTCTCGGGCAGCTTCGCATCGTAGTTTCGCGCGGTGGCGAGCGCGTTGGGCACGGTGATCTTCACACCGGGTGCGAGCTTGGTGTCGCCGCTGTTGAGCGCGACCAGCACGGCGGGCGTGGTGTGGAACATCTCCCCCATCTTCTCCATCGCGTTGCGATAGCCGAGTTGAGGCAGCTTCGCCTGCAAGGCGGGCTTCTTGGGGAGCGGGTTGGTGAACGGCCCGGACAGGATCTCGCGCGTGAGCGTCACGCTCTGCGTCGCGGTGATGTTCTGATAGTGCTGGAGCGCCGCGACGGTCGGCTTGTCGAGCGTGCCGTTCACCGTGAGCCCACGCGATTCCTGAAAGCCCTTCAGCGCCGCTGTCAGCGACATGCCGGTCTTGCCGTCGAGCACACCCGGCGAAAAGCCGAGATGATCGAGGATGACCTGTACGTGGAGGACCTTCTGGTCGACCGCGACGGGAGCGCTTGGCGCGGCGGCGGAGGCCGCCACCGGACCGACCGAGGCAAGCGCCAGACAGGCGGCAAGCAGCTTCGTTTCTCTCGTCATCTCAGCATCCTGAATAGCCTTCATGCCATCAACGATGAACTCCGCGCTTGTTTCCGCCCCGCAACGGTCGTTGATCGAAGTCATGCACTGCGGCCCACAAACGGAACTGTCCGGCCAAGGATGACGTTTCGATGACATGGAAGAGGGCGAGAGCAGGTACGAGGTGGTTTTCGCGCTCGACTCGCTTGCTTCTGCCACGCCACGCGCGGCATTCCGCTGGTCCTGGGTCAAGATCCGCGCGGATGGCGCGGTGGCGGTACGCGGGCGGATCTACGATACGCTTCGCGACGCGCTGGACGCCGCCGCCGAATATCGGCGCAGCCATGGCGGCGGTCAGATCAAGGTCAATATCCAGGAGAGCCGCCGCCACGACGCGCAGGACGCGGTGTACCTCGACTGAAGCGGGTCGTGCGTTCAGCCGAGGACCGACGCGAACGCCTTCACGCCTGTCGCCTCGTCACCGTTCCACACCGCGCCCGACACCGCGAGGAAATCGGCGCCCGCCGCAACCAGCGGCGCGGCATTGGCGGGCGTGATGCCGCCGATCGCGACACACGGCAGCTCGAACATCGTCGCCCACCAGCTCAGCAGCACCGGGTCGGCATGATGCTTCACCGCCTTCGTGGTGGTCGGGTAGAAGGCGCCGAACGCGACGTAATCGGCCCCCGCCTCGCCCGCTTCCATCGCGAGGTGGCGGCTGTCGTGACACGTCACGCCGATCTGCACGCCCGGCCCGAGCACGCGGCGCGCCTCCTCCGCATCGCCGTCCTCCTGCCCCAGATGCACGCCATCCGCACCGATCCGCTTGGCGAGCGCGATGCTGTCGTTGACGATGAAGGCGACCTCGCGATCCGCGCAAATCCGCAACAGCGGCTCGGCGAGCCGCGCCGCTTCGTGCTGGTCGATGTCCTTGACGCGGAACTGGAACGCCGCGACCGGCCCGGAGTCGAGCGCGCGCGCCAATCGATCCGCGAAGCCGCCGGTCACGTCGAGCGGCGAGATCAGGTAAAGCTGGCAGGGCGGCCGGCGGTCGTCGCGGCGGAACTGCCGCGCGAAGTCGGGGTCGAGCGGGCCGAGCGGATCGTCTTCTGTCATGCGGTCGCCCTAGCGCGGTTCGCGCGTGCGCGCTACTTCGCGAGCTCCGCCTCAATCGCGGCGACGAGCGCGGGATCGTCCGGCGTGACAGAAGGCGCGAACCGGCCCGCGACGCTGCCGTCGC
Organism: Sphingomonas sp. BRN-1R; assembly: GCF_057748035.1. Taxonomy (NCBI): domain Bacteria; kingdom Pseudomonadati; phylum Pseudomonadota; class Alphaproteobacteria; order Sphingomonadales; family Sphingomonadaceae; genus Sphingomonas; species Sphingomonas sp. BRN-1R. Next base: position 953,019 of record NZ_CM173236.1, on the reverse strand, counting down.
GCGCGAGGAGGAACTTCTCGAAATTCCACAGCAGCTCGGGCGCCTCGGTCGGCTGCATGCCATAGCCGCGCAGCCGGTCGCGGAAGCTGCCGTCATCGCCCGTCGCACTCGGCTGGCCGGCGATCAGCGCCGCGTAGAGCGGATGCTTGCCCGGGCCGGTGACGACCACCTTGGAGAACATCGGAAAATCGACGTCGTAGCTGGTCTTGCAGAAATCCGCGATCTCCGCATCGCCACCGGGCTCCTGCCCGCCGAAATCATTGGCCGGAAAGCCCAGCACCTTGAAACCACGCTCGCGATACTGCCGGTACAGCCCCTCCAGCGCCTCATATTGCGGGGTCAGACCGCATTTCGAGGCGACGTTGACGACGAGCAGCACGTCGCCGGCATATTCGGCAAGGCTGGTGTGGCGACCATCGATCGCCTTGACCGGGGTATCGAGCAGGGTCGTCATTGCCGTTCTCCGTCAGATATCGGCATTCTCTAGCGTGCGCGCCGGACCGGGCCAAGCGCGTTCCCGGCGCACCTCGCAAACCCGTCACCCCAGCGCACGCTGGGGTCTGCCTGTGTGGACACGAAACGCCCGTCCCACGAAGACCCCAGCTTTCGCTGGGGTGACGATTTGGTCCTTACGCCGCCACCGGCTGCGCGACCTTGTCCACCGACGCCTGATAGATCTCGTCGATCGCCGAGGCGAGCGCCGCATCGAACGCGTCGTCGCTCATCTGGTGGCGCAGGTCGGACAGCAACGCACGGCTGAAGCTGGCGATCATGCCGCGATTCTTGGCGAGTTCCGCACAGGCTTCGCTGCGCGAATAGCCGCCCGACAGCGCGACGACGCGCAGCACGCGCGGATGATCGACCAGCGCGTCGTACAGCCCCGCCTTTTCGGGCAACGACAGCTTGAGCATAACTTTGTCGTCGCCCGGCATCGCGTCGAGCGCCTTGAGCAATTCGTCGACGAGGATCACCTCGGCTCGCCCACGCTCCGGGCTCTTGATGTTGAGCTCGGGCTCCAGGATCGGCATCAGCCCGCCCGCGATCACCTGCTGGCCGATCTCGAACTGCTGCTTGACGATCGCGGCGATGCCCTCGCGGTTGGCGAGGTTGACCACCGAGCGCTCCTTGGTGCCGAACACGCCGAGTGCCTTGGACCGGGCGAGCAGCGCATCGAGATCGGGCATCGGCTTCATCAGCTGCACGCCGTTCGCCTCCGCCTCGAGGCCCTTGTCGATCTTGATGAAGGGCACCACGCCGCGTGCGATCAGCGCGGCCGGGGCAGTCTTGCCGTCGACCTGCCCGTCCATCGTCCGCTCGAACAGGATCGCGCCGATCACCTTGTCGCCGGTGAAGCTCGGTGCGGTGATGATGCGGCTGCGCATGTCGTGGATCAGCGCGTACATCTCCTCATCGCCCGAATACGACCCCTCCGCGATGCCATAGCCGGCGAGCGCCTTGGGCGTGGAGCCGCCACTCTGGTCGAGCGCGGCGATGAAGCCCTGGCCGGCGGCGATCTTGGCGGTCATCTCGGCGGTGTTCATGCTGGCTCCATTCCCTGTTCGTGTTGCGGCGCAACGTAGCTTGGCGGACGCGTCCGGACAATCGCCGACACGCGGATTTCCGCCGTTTTCGTGGCGATGACGATGGTATCGCTATCAGCGTGCCAGTGCGGCGACGCCGGGCAGTTCCTTCCCTTCCATCCATTCGAGGAACGCGCCACCGGCGGTCGAGACGAAGGTGAAATCGTCGCCCGCGCCCGCCTGATTGAGCGCGGCGACGGTATCGCCGCCGCCCGCCACCGACACGAGCGAGCCGCCCACCGTCAGCGCCGCCGCCGTCCTGGCGAGCGCGACCGTGGCGGCATCGAACGGCGTCGTCTCGAATGCGCCAAGCGGGCCGTTCCACACCAGGGTCTTGCAGGTCTTGAGTACGTCGGCGAGCGCCTCGACCGCCGAGGGGCCGACGTCGAGGATCATCTCATCGGCGGCGACCTCATGGACGTTGCAGGTGCGTAAGCTCGGCGGGTTGGGTGCGAACTCCTTTGAGACGACCACATCATACGGCAGGTGGATCGTGCAGTTCGCCCCCTCGGCGGTGCTGAAAATCTCCTCGGCAGTGCCGACCAGATCATGCTCGCACAGCGACTTGCCGACATCCACGCCCCGCGCGGCGAGGAAGGTGTTGGCCATGCCGCCGCCGATGATGAGGTGATCGACCTGAGTGACGAGATGCTTGAGCACGTCGAGCTTGGACGACACCTTCGCGCCACCGACCACGGCCGCGACCGGATGCTCAGGCGTACCGAGCGCCTTGTCGAGCGCATCGAGTTCCGCCTCCATCGCCCGCCCGGCAAAGGCTGGCAGCGCATGCGCGAGCCCCTCGGTCGAGGCATGGGCGCGGTGCGCGGCGGAGAAGGCATCGTTGACGTAGAGGTCGCCGAGCTTCGCCATCATCGCGACTGTCTCGGCGTCGTTCTTCTCCTCGCCCGCGAAGAAGCGCGTGTTCTCGATCACCGCAATGTCGCCCGGCTGGAGCGTGGCGACCGCGTCTTCCGCGCCGTCCCAATCGATGAAGCGCACCGGGCGGCCGAGCACCTGCGAATAGGGCTTCACCACCATCGCCAGCGACATGTCCGGGTTGCGCTGCCCCTTGGGACGACCAAAGTGGGCGAGAACGAGGACGATCGCTTGCTTGTCAGCCAGTTCGCCGACCGTCGCAACGGTGGCGCGCAGCCGGGTATCGTCGGTGACGGCGCCGTCCGCCATCGGCACGTTGAGATCCTCGCGGACCAGCACGCGCTTGCCGGCGACATCGCCCATATCGTCGAGCGTCTTGAAGTTCCGAGCCATTATCGCACCACCTCGATTGTGTCGCCTATCCTGATCCTGCCGCCCGCCACGACGCGGGCGCAGACGCCGCCGCGCCAATCGGGCAGCAGCGCCGCCTTCAACCCTTCGGCGAGCGCTTCCATCCGCTCGCACGGATCGGTCTCGCGTGTGATTTCCAGCAGCACGTCCGCGCCGATCCGCAAGCGCACGCCCGGCACCTGCGGGAGATCGAGGCCGTCGACCAGCAGGTTCGAACGCCGCTCGATCCAATCGAAACTATGCCCGACCTCGGCCATCGCCGCCGCCCAGTCGCCGCGTTCGATCAGCGTGACCTGCCGCTTGTACGGCTTGCCTTTCATCGCGCCGCGAAAATCGCCAGCGATGCCGCCTTCGAGCGTCACGACCGCCTCCTCGATCGGCTCCATCGGTGCCTTGGGAAAGCCGTGGCGCGCGATGCCGGCAAGCACGCCGGTCGCCCCGACGACGGCCGGGGCGACGCGCGTCATCAGATGAACTTCGCCATCGCGCCCGCAGTGTCGATCATGCGGTTGGAGAAGCCCCATTCGTTGTCGTACCAGCTCACCACGCGCACCAGCTTGCCGTCGAGCACAGCGGTTTCGAGGCTGTCGATGGTCGAGGAATAGGGCGTGTGAACAATGTCGATCGACACCAGCGGCTCGTCCGAGAAGGCAAGGATGCCGGCGAGCGGACCGCTTTCCGAGGCGGTCTTGAGGATCTGGTTGATCTCCTCGACGCTGGTGTCGCGCTTGGGGGTGAAGGTCAGGTCGATCAGGCTGCCGTCGGGCGTGGGTACGCGGATCGCCGAACCGTCGAGCTTGCCCTTCAGCTCGGGCAGCACCTCGCCCACCGCGCGCGCAGCACCGGTGGTGGTGGGGATCATCGACATGGCGGCGGCGCGGGCGCGGCGCAGATCGGGGTGGATCTGGTCGAGGATCTTCTGGTCGTTGGTGTAGGCGTGCACCGTGGTCATCAGTCCGCGCTCGATGCCGACCGTGTCGTTCAGCACCTTGGCGACCGGCGCGAGGCAGTTGGTGGTGCACGATGCGTTCGAAACGATCGTGTGCTCGGCGGTCAGCTTGTCGGCGTTGACGCCGAACACGACGGTCAGATCGACGTTCTTGCCCGGCGCCGAGATCAGCACCTTCTTCGCGCCCGCGTCGAGATGCTTCTGGCAGCTCGTGCGATCGGTGAAGAAGCCGGTGCATTCGAGCACGATGTCGACGCCCAGCTCGGCGTGCGGCAGGTTGACGGGATCACGCTCGGCGGTGACGCGGATGTGCTTGCCGTCGATGACGATGTCGTTGCCCTGCGCCTCGACCGTGCCGGGATATTTGCCGTGGACGCTGTCGCGGCTGAACAGCCACGCGTTCGACTTGGCGTCGGCGAGATCGTTGATCGCGACCAGTTCGAGACCGGTGTCGGCACGTTCCATCAGCGCGCGTGCCACGAGGCGGCCGATCCGCCCGAAACCGTTGATCGCAACCTTAACCGTCATAGCAAGCGCTCCTCGTCGCCAGGGAGGCGGAGGCGTCCTGCCAATGCAGCAGGCTGTCGCGCCCGATTCCCGTGTTTCGCGGCGGTCTTTGCGGTGGGCGGAGGCTGGCGTCAACCGGCGCGAGTCAAATCAAATATTGTCGGACAGCACATCCATGCTATCGCCGCGCCATGGCAGATGAAACGTCCCCTGCCGCGATCGACCGCATCGAACGCGCCATCGTCCGCATCGAAGCCGCGGTTCTGAACCGCGAACGCGCAAGCGCCGCGCTCGCCGAGCGCCACGAGGTGCTGCGCGCGCGGATCGAGGATGCGATCCGCGATCTCGACGCGGTGATCGCCGGGCAGGACAGCACCGACGGCGATAGCACCGACGACGATGGCGACGACGGAGCTGGCGGCGACGACGAAGGCACCGGCGGCGACGGCCCCGTCCCGCACGAGGGCGATTGATGGCGGAGGTTTCGCTCGTCATCGGTGGCCGCAGCCACGTCGTCGCCTGCCGCGCCGGCGAGGAGGCGCGGCTGCTTGAGCTTGGCGCCATGCTCGACGCGCGCTGGAACGACGCGAGCCGCGCCTCCGGCGGGCTGAGCGGAGAGCGCACGATGCTGTTCGTCGCGCTGATGCTGGCCGATTCGCTCGACGAGGCCGGGCGCCGCCCGGCCGCGGTGCCGGCGGCACCGATCGCGCCAGCGGAAGCGGGTCCGCTCGACCAGGTCGCCGAATGGCTGGAGGAGCTTGCCGATGCCCTTGAGAATCTGCCCGTCCACGCCTAGATTGGCTGGTGGCGGGCACTGCCCGGTACGAGCCTTATCGATTATCCCTGAGGCGATTAAACTTCCTAGGGGGTTGTCCCTGCGCTGGCCCTGGCCTGTCGTACATGATCCCCACCTGATGCTTACGGCGTCAGAGGATATTCAGGCAAACGGCCACGGCGGTCCCGCCACCCCCCGTCCGGTTTGCGCGTGATGCTCGACAAAGGCGCCCTCCGCGCCCGCATGCGCGCCGCGCGCGACGCCTTCTTCGCGGCCTCGCCGCCGCCGATCCGGGCGAACGAGGCATTCACCGCGCTGCTCGGCCATGCCGCCACCGTCGCCTCCTACATACCCGTCGGCAGCGAGGCCGACCCGATGTGGCTCGCGCGCGCCGCCGTGGAGCGCGGCTGCGCGATCGTGCTGCCGCACGTCACCCGCCGCACCGAGCCGATGCGGTTCCTCGCATGGGATGCCGAGGATGATCTCATCCCCGGTCCGTTCGGGCTGCACCAGCCGCACCACGCCGCGCCCGCCCTCGCCCCCGATCTGGTGCTGACGCCGCTGGTCGCGTTCGATGCGGCGCTCAACCGGCTCGGACAGGGGGCCGGCTATTACGACCGCGCGTTCGCGGAATTTCCGAACGCGGTGCGAATCGGCGTGGCGTGGAGCGTGCAGCAGGTCGATTCGCTTGCCCTCGACCCTTGGGACATGCCGCTCCACGCGATCGCCACCGAAACGGAATGGATCACACCATGACTCCAAGCTGGCGCAAACCGTTCGGCATGTTCGCCATCCTCGGGCTGATCGCGGTGTGGGTGGTGCTGGTGACGAGCCTCTCGGGCGTCGTGGGGCGGTGGCACCCGCTGTTGCAGCTTGGGTTCTACCTCGTGACCGGAATCGTATGGATCGCGCCGCTCAAGCCGCTGCTGGGCTGGATGGAGACCGGCCGATGGCGGTAGCGGCGCGTCCGTCCAGCCGTCGCGCCGAGCGTACCAGACCCGCGGCCTGACCCTGCCCTTCGCGTTCGCTCGCGGCGACCGTGCGACGATGTTTCGATGAAGAACCGCTGCATCGCCATCCCCTGTTAAATCAAGGGGATGGCGCGAGTGACGGGGCTCGAACCCGCGACCTCCGGCGTGACAGGCCGGCGCTCTAACCAACTGAGCTACACCCGCTTGGAAAGCGTGAGGCGCGCCAACTAGGCCGGGGGTTCGAGCCTGTCAACGACTTTCCAAAACTTTCTTCTCAACCCTCGTTTTTGGGTGCCGGCGCACCCGCCATCGCGCCGTGTTCGAACAGGAAACCGGCGATGTCCGGCTTGCCGATCGCGCCCAGCACGGTTTGCAGGATGATGAGCAGCGGCACCGCCAGCAGCGCGCCCGGCGTGCCCCACACCCAGCTCCAGAAGCTGATCGAGATGAGGATCAGGATCGGGTTGATCGTCAGCCGCCGCCCGACGATCAGCGGCGTGATCGCATTCGCCTCGACCAGATGGCAGCACAGCATCAGGATGCCGGGGAACAGCGCCGCCCACAGATCGCGGAACGTCATCAGCCCGCCCAGCGCCAGCAGCAGCGCCGCCGCGATCGGCCCGAAATACGGCACATAATTAAGCAAGGCGACGATGCCGCCCCACATCAACGGGTAAGGCATGCCCATCACGTAGAGCACGCCCGACACGACCAGACCGAGCATGAGGTTGATGACCGTGATCGTGCCGAGATAGGCGGCGGTATCGTCGACGACGTGCTGGATCACGCGCGCGGTCGCCATCGCGCCGCCGAAGCTGGTGCGGCTGGTGATGGTGCGCCGCCGCAGCCGCGTCCAGCCGGCGAGGAAGAAGTAGATCACGAGGATGCCGAAGAACACTTGCACGATCGCCGTCGGCGCGGTGGTGGCGGCGAGTTCGAGGATCGAACTGGGCGGCGCCACGGCGGAGGTCTGCGCCGCCTTGACCGGCCCGGGCGTCGCGAGATGCCGCACCGCGCGGTTGAGATATTTCTCCAGGCTCGAATACAGGTCGATCAGCGGGGCGATATTCATCTGGATGCGGTCGATCCGCTCGGGCAGCTTGCGGAAGAACTCGACCGCCGGCACCACGATCGCCGCCAGGGCGATATTGGCGGCAAGGAGGAACAGCAGGATGCACGCCAGCGCCGCCACCGCCGAAGGCACGCGGTGCCGTTCCAGCCACTCCAGCACCGGCACCAGCGCCACCGCGATCACCAGGGCGGCGGTGGTCGGCAGGAAGAACTCCGCCCCCGCTTTCAGCGCGAACGGCATCGACAGGGCGAGACCGATACCCGCGAACAGCGTCAGCGTGGCGAGGATGCGGTCGCGCCGCATCGCCAGCACCAGCATCATCTCGTCGGGATCGGCGGCGGCCGGGATCGCCGGGAAAGCGCCAACCGGCAGCGGCGGCACACGCACCTCGGCCTTCCGCGTAGCTCCGCCCGTTTCGTCCACCCGCAACCCTCCTGTACCGACGCCCGGAAACCCTAGCGGCATTCCCCCTGCTTGCAATCGGCGCTACGGGACGAAATGGCCGATTTGATCCTCGTCCTCGATGAAGGCACCACATCCACGCGCGCGATCGCCTTCGCGCCCGACGGCACCGTCGCGGCGAGCGAATCGGTCGAGCTGCGCCAGCACTATCCCGCGCCCGGCCTGGTCGAGCATGACGCCGCCGAAATCTGGGACAAGACGCTCGCCTGTGCCCGTGCGGTGGTGGAGCGGGTCGGCGGGGCGGATCGGATCGCCGCGATCGGCATCACCAACCAGCGCGAGACCCTGGTGTTCTGGGACCGGACCACCGGCGTGCCGCTCGCCCCCGCGATCGTCTGGCAGGACCGGCGCACAGCCGCCGAGTGCCGCGCGCTGAAAGACGCCGGGCATGAGCCGGGGGTGCAGGCGATTTCCGGGCTTCTGCTCGATCCCTATTTCTCCGGTTCGAAGATCGGCTGGGCGATGCGCAACTGGCCGCAGCTTGCGCAAGCGGGCGACCGGCTCGCGATCGGCACGGTCGAGAGCTGGCTGGTGTGGAAGCTGACCGGCGGCGAACATATCACCGACGCCACCAACGCCAGCCGCACCGCGCTGATGTCGATCGGCAGCGGTCACTGGGACGATGGTCTGGTCGAGCTGTTCGGCGCGCCCCGCGCCGCCTTGCCGCGCATCGTCGATTGCACGGGCGAGTTCGGACGCACCACGCTGCTCGGCGGGTCGATCCCGATCTGCGGGCTGGCGGGGGATCAGCAGGCCGCGTCGATCGGCCAGACCTGCTTCGCACGCGGCGACACCAAGGCGACGCTCGGCACCGGCGCGTTCATCCTCACCCATGCGGGCGCGACCCCGCCGGTATCGCGCCACCGCCTGCTCTCGACGGTCGCGTGGCAGATCGGCGGGCGGCGCGCCTATGCGCTGGAAGGCGCGATCTTCGTCGCGGGCAGCCTGATCCAGTGGCTGCGCGACGAATGGCATCTGATCGGCACGGCGGCGGAGACCGAGGCGATGGCGCGCAGTGTGCCCGACGCGGGCGGCGCATATCTCGTGCCGGCGCTCTCCGGTCTCGGCGCGCCGTGGTGGGAGCCGGAGGCGCGCGCGGCGCTGTCAGGCCTCAGCTTCGCGACGACGCGCGCGCACATCGTGCGCGCCGCGCTCGAAGCGATGGCGCATCAGGTCCACGACCTCAAGACCGCCTTCGCCGCCGATGGCGCGCCGTGGAAGACGCTTCGCCTCGACGGTGGCATGGCCGCCAACGCCTGGATCGCGCAGGACATGGCCGACATCGTCGATGTGTGCGTGGAGCGCCCTGCCCTCACCGAGACCACCGCGCTCGGCGCGGCGATGCTCGCCGGGGTCGGCTGCGGGCTGTTCGCAGATCTCAAGGCGGCGAGCGTCATGCGCGGCAGCGTCGATGCGTTCGCGCCGGACATGGCGGCGGATGCCCGCGAGGCGCGGCTGGCGGGCTGGCGACGCGCGGTCGACGGCGTCGTCGCCGCCGCACGCTGATGTCGCTGCGGCTCCGCCTCGTCCGCCCGGTCAACTGGCTGCGGCGGCGGCTGCGCGCGAGCGAGGCGGCGTTCATCCTGCTCGCGATCGGCATCGGCGGTGCTGCGGGCGCGCTCAGCGTCGTCCAGGGTGCGATCGCGCGGACGATGCAGCACTGGTTCTTCGCATTGCCCGGCGTCGAGCGGCTCAGCGCGCAGGAAAACATGCCGCTCGCCGCGCTGATCGTGCTGCCGATCGGCGGCGCGGTGCTCGCCGCCTTCACGCTCGCGACCCGCGCCCGCAAGCGCGCGCTGGTCGATACGGTCGAGGCGAACGCGCTGCACGGCGGGCGAATGGGCATCGCCGACAGCCTCGTCATCTCCGGGCAGACGATCCTCTCCAACGGCTTCGGCGCATCGGTCGGGCTGGAGGCCGCCTATGCGCAACTCGGCGGCGCGGTGGCCTCGCTGACCGGCGGGCTGCTCAACCTGCGCCGGCCCGATCTGCGCAACCTCGTCGGCGCGGGCGCGGGCGCCGCCATCGCCGCCGCGTTCGGCGCGCCGCTGGCGGGCGCCTTCTACGCGTTCGAGATCGTGATCGGCGCCTATACGCCTTCCGCGATCGCGCCGGTCGCCGCCGCCGCGCTGTCGGCGGTGCTGGTCTCGCAGACGCTCGGCGCGCAACCCTATGTGGTCGAGGCAGCGTCGGGCGTGGCGATCGAGACGCACCATTACCTCGCGTATGCCGCGCTTGGCGCGGTGTGCGCGGGGCTGGGCATCGTGCTGATGCGCTCGGTCGCGCTGCTCGAACAGGGCGTGCGGCGCGTGCGCATCCCGGACTGGGCGCGCCCCGCAATCGGCGGTGCGCTGCTCGTGCCGATCGCGATGGTGTCGCCGCAGGTGCTGTCGGCCGGCCACGGCGCGCTCCACAACGATCTGGTGGCGGGCGTCTCGATCCAGTTCATCGCGACCGTGTTCGTGCTCAAGTGCCTCGCGTCGATCATCTCGCTGGGCTTCGGGTTCCGCGGCGGGCTGTTCTTCGCCTCGCTGTTCCTCGGCACGCTGGCAGGCACGCTGTTCGCCAATGCGCTGACGATGGTGGCGGGCTTCACCATCGTCGATCCGCATAACGCCGCGATCGTCGGCATGGCGGCGCTGGGCGTGGCGGTGATCGGCGGACCGATGACGATGGCGATGCTGGTGCTGGAGGCGACTCACGATTTCGGGCTGACCGGCGCGGCGATCGCCGCCAGCCTCGTCTCCTCCACCATCGTGCGCGAACTGTTCGGTTATTCCTTCTCGACGTGGCGGCTCCACCTGCGCGGCGAGACGATCAAGAGCGCGCGCGACGTCGGCTGGGTCAAGACGCTCACCGCCGGTCGCATGATGCGCGGCGAAACGCGCGAGACGCCGACCGCCACCACCATCGCCGAGTTCCGCCGTCGCTTCCCGCTAGGCTCGGCAAGCAAGGTGGTGCTGATCGACACCAACGCGCATTACGCCGGCATCGTGCGCACCAGCGACGCCTATGCCGAGACGCTCGATCCCGCCGCCTGCGTCGCCTGCGTGGCGGTCAACACCGATGCCGCGATCAAGCCCGACATGGACATCAAGCAGGTGATGACCGCCTTCGACGCGAGCGGCGCGGACGAACTCGCGGTGCTCGCGGCGGACCGCACGGTGCTGGGCGTATTGTCCGAAACCTATGTGCGGCGGCGCTATGCGGAGGAACTGGAGAAGGCGCAGCGCGACCTGTTCGGGGAACGCTGAGGCCGGATCAGCGCATCCGCATGAAGAAGGCGAGCGCGCTGCGGGCGCTGTCCGCAAAGCCGTCGTAGATCGCGCGCGAGACCTCGGCGATGCCGGGCTGGCGATCGCGTCCCCCGCGCGCGAACACCGCGAGCGCGACACGGTGGCCGTCGGGCATGGTGATGAACCCGACATCGTTGGTGACACCGTCGAGCGTCCCGGTCTTGTCCTCCACAAGCGTACCGATCGGCAGCAGCGCGCGGATCCGGCGCGAGCCCGTCTCGCAGCGTCGCATCAGGTCGAACAGGACAGCGCGGCTCTGCGCGCTGAGGACGGTGCCGCTGTTCAGCTTGTACAACAGCGTGACCATCGCGTTGGGCGTGGCGACGTCGCGGCTGTCGGCAAGATGGCCGCGCTCGCGCAGCAACTGGGCGATGGTCCGGTCCACCCGGATGCCGGTCATGCCGTGCAACGACAGCCACTGCTGGACCGCGACGGGGCCGCCGACCGCGGCAAGCATCTGGTCGGCCGCATTGTTGTCGCTCCGCACGAGCATCAGCTCCATGACCTTCGCGGCCGATCGACCGAGGATCATGTCGCCAAGGCTGCGCCGGCCCTGATCGACCTCGGCGAGATAGGCGGCCGCGATGGCGACCTTGACCGTGCTCGCCATCGGGAACGGTGTGTCGCCGTTTACAGCGACGACCGAGCCGTCGCGCAGATCGAGCGCGGCGATGCCATACTCACCCGAGCGCCCCGCCACCAGCATGCTCAGTTCGCGTTCGAGCCCGACCAGGCCGGGCGAGCTTGCCGCCGCCGGCGCGGGAACGAGGAGGCTTGCAGCGATACCGGAGAGAAGCAGTCGGGAAAACAGGGCTACGCGCATCGATGGTCCTCGGGTGTCCTTCAGCGACATGTTCATTCTAGGCGGAAAAACCTGAACATGTCGTGTCGCAAGACCATCGCGTGCGGTCAATGACATGACGCGGGCGGTGAGTGGCCGGGGCGGTCCGCCGCCGCGTCGCCATGACGATTTGGCGCGCGGCGCGGGACGCTGTAGAGGCGCGGCGATGTTGCGTCTTTCCGGCCTGTACCTCCCGCTCGACCATGATCCGCAAGCGATCGCGCCCGCGATCTGCGCGCGGCTCGGCATCGCTGCGGAGGATCTGCGCGGCTTCACGCTGTACCGGCGCGGCAACGATGCCCGCCGCAGGAATGCGGTGCAGCTCGTCTATACCTTCGACGTCGATCTCGCCGAGGAAGCCGCCGTGCTGGCACGGCTGGCCGGCGACAAGGACGTGCGCCCCACTCCCGACATGACCTACCGCCCGCCCGTCACCGCGCCAGCGGGTTGGTCTGGCAAGCGGCCGGTGGTGATCGGCGCGGGGCCGTGCGGGCTGTTCGCCGGGTTAATCCTCGCGCAGATGGGGTTCCGCCCGATCATCCTCGATCGCGGCAAGCCCGTGCGCGAGCGGACCAAGGACACCTGGGGCCTGTGGCGGCGCGGGCAGCTCGACCCCGATTCGAACGTCCAGTTCGGCGAGGGCGGCGCCGGCACCTTCTCCGACGGCAAGCTCTATTGCCGGGTGAAGGATCCGCGTTTCCTCGGTCGCAAGGTGCTCGAGGAGTTCGTGAAGGCGGGCGCGCCCGACGATATCCTGTGGGAAGCGCACCCGCATATCGGCACCTTCCGCCTCGTCACGATGGTGGAGAGCATGCGCCGCAGCATCGAGGCGCTGGGCGGCGAATATCGCTGGCAGACCCGCGTCGACGGGCTGGAGCTTGAACGCACCGCCGAGGGGCATCAGCGCGTACGAGGCGTCCACCTCCACGACGGCAGCGTTATCGACACCGACCATGTCGTGCTCGCGGTCGGCCACAGCGCGCGGCCGACGTTCGAGATGCTCCACGCAAGCGGCGTGCATATCGAGGCCAAGCCGTTCTCGATTGGCGTGCGGATCGAGCATCCGCAAAGCTGGATCGACCGCGCGCGGTTCGGCGCATGCGCGGGCCACCCCGATCTCGGTGCGGCCGCCTACAGCCTGTCGCACCATTGTTCGAACGGACGCACGGTGTACAGCTTCTGCATGTGCCCGGGCGGGCGCGTGGTCGCGGCGACCTCCGAAGAAGGCCGCGTCGTCACCAACGGCATGAGCCAATATTCACGCGCCGAGTTCAACGCCAATTCCGGCCTCGTCGTCGCGATCGACCCGCGCGACTATCCGGGCGGTCCGCTCGCCGGCATCGCCTTCCAGCGGCACTGGGAGTCGCTCGCGTTTGTGGCGGGCGGATCGTCCTACCACGCGCCGGGCCAGCGCGTCGGCGATTTCCTTGCTGCACGGCCCTCGACAGCGCTCGGCACGGTGACGCCCTCCTACCAGCCGGGCGTAACCCCGACCGACCTCGCCGCCTGCCTGCCCGACTATGCGATCGAGGCAATGCGCGAGGCGCTGCCCGTGTTCGGCCGTCAGATCGCGCGCTACGACGATCCCGATGCGGTGATGACCGGCGTGGAGACGCGCACCTCCTCCCCCATCCGCATCACGCGCGGCAAGGATTTCCAGAGCATCAACACCGCGCACCTTTACCCGGCCGGTGAAGGTGCGGGCTATGCCGGCGGCATCCTCTCGGCGGCGATCGACGGCATCAAGGTGGCGGAGGCTGTCGCGGCGCGCATCGCGGGATAGCGAACGGATCGCTCGCGATGCTCGCGCGACGCGGATAGCCGATCCTGGGGCCTGGCGGAGGCGAAAGGCCTTTCGAAAGCGTGGCACCGCGCGTAGTGCGGAACGAGACGACACGCGGGGACGATGAGTTTGCCAACCGAGCGACACGCGGGCACCGAACCGACCATCACCGACGTCGCGACCGCGGCGGGGGTTTCGATCCGTACGGTTTCGCGCGTGCTCAACCGGTCGACCAACGTCAACGCCGCCACACGCCAGAAGATCGAGGCTGCGATCGCGCGGCTCAACTTCCGCCCGAGCCCCCGCGCGCGGGCGTTGGCGATGGGGCGATCCTTCCTGATCGGCATGGTCCACAACGATCGCAACGCGCTGGTGCTGGAAGCGGTGCAGCGCGGCATCGTCGGGGAGGCCGCACCGGGCGGCTACGAACTCATCATGCATCCGGTCCCCGCCGACGAGACGCTCGCCATCAAGGACGTGCTTGCGTTCGTCCACCGGTCCCGGGTGGACGGGCTGGTGGTGCTGCCCCCGGTCTCCGGCATTCCGGGCCTCGCCGATGCGCTCGCGAAGGAAGGGGTGGCGGCGGTGGCGCTGTCCTCGACACCGGTGAGAGGCTATCTTTCGGTCATCCTCTCCGAAGAGCGGCGCGCCGCCGCGCGGGTCGGGGCCTATCTGGTCGGCCTTGGCCATCGCCGGATCGCGATGGTGACAGGCCCGCAGACGATGATCTCCGCCCGCGAACGGCGTGGCGGCTTTCTCGACGCGCTCGACGAGGCCGGCATGACGCTGCAGGCCGAGGCGGAGGGCGACTATGGCTTCGCATCGGGGCTGGCGGCGGCGACGGCGTTTCTTGACCGGCCCGATCCGCCCACCGCGATCTTCGCGGCGAACGATATCATGGCGGCGGCTGTGCTGAAGGTCGCCGCCGCGCGCGGCATCGCCGTGCCGGCGGACCTGAGCGTGGTCGGGTTCGACGGCAGCGTCCTCGCGCAGATGCTGACGCCGGCGCTGACGACGGTGCTGCGCCCGTTCGACGAGATGGCGCGGCAGGCGACGCGGCACCTGCTCGACGCGCTGGCCGGTCAGCCGATCGCCGAGGTCGATCGTGCCGACCTGCCGCTGATCCGCAGCGAATCGAGCGCGCCGCCACGCGCGTGAGCGGTCAGCCGCGCACCGCCACATCGGTGTTGGCGGCGACGGTGAAGCGACGCGGCGACCGATCGCCGAGCTGCACGCGGGGGTGCTGCGTCTCCGCCTCGATACCGGTCATGCGCAGCGGCCGGCCCGCGCTGTCCGTCACCAGCCGCACATGCCCGCCCGCGACCCGCGCGATCGTCGCGCCGTCGAGCGTAAGGGTCGCGCCGCCGCCGTCATACGCAAGCATCGCCACCCGCCCCGCGTCCGTGCGCAGCACGGCGCGCGCGCCGCGTGCCGCCGGATGCGCAGCGCGACAGTTCCAGTGCAACTCGTCGCCCTCCTGCCGCACGCCGACCAGCCGCCACGTGAAATCGACCATCACCAGCGCCGCCGGCGAATAGTTTGGCGCATCTTCCTGCGTGAATACGCCGGTGATCGGGTCGATCTGCTGGCGGAAGCTCGGATCGCGCTGGATCGCCTCGCACCAGCGGCTCATCAGCACGCCGTGTTCGGCGGAGCGACGATACCGGTCCATCCACCGCCCAGTGCGCAGCGCGGTGAGCGCCTGCGCCGCACCACCCCAACTGTTGCGCGGGATCGGACGCACGAAGCCGGCATCGTCGAGCGCGATCGAGGGGAAGGGAAACGGCGCCCAGAACGCCTTAGGGTTGCCAAGCTGGCGCTGCCACATCGCATCGAACATCGGCTGATCCACGACGTGTTCGCCGGCGATGCGCGTGAGGATGTCGCCACGCACCCGCACGAACCGGTCGGCGGCGTCGCGGTCGTAGAAAGCGGCGTCCTCCGCCGCGTAGAGCCGCGTGACGATCAGGTGGCGGATCGTCTCGGCGGCTTCGTCCCAGCGGTCCGCCTCGGCAGTATGGCCGAGCGCGCGCGCCATCCCGGCGAGCGCGCGCCTGCCGCCATGGACCGTCGCCGACAGGTCTGGGCACAGCCGCGGCAGCCCCACCCCGGGCGGATAGCGTCTGGCATCCTTGTTCGGACACTGGTTTGGCACGCCCGCCCAGCGCGGGCTGTTGTCGTGGCCGGTATCGTAGGTGCAGAACCCCTCGATCAAGCCGGTGCCGCGCGTGTTGCGATAGCGCATCAGCCAGCCGTCCCAGGCCGAACAGGCGCGATAGGCGCTGTCGAGCAGCTCGGCGTCGCCGGTCGCGCGCGCAAGCTCCCAGGCGGTGGCGGCGATCGGCACGACCATCTGGATCTGGCCGAAGCCGGTTTCGGTCAGCTTGTTGTTGGCCGGCAACTGGCCGTCGGCGCGTTGCAGCGCGAAGAAGGTCAGGTGGCTGGCACGCGCTACGTCGGGCCGCCAGTGCCGGTAAACCAAGGCTTCGTGCGGGCCGCATTCCTGCCAGATGCCCTGATAGACCGACCCTTCGATCAGCACCGGATCGGGAATGTAGGGCAACACACGCACATTGCCGGCAAGCACCGCGAGCGCCTTGTCATAGGCGCTTTGCCAACGCGCGTCGGCGGTGGTGAACTGCGGCGCGGCGGGCGCGGCGGGCGCGGCGGGTGCCGCGCGCGCGATTGCGGGCATGGCGATCGCTGCGGCGGCACCGGCGAGAAAGGGGCGACGACCGACGATCATGGCTGCTCCACCCGGAAGGAATCGACATCGATGCTGCCACCCGCGCCGCGCGTGTTGAAGGTGAACAACGCCGGGCGCGAACCCTTCCACCACGAGAATTCGGCGAGCGGGATCGCATCGCCGAAGCGTGTGAAGCGCTTGCCGTCGAGGCTGTAGCTGTAGCGCACGGTCTGCTCCGCCCCCACCTCGGCGCGCAGCGACAGCAGCTTGGCGGCGAGCGGTGACCCTGCCGTTTCGATCCCCTTGGAGGCGAGCGTGATGCGGCGCGCGGCACCGGTCTGCACCACCCCGATCCAGCTCGGGCCGACGCCGAACAGCGACAGTCCGGCGCGCTCGCCATCGGCCATCCGCGTGACGTCGATGCGGGTGGTGATGCGGCTCGACGGACCTTGCAGGATCTGGGTCAGCGTATTGCGCGCGGTGACGAGGTGCTCGGCCGGCAGCGCGGTGAGTCTCAGCCAGCCGGGGCGCGCGGTGAGGCTCCACGCGCGATCGTCCGGGTTGTGGTTCCACTCCCATTGCACGCCGAGCTTCGCCGACGCGAAATCGTCCGAGGCTTGCAGCCGGTCGTGCGTGGGAGGGGTCCCCGTATCGGGCATCGGCGCGCTCGCGACCGGCTGGCCCGCATCCGCGTCGCCCGGAATGGGGGTGCCGATCACCGGCCAGTCGTCCACCCAGCGAAGCGGTTCGAGATAGTCGATCCGGCCGAACGCACCCGTCGAGTTGAAGTGGATGAACCACCCCTGCCCGGACGGCGTCTCGACCCACGCGCCCTGATGCGGCCCCTGCACCCCGCTGGTGCCGGCCTTGAGGACGGTCCGCCATTCGTACGGCCCGCGGATGTCGCGCGCGCGCCCGACCGCCTGCGCGCCGGTCGACACGCCGCCGAACGGCGCGAAGATGTAGTACCAGCCGTTGCGCTTGTAGAGCTTGGGGCCTTCCAACGTCGGCAACCGCACCTTGTCCTCGGCGATGACTGTGCCGGGATCGAGCACACGCGTACCGTCCGCGCTCATGCGGTGCAGGATGAGCGGACCGGCGCCGGTGCGGCTGTGGACCAGCCAGGCGCTGCCGTCGTCGTCCCAGAACGGGCATGGGTCTTCCAGCTTGGCCTGCGCGATCACCGCCACCGGTTTGCTCCACGGCCCGGCCGGGTTGGTCGCGGTGGCCATGAAGATACCTTCCTGCGGCGTTGGCCAATAGACGTAGAATTTGCCGGCATGGAAACGGATCGCCGGCGCCCATACGCCGCCGGCATAGCGTGTGCCGCCGACCGGCTTCGATGTGGCGTCGGTCAGCGTGTGCGGGCCTGGCATGTCGTATTCGGGCGCGAACGGCAACGTGGGCAAAACATGGCCGATGATCGACCAATGGACCAGATCGCGCGAGTGCAGCACCGGCAGCCCGGGGGAGAAGTGGAAGCTCGACGCGACCAGGTAATACTCCTTGCCGACGCGGATCGCATCGGGGTCCGAATAGTCGGCGAACAGGATCGGGTTGCGGTACGTGGCCGGCTCGGGCGCGGGTGCGGCTCCGATCGACGCGGCGGCGCTTGCGATCAGCAGCGCGAGGCGGCGCGCCCCAACTCGGGCATCAGACATGGTTGCGCTCTCCTTCCTCGTCGGGTGCCGCCGAACCGCGACACTCTTGACGAGCATCCTACCCATAGCATAGAGGCCAAACCCAACAAGTGAGTTCTGCCAGCGCTGGCAAATGATAGCGCTAACTCAGAACTGACCAAGAGCAGACGGCGCTGAACGCCGCAAACCGGGTAAAAAAACGCCGCAGGGGTAAAACAGGGAGGATGTTTATGATCGAATTGAAGATGGTACGCGCTCGACTGATGAGCAGTGCGCCGCTCGCCGTGCTAGCGCTATCGCTGGCGCTCCCCGCAGCCGCGCAAACCACGCAGCAGCCCGCTCCCGCCACCGAGGCCGCGCCCCCGGGCGTCGCCCCCGCGACCACCGACGCTGCGCCCGCTGCCGAAGCTGCCGCGCCCGATGTGGTCGTCACCGGATCACGCATCGCCCGCACCGGCTTCGATGCCTCGACGCCAGTCAACGTCTTCAGCCAGGAAGACATCAAACTCTCGGGCAACGTCAACATCGACCGCACGCTGGAGCAGGTGCCGCAGGTCGTCGCCTCGCAGCTTGGCGGCGCGACCTCGAACACGGTGCCGGGCGGCTATGCCGACGTGAACCTGCGCGGCTTCGGTTCGACGCGCAATCTCGTGCTCGTCAACGGTCGCCGCTTCGCGATTTTCGGGCCGGAGCAGGTCACCGATCTCAACACCATCCCCTCCTCGCTGATCGCGCGGACCGAGATCGTCACCGGCGGCAGTTCGGCGGTGTATGGTTCGGACGCGATCACCGGCGTCATCAACTTCATAATGCGGGACGACTTCTCGGGCGTCGAAGGCCGCGCGCAGGTCAACGTCGACCGGCCGACCGGCACGCCGACCTACAATTTCGATCTGACGATGGGCGGCAACTTCGCCGAAGGGCGCGGCAATCTCGTCGTGTCGGGCAATTACCTCAACCGCGGTTCGATCACGCGCGGCGAGCGCGGCAGCTTCGCCTATCTGAGCCTCGCCGACGGCTGCGTCGTTCCCGGCTCGGGTAGCGCCACCCGGCCCGGCACACCGTTCACTCCGACCGGTGGACAGAGCTGCACCGCCGGCGGGGGTCAGCTCGGCTTCATCGCCAGCGGTTCGGGCGACATTCCCAACGGCCGCTTCTCCGGGATTCCGGCGGCGGGCGGATCGAACACCGCGCTCAACGCCGCCTACGCCGCCGCCGGTCTGTCGGGCCTGTCGTCGCGCGGGTTCACGTTCGACAGCGGCGGCACCACCGCGCGCCCTGCGCTCACCCCGCAGGACGATTTCAACCTCGGCCCCGACAACTACCTGATCCAGCCGCAGAAGCGCTGGATGATCAACAGCTTCGGCCATTATGATTTCAACGATCACATCACCGGCTATATGGAGCTGCACTATAGCCACAACGAGGTGAACGCACGCCTCGCGCCGACCAACATCGGTTCGGCGACGCTGTTCAACGTCAACAATCCGTATCTCTCGCCCGCGCTCCAGAACGTGTTGCGCGTGCTCGACCAGTCAGAGACCGGCCCGACCACCGTGTCCGCCGGCACCGCCAGCTACACCAACCGCCCGAACGACGGCCTTGCGTCGATCATCGCTGGTCGCCGTTACGTCGAGGTCGGTCCGCGTCTGGCCAGCGAGCGGCGCAACGTGTTCCGGGGCGCATGGGGCTTCCGCGGCAATCTCGGCGATGTCAGCGACAGCTTCCTCACCGATCTGAAGTACGACGTTTATTACACCTACTCGCACAGCGAGGACACGCTGCTGCTCCAGAACGCGCTGTCGCGCAGCCGCGTGCAGGCGGCGGTGCTGTCGCAGAACGGCGCCGCGCCGGTGTGCGACATCTTCGGCGCACGCATCACCGACGCTTGCGCCGCCGCGATCCGCATCAGCGCGACCAACACCACGGTCGCCACGCAGCAGGTCGCTCAGGGCAGCCTGACCGGCAATCTGTTCGCGCTGCCGGCGGGTAAGGTCGGCTTCTCCGCCGGGTTCGAATGGCGCCAGACCGACGCGACCTTCTCGCCCGACAGCTTCCTCGCCTCGGGCGATGTCGCCGGCTTCAACCCCGGCCTGCCGACCAAGGGCGGTGTGGGCGTGAAGGAAGGCTTCGGCGAAATCCGCGTGCCGCTGATCCACGACACGCCGTTCATCGACGACCTCACCGCCAATGCGGCGTTCCGCTATTCGGACTATGATCTGAAGGGCATCGGCGGCAACTGGACCTATCTCGGCGGGCTCGACTGGCGCGTCAACAAGAGCGTCGCTTTCCGTGGCCAGTACCAGCGCGCCATCCGCGCGCCCAACGTCTCGGAACTGTACGGCGGCGTGAACCGCGTGACCGGCGTGGCGACCGATCCGTGCTCCAGCCGTGTCGCGGCGGTGCTCCAGACCGCCGCCGCGCGCGCGGTCTGCGTGGCGACCGGCGTACCGGCGGCGAACGTGTTCACCGCCGCCGTCCAGCCCAACACGATCATCCCGGCCGATTTCGGCGGCAACCCGAACCTCTCTGCCGAGAAGTCGGATACGTACACCGCCGGTGTGGTGTTCACGCCGGCCTTCGCGCCACGGCTGTTCTTCAGCGTCGATTATTTCGACATCAAGCTAGACGGCGCCATTTCGTCGCTCGGCGGCGGCCTCCAGAACACGCTGAGCCTGTGCTACAATGTGATTCAGGACGCGAGCAGCCCCTATTGCCAGGCGATCAACCGCAATCCGACGACCGGAGAAATCAACGATCCCTATGTGGCGAAGATCCTCAACGCCAACACCGGATCGCTCAAGACCTCGGGCATCGACTTCGCGGCGCGCTACCGCTTCACCAGCGATTTCGGCTTTCCGGGTCTGGGTGAGACCAGCACGTTCGATATCAGCAGCAGCTTCACGTGGCTGAACGACTTCACGTCGGTGCCGGTCGCGGCGATCCCGAGCATCCAGAACCATTGCGAGGGATCGTTCGGCCCGACCTGCGGCCAGCCGCTGCCGATCTGGCGCGGCACCAGCCGCGTGACGTGGACGACCGGCCCGCTCGGCCTGTCGCTGCGCCACCGCTATATCGGCCCGGTCACGACCGACCGCTATCTGGTGCCGCTGCGTCAGGGTTCGGCGGCGACGCCCGCGCTCAGCACGATCGCTTATCCCAAGCTGCCGTCGCGCAACTATTTCGATCTGTCGTTCAACTATGACGTGGCCAAGAGCTTCCAGCTGTTCGGCGGCGCCAACAACATCTTCAACCTCAACCCGCCGATCACCACGCAGGGGCCGAGCGCCAACACCTTCTCGGCGACCTACGACGTGATGGGGACGGAGTTCTTCTTCGGCATCACCGCCAAATTCTGATCGCTTCCCTCCTCTCCGGCCGGCATCATGCCGGCCGGACCTTTTTGCGGAGCCTGCCCATGAAGCGACGCGACCTTCTCCTGTCCGGCGGCGCGGCGGCGCTGGCCACACTCCTTCCCACACACGCGTTCGCGGCGGATGCAGGCTGGCTCGACGTGCGGACCTTCGGCGCGCGCGGCGACGGGCGCAGCATCGACACCCCCGCGATCAACCGCGCGATTGCGGCGGCAGCGGCACGCGGCGGCGGCACCGTGCATTTCCCGGCGGGCACCTATGCCAGCTATACGATCCGGCTGATGAGCGCGGTGACGCTCCACCTCGATCCCGGCGCGACGATCCTCGCCGCCACGCCACAGGGCAGCAACGGCTATGACGTCGCCGAGCCGATCGACCCAGCCTTCGAACATTTTCAGGATTTCGGCCACGGCCACTGGCGCAACAGCCTGATCTGGGGCGAAGGACTGCACGATATCGCCATCGTCGGCGGCGGGCTGATCTGGGGCAAGGGCCTCGGGCGCGGCGACGGCAAGGACGGCTGGCTCAAGGACGCGAACGGCCCCGGCACCGGCAACAAGGCGATTGCGCTCAAGAACTGCCACGGCGTGCTGCTGCGCGACTTCAAGCTGCTCGAAGGCGGCTGGTTCGGCATCCTCGCCACCGGGGTCGACAATCTCACGATCGACAACCTCACGATCGACACCAACCGCGACGGCATGGACATCGACTGCTGCCGCAACGTGCGGATCAGCAATTGCACGGTCAACTCGCCCTATGACGACGGCATCTGCCCCAAATCGAGCTTCGCGCTCGGCTACGCGCGAATGACGGAGAATGTGACGATCACCAACTGCTACGTGACCGGCAATTATCAGGTCGGCTCGGTGATCGACGGCAGCTGGAAGAAGATGCCGGCCGATTTCGCGAAGACGATCCACGGCCGCATCAAATGCGGCACCGAAAGCAACGGCGGCTTCCGCAACATCACGATCAGCAACTGCGTGATCGAGGACAGCCGTGGCATCGCACTGGAAACGGTCGACGGTGCGGTGATCGAGGACGTGACGATCAGCAACATCGCGATGCGCGGCACAATCGACGGGCCGTTGTTCCTCCGCCTCGGCAAGCGGATGCGTGGGCCGGCGGGTGCGGCGATCGGCACGCTTCGGCGCGTGCTGATCCAGAACGTGTCGAGTTCGGGTGCGACGCTGCTGCCTTCGGTGATCGCCGGGCTGCCCGATCATCCGATCGAAGACGTCCAGATCAGCGATTGCCATTTCGAGCAGGTCGGCGGCGCGCCGGCGGCGATGGCGAGCGTCGTGCCGCCCGAGAACGAACTCGGCTACCCGGAGGCGACGATGTTCGGCGATCTGCCCGCGTCCGGTTTCTTCGTCCGCCACGCACGCGGCGTGCGGTTCAGCAATGTCGAGATCGCGACGGCAGCGCCCGACCCGCGCCCCGCCTTCCGCCTGGAGGACGTGCGCGGGGCAAGCTTCCTCGGCGTACGTGGCCCGCGCAGCCCGTTGATCGCTCTGGCCCGCGTCAGCGATCTTTCGGTGGCGGCGTCACGCGGGGTGCGTGACCGCATTGCCGCCGGCCCGCTCAGCGAGACGCTGTGATGCGCCGCCGCGATCTCCTCGCCGCGGGCGTCGCGGTTGCCGCCTCCGCTTCGCTACCGGCCGCAACGCCGCCACCGTCGCTGCGCGAAGTCGCGCGCGCCGGCGGGCGACGGTTCGGCAGTACGATGGGTGGCGCCAATTTCGCCGACCCGGCCTACCGCGCGCTCAACGCGGCCGAATGCGGGCTGATCGTGCCCGAAAGCGAGATGAAGTGGGTCGCGACGCGGCCCGACGCCAAGACCTTCGACTTCCGCGCCGCCGACGCGATCGTCGGCTGGGCGAAGGCGAACGGCCTCGGCGTACGTGGGCACACGCTGCTGTGGCATTACGAGCGCTGGTTCCCGAAATGGCTGATCGAGCATGATTTCGGTTCCCGGCCACGCGCTGAGGCCGAACGCCTGCTCGCCGAGCATGTCCGCACCGTCGCCGGCCGCTACGCGCCGGTGGTGGACAGCTTCGACGTGGTGAACGAGGCTGTCGATCCCGACACCGGCCTGCTGCGTGAGACCGCGCTGTCGCGCCCGCTCGGCGGCGCGGAAGCGACGCTCGACCTTGCTTTCCACACCGCGCGCGAGGCCGCTCCGCACGCGCAGCTCGTCTATAACGACTTCATGAGCTGGACCGCCGACGGCGGCAAGCACCGCGCGGCGGTCCTGCGTCTGCTCGAAGGTATGAAGAAGCGCGGTACGCCGGTCGACGCGCTGGGCGTGCAGAGCCATCTCGGCAGCAAATACAGCGAAGCGCCGACGGGGCTCGGCAACCTCGACGAGCGCGCGTGGCGGCAGTTCCTCGACGACGTGACCGGCATGGGGCTCGACCTGCTCGTCACCGAGATGGACGTGCACGACAATCCCCTGCCGGGGCCGATCGCGCAGCGCGACGCGGCGGTGGCGGCGCATGTGCGCGCCTATCTCGATCTCATGCTGTCCTACCGGCAGTGCCGCACGGTGATGTGCTGGGGCCTGAGCGACCGCTATAGCTGGCTCAACGCCTTCCGCCCGCGCAGCGACGGCCTGGCGAAACGCCCCTGCCCATTCGATGCGGACTTCCGCCCCAAGCCGTTCCGCGACGCCATCGCCGCGGCGCTTCAGGCGCAGCCATCGCCACGCGCCGTTGGATAGTCAAAGATAGTGGCGGCGTCCGCTCTCGGGCACGCTGAGGAGTGACCGACCGCGACGGCCGGGGCGGATACCGTCGACACTTCGGGTCCGTTCACACGCGCCGCTCCCGCCCGCGCCGTACCAGCAGCGCGATCGACCAGCCGGCGAGGAGGATGACGAACGGCATCGCCGGATAGTGATAGCGCACCTGCCCGGTAAACCCGAACGCGGTCAGCGTCACGAACGCGGGCATGCAAGCGAGCAGCAGCAGCGGCGCGCGGGCGTCCTCGCGACGCCACAGCGCGGGCGCCACGATCACGAGCGCGGCGACCCCGAACAGCAGCAGCCCCATGTAATAAAGCTGGTTGACCGCCTGCGCGACGGTGAACGCCGCGCCGAGCTGCGGATAGCTCGCGTCGATTCCCCACAGGCCGTCCCCGTCCTTGCGCCACAGCAGCAGCATCTTCTGCACACCAAGCGCCACCCAGCGCGCGGGATGGCGGGCGATCCAGTCCTTAGCGAGCGCCTTGAAACGCCGGTCCAGCTCGACCTGCCGGATGAGATGCTCGCGGTAGGGAATGCCGACGCCGGTCTGGTCCCAGATCGGCGTGCGCTCCCATTCGTACCAGTCGCCGGTCGCGCGGTCGTTCGCGCCGTAATACAAGGCGATGCCGCCGTTGGTCGAAACGGGCACGAAGCTGCCCAGTTCGGCCGTGTTGCGCAGGCTCCACGGCAGCACCACCGCCGCGATCGCGAGATGCACCGGCAGCATCGCGCGCAAAGCGCCGCGCCAGCCGAAATCCTTGAGGCACAGCGCCATCGCGATCAGCGCGCCGACCGGGAACAGCATCGCCTGCGCGCGCATCAGCGTGGCGGCGCCGAACAGCAGCCCCGCCCCCGCCAGCCCCCACCAGCGCGCACGCCCCGCGATCAGCGCAACGAACGCCGCCATCAGCAGCGCGGTCGCGACCGTCTCGGAGCACGGCTGCCCCGTATAGGCGATATGCGCGGGGTAGAGCGCATACAGCAACGCGGCGATCCGGAGGCCAAGCGCATCAAGCCCAAGCATCACGCCCAAGCGGAACATCAGCGCGAGGATCGCCGCCACCGCGAGCAGATTCAGCGCAATCGGCCCGAGCATCCCCGGCCCGGCCACCAGCATGCTCACGGCGAGCGCGGCGGGATAGCCCACCGGATAGAAAGCGGTCGGGTGGCCACCCTCCTGGAAACCCATGCCGCGCGCGATCTCACTCGCGCGGTCCATGTACCACAGCCCGTCGGAGATCGGCTGTTGCGGCATCGCCAGTACGAGCAGCAGCCGCAGGCCCAGCGCCAGCGCGACGATCGCCGGCACCACCCAGCGCGCGGTCGCGACCGTGTCGATCCAGCCGCGTCGCGCCTGCGTCGCCGCCATGCTCCCGCTCACCGCCATGTCCATCGCGTGTCCCCTTGCCTGCCCGAGCCGCAGCAACCAGAGCCGTGCGTGCGCCGGAAGGCCGCAAGCCTAGCAAAATACCGTTAACGAACCCGATCGCCCGCGCCGGAGATTACCGGGCACCGGGTCCGTCCGATTTCGGCACGCGCGCGCTTGACTTGGCGCGCCCGTCACTGAAGCTACGGCATGACCGAACTCAGCCGCCCGCCCGAGGATCTCGCCCGCGAACTGGTCGCCTTGCTCGATATCGAGCAGATCGACACCGATCTGTTCCGTGGCCCCCGCCTGCCGGGTGCAGTCGGCCGCGTGTTCGGCGGTCAGGTGATCGCGCAGGCGCTGCAAGCCGCGCAGCGCTCGACCGATGCGCCCAAGGTCGCGCATTCGCTTCACGCCTATTTCATGCGCGGCGGCGACGACGATTTCCCGATCATCTACCGCGTGCTGCGCGATTTCGACGGGCGGAGCTTCGCCAATCGCCGCGTCGTGGCGACGCAGAAGGGCGTGCCGATCCTCAACTTCACCGCCAGCTTCCAGACGCCGGAGGACGGCCTCGATCACCGGGCTTCGATGCCCGACGTGCCCGGCCCGGAAGGGCTGGCGAACGAGGTGGCGCTGCGCGCCGCCCGCCCGGAGCCAGCCTCCGAACGGCTGCGCGCGCTGGTGCGCAGAGGGCGACCGATCGAGTTGCGCCCGGTCGATCCCGAGGCATGGCTGCGTCCGGTCGTGCGACCGCCGGTGCTGTACCTGTGGTTCCGCGCGGCCGCACCGATCGGCGACGATCCCGCGCTGCACCGCGCGGCGCTCGCCTACGCGTCCGACTACGGGCTGATCGGCGCTGCGGTACAGCCCCACCCGGTCGCGCTGTTCCAAGCCGGCATGCAGAGCGCGAGCCTCGATCACGCGGTGTGGCTGCACGCCCCGTGCCGGGTCGACGACTGGCTGCTCTACGCGATCGATTCGCCCTGGGCCGGCGGCGGGCGCGGCCTGGCGCGCGGGCGCATCTTCACGCGCGACGGCCGGCTGGTCGCGAGTTCCGCGCAGGAGGGGTTGATCCGGCTGCGCGGCTGAGCGCATCTGCGCGGACGATGGCGCCGAAGGAATATGCATGACCAGATCGACGATCGGGCGCGACACGAGACTGTGCATGTCGCTGGCGGCGCGGCCGGGCACGTTCGGCTCGCGCTTCCACAACCGCCTCTACGAACTGCTCGGGCTCGATTACGTCTATAAGGCGTTCACCACGCAGGATCTGCCCGGGGCGGTCGCCGGCATCCGCGCACTCGGCATTCGCGGCTGCGCGGTGTCGATGCCGTTCAAGGAGGCGGTGATCCCGCTGCTCGACGGGCTGGAAGGCTCCGCCGCCGCGATCGACAGCGTCAACACCATCGTAAACGATGGTGGCCGGCTGACCGGCTACAACACCGATTACAGCGCGGTGCGTGCGCTGCTCGACCGCAGCGGCGTGCGCGCCGACACGCCGTTCGTGCTGCGCGGATCGGGCGGCATGGCCAAGGCGGTGGCGGCGGCGCTGCGCGATGAAGGGTTCACCACCGGCACGATCGTCGCGCGCAACGCGGAGGCAGGCCGGAGCATCGCCGCGCACTATGGCTTCACCTGGCAGGCGGAGCTTGGCAGCGCGGGTGCGCCGCTGCTCGTCAACGTCACCCCGCTGGGCATGACCGGGGCCGACGCCGACGCGCTCGCCTTCCCGCCCGCGATGGCGGCGGACAAGCGGCGCATCACCGGCGCCGAGGTGGCGGTGCTTCAGGCGCTCGAACAGCTCGTGCTCTATACCGGCGTCACGCCGACGACCGAACAGGTCGATGCCGCCGCCGCCTTCGCGCGCGGCGGCTGACGCGTCACACCACGCCCGAGCCGCCGTTCGCGCCGAACACGCTGCCCGAGGTGTAGCTGGTGCTGCCGTCCGCCAGCGTGACGTAGAGCGATGCGAGTTCGGCAGGCTGGCCCGCGCGGCCGAGCGGCGTGTCCTGCCCGAACTTGTGCATGTCGCCCGGCAACTGCCCTCCCGCGACCTGAAGCGGCGTCCAGATCGGCCCCGGCGCGACCGCGTTGACGCGGATGCCCTTGGACGCGAGCTGCTTGGCGAGCGCCTTGGTGAAGATCAGGATGCCGCCCTTGGTGGTCGCGTAATCGAGCAGTTCCTTTTCGGGGCTGACCGAATTGACCGACGCGGTGTTGATGAAGCACGCGCCCGGCTTCATCAGCGGGATCGCGGCCTTGCTGATGTGGAACAGCGCGTAGAGGTTGGTCTTGAGCGTGCGGTCGAACTGCTCGGCGCTGATCTCGTCGATCGACGCTTTCGACTGCTGGTACGCGGCATTGTTCACGACGATGTCGAGCCCGCCCAGCGTCTTTGCCGCCTTGCCCGGCAGCGCGTCGCAGAACGCCACTTCGGTCAGATCGCCGGGGATCAGCACGATCTTGCGGCCCTCGCCGCGCAGCAGCTTGGCGACGTCCTGCGCGTCGGGCTCCTCGCTTGGATAATAATTGATCGCGACGTCGGCGCCCTCACGCGCGAAGGCGATCACGGCGGCGCGACCGATGCCGGAATCGCCACCCGTCACCAGCGCCTTGCGACCCGCGAGCCGTCCACTGCCGCGATAGCTGGTCTCGCCGCAATCGGGCACCGGGTGCATGTTGCGCTGGAGCGCGGGCCATGGCTGCTTCTGTTCGGCGAACGGCTCGGTCGGGAAGCGATTGGTGGGGTTCGGCGCGGGGGCGGTCCCTTGCGCGAGCGCGGGTGCGGCGGCGAGGCCGGCACCGGCGACGGCGGCCCCTTTCAGCATGTCGCGGCGGGTGGTGCTGTCGGGCATCGGCATTTCCTCGCATGGTTCCGCCAACGGCCGATGCGCATGTGCGCACCCTTGCCGAAAGCACGCACGCTCAACGGCTTGCGCTCCGCCGCGTTCCGGACGTCACCTTCGAAACCGCCGAAAAGCGGCTTTCCTGATCTGAATCAAACCGGCGCGCGCGTGCTGCCGATCGTGCTTCCCGCCGCCGCGCCGATGATGCACAGGATCGCCACCCATTGCACCGGCGTCAGCACCTCGCCCAGCACGACGAAGCCGGCGAGCGCCGCGATTGCGGGGCTCGTGCTGACAAGAATGCCGAACACCGGCGCGGGCAGCCGTCGCATCGCCTCCATCTCCAGCGAATAGGGCAAGGCGCTCGACAGCAGCGCGATACCAAGGCCGGCGAGCAGCACGCCCGGCGCGAGCATCGCAGCCCCCGACGTCGTCAGCCCGACTGGCAACGTGAACGTCGCGGACACCAGCATCCCCCACGCCACCGCGTCGCGCCCGAGCGTGACCGACACCCGCTTGCCGAACACGATATACAGCGCCCAGCATGCCGCCGCCCCGCCCGCGAAGGCCATCCCGACCGGATCCAACGGATTGTCGACGCGCAGCGGCAACAGCAACAGCAACCCGGCGACAGCGGCCGCCAGCCACAGGAAATCGATCGGCCGCCGCGATCCCGACAGCACGATGACGAGCGGACCGATCACCTCGATCCCC
Source organism: Sphingomonas sp. BRN-1R (assembly GCF_057748035.1). Classification (NCBI taxonomy): domain Bacteria; kingdom Pseudomonadati; phylum Pseudomonadota; class Alphaproteobacteria; order Sphingomonadales; family Sphingomonadaceae; genus Sphingomonas; species Sphingomonas sp. BRN-1R. Next base: position 924,121 of record NZ_CM173236.1, on the reverse strand, counting down.
GTTGCGACCCCGAGCGGGATGCGCGCGAAGGCCTGATAGATCAGCAGGTTCATCAGCCCGAGCGTCGCGCCGTATGCGATCAGCGCGGGCAGCACCGACCGCACCACCGGCCGCCGCCACGGCCGCCGCAGCCCGATCAGCACGGCGGCGGCGAGCGTGACGCGCAGCCCCGTCACGCCATAAGCGCCGACGACGGGGAACAGGTGTTTGGCAAACCCCGCGCCGAGGTTCATCGACACCAGCGAACCGAACGCCGCGGCCATGCCGACGAGCGGAGCGGTACGAGGCGGTGCGAGCGTTTTGGAGATCATGAGACGAGACATATCCTCGCTTGGCTGGGCGGTGTGCGCAAAAACATCGCCTTTCGCGCAATTTTGCCTCACGATGCGAAGGATGATGAGAGATTCCGCCCGTTCCCGCTCGCGACTCGATCGGTTCGATCGGTTCGATCGGTTCGATCGTGCGATCCTGCGTATCCTCCAGCATGACAACCGCACGCCGCAGCGGACGATCGCCGAGCGCGTCAACCTCTCGCCCGCCGCCGTCCAGCGCCGCATCACCGCGCTGGAGGCGAGCGGCGTCATCACCGCCAACGTCGCGATCCTCGCGCCCGATGCGGTGCAGGCGGCGATCACCTTCGTCGTGCAGGTACATCTTCAGAACGACCGCAGCAGCATCGTCGAACCCGTCAAGGCGCTGTTCCGCGAGACGCCGGAGATCCAGCAATGCTATTACGTCACCGGCAGCGGCGGGTTCATCCTGGTGATGATCGTGCCCGACATGACGCGCTACGAAGCGCTGTCGCGACGGCTGTTCGCGGACAATCCGGTGGTCGAGACGTTCCGCACCATGGTAGTACTGGACAGCGTGAAGACGGGCACCGCGATCGTCATCCCCGACGAACCGGCGTAGATATGCGATGATGGACGTTCGCGCGTTCCTGTTCGGGCGAAAGGACGAGGCGGTCGAGGTCGCGGTCGGCGTGCCGCACGCGATCCCGCTCGAGGCGAACCACACCACACCATATCGCTGGCACGCGGTGCTGCCCCGGCACGTCTCGCTCGCCGATGCGCCGGCCTATGTATCCGACCCCGCACCACCGCTGATGTGCGGCGTCGGCGGGGTGGAGACCTTCACCGTCGTCTGCGCGCGGCATGGACGGCACCGGCTGCGCTTCGAACATCGCCATCTGGACGGCACGCCCGGCGAGATCGTCCATATTCTGCTGGTGGCGCGCTGAGACGCCGACCGCTCAGCGCGCGACGATTCCGCACGCCACCGCGAGCCGTCCGTCGAATCGCGCCACGACCCGGTCCCCGACAGCAACCGGGTGAACGCCCGTCACCGCACCGGTCGACACCCACTGCCCCGCCGCCACCGCGATGCCGCGCGCGGCGAGCGTCTCGAGCAGGAAGCGCACCGCACCGAACGGCCCGTCGAGCATCGTCGCGGTGGTGGCGGCGCCGATCGGCGCGTCGTTGATGAGCAGTTCGACCGGCCACGCATCAAGGTCGAGATCGCGCCAGCCTTCCACGGCCGCGCCGACGATCAGGCCGTTGTTGTTGCCGAAGTCGGACACGGTGACGGTTGGCCCGTGATCGTTGATGCCGGGGAACGGCGAACTGGCGATCTCGATGCCGACGTGCACCGCGTCGATCAACGCCGTCGCTTCCTCGGTGGTGTAATGCTTTTTGCTCGGATCGGGCGCGGTGCCGATGCGCAGGAGGAACTCGGCCTCGGCCGCGCCGAAACCGTCGGCGAAGATCGGCATCGTCAGCCCGTCGCGCGCCGCTACGACGGAATCGGCGAAGATCGGCCCGGCGAGCCGATCGATCCCGTCAAACGGCGGGCTGATCTTGCCGACCTTCCACCCCGCGATCGGCCCGGCGGACAAGGCGATCGCGCGGTCCTGCACGGCGTAGGCGGCGGACAAAGTACCGGGAATGGAACCGGGAAAATCGGGCAGCGCGACGCCGGCGCGGCGCGCATCGGTGAACGACCGGGCAATCAATTCCGCATTCGAGTCCGACGTCACCGCTTCCCTTTCGACCTTGATAATGTCCTTCACCTTACCGGAAACCGGTGTCACGAACAAGAACGCGCGCGGAGGCTGGTTCGTGCCCGCACCAGTGGCTATGCAGGCGTGATGGAGCGAACCGGCCAGCCCACGATCAACGATGTCGCGCGTGTCGCGGGCGTGTCGAAAAAGACCGTCAGTCGCGTCATCAACCGCTCGCCATTGCTCAACGACAAGACGCGCAAGCATGTCGAGGCGGTGATCGAAAGCCTCGCATACGTGCCCAATCCGCAGGCGCGCGCGCTGGCGTTGCGGCGCAATTTCCTGATCGGGCTGGTCCACGGCAATCCCAATGCGCAGACCGTGATGAACGTGCAGCAGGGCATGCTCGAGGCGCTGCACGACACCGAGTTCGAAATGGTGGTGCGCCCGCTCGATCGCGGATCGCCGACGATGATCGAGGATCTGCGCCACTTCCTCGAACGCCAGCGGCTGTTCGGCGTGCTGCTGATGCCGCCGATCAGCGAAAACGATGCGGTGGCGCGGTTGTGCGATGAAATCGGCTGCCGCTACGTGCGGATGGGCTCGGCCGAACTCGACGCCGATGAGCATATGGTCGCCTCCAACGATCGCGAGGCGGTGCGCGCGGCGACCGATTATCTGATCGCGGAGGGGCATCGCCGCATCGGGCTGGTGGCGGGGCCGCACGGCTTCCGCTCGGCGCGCGAACGCCGGCTCGGCTTCGAGGATGCGCTGCGCGAGGCCGGCATCGCCTTGCCACGCAGCATGATCGCGGACGGCGACTATCGTTTCGAATCGGGGCTGGTCGCAGCCGAGCGGCTGCTCGATCTGGTGCCGCGCCCCACCGCGATCTTCTCGTGCAACGACGAGATGGCGGCAGGCGTGATCCACGCCGCCTGCCAGCGCGGGCTTACCGTGCCGCGCGACCTGTCGGTGATCGGGTTCGACGATACGCCGATCGCCGCGCATATGTGGCCGCCGCTGACGACGGTGCGCTGGCCGATCGCGACGATGGCGCGCTCGGCCGCGCTGAAGCTGATCGTCGGCGCGCCCGGCCACGACGGCGGCGTGGCGGCACCCGAGCCGTCGCTGTTCCGCTCGACGCTGATCCGGCGCAATTCGGTGACACGCCCGCCGCTGGATTGAGGCGCCCGTTCGGGTTCCGATACCGCGAAAATGGTTCCGATCCGGCTTTGGCCGGGGCGTCGCCGCGTCTATTGTGCAGCGCACACCATTCGACCGGCGACGGGGGCCGGCCGAAACCGCCGCGCCGTGCATGACCGGACTCACCTACAGGGGGCGAAACGCGCCGATGTATTTCCGTAGTCTCGCCGACATGTCCGCCACCATTCGGCGCATGATCCACGCCCTGCCCGCGCAGATCGACGTGGTGGTCGGCATCCCGCGCAGCGGCATGGTCCCCGCGCTGATGGTCGCGCTGTACAAGAACACGATGATCACCGATCTCGACGGGCTGTTCACCTCGCGCGCGCTCGATCCGGGGTCGCGGCGCGACAAGCCGGGGCTGGTGCGCGATCCCGCCAAGTGGCGCAGCGTGCTGATCGTCGACGACAGTATCGACAGCGGCGAGACGATCCGCACGCTCAAGGCGACGATCGCAGAACAGCGGCCCGACCTGAAGGTGTTCGTCTGCGCGATCTATGGCACCGCGCCGCGATATGAGGGTGTCGACCTCGTGCTCGAACAGTGCGCGAAGCCGCGCATCTTCGAATGGAACATGCTGCACCATTCCGATCATCTCAAGCGCACCTGCTTCGACATCGACGGGGTGCTGTGCGTCGATCCGACCCAGGTCGAGAATGACGACGGCCCCGGCTACGAGCGTTTCCTGAGCGGCGCGGTGCCGCTGTTCATCCCGACCGTGCCGATCTCGACGCTCGTCACCTCGCGGCTGGAGAAATACCGCGCCGCCACCGAGGACTGGCTGGCGCGCGCGGGCGTGCGGTACGATGCGCTCCATATGGTCGATCTGCCGAGCGCAGCCGAAAGGCGGCGGCGCGGCATCCACGCGAGCTTCAAGGCCGAAGTGTATCGCAGCCTCACCGACCACATCCTGTTCCTCGAAAGCGACCGCCGGCAAGCGCCCGAGATCGCGCGGCTGTCGGGCAAGTCGGTCGTGTGCATCGATACGATGACCTTCTACGGCGATTCCGCGCTGACCGAGATCAAGCAGCGCGGCGCGACCTTCAAGCGCAAGGTCAAGCGACGCCTCTCCAACCTGATCGGCATGCAACATGCCTGATGCGTCGGTGCTCGCACCGGGGTTCAGTGTCGTCATCCCGCTGTTCAACAAGGGCCCGCACATCGACCGCGCGATCCGCTCCGCGCTCGATCAGACGGTGCCGGTGCGCGAGATCCTCGTCATCGACGACGGCTCGAGCGACGACGGCCCGGCGCGCGTCGCGGGCGTCGCGGATCCGCGCGTGCGCTTCCACCGGCGCGACGTGCCCGGACCGGGCGGCTATGCGGCGCGCAACCTCGGCATCGCGCAGGCGACCAGCCAATGGATCGCCTTCCTTGATGCCGACGATGCGTGGCAGCCGGGGCACATTGCCACGCTACAGGCGCTGATCGACCGATATGGCGAGGCCGGTTGCGTCTTCACCGGCTACGACATGCACGATCCGAGCGGCGCGGTTCGCACGCGCGGATACGCCAAGTCGCTGGGTGAGCATGGCCCCCGAACGGTGACTTTCGCCGCGTTCCTGCGCGCGTGGATCGCGGACAAGGATCCGCCGATCTGGACCGGCGCGGTCGCGTTCCGGCGCGAGGTGCTGCAATCCGCCGGGCTGTTCCCCGAGGGCCGCTGCCGGCGTGGCGGCGACAAGGATCTGTGGCTGCGCGCGATGGCGCAGACCACCGCCGCCTTCGATCCCACGCCAAGCGCGATCTACTATCGCGACGCGGTGAACATGGTGACATCGACCACCCGGATCTGCGCCAAACATTGCGTGGTGGAGACGATCGCCGCGCTGCTGGCGCACAATGACGGCGAGATCGCGACGCTGCTCAAGAAAGTGTCGGACATCGAGACGCTCGGCTATACGCTGTCGGCGCTGCGCACCGGGCGGCCCGACCGGCAGATTTACGAGACCTTCTACCACCGCGCGTCGAGCCCGATGTTCAACCTGCTGCGGCTGTCGAACCCGTTCCGCGATCTGCTGCCCGATGCATTCGCGCGCTATCTGCAAAAGTTCTGGTATCGCTATTTATGACGGTGGCTGTGCCGGTCGGACGACCCAAGAAGGCCATGAACTTTGATCCCGAGCCGAACGTCGTCGGCCGCTCGGCGGTGCGCGGCGTGCTCGTCATCAGCGCCTCGCAAGGGGTACGCATCGCGACGCAGATGCTCAGCGTGATCGTCATGTCGCGCCTGCTCAGCCCGAGCGATTTCGGCGTCGTCGCGATGAGTTCGCCGGTGATCGCGTTCATCGCGCTGTTCCAGAACCTGGGTTTGAGCAACGCGACCATCCAGAACAAGACCATCAGTCACGACAGCGTCAATTTCCTGTTCTGGATCAACGTGTTCGTCAGCGGCGGGCTTGGACTCGTGCTGGTCGCGATCGCGCCGCTGGTCGCCTTGTTCTTCGGCGACGCACGGGTTGGGCCACTGGTTGCGGCGATGGGCGCGATCGTGTTCGTGCAGGGGCTCGGGCTGCAACATCAGGCGCTGGTCAACCGGCGGATGGAATATCACCGGCTCGCGCTGAGCGAGGGGCTATCGGCGATTGCCGGGCTCGCGGTGTCGATCGGCGCGGCGGTGGCGCTGCGGAGTTACTGGGCGATCTATTTCGGTACGCTCGCGCAGGCGCTGGTGGTGACGGCGGGCTATTGGTGGTCGTCGCACTGGCGGCCGGACCGGCCCGATTTCCCGCGCGCGCATCTTCATCTCGTCAAGTTCGGCGCAGGGATCACCGGCTTCAACCTCGCCAATTATTTCGCGCGCAATCTCGACAACATCCTGATCGGCAAGTTCTGGAACAGCTACGAACTCGGCGCCTACGACCGCGCCTACAAGCTGCTGCTGTTCCCGATCTCGCAGATCGCCAACCCGCTCGGCCGTGTCATGCTGCCCTCGCTGTCGCGGATGAACGACGATCCGCCGCGCTATCGATCATTCTTCCTCACCTCCGCGTTCGCGATGATCTTCTGCGTCAATCCGATCATCTCGATGATGATCGTCTATTCGAAGGAGTTGATCCCCTTCCTGCTCGGCGCGAAGTGGATCAAATCGGCGGAGATTTTCCAGTTGCTCGGCTTCGCCGGCATCATCCAGTCGCTCAACAATCCGGCTGGGTGGCTGTTCATGTCGCAAGGGCGCACCACCGAGTTCTTCAACTGGGGGCTGGTGACGGCGGCGGTGGCGATCCTCGCCTTCGTGATCGGCCTGCCCTATGGCGCGCTCGGCGTGGCGGGGGCCTATGCGGTGTCCGAGTATGTGAAGACGCCCTTCTTATGGGCCTATCTGTGCCGCAAGGGGCATCTGCGGCTCGGCGACTTCCTCGGCATGGCGCTGCCGACCTTCATCGGCACGCATGTCACCCTGGTAGCGCTCTACCTCGTCCGCGGCCGGATGCCGGTGCCGCTGATGGTCGAGTTCGCGCTGGCGGTGCTGCTGTCCTATGCGGTGGTGCTGGTCGTTGCGGCGGCGAGCGCGCGCAACCGCACGATCATCGCGTCGCTCGCGCAAGGACTCGCGCGCAAACTGCGGATCGCCTGACGCTCAGGCGATGCCAGCCCGCCCGGACTCCACGGCGAACCGCGCGATCGGCGCCGCGGCCGAGCCGATATCGGTCGCATCGGCGAGGCCGACGAACGCCACATCGGCCCCCTTTGCGGTCAGATCGACCCGGCCGTAGCCGCGCTTCTCGTATTCGGCGAAGCGGATGCCGGGGTTGAGCTTCGCCTCCTCGCGCCAGTGCGGATCGTTGACGGTCGAGGTGATCGAGCCACCGACGAACTCCGCCGCCACCGGCGCGCCGTCGGGCCGGTCGGGATGGTGGATGTCGGCGGCGGTGAAGGCATGGATGTCGCCGCTCAGCACCACCGGGTTGGGCGTGCGCGCCTCACCCCAGCGGCGGAAGATCGCGTCGCGCGCGGCGGTATAGCCCTCCCACCGATCGGCGGGGTGGAGCGACGCGCCAGCCTCCGAGTGCTTGGGGTCGATCACCGCGAACGGCGCCATCAGCGTCTGCTGCGTCAGCAGGTTCCACTGCGCGTGCGTACTGCCGAGCGCCGCCATCAGCCACGCCTGCTGCTTGCTGCCGAGCATCGAGCGCGCACGATCGCCGCGATCGGCGCAGTCCGGCACCGCGACCCGGTATTGCAGATGATCGCGCAGCAGTTCGGGCGGCTGACAGGCACGCGGCCCACGATATTGCCGGTCGTCTACGATCTGGAACTGCGCGAGTCCGCCCCAATCGAGCGTATGGTACAGCAAGGCGTCGGGGCCGTGCGGATGCGCGCGCGACCGCAGCGGCATATGCTCCCAATAGCCCTGATATGCCGCCGCGCGCCGCGCGAGGAACGCGACGGGATCGCCGTTCTTCTCGTCGAGCGCACCGGCGTAGTCGTTGGCGACCTCGTGATCGTCCCATGTCGAAATCCACGGCGCGACCGCATGCGCGGCCTGCAACAGCGGATCGAGTTTGTAGGTGGCGTAGCGGATGCGATAGCCAGCGACGTCGCGCGGTTCGGGATTGAGATGCTGGCGCACCGCGCTTTTGGTCGGCGCATTCTCGTAGATGTAATCGCCGAGGAACACGATCAGATCGGGATCGTCCGCCGCGACATGGTGCCACGCGGCATAGTGGCCGGCGTCGTAGCGCTGGCACGAGCCGAAGCAGAAGCGGAAACGATCGACCGCCGCGCCCTTCGCAGGGGCAGTGCGGGTGCGACCGACCGGGCTCGCCTGCCCGCCGGCGATGAAGCGGTAGAAATACGCGCGTGCGGGCTTCAGGCCGGACACTTCGACATGCACGCTGTGCGCCGCCGCAGGATCGGCGATCGCGGTGCCGGTGCGGACGATGCGGGCGAAGCCCTCGTCCTCTGCCACCTGCCACGTTACCCGGACCGGCGCGGCCAGCATGCCGCCATCGTCCTGCAAGGGTTGCGGCGCGAGGCGGGTCCACAGCACCATTCCATCGGGCCACGGCTCGCCCGAGGCGACGCCAAGCGTGAACGGCGTCGCCACGCCGCCGGCGCCAAGCGCGCGGGTCGGCATGGTCAGGATCGCCGGCGCGGCGAGTGCGGACTTGAGCAGGTCGCGGCGGTTCGGCAGGATCACAAGCGGAGCTTTCGTGGCAGCGTTACGCCCCCAATCGGCGCAAGCTGTTACGAAATGAAGACACCGCTGCGGACCTTAGCCCTCCGCCTTACCCCCCCCCCGCGCGTGAGACGCAGAACCTATTGTGAACGCCTCAGCGCGTCTCATCCGTGTTGCGGCTGACCAGATGCGCGGCGAGCGCCAGCACCGTCAGGATCGCGGGGTACAGCACCTTGCCACGCAGCGAATGCCATGCACCGCCCGGTTCCCCACTCGGCGCGGTCTTCACACGCGACGCGCGCCGCAATTCGGTGCCGGCATCGCCGAACAGGCCGACACGGGGCAGCAAAGGTGCGACAGACGACTTCACATGCGACATGGGGTTTCTCCGCGATTTGCCCATTGTGTACCGTCCATCCCTTAACACACCCGTAAGCGGGCATGTGCCGTCACGACGCTACGATGCTTATCTTATGGGCGGGATTCAAGGCGATCCCAAATCGCGAGCCCAAGATAAACATCGTACCGTCGCGCGGGCAGGATGGCCGGAAGGCCCGCCGCCGGAGAGACGACTAGGCCGGCACCTCGTAGAAGTCCCGATACCAGGTGGCGAAGCGCTTGAGCCCGTCCTCCAGCATCACCTCGGGGTGATAGCCGGTCAGCGCACGCAGCTTGGACACGTCGGCATAAGTGGCGGTCACGTCGCCGGGCTGCATCGGCCGCATGATCTTCTCCGCCGTCCGGCCAAGCGCGGCTTCGAGCGCCTCGATCATCTCCATCAATCCGACCGGACGGCTGTCGCCGATGTTGAGCACGCGGTGTTCGCCGCGCACCGGCGGATGATCGAGCGAACCGATGATGCCGTCGACGATATCGTCGATGTAGGTGAAGTCGCGCGCCATCTTGCCTTCGCCATAGACCTCGATGGGATCACCGCGCAGGATCTTCTGGGTGAAGCCGAAATAGGCCATGTCGGGTCGGCCCCACGGGCCATAGACGGTGAAGAACCGCAGGCCGGTCTGCGGAAAGCCGTACAGCTTGGCGTAGCTGTGGCTCATCAACTCGCACGCGCGCTTGGTGGCGGCGTAGAGCGATACCGGGCTCGCCGCCGGCTCGTCCTCGGTAAAGCCCGCCCCGCCCATCGGCTTGTCGCCATAGACCGATGAGGACGAGGCATAGACGAGATGCTCGAATTCGGGCGCGTGCCGGCTCGCCTCGAGCAGCGAGAGGTGCCCGGCGAGGTTGGAGCGTTCATAGGCGAACGGGTTTTCCAGGCTGTAGCGCACTCCCGCCTGTGCGGCGAGGTGGATGATCCGCTGTACGCCATTGTCGCGCACCAGCGCGGCGATCGCGGCGGCATCGGCGATATCGAGTTTGTGGAAGGTGAACCCCTCCACCCCCTCGAAGGTCGCCAGCCGCGCCGCCTTCAGCGCGGGATCGTAATAATCGTTGACGATATCGACACCGATCACCCGCTCTCCACGCGCGAGCAGTTTATGCGCGGTCGCGTGGCCGATGAACCCGGCGGCGCCGGTGACGAGCACAGGATCGGAGCGCATCACCGCCCCACCGCCGTGTACGAGAAGCCTGCCGCTTCGACCGCGTCGCGCGGGTAGATGTTGCGCAGGTCGACCAGGATCGGCTGCGAAAGCAGGCTCTTGGCGCGCGGCAGATCGAGCGCGCGGAACGCATCCCATTCGGTGACGATGACGAGCGCGTCGGCCCCCTCCATCGTCTCATAGGCGTTGCGGCAATAGGCCACGTCCTTCAACACCAGCGCCGCCTGCTCCATGCCTTCGGGGTCATAGGCGCGCACGGTGGCGCCGGCGTCCTGAAGCGTCTGGATCACCGCAATCGCCGGGCTGTCGCGCATGTCGTCGGTGTTGGGTTTGAAGGTGAGGCCGAGCACCGCGACCGTCTTGCCGCGCACGTCGCCGCCCATCGCCGCGATCGCCTTACGCCCCATCGCGCGCTTGCGGCTGTCGTTGACGTTGACCACCGCCTCGACGATGCGCTGCGGCGCGTCGAAATCCTGGCTGGTCTTGAGGAGCGCGAGCGTGTCCTTGGGGAAACACGAGCCGCCATAGCCGGGGCCGGCGTGGAGGAATTTCGAACCGATGCGGTTGTCGAGCCCGATGCCGCGCGCGACATCCTGCACGTTGGCGCCGACCTTCTCGCACAAATCGGCGATCTCGTTGATGAAGGTGATCTTCACCGCGAGGAAGGCGTTGGCGGCGTATTTGGTCAGCTCCGCCCCACGCCGGTCCATCTCCACGATCGGCGACTTGTTGATGTAAAGCGGACGGTACACCTGCCGCATCACCTCCATCGCACGGGGATCGTCGCCGCCGATGACGATGCGGTCGGGCCGTTTGAAATCGTCGATCGCCGCGCCTTCGCGCAGGAACTCCGGGTTGGAAACGACCGCGAACTCCGCGTCCGGGTTGGCCTCGCGCATGATCCGCTCGACCTCGTCACCGGTGCCGACCGGCACGGTCGACTTGTCGACGATGACGGTGAAGCCGGTGATCGCCTGCGCGATCTCGGCGGCGGCGGCATAGACATAGGACAGATCGGCATGGCCATCGCCACGCCGCGACGGCGTACCGACCGCGATGAACACCGCGTCCGCACCGCCCACGCCCGCCTTGATATCGGTGGTGAACGACAGCCGCCCCGCCGCGACGTTGCTGGCGACGAGATGGTCGAGACCGGGTTCGAAGATCGGGATCTTGCCCGCCTTCAGCGCCTCGATCTTGCGCTCGTCCTTGTCGACGCACACCACGTCATGCCCGAAATCCGCAAAGCAGGCCCCGGAGACCAGGCCGACATAGCCTGATCCGATCATCGTGACTTTCATGCAATCAGCCCCCGTTTGTCAAAATACATATCGTGGATGTCGTCCGCCCCGTCACGACCCGAATTCATGCGAGATCGTGAAGGTGATCGTATCGGCGGAATAGGGGAAGTTCACCCGGTCCGACGCGCGCTCGATATGCTGGTAATCGAGGTTGAGCGCGAAGCGCGTGCCGGTGACATAGGACAACCCTGCGTTGGCGAGCGTCGTGCGCTCGCTGCGGTTGAGCGCGAGCGGGTCGGTCGCCTGAAGATCATAGCGGAACCGGCGGTTCTCGCGGCTCAGCCCGACCTTCACGCCGAGCCTGCCGAACAGCTTGTCGCTCGCGGTCACGCTGTAGCGTGTAGCGGTGATTCCGTTCGAGAACAGCCGGCTTTCCGATGAAAAGCCACGCCGGAACGCCGGTTTGATGACGAGGCTGGGCAACGGCGACCAGCTCAGCGCGATATTCGCCACCAGCCCGGAGAAGTCGGCGTTCAGCACCGATCGATCGTCGTGCCGCGTATAGCCGATGCTGCCCTTCAGGCTGGTGATGCCGGTGATGTGGTAGTCGATGTTCGAAACGATCGCGGTGTCGCGCGAATCGCCGCGATACGCCATGCGGGTATCGCCGACCGCGACGGTCTGCACCGCATCCCCGGTGCCCCGCGTCCGCGAATATTCGAGCGTGATGCTGTTGCCGGTCGAGGGGAAATAGCCCACCCCGCCGTTGAAACCGACGCTGTGCGACCCATAGGCATCGAGCCCGCCGCCCGAGACGGTGGTGCGCGCGTAGTTCAGCCGGCCGACCAGCCGCAGATCGCCGAGCAGGTCGCGCGACGCGTTCAGCCCGAAATCGGTGGAGGCGCGCAGCACCTTTTGCGTGTTGGCGGCGTCGTCGAACGGCACCGGCTCGCGGATGTAGGCGGCTGCGGCATCCACTTCCCCCTGCCCGGTTTCGTAGCGCGCGGTCGCGTTGCCGGTGTAATTGAGTGTGTCGATGCGTGGGTTGTTGGCGTGAAAGCTCTGCCCGGCGGCGGCATCGACCTGCACCGCGACCACGCCGATCCGCGTCTGCGCGCCGCCGCTGACGATCAGGTAGGTGACGATATCCTCGCCGTGATCGGGCAGGCTCTCGCGCACCGCCGGCGAGAGGCGGAAGAGATTGTCGTCATAGCGGACGGACGTGCTCGCGGTGGCGTGGTAGCGCTGCGCCTGCGCACCGCCGGCCATGGTCAGCGCGGTCGCGAGCAGCGGCAGCGTTGCGATATACGTACGGCTCACGCGGCCACACCTTCGAACAGTTCGGGGAAGGTCGCGCGCGCGCACGCAGCCCATGTGAACAAACCGGCGCGGGCGCGTGCGGCCTTGCCCTGTGCGGCGCGCAGATCCGCATCGCCGGCGAACGCCGCGATCCGTGCGGCGAAACCGTGGAGATCCTCCGCGCCGACCACCGCGCCGGTATCCCCCAGCACCTCGGGGATGCCGCCCACCGCGGCCGCGATCGAGGGACAGCCCTGCGCCGCCGCCTCGACCAGCACCAGCCCGAACCCCTCGATCTTGCCGGGCAGCGCGCGCGCGAACAGCAGATGCGCCGACGCGCGGGCGTACACCCGCTTGATATCGTCGACCGACAAGCGCCCAGGCAGAACCACCCGCACCCCGCACGCGCGGCCGCGCGCGGCGATCGACTGGGCATAACCTTCGTCCTCGGCGCGGCCGACCACGACATAGAGCGGCTCGGCCATACCATGTTTCGCGCGCGCCAGCGCCAGCGCCTCGACCGTATCGAGATGCCCCTTGCGCGGCTCGAGCCGGCCGACGCTCACGAACAGCGGGCGATCGTGTGGCAGCGCCGCGAGCGCCTCGTTCTCGAACCCGCCGGGCGCGGGCGGATCGAACCAGCCCTGCCCGACACCGAGATAGGTGATCGCCTCATGCGGCGGCTGGCCGAGCTGTGCGCGGAAGATGTCGCGCGTGGCTTGCGAATTATAGGCGACCAGTTCGGCCGCGCGATAGGCGCCGCGCACCAGACCCGACACCACGCCGCCGCGCGCGAACTTGCTCGCCTCGCTGCCATGCACCATCACCCGGTAGCGCCGCCGGTGGAACGGCTGAAGCAGACGGAGCAGCAGCAGGCTGCGGATATCGGCAGCGAGCAGGATCGCACCCGCCGGCAATCCGCGCAGCAGCGCGAGCAGCTTTGGCGCGGCGGCGAGCGGCACGTTATGATGCCGCAGGATGAGGTGATGCTCGACCCCATCGGGCAGCGCCTCCGCCACGCCCGCATAGGCCGCCGCCACCATCACGACGCGCCGTCCGCTCGCCACCAGCGTGGTGGCGAGTTCGACCGCATAGGTGCCGATCCCACCCGGGAACGGCGCATATTCACAGGTGACGATCACCACCGGCGGATGCGGGCGCAGCAGCATCACCCCACCCCCAGCGCGGCCTGGCGCGCGCGTCCGTCCGCGCCGAGCATGCGCAGCGCCAGTTTCGGGAACACCGCCGCCGCGACCAGCGACCGCCACGCGCCACGGTTGAGGGGGTCAAGCCGCACCGCCAGCCGCAACAGCGCCACCGCGCCCACACGATCGCCAAGCAGGAAACGCTGGTTGCCGAGCTTGCGCGCGCGCTCCGCCAGCCGGCGCGGCACCAGTGGCAGCAGCGCGGGCTCGTCCGCCGCCGCCTTCAGCGCGACGAAGGCGTGATGCGCCATCAGATCCTTGCGCCCGCCGGTGATGCTGCTGCCGCGCTGGCGCTTGTAGAGCAGCGGCGCATCGACCAGCGCGAAACGCGTCACCCGTGCGAGCCGCAGGTAAAAATCGGTATCCTCGAAGATCCGCACTGCCGCATCGAACCCGTCCGCCGCCGCATAGGCGGTGCGGCGCAACAGCGTCGTCGATGGAATGATCGGCGGATCGTTGAGGAAATAAGTGCGCGAGAGCGTATCGCTGCCGGTGATGTCGAGCACGCCCGCGCGCCGCGCCGCGCCGAGATCGTCGTTCGGGAAGATGCAGAAATCGGCATAGACCAGCCCGACGGCGGGGTTCGCCTCCAGCACCGGAAGTTGCCGTTCGAGCTTGTCGGCGGTCCACAGATCGTCGCCGTCGAGGATCGCGAGCACGGGCGCGCTGGTCTCGGCGATCGCCTTGCGGCGTTGCCCCGGCAGCCCCACTCCGCCGGCGCCGTACAGCACGCGGATGCGCGCATCCCAGCTTTCGATCGCGCGCAACTGCGCCACGGTCGCCGCATCCGAACCATCGTCGGCGATCACCACCGCCTCGATCAGATCGGCGCGGCTCTGGTCGAGCACGCTGCGCACCGCCGCGCCGATATACGGGCCCTCGTTGTAGCAGGTCATCACGACCGCGACCGTCAGCGTCATCGCATGGTCTCCCGCCCGCAGGCATGGCGGCGCGCTCCGACAGGCAAAGCGATCGTGGTGCGCATGCTCAGAACGACGCGGTTTCGGAAGCACGCGTCAGCGCACTGTCACGCCGACCGGCAATACGCGCGACCAGAGCCTGCCCCGGCAGTTCCAACCAGTAATAGGTGAGCGCGGCCAGCGCGATCACGCTGAGCGCATACAGCAGCGCGAGCAGGTCCATCGCGCCGATCGGGCCGAAGTCGATCATCTGCCCGCCCGCGACGTCGTGGTACAGCGGACGATGCAGCATCGCCTGCACCGCGCGCAAAGCGCCGCCGAGCAGCGACAACACCACGAAATGCACCATGTAGATCGAATAGGAGATCCGCCCGAGGAAAGCCCAGCCGCGCCCGCGCAGGATCTGCGAGATCGTGCCCGCGTCGAAGGCGAACACCAGCACCACACCGGCGAACACCGCGATCGACGCCGCCGCACCCACCGGCGCAAACCAGTATAGCGCCGCGATCACCGCGACCGCCGTCCCCTCGAACGCGGTCGCCCGGGCCGGGCCAGGCGCGCGGACCATGCCGAACACCCGGTAGGCGAGGTGCCCCGCGAAGAAGCCGCACACGCACGTCGCCAGCCCGCGGAACTGCGTCTGGCGCAAAGCGGGCATGTCGCGCTCGATCAGCATCAACAGCGCCGCCGTCGCGCCGACGAGCAACAGCCCCGGCACGATCGTGCGCGTGCGGAACAGGACGACGATCGCGCAAAACAGCAGATAGGTGTAGAACTCCACGCTGATCGACCAGCTCGGCACGTTCCAGCTATAATCGGGCAGCGGGATCACCGCCTGGAGCAGGAACAGGTTGGCGACCAACGAGACGAGATCGTTCGCCCCGATGAACGGTGCCTGCCCACTCGGCAAGCCGATCCGCACCATCGCCCATTTCGCCAGCTCGAGCAGCACCAGCGCGCCCAAGGTGACGAGGTGGAGCGGATACAGTCGCCCGATCCGCCGCGCCACGAACCGCGCGACCGCCGCGCCGTCACTCAGCCTGTCGCCATAAGCGTGACTAATGACGAACCCCGACAGCACGAAGAAGAACGGCACCGACAAGCCGCCGTGGCGGATCGGCGGGAACCCGTAGAACAGCCCGTTCGCCGACAGGTGGAACAGCATCACCAGCACCGCCGCGATCCCGCGCCAGGAGTCGAGCGCGCGAAACCTCATGCGCTGCGCCCGGCAATGCGCCCGCCGCGCATCGCCGCAGCGACCGGTGCGGTGTCGGTCCGGCCGATCGCGTCGATCGCGGCGAGCGTACGCGCGGCAATGGCGTCGATGCCGATATTGTCACGCGCGAAGCCGCAGGCCGCTCGCGACATCTCACGCCGCGCCGCGGGGGCGAGCGCCAGCGCGCGGCGCATCGAGGCGGCAAAGGCGCGCGGCGTGGCCTCCTCGACGATGAAGCCGTTCCAGCCATCCGACACGACCTCCTCGACGCCGCTCGCGCGGAACACGATCGGGATCACGCCCGCCGACATCGCTTCGAGCAAGGCGTTCGACTGGCCTTCGCGCTGCGAGGCGCACACGAAAAAGTCGCTCGCCTGCAATTCGGGATAGACGTCTGCGACGAAGCCCGCGAACGAGATTGCCGATGGGAAGGCGGAAGCCGCGACGATCGGCGCCAGCCGGTCCTTCTCCGGACCATCGCCGACCAGCCGGAGATGCAGCCCGGTCCCCTCCGCCGCCAGCGTCGCCGTCGCCTGGTACAGCACGTCGACGTTCTTGTCGGAGTGGAGACGCGCTGCATAGACGAAGCGCCGCCCGGTGCGCGCGGCGGTCGCCTGTTCGAGCGCGTCGGGCGTCGGCAATGCCACGCCGTTGGGGAACTCCGCGATCCGCTCACGGGGGGTGCCCAGCCGGCGCAGCTCGGTGGCGATCTGCGCGCTGTTGGCGACGAACAGATCGACTCGCTTCCGCAACAGCCGCTCGACCAATCGGCCATAGAGATATTTCTTCGCTCGCAGCGCCGCGAACTCGGACGCCTCCCCGCCCCCGCCGAGCTTGACCAGCAGCGGCGCGCCATGCCGCATCGCGGCCAGCGCGGGGCCGAGCGCGTGGAGCCGGGCGTGGAACACATAGACCGGCACGCCGCGCCATGCCGGGTCACGCAGCCGCCACGGCACCCACAGGCTCCACGCAAGGAAGGCGAGCAGATTGCGACCGCCGAGATTGGGATAGGCATGCAGCCGCTTGCGCAGGATTTGCCCGAACGCGGTCGGCTCGACGCGCGGCAGGTCTCTCGCCACCGTCGGCGCGATCAACGTCACCCGCACGCCGAGCCGCCCGAGCGCCTCGGCGAGGATGCGCGCCTGCCGCTCCGCCCCGCCGTAACTATCAGGGAAATAGGCGGCCACGGCGAGGATCAATGATCGCTCGCCGCTCACGCCGCGCACCCCGGCCACGCCGACCGCGAACGGCGCGCGCGCTGCATCGTGCCTCCCTGTCTCGTGACCATGCCCATGCCCCTTTGATCGACCAGCGCGATCCTTGCGCGATCTTCACCGCAAAATGTGCAGTGTCGCGTCCGCTACGGTGCTATTTCCACACCTTGACGTAGTCGAACCACACCGACTGCGGGAACGTCCGCACGGTGTCCTTGGGGTTGATCGACAACGTCAGGTTGAAATAGAACGGCGTGGTGAAGAAATCGGGCTCGGGCGCGATCCGTCCGACCTCCTTGCCGTCCATGTAGATCACCACCGCCTGCTTGCCGTTGAGCGTGGCGATCCCGCGCAGATCCGCGCCATAGGTGTGCCAGCCGAAATCGGCGATGGCGTCCATGCCGGTATAATCGGGCTTCTGCGTGTGTCCCTCTCTCTCCTTCGGGCCCCAGCGGTGGATCGTATGATGGTGGCCGCGCTTGTCGCCCGCGCCATAATATTCGATCGCATCGACTTCGAGGTGGCCGCGCTGGCGCGGACTGTCGGGCGAGAGCAGCCAGAAGCTCGCCCAGGTCGCGCGCGCGTTTGGGAAGCGCGCATGCGCCTCGAAATAGCAGGCGACGCAGGTGAAGCCGTTCACCCCCGGCACGATCGGCGCACCGTCATAGGCCTGCATCACGTTGACAGACTGGATGTTGCCGCTGTGGATACCGGCCTTGTCCTGATAGGCCTCAAGCCCGAGTACGCCGCTCTGAAGCTTATAGGCCGGGCCACCCGCCGGATCGAATTTCTCCAGCCCGACATCGGTATGCTGTTTGGCCCACAGGATCGGACCGTTCCAGCTATGCGGCGTGTTGAGCTGATCCTGAAAAACCAGCTTCGCCTTGCTGAGATCGATCGGCGTGCCGCGCAGCGCCTCGCTCCAGCCGTTGTCGGCCAATGCGACGGACGGCACCATCGCCAGCGCAAGTGCCGTTCCAACTACGCCGGCGCGCTTCAATTTCATCATCACTCGTCTCCTGCAAGATGAACCTGGCAGACCCGATCTGCCGACCAATTCCCCCGCCCAAGACGATGTGGATGAGCCGAACCGGCAAGATCGCCCCGCCCTGCGCGCAGGCGCGCGGGCGATGGAGCGATGCCGGCACTGTTTAACGCATCAATCACCGAAACCCTTCCGAACCGTGGCTTTTGCCAATCGGCACCCTCTCCCGAACCCTGTCCGCCCGCCGTTCAGGCGCAGCGGTAAATCGTCTGCATTCCCCGCGATGCCGCGCGCGCATCCATCCGTGCCGCAACGCGCGGCAACGCGAGCGTTTCGCGATATGCTTGGTCGAGCTGCGCGAACATCGACGGAAACTTCCAATCCTCCACCGCTGCGCCACCCGCCGCCGCGGTCATCTGTGCGAGCCGATCGTCGTCGCGCACCAGCTCGACCGCGGTCCGCGCGACTGTCTCGGCATCGCTCTGCCGCACGACGATGCCGTTGCGGCCGCTGTCGATGATTTCCTCGATGCCGCGCAGCGGGCTGACCACCGCCGGCTTTCCGCCCGCGAGGCTTTGCACGATGGTGCGCGGCAACCCCTCCCGCAACGATGCGAGCGTCGATATGTCGGAAAGCGCAATCAGCCGCTCCGGATCGGTACGGTGCCCGAGCAACTTCACCCGGTCACCAACGCCGAGTTCCTCCACCAGCGCGGCAAGCGTATCGCGATCGGGTCCGTCGCCAGCGATCAACAGCCGGATTTTCTCGCCCGGTCGAGTCGCCTGTGCGAAGCCGGTGATGAACGCCACCTGCCGCTTGCGCGCTTCGAGCACCGCCATCATCAGGATCGTACGCGGCTTGTCCTCGTCGGGACCAATGCCGAGCAACGCCCGCCAGTCCTCCGGCCACGTTGCGGTCTGGAATTTGTCAATGTCCATTCCCGACCGCACCACCGAATGCAGCCGATTGCCGCCCAGCCGTGCAAGCTCGTAGGCGCGCCGCGTACCATGGCTGACGTGGATGAAATGATCCGTCACGGGCGCGACGACATGTTCGGCGGTGAGATAGACCATCTTCTCGGCGATGCCGACGTTGCTGAACGGCAGGATATGGACGCCGTGGACGATCGCGGGCACCTTGGCGTTGCTCGCGGCAAGACGCCCGACGATACCAGCCTTGCTGGTGTGGGTGTGGACGATATCGGCCTGCACCTCACCGAACAGCGTCGACAGCCGGCGATAGGCGGCAACGTCGTCCTTCGCCGAAACCTCACGCACCAGTTCGCTGACGAGATGCACGCGCACCGGCGTGCCGCGCCCGCTATACTCCTCCACGTCCGAAGATCGTCCGCAGAACAGATGCACGATATGTCCGGATTCAGCCTGATGCACGCAGGACGCCCAGGTATTTTCCTCCGCCCCGCCCGATCGGTTCATCCGCGTCTGGACATGCGCGATGACCAGCGGACGATCCGATCGCGCAGGTTCGCGAAACTGACTATGCGATTGCTGCCCCATACCGGATTTCCCCAAGTCGCGTTGCGCCTGCCCACCCGATCAGAAATACATGCCGATTAAGCATGATCTTGATCCGCGCCGTTCATTACTACAACTGACGATGACGATATCATCAACAGACATTTAAGGAAGACGTATTCCTGAGCCACGCCGTTCAATTAGATCGACTTTGGAGGATTATTGGCGAGCATTATTCTAAGCGGTGTGCTCGCGTCTGACAGCAGTGTCCGGAAGAACCCGATCAGCATGTCGCTCGCGACGCCCGGGCTGGCAGATGCAAGTTCGTCTTCGAGGAACGACGCCCGCACCATCACCCCATCGGGCAGGCGCAACGCGAGGCTCTGCCGGAACAGCGCGGCGCGCACGCCAAGCGAGCCGCTCGGCACCGTGTCACCGATCCGCATAAAATAGCCGACCAGTTCGCGCCGCCCGGCGCGCACCCCGACGAAGCGCGACAGCATGATGTTTCCGGCCTCCGCGCCGAGCGACACCGGCGGCAGACGCTCGACGCGGAAGCCCTGCGTCGCGTAACAGAATTCCGGCCAGTGGAAGCGATCCTCCTGCCGCACCTCGCGCTTGTAGGCGATGTTGAGCATGATCCGCGGCAGCGTCTGCGATACATAATCGCGCTCGATCACGCGATCATACATCTCCAGCGCTTGCGCGAACGCCTCGTCCACTTCGATCGGATCGACCATATCGGCGCGCGCCGGCTGCAAACGCCACTCGCCGAGCTGCGCGGGCAAGCGCGCCAGGATCGCGTCGCCGCCCGGCGGCACCGATTGCTGTGCGCGGCGGAACGCGACCGCCCCGCCCGATGCACCCGCGGCGAGCCCAGCGAAAATGCCCGCGCCGAGCAGGTCACGCCGCCGGATCATGCCGCCAACGCCTTCGGCCCAAGCGCCTTGCCGAGCAGGGTGAAAGCCAGCAACACGATGCCTACCTCCAGATAGGCGGCGATGTCGTGCGCGAACGCCTCGCCCGACACACCGGTCAGCGCCGCGATCACGATCAGCGCGAACACGCGCAGGAAGTTCACCGCCAGCGCGATCAGCGGCATCAGACAAACGAACACGATCGCCGCGCCGATCGAGCGCGCCGGGAAGAAGTGCAGGAACAGGAAGCCGATCGCGGTCATCGACACCATCGCGCGCAGACCGACACAGGCCCCCGCGACGTTCAGCTCGACGAAGCCGACGTAGATCAGCACGCCCGATGTGCTCACCGGAAAACCGAGCAAAGCCGCCAGCCGCGCCGCGCCGTGCGTGAGCGCAAGCCGTAGCGGCACGAGCAAAGCATCGGCGATCGGGCCGAACCACGGCACGATGAAGACCAGCAGACCGCTCAGCAACAACCAGCGCCGCGCCAGCCTCACTCCGCCCGCCGCCATCGCGAGCCCGGTCATTACCACCGGCAGCGACAGGCCCTGCATCTGCACCGAATCGGTGACCCGGCCGACGAAATACAGGATCAGCCCGACCAGCACGGCGGCAGCGCCCCCGATCAGCTCGCGCCGCGTCGAGGTCCAGGCGAACGCTTTCCGATCCTGCCAATAGCCGAACAGCACCAGCGCGAGCAGCAGCCCGCTGTGGTTGTCGTCCTCGCTCCACAGGAACAACGCGCCATATTCGATAAGGACGGGGACGTAGAGCGCCGCCAGCCCGAACAACATCAGGCCAAGCGCCATGCGGTTGCGGTCGCGCAGCACGGCATCGACCGGAAGGGCGGCGAGCGGCGGCGCTGGCGCGGGCATGGCGGTGAGCGGCGGCGTCACGCTTTCAACATCACGCCGCCGACGACGGCGATCCCGGCATCCTCGCACAGATCGAGCACGCGCGACGAGCGGCGCGCACGCGTCACGCCCTCCCGCGTCACGCACAAGGCGCCGGTCGTGGCGAGCGCGGCGATCTGATAATCGTTCGAGGTCGCCGCAGCGGGTGTATCGACGAAGATCACCTCGAACTCGCCGCGCATCCGCTCGACCAGCGCTTGCAGCGCCGATTGCATGAAGCGATCCGACTTCAGCTCGACCAGCGCGGACGCCGGGACGACCGAGAGGTTCTCGACCCCCTCCACCGGTCGGCACACCGCGCCGCTCGCGCGCGGTTCGGCGAGGCTGAACTTGGTGTGGATCGCCGGATTGTGCAGATCGGCGTCAATCAGCAGCGTCCGCACGCCAGATTGCGCGAAGATGCAGGCAAGATTGCTGGCGATCGCGGTGCGTCCCTCGCGCCGGTCGGCGCTGATGATCGACAGCGCGGCGTGCTTGGTCTCGCCCAGAAACCAGCGCATCGCCAGCGTCTGCGCCACCCGCCGCAGATCGGCGACGCGCGGCGAGTGCGGGCTCTTGAGGACGAACAGATCGTCCGCCACGCCGAAGCCTCCGGAGATCGCTGGTGCCCGCGGCCGCGGTGGCGCTCCGCGATCGGTAACGTCATTGCCGAGCCGATCGGCGATGTGGACGGAAAGATCGTCCCGTTCCCGGCTGATCTGTTCCATCATTCGACCCTCATGCTTGGGAGAAGCCCGGTCACCATGCGCGTCAGGCGGAACGGCTGTGGCGGGCTGATGCGGATGCTGCCCAGGTCGGGAATGCCGAGCCAGCTCTCGATCTCGCTGCTGAAGCGGATGCGCCGATCGAAGAACTCGATGGCGAGTGCGAGCAACACGCCGGCCACTCCGCCGAGCACCAGCCCGAGCGCGAGCGTGATGAACCGCCGTGGCAGCACCGGCTTCTCGGTCGGCGTCGCGGGCGAGAGCAGCGAGATATTGGTCTGCCCGGTATTGTCGAGCACCTGAAGCTGCGCGCGGCGCTGCGCGATCTGATCGTAGGACGCCTGGAGGTTGGCGATATCCTGCTGCATCACCGACACTTCGCTTTGCGCCGCACGCACCTTGGTCACCCGGTCGCGCTGCGCCTCGACCGCACCGCTCAACCCCGATTGCATCGCCTGCGCCTGCGACGCTGCGGCGGCGGCGGACTTGCGGATCAACGCCTCCTGGCTGGCAAGCTGCCCCCGCATCGCGCCGATCTGTGCGACGAGCTGGCGGTAGTCGGGATTGTTCGGGCCGGCGGTGGCGCTCAACTGGCTGCGCTGCGCCTCCAGCCGGGCGATCTCGGTCTGCAACCCCTGCACCACCCCGCTCGCCATCGTGTCGGGCAGCGCGGCCGCACCCGCGCGCGACGATGCCGCCGCGCTGCCGGCCTGCGCGGCGGCCAGCTGCGCCGACAGCGCATTCAGTCGGGCACTGTCGGGATCGAGTTCGCCCTTGGTGGCGACGATATCGAGCGCACCTTCCTTCGCGACGAGCGCGGCCTGCATCTTGTGCAGCGTCCGGCTCAGTTCGTCGAGCTGGTTGGTATAGGACGCCACGGTGCGCCGCGCCGGGTCCGCCTGCAACTGCACGTTGACGTCGATGAAGGCGTTGGCGAAGGCATTGGCCATCGTTGCGGCGAACTGGCGGTCGCCGCTCAGAAAGCTGATCTCCATCACGCGCGAGTTGGTCGCGCTCGAATCGATCGTCAGCGCGGCACGCAGCTGGCGCGCGATGAAGTCGGGCAGCGCGCCGTCCTTAGGCGTCCAGCCATATTGGCGGATCGCGTTGGGAGAATCGGCAAGGCCGAGGTCGGTCACGACTTGTCGGGCGACGCGGTCGCTCTTGAGGATGTCCTCCTGCGTCAGCAGATAATCGGCGGAGAGCTGCTCCGCGACCGATTGCGGCCCGATCGTCTCGGGCGCGCGCACCCCGGCGACGACGGTGGCGGTGGATTTATAGACCGGCGTCGTCACGACGATGATGAGGACGGCGATCGCGACCGACAAGGCCGTGGTCAGCGCGACGATGCGCCACTTTTCGATCAAAACCTTGCCGAGATGCTTTGGGGTCATCGCTGTCGCCTAGAAAAGTCGCGCGCCGACCGTGATGAGGTCGCGCGGTTTGACGGGATCCTGCGGCTTGGCGCGGATGAGCTGGTCGGCATCGCCGCTGCGGCGCGAGACCTTGAGGCGGCTGCGCGCGCCGCGCTGGGTCACGCCACCGGCGAGCGCGACCGCGCGTTCCATCGTCAGGCCGGGCTCGAGCGCGAACGAGCCGGGCCGCTGGACCTCGCCCGAGATGTAGAAGGTCGCGCTTTCGGTGACGATCAGCGTGTCGTGCGGTCCGAGCCGCTGGTTGACCGATCCGGCCAGTACCTGATCGGCGGCGAGATCCTGCTGGGTGCCGTCGTGGCGCAACAATCGCACCGTGCCGCCACCGACGCCCAGTGTCGCACCGGCGCGCGCGAGCATCTCGGTGATCGTCATGCCGCCGCGATCGAGCGGATATTCACCCGGCTTGGCGACCGCCCCGAGCACCGAAACGGTGCGCGCGCGATAGGTCTGCACGAGCACGTTGACGATCGGATCGCGCAGATATCCGCCCGACCGCAGCGCCGCCGCGATTGCGTCGCTGACTTGCGCGGCGGTCTTGTTGACCACGTTGATGCGTCCGGCGTCGTTGATCGGCACCGTCCCGTCGGCGGCGACCTCGACAAGGCCGCTGTAATTGGGCGCGCGGTACACCGTCACCGTCAGCTGGTCGCCAGGGCCAACTTGATAGGACGTATCTTCGACGCGTGACCCAGGCGCATCCGGTTGCGCCGTGGCGGCGCCATGCGCCGACAGCGGCGTGGCGAGGCATAGCAGCGCAAGTGCGGCGATGCGCCTCACGACGTCACCGCCGCCGTCGTCGTACCGCCCGCGACCGCTTTCAAATTGGTATTGAGGATCTCGACCTTGCGCGACTTGCGCAGCGTCTGGACCGCTGCCTGCGTGATCGCGCTCGTGCGTTCGGCGGTGAGGCTCTGTTCGATCCGCCCGCGCGCCGCTTCGATCGCGATCGGCTCGGGTGCCGCCGCCGTGATCCGTCCGAGATGCACCTGTCCAGGCGATTGATAGACGATGTTCGATCCCACCGTCAGCTTGTCGAGCGCACCGCCGCGATTCTCGGGCAGTTCGTCGGTGAAGCGGGCGACCGTCGCCGGATGCACCCCCGGTGCCTTGTCGGCGATCATCGAGCCCAGAGTAGTGAAATCACCGCGATCCAGCGTGTCGAGATAGGTCTTGAGATCGGGCATGTCGCTTCGCAGCACATATTCCTCGACCACGAAGCGCCTGCGATTGGCGAACAGCGCAGGATGCGCGGCGTAATATGCACGCACCGCGTCTTCACGCGGCTTGGGGATGTTGCCCGCGAGCGAATGCACGTAAGCCTGCGCGAGAATGGTGCGCCGCGCCGCAGCGATCGCTTGGCTGCTGCCCGGATCATTGTCGATGCCCGCGCCCACCGCCGCATCGGCGAGCAGTTTCTCGTCGATCAATTGCTGCAAGAGCGCGCGTCGCAGCGGCGCGACCGCCTCCTTCGTCACCGGCGGAAACCGGCGGAGCAGCTGGTCGTATTCCTGCAAGGTGATCTCGAACTTGTCGCCCTTGACGAGCAATTGCTCCGGGTTCTTCGCCGCGCCACAACCGCCAAGCGCGGCGATGAGCGCCAGCGGCAAGCCTGACTTGACGAGGCGACCGCAGCGCGCGACCGGACGCACGAGCACTTCCTGGAACATCAACAACCCCCACCACGACGATTCTGCCGGCGCACCGCGCCGCCGATCGAGCGTTCCCCATGTGATGAAAACGGGTGCAGCCGGTGACCGACCGCACCCGTTCCAAGTTCTACGATCAGGCGAGAGCCGCCTCCGCCTTCGCCTTCTGGCGACGACGACGCCCCGCCATCAGCGCAGCCGCGCCGCCGACGAAGAGGATGCCGGCCGGCCCCGGTGCGGACGCCGCCTGGGTGGCGGTGAGCGCAAGAGCGTAGGAGCCGCCCACGCCCGGGAAATTGGTGTACGGCGTGCCGGTGACGTTGACGAAGTAATCACCAGCAGACAGGCCGGAGACGCTCGAGGTTTCCAGCAGGAAGCCGCCGGTCAGGCTGGCGAGATGGCCAACGAAACCGGTGCTGGCGCTGTAGAGATCGGCCGTCAGGCTCGACAAGCCGAAGTCGAGGTTGAGACCCGGCGCCAACGCGATCGTCATCTTCGGAAGCTTGCCCACCGTCGAGCCGAGATCGTCGGTCGCGCTGAGCGAGAAGAAGATGCGGTCCGAGGGACTGCTGCTGGTGAGATAGCCCGCCGCCGGGGTGGCGACGCCGGTCTGCAACGTGCCGAGATTATAGTCGACGGCCATCGACGGTGTTGCCGCGACGGCGGCGCATGCGCCGACCAGCGCGCATAATGTTCGCTTAAAAAATACCCCCATAGAAAGTCTCCTCAAATGAAGCCTGTGGGCCCTGGCGAATGATTACCGGCGCATCCCGTTTCCATGCGGAGATTCGGCGGTATCAAGCTCAGTATTCCTACGTAATATTCCGCAGCGCATCAAATCGTATTTGGCTAATCTAGGCGCATACATCCAAAACGGGGCAGTATATTGCTTGTACCCGCAATGAGTATCTGTTTAGTCTTTTGGCATTACGCAGGAGTATTTCGCGAGCGCATTCAACAACAAAATTGACGGCGGGTGTTCCTGCATCATGCTGGCGCGGGCTCAGCCTCGTCGACAAAACTGCAAGAGTTTGCCCGATGCGGGAAGCACTTCACTCAGCTTTGGATGTAGTTGAGCGGAGGTGACGCTCACCGATCGGGATTCGGCGCTATGGTGCGGTCGGTTCGCCGTCTGCGCAACGTTCGCAAACCCGGCGCGTCCTGCCGCCAGACTTTCCCCAACGGTCAGGGAGCCATCCGTTTGCCCGAGTTCCGCCGTCCGGCACCCTGCTCCCGCATCGCGCTGCGCTGCCGCTCGACGCGAATGCCGGCGGTGATCCGCTGCGCCGAAGATCAAGGTGCCGCATGTCACCCGCTGCGCTGAAGGCACGGGCAACGGCGATGCTCGTCGCGTCGCCGCAGCCCGGTGCAGGCGTCGCGTCGACGCCCCGTGCAGCGTCCGGGTCGCACGGCCATGCGTGGCGAGGGCTACTGATCGCGCTCATCGTGCTCGGGCACAATCATCTGTTCGCATCGGGGTTCCCGGCGCTCTACCGCCTGATCTACGACTTCCACGTCGAGGCGTTTCTGATCATTCCCTTCCTGCGCGCGCCCGATGACGGTCGCCGCGCGGTGTTGCTGTATCCGCTGCACACCTATTACCGGCCGTTCTGCGTGTTCGTGACTGCGTATGCGGCGCTGTTCGCAGTGTCCGGCATCGTCGAGGCGCCCGCATCGTTCGGCGATGCGGTCCTGCGTTGGGTCTGCGCGCTCACCATCGCGAACAGCGACGTGCTCAACTGGGCGACCGGTTTCGAGATGTTCTGGTTCCTGCCGGTGTTCATCCTGTTGTCGACGCTGCGGCCGCTGATCGACCGGGGCGGCGGGCGTGTCCTGGTCGGCGCGCTCGCCGCCGCAGCGGCGTTGCAACTCACCGTCGGATATCTCGGATCGGATGCGGTCGCATGGCTGCCGTGGGGACTGCCGGTGATCGGCTATATGCTGTTCCCCTGCCTGACCGCCGCCGCGCTCGCGCGCTCCGGCATCAGCCGCAGCGTGCCGGTCTGGATCGTGGCGAGTGGCTTCGTGATGGCGCTGGTGGCGTGCGCGGCGGGCGGTTTCTGTATCAACCTGTCGGACTTCAAGGTCTATGATGCGCGGAACCTCGCCGGGCTTCTCGCTACCGACGCGTGCATGGTGGCGGCATCGCTGTTCTTCTACCGGATCGACGGGTTCGTGCGCATGGGCGCGATCGACGCGATCGGCCGCTACTCGCTGCAAATCTACCTCATCCACGGCGTCATCGGCTATCTGCTGGTGCGGGTCGCCGGCAAGCACCACGGCGAGGCCGTGACGCTGGCGCTGCTGGCGATCACCTATGCGGCGACGCTGGCGCTCAGCTATGGCGCGGCGCGTGTGCTGATGGCGAGCCGCCCCGGCGCGTGGATCTTCAGCGCCAGACCGCAAGGGCGGCGGTAGCCGTCACGCCCGGCGGCGCAGGCTCCCGGCGAGCGCGGGCGTGCGCGGCTGATTCCGCGTCGGGCGCACGAAACCGCCGTGCAGCCGGCCGAACCGTTGCCGGCCGCGACGCCCGGTACGCGACACGATCGGCAGCGCGCCGACGATCGCGCCGACCCCGCCGATCAGCAGCAGCATCGCGGTGTCGACCGCCTCGGAATAGCAATAGCTCAGCAGCAGCGCGACGCAGTAGAGCGGCACGCGATCGAGCGAGCCCGCCCGCCACCCGCCGTGCGCCGCGGCGTGGCGCAGCGCCCGCAATGCCGCCAGCCCGAGGAAGCCGAGCGCGATCGCGATACCGAGTATGCCGCCTTCCGCCGGTACGCGGTGATATTCGCCGTGGATGTTCATCGCCAGCCCATTGGCGCCATAGGTTTTCGCCGCCCATGTCCAATAGCCGTTGGCCCCCACGCCCAACGCAGGGTGGCGCAGGAACACCTGCCACGCATTACGGTTGACGAACTCGCGGATGATGTCGCTCTGGTCGTAGATCGCGCGTACCGAGAAGAAATAGCGCATCGGCGTGCGCGAATAGTCGTGCGACGCGCTGAACAACTGGCGATGCACGTACCCGGTATCGTCGAGCAGGACGAGCGCCGTCACCACTGCGATCAGCATGGCGAGACCGAGCTTGGCTGCGACGGGATAGCGACACAGAGCGAACAGCACGACGAACAGCATCAGCGCCTTGCGCTCGCCGCTGAGCAGCAGGACGACGAACGCGGCGAGCAGCGCCAGCGTGAACAGGTGCCGCCCCTTGCCCTTGATCCAGTCCTCCAACCCGAACAGCGGAACCAGCGCGAGCGACAGGATCAGCTTGGTATCGTAGAGATATTTCCAGGTGACGAAATGGTGGTGCAGCAGGTGCCAGCCGATCAGATGCGCGAGCACCAGCGCGCACACCACGCCCGCGCCTTTGAGGATCACCTCCGCATCGCGACGCTGCGCCGCCTGTGCATAAGCGTAGAGCCCGATCAGCGAGATGGCGAT
The DNA here is from genome assembly GCF_057748035.1 of Sphingomonas sp. BRN-1R. Lineage (NCBI taxonomy): Bacteria > Pseudomonadati > Pseudomonadota > Alphaproteobacteria > Sphingomonadales > Sphingomonadaceae > Sphingomonas > Sphingomonas sp. BRN-1R. Next base: position 895,616 of record NZ_CM173236.1, on the reverse strand, counting down.
AATGCAGAACTGCACCGTCCGCCCGATCCCGGCCGGCACGGAGACCATCAGCGTGCTGATCGTCGCGTCGGCGACATAGGCCATCGCCAGCACGAATACCGCATCGACGCGGCGCAAGCTGTACCGGCACGTCCACGCGGCAATGCCAAGCGCGAGCATCACCAGCACGCCGAGCGCGGTCAGCTTGTAGCACAAGGACGCGATCAGCAGCGCGATGCCCGCGAGCATCGCGCCCCGCACGGTAACGCCGCGTGCGCCCGCGCGCCGTCCGTCGCCGTTCACGCCGCGGAAGGCACCGCGCCGCGTTTCGATCGGCATGCGGCCGCCTTCGGCAATCCTGTCGGTCACGTCGCTTCTGCCCCCGCCTCGCAAGCCTGCGTGGGCGCAGGTTTAGCTACCCGGAGGCCCGCCGTATCGGATCGCATCGAGATCGGCGCGATCTCTCGCCGCGTGACCTCGCCGCCGGCCTCCGCTATCGCAGCCGCACCGGCGCGGATCGCCGGGCTGGGGACATGATGGCAGGCAGCTTGATACGCCGGCTCGGCGCGAGCCGGATGGTGACGAACACCGGCGCGTATCTGGCGGGTACGATGCTCAACCGGCTGTTCCCGCTGCTGCTCGTGCCGATCTACACGCGCATCTGGACCACAGCCGAGTTCGGCGCCTGGGGCTTCTGCATGACCGTGCTCAACGTGCTGCTGATCGTCTCGGGGCTCGGGCTCGATGCGGCGACGACGCGGCTCTATTACGATCATCACGACCCGGAGGAGATCCGCCGTTTCCTCGTGGTCGGCTTCGTGCTGCGGATCGTGGCGGCGGCGGGCACCGCGCTGGTGCTGTTCGTGCCGCTGGTGGCGGTGTGGCCGTGGATCAGCGGCGGGGCAATTCCCGCCTTCCCGTTCGTGCCGCTGCTGCTCGCCGGATCGTCGATCCAGGCGGTGGTCGCGTTCAACCTCGCCAATGCCCGCGCCGAGCGCAAGGCGAAGACCTTTATCCAGATCCAGCTCGCGCAGGCGCTGCTTCAGGCCGGTGCCAGCCTCGCATTCGTGCTGACCGGCTGGGGTGCTGCGGGCGCGTTCTATGGCTATGCGATGGGCGCGGCGGTGGTCGCGATCGTGGCTGGCGCGCTGTTCCTGCGCCGCAACCGCACCGCCGGGCCGCTGCCATGGGGGCAGATGCGCGAGAACCTCGCCTATGGCATCAAGACGCTGCCGGTGGCGATGTCGACCTGGCTGAGGCGGATGGCGGACCGCGTCATCATCGGTCGATCGGTGTCGATGACCGACCTCGGCCTGTATCAGTTGAGCGCGAGCGGCATGGCGCCACTATCGATCCTGATGGCGAGCTTCAACGCCGCCTATCTGCCGTTCTTCTACGAGAAGCGCCGACAAGGCCCGGCCTCGCTGCCGCTGATCGCGGCGATGGATATGGCGATCGTCGCGGTGCTGGCGATGCTGTCGGTCGGGGTGATGGCGCTCACCCCCGAACTGATCCGCCTGCTCGGCCCACCGCGTTATGCCGGCGCGGCGCTGATGACGCCTGCGCTGGTGCTGGCGGTGATGCTCGACGGCATCCAGTTGCAGTTCACCAAGGAGCTGATGTTCCACAAACGCCCCGGGCTCGCCAGTTGGATGACGACCCCGCCCTCGCTGCTCGGCGTAGTGGCGGACGTGCTGCTGATCCCGCAGTACGGCGCGATCGCGGCGGCGTGGGTGGCCGCGGTCGTATCCGCCGTCATCCTGATCGGCTGCATCGCGGCGACGCGACGGGTGGAGCGCACCGGGCACGATCTGCGCCGGCTCGCGCTCGCCTGCGTAGCTGTCGCGGGCTTCGCGCTGGCGGCGAGCCTCTTGCTGCCGTTGCGGCCGTTCGATCCGCGTGCGCTCGTGCTGCGGCTCGGCAGCGGCGCGTGCGTGTGCGCGGCGATCGTGCTGATCCTCGCACCCGGCAACATCCGCACGGTGCTGCGCGCGCTGGGGCGATGACGATCAGGCGTGCTTGTCGAGATCGACCTGCCTGACCTCGACCGGATCGGGGTACGGCATGATGAGCGTTCCGTCGGGCGCGGCGGTGAAGCTGGTCTGGGTCGGGTAAGGCAGCGAGATCCCTTCGGCCGCGAACCGGCGCAGGATCGCCACCATCAGCCGGTCGCGCGTCGCATGTGCGGTGCCCCAATCGTCGCCGGGGATGTCGAACTGCACCGAGAAATCGAGCGTGCTTGCGCCGAACGATTCGAAGCCGTTGCGCGCCGCCTTCGCACCCTCCGCCTCGATCAGTTCCTTCAGCATCGCCGGCAGCTTTTCCAGCGTCTCAGGCGGCGTCTCATAGGCGACGCCGAGCGTGAAGGAGATGCGGATTTTATCGCGCTGCGAGACGTTGAGGATTTCCTTGTCGAGCAGATTCTTGTTGGCGATCACGCGCAGCTCGCCCGAATAGGCGCGAATGCGCGTCGATTTCAGCCCGATGCTGTCGATGATGCCGCTGCTGCTCCCGAAGCTGATCTTGTCGCCGCGCTTGAACGGCCGGTCGAACAGGATCGACAACGCCGCGAACAGATCCGCGAAGATGCCCTGTGCGGCAAGACCGATCGCGATACCGCCGACGCCCAGCCCCGCGACAAGCCCGGTGACGTTTACGCCGAGATTGTCGAGCACGACGATGAACGCGATCGCGAACACCGCGAAGGTGACGAGCAGCCGGATGATGCTCATCGCATTTTCCAGCGCCTCGCCGGCATAATGCTGCGAGCCGGTGTGCCGCTGGATCGCGCCGAGGATGATCTCGCGCGCCCAGATCGCAACCTGGAACACGGCGGCAATGGTGAACAGGAAGCGGATCGTGGTGGTGACTTCGGGCGGCGCGCCGGCATAGCCCTGCACCAGCTTGGCCGCGACCATCACGATGAAGAAGTTGTTGGTCCTGACCACCGCATGGCCGACCACCGGCCCCCAGCCGGCCAGATTGAAGCGGCTGTTGCACAGTTTGCCGCCGAGCCGGCGCAGCGTCGCCAGCGCGACGACGATCGCCGCGCCGATGCCGACCGCGATCAGGATCTGCAACCAGTGTGTGCCGAGCCAATCGATCGTCGCGCCGATCAGGTCGCGAATCTGTGCGTTGATGTCGCGCACCTTCACCGGCGGAAGGATCGCCGCGCTTGTATTACTCATGACGGTTACGCAGCCTTTGCCAGTTCGGGCACGCCGCCCGCCTCCAGGAACGCGATCAATCCGCGCTCGGTACGGCTGAGATAGCGTGCGGTTCGCGGCAGGCGGATCGCACGCAGTGCGGCCTGTCCATGTTTGGTCGCCTCTATCAGCAGCGGATGAACGTAGGATTTCCGGGAAATCGCCGGCGTGTTGCCGAGCGCCTCGGCCACAGGCTCGAGCATCTCCTTCAGGCCCAGATCGTGCGGCGCCGTCACCAGCGTCTCGAACGCGATCACGCTCGCGCCCCAGGTGCGGAAATGCTTGGCGGTATAGTCCCCGCCCATCGCCTCGCGAATATAGGCGTTGACGTCGGAGGAGGTGACCGGGTGCGTCGCGCCGTCGTCATCGACCCAGCGGAACAGATGCTGGCCGGGCAGATCCTGGCACTTCTTGACAAAGCGGCTGAGCGAGGCGTCGGTGATGGTGAGCAGCCGCATCTTGCCGGACTTCGCCTTGTACTGCAGCTTCAGCGTCTTGCCCTTCAGCGCGGCATGGCGGCGGCGCAAAGTGGTCGCGCCGTAGCTCTTGTTCTCCTTGACGTACCCCTCGTTGCCGATGCGGACATGGCCGAGATCGAGCAGCCGCACGATCGCCGCCACCGCCACATCCTTGCCAAGCCCACGCCGCTTGAGATCGGCCTCGACGCGCGCGCGCAGCTTGGGGAGCGCCAGACCGAACGGCGCGCACAGATCGTATTTGGCGCATTCCTGCGCGGCGCGGAAATCGAGGTGGTAGCGATATTGCTTGCGCCCGCGTTCGTCCCAGCCGACCGCCTGGATGTGACCGCACGGGTTCGGGCAGAACCATGCGTCGCGATAGGCGGGCGGCAGGCCGATGCGGTTTAGCCGGTCGATCTCCTCGCGATCGGTGATGCGGTTGCCCTCCGCATCCCAATAGCCCCAGCCGTTCCGGACCTTGCGCCGGGTGATGCCGGCGTCGCTGTCGTCGTGGTAGGTGATTTCGGCGCTCATCTTGCTCCTCGTTCACCCTTTCAAATGCGCGGTCGGTCGCTTCGTTCCGGAACGGAGGCTCAGGCCCGGGGGTTTGAGCGTACACCTGCCAAGGAGACCCCCTCGTGACCGACCTTTCCCACGCGCACGTCCTGATCGTCGCCACCGACGGCTTCGAACAGGCCGAACTGTTCGAACCGCGTCAGGCGCTGCTCGACGCCGGTGCCAAGGTGACGCTCGCCTCGCTGTCGACCGACCCGATCCAAGGGATGAAGCACGACGAGAAGGGCGACACGATCACGCCCGACACGACCATCGATGCTGTCGATACCGAGGACTACACCGCGCTGCTGCTGCCCGGCGGGGTCGCCAATCCGGATGCGCTGCGCATGAACGATCGCGCGGTCGAAATCGTCGAGCAGTTCGTCGACGACGGCAAGCTGGTCGCGGCGATCTGCCACGCGCCGTGGCTGCTGATCGAGGCCGATGTGGTCGACGGCAAGACGATGACGAGCTGGCCCTCGCTGCGCACCGATCTCGCCAATGCCGGCGCCGATGTGGTGGACGAGGAAGTGGTGCGCGACGGCCAGTTCATTACCAGCCGCAAGCCAGACGATATCCCCGCGTTCAACAAGGCGATCCTCGAAGCGCTGGCGGAAGAGACCGCGGACGCTTGATCCTCTCATCCTCATACCGTTCGTGCCGAGTAGGGATTGAGTAGCCCGAAGGGCGTATCAAGAGCCCGTATCGAAGCACAGGTCGCGCGCGGGGCCTATCCTTCGATACGCCACCTCGATACGCCGCAAGCGGCTACTCGGCAGCTACTCGGGACTATCGGATAGGGGCACTGCTCGCTGATCTCCGGGCAAGGCCGGAGTCCAGTTACGGACCGTCGATCACCTGGCGCTGCGCTCCGTCAACGGTGACCTTTCCAACCGGACCCCGGCCTGCGCCGGGGATCAGCTATTTCACGCCAACGCCGGCTCCGCGCCTGCCACCTCACGCTTCACCTTGCGGAACGGCCGCCACGCCCCTTCCGAGCGCTTGCGCGCCAGATAGGTGTCGAGCCCAATCTGCGCGCCGATCAACTGATAGATGAACGGCTGAAACGCGATTCCCACGAACGACGCACCCAGCAGATAGATCAGCAGCGCCGATTGCAGCGCTCCGGCCAGGGGCGCGATCCACGCCTCCTCCGGCCCGGCCTTGCGGTAGCGCCGCCGCAGCATTTCCATGCGGAAGATGCCCAGCAGGTTGAGCCCGCCCCACAGCACGATCCCCGGCCAGCCCTGTTCGCCAAGCATCTCGAAATACGAACTGTGATAAGCGCGCGCCCGGTCCGAGGTGGGGATGTGCTTGAGCGTCATGTTGCTGCCGGTGCCCTCGGCGACGATCAGGTCGTAGTTGAGCACGTCCTGCCGGTACATGTCGAAGCCGCCGCCGAACGGATGCGTCTTCGCGTAATTCCACGTCCATTGCCACACCGCCAGCCGGGTCGAGGCGGATTCGTCGGCCTTGTAGGTCTTGATCGTCCCCATGCGCGACACGAAAGCCGACGGCAGGAACGGCACCGCCACCAATCCGATCGCGGCGATGATGCCGATATAGAGCATCTTGCGCTTGGCATCGCGCAGCAGCAGCACCGCCGCCAGCACGATGCACAACAGGCCGGTCCGCGCCGAGGTGCCGACCGGGATCATGCAACACGCGAACACCAGAGCGTAGCAGAAGATCTTCACCTTCCAGTCGGGCTTGAAGATCGTGCCGTGGTTGGAGAACCACAGCACCAAAGGCACGATCGCCACCGCCACGGTCGAGATGATCGACCCTTCGTACAGCCCGCTGTTGTTCGACACCATCAGGTTGAGCTCGCCATAGCCGCCGCCCGACACCACCGTCTTGATCCCGCCGACGATGATGATCGACGAGGCCGACAGCACCATGAACAGCAGCAGGGATTCGATGCGCAACTTGGTGCGCAAGGTCAGCGGCAGGAAGGCGGCGAAGACGAGCGCCTTCCACACCCAATCCCATTTATCGAGCGCGGGCTGCGGGAAATCGGCGTTGAGCGTGGTGATCCCGCAGTAGGCGAGCAGCAGCAGGATCACGATCTGACGCGGGGCAAGCCGTGTGTCGCGCTTGTCATCGATCAGCGCCCACGACATCACCGCCGCGATGAACGCGATCAGCGAGATCGGGATCGAATTGAGCAGCAGGTACGTCAACCGCTGCGGGCTGACGATGTCGATATAGATATAGGCGAGGATGAAGATGAACGGCTTGCGCAAGCCCGCGAGGAAGAACCCGCCGAGGAACGCGACGAAGATGAGGTCACGCACCCGGCCGGTCCTCCCGCGCGGGCTTGGCACGGCGGCGCGGCTCGCGATCGTGCGGGCTCGGCTCGCGGTCGAGGTCGGGGCGCTTGAGCAGAGCCCAGATCGCCAGCATCATCAGGCCGTGGCTGATCGCGAGCGCGAAATTGTCGATCATGCCCTTGGCCCTTCGTTGGTGCGCTCCGCGCGCGGTGCCGGCCCGCTCCCCCACCAGACCGCCCATTCGGGATATTCTGTGGGCGGTCGGGTGGGGGAGCGGGCCGGCACCGCACTTCAGATAAAGGCTCGAAGTTGAGGCTCCGTTAAGCAGTCCCATGGCAAGCGTGCGCCCATGAAGATCCTGCACGTCCTCGATCATGGCCTGCCGCTTCAGAGCGGCTACACCTTCCGCACGCGCGCGATCCTGAAGGCGCAGCAAGCGCGCGGCTGGCAGGTCGCCGCCGTCACCGGCACGCGACAGGGCGCGACCGCGCTGGCGGCGGAGACGGTCGACGGGATCGACTTCTACCGCACGCCGCCGACGGCCAAGCTGCCGCCGGTGCTCGGCGAACTGGCCGAGATCCACGCGCTGTCGCGCCGCGTCGCGGCGGTAGTGGACACGTTCCGGCCGGACATCATCCACGCGCATTCGCCGGTGCTCGGCGCGCTCGCCGCCCTGCGGGTCGCGCGCACGCGGCGGCTGCCGCTCGTCTATGAAATCCGCGCGTTCTGGGAGGATGCGGCAGTCGGCAACGGCACCGGCCACGAGGGCTCGCTCCGCTACCGCGCGACGCGCATGCTCGAGACCTGGGCGGTGCGCCGCGCCGATGCGGTGTCGGTGATCTGCGAAGGCCTGCGCGGCGACCTGATCGCGCGCGGCATCGCACCTGAGAAAATCCTCGTCTCGCCTAATGGCGTCGATCTCGCGCTGTTCGGCGCGCCCGCCGATTACGACCGCGCGCTCGCCGAACAGCTCGGCATCGTCGGCGCCGACGTGATCGGTTTCATCGGCAGTTTCTACGATTACGAGGGGCTGGACGATCTGATCGCGGCGATGCCCGGCCTCGTCGCCGCGCGCCCATCGGCGCGGCTGCTGCTGGTCGGCGGCGGCCCGATGGAGGCGGCTTTGCGCGCGCAGGCCGCCGCCTCGCCGGTCGCCGCGCACATCCACTTCACCGGGCGCGTGCCGCACCAGGAGGTCGAGCGCTATTACAGCCTGGTCGACATCCTCGCCTATCCGCGCAAGCACATGCGGCTGACCGATCTCGTCACCCCGTTGAAGCCACTCGAGGCGATGGCGCAGCGCCGCCTCGTCGCCGCATCCGACGTCGGCGGCCACCGCGAGTTGATCTGCGACGGGATTACCGGCACGCTGTTTCCGCCCGGCGATCCCGCCGGCATCGCCGAAGCGCTCGCCGATCTGCTCGCCAACCGCGAGGGCTGGGAAACGCGCCGCGCGCGCGGCCGCAGCTTCGTCGAGGCGGAGCGCAACTGGGCGGTCAACGTCGGTCGTTACGAGCCGGTTTACCAGAAACTAACCAGTGCCGTGGCATCACACGGACTATGGTCGCGTCCCCCCGTCAGCGTCTGATCCTCCCGCTCGCGCCCACCGGCGCGGGGGTGGCAGGCGTGCTTGTCGCCCTCGTCTTTGCCGTACTGCCTACGGCTACGCTCGAATCGCTCGTCGTGGACAGCGGCATCGCTTCGCTCGTCAACGCAGCGCAACCGCCGCTCGGCTTCACCGCGCGCGCGATGCTGGCGCTGCTCGGCGGCGGCGTGGTGGCGGTGCTGGCCTGGGTCGCGCTGTTCGTGGCGGTCGGCACCCGCTCGGTGATCCTGCAAGACCCGCGCGCGAGCGGCGATGCCCCCGTGCTGCGCCGCGCCGACGTCCACCCCGACGCACCGCCGCGTGAGCCGGTGTTCGCCAACCGCGATCTCGGCAGGCCGTTCCTCGAAGTGCGCGCCGAACCTGCGCCCGAGCCGGTGCCCGCCGAGCGCGACCTGCCCGCCGATCTCGACATGCCGCTCGCTGCGTTCGACCCGCAATCCTTTACCGCGCCGGCGCCCGTGCAGGACGACGCCATCGCACCCGCCCCGCTGCCGATCCGTACCATTCCCACATCGGCGATGGACCTGATCGCCGCCGCGACGCGTCAGGCGCCCTACCCGGTCCCCGCGCCGCCGCGCGAGGACATCGACGCGTTCGACCGCCGCCCGATCCTGCGCGACGAACCGGATGCGCCGCCGATGCCGATCCGCCTCGACACTGGCCGTGCGATTGACCTAATCGCCGCCTCGATGCAAGAGCCTGCGCCCGTACCCGCCCCGCAGCCCGCGCCGGCCGGATCCTCCGATTCGATCCGCGCCTTGCTCGACCGGCTCGAACGCAGCGTCGCCCAGCGCGAGGCGCCCGCCCCGGCAGCGCCGACCCGGCAGGCGCGGCAGGAGTCGATCCGCGACACGCTCGATACCTTGCGCGGCCTCGCCACCCGCGCCGGCTGATTTGCCCGCGCCAGCGCGCGCCGCTAAGGCGGCGCGATGACCGGCAGCCCCCTCACGCTCTACAACAGCCTCACCCGCGCGACCGAGGTGTTCGCGCCCATCGACCCCGCCAACGTGCGCGTCTATTCGTGCGGGCCGACCGTCTATAACTATGCGCACATCGGCAATTTGCGGGCCTATGTCTTCACCGACACGCTGAGCCGCGTGCTGACGTGGAAAGGCTACCCGCTCACCCACGTCATCAACATTACCGACGTCGGCCACCTCACCTCGGACGCCGATGCCGGCGACGACAAGATGGAAGCCGCCGCCCGCGCGCGTCAGTTGAGCATCTGGGACATCGCCGCGCATTACACCGCCGCCTTCAAGCAGAACCTGCACGACCTCAACATCCGCGATCCGCAGCACTTCCCGCTCGCCACCGATCACATCGCCGAGATGATCGCGTTCGGCGAGAAGATCGCGCCGAAGCACTGCTACGAGCTGGAGAGCGGCCTCTATTTCGACGTGTCCACCGTGCCCGATTACGGCCGCCTCGCCCGTATCGGCGACGACGAGCGCGAGGGCCGGATCGACCCGGTCGCGGGCAAGCGCCAGCCGCAGGATTTCGCGATCTGGCGTAAGTCCGAGCCGGGCGAGCACCGCCAGATGGAATGGGAGTCGCCCTGGGGTCGCGGCGCGCCCGGCTGGCACCTCGAATGTTCGGTGATGAGCCGCAAATATCTGGGCGACGGCTTCGACATCCACACCGGCGGTATCGACCACCGCGAAATCCACCATCCCAACGAGATCGCGCAGAATCAGGCGCATTGCGAATGCGCCGACACCGGTGCGCGCGTGTGGATGCACAACAACTTTCTCGTCGAGCGCGCGGGCAAGATGTCGAAATCCTCGGGCGACTTCACCACGCTCCGGACGCTGGTCGATCGCGGCTTCCACCCGCTCGCCTATCGGCTGATGTGCCTGTCGGCGCAGTATCGCAGCGAACTGGAGTTCTCGTGGGAGAACCTCGCCGCCGCCTTCACCCGGCTCAAGCGACTAGTGATGGCGGTCGAGGCGCTCAAGGCGCGCGACGATGGCGCGACCAAGGGTGATGCCGCTGCCTACCGCGCCCGGCTGGACGAGGCGGTGTCGGACGATCTCGGCACCCCGCGCGCGCTGCCGGTGCTGGACGAACTGCTCGCCGACAAGAAGCTGTCGCCTGCGGTGCGGCTGGCGGCGCTGGCGGACTTTGCGGACGTGCTCGGCCTGCCGTTGCTCACGCTCGCCCGCGCCGACCTGCGCGTGATGCCGGCCGGCGTGACGATCACCCCTGCGGAGATCGACGCACGGCTGGCGGAGCGCAAGGACGCGCGCGTGGCGAAGGACTTTGCCCGCTCTGATGCGCTGCGCGAGGAGCTTGCGTCGGCCGGCGTCGAGGTGATGGACGGCGATCCGCTCGGCTGGGACTGGAAGCCGCGCCTGTCCGACTAATGGCGGCAGAAGAAGGTTTGTTCGCGCGGAGGCGCAGAGAGAAGAAATATATAGCGGCCGAAGGCCGCATTGTATCTGCCGACACGTAGCCCGTTCCCAGACCGCAATCCCTCGGCGCCCTCTGCGCCTCTGCGCGAACCACCTTCTCTCCTCCCTTCGCGCCTGCGCGCCCCCGCCTGCCGATCTCTACATCCACGCAATTACCCTATCAGCGTAAATCGTCGCTTGCGCCACTTACTCCATCGGAGTAATGCCCACTTCCCATGACGACGCTCGCAGGCATCAAGATCAGGCGCTTCCGCGAAGAACGCACGCTCAGCCGGGCGGCGTTCGGTGCGTGGTACGGCGCGCCCGGCAGCACCGTGCAGGGCTGGGAGGAGAACGGCAAACGCGCCGGCAGTCAGGTCGTCAACCAGATCGCTGCCAATGGCATCGCCACCCACGCCGACTGGTACATTCAAATTCGAACGGAGAACGACATGAGCACCTGGGCGCCCGATAGCTGGACGAAGGCCGAAGCGCGCCAGATGCCGACCTATCCCGATGCCGCCGCACTCGACGCGGCGACCGACCAGCTCGCCAGCTTCCCGCCGCTGGTGTTCGCGGGCGAGGCGCGCAATCTCACCGCCGATCTCGCCAAGGTCGCGGAAGGCAAGGCGTTCCTGCTGCAAGGGGGCGACTGCGCCGAATCGTTCGCCGAGCACAGCGCCAACAACATCCGCGACACCTTCCGCGTCATCCTCCAGATGGCGGTGGTGCTCACCTATGCGTCGAAGCTGCCGGTGGTGAAGGTCGGCCGCATGGCGGGCCAGTTCGCCAAGCCGCGCTCCGCCGATACCGAGACGATCAACGGCGTCGAGCTGCCCAGCTACCGCGGCGACAACGTCAACGACATCGCCTTCACGCCGGAAAGCCGCATCCCCGATCCGCAGCGCATGGTGCGCGCCTACAGCCAGTCGGCGGCGACGCTCAACCTGCTGCGCGCCTTTGCGGGCGGCGGTTACGCCAATCTCCATCAGGTGCACCGCTGGACGCACGACTTCATGGGCCGCAGCCCTTGGTCGCAGAAATACGCCGACGTCGCCGACCGGATCGGCGAGGCGCTCGACTTCATGGAGGCGTGCGGCATCAACCCCGAAACGGTGCCGCAACTGGCGGAAACGCGCTTCTACACCAGCCACGAGGCGCTGCTGCTGCGCTACGAACAGGCGCTGACCCGGCAGGATTCGCTCACCGGCGACTGGTACGACACCTCCGCGCACATGCTGTGGATCGGCGACCGTACCCGTTTCGAGGGCAGCGCTCATGTCGAGTATTTGCGCGGCATCGGCAACCCGATCGGCATGAAGTGCGGCCCCTCGCTCGAGCCGGATGCGCTGCTGCGCCTGCTCGACACGCTCAATCCGGCACGCGTGCCCGGCCGGATGACGCTCATCACCCGCTACGGCCACGACACGATCGAGGCCGGCCTGCCCAAGCTGGTGCGTGCGGTGATGCGCGAGGGCCATCCGGTGGTTTGGAGCTGCGACCCGATGCACGGCAACGTCGTCAAGGCCGCCAATGGCTACAAGACGCGGCCCTTCGAGCGTATCCTCGCCGAAGTGCGCGGCTTCTTCGCGGTCCACCGCGCCGAGGGCTCGATTGCGGGTGGCATCCACGCCGAGATGACCGGCCAGAACGTCACCGAATGCACCGGCGGCGCGGTCGACGTGACCGAGCAGTCGCTCGCCGACCGGTACCACACCCACTGCGACCCGCGCCTCAACGCCGGCCAGAGCCTGGAACTCGCCTTCCTGCTCGCGGAAATGCTCAACGACGAGATGTCGGAGCGCCGGCGCGCGGCCGCATAATCCACCTTGACGCGGCGAGGCGCGCGCCCTAAAGCGCCGCCTCCCGCATACGGCCCCTTCGTCTAGCGGTTAGGACGTCGCCCTCTCACGGCGAAAACACGAGTTCGATTCTCGTAGGGGTCACCAGCGTCAAGCCAGAACTATCAGTGTTGTGCGCTTTTTGACGGGGGCGACTGGAACGACGCCCACATTGGCCCCATACAATTCGTAAGCGTTGAAGCGCCGTGAGAACCTTACGGGCAGCGCGCAATCAACGACTACAGCGATGGTTTGAGATGTTGCGGCCGCTGCCCGGCAGCTTTGCGGCTGATTGAGCCGAAGCGGGCCAAGTGAGCGACTATCACGGCGCGGCAGCGCTGCCCGACGATATGCCAAAGGCGCAATGGCTGCTCGGCGACTGCGACGACGACGGATTCAGGCACGCCTTGCAGGCCAAAGGCACTCAGCCCTGTAATCTGGGGCGACGATCCCGCAACGAGCCGGTCGGACACGACACGCGCCGCTATCGGCGACGTAGCCGCATCAAGATCATGTTCGCCGCATCAAGTATGGCGCCGCGTCGCGACCCGCTACGGATCGCTGCCCGACCGCATTCTTCTCCGCCGTCAGAACAGCTTGATCTCGACGAGGCGCACCTGCTTGCCCTCAGCCTTGCGGATGACGAGGCGGATCGCGTCGGTGCGGACGCGCGCGAAGCTGCGCACGTCGGTCGCGTTGGCGCGCGGTGCTGCGCCTTGCGTGTCGAGCGGACGCCACGCGCCGCCGATGCGCGCCTCGAGCCGGTAGCTTTCGGGGAGCGCGAGTGTACCGCCCGCGAAGAACGACAGTTCGGCGCGGTTCAGCGTGACCGGCTTGCCGAACGCGACCGTAAACCATTCGTCGCGACCGGCGCCGGTCGAGTCCCAGCCGTTCACCGCCTCGGGGAAATACCACACGCGTCCGTCGATCGCCTGATGCATGCGCTCGGCGTCGGTGCCGCTCGATGCGCTCGGGCGCGGATAGTCGCTGCGCAAAAGGCTGATCGACTGCGCGAGCGGCCGTGCGATCGCAGGGTTGGCCGCAGGCGTGACCGGCACCACCATCCTGCCGAGCGCCGGCCGCGACGCCGCCAGCGCGCCATCGAGATAGACGCGCAGCCCCGCACGCGCATGATAATGCCGCCCGTCCTCGTCATACACCACCGACAGCAGCCGGCCGTGATAGGGCACGTCCTGCACCGCGAACCAGCGCAGCCGGTCGCGCGCGCCGCCCCGCGTCGGCAGCAGCGGATCGACCACCACGCTGTCGTCCGCCTGCGGGGTGATGCCGGCGAGGCCGGAGATCACCAGATCGTCGAATCCACTATGGAAATAATGATGGCTGCGGGCGAGGCCGACGATCGGCGCGCCGGTGGCGGGATCGTAATCCTCCTCCAGATCGAGCCGGCCATGCTGATAATGCAGCCGCGCATATTGGCGCAGCAGCCGCAGGTAGTCGCCGCGCCCGATCGCGCCGTCCGGACCGGCGTGGAGGCGGTTGGCGAGCCCTTCCAGCACCTGCGTCGTCTGGAACGGCCATACAGGCCCGTTCCACTGGCATTCGCGCAGACCCGTCGGCGTGTCGTAGCGGTACTGCCGCATGTAATATTGGTAACTCGGCTCTACGGTGCGCAGCCCGGCCGGACCGGCGAGCTCATCGCGCGCGAGGATGTGCTTCCATGCACCGTCGTAGCTCGCGTCAGCGCCGACGAGGCCGAACGTCCAGGGCAAGTATCCCACTAGCTCGCGGCCGCGAATCCGATCCCAGTATTTCACATCCGCGTTGTCGACCTTGTAGCGGTCGACGAAATGGCCGAACTCGGCGCTCCACAGCGCGTCCAGGACGCGCTCGCGCAGCATGGTCGCACGCGCAGCATAATCAGACGCCGCCGCGGAGTCACCGGCGAGCGCGGAGAGGCGACTGATCGCCATCGCATTGGCATATTGGAAGCTGTTGATCGACGGCCGGAACGCGTCGCCGCCGCGAAAGCCATCCTTGCCGCCGGACGCGTCGATCGAGGAGATGGTATATTCGGTCGCATCGAGCAGCGGCTCGATCCAGTAGAGCCCCTTGGCGACATCGAGATGGTCGTCCCACAGGCCATAAACGTGGCGCATCGCCGGCAGCAGCGCGAGCGCGGCGTCGCGGTCGTGATCGACCAGGTAGCGGCCCCACACCGCGTCGGCGATGGCCTCGCTGAAATGCCGGTCGTTGCCGCCGTCGAGATAGAGGAAGCGGAGGTAATCGTCGGCGAAGCGCCGGTCGCGCAGCCAGCGGCCTTCGCCGATGTGGAAGGCGGTGGCGTCGTTGAGGCTGGCGTAGGGCTCGCGCTGCCAGCCGACGTCATTGAGGAACTCGGTGGAGATGAAGCCCCGCTGCCCAAGATCGCGCTGATGCGCGCGGAACACCTGCCAGCGGTAGTAATAGACGGCGTTCAGCGTCGCGTCCGAACTGTCGAACAATGGGATGCGGTCACGATACCAATCCGCGTCGTTGCCGTACTGCCGCGCGAGGATCGCGTCGCGGTCGAGCACCGGCATCGGCGCCACCGTCGGCGGGGGCGCAGCCGCCGCCAGCAAAAAAGGCGCCGTGCACAGCATCGCCGTGCGCAGCGCCCGCAGGCGCGATCCGGCCCGGCGCATCGCTCTTCCCCGCGAACGCGCGCCACCGGTTCGCGGAAACGTCACCGGAAGCCGTACCGCACGCCGAGCGCGAAGGTGCGCGCCAGCAACGTCGTCCCAAGATTGTCGGTGGTCGGGCCGCCGGCATTGCCGAACTGGTAGTAGGTCTGCTGGGTCGAGTTGGTCAGGTTGACCGCGTCGAAGGTGATGCCCAGCCGCTTGGTGAGATTGTAGGTGAGCTGCACGTCGAGGCTCTCCTCCGGCGTGTGCCACACGCCGATCGGGTTGGCGAACAGCCGCGCCTCGTTGTTGGCGAGGAACGCCTTGCGCCACACGTACGACACGCGCGCGCCTACCGGTCCGCGATCATAGGCGAGGGTGGCGTTGTACGACAGTTTCGACACGCCGAAGAAGGCCGAACGATCCTGCCCGATCAGCTTGCCGGCATTGTCGTATTGCGGGATGTTCTGGCTCGAATCGAGCACGGTCAGGCTGCCGACGAAGCCGAGGCCGTTGAGCAGGTCGGGCAGATAATGCGGGAAGTAGGTGAGCCCGACCTCGATACCCTTGAGTACGCCGTCCGATGCGTTGAGCGGCCGGGTGATCGCGAAGGTGTTGGTCGCGCCTGCCACGATGCCATTGTTGGGGATCGTCTCGATCTGCGTGACCGGCACGACCAGCCCGTCGATCTCGCGGCGGAAGCCGGTGACGGTGATCGCGCTGTCACGGGCGAAATACCATTCGAGCGCGACGTCGTAGTTCTTCGACTCGGTCGGGCGCAGATTGGCGGTGCCGGCCGTTCCGGAGCCGTAGCCGACGTTGGTGAGATCGCCGGTCAGCGTGTAGTTCGGGTTGAGATCGGTATAGTTCGGCCGGCGCAGCGTCTGGCCATAGTTGAGGCGCAGGTGCAGGCGCGGCGTGATCTCGTAGCGCAGCGTCGCGCTCGGCAGGAACTTGCTCGTCGTCACCGACGCGTCGGTCTCGGCATAGCCGGCCAGCCGGTTGAAGAACTGCGAGTTGGTGTCGACCGTCACGTAGCGCACGCCACCCTCGATCTGGAGCGGGCGGCCGAAGATCGACAGTTCCCCGTCGGCCATCGCATAGGCCGACATCGTCACCTCGTCGGTCTGGAAGACCTTGCCGAGCGTCAGCGACGAAGAGGTCGGCAGGCCGTACAGCGCGCGCACCTGATCGGCATGGTCATACACCCAGTAACCGTTGGCGAGCACCCAACTGCTCGGCACGTCGGCGCGGCCATCGAAGAAGCCCGAATTGGTGAAGGTCGCATCCGCGCCGAGCGACGACAGCGGTCGCCCCAGCGACGCGGCGTCCTGCGTGCGGGTCGCCACGTCGGCCTTGCGGTCGTCGATGCGCCAGCCCCCCTTCACGCGGCGTAGGAAGCCCTCGTCCCACTTGTATTCGCCGTCGAGCGTTGCGGTGATCGCGCTGCCGTGATCGCGCTCGGCATTGTCGTAGAGCTGCGCGACGTTCCAGATCGCCGGATTGGTGAGCAGCGAATCGTCGCTGAAATGGTAGGACGGGATGCCGCCGCCGGCGTTGAAGTCGACGCTGATTTGATCGGCGGTGCGATCGGTGCGCATCGCGATGAAAGACGTGTTGTAGGTGCTGGTCTGATAGGCGACGTCGGCGACGACCTTGCCGTGCCCGTCGGCGACGTTCCACGCGCCGTTCAGCGCATAGACGAAGCTGTCGGTCTTGTTGCTGGTATAATCGCCGCTGTTGAAGCCGTACACCTGATTGGCGACGCGCGACTTCACGATGTTGGTGCCCTGATACAGTGTCGGCGCCTGCGGGTTCGCCCAGTAATCGACGAAGCTGAATTGCAGACTGTTGAAGGTGTTGCCGCGGAAGCCCGAATAGAACGCCTCGGCGGTGTAAACCGAATCGGGATTGGGCGACCACTGAATCGCGATGTTGCCCGACGGGCGCTGGCGCTCGCCGTAAAGATCGGAACTGAACACCGCGTCGCGGGACAGCACATAGGGCGTGGCGACGCCGTTGACCGGAATGGTCGAACCCGGCGCGGTCGACAGGCCCGCATTGGTGCCGACCTGCCACGCGCCGAGCCCCGGCGCGGGGATGAACGCGCCCGTCACGGGATCGGTGCCCGCGGGGAAGATGCGCTGGAACGGCGTCAGCCCCGAGCCGGCCGGCGGCGTCAGCGTTGCGAACGGGACGAGCGCGCCCGCCGTCGTCGTCATGTCGCGGTAGTTGGTCTTGCTGTAGCTGCCGTTGACGAGGATGCCGATGTCGCCGATGCCGGTCTGCCAGCGATCGCTGACCAGCAGCGCGACGTTCGGATTGTAGCTGTTCGCCTGCTCGTTGTAGATGCCGCGCGCGAGGCCGGAGATCGCGAACCCATCGAAATCAAACGGACGGCGCGTCTTCACGTCGACCTGGCCTGCGAGGCCGGTCTCGATCTGGTCGGCCGCGCGCGTCTTGTACACGTCAACAGAGCGGATCAGGTTGGCCGAGATATCCTGGAGCGAAAAGGATTGGCCGGCGGCGGTGAAGATGTTGCGGCCGTTGAGCGTGGTCAGCGCATCCGGGAGGCCACGGATCTGGATGCCCGATGCTTCGCCGCCGCTGCGGTTGGTGACCTGCACGCCGGTGACGCGCTGGAGCGCCTCGATCACGTTGTTGTCGGGCAGCTTGCCGACGTCCTCGGCGACGATCGAGTCGACGATCTGGGTCGAGTTCTTGCGGGTGTTGAGCGCGCCGACGATCGACGCGCGCACGCCCTTGACGACGATGTCGTCGGTGGCGGGATCGCTCGACGGAATCGCCGGATCGGCCGGGGCGGCGGTGGCGTCGCCCGATGCGGCGGTGGTGCCCCCGTCGCTCGGCGGCGTGGACCCCGTGATCTGCGCGAAGGCGGGCGTGCCGCCCAGCAGCGCGAGAACCGAAGCCGAGCACAGGACTACGCGATTGACTGCCATGTCACATCCCCTCTCAACGGCCATTCTATGCGGCCTTTAGTCCAACAATTAAGATGGAGCTTTTACACCGCGCATGATGACCGTCAAGCAGGAGCAATCGCTTCTGGAGCGATGTGGCGCGAAAGCCACCATGAAGATGAGATCAATCCGCGTCAGCGCGTATGGCTGAGCGACTATTAAGTCGGAGTAACGGATCAGCCGCGCCGGTCGACGGGCCGCGCCGCGCACACCGCCGTGCGGGCGGCGCGCCCATAGATCGCATACCGCCGCCGCGCCGTCGGGGCCGATTCACATCTGCAAAGGTCTGGAGTGGAGGAGCCGGGGTTCTGTCCTCCGGCTCACTCCCCGGGCACTGCGCGCGCGGAGTGTTTTACGTGTCAGGCGCGCAAATCGGCACGGAATTTGGGTCAGACCCGCGTTCCGGCGCCGATCCACATACGTATGCGGCAGACACTACACGACTTCAGGGCCGCCATCCGTTGAAAATGCGGGCCGATGTAAAGGTGGCAGCCTGTCGTGCGCCCAAGATACGGCGTCTCGCCGAGGCCTGGCCCGCACCCGGGCCGGTACTGCCGAACTCAAAAAAGCGCGCGGCTTCGGGCTCGATAAAAGCCATGCCCCCACCCTTCACGTAATAGTGCATACGATACCAGCCTTCCGGAACGATATGATCGTCCATCCAGCAGCGGATATACACTGCCTGGCCGATTGCATCCGGATCGGCGTACTCACCATCGGGAAATTTGCGCTGGCGCTTCCACGCTCGGCCCAAGGCAACGGTATGCGGCGCCACGCCGGCTTCCTTCTCAAGCCGGCAACCAACGAAAACGAGACCGAAAGGCTGGTGGATATCCGTGTCCGGCGCGGCGATGAAGCCGTTGAAATCCTTGCCCGGTCGCAACCGCGACACGATGGTGCAGCGATCGAACAGCGCCACGCCCGCGCCGTAGATGAAATCGACGCAGCCACTGATTCGGCATTGCCGGAACAGTGCGCGACCGACCTCCGCCCACAAGGTGTCCTGATATCCGGTGATGTCGACGCGATCGAAGACCGCTCGATCCGATCCGACATCGAGCATGATCGCCTGCGCCTGCGCGCCGCTTGCACCGGTCCGGTCGAACGTCACCTCGGCGGGCATGTTGGCGACATAATCGAAGTCGTTGGCGATCGTCATCGTTTCCGCCCGGAAGCCCGGGGCGCGGACCAGAACGGTGGCGGTCGCAGGCTCGCTTGGCCGGCGATCCTTGCGCGAGGCGTTGGACACCAGCCGGCTTGCGCCACGCCCGGCGCCGATCAGATGGATGTTGGGCCTCGTCACGACGATCCGCTCTCGCCACTCGCCGGGCGGGACAAGGATGCGGTAGGGCCGGCTGCCGCTCGCGGGTGCAGCGTCGATCGCTTCACCAAGCGTGCGAAAACCAGGCGCGCCATCGCGGGGCATCCCGTCCGGTGTCAAAACGGCGTCGAACAGCGCCGGCGCCGCGATCGCGGGCATGCCGATCGTCATACCGATCCCGCCAGCGCCGATCAGGACGGCGCGACGATCCATCAATTCCGTCATATCGACATTCTCAGAAGGTGAAGCGAACGCCACCGTGAACCTCCCGTCCGGTATGGGTATAGACGTAAACGCTCTCACGCCTGCTGTCATTGAACTGGTTGTTGAAGGCGTCCGTCAGATTCTGCCCGTCGAGCGTCAGCTTGACATGGCGGTTGAGCGCGTAGGACATCGAAACGTCGAAAGTGGTGATCGGGTTAACGCCATCGACGTCGTTGGTGCTCGTCCCGCTGGGTACTGCGGTCAAGTACCGCCCGCGGTAGGCGACGGAACCACGGATCGAAAGCTTCGCATCCTCGTAATAGAGAGTGCCATTGAAAGCATGTTTTGACAACCCGACGAGATCGTTCGTCGTTACACCCGTCGGCGATAGGGCTGAGAAATAGTTGATGCGGGAATCCACGTATGTGTAGTTCGCCAGAAGTCCGAAATGCTTGAGGAAGCCGGGCAGGAAAGTGAAGGGCTGCTGATAATTGACTTCCACACCTTTCAGCGGACCACCCGGCGTGTTGACCGGCTGCTTGAACGTAAACGGATCGTTTGGCGAAACCGGGAGCCCAGCCAGTAAGGCGACGGGCAGGTTGGATTGATTGAAAGGCATCGTGACCTGATTGGTCTGGATGTAGCTTTCGATGTTCTTGTAGAACACACCAAGCGACAGCAGCCCGTTCTTCTGGAAATACCATTCCGCCGAGAAGTCCACCGTCTCGGCACGGATCGGATCGAGTGTCGGATTGCCGGAGCTGACGCTGAACACGCCGTTGGTGTTGATGCTGCCGCCGGGCGACAGGGTGCCGAGATCGGGACGGGTCATCACGCGTGCCGCACCGACGCGCAGCAGGAATTTCGGCGAAAGTTCGCCAGTCAGGTTCAGCGATGGCAACCAGTCCGAATAGCTGCGTCGGACTGTCACCCATGTCGGCGACACGCCGATGAGCTGGTAACCACCCGAGGACTGTTCCGTGTTCACATACCGGACGCCGACATCACCACGGATCGGAATGCCGATCGCATCGCTTTTCAACAGCAATTGCCAAAACAGATCTTTGTCGGTTTCGGCGATGTCCACGATGCCGCCGCGGGCGTTGGCGTTCTGTGCACCACCCAGCGCAAAGATGCCGGTGTTGCTGTAAATATCGAATAAACTGGCGAACTTCTGGAGGTCCGGCGCGATCCACGAGGTCGGCACGCCTTCGGGCGCGCCGAGATTGCGGCCGAAGCCGGTGACAAGCTTCGTCAGATCCGCCAGCGTCGTACCGGCCGGAAGCTGCGGCACCACCGTCTCATCACGCCGGACGAGTGCGCGCGAGGTATATTCGAAACGCTTCAGGCTGCCGCCGACCACCAGGCTGACGTTGTCGTTCGCGCGCCATGTCCCGCTCAGTTGCGCGTTCTTGAAGACGTTCTTCACGCTGCTCGGGCGGATACGGATCTCGGTACGCGGCCCGCCAAAATTGAAGCTGTTCGGACTGGTGACGTCGAAACCGTAGTCGATCAGCGGAAGGTTCTTGTTGACCGTGTAGTCATACGTAAACCCGTTGGAATTTTCGCGGTTGAGGATGATGTCTGTGTCGATCGGCTGATCGAAGAACGATCGCGAATAGCCGACCAGCGCGTTGACCTTGAACCTGTCGCTGAATGTTTGCTCGCCCGTCAGCGTATATTGCCTGAATGTCGTGGTGGATTGGGCGATACGATCCTCACTCTCGATATCGACACTGTCGAACCGGCCTTTGACGAGATCGCCCTTGTTGTTGATCGTGCCACTTTCGACGATGATGTCAGGCCGTCCGCCCTGGGAAGCGGGGCGGGCGAAGGCGAGCGATTCCAGCCACTCCTCCTCGCGCGTCGACTTGAAGCGCGAATACAGCGTGTCGAAGCTGATCAACGTGCGGTCGGTCGGCCGGAACTGGATCGAGCCGGTCAGTCCAAGCCGATCCTCATCGCGCGTCAATCGGCCGTAGCGCGGAAAGCGTGGGCTGTAGGTGGTCGCCAGATTGGCTTGCGGGAACGGCGATGCCCGACTGAAGCCGCCGACGTTGGTGCCGTCAAGCCAGCCGCCAGAACCGTGTCCATCTTCGAACGTCCGGCGCTGAGACCATGCGCCCGACACGAGCACGCCCAATTTCCCGCCGAAGAACTGATCGGCGACAAGACCGGTCAGGCGTGGCTTCGCCGCTTGGGAGAGGTCGTTGTAGTCGGCCTCCGCAGACCCCGCGATCGTCAGTTTGTGGTAATCGAACGGGTGCGCCGACTGAAGATCGACGGTTGCGCCGAGCGATCCTTCATCGACGTCGGCCGACGCCGTCTTGCGAACCGTGAGCGAGTTGAACAATTCTGCCGCGAAGACATTGAAATCGAAGCCGCGCCCGCGGTTCGTTCCGCCCGAGCTGTCGGTGCCGGTCGAGGTGCTCTGGGCTTCCATGCCGTTGATCCGGACCCGGGTGAACTGCGGCCCGAGGCCACGCACCGTGATCGTACGGCCTTGGCCACCGTCGCGCGCGATCGAAACGCCTGGAACACGCTGGAGCGACTCGGCGAGATTGGTATCCGGGAAGGCCGCGATATCGTCGGCCTTGATGACGTCGATAATTCCACTTGCTTCGCGCTTCGCATTCAGCGCGCTGTCAAGGCTGGCGCGGAATCCGGTTACGACGATGTCGGCAACGGGATCGTCCGCATCGGGCGCGGTAGCGGGAGATTGCTGTGGCGGCTGCGGCATGGCGGCGGCGCCCTGACTCGCCGCCAGGATGACGTACCCCCGGCCGGACGGTTTGAACGTCAAATCGGTTCCGGACAGCAGACGCCGCAGCGCCTCGGCCAGCGAGATCTTGCCATACACGCCGCGGCTCCGCTTCCCTTCGACAAGCGATGGCTGCGAAATGACCTGAGTACCGCTCTGCTTACCGAGCAGTTCGAGTGCGGAAACAAGTTGCTGCGGCGCAATCGCGAATCGTCGCGCTTCCTCTGCGTGCGCGGGTGCCGACATGACGATAGTCGCCGCTGCTCCACATAGCAGACGCGCAAAAACGATCCCCTTCATGGATCCCCTCCTGTTTATTGTTCTGCTTCTTAAGAGCGCCGAACCCGCTGCCCCCTCACCCGGTCTGTAAAAAATTCAAGGTGTCAGTTCTTGGACAGCGTGATCGTGCCGACATCTCTCGCAATAGTCCGGGCGATCCCCAAATCATGGACGGCGGCCGCCAACGTATCGACGTCACCTGCCTTCAGAACGGCGCTCAGCCGTTGCCGACCGATGGCCGGATCACTAAGCAGAATCTTACGCGGCGAATATCGGTTGGTCTCCCGCACCACGTCGGAAAGCAGCGCGTTGCGAAACGTCAGTTCGCCCGTAGTCCATCCGCGCACGGCATCGATATCGACCGCGCCGAGACGCCATATTCCGGAATTTGCGGTAAGGCTGCGGCCGGCGACAAGCGCGACGGCTGCTCCGCCCGCTTTGGTGGTGGGAACGGCGACCACCCTGCCCTCGACCATGCTCACGACGTCGGAGGGTTGGTCCAGATCGACGACGAACTGCGTTCCTGTGGCCGTGACCGATACATGTCGCCCGGTCACCGAAAACGGGCGCTTTTCGTGAGCGACGCGAAAGAAGGCCCGGCCGCGTTGTACGAACACACGCCGCGTCTTGCCGTCGAACACCGTCTTCAATGCGGAACCGGTGTCCAGAATGACCGTCGAACCATCCGCGAGCGCGACCTTCGACACCTGACCCACGTCGGTTTCGAAGCGTGTCACCATCGCCGGGTCTATCGTCGACGGCGCAGGCCGTTTCCAGTGCGCGCCATGAGGCCAAACACATAGCATGCCGGCAGCAGCGATCCCCGCGACGATGCCAAATCCGTAGCGCCAAGTCCGTCGTCGCGAGCCGCGGAAGGTTTCTCTGATACTGAGGATGCGCGGATCGTCGCGGACATCGCCCAAGGCCGACCAAAGCGCGGAACACTGGTCGGCGGCGGCGAGGTTCAACGCGCTTGCGGCCAGCCAGTCGTCATAGGCAATGTGATCCTGCGGCGACATGTCTCCGGATCGCAATCGGGAGAGCCACCAGCATGCCTGTTCGGCGGCACCGGCGTGCATCAGATCCTCCGGGATCATGGTCGCACCTGAACGGCCTGCGACAGCGCACGCAGAGCGTTCATGATGTGCTTCTCCACGGCGCTTGTCGATATGCCGAACTGACGTGCGATCGCGGCGTAGGTCATATCCTCGAAACGATGCGCGACAAAGATGTCGCGCGTACGGGGCGGAAGATCCTGAATCGCAAGCACAATGCGATCGACTTCGCGCCGGCCCAGCACGATCCGCTCGGGTGTGAGCATGTCGACACCTTCAGCGAGGTCCGATCCATATTCGCCGACCGCCAGATGTCGCCGGCGTGCGATCAACACATGCGCCGCAACGGTAAAAATATAACCCCCGACATTCTCGATTTGGCTGTCTGCGCGGCGACTGTGCATCCGCAACATCACCTCTTGAACCAGATCATCGACATCGGCGGGGTTGCAGCGCTTGCGGAAATAGGCGCGCAAGGCCGAGCCGTAACTCTCCGGCTCACGCGACCTGTAATCTTCACTGGGCGTGCGTCGCTCTGCGCTCAAGACGATTCCGATCTAAGGCTGCCAAGAAGCAAGAGTATCCAAATCGTCTTTACCTCAACACATGTGATCGATTTATCGGAATGGCTGGACTGAGAAAGCTAAGGCCAATCACCGCAGAGGTGGATGGTGAGGACGGCGATCTCTACGCGGCCGACGATCGCCACGTCCGCTCCGCTCAGCGCAGCGCCCCGGCGAGACGCAGCAGCATCGCGGCGACCGCCATCGGGTCCATGGGCGCCGACGCATCCTGAAGACGTGCTTTGGCACCCGCGACGATCGTCGAGGCGGCCGCCAGCCGCTCACCCCTTCTGCGTCAGTTCGGTGGTCTGGACCCGGCGATGCCCGGGATGCGGCGTCCGCGCGAAGAGGCCCGCACGATCCAACCCGACGAGGATCGCCTGCATCGTCTGCGGTGTCACGAATGCCCGGCGCGCCAGTGCGGCGTTCGATACGCGGCCGCCACTTCGCCTTCCGCGACCGGTTCGGCTACACGATCACCGCCCATGATGTAGCGGCGTCCTGGACAGGGTGACCAGTCGCCATGGCGGAAAAACCTCGGTATCCGGCGCAGGTTGATCCGGCTTGTGCAGAAACGAGGGACGTCTCCATGGCGCGCATTCTTGTCATCGAGGACGATCCCGATGCGGCGGGCCAGATCCTCGATGTTCTCGGCCGCGGCGGTCACGACACCGTGCACATGCGGGACGGCGCCGAGGCGCTCGCCCGCGCGATGGGCGAACCGTTCGATGCCGCCACGCTCGACCGGATGCTGCCGGGGCTGGACGGGCTGTCGCTGGTCGCCGCGTTGCGTGAGCGGCGGATCATGCTGCCGGTGCTGATGATCAGCGCGCTCAGCGATGTCGACGAGCGGATCGCGGGCTTGCGCGCCGGCGGCGACGATTACCTCGTCAAGCCGTTCGTGCCCGAGGAGGTGGCGATGCGGATCGAGGTGCTGTTGCGCCGGCAGGATCGCGGCGAGACCATCCTCCAGGCGGGCGGCATCGCGCTCGATCTTGTCCGCCGCGAGGTGACGGTGGATGGCGCGGCCGTACGACTGCTCCATATGGAGTTCAAGCTGCTCGAATTCTTTCTGCGCCACGCCGGCGACACGCTCAGCCGACAGATCATCTTCGAGCAGGTGTGGGGCTATTATTTCGATCCCGGCGCCAATCTCATCAACGTCCACATCGCGCGGTTGCGCAAGAAGCTCGACCGGCCGGGCCAGTCCTCCGTCATCGTCACGGTCAAGGGTGAAGGATACCGGTTCGATGCCGGTTGATCGGTTGCATCTGCACGAGATCCGCAAGACCAGCACCTTCCGGCTGACGGTGCTGCTCGGGGTTCTGTTCGCACTCGGCATGGTCGCGCTGCTCGGGCTGATCTACGGGCTGTCCGCGCATGAACTGACCGGGCGGACGGACCGCATCCTGCAACTGGAGGCAGTCCGCTTGCAGGCGGTGTCGCCGGACGCCCTGCCCGATCGCATCGCCGCCGAGATCCGCCACAATGCCAGCGGCCTGACGCTGTTCGGCTTGCAGACGCGCGACGGCGAGCACATCGTCGGCAACCTGCGTGTCTCGACCGACCTCGGTTTCGACCGGCCGACCAACATCACCGCCAAGCCGGGCGCGCACGGGCCGCTGCGCGTGCTGGCGATCCGTGCCGGCACCGGCGAGACGATCCTGATCGGCCGCGACATCACCCCGATAGTCGATCTGCGGCGGCGCATTCTCGACGTGCTGGTCGTCAGCGGTGCGATCATGGTGCCGCTGGTGCTGATCGCGGCGTTCGTGCTGAGCCGCGCACCGCTGCGGCGGGTGCGAGACTTGCAGGCGGCGAGCCGGCGCATCGCGGGCGGACGGCTCGACCAGCGCATGCCGATCAGCCCGCGCGGCGACGAGCTCGACCTGTTCGCCGCGACCGTCAACACGATGGTCGAGGAGGTCGAGCGCGTGGTCGCGCAGGTGAAGGGCGTGACCGACGCCATCGCGCACGATCTGCGCACCCCGCTGACGCATGTGCGCGGGCGGTTGCATGAGGCGATCGCGCTGGCCGGCGCCGATCCGCGCCTCGTCGCGCTTGCCGAAGCGGCGACCGCCGACCTCGATCTGGTGCTGGAGCGGTTCACCGCGCTGCTGCGGATTTCCGCGCTGGAGGCGAGCGGACGCCGCGCCGGGTTCGAAACCGTTGCGCTCGCGCCGCTGCTCGCGGCGGTGCGCGACCTCTACGAACCGCTCGCGGAGGATGCCGGCGTGCGGCTCGGCTTCGACCGCGCTGCGGACGCGACGGTTGCGTGCGACCCCAAGCTGCTGTTCGAAGCGGTCAGCAATCTTGTCGACAATGCCGTCAAGTTCACCGGTGCGGGCGGAACCGTGCGCATCTCGCTCGAACCCGCACCGGGCGCGGCGATCATCGCGGTGCGCGATGACGGCCCCGGCCTCGCTGTCGGCGAGCGCGAAGCGGCGCTGCGGCGCTTCTACCGGGGAACCGACGCCGCAGGGGTGCCCGGCACCGGGCTCGGCCTCAGCGTGGTCGCCGCGATCACTCACCTCCACGGCTTCGACCTCGAGCTGGGGGATGCGGCGCCGGGGCTGGTCGCGCGCATCCGTTGCCCGACGGGGCTGGCCGAAGCCTGATCGGTGAGGTGAAATTCATTTAAGGTGCGTCGCAGCACGACGCGGCTAGATGGAGCGCCTCGTTCCTCCGAGGCGTCCTTAACCGTGCTGCAACTCGTCAAGCTCGCGCTCAGCAAGCCCTATACCTTCGTCGTCCTCGCCATCCTGATTGTGCTTGGCGGCTCGATCGCGTGGGTGCGTACCCCGACCGACATCTTTCCCGACATCAAGATCCCGGTGATCGCGGTGGTGTGGACGTATCGCGGGCTGCCGCCCGAGGACATGGCGGGGCGGGTCGTCTATTATTACGAACGCCAGCTTTCCAGCACGGTCAACGACATCGACCATATCGAGAGCCAGTCCTTGAACGGCGTCGGCATCGTGAAGATCTTCTTCCAGCCCGGCGTCGATATCCGCACCGCCTCCGCGCAGGTGACGGCGGCCTCGCAGACCGTGCTCAAGCAGATGCCGCCCGGCATCACCCCGCCGCAAATCCTCAACTACAACGCCTCGACCGTGCCGATCCTGCAACTCGCGCTGTCGGCGAAGGATCTCTCCGAACAAAAGATCTACGATCTCGGCCAGAACTTCATCCGCCCCGCGCTCGCCTCGGTACAGGGCGCGGCGATCCCCTCCCCGTATGGCGGCAAGGAACGCCAGATCCAGATTGACCTCGATCCCGGCGCGCTCCAGGCGCGGCACCTTTCGGCGAGCGACGTCGGCGCGGCGCTGGCGGCGCAGAACCAGATCGTGCCGGCCGGCACCACCAAGATCGGCCAGTACGAATACAACGTCCGGCTCAACAATTCGCCCGAGGTGATCGACCAGCTCAACGATCTGCCGATCAAGACCGTCGATGGCGCGACGGTGACGATGCGCGACGTGGCGCACGTCCGCGACGGGTCGCCCCCGCAGCGCAACGTGGTGCGCGTCGACGGCGGCCGCGCGGTATTGATGACCGTGCTGAAATCGGGCGCGGCCTCGACCATCGCCATCGTCGATCAGGCCAAGGCGCTGCTGCCCAAGATCCGCGAGACCTTGCCGCCGTCGCTCAAGGTGCAGCCGCTGTCGGATCAGTCGCTGTTCGTGAAGGCGGCGGTGTCGGGCGTGGTCAAGGAAGGCGTGATCGCCGCCGCGCTCACCTCATTGATGATCCTGCTGTTCCTAGGCTCGTGGCGGTCCACCGTCATCATCGCCGCGTCGATCCCGCTCGCCATCCTCGCCGCCGTCGCGGCGCTGGCGGCCGCTGGGCAGACGCTCAACATCATGACTTTGGGTGGCCTCGCGCTCGCGGTCGGCATCCTCGTCGACGATGCCACCGTCACGATCGAGAACATCAACTGGCATCTCGAACAGGGCAAGACGGTGCGTGACGCCATCCTTGACGGCGCGCAGCAGATCGTCGGGCCGGCGTTCGTGTCGCTGCTGTGCATCTGCATCGCCTTCCTGCCGATGTTCTTCCTGCCCGGCGTCGCCGGTTTCCTGTTCGCGCCGATGGCGATGGCGGTGGTGTTCGCGATGATCGCGTCGTTCATCCTGTCGCGCACATTGGTGCCGACGATGGGCAATTACCTGCTGCGGCAGCACGCCAGCGAGCACACCGCCGAGGTGATGGTCAGCCACGATGCGATGACCGGCCGCCCGAAGAGCCACAACGTGTTCCGCCGTTTCCAGAGCGGGTTCGAACGTCGCTTCGAGGCGGTGCGCGGCTATTACGTCGCTTTGCTCGACTTCGCGCTCGCGCGGCGGCGCGTGTTCGTGCCGGCGTTCATGGCGGTGGTGCTGGTGTCGTTCGCGCTGGTGCCGATGCTCGGGCGCAACTTCTTCCCGACGATCGATGCGGGCCAGATCAACCTCCACGTCCGCGCGCCGATCGGCACCCGCATCGAGGAGACGGCGGCGATGTTCGATCACGTCGAGGACAGGATCCGCAGCGTGATCCCGGCGGGCGAACTGGTGTCGATCGTGGACAATATCGGCATGCCGGTGTCGGGCATCAACCGCGCCTATTCGAACACCGGCGGGGTCGGCCCGCAGGACGGCGACATCCTCATCACGCTATCCGAGGATCACAAGCCCACCGCCGAGTACGTCCGGCGCTTGCGCAAGGCGCTGCCCGATGCGTTCCCCGGCTCGGTCTTCTCGTTCCTGCCGGCCGACATCATCAGCCAGATCCTCAATTTCGGCGCACCCGCCCCGATCGACGTGATGGTGACCGGCAGCGACATCAAGGGCGGCAAGGCCTATGCGCAGATGCTTGCCGAGAAGATGCAGCACATCGCCGGCATCGCCGACGTGCGCGTCCAGCAGACCGAAGCCTATCCCGAACTCGGCTTCGACGTCGATCGCGCGCAGGCCAACCGCGTCGGCATCACCGAGAACGACGTGACGCGCAGCATGGCGGTGAACCTCGCCGGCAGCTTCCAGGTCGCGCCTGCCTTCTGGCTCAACCCGAAGAACGGCGTGTCCTATCCGATCGTGGTGCAAACGCCGCAGTACCGCACCGACTCGCTGTCGGCGCTCCAGAACCTGCCGATCACCGGATCGGGCGGCACCTATCAGTTGCTCGGGGGCCTCGGCACGCTCCACCGCGAGCCGTCGCCGGCAGTGGTGACGCATTATGCGGTGCAGCCCTCCTACGATGTCTATGCGACGACGCAGGGACGTGATCTCGGTGCGGTGGCGGCGGACATCCAGAAGGTGCTCGATCAGGCGAAGGGGACGCTGCCCAAGGGATCGAGCGTGAAGCTGCGCGGTCAGGTCGAGACGATGAACACCGCCTTCTCGGGGCTGATCTTCGGCCTGATCGGAGCGATCGCGCTGATCTACCTGCTGATCGTCGTCAACTTCCAGAGCTGGGTCGATCCGACCGTCATCATCTCCGCGCTGCCCGCCGCGCTCGCCGGAATCGTGTGGATGCTGTTCGCCACGCACACCCCGCTGTCGGTCCCCGCACTCACCGGCGCGATCATGTGCATGGGCGTGGCCACCGCGAACTCGGTGCTGGTGGTCAGCTTCGCGCGCGAACGGCTCGCCGCCACCGGCGATGCCTTGCGCGCCGCCGCCGAAGCGGGCGCAACCCGCTTCCGCCCGGTGCTGATGACCGCGCTCGCCATGATTATCGGCATGGCGCCGATGGCACTGGGTCTCGGCGAAGGCGGCGAGCAGAACGCGCCGCTCGGGCGCGCGGTGATCGGCGGATTGATCTGCGCGACGCTCGCCACGCTCGTCTTCGTCCCCGTCGTCTTCTCGATCGCGCACCGCAAGCAGCGGGGCGCGGCTTCCGACACTCTCGCAACCGGAACCCTCGCTCATGCAGGCTGAAGCTGTTCAGACCCCCGCCCCCGCCCCCCGGGGCCTCAAGACAGCGGGTATCGTCGCATTGGTGGCGGCGGCCGGCGTGGTCGCGGCCGGCGCGCTGGTGCGGCGCGGCGACACGCACGAGGCGCAAAGCTGGTCCGACGCGCGTTCGGTGCCCGCCGTCCACATGATCGCCGCGAAGGGGGCATCGGCGAACGACGCGCTCACCCTGCCCGGCACGATGCAGGCATGGAACGCCGCCAAGCTCTACGCGCGCGTCGGCGGTTATGTCAGCGCGTGGTACAAGGACATCGGCGCGAACGTCGGCGCGGGCACCCCGCTCGGGCGGATCGACACGCCCGAACTCGACCAGCAGATTGTGTCGGCACGCGCGGCGCTGGTCAGCGCGCAGGCCCACGCTTCGTTGGCGCGCAGCACGGCGGCGCGCTGGAACGACCTGCTCACCGATAATTCGGTGTCGAAGCAGGAGGCCGACGAGAAGAACGGCGATCTCGCCGTGCGCAATGCAGCGGTGATGGCGGCGCGTGCCGATCTCGGCCGGCTGCTTGCGCAGAAGGCGTTCTCCACCGTTCGCGCGCCGTTCGCGGGCACGGTCACGTCGCGCAATGCCGATATCGGCGATTTGGTCGGACCGGGCGCATCGGTGCAGCAGCCGATGTTCTCGGTCGCCGATACGCGCAAGATCCGTATCTACGTCAACGTGCCGCAGAACTATTCAGCGGGCATGACGCCGGGCCTCGACGCCACGCTCACCACGCCCGATGATCCGACACGCAGCTTCGATGCGCACGTGATCGGCAATGCCGGCGCGATCAACCAGCAGACCGGCACGTTCCAAGTGCAACTGCTCGCCGACAATCCAAACGGCGCGCTCAAGCCCGGCGGCTATGCGCAGGTCCGCTTCGACGTGCGCGGCCAGAGCGGCACCGTGCAGATCCCGTCGAGCGCGCTGATCTTCCGCGCGCAGGGCACGCAGGTGGCGACCGTGGGTGCCGACGCCCACGTCCACCTGCGCGCCGTCACGATCGGCCGCGATCTCGGCCAGACGGTCGAGGTGACATCGGGACTGACCGCCCAGCAGAAGATCGTCGACAATCCGCCCGATTCGCTCAGCGACGGCGAACTGGTCCGCGTCGAGGACGGCACACATGGCTAAGCGTGGATGGCTGGCGCTGCCGCTGCTCGCCGCGATCGCCGGCTGTTCGTTCGCGCCCGCCTACCGGCCGCCGGCAACCCCGGCCGTCACCGCCTTCAAGGAAGCCGGCCCGTGGCAACCCGCCGCGCCCGCATCCCCCGGCGGCGACTGGTGGGCGGTGTTCGGCGATCCGACGCTCGACCGCCTCGAACGCAGGATCGCCACCGACAACCCGACCTATGCTGGCGCGCTCGCGCGGTACGATGCGGCGCGCGGGTTCCTCGGCCAGAGCCGCGCGGCGCTGCTGCCGCAGCTCGGCGTCGATGCCCAGGCGACGCGCAACCGCCAGTCCGACAACCGTCCGCTGCGCGGCGCGAACCAGCCCGACGTCTATAGCGCCGACACCATAGAGGCGAGCTTCGGCTACGAACTCGATCTTTGGGGTCGCGTGCGCAACAGCGTCGCCGCCGGCAAGGCCGAGGTACAGGCATCGGGCGACGATCTCGCCGCGATCCGGCTGAGCCTGCAAGCCGAACTCGCCACCGATTTCATGGCGCTGCGGGGTTACGATCGCCAGGCCGTGCTGCTGTCGCAGACCGTCGATGCCTTCGCCAAGGCCGATCACCTGATCGCGCGCCGGTTTCAGGCCGGCATCGTCAGCGGCATCGAGACCAGCCGCTCGGGCGCGCAACTCGCCGAGGCGCGCGCGCAGCTTGCCGATGTCGCCGCATCGCGCGCGCTGACCGAACATGCCATCGCAAGCCTCGTCGGCACGCCCGCCTCCGACTTCTCGATTCCGCCGGTGGCGAGCGATTTCGCCGTGCCGGCGGTCCCGCTAGGCCTGCCTTCGACACTGATCGAGCGCCGCCCCGACATTGCCGCCGCCGAACGCCGCGTCGCCGCCGCCAATGCCGGCATCGGCGTCGCCAAGGCCGCGTTCTTCCCGGCGATCCGGCTGGGCGCGAGCGGCGGCTTCCAGAACACCGGCCTGCCGGGACTGTTTTCGGCCCCCAATCAGATCTGGTCAATCGGGCCGAGCGCGGTGCTCGCCCTGTTCGACGGCGGCCGTCGTCGCGCCGAACTCGCGGTCGCGCGGGCGCGCTGGGCGAGCGCCAGCGCCGACTATCGCGGTACGGTGTTGACCGCGTTTCAGCAGGTCGAGGACAATCTCGCGCTGCTCCACCATCTCGGCGA
This sequence comes from Sphingomonas sp. BRN-1R, assembly GCF_057748035.1. Lineage (NCBI taxonomy): Bacteria > Pseudomonadati > Pseudomonadota > Alphaproteobacteria > Sphingomonadales > Sphingomonadaceae > Sphingomonas > Sphingomonas sp. BRN-1R. The sequence continues at coordinate 863,276 of NZ_CM173236.1, read as the reverse complement.
CGAAGCCGCCGCGCAGGACGAGGCGGTGCGTCAGGCTGCCACCACCGAGCGGCTCTCGCTCAACCGCTATGCCAAGGGCGCGGTCACCTACCTTGAGGTGTTCACCGCCCAGACGACGGCGCTGCAAGCCCGGCGCACCGCGCTCGATCTCGACACGCGGCGCTTGCAGGCGAGCATCCGCCTGATCCGCGCCCTCGGCGGCGGCTGGACAGCGGGTGACGCGCCGACACGGACGAAACCGTGACGACCTGCTCCGCCAGCGCCGGCGCGGGACGGATGGAAAAACCCCGGGCGTGCGCCTAAGCCGGGTGTTCGCAATACAGCCGGAGTTTCCCGATGCGCCGTTCCGCCCCGTTCGTCCTCGCGCTTGCCACCGTTCCCGCGTTGCTTGCCGCGCAGACGGGCGCGCCCCGCTACCGGCCGTGGGGCCTCGAATTGCAGAACATGGACAGGGGCGTGAAGCCCGGCGACGACTTCTACGCCTATGCGGTGGGCACATGGCTGCGCGATCATCCGATCCCGGCGGACAAGGTCGGCGCTGGCTACAATTACGATCTGCCCGACGAGATCGAGGTTCAGGTCCGCAAGATCGTCGAGACCGCAGCGGCCAGCCCGACCACCCCGGACGCGCGCAAGGTAGGCGATTTCTACGCCGCGTGGATGGACGAGCAGGCGATCGAGCAGCGCGGACTGGCGCCGATCAAGCCATGGCTCGCGCGTATCGACGGGGTGCGGGATCGCGTGCAGCTTGTCGAGCTGATGATGCGGCCGGGCTTCCCCTCCCCGGTCAACATCGGCATCTCGACCGACGCCGACGATCCGACCCACTATATGGCCGATGCCGGTCAGGCGCGGCTCGGCCTGCCGACGCGCGACTATTATCTTCTCCCCGGCGAGAAATACGACGCGATCCGCCGCGCCTACCGCACCTATCTCGTCACGCTGCAACAGTTGGCCGGCATCCCCGATGCAGCGGCCAAGGCGGACCGGATCATCGCGCTGGAAACGCGGCTGAGCCAGGATCAGTGGACGCCCGAGCAGCGCCGCGACCCGGTCAAGACGCACAACCCGATGACGCGCGAGCAACTCACCAAACTCGCGCCCGAAATGGACTGGACGCCGACGCTGGCGAGCATGGGGCTGGGCGCGGCTATGAAGGTCAACGTGTCGGAGCCGAGCGCGGTCGCGGCGGCGGCGAAGCGGCTCGGCGACGTGCCGCTGTCGACCTGGAAGGAATGGATGACCGCCCGGTTCCTGTCCGGTGCCGCGCCGTTCCTGCCCAAGGCGTTCGATCAGGCGAACTTCGACTTCTATTCGAAGACGTTGCGCGGCGTGCCGGAACAGCGCGCGCGATGGAAACGCGGCATGGCGCTGATCGACGATGCACTCGGCGAGGCGGTGGGCGCGATCTACGTCCAGCAATACTGGTCGCCCGCGACGCAGGCCAAGGCCGACGAACTCGTCGCCGACATGCAGGCCGCCTATAAGGACAAGATCGAGGCCGCCAAGTGGATGGACGCGGCGACCCGCACCGCCGCGCTCGCCAAGCTCGCCACCTTCGATCCGCGCGTCGGCCATCCCAAGGCGTGGATCGACTATACGACGCTGAAGGTCAGCCGCACCGACCCGCTCGCGAACAGTATCGCGGTGGCCGATTTCCAGTGGCGGCTGCAATTGCAACGCTTCCCCAAGCCGGTGGATCGCGGCCTGTGGTACATGACTCCGCAGACCGTGAACGCCTATTACGATCCGACGATGAACCAGATCACGCTGCCGGCGGCGATCCTCCAGCCGCCGTTCTTCGATGCCAACGCCGATCCGGCGGTGAATTACGCGGAAACCGGCGCGACCACGATCGGGCACGAGATGGGGCACGGCTTCGACGACGAAGGGCGGCAGTTCGACGAGAAAGGCCGCCTGCGCGACTGGTGGAGCAAGGCCACCGCTGCGCAATATACGGTGCCGGCCGACCGGCTGGCCGCGCAGTTCGACCAGTACGAACCGATCCCGGGCGTGAAGATCAAGGGCCGGCTGACGCTGGGCGAGAACCTCGCCGATCTGGGCGGTCTGGAGACCGCTTATGCCGCGTACCGCCGCTATGTCGCGCGCCACGGCGAACCGCCCGTGCTGAACGGGATGACCGGGGACCAGCGCTTCTTCCTCGCCTATGCGCAGGCATGGCAGGGCAAGCGGCGCGAGGAGGCGGTGCGCCAGCAGTTGCTCAGCGATCCGCACTCACCCGACAAGTACCGGGTCAACGGGATCGTGCGCAACTTCGCGCCATGGTATCAGGCGTTCGGCGTCAAGCCGGGTGACGCGCTGTATCTGCCGCCCGATCAGCGCGTCAGCGTCTGGCGGTAGCGGCGCGCTTCACCCAAGCGAGGATTCGCGCACCAGCACCCGCGTCAACGCGCGCACCACGCGGGCGGCGACGCTTTCGCCGCGGGCCGGCAGGATGACGCTGCCCGCCACTGGCTGGGGCAGGCCCGCAGCGGCGCTCTGCTGCGCGATCAGGCGGAGCGCGACGGTCGCCTCGCTCGGTTGCAGGCCGTCCTTCGTGGCCGGGCGGGTCGCGATTGGGCCGCCGTTGACGGTGGCGAGCGCGGGCTGGTCGAGCGTGCGGATCGCGTTGCCGCCGATCTCGTCGAGCCGCACCGCCCATGTCCCCGTCGCCGCCTCGCCGGGCACGAAGCGCCCCTGTGTGCCGGGGGTCAGCCGCCAGCTTTCCGCCTCGGGGATATAGGCGTTCACCGCATAGCGGCCGGGGGTGACGACGCGCAGCAGCGGCATCTTGCCGTCGGTCCAGCTACCGGCCTCGAGATCGTCCGACAGGTCGACCACGCGCCCGGCCACCTCGGCGCGGATGGTCAGGGCGGCGCGCCGCTTCTCCAGCCCGGCGAGCAGGTCGCGCTGCGCGATCAGATCGCGGCCCAGCACGGTCGCATCGGCGAGATCCTCGCGGTCGGCGACGCCGCGCGCGATCTGGCTTTCGAGCTGCGCGATGCGCAACTGCGCCTGCGAGATGCCGAGCGCGATGTCGGGCGAGGACAGTTCGATCAGCGGCTGCCCTGCCCGCACGACCGCGCCGTCCTCGACCAGCACGCGCTCGACCCGTGCCGGATCGCCGGTGACGACCGGCTTGTCGGCGAGCGGGGTGAGCATCGCCGGCAGCGTCACCGAACGGTCGAGCGGCAGGAACGCCGCCACCGCCAGCGCGCCCGCGACGACGGCGAGCATGTGCGCGCGACGGCTGGCGCGGATCGCGGGCCAGCGCGCGCGCCACTCGCGCGCTTCCGAAAGGACGGGACGGGCGAGGAACACGGAAACCTCCACGGCGAAAAGGACAAGGCCGAGCGCCTTGAAGAAGCTGTGATAGACGAGCAGCGCGATGCCGACGTAGAGCGACGCGCGGTAGCAGAAGGTGATGCCGGCATAGACGATCATCGCCCGGCGGGTCCGCGCGGGCATCGCCTCGGGCGGCGCTTCCCCCAGCGCGAACAGCAGTTCGCGGGCGCGCCAGCGGGCGAGCGCGAAGGCGCGGGCAGCGAGATTGGGCACGCCGAGCAGGTCCGACAGGATGTAATAGCCGTCGAAGCGCATGAACGGGCTGGCGTTGACGAGGATCGAGGTGGCGAGGCTGGTGGTGGCCAGCACGAACGCGCCGGTCCGCACCGCCCCGTCGGGCAGGAACGACCACAACAGGATCGCCACCGCCGCCACGCTGAACTCCGCGCACAGTCCGGCCGCGTCGATCGTCATGCGTTGCGTACGCGAGCGCAGCCGCCACGCCGCGCTAGTATCGGTATAGAACACCGGCACCATCACGAGGAAGCTCACCCCCATCGCCGGCACGCGGCAGCCGAAGCGCGTCGCGGTATAAGCGTGGCCGAGTTCGTGGAACGCCTTCACCATCAGCAGCGCGCAGGCATAGGAGGCGAGCCCCTTGGCGCTCAGCAGCCCGGCGAAATTGGCGGTAAACGCATCCCATTGGCGGGTGACGAGGAACAGCCCGAGCAGCGCCATCGTCGCGAGCACCGCGATGCCGGTGTTCGACCAGATCGCGCGCGCATACGGCAAAGTGCGTTCGAGGAACGCCGCCGGGCGCACCAGCGGCACGCGGATGAACAGATAATGGTCGAGCAGCCAGCGCCACCAGTCGCGCCGGGCGGCGGCGTTGCGCCTGGCGAGCGTCTCGATCGCATTCCCGGGCGCCTCGCGCGTCAGGCTGTTGGCGAGCGCGAACTCGTGGAAGGCGACGATCGCGTCTTCGGCATCCTCGAGCTCTGCCCCTTCCGCGATCAATGCGGCGCGCACCGCCCCCGCCTCGCCCTTGCGCCAGTGCGCCACCACACGCTGTTCGAGCGCGCCGATCTGGAAGAACAGGTGCCTGAGCGGATCGAACAGGCAGCGACATCGGCATGCGTGACATCGGCAAAAGCGGCGAGCGCCTGCGCGCCATCGGCACCGGCGGGGAAGTCGCAGCCGTAGATCAGGATATCGCCGCCGGGCGCGAGCGACTGGCCGATCTGGCCGAGCGAGGCCGACAGCGAAGCCGTGATCGCTGCGGCATCGACCCGTGTGGTGCCGAGAAAGAACGCCCCCTCCTCACCGTGGCTGACGATGTGGATGGCGGCGATGCCGGTCTGGCCGGCGAGCGCTGCCTGCACCTGTGCGATGCCGTCCCTGGTGCCGTCGATCAGCACGATCTCGCCACGCCCGGCCCATGCGCTGGCGAGCTGGCGGTAATCATCGACCGATGTGTCGATGAAGATCACGTCGTGCGGCGAATCGGTCGACGTCATAGCGGGCGTGCCACCCTGCTCCGACAGGCGCTGCGCGTCCCGCGATGCGTTCTCGGCGGGATCGACCGCCACCGGCGTGGTGTGCGCGCCGGTGGTGTGCGCCGCACCGGTGGCCGCCGGATGATCGCCGCCATCGGCAAACGGGGTGGCGTGCGTCGCCGCATCCTGATCCGCTGCGGCATTCTGGAGCGTGACCGCAGCCGCCGCGTCGAACATCATGCGCGGCTCGAGCGCCAGCAGATGCGATTGGCGGCGGATCTTACGAGGGGCAAATCAGTCACGACATCATCCATGGATCCACTGCGGATCGGCCGCCGGACAATGCCGGCGCATGGTGAAAGCGCGCTTAAGTAAGCTCCGTATAAACCCGGAGCATCCGTGATCGCGCCGAATAGAATTCAACGAAAGCAAGAACTTGCTTCGGTCAATCGTATGCCCGTCGGCGCCACCGGGGTCTTCGCGTCCCGGTTCTGCGCTACTCCCTCAGCCGGCTGCGGCGCCGGGTCTCGCCGTTCGTAGGGTCGCAAGCCGCGCGGCGACCTCGCTGCGGTCGAGCAGCGTCGCGGTCGTCTCGGGCATGCGGCGGCGCCAGTTGGGATGCTCGTCGATCGTACCGGGCAGGTTGGGCTGCTCCACCGCGCCGATCACATCCTCCAGCGGGACGATCGCCAGTGCCGACGGCGTCCGCGCGACGAAGGCGAGCGCCGCATCGACGACGCCCGCGTCCTCATCCGCCGCCGGCTCGGGCCGATCCACCACGCCGGCTGCGACGAACGCCTCCCACAAGGTCGTGCGCTCCTTCGCGCGGGTCGCCTGATCCTCGGCTTCGTCGCGCGCGCGTGAGGTGCGGCCGAGTTGCCAGTTCCACGCGATGTCGCGGCCGCGCCACCAGCCTGCGACCGTGGCGAGATCGTGCGTGCCGGTCATCGCCGCCGCGTCGCAATCATAGTCTTCGGGCGGCAGGAAACCGCCGTCTTCGTTCCGCTCGAACCACAATACGCGCATGCCGAGCATCGCCTTGTCGTCCATCGCCGGGCGGAACCCCTTGGGCACGGTGCCGAGATCCTCGCCGATCACAACCGCGCGCGCGCGGTGCGATTCGATCGCGAGCACGCGGAACATATCGTCCATTGGCATCGTCAGATACGCGCCCTGCTTGGGCGAAGCGCCTTCGGGCACGACCCACAGCCGCCGCAGCCCCAACGCATGGTCGATGCGGATACCGCCGGCGTGATCGAGCGCGGCGCGCAATGTCGCGATGAACGGCGCGAACCCGGTGCGCTGCAAGGCATGCGGGGAGAAGCCGGTGATCCCCCAGCTCTGCCCGTCCGGCCCGAGCAGATCGGGCGGCGCGCCGATCGACAGGCCGCTGAGCAGATCGTCGGGCCGGCTCCACGCATGGCTGCCGCCCGGGTCCATGCCGACGGCGAGGTCGGCGATCAGCCCGAGCGCCATCCCCGCCCCGGTCGCCGCCTGTTGCGCGGCATCGAGACTGCGCTTGGCGAGCCATTGCAGGTATAGGTGGAACCCAACTTCCTCCGCATGCTCGGCCGCGAACTTCGCGACGTCAGGACCGGCCGGATCGTGGAACGCCTCCGGCCAATCCTGCCAGCCACGCGCGCCGTTCTGCGCGAAGAAATGCGCGTGCAACGCATCGAACCGCGCGTGCCGTTCGAGTTCGTCGTCGCCCTGCGCGGCATGATCGGCGATTGCCGCGCGCACTGCGTCGCTTCGCGCGTCATAGGCTTGGCGCAGGCTCCGCATCCGTTCGGGGATCGCCTCCCCCCAGTCGATCAGATCGCCGCCCGGCGCAACGGGCAGCGTCGCGCCGGCCAGCGCGGGATCGGCGTAGAGCACGTTGAGGAACAGTCGGCTCGACGGCGCATAGGGGCTGTAGCGGCTGCTGTCGGCAGGAAACAGCGCATGCACCGGGCTGATCGCCAGCGCGTCCGCACCTTGCGCGGCGAACGCGCGCGCGGCGGCGGCAAGGCTGCCGAAATCGCCGAACGGCTTGGGCGTATCGTCGCGCAGCGACGCGATCTGGACGGACGATCCCCAGATGCGCCGCCCCGCCGCGGCATCCGCAACCGAAAAGCAACGCGGCGGCGCGACCGCGAGCGTGATCTCCCGTCCACCGACGACCAGCCGGTGATAGCCGATCGTCGCGACCGGCGGGACGTGCAGCGCATCGCCATCAGCGGTGAGGGTGATCTCCCGGCGGGTGCCGTCCTCGAGGATCAACGCGGCCGCGCCGGCTGCGCCGCAGCGCGGCGGCAGCGCGATCGGCGTGTCGAGCGTGCCGGACACGAACGCGCAGTCGGTCGCACGGTCCTGCGCGATGCGGGCGGCGCTTTCAGCGATCGCGGCGTCGTCGTCGGCGGGAAAGCCGAGCGCGGCGAGGATCGCCACCAACGAGTCATCCGCCACGCGATGCGGCTCTCCGAGCGCATCTTCCCATGCGATCTGGAGACCCGCCGCCTCGGCGAGGTCGTGCAGCTTGCTCAAGCCTCGCTTCCTTCGAAGCGCAGCACCAGCCCGGCGAGCGGCGGCACGACGATATCGGCGCTCGCCGGCTGGCCGTGCGCGCCGCTGGCGACAGCGTGGACCGAGCCGCCGTTGCCGATATTGGCGCCGCCGTAGCTGCCGGCATCGCTGTTGAAGACCTCGCGCCACACGCCCGTGCGCGGCAGACCGGTCGTGTAGCCGTGATGCGGATTGGCGCTCATGTTGAGCACCACCACCACCGGCGCATCGCCCGCCGCACCGTAGCGCGCATAGACGAACACACTGGCCTGCGTATCGCCGCCGACGATCCACTGGAACCCCGCCGGATCGGCGTCGCGCGCGTGCAATGCGGGCTCGGCCGCATAGAGGTGGTTGAGATCGCGCACCAGCCGCTGCATCGCGGCATGCTCGGGCCGTTCGAGCAGTTCCCACGCCACCTGCGTATCGTGGTTCCACTCGCGTTCCTGCGCGATCTCGCACCCCATGAACAGCAGCTTCTTGCCGGGATGCGTCCACATCAGGCTGAAATAGGCGCGCAGATTGGCGAAGCGCCTCCACGGGTCGCCCGGCATCTTGCCGATCAGCGAACCCTTGCCGTGGACCACCTCGTCATGGCTGATCGGCAGCACGAAGCGCTCGGAAAAGGCATAGACCAGCCCGAACGTCACCTCATTATGGTGCCAGCCGCGATACAGCGGGTCACGCTCGACATAGCGGAGCGTGTCGTTCATCCACCCCATGTTCCACTTGTACGAAAAGCCGAGGCCACCCTGCGACACCGGCGCGGAGACGCCCGGCCACGCGGTCGATTCCTCGGCGATCGTCATCGCGCCGGGCACGCGTTCGGCGACGACCTCGTTCAGCCGCTTGAGGAACGCGACCGATTCCAAATTCTCGCGGCCCCCGTAGATGTTGGGCACCCACTCGCCCGCGTTGCGGCTGTAATCGCGGTACAGCATGGAAGCGACCGCATCGACGCGCAGGCCGTCGACATGGAACGTCTCCAGCCACCAGAACGCCGAGGCGAGCAGAAAGCCCGACACCTCGCGCCGCCCGAGATTGTAGATCAAGGTGTTCCAGTCCTGATGGAACCCCTCGCGCGGATCGGCATGTTCGTAGAGCGGCGTGCCGTCGAAATGCGCAAGGCCGTGCGCGTCGGTCGGGAAATGCGCGGGCACCCAGTCGAGGATCACGCCGATGCCGTAGCGATGGCAGGCATCGACGAACGCGGCGAACTGGTCCGGTCGGCCGAAGCGCGCGGAAGGCGCGAACTGCGACAGCGGCTGATAGCCCCATGATCCGCCGAACGGATGCTCCATGATCGGCATCAGCTCGACATGGGTGAAGCCCATGTCGGCGACATAGGGGATCAGCCGATCGGTCAGCCCCTGCCAGTCGAGCGTGCCGTCGGCATCGTCATCGGGCCGCAACCACGATCCGGCGTGGATCTCGTAGATCGACAGCGGCGCATCGGGCGCGTGGCGCGCCGCACGTTCGGCCAGCCAGTCTCCGTCGGACCAGGAGAAATCAGGCGCAGGTGCGACGATCGAACCGGTTTTCGGCGGCAACTCGGTCTGTCGGGCAAGGGGATCGGCCTTTTGCGCGACGCTGCCGTCCGCCCCGGCAATCTCGAACTTGTAATGTTCGCCAGCCCCGATGCGCGGCACGAACAGCTCCCAAACGCCCGCGCCCTGCCGCAAGCGCATCGGGTGACGGCGACCGTCCCAGCCGTTGAAATCGCCGACCACCGACACGCGCCGCGCGTTGGGCGCCCAGACGGAGAAAGCGACGCCCTCCACTCCGTCCATCGTGCGAGGCTGCGCGCCCATCGCGCGCGCGAGTTCCCAGTGCCGCCCTTCGTTGAACAGGTACAGGTCGAGATCGCTCAGCACGAGGCCGAAGCTGTAGGCGTCTTCCGTCTCCTGCACCGCGCCGTCCGGCCACTCGATCCGCAAGGCGTAAGGTACCGCCTCGGCCATCGCGCCGACGAACAGGCCGGGTGCCTGCTCCGCCAGCGTGCCGAGCGCGCGGCCGTCACCCCGGGCGACCAGCGCCACCGATCGCGCGCCGGGTTGGAAGGTGCGCACCTCGCCGTCATGCGCGCCCAGCACCGCGAACGGATCGCTCAGCCGTGCTTCGAGGATCGCCGCGGCGATGTCGCTATAGGCGCTCACGCCGCATTCTCCTGCAACAGCCGTTCGGCAGCACGGGCGAGCCCCGCGATCGGCACCCCGATCCAGTCGGGCCGGTTGGCCGCTTCATAGGCGATCTCGTACGCCGCCTTTTCCAGCACGAACAGGTCGAGCAGCGGTTCGTGCATCGCCGCAACCTCGCGGTAGCCGGCGAGGAACGCCGCGACCGCGCTCTGGCGGAAATCCTCGTAACGCGCGTCGGTGCGCGCCTCCTCCGCATCGGCCATTGCCGGGCGGGCGCGTTCGGCGACTGCGGCGGCATAGTCGAACGAGCGCAGCATCCCCGCCGCGTCGCGTTCGGGCAGATCCTTGGCGCGGCGTTCGTCGAGCGATTTCACCGGCTCGCCCTCGAAGTCGATCAGCATCACGTCGCTGCCCGTCACCAGCATCTGCCCAAGGTGGAGATCGCCGTGGATGCGCGTACGCGTGCGCCCTTCCGCCTCGCGTGCGACGCTCTTGATGCGCGCCATCAGATCGGCGCGGTGATCGCGCAGATAGGCGGCCGCCGCCGCATCGGCCTCGCCCAGCGTCGCACCGCTCAGGATGCCGAGCGCCTTGTCGACCTGCCCCTCGATCCGCCCGGACAGGCGATCGGCATCGGCAAGCGTCAGCGCTTCGGGCGCGAACGCGGCGTCGTCGCTCGGGCGCGCCAGAACGCCGTGCATCTCCGCCAGCCGCCGACCGAGGTTCTGCGCGAAGTTCTCGTAGTTGGACGAGTTCCAGTCGGCATCGGTGGCGAGCCGTTCGAGCAGGCCCAAAGTCCACGCCCAGCCGTCGCCCTGATTGTAGACGAAGCGCTGCACCAGCATGACGAGGCTCGATGCCTCGCCTTCGTCCAGCCACACCTCGCCGAGGATCGCGGGGACGTTCTCGAACCCGCCCGCGACGAGATAGCGCACCATCTCGGCATCGGGGTGGATACCCGGCTGCACCTTGCGCAGCAGCTTCAACACCGCGCGTTCGCCGAGGATCATCGTGCTGTTCGACTGTTCCGCGCCGATCCATTCGGGGGCGGCATCGGTGCCGATGTCGAGCGCGTCGGTGCCGACGAAGCGCAGTTCGCCGCCGTCGACCGGAACCGTATCGCCGCGCCCGATCGCGCCGATCACCGCCGCCGCGAAGCTGGAGACGGTGAAGCCGTCGGTCAGCAACCCGACGCGACGCTCGCGCCGCACCCGGCCGATCGCGAGGTTGGATGCGAACGGCCCCTGCAACTCGCCTTCCCAGCCGATGCCGAGCGGCAGCGTGTAGGTCTGCGTGCCCGCGTCGGTCGTCACCTCGATCAAGGTCAGCACGAGATCCTCGACTTCCGGCAAGGCGACCGTGCGCGCCACGCGGACATTGCGGATCGTCTCGTCCTTCTCGCCGAACCAGCGGCGCTGCGCCACGTACGATGGCAAAATCTCGCTTTCGAGCACCTGCGCGTTGCGTCCCCGCGTAACGCCCGCGAGATCGGGGCGCAGCACGAAGGTGTAGCGCTCGACATCGCCGCCCGGCGCCGCGCTCGACCATTCGGGCGCGCCAACGCTGCTCGACAGGCAGAACCACAGGAAGCCATAGGGCGGCAGCGTCAGCAGATAGGGAAGCTGGCCGACCGCCGGGAACGCCGCGCCGCCCGACAGTTCGACCGGCGTGCTACCTGCATAGTCATGCAGGTCGAGCTCCACCGCCTGCGCGGTGCGGCTGAGGTTGGCGACGCACAGCACCGCATTGCCCTCATGCTCGCGCAGATAGGCGAGAATTTTGCGGTTGGCCGGCCGCAGGAAACGCTGCGTGCCACGGCCGAACGCGCGGTGTTCGCGCCGCACCGCCAGCATGCGCTTGACCCAGTTGAGCAGCGAATGCTGGTCGCGTTCCTGCGCCTCGACGTTGATCGCCTGGAAACCGTAAAGCGGGTCCATGATCGGCGGCAGCGTCAGGCTGGCCGGGTCGGCGCGGCTGAAGCCGCCGTTGCGATCCGACGACCATTGCATCGGCGTGCGCACGCCGTCGCGGTCGCCGAGATAGACGTTGTCGCCCATGCCGATCTCGTCGCCGTAATAGAGCACGGGCGTGCCCGGCATGGTCAGCAGCAGCGCGTTCATCAGTTCGATACGCCGGCGGTCGCGCTCCATCAGCGGAGCGAGGCGGCGGCGGATGCCGAGGTTGATGCGCGCGCGCTTGTCGGCGGCGTAGGTGTTCCACAGATAATCGCGCTCTGCGTCGGTCACCATTTCGAGCGTCAGCTCGTCATGGTTGCGCAGGAAGATCGCCCATTGGCAGTTGACCGGGATTTCCGGGGTCTGGCGCATGATGTCGGTGATCGGAAAGCGATCCTCCTGTGCGACCGCCATGTACATGCGCGGCATCAGCGGGAAGTGGAACGACATGTGGCATTCGTCGCCCCAGCCGTTCTCGTCGACCTCGCCGAAATATTGCTGGGTGTCTTCCGGCCACATATTCGCCTCGGCGAGCAACATCCGGTCGGGGTAATGCGCGTCGAGATCGGCGCGGATCTTCTTCAGCACCGCATGCGTCTCGGGCAGGTTCTCGTTCGAGGTGCCGTCGCGCTCGACCAGATAGGGAATCGCGTCGAGCCGCAGCCCGTCGACACCCGCGTCCAGCCAGAAGTGCATCACCGACAGCACCTCCTCCAGCACCTTCGGATTGTCGAAGTTGAGGTCGGGCTGGTGCGAATAGAAGCGGTGCCAGAAATAGGCCTGCGCCTCCTCGTCCCACGTCCAGTTCGACTTTTCGGTATCGCAGAAGATGATGCGCGTGCCCGAATAGAGCTTGTCGGTGTCCGACCAGACGTAGAAGTCGCGCTCGGGGCTGCCGGCGGGCGCCTTGCGCGCCGCCTGGAACCACGGATGCTGATCCGATGTGTGGTTGATGACCAGTTCGGTAATGACACGCATGCCGCGTTCGTGCGCCGCCGCCACGAAGGCGCGCGCATCGTCCATCGTGCCGTAATCGGGGCTGACGTCGCGATATTCGCCGATGTCATAGCCGTCGTCGCGGCGCGGGCTGGGGTAGAAGGGCAGCAGCCAGATCGCGGTGACGCCGAGTTCGGCGATGTAATCGAGCTTCGCCATCAGTCCGGCGAAGTCGCCGATGCCGTCGTTGTTCGAATCGTAAAACGATTTGACGTGCACCTGATAGATGACGGCATCCTTGTACCAGAGCGGATCCTGGTCGATCGCGGTCATGCTGTCTCTCCCGGGGCGATGCGCCAGATGCGATAGGGGTGTTCCGGATCGAGCCGGATATGCTGCGTCTTGCCGTGCCAGTCGAACCGGTAGCCCTCGGCAAGATCCTCGACCGCGATGCTGGCGGTATCGGACAGGCCGAACTCCCACAGCGGCACCTCGAAATCGGCCTCCTGCGGATTGTGCGGGTCGAGGCTGACCATCACGAGGATCATGTCCGCGCCATCGGCGGCGGGCTTGGCGTAGTAAAGGATATTGTCGTTGTAGGCGGCGTGGAAGCGCGTGTTGAGATGCGTCTGCAACGCCGGATGCGCGCGGCGCAGGCGGTTGAGCAGCGCGATATCGGCGATGATGTTGCCCGGTGCCGCCCAGTCGCGCGGGCGCAGCTCGAACTTCTCCGAGTCGAGATATTCCTCCTTGCCGGGCAGCGGCGCCGCCTCGCACAGTTCGAACCCCGAATAGACGCCGAACAACCCCGACAGCGTCGCCGCCAGCACCGCGCGGATGCGGAAGCCCGGGCGGCCGGAGGTTTGCAGGAAGATCGGGTTGATGTCGGGCGTGTTGACGAAGAAGTGCGGGCGGTAGAATTCTTTCGGCGCGGTGGTGGTGAGTTCGGTGATATACTCGGTCAGTTCCGCCTTGCGGTCGCGCCAGGTGAAATAGGTATAGCTCTGCGAGAAGCCGATCTTGGCGAGCCGGTACATCATCGCCGGTTTGGTGAAGGCTTCGGCGAGGAAGATCACCTCCGGATGCGCCGCGCGCACCTCGCCGATCATCCATTCCCAGAACGGCAGCGGCTTGGTGTGCGGATTGTCGACGCGGAACGTCTTTACGCCGCGCTTCACCCACAGCAGCACGATATCGCGCAGCGCGACCCACAATCCGGGCACCGCGTCCGGCCCGTAGAAATCGACGTTGACGATATCCTGATACTTCTTGGGCGGGTTCTCGGCATATTTCATCGAGCCGTCCGGCCGCCACGCGAACCAGCCGGGATGCTCCTTGAGCCACGGATGATCGGGCGAACACTGGATCGCGAAGTCGAGCGCGATCTCCAGCCCATGCTCGCGCGCCGCGTCGACCAGCGCGAGAAACTGGTCGAGCCCGCCCAGTTCGGGATGGATCGCCTCATGCCCGCCATCGGCGGTGCCGATCGCATAGGGGCTGCCGGGATCGCCGGGCTCGGGCGTCAGCGTGTTGTTCGGCCCCTTGCGGTTGGTGGTGCCGATCGGGTGGATCGGGGGGAAATAGAGTGTGTCGAACCCCATGTCGCGGATCGCCGGCAACCGCTCGATCACATCGGCGAAGGTGCCGTGGCGGCCGACCGCCTGCGAGCGCGGAAACAGTTCGTACCAGCTCGAATAGCGCGCGGCCAACCGCTCCGCATCCAGCGGCTGGACGGCGGAGCGCAACCGGTGCGGGCGATCGTCAGCCTGCGCCATCGCCGCCGCCAGCGCCTCCGACAGCAGCAGATCGGCATCGGCATCGCCTGCCAGTGCGTCGGTGAACCGCTTCAGCTCCGCCTGCAACGCGCCCGAGGTGCGGTCGCGCGCCTGCTCGACCAGCAGCCGCCCCTCCGCATGATCGACCGGCTGCGCCACGCCCGCGTCGAGCTTCTTGCGGAAATCGCGCGTGAAGCCGCCGAACCGGTCGAGCCAGGCTTCGATCACGAACTCGTGCCGCCCGAGCCGGGTCGGCGCGAACTGCGCATGCCAGCGATAGTTGGGCCGCTCCTCGAGCGGAACCACCGTCCATTCGGCGCTGTCAGCGGTGCGCCACAGCAGCTCGGCGGCAAGCTGCTCATGGCCGTCGGCGAAGATCGTCGCCGCGACCGGCACCGTCTCGCCCGTCACCCGCTTGACCGGCAAGCCGCCATCGACATTGGGCACGACATCCTCGATGACGAGGCGTGGCGACCCCGCCGCCGTCGCGATGCCATCGCCCGCGACCGCAGGCGTGATCGCGGTCGCGCGCCGCGCCGTCACCATCCGGACCTCTCCTGCGTGCAGCGGGGCGAAGGCGTCGTCACCGAACGAGTCGAACGCCGCACCCGCAGCCGACAGCACGATGCCCCGGTCCGGTGCGGGCTGATCGGCCTGCGTCGTGTTGATGAACACCAGCAGCGCCGCCTGCGCAGCGCGGACATCGCCGGCGTCGGCGCGCAGCAGCGCCGTCACCGCGCCGGCCGAGCCGCTCAGGCGACGCATCTCGCCGGTGAAGCTCGCCGTCTGCCGCACCGCAGCCACCGCCTGTGCGACCGCCGCGGCATCACGCGCGACGATCTCCAGCGGCGCGATCAGTCCTTCGGCGCTTGCCGCCGCCGCCAGCAGCGTGCGGGCGGCGTCCTGCTCCAGTTGCGCCGGGCCGGGCTCGGCGATCAGCGGCGCGACCGTGTGCAGATCCTGCCGCTCCTCGATCAGCCATGCGGCGCGCATGTCCCACCATCCGAACGACGAGGTCAGCCCGTCGAGCCCGACCCCGCGCAACGCACGCGCGGCCTCCCGCGTCAGCCCCGGTCCGGCGATCGCGACCACATCGCCGCGGTGGTCGCGCAGACGTGCGATCAGCGCCTTCAGGAACTCCGGCGCGATCCGCTCGGCCTGCAAGAAGCGGAAACCTTGCGCGCCGGCGTCGACCAACGCGACCAGCCCGTTCGCGATCGGCCCGAGCAACACGCGCGCGGCATCGTCCACGCGCAGCCGCGCCACCGCCGTGCCCGATGGCTGCGGCGGCACGCGCGGATCCACGACGGCACCGCCGACCGGCTCCCGCCGCAGCGCGAACAGCGCCGGGTTTGCAGCCACCAGCGGATCGGCAACTGCGAACGCGGTGACGTCGATATCGAGCAGAAGCGCGAGCCCGGCGTCGGCGCAAAGGCGGCCGAGGCCGTGGGGAAGCGTGGCGGCAGCGTCACCGCCCTCCTCCGCCACACGCCACAACACCGCCTCGAAACCGGCCTGCGCCGCCGTCGAAAGCGCGCGCTCGTCCGTGTGCGGATCGCCTGCGCCCCGATCGGGGCCGGCGGAAAGGATGCAGCGATATGATAGAGGCAAACGGCATCTCCGGTCGGCTTGGCGCAGCCACAACCGACAGCCGCTCGAACACGTTCCCGCCTTCCCGGCGAAGTTATCGTGATTCAGGTTAAACCGCGCCACCGGCGCACACGGCGGCCGTGCTAAGCATTGCGTTAACCCACGTGGATTAAGCCGCCAACATGGTCGAGCGTGCTGTCGAAGACATTGATGTGCGATACGGGATCGAGGCGGCGCGACTTTCGACGCTTGCCGATCTCGACATTCTCGACACGCCGCCCGAACATGAGTTCGACACGATCGTCGAATGCGCACGGCGAAGCCTGGGCTGCAAGATCGCGCTGGTCTCGCTGGTCGACGAGCATCGCCAGTGGTTCAAGGCCAAATGCGGGCTCGACACCTGCGAGACGCCGCGCAGCCAGGCGTTCTGCGCGCATGCGATCCTGCGCGCCGACGTGATGATCGTGCCCGATGCGACGCTGGACCCGCGCTTCGCCGACAACCCGCTCGTCATCGGCGCGCCGCACATCCGCTTCTACGCCGGCATGCCGCTGCGCGTGCGCGGCGGGCGTGACGACGGTGCGACGTTCGCGCTTGGTACGCTGTGCGTCATCGATTCCGAGCCGCGCACGCTTTCGGCGGGGGATGCCGAGATACTGCGACGGCTCGCGCGGCTGGCCGAATCGCTGCTCGACACGCGCGCCGCGCTCGCGCTGGCGATGAAGACCGCCGCCGAACACCGCACGCTGCTACGCCGGCTCGATGTCGCGCACCGCCAGTTCCGGCAGGCCGAACGCATGACCAACATCGGCTCTTGGACCTTCGCGCTCGCCGAGGAACGGCTCGAATGGTCGGATCAGGTCTATGCCATTCATGGTCTTCCTCTGGGCAGCGCGCCTCCGCTCGACGCGGCGTTGCGCTTCTACCCACCGCACGCACGCGCGCAGATCGCCGCCGCAATGGCCCACACGATCGAAAGCGGCGCGCCTTTCGAGGTCGAAACCGATTTCATCACCGCGCGCGGCGACAGCCGGCGCGTGCGGACGCTCGGCGAGATCGAGATGCGCGACGGCGTGCCGCACGCACTGGTCGGCGTGTTCCAGGACGTGACCGAACGGCACCGTATCGAACAGGCGCTTCGCCGCAGCGCCGACACCGACGACCTGACCCAACTGGCGAACCGCGCCCGTTTCAACGACACGTTCGCCGCGCAGATCGCCGCCGCGCGGCAGACCGGGCTGCCGCTGGCGGTGCTGCTGATCGACCTCGACCATTTCAAGGCGGTCAACGACCGCGCCGGGCACCGCGTCGGCGACATGCTGCTGAAGGCGGTGGCTGAACAGCTCACCGCGCCCTATCTGGCCGAGTGTTTCGCGGCGCGGCTGGGCGGCGACGAGTTCGTGCTGATCGTGCCCGACGATGCGTTGCTCGCCGATCTGCCCGCGCTGCTGTGCCGTCTGCTCGCCAATCTGCGCCTACCGGTTGCTCATGGCGACGACATCATCCCGGTTTCGGGCACGATCGGCGCGGCCTTCCTCGATGCGAGCGTCGCGGATGCGAGCGCGCTGCTCCATAACGCCGATCTCGCGCTGTACGCCGCCAAGAACGCGGAGCGCGGCACCGCCGCGATCTTCGGGCGCGCCGGCCTGTTCGGCGCGGAGGATGTGCAGGACCGCGCCGCCTGAGCGATTTGCACGCCGCCATGATCTGACATAGTAACGCCCAAGTATCGCCAACCGGCGAGGGATCGACGGGGAGGTTGGAACCATGGCTTCGCGAGCAAGTCCGACGCCTCACGACCGCGAATATCTGTACAGCCCCGCACAAACCGTCGTCGTCAGCGCGAGTTTCGGGCTCGGCAGCAACCTGACATGGGACGCCTATGCGCGCGAACTCTACAATCGTGCCGACAGCAGGCTTCAGCAGCAGGCGAATGCCCTGCTCGCGCGCGGCAGCGTCACCGAAAACGAGGTGCGCGCGCTGAGCGCGCAGCGCGACCTGATCCGTTCCACCATCCGCAACCGGCTGAGCCCGTTCGGCCGGCTCTATTCCGAAATTCTGTCCCCCACCCTCAAGAACCCGTCGTTCGAGGAGCGCCTGCTGCAAAAAGGTAGCCTCGAAGCGATGCTGCGCAGCGTCGGCAAGTCGCGCGCGGTGGTCAACCGGCTGGCGACGCGGATGCGCTTCTTCGGGCACAGCGCGATCGTCGTGCAGATCGTGTTCTCCGCAGTCGTCATCATCGAGGCAAAGCCCGAGGATCGCGCGCGCGTCGCAACACGCCAGGGCGGCGCGGTCGCCGGCGGCGCGGCCGGGGGCTGGCTCGGCGCATGGGCGGGATGCGCGGGGGCGGCGACGCTCGCCTCGCCGTCGCTCGTCATCCCCTGGGTCGGCGAAGTGACGGAGGCGGGCGCATGTCTCGTCGGCGGTTTCGCCGGCGGGCTCGGGCTCGGCGCGCTCGGCGCGGCGGGTGGCGAGCATGTGGCCGGCGCCGCTTATGATTACGTCACTACATTGACCTGGACGCGGCGGTGAGCTGGGTCGATCGCATCAACACCGCGCTGGTACGGCGGCTGCACCGCAATCGACCGGCGGTGGAGATCGGCGTGACCCCATCTGGCATCGCGGTGGCCGACCGCATGCTGCGCTTCGCCGATCTGACCGCGCTACGCGCCGGGCGGCGCGATGTGTTCGCGGGCGATCAGGCCTATCTGCTGCTCGCCTTCGCGCCGGACGACGGTCTGGAGATCACCGAGGCGGATGCCGCCTGGAACGACGTGATCGCCGCGCTCGACGCGTCGGGTCGCACGCGCAAGCCATCGCGCGAATGGCTGGTCGAGGTGATCGCCACCGCGCTGGATGCGGCGCCGATCACGGTCGCGCTGCGCTAACGCCCCTTGAAGATCCCGCCCAGCACGCCGCGCACGATCCCGCCGAGCAGGTCGCCGCCGCTGCTGCTGCCGCGCCGCGAACCGCTGCCGAACACCTGTTTGGCGACTTCGTTGGCGACATGACGCGTGATCGTCGACGTCGCCGTCCGCGCGGCGGTGGTGGCGATCTTCGCCCACGGGCTGTTGGCGGCGGCGCGATCGGCGGCGATCTTCGCGCGCTCGGCCTCCTTGGCGGCGCGCGCGTCCTCCTTGGCTTGTGACGCGGCGGCCTTGTCGGCATCGTCCTTCGCGCTCGCCTCGGCAGCGGCGGCGCTCGCCTCCTGCGCCTTGGCGGCGAGGATCTCCTCGCACGATTCGCGGTTCACCAGCGTGTCGTACTTGGCGCCGATCGCGTCGGTTTCGATCAGCACTTTCCGCTCGGCCGGGGTGATCGGGCCGACGCGCGACGCGGGTGGCTTGATGAGCGTGCGCTGCACAGGTGCCGGCGAACCATCGGGTAGCAGCAACGAGACGAGCGCCTCGCCGACCTTCAGCTCGGTGATCGCGGTTTCGACATCCACGTCCTTGTTGGCGCGGAAAGTGGTCGCCGCCGCCTTCACCGCCGCCTGATCACGCGGGGTGAAGGCGCGGAGCGCATGCTGCACGCGGTTGCCGAGTTGCCCCGCCACCGTATCGGGCACGTCGATCGGGTTCTGCGTGATGAAATAGACGCCGACGCCTTTGGATCGGATCAGCCGCACGACCTGCTCGATCTTCTCCAGGAGCGCCTTGGGGGCGTTGTCGAACAGCAGATGCGCTTCGTCGAAGAAGAACACGAGGACGGGCTTGTCGGGATCGCCAACCTCGGGAAGATGTTCGAACAGCTCGCTCATCAGCCACAGCAGGAAGGTGGCGTACAGCTTGGGGCTCTGCATCAGTTTGTCGGCGGCGAGCACGTTGACGATGCCCCGGCCTTTGTCGTCCAAACCGATGAAATCGGCCATCGCCAGCGCCGGCTCGCCGAAGAAATTCTCGGCGCCTTGGCTGCGCAGTTGCAGCAGCGACCGCTGGATCGCGCCGATCGACTGTTTGGAGACGTTGCCATATGCCGTGGTGAGTTCGTCGGCACGACCGGCGCAGTAGCTCAGCATCGACTGGAGATCGTCCAGATCGAGCAGCAGCAGCCCTTCCTTGTCGGCGACGTGGAAGGCGATATTGAGAACGCCTTCCTGCACCTCGTTAAGGTCCATCAGCCGCGCGAGCAGCAGCGGCCCCATCTCCGAGATGGTGGTGCGGATCGGGTGGCCCTGCTCGCCGTACAGATCCCAGAATTGCACAGGCGTGTCGGCATAGGCCCAGGTGTCGTCGCCGATCTCCTTGGCGCGCGCGGCGAAGGTCTCGTGCGTCTTGGCCTGCGGCGATCCCGCCATGCCGAGCCCCGACAGATCGCCCTTCACGTCGGCGACGAAGCACGGCACGCCGGCGGCCGAAAAGCCTTCGATGATGCCCTGGATCGTCACGGTCTTGCCGGTGCCGGTCGCGCCCGCGATCAGCCCGTGGCGGTTGGCGCGCTTGAGCTCAAGCGTCTGAGGGTCGGCCCCGCCCGCGTCCGCGCCGATGAAGATGCCGCTGTCGGTCATAGAGTCTCCGCCCGCTCAACCCTGTCGTCACCCCGGCCGTGTGCCGGGGTCCACCGCGCCGCGAGCGCATCGCCAGAGCTTCCGGCGTGAACCTTGCTGCACCGTGGACCCCGGAACAAGCCCGGGGTGACAGGTGGTTATGGTTATTCGAACCCGCGCGGCGCGGGCGAGACGGTGACGGCGGTGCCGCCGCGCACTTCCTGCACCTCCAGCGCACGTTGGGCGACGCCGTCCTTGCCGAAGCGGAACGCGCCGTCGATGCCGGCGAACCCGCCCGCATCGGTCAGCCGCCGTTCGGGAAAGGGCGTGCCGACGGTCCAGTCGGCGGAGATGCGGATCGTCAGCAGCACCGCGTCATAGCCGAGACTCGACAGGCGGAACGGCGCGGAGCCGAAGCGCGCGCGGTATTTGGCGGCATATTGGCGATACAGCCCGTTCGACACGCTGGCGAACCACGCACCGTTGAGCGACGGCTTGCTCACCATCGAGCTTTCCGAGTTCCAGAGTTCGGTGCCGAGCACATGCGCGCCGCCGTTGCCGACCCGGCGGATCACCGGCACCGCCGCCGAGGCGGTGTTGGCGCTGTCGGCGATCAGGATCGCCTGATAGGGCGAGTCCTTCGCCATCTTGGTGATCGCGGCGCTGATCGAGCCGGGCACGCGCTGATAGGTCTGGAGCGAGACGACTTGCCCGCCGGCGCTTTCGACCGAGCGCAGGAACGCGGTCGACGCACGCTCGCCATAGGTGCCGTTGGGGACGAGGCCGGCGAAGTTGCTGACGCCCTGCCCCTTGGCATACTCGACCACGCGCGCGATCGACTGGGCGGGCGCATAGCCCATCAGATACGCGCCCTGCCCCGCTGCCGAGGCGTCGTTGGAGAAGGCCACCACGGGCACGCCCGAACGGTGCGCGATCGGCGTCACCGCGCGCACGTCGTCGCCGAGCAGCGGGCCGAGGATCAGTCGGTTGCCCTCTGCGATCGCGCGTTGCGCGGCGGCGGTAGCACCGAGGTTGGTGTCGTAGGTGGTGATGCGGATGCGCTGGTTGTTCGAATCGAGCAGCGCCATCTGCGTCGCGTTGGCGAGGCTCTGGCCGACGCCCGCATTCGGCCCCGACAGCGGCACCAGCAGCGCGACGCGGTGGCGCGCGGTGTCGGTGGGGATGCCCTGCTCGACCGGCGTCGGCTGCTGGCGCTGCGGCGGCGGGCGGCGGCCCGGCTGGGTCGGGCCGCGTGGCACCACCGTCTCGCAGCCCGCCAGCAGCATCGCGCCCGCGACGAAGATCGCGTGGATCAACCGCTTGGCCGGTTGCCGTACCCTTGCTCCGTCTGTCATGAACCCCTCCGATGAACGCTGAACTCGCGCCCGGTCTCTATATCGTCGCCACCCCGATCGGCAATCTCGGTGATCTGTCGCCGCGCGCCGCGCATATTCTGTCGAATGCTGCCGTGATCGCGGTCGAAGACTCGCGCGTGACGGCGGGATTGCTTCGCCACATCGGCGTCAAGCGGCCGATGACGCCGTATCACGACCATAACGCCGAGGCTGTCCGCCCCGGTCTGGTGGCGCGGATGGGGATGGAGGCGGTGGCTTTGGTGTCGGATGCGGGCACGCCGCTGATCTCCGATCCCGGCTACAAATTGGTGCGCGACGCGCGTGCGGGCGGCCATGCGGTGGTGACGATCCCCGGCCCGTGCGCCGCGATTGCCGCGCTGACGCTCGCCGGATTGCCGACCGACCGCTTCTTCTTCCTCGGCTTCCTGCCCCCCAAGGCAGTCGCGCGCGCCGCCGCCATCGCCGAGGTCGCCGCGATCCGCGCGACCCTGGTGCTGTACGAATCGGGGCCGAGGCTGGCGACCACGCTGGCAGCACTGGCGGAGGGTCTTGGCGACCGCGAGGCGGCGGTGACGCGCGAGATCACCAAGCGGTTCGAGGAAGCCGTGACCGACTCGCTTTCCGCGCTCGCCGCACGCTATGCCGATGCGCCGCCCAGGGGCGAGATCGTCATCGTCGTCGCGCCCCCCGGCGAGCCCGAGGCAGCGAGCGCGGAAGATGCCGACGCGGCGCTGGCGGAGGCACTGGAACGGCTCCCCGCCTCGAAAGCGGCGGGCGAGGTGGCGAAGAAGCTCGGGCTCGACCGCAAGGCACTCTACGCGCGGGCGCTGGAGATGAAGGGGTGAGCCGCGCGCCTACGCGCGCCAAGCCCCCACCCTCGCCCAAGCGCCTCGCCGCCGAAGCCGCCGGCCGACGCGGCGAGCGGATCGCGGCCTGGTGGCTGCGGCTGAAAGGCTGGCAGATCGTCGCCCGGCGTGTGCGCACCAAGGCGGGCGAGGTCGATCTGATCGCCCGCCGCCCCGGCCTCGTCGCGTTCGTGGAAGTGAAGTTTCGCCGCACCGCCGCCGAACTCGACATGGCGATCGACGAACGCCGCCTCGCCCGCGTCGCTGCGGCGGCAGAGGTGCTGATGGCGGACTATGCGCACGCCGGCGACGACATCCGCGTCGACGTGATCCTCATCGCGCGCGGCACGCCGCTTCGGCATATCGAGAACGCTTGGATCGGGTGACGACCACGCTATAAGCGCTTCTAGCGTTGACATCGCTAAAACTTCTCTTTAGAACTAGTCGCCTGTCACGGAGGTATAAAATGCACACCTACAGCTTCGACGATGCCCTTTTTGCGCGTTTGCAAAGCTTTGCTGTTCCGTTCGTTGATACGCCGGCTGACGTAATATCGCGCGCACTTGATGCGCTGGAAGCTTCCAAGCAAGTTTCAGGCGTTACAAACATTGCGACTTATAGCGGATTGAAAGATTACAAGAGCTTTGCTCCTGAAAGTCCACCAAGCCTCACCCACACAACATTATTGGGTATGTCTGTAGCGGGGAAGCAGTTATTAAAAGGTGTTTCATGGAACAATCTCATGATTGAAATGATCCGCGTTGCCGGAAATTCTGGTATCAGCGCTGATGATATCATGTCCTTCATGGAAGTTCCTGCCACAAAAGGTAAATCAGCTAATTATAGCTACACGTACGTTTTGGAAGCAGACATCTCGGTGCAAGGTCAAAATTCAAACAGGGCATGGAAACAGGCATTTAGATTGGCTTCTGCCGCCAACGTGCGATTGGAGGCATCTTGGATCTGGCAACAGAAGGCGGAAGCTGCACAACCGGGCGTCAAGGGCATCATGATCTTTGATCCCGTTAAAGGGTGATTGTGCGCGTCGACATGATCCTTAGCGCGCGGAGCATGCCGCTCAGGTATATCGTGAACGCTTGGGTTGGGTGACTTCGCGGTGTGGGGCCCCTAGATGATCGTCGCCCCGGCGAATTGGAGAAGCGAATGTCGTTAATCGTAGCCGTCCAGATGGACCCACTCGACCAGATCAACATCGGCGGCGATTCGACCTTCGCGCTGATGCTCTCCGCGCAGGCACGCGGTCACCGGCTGTTCCACTACACCGCCGATGCGCTCAACTATTCGGATGGCCGCGTATGGGCGCTCGCCCACCCGGTCACTGTGCAGCGCGTGACGGGCGATCACTTCACCTTCGGCGAACCGGTCAAGCTCGACCTCGGCGAGGAGGCCGACGTGGTGCTGATGCGGCAGGATCCGCCGTTCGACCTTGGCTACATCACCGCCACCCACCTGCTCGAGCGGATCGCCGGCAAGACGCTGATCGTCAACGATCCGGCCAACGTGCGCAACGCGCCCGAAAAGGTGTTCGTGCTCGATTACGCGCACTTCATGCCGCCGACGCTCGTCACGCGCAGCCTCGACGAAGCAAAGGCGTTCCTCGCCCAGCACGGTGAAATCGTCATCAAGCCGCTGCACGGCAATGGCGGCAAGGCGATCTTCAAGGTCGGCACCGATGGCGCCAATCTGTCGGCGCTGATCGAGGTGTTCAACACCGCGTATCGCGAGCCGCACATGATCCAGGCGTTCCTCCCCGACGTCGCGAAGGGCGACAAGCGCATCGTGCTGATCGACGGCGAGGTCGCGGGTGCGATCAACCGCTTGCCCGGCGCGGGCGAGATCCGCTCGAACCTCGCGGTCGGCGGGTCGGCGGTGCAGACCGTGCTGACGCCGGAGGAGGAGGCGATCTGTGCCGAACTCGGGCCGGAGCTGAAGCGGCGCGGGCTGCTGTTCGTTGGCATCGACGTGATCGGCGGCAAGTGGCTGACCGAGATCAACGTCACCTCTCCCACCGGCATCGTCGCGATCGAGAAGTTCGACGGCACCGATGTGGCCGGGCTGATCTGGGATGCGATCGAGCGCAAGGTCGCCGCCGCCGGATGAGGCGCGGCGATCAGGCGAGGCGCTCGGGCACCGACAGCGCCTCATCCATGATCGTCTCGCTGGCGCCCACCGCTTCCCACGGGAACACGAACCAGCGCTTGTCCTCGTTGCGATCGATCGTCCGCGCGCGATAGTCGACCCGCGCCTTGGAACGGACATTGTCCATCACCACCGCGAAACGCAGATTGGCGCTCTCGCAACCGGCGTCGGTCAGCAGACGTCGGATATAGTCGATGGTGCCGCCTGTGTCGTTGATGTCGTCGACGAACAGCAGTCGCTCGCCATCCGCGCTTTTCCGCGCGCCCTTGCGGAGCAGCTCGTCCGCAAAATCGGACACTTTGGAGGAATGGTCGACCGACAGCATCGGCAGATCGAGCTGGTGCGAGATGAACACCGCGGGCACCAGACCGCCGCGCCCGATGCCGATTATGAAATCGGGCTTCCAGTCATCCTCGGCGATGCGCGCGCCGACCGCGCGGACGTCGGCAAGGAACGCGTCATAGGGAATATAGTAGAGGTCCGGGCTCATGATCGCGCGCGACTCCGAATGGGGGGGAAGCGGCCCGGATATCGCTTCCGCGCGGGCGCGGCAAATCGCGCCTAGCCGCCGCGTTCCTTCACCGTCTCCATCGCCACGAAGGTCGAGGTGCTTTCGACATGCGGCAGGCTGGAGATCTTCTCGCCGAGCACGATGCGATAGCGGCGGATGTCGGCGGTGCGGACCTTGAGCAGATAGTCGAAGCTGCTGGCGATCATGTGGCATTCCTCGACCTCGGGGATACGCCGCACCGCCAGGTTGAAGTCGCGCAAAGCGCCCTCGCGCGTGTCGGAGAGTTTCACCTCCGCGAAGGCGACGTGATCGAGCCCGAGTTTGGCCGGATCGACCACCGCGCGGAACCCTCGGATCACGCCCGCCGCGATCAGCCGGCGCAGCCGCATCTGCGTCGGCGTCTTGGACAGACCGACGCTGCTCGCGAGATCGGTGACGGTCATCCGTCCGTCCGCCGTCAGCGCGGCGACGATGCGGCGGTCGAACTCGTCCAGTTCGACTGGATCGGCGGCTTTTTCCATTCATTATGCCTAGCGGGCAGTTTCAATAAAGTCGATCAGGTGCGCAGCAGGGCTTACTAAAGCCGGATCGCCACACGCGCGCATGCTATATTCATGGCATGACGACGCCCCCGCCCTTCGCCGCCTTCGCGCCCCCGATCCGCCCCGCCACGCCCTTGCGCGACGCGATCACCGCCGCCTATCGCCGCGACGAGGCCGAGGCGCTCGCGCCATTGATCGAAGCTGCGACACTCGACGCGGCGACCCGCGCGAAGGTGGCCGAGACGGCTCGCGCGCTCGTCACCACGCTGCGCGCGCAGAAACGCGGCGGCGGGGTCGAGGGGCTGGTGCAGGAATATGCGCTGTCGAGCCAGGAGGGCGTCGCGCTGATGTGCCTCGCCGAAGCGCTGCTGCGCATCCCCGACGACGCGACGCGCGACGCGCTGATCCGCGACAAGATCGCCGAGGGCGACTGGGGCGCGCATCTCGGCGGCGGCAAGTCGCTGTTCGTCAACGCCGCTACCTGGGGGCTGGTCGTCACCGGCAAACTGGTCGGCAATGTCGATGATCGCGGGCTGGGCGCGGCGCTCACCCGGCTGGTCGCGCGTGCGGGCGAGCCGGTGATCCGGCGCGGCGTCGATCTGGCGATGCGGATGATGGGCGAGCAGTTCGTCACCGGCGAGACGATCGACGAGGCGCTGCGCCGTGCGCGCACCGAGGAGGCGAAAGGCTTCGGCTACAGCTACGACATGCTCGGCGAGGCGGCGACCACCGCGGCCGACGCGGCACGCTACCTCGCCGATTACGAGCGCGCGATCCATGCGATCGGCAAGGCGTCGGCCGGGCGTGGCATCTATGGTGGGCCGGGCATCTCGATCAAACTGTCCGCGCTCCACCCGCGTTACGTGCGTGCGCAGGCCGGGCGGGTGATGGCGGAACTGCTGCCGCGCGTGAAGGCGCTGGCGCTGATCGCCAAGCGATATGACATCGGCCTCAACATCGACGCGGAGGAGGCCGACCGGCTCGAACTGTCGCTCGACCTGCTCGAAAGTCTCGCGCTCGCCCCCGATCTGTCCGGGTGGAACGGGCTCGGCTTCGTCGTGCAGGGCTATGGCAAGCGCTGCCCGTTCGTGATCGACTGGATCGTCGATCTCGCGCGACGCGCCGACCGGCGGATCATGGTGCGGCTGGTCAAGGGCGCCTATTGGGACGCCGAGATCAAGCGCGCGCAAGTCGACGGGCTCGCGGATTTCCCGGTCTATACGCGCAAGGTCCACACCGACGTGGCGTATATCGCCTGCGCGCGGAAGCTGCTGGCGGCGCGCACGTACGTTTTCCCGCAATTCGCCACGCATAACGCGCAGACGCTCGCCACGATCTATCACCTCGCCGGGCCGGATTTCGTGACCGGCGATTACGAGTTCCAGTGCCTGCACGGCATGGGCGAGCCGCTCTACGAACAGGTGGTCGGCAGCAATCAGCTCGCGCGGCCCTGCCGCATCTACGCGCCGGTCGGCACGCACGAGACGCTGCTGGCGTATCTGGTGCGCCGCCTGCTCGAAAACGGCGCGAATTCGTCGTTCGTCAACCGCATCAACGATGCCGCGGTGCCGGTCGAGACGATGATCGCCGATCCGGTCGAAGTCGTGCGCGCGATGCCGCGTCCGGGTGCGCATCACGACGCGATCGCGCTGCCGGCGAAGCTCTACCCCGATCGCGCCAATTCGGCAGGCATCGACCTCGCCGACGAACATGCGCTGGCGGCGCTCCATGCCGCCTTGCTGGAGAGCGCCGCGACCGGCTGGATCGCCGCCCCGCCCGAAGGCGAGGGCACGGCGCGGCCGGTGCTCAACCCGGCCGATACGCGCGATGTGGTCGGCACCGTGTTCGAGCCCTCGCCCGCGCAGGCCGAGGCCGCAGCCAAACGCGCCGCCGCCTCCGGCTGGGGCAGCGTGCCGGTCGCCGAGCGGGCGGCGATGCTGGACGCTGCCGCCGATGCGATGCAGGCGCGCATGCCGGTGCTGCTCGGGCTGATCGTGCGCGAGGCGGGCAAGTCGCTCCCCAACGCGATCGCCGAGGTGCGTGAGGCGATCGACTTCCTGCGCTATTACGCAGGGCAGGCGCGCAACACCTTCACTCACGAACAGACCCCGCTCGGCCCGGTGGTGTGCATCAGCCCGTGGAACTTCCCGCTGGCGATCTTCACCGGGCAGGCGGCAGCGGCGCTGGCGGCAGGCAATCCGGTGCTGGCCAAGCCGGCCGAGGAAACCCCGCTGATCGCCGCCGAAGCGGTGCGCCTGCTCCACGCCGCCGGCGTGCCCGCCGATGCGCTGCAACTCCTGCCCGGCGACGGCGCGATCGGCGCGGCGCTGGTCGCCGCGCCCGAGACGGCGGGCGTGGTGTTCACCGGCTCCACGCAAGTCGCGCGGCTGATCCAGCGCCAGCTTGCCACCCGTCTGTCCGCCGCCGGCAAGCCGATCCCGCTGATCGCCGAGACCGGCGGGCAGAATGCGATGATCGTCGATTCCTCCGCGCTCGCCGAACAGGTGGTGGCGGACGTGCTCGCCTCGGCGTTCGACAGTGCCGGGCAGCGCTGCTCGGCTTTGCGCATCCTGTGCTTGCAGGAGGAGGTGGCGGATCGCACGCTGGCGATGCTGAAAGGTGCCCTCGCCGAGTTGAGTCTCGGCCGCACAGACGCGCTCGCCGTCGATATCGGACCGGTCATCACCGCCGAGGCGCGAGCGCACATCACCGCGCATATCGACGCGATGCGCATGCGCGGGCACCGCATCACGCAAGCCCCGCTGCCCGAAGCGGCAGCCAACGGCACCTTCGTCGCGCCCACCATGATCGAGATCGACAGCATCGCGGACGTCGAGCGCGAGGTGTTCGGCCCCGTGCTGCACGTCCTGCGCTTCCGGCGCGAGCGGCTCGGCGAACTGGTCGATGCGATTAACGCGACCGGCTACGGCCTCACCTTCGGGCTGCACACGCGGCTCGACGCGACCGTCGCCGAGGTGACGTCGCGCGTTCAGGCGGGCAACCTCTACGTCAACCGCAACGTGATCGGCGCGATCGTCGGGGTGCAGCCGTTCGGCGGGCGCGGCCTGTCGGGCACCGGCCCCAAGGCGGGCGGGCCGCTCTATCTCGGGCGGCTGACGCAAGCCGCGCCGGGCGTCGCCGAACATACCGGCCGCATGCCGCAAGCTTTGCGCGACTTCGCCGACTGGCTGGGCAAGGCCGATCCGCGCGCCGCCGCCAAGGCGCTGCGCTATGGCGCGGCCTCGGCGGTCGGGGTTGAGCGGGTGCTGCCCGGCCCGGTCGGCGAGCGCAACCTCTATGCGCTCCACCCGCGCGGTCGCGTGCTGATGAAGCCCGCCACCGAAGCGGGGCTGATCGAGCAGATGGCGGCGGTGCTGGCGACCGGAAACACCGGCACGATCGCGGGCATGGCGCTGCCCGCCGGGCTGCCGCCGAGCGTGGCGGCGGCGTTTACGGAAGGCAGCGTGCCGCCCTTCGCGGTCGCGCTGGTCGAAGGCGATGCGATCGACACGCTGACGGCGGTGGCGACGATGCCCGGCGCGATCGTGCCGGTGTACCGCGCCGATCCGTCGCGCCCACTCGCTTACGATCCGGTGTGGCTGGTCGAGGAGGTGTCGACCTCGATCAACACCACGGCGGCGGGCGGCAACGCCAGCCTGATGGCGATCGGCTGATCCGCGCCGCCGTTTGACGGCGCGCGCGGCGATACCCTAGGCTCGCCCCCGACACAGGGGGTGCGGAACGATGGCATGGCATGATCGGCTGGCATGGCTCGTCTGCGTCGGCGTGGCTGTCGCCGCGCCCGTGTCGGCGCGGCAGATCCTCGTCTCGGCGGAGGACGGCAAGCCGGTGCGGCCCGGCGACGGGGTGACGGCGGTCGTGCCCGACGTGCTGCGCATCCTCGCGGTCGAACCGGGCGGGCTGCGCACGCTCGCAACGGTGCCGGTGCCGGCGAGCATGACCGGCCCGCCCGAAAGCGTGAAGCTCACCCCCGATGGCCGCTATGCCGTGGTGAGCGCGTCGCAGGCGCTGGTGGCGGGCGCAACGCCGGTGCTGGAGCCGGGCGATGCGGTATCGCTGGTCGATCTGTCGGTGCCGACGCGGCCGCGCCCGATCGAGACGGTGCATGCCGGTGCGGGCGCGAGCGGGGTCGCGATCGGTCCCGATGGGCGGCTGGTCCTCGTCGCCAACGCGCGTGCGGACAGCATCTCGGCCTTCGCGCTGACCGGCGGGCATCTCGTCGCCCGCGCGACGGTCGCGCTGCCGGCGGGGTCGCGGCCGCTGTCGGCGCGGGTCGCGCCGGACGGCCGCAGCGCGCTGGTGGTGGGGGGCGCGGGCCGGATCTTCCGGCTGCGCATCGCGGCGGGCGGCATCACGCTCGATCCGGCACCGCTCGATATCGGCAAGGGCGCATCGGCGATCGCGCTGAGCCCTGATGGCGGCACCGCCTATGTCTCCGGGCCGGGCGACGATGCCGACCATGCCCGCGTCACCGCGATCGACACGGTGCGGCTGCGCATCACCGCCACCGCATCGCTGCCGCCGGCGGCGGAAGGGCTGGCGTTGTCACGCTCGGGCCGGTTCCTCGAAGTGACCTTGCTCGACGGCACCAACCGCCCGCCCGGCGACCCGAAGCGGCGCGAGACGGGCACGCTGGCCGTGCTGTCGACCGCGCGCGGGGGGCTGCGCGTCGTCGCGCAGGGTGCGACCGGACGGCTCTGCCAGGGCGCGGCGTGGCGCAGCGACGAACGGCGCATCTTCCTGCAATGCGCGGACGATCGCAGCATCGAAAGCTACAGCTTCGATGGCCGCGCCACGCTGCGCCGGCTCGCCCCGCCCCTCCACACCGAGGGACGGGGCGGCGCGCTGGCGATCCGCTAGATCATCATCCCGCCCGACACTTCGATCCGCTGCGCGTTGACCCAGCGGTTGTCTTCGGACAGCAACGCCGCGATCATCGGCCCGATATCGTCGGGCAGGCCGGGCCGGCCGAGCGCGGTCGCCTCGGCGATGCGGCGGTTGATCTCGGGATTGTCGCGCACCATGCCGCCGCTGAAATCGGTCTGGACTGCGCCGGGCGCGACGACGTTGACCGCGATGCGCCGGTCGCCGAGTTCCTTGGCGAGATATTTGGTGAGCACCTCGACCGCGCCCTTCACCGCCCCGTAGGCGGCGCTGCCGGGATAGATGATGCGGGTCAACCCGGACGAGACGTTCACGATCCGCCCGCCGTCGGCGATCAGCGGCAACAGCGCCTGCGTGAGGAAGAACACGCCCTTGAGGTGGACGCGGTAGAGCGCATCGAAATCGTCCTCGGTAACCCCGGCGATCGGCGCGTGGTGCGACGTGCCGGCGTTGTTGACGAGATAGTCGAACCGCTCCGCCCCGCGCTCGGCGAGTGTCCTGCGAACCGCCTCCGTGAAACCGGCGAAGGCGGCGATGTCGCCGGTATCGAGTTGGAGCGCGGTCGCGCGGGCGCCCGCCTGCTCGACGGCGGTGACCACCGTCTCGGCGGCGGCGCGGTTGCTGTGATAGGTGAAGATCGAATCGACGCCGCGCCGGGCGAGCGCCTCGACCGTGGCGCGGCCGAGACCGCGGCTGCCGCCGGTGACGAGTGCGATGGGGGAGTGTGCGGGCATGGGAACCTCCGTTGGTTGGCAGCCCCGATGTAGCGCCCGCAACCGCGCCGATTAGATCGCGGTTGCGGTCAACATTGTTTTGCGGGACAGAATGATCGCGATGGATCGTCTCGCCAGTCTCGAACTGTTCGTGCGCATCGTCGATCGTGGCAGCTTCAGCGCCGCCGCCGCCGATCTCGGGATTTCGCGCCCCGTCGCCACCGCGACGATCAAGGCGCTCGAACGGCGGCTGGGCGCGCGGCTGCTCCACCGCTCGACCCGCCACGTCCAGCCGACGATCGAGGGCGAGGCCTATTACCGGCGCTGCGTGGCGATCCTCGCCGATCTGGAGGATGCCGATCGCGGCGCGGGCGGCGCGGTGGCGGGGCTGTTGCGGATCGATGTCGCGGGCAATCTCGCGCGCACGGTGTTGCTGCCCGCGCTGCCGGCGTTCCTCGCGCGGCACCCGGCGTTGACCGTGCATCTCGGCGAGGGCGAGCGCTTCGTCGATCTGGTGCGCGAGGGGGTCGATTGCGTGGTGCGCGCCGGCCCGTTCACCGACAGCGACATGATCGTGCGACACCTCGGCACGATCGAGGAGATCACCTGCGCGAGCCCCGCATACCTGGCGCGGCACGGCACGCCGGTCTCGCCCGATCGGCTCGACGGGCACGTCATGATCGGCTTCGTCTCGTCGCGAACCGATCGGCCGC
Source organism: Sphingomonas sp. BRN-1R (assembly GCF_057748035.1). Classification (NCBI taxonomy): domain Bacteria; kingdom Pseudomonadati; phylum Pseudomonadota; class Alphaproteobacteria; order Sphingomonadales; family Sphingomonadaceae; genus Sphingomonas; species Sphingomonas sp. BRN-1R. Next base: position 831,327 of record NZ_CM173236.1, on the reverse strand, counting down.
TGCCGCTGGAGTTCACCGTCGACGGCAGGGCGGTCGAAGTAACGCTGCCCGCGCGGCTGCTGGTCGGCGGGGCGGATACCAGCGCGGCGGCGGCGCGGCTCGGGCTCGGGCTGGTGCAGGCGCCGCGCTTCCGCTTCGAAGCCGACCTTGCGAGCGGCGCGCTGGTCGAGGTGCTGGCGGACTATCCGCCCACGCCCACCCCGGTCGCGATCCTCTACCCGAGCAACCGCCAGCTATCGCCGCGCGTGCGCGTGTTCGTCGACTGGCTGGTCGAGACGCTGTCGCCGTACTTCGGCGGACACGCATGAGCTTGGCGCGCACCGCCGTTCCGCGATAGGGAGGCGGGGTGACCCGGCTGATCCTGCTCAACAAGCCTTATGGCTTCCTCAGCCAGTTCACCGATCGCGGCACCGAGACGGCGCGGGCGACGCTCTCGACGCTGGTCGACGTGCCCGGCGTCTATCCGGCCGGGCGGCTTGACCGCGACAGCGAGGGGCTGCTGCTGCTCACCGACGACGGCCGGCTTCAGGCGCGGATCGCCGATCCCAAATACAAACTGCCCAAGACCTATCTGGTGCAGGTCGAGGGCGAGCCCGATGCGGCGGCGCTGGAGCGGCTGCGCAGCGGCGTGACGTTGAAGGATGGCCCGACCCGCTCAGCGCTCGCCGAGCGGATCGCAGCGCCAGAGCTGTGGCCGCGCGACCCGCCGATCCGCCAGCGCGCGAGCATCCCCGATTGCTGGCTGAAACTCACCATCCGCGAAGGGCGCAACCGTCAGGTGCGGCGGATGACGGCGGCGGTCGGCCACCCGACCTTGCGGCTGGTGCGCTGGCGCATCGGCGACTGGACGCTCGACGGCATCGCGCCGGGCACCTGGCGGCTCGCCTAGCGGCGTTCGGCCACCCGCCACCGCGTGTAACCGATCGCAGCGAGCACGACCATCGCCGCATAGAGTCCGGCGGTCGGCAGCAGCCCCTTCACCACGAACATGCCGACGTAGAGTATATCGACGACGATCCACAGCAGCCAGTTGGCGGCGTGGCGGCGCGCGGTCCAATATTGCGCGACGAGACTGAAGCTGCTCAGGCCGGCGTCGATCCACGGCAGCGCGGCGTTGGTATAGTGGCTGGTGAACCAGCCGATCGCGACCGCCCCTGCCCCACCTGCCGCCAGCCCGGCGACCGCCGCGCGGGTGCCGAGCGGCGCGACCACCACCGCGCCGTCGTCACCCCGCCCGCGCAACCACGCCACCCATCCGTAGAGGATCGCCGCGCCGAACAACGCCTGCAAAACCATGTCGGCATAGAGCCGCACATCGAGGAACAGCTTGAAGTAGAGTGCGCAGGCGACGAGGTTGATCGGCCAGCACAGCATCTGCCGCTTGGCGGTCAGCCAGATCGCGAGGAAGCTGGTGATGACGGCGGCGATTTCGAGCGCGGACATCAGGCGGCGATCCGGCGCAGGAACGCCTGTCCCGCTTGCGTGCCGAACCAGTCGGCATGGCCGATGAGATAGCCGTCCCACGCCAGCGCGGCCTGATCGGGCTGGTCAAGCACGCCCGCGAAATAGTCGATCTCGGACAAGGCGAACTCGACATGCACCAGGGGCAGCAACGCGACGACCGTCGCCACCTCTTCCGCGCTAAGCGGCAGGACTGAGCCGTAGCCGGCGAGCAGCGCCAGCGCCGCCTGCGGATCGCCGATCGCATCGTCGGGTGCCTGCCCCAGTTGCAGCCAGTCGAGCGCGGTGCGCTCGATCGCGGTTGCGAGATCGTGCGCCGCGCAGGTGCGATCGGCAAGCCCGAAGTCGAACGCGGTGCGCACCGTGCCTTCCGGCGTCCACAGCAGGTTGGAGGGGTGCCAGTCGTTATGCGTCCACAGCGGCGCTTCGCCCGCCCGCCGTGCCGCCAGCCCCGCGCCGAACGCAGCGAACAGCCGCGACAGCGTCGCCCGCCACGGCTTCTGGCCAAGATACGCCGCAAGTGCCGGCCGCACCGCGACGTAGCGCTCCGCCGCCGCGAGCGGATCGGCGTCGGGCAGGATGGTGAAGCTCGCCACCAGCGGCTGCGGCGCGCGCGCGGGCGCGGCGAACCCGCGCGACGCCGCGTGCAGCCGCGCCAGCGCCGCCCCGGCGGCATGCGCGTGTGCGGGCGAGAGGAACGGCGTCCATGACAGGCGGTCGCGGTACAGGTCTGCGCCGGGGGACTTGCGGTGGAGTTCGTACGTCCAGTCGCCCGCCGTGATCGCGCCCGCGCCGGTATCCGCACGGATCACCTCGGGCACGGCGAGACCCGCCGCGCAGAGATGCGCGATGAAGGCATGTTCCCCGGCCAGCCCCTCGGGCGTGCGCAGCCTCTGGTGGTGGCGCTTGAGGAAGAACGCGCCGCCGGTCGCCCGCACCAATGTCGCCGCCGAGAACGGGCGCGGCGAATGCCAGCGCAAGCCGATCATCCGCCCCGCGGCGGGGAAGCGCGCGAGCACCGCCTCCGCCTCGGCGACGGTGATGGCCGGCCAAATCGGCGCTTCCAGTTCGGTGCCCATGCCATGCACGCGATGCTCGGTCACGGCGTCATGACGCACCGCGGCCATCGTCAGAACGCGCGCGACAGCGTCGCGATTACACCGCGCCCGCTGCCGATGAAATAGGCCGGCGCGCTGCCGGGGATGACGGTGCCGCCCCGCCCGATCGTGTCCTGCGCGTTGGTGCTGATCGCCTCGACGCCGGACAGCACATGCGGATCGGTGACGTTGATCGCGTTCAGCCGCAGATCGGTACGCTTGCCGTCGAGCCACTCGGCCAGATGCACGCCCACCGACAGATCGAGCGTGGCATAGCCCTTGATGCTCTCGTCGTTGGTGAACGTCGCATATTGGCGGTCGACATATTTGAGCGCGAAGCTGCCGAACAGCCGCCCGTCGTCATAGGTGCCGCCGAGGCCAAGCTGATAGGTCGGGCTCGACACCGCCTGCTTGCCCCTGGTCGGCAGCAAATCGTCGCCGATTGGGATATCGTCGTCGAGCCGCGCGTGGAGATACTCGCCCGAGACGTAGACGCTCACGCCCTTGGCCGGGCGATAGTCGATCTCGGCATCCACGCCGTAGCTGGTCTGGCGACCGGCGTTGAGCGTCGAGTTGATCTGCGCGCCGCCCAGATCGACCACGGTCGCAAGCTGTCGGTTGCGGAAGTGGTAGTGGAAGCCCGTCACCGACGCCGATAGCCGCGCGCCGATGTAGCGATAGCCGACTTCTTCCGAGACCGAATATTCGTTCTTGAGCGCGGTCGTCCCCTGCCCCGACACCGCGCCGCTGTCGTACACGTTGTAGAGCGTATATTCATCGGGCGCGCGGAAGTTGGTGGTGATGTTGGCGAACACCTGCTGCCGGTCGTCGAGCTGATAGCGCACCGCAGCGCGCGGCAGCGCGGCGAAACTGTCGAACCGCACGCGCGATTGCGGTCCGGGCAAGTAATTGCGCCCATTGTGCAGGACGTCGACGCCCTTGAAGCCGACATCCACGGTCAGGCCGGGCGCGAGCGCGATCGTGTCGGCGACGAAGAAAGCCTTGGTCACGGTGACGGTGCGTTCGTTCTCGTAGGCGAGCAGGCGGCCGTCGGCGGTGCGGATCGCATGGTCCTGATAGCCCCACGGATCGACCGGGCGGCCATCCGCGCCGATCGACGTGTAGGTCTGGAGCACGCGGTCGGTGCCGTAATCCGCCCACAGCCCGGCGACGAGCGTATGCGCGCCCGCCTGAAGCGTCAGCTTGGCGACCCCGCCACCGCGGAACTGATCGCCGGTGAAATTGCCGAGCACCGTCGCCACCCCGTCGACCGTGCCGGGCAGCGGCACCGGATCGGCCAGCGCCTCGGTGCCGAGGTAATTGCCGGTCGTGCTCAGTTGCGTGCCGTAGGGCGAATTGCCATAGCCGAATTGCAGATAGCCGGTGGTGTCGAGCGTCAGCCGGTCGCTTAGTTTCAAATGAAGCGGCGCGGACACGTAGATGTTGCGGAACGGCGCGCGGTACAGCCGCCAGTAATTGGTGTCGCCGTCGGTGTAGCGCCTGTCGTAGTTGAAGCCGCGCCCCTCCGCCTGCCAGTCGGCGAGCGTCGGACTCGGATAAGTCGAGGAATTGGCGTCGTTGAACGACACCGACAGGCTGGCGCGGTTGCCGTCGCCCCACTCGTCGAGCAGCTTGGCATCGACATGCTGGCGCAGATCGTAACCCGCACCGCGCCAGTTGTCCGCGCGCATGTTCGAGTACGACAGGAACGCCTTCAATCCGGTCGCGCCGATCGTGCCGGTGTCGAACCGCACGAACGCCCGGCGTGCATTGTATTCGCCGATCGACAGATCGACCAGACCGCCGCGCTCCGCCTTCGGATTGTCGAGCGCGAGCGACAGCAACCCGCCCGCCCCACCAATCGTGGGCGAATCGAGATCGACCGCCCCTTGTGCGAGCGTGATCTGCCGGACGTTCTCGGCATCGGCGAACTGCGAGGGGTAGGCGTAATAATAGCCGATGTCGTTCTGCGGCGCGCCCTCCATCAGCACGCCGATCTCGTCCTGCCCCAGCCCGCGCAGCGTCAGGCTCGATGTGGTCGACAGACCATAGGGATCGCTCGACGAGACGTTGGCGCCGGGCAGCAGATTGACGAGCTGGAAGGCGTTGAGCGTCGGCGCCTGCTTGGTGATGAAGTCGCTCGAAATCGCGCTTTTCGCCTGCGGGGCGGTCTGGTCGGGCAACAGCCCTTCGGGATCGGGAATGCCGACCACGCGGATGTCGGCGGGTTCGGCCGGATCGGACGCGGCCACCGCAGGCGCGGCGAGCAGCAGCGCGGGAGCGAACCCGCAGACCATGGAAACTCGAATTGAAACACCGGCCATCGTTTACGCGTCCACTCCACAGGAGGGACGCCGGACCGATGCCGCCAACCCTCCCTACGCCGGTATCACCCGGATCAGGTTCAGCGGGTCGTGGGCTGCTGCCCACCTCTCAGCCGCGCATGAGCGGCCCCCCGGGGATCGCTCCGCTTTGGACGTCGGAGAGGCGGTCGTAAAGCACTATCGTTTCGCCCCGGCTATCGCCGCCAGACCGGGACGCCGCCGCTCACCCCAGTGCGTAGGTGCGGCAGTGTTCGAGGTAGCCGACCTCGTGCGCGCCGGCCATTTCGGTGATCCCACGCCACAGCCATGTCGGCGCGTCGAGCGCGGCGGAGCGCTGCCCGGCGAGCGTCTCCACCCATGCCTCGCGCTGCACGTCGCTCAACTGGCGCGCGTGCGCGATACCGACCACGAACGCGAGATAGCCGGCCGCCGCAATCGCCTGACGGGTGGAGAATTGCCGAACCTCGATCTTGAGATCCTGCGGCGCCAGTTCGCGCAGCACCACGGGCTTGCCGAGCAGATGCGCGGCGATCATCCGTTCGCCGAGATTGGGGGACAGCGCACGGGCGCCCGCCAGCACGCGCGCGCCGGCATCGTCGGGCATGTCCGCGCCGGGGTGCGCAGGGGCAACCGAACGGACCGCTTCCTTGATGTCGACCAAGGCGAAACGCTCGTCGCTGTCGCGCCCCTTGCGCAGGCCGATCAGCACCGCATAGCGCAGCCGGCCGAGCGAGCTACAGCCCTTGCGCCAATAGGCCGCGTCGATCACGCGCACCTTGCCGCCCGCATCGATCTCGGCAAGCTCGCAGACGCGGGCGCGCACCGCAGGGTCTGCGAACAGCAGGTCGATCTCGTGCTTCTCGGCGTCGGTCAGGCGCCAGAAGCGCTTGTTGCGCGGGATCGCGGGCTCGACATCCTCGATCCGTTCCTTGGCGAGATGCCGCCAGCGCCGACCTGCCGCGCGCCGCCGTACCGATCGCACCACGTCGGGTTCGGGCACGTCGTCGTCGCTTCGCGGCGTGAGCGCGCGGAGGTAGCCGTCGAGCATCGCTTCGACCATGCGCGCGGTGATGACGCCGGGCAGGTCCGAGCTGCGCGCGGCGGTTTCGAGCGACAAGCCGAGCCGAATGAGATCATGCGCAGGATTGCCGATCACGGTCTGGTCGAGATCACGGATCTGAATCGCCACTCGCCGGTCGGCGTCGGCGAGCGGACCGAGATTACCGAGGTGGCAATCGCCGCAGATCCACACCGGCGGCCCTTGCGGGATGATCGCCGCGACCGGCGAGGCTTCGAGCCATTCGTAGAATTGCGCGGTGTTGCCACGCACATAGGCATGGACAGAGCGCGCCATCTTCAGCGCGCGCGTCCGTTCGAGGACGTGGGCGCGCTCCGCCGGGGAAACCTTCAACCGTGCGCCCGAGCCGCTGCGCGTTGCTGCCGTGCCCGCTTGGCGTAATGGTGATGCGCGGCGATGCAGCCGATCGCCGCACCGGCGACCGCATGGCCCTTGCCGACGAAATGCCCGGCGACACCGCCGGCGGCCGCGCCGCGGATGCAGCCTTTCGCCTCGGCCTGGGTCGCGGTTACGGTGACGAGGCTGGCCGCGATCAGCGCGGTGGTCATGATCTGTTTCATGTCACAAAGAAGCAACATTGCCGCGCTTGGTTCCGTGACAAACCTGTCATCTTCAGAACAGCAACGTCAGGCTGTAGAACAGCGCACCGACCGCAGCCGACGCCGGAATGGTGATGATCCACGCGATCACCACGTTGCCCGCGACCCCCCAGCGCACCGCCGAGGCGCGCCGCGCGGTGCCCGCGCCGATCACCGCGCCGGTGATGGTGTGCGTGGTCGATACCGGAATGCCGAGCCACGAGGCCGAGAACAGGATGATCGACCCGCTCAGCGAGGCGCTGAAGCCCTGATGCTGCGACAGCTTGGTGATGCGCGAGCCCATCGTCTCGATGATCTTCCACCCGCCCGTCATCGTCCCCATCGCGATCGCGACATAGCAGCAGATCGCCACCCAATGCGGCACCGCAAACGTCCCGTGCAGATAGCCGGTCGAATAAAGCAGCACGGTGATGATCCCCATCGTCTTCTGCGCATCGTTTAGGCCGTGGCTCAGCGAATAGGCGCCCGAGGAGAGCAGATGGAGGTTGCGGAACGCCTTCTCCGCGCCGCGCGCGCTGGCGCGGCGGAACAGCCAGCTCGTCAGCAGCATGATGAGCATCGCCAGGATCATGCCGAGCGTCGGCGACAGCACGATCGCGATCAAAGTCTTGTTGAGGCCCACCCATTTGACCGCGCCGAATCCGGCATGCGTCACGCCAGCGCCGATCATCCCGCCGACCAGCGCGTGGCTCGAGGAGGACGGAATGCCCTTCAGCCAGGTGACGACGTTCCACACCATCGCACCGGCAAGCGCCCCGAACACGACGCCGGGGGTGATGAGATCCTTGTCGATCAGCCCCTGCCCGATCGTGTCGGCGACCTTGTGCAGGCTGGGGAAGGTGATCGTCAGGAAATAGGCGGCGAAGTTGCAGAACGCCGCGAAGCCGACCGCATGGACCGGCTTGAGCAGCCGCGTCGCCACCACCGTCGCGATCGAATTGGCGGCATCGTGCAGCCCGTTGAGGAAATCGAACGCCAGCGCGACGGCGATCAGGCCGATCAGCAGGGGCAGGGAAAGGTCGTACATGGTGCCAGCCGATCAGGAATGATCGATGACGATGCCGTCGATCTCGTTCGCGACCGCTTCGAACGCATCGACGATCCGTTCGAGATGCTTGTAGATCTCGCGCGCGACGACGAAGCCCATCGCGTCGCCGCCGGCGGGTTCCTTGGCGGCCTGTTCCTTGAACGCGCGCTTGACGCCGGCGGTGTGGATGTCGTCGGCTTGGCTCTCCATGCGCACCAGCCGCTCGGTCAGTTCGTGCAGGCGTGGACCATTGGCGGCGACGTCGCGCAGCAGCGGCATCGCCTCCGCGGTCAGCCGCGCGGCATCGACGATGATCGCGCCCATGTCCTTCATCTCGGGCTCGAAGTGGGTCACCTCGTACAGGTCGATCGCCTGCGCGCTGGCCTGCATCTCGTCGATCGCATCGTCGAGCGACCCGATCAGGCTGGTGATCGCGCCGCGATCGAAGGGGGTGAGGAACGTCTCGCGCACGGTGCGCAGCACCTCGCGGTTGATGTCGTCGGCATCCTGCTCGCGTTCGATGATCTCGCGGATATGGTCGTGCTTGCCGTCTTGAAGCAGCCGCGCGAGCGCGTCGGCGGCGGCGACGACGGTGACGACATGCGCTTCGAACAGGTCGAAGAAATTGCCGCTCTTGGGCAGCAGTCGTTGAAACCAGGCGAACATCGGACCTACCTTCGATTTTTGCGCGACGGTTTGCAGCAGGCCGGTGCGGCGCGTCGCTGCCTTGAATTCATGCGGCCCGAACGAGCGGATCAGGTCGCGCAGATCGGGCTCGTCGACCGCGTCGGCGGCATCGGCGAGGCTGAACCAGCGGCGCTCGCGCTCGGACTGCTCCTTCCACGCGGGCAACTCAGTGTTGACGGCGAGCGGGAACACATCGACGTCGATCATCAGCGACGCACCGTTGCCGCGACGCTTGCGGTAGCGGTACGAGCCGAGCGGCGTCGGGCACACCAGCCCCAGCACGCCCGCTTCCTCCTCGGCCTCGACGGCGGCGGCGGTATGCGCGCTCATGCCGGAGGGGTGATTGCCCTTGGGGATCACCCAGCGCCGCGTCGCGCGCGACGTGACGAGCATGACACGCACCCGCGCATCGATGGCGGGACCATCCGTGCAATAGGGCAAGGCGGCGATCTGGCGAATGACGATGCTCCGGCCGGTGGTGGCAAAGGGGTGTGACCGGATCAGCCTCTAGCGCCTTCCCCCCCGCCTGTCCAAAGCGCCGTCGTTCAGGGGCGCTGCGGGTTCAGCAGTCGGTCCCGCACTCGGTCGTCTCGACCTGCACGGTCGCATGGCCGATGCCGAAGCGCTTGCGCAACATCGCCTGCGTCTCGGTGAGGAAGGCGTCGCCGGGGTGGCCCGCCGGCATCAACAGATGCGCGGTCAGCACGGTCTCGGTCGTGCTCATCGGCCAGATGTGGAGATCGTGGATGCGCGTGACGCCGGGCAGGCCGGCGAGCGCCGCGCCGACCGCATCATAGTCGATCGCGCGCGGCACCGCCGCCAGCGACATCTCGACCGATTCGCGCAGCAGGCCCCAGGTCTGCCACACGATCAGCGCGGCGATGGCGATGCTGACGGCGGGGTCGAGCCACGTCACGCCGGTCAGCAGGATTACCGCGCCGACGATCACCACGCCCGCCGACACCGCCGCATCGCCCGCCATGTGCAGGAACGCACCGCGAATGTTGATGTCGTCCTTGCGCCCGCGCGCGAACAGCAGCGCGGTCGACAGGTTGACGACGATGCCGACCGCCGCCACCCCCGCCACCATCCCGCCCGCCACCGGCGCGGGCGTGGCGAGCCGCTGCGCCGCCTCGAGGATGATCGCGCCCAGCGCCACCAGCAGGAACAAGGAATTGAACAGCGCGGCGAGGATCGTCGAGCCCTTGAAGCCATAGGTGAAGCGCTTGGACGGCGCGCGCCGCGCCAGCGTCGCCCCGCCCCACGCAATGGCGAGGCCGAGCACGTCGGAGAGGTTGTGGCCGGCATCGGCGAGCAGCGCGACCGAGTGCGCGACGAAGCCGAACCCCGCCTCCACGCCCACGAACACGATGTTGAGCGAAATGCCGATCAGGAAGGCACGGTCGAACGCGGCAGGCGCGTGGACATGACCATGACCGTGCGAATGCCCGTGGCCATGCGAATGGCCGTGGTCGTGCCCGGCATGATCGTGCGCGTGATGATGATGGCCGGCCAAGGGGAACTCCGCGTGTCGCTTTCGCGTGCCGTAGCACCGCAGGCGCAGGTGATACTAGGACGCGGACTTCACCCACCAACGCGAAGTCACGTTCCGAAGCGGTTCGTGCGTGGTCGCGACTGCCGCCGGCCGACATTGCCCAAGCACACCCGCACTCCTAGAGCAAATCGGTGACCGAACCCGCGCTTCCCGTCCTCGCCGTCCTGCCCGATCTGCTCGCCGCGCTCGGCGCTGGACCGAGGGCGGTGCTGGTCGCGCCGCCGGGTGCGGGCAAGACCACCGCCGTCGCGCCTGCGCTGCTCGGTGAGCCTTGGTGTAGCGGCGAAGTGCTGCTGCTCTCGCCACGCCGCCTCGCCGCGCGCGCCGCCGCCGAGCGGATGGCGGCGCTGGCGGGCGAGCCGGTCGGCCAGACCTTCGGCTACGCCACGCGGATGGACAGCAAACGCTCCGCCGCGACACGCGTGACGGTGCTGACCGAGGGCATTTTCGTCAACCGCATCCAGACCGATCCCGAGCTGGCCGGCGTCTCGGCGGTGGTGTTCGACGAGGTGCACGAACGCAGCCTCGACAGCGACTTCGGCCTCGCGCTCGCGCTCGACGCGCAAGGTGGGCTCCGGCCCGATCTGCGGCTGGTGGCGATGTCGGCGACGCTCGACGGTGCGCGCTTCTCGGCGTTGATGGGCGGCGCGCCCACGATCGAGAGCGCCGGGCGCATGTTCCCGCTGACGCTCCGCCATCTCGGCCGCGCTGCGGAGGCGCGAACCGAGGATGCGGTCGCCGCAGCGATCCGCACCGCTCTGCGCGAGGAGGACGGCGGCATCCTCGCCTTCCTGCCCGGCGTCGCCGAGATCGAGCGCACCGCCGAGCGGCTCGCCGGCCTGGGCGAGACACACGTGCTGCACCGGCTGCACGGCAATCTCGAACCCGGCGCACAACGCGCGGCAATCGCGCCCGATCGCGACGGCCGGCGCAAGATCGTGCTCGCCACCTCGATCGCGGAGACCAGCCTTACGCTCGACGACATTTCTGTGGTGGTCGATTCTGGGCTCGCGCGCCGCCCGCGTTACGATCGCGCGGCGGGGATGACGCGGCTCGTCACCGAACGCGCGAGTCAGGCGGCGGTGACGCAGCGCGCCGGCCGCGCCGCGCGCCAGCGGCCCGGCACCGCCTATCGGCTGTGGGAGGAGGCCGCCACCGCCGGACTGCCGCGCTTCGACCCGCCCGAAATCCTCGAGGCCGATCTGTCGGCGCTGACGCTCGATTGCGCGCTGTGGGGGGTGAGCGATCCACGCGCGCTAGCATGGCTCGATCCGCCCCCCGAGGCGGCGGTGAACGAGGCGCGCGCGCGGCTGACCACGCTGGGGGCGGTCGACGCCGACGGCCGTCCTACCGCTCACGGTGCGGCGATCGCGCGGCTGCCGCTGCCGCCCCGGCTCGGGCATATGCTGGTGCGCGCTGGCGAGATCGGGCTCGGCGCGGTGGCCGCCGAAGTCGCGGTGCTGCTGGGTGAGCGTGGGCTGGGCGGCAACGACGTCGATCTCGACATGCGGCTGCGGCGCTGGCGCGGCGAGCGCGGCCCGCGCGCGGAGGGCGGGCGACGGCTGGCGAAGCGCTGGGCGAGCCTCGTCGCGCGGGCTGGCGAGGGCAGCGGCGACGGCATCGCCACGGCCATTGCGCTCGCCTTCCCCGATCGCATCGCCCGCCGCCGCGACGCGAGCGGCGAAACCTGGGCGTCGGTCGGCGGGCGCGGGTTCAGGCTCGATCCCACCTCCTCGCTCGCCCGCGCGGAATGGCTCGCCGTCGCGGAGACGCAGGGGATGGCGGCGGGCGCGCGCATCCTGTCGGCCGCGCCGATCGACGCGGCGACGGTCGAGGCGCTGTTCGGCGACCGCATCGTCACCCACCGCGGCGTCGCGTTCGATCCCGCCACCGGCGGCGTGCGCGCCACGCGCGAGCGGCGGCTCGGCGCGATCCGGCTGTCGAGCGGGCCGGACGCCGATGCCGACCGCGACGCCATCGCCGACGCGCTGCTGGCGGGCGTGCAGGCGGGCGGTTTCGCGCTGCTGCCGTGGAGCGAGGCCGCACGAGACCTGCTCGCCCGCATCGCCTTCCTGCGCGATCAGGGCCGGCCGGTCGAGGCGATCGACGAGGCCGCGTTGCTGGAGCGCGCCGACGAATGGCTCACCCCGCTGCTGACCGGCAAGCGCCGGCTCGATGCGATTGACTCCGGCGCGCTGGCCGAGGCTTTGCGCGGCGTGATCGGCTGGGACACGCTACGGCTGCTCGACGCGGAGGCGCCGACCCACTTCCAATCCCCCGCTGGCAGCAGCCACCCGATCGACTATGCGGCCGAGGGCGGCCCGCGCGTCGATCTGCGTCCGCAGGCGCTGTTCGGGCTGGCGGCGCATCCGATGATCGCGGGCGGGCGCGTGCCGCTGGTGCTGAGCCTCACCTCCCCCGCCGGCCGCCCGATCCAGACCACGCGCGACTTGCCGGGTTTCTGGGCGGGAAGCTGGGCCGATGTCGCGCGCGAGATGCGCGGCCGCTACCCCCGCCACCCCTGGCCCGACGATCCCGCCGGCGCGCTTCCCACGACGCGCACGAAAAACGCGGATGCAAGAGCGCGCGGTGCGCGTTAAAGAGGCTCGACTTAGAGGGAATCCGACCGACGATGGCCACCGCCCGTATCTACCAGCACCCGAAGAACGCGATGCAGTCGGGCCGCGCCCGCACCCACGGCTGGGTGCTCGACTTCGCACCTGCCGAGGCCAAGCGCCCCGATCCGCTGACCGGCTGGGCCGGCTCGGGCGACACGCGCGACCAGCTCCGCATCAGCTTCCCGACGCAGGAAGCCGCGATCGCTTATGCCGAGCGCGAGGGCCTCGCCTACACGGTGATCGCCGCACCCGAGCGCAAGCTGAAGTTGCAGGCCTATGCGGACAACTTCCGCTAGGCCTTTCGCCGGCTCTGCGTGAGATTGCGAGACCGACACGAGCCAACAGCGCGCTACGTCATCGTAGCTCCGTTCGTGCTGAGTAGGGATTGGGTAGCCCGCAGGGCGTATCGAGAGCCCGTAGCGAAGCACAGGCGGTCACTCGTGGCCTGTCCTTCGATACGGCCTGCGGCCTACTCGGGACGAACGGAGTGAAGGCGCCTTCTAGGCAGCCAGAACCGAAGCGCCCAGCAGCAACAACAGCTTCACGTCGACCGCCAGCCCCTCGGCACGCTTGGCCGCGATGAACGTCGGGATATTCGCCAGCGCCACACGGTGAACGGTGATGTTCTCGCCCGGCACGCCGCCGCCTTCGCTCACCTTGGTCAGCCCGGTCGCGCGGACAAGCGTGAAGCTCTCCGACACCATGCCGGGTGACGAACAGAACTCGCCGATCACCGTGATCTCGGCGGGGCGATAGCCGGTCTCCTCCTCAAGCTCGCGCGCGGCGGAGGTCTCCACCCCCTCCCCCTCGGTCTCGTCGCCGACCAGGCCAGCCGGCATCTCGATGCACCGGCGCCCGAGCGGCACGCGATATTGCTCGACCAGCAGCACCTCGCCGTCCTCCACCGCGAGGATCACCGCCGCGTGGATGTCGCGGGCGCGGCCGACATATTCCCACGTGCCCTGCTTGCGCACGGTGATGAACTTGCCCTGCCAGACGGTTTCGATCGCATCGCCGCTCATAGCTCGATCACCCGGTCGGGAAGCTCGTTCACGTCATTCTCCGTCTTTGGGAAGCTTTCGGACAGGATCGCGCCGATCGCGGCGACGGCGGCGACCATGCCGTCGCCAGCGCGGCCCTGGCGCACCTCGGTCACCAGCGCCGCCATCGCATCGCCCCAGCGTTCGGGCGGGACCGCCGCGTGGATCGCGGAATCTGCGACGATCTCGGCCATGCGCTCGCCGGTGGACAGGTAGAGCAGGATGCCGACCTTGGCCTGCGTGCGGTTCTCCGCGCCGACGTGGAAGCACAGCAAGGCGCGCCGCCGTACCCGCCGCCGCCGGGTCGCGCGCGGGGTGAGCGCGAACCGCACCGGCGCCCAGCCGACGAGGTAGCGCACCGCGAGGAACGTCAGCGTCTGCACGATCAGCAGCACCAGCAGCGCGCGTCCGAAGTCGGGCTCGCCCCACGGATCGACGGCAAGGTCGAGCGTGCGCCATCCGAGCGACGCCAGCGCGGTGACGATCAGCATCGCCAGCACCGCATAATGCAACGGCACGTCGTTGTAGCGATCGGACTCGCGCGCGACGATCGTGACGATCTCGCCATCGGTGCCGCGTTCGGCCGCCGCGACCGCCGCGGTGATGCGGTCGCGATCGGCGGGCGTGAGCGAGAACCGCGCCATCACCAATCCCCCGAGGCGCCACCGCCCCCGAAATCGCCGCCACCGCCCGAGAAGCCGCCGCCATCGCTGCTACCGCCGCCCCAGCCGGACGAGCCGCCGCCCCACGATCCGCCCCGGTCGCGGTTCGACAGGCCGTCGAGCACCGACCACAATGCGACGTTGGCGACCGTGCTGCCGATCCCGCTACCTCCGGTGTAGCGCTGGCCGCCCGCGCCACGCCGCAAGAACGACAAGCCGACGAAGGCGACCACCAGCACGACCAGGATGATCGGCACCGCCGCGACGCCCACATCGTCTCCCGACTGGCGGCTCTGCTGTTGCGCCGCGAGGATGCTGGCGGAACGCTGTTCCGCCGCTTCAAGCGGCAACTTCATCTGCTCGGCGATGGCATCGGCACCGGCGACGATCCCGCCGCCCATGTCGCCCGCCTTGAATTTCGGCACGATCGTCTGGTTGATGATGACGCTCGACAGCGCGTCGGTCATGATCGGTTCGAGCCCGCGACCGACCTCGATGCGGACCTTATGCTCCTTGGGCGCGACGATCAGGATGATGCCGTTGTTCGCGTCCTTCTGCCCGATCTTCCAGGCCCGCCCGAGCTTGTAGCCGAACTCCTCGATCGGATAGCCTTGCAGGTCGGGGATCGTCGCCACCACGAACTGCCGCGTCGAAGCCCGCTCGATCTCCGCCGAGCGTGCGGTCAGTTGCGCGATCTGATCGGCGTTCAGCACATGCGCGTCATCGACCACGCGGCCGGTGAGCGGTGGGAAGGTCTGCGCCGCCGCCGGGCTGCCGATCAGCAGCCCCGTGAGCAGCAGCAACAGGAACCGCAGCAGCGGCATCGTGCCGGTCCGGCTCAGCTACCGTTTCCGAAATCGACCTTCGGCGCGGTTTCGGCGTTGGGGGTGGTCGCCTGGAACGGCACCATCGGCTTGGCGCCGTAGAAGATCTTCGCGCCGATCGCATCGGGGAAGGTGCGGATCGTCACGTTATAGCTGCGGACCGCCTCGTTGTAATCGTTGCGCGCGATCGAGATGCGGTTCTCCGTGCCCTCGAGCTGGCTCATCAGCGTCGTGTAATTGCCCTGCGACTTCAGATCGGGATAGGCCTCCTGCAAGCGTTGTAGCGACAGGCCGAGTGCGCCCTGCGCCTGCGCGAATTGCTGGACCTTCGCGGGATCCTTCAGATCGTCGCCGGTGATCCTGACGCTGTTCGCCGCCGCGCGCGCCTGCGTCACCTCGACCAGGATCGCCTTTTCCTGCGCGCCTGCCGCCTTCACCGTGGCGACGAGGTTGGGGATGAGATCGGAGCGGCGCTGATACTGGTTCTGCACCTCGCCCCATTTCGCCTTGGCATTCTCCTCGGCGGTCGGCACGCTGTTGAGCCCGCAAGCGGACAGCATGGCGGCGGCAGCCAGCGCGAACACGGCACGAAACTTCATGGATCAACGTCCTCCAACCCTTGGCGGCGCTGTCTTACCCGGATACCATGGCTGGGCGGAAGCGAAAACGGACGGAGGCCGACGGTGTTCAAGGAGTTCAAGGCATTCATCGCGCGCGGCAACGTGCTCGATCTCGCCGTGGCGGTCATCATCGGCGCGGCGTTCGGCAAGATCGTGTCCTCGCTGACCGACGACATCATCATGCCCGTGATCGGCAAGATCACCGGGGGCCTGGATTTCTCCAGCCATTTCCTGATCCTCGGCGACGTGCCCGCCAATCTTGCCGGATCGAGCGATTATGCCGCGCTGAAGAAGGCGGGCGTCGCGGTGTTCGGCTACGGCGCGTTCATCACCGCCGCGGTCAACTTCCTGATCCTGGCCTTCATCATCTTCCTGCTGGTGCGCAGCGTTCACAAGCTGATGGACAAGCCGGTCGTGCCCGCCAAGGAGGCACCGCCCGAGCCGGCCGACATCGCGCTGCTGCGCGAGATCCGCGACGAACTGAAGAAGCGCCCGGTCACCTGACCGGCCGGGTTCACGCGGCGGCGAGATGCTCCGCGCGCGTATCGGCGAGGCTGGTGCCGTCGAGAATGCGCGCGGTCTCGTCGCGCACGCGCAGCATCGCATGGCGGATCGCGCAGGCCGCTTCGTCCTTACAGTCGGTGCACGAGCGATAGGCGGTGCGGCTGACGCAGGGCACGAGCGCGAGCGGCCCCTCGATAACGCGGATGATTTCGCCCAGCGAAATGAGGTGCGTCGGACGTGCGAGCAGATAGCCGCCCATCTTGCCGCGATGGCTGTGCAGGAAGCCCGCCTCGCGCAGATCGGCGAGTATCAGTTCGAGAAACTTGCGCGGCACGTTCGCCTCCGCCGCAATCCGGTTCATCGGAATGGGCGGGCTGCCAGTGGGGGCTTCGGCGAGGTAGATCATCGCGCGGAGCGCGTATCGGGAACGCTGCGTCAACATAGTATGCCCGCTATGGACCCGTAATGTGGCGAGTGAAAGGCACCCCTTTGCAATAAGTTTTGGCCGCCCTATATGGATCGTGCAGGCCGGTTCGTCCGGTGGCTATGGCGATAAAGTGCGGCGTGAAATAGATGCAGCGGACCCGGGGGCAGTACCCGGCGGCTCCACCACAGCCTACCCTTTCAGGGTGGGCTATGACGGGGCCGAACCAGGATCGACGTGTATTGAAAGGCGCTGTTTTTGCCCGGGCTGAGTAACCCGTTCAAGGCTCAAAACCACAAGTGCTAACGATAACGAAGCACTCGCGATTGCCGCGTAACTGACGGCTTAACGGCCTAAGTTACGACGCATAAACGCGGTTCGGGCCGCACCGGGCAACAGAAGCGGACACCGGCGGTACGGGGGGCACCGAGCAACAGAAGCTCCCCACTTTCCTCACATTTTCAATTCTTCTCCGTTCGTGCCGAGCGAAGTCGAGGCCCCTGCGCAGGCGCCTCGACTTCGCTCGGCACGAACGGTTTGGAGTGGTGCCTATTCGCGTTCGTCGGCACCCGGCGGATTGGCCTTGGCCTCGGCGGTTTCCAGCGGCTTGCGCTCCTCGTAGATCTCGGCGAGCTTCGCCTCGGCCTCGTCGGAAAGCTCGTCGGCGGCGGCGGGGAACATATCCTCCTCCTCCTCGGTGATGTGATGCTCGTAACGGCGGCGCATGTGGAAGAACTTTTCGCTCCACGCATCCGAGCCGAAGTCGAGCCCCGCCATCTCGCCGAGCAGATCGTCGACCTCCTTGTGCTCCGCCACCGAATGCCGGGCGTCGTCGCGCAATTCGGGGTCGCCGAGCATCGTCGCGTAGAGCGACTCCTCCTCCGCCGCCGCATGGCCCTGCAACTCGACGCGGAACGCCTCGAACAGCGCCTGCCGCTCCGCGCCGTCGCCGGTCTGTTCGGCCAGTCGCTTGAGCATATCGCGCTGCTTGTCGTGATCGCGCTTCAGGTCGCGGTAGATTTGCGCTTCGGCCATGACGGTCCTTTCGTGGCGGGTCGCAGCAACAACCCGCCAACGCCCGCGAAGGGTCCGCTTAAGCCGCGAGCAATCCGGCCGCACCGCCGAGATCGACCGAGACGAGCCGGCTCACCCCCTGCTCGATCATCGTCACGCCGAACAGGCGGTGCATGCGGCTCATTGTCACCGCATTGTGCGTGACGATCAGGTATCGGGTCTGCGTCTCGCAGGCCATCGCGTCGAGCAGGTCGCAGAAGCGTTCGATGTTGGCATCGTCGAGCGGCGCGTCGACCTCGTCGAGCACGCAGATCGGCGCAGGGTTGGTGAGGAACAGCCCGAAGATCAGCGCGACCGCGGTCAGCGCCTGTTCACCGCCCGACAGCAGGGTGAGCGATTGCAGCTTCTTGCCCGGCGGCTGCGCCATGATCTCAAGCCCCGCCTCGAGCGGATCGTCCGAATCGACCAGTTCGAGGTGCGCCTGCCCGCCGTTGAACAGCGTGGTGAACAGCCGGCGGAAATGCGTGTCGACCGCCTCGAACGCGGCGAGCAGCCGCTGGCGCCCCTCGCGGTTGAGCGTGCCGATCGAGCCGCGCAGCCGGTTGACGGCGAGGCCGAGTTCCTCGCGTTCGGCGGCATTGCCCGCGCTCGACGCCTCAAGCTCGGCCAGTTCAGTTTCGGCGACGAGGTTGACCGGGCCGATCCGTTCGCGATCGACCATCAGCTTTTCGTGCGCTGCGGATTCCTCGGCGGGCGTGCGCACGCCGGCGCCGTCGAAACCGACCCGTTCGGGCAACAGCACCGAGGGGCATTGGAAGCGTTCGCCCGACAGGCGGTTCATCTCGATGCGGCGCAGTTCGTGGTTCTCCGCGCGCGCCGCCGCGCCGGCGCGGGCCTCGCGCGCCTGCGCGAGCGCCTCGGCGGCGGCGTGGGCGCGCGCTTCGGTGTCGCGCAAGGCGGCATCGGCGGCGCGTTCGGCGGTGGCGGCGTGGTCGGCGGCGGCGCGCGCTTGCGTGTGGGCCGCCTCCATCGCGGCGATCTCGGCGGCGAGCGCGGCGGGACGGTCGGCGAGCGTCTTGGCTTCGGCGGCGAGGTCGACCGCGCGCTTGTCCATCTCGGCGATGCGCTTGGCCGCTTCGCCCGCACGCGCGCGCCAGCCTTTCGCCTCGGCCTGCCCGGCGGCGAGCCGCTCGCGCGCGTCGCCGATCGCGCGGTCGAGACCGGCGCGTTCGGCGCGAACGGTGGCGATCGCGGTACGCTTGGCATCGGCATCGGCGGAGAAAGCGGCGACGCGCGCGCGGGTCGCGCTGCCGTCGGGGAGCGCGGCGCGTGCCGTTGTGGCGCGATTCACCTCGGCCGCCGCCTCGGCATGTTCGCCGCGCACGCGCTCGGTGCGCACGGCGAGATCGGCACGCTGCGCCTCCAGCCGTTCGAGCGCGGTGGCGGCGCGATCCTCGGCGCGCCCCGCCTCGCGAGCGCTGGCGTCGGACGAATCGAGCAGCCGGCGCGCATCGGCGGCGGCGCGGCGCGCGTCGGCGATGGCGGCGTCGATGCGGCGCAGTTCGGCATCCGCGCCCTCGACCGCGCGGACCAGTTCGGGTCGTAGCCCCTCGATCGCGCGCAACCGGTTGAGCCGTTCGAGTCGCTCCGCCGCCGCCGCGCCGCCGCTCTTCGCGACATAGCCGTCCCACCGGCGCAGTATGCCGCCAAGCGTCACCAGCCGCTGGCCGACCGCAAGCGGCGTGCCCTCGTCGGCGTCGGCCACGAACACTTGCGCGAGCCGTCGGGCCAGCGCTTCGGGCGCGGCGACGTGGGCACCGAGCGGCGTCGTACCCGGCGGCGGGAGCGGATCGTCCGGCTGTATGCCTGCGCCCGCCCAGTGCCGCTCGGCCGCCGGATCGAGCCCCGCTTCGAGATCGTCGCCAAGCGCCGCCGCGAGCGCGCGTTCGTAACCGGGATCGGGCCGCACACGATCGAGCAGCCGGTCGCGTCCGTCCCGCCGCGTCGCCTTGGTGAGCGCCGCCGCCTCGCTGTCGAGCGCGGCGAGCTCGGCATGCGCGGCGGAACGGGCCGACTGGGCATGGTCGCGCCCGCCGATCGCGGCGCGCTCGGTCGCGTCTGCGCCGGCCAGCGCGGTCCGCGCGCTTTCGGCATGACGCAGCGCCTGCGCGCGTGCCTCGGCGGCGCGGGTACGCTCGGCGCGCAGTGGTGCGGCATCGGCGAGCGCGTTGGCCTCGCCGGTCACGCGGGCAAGATCGCGCGCCGCCCGGTCGAGCCGCGCGCGCGCCGCCGACAGCGCGGCGTCTGCGACGCGGACGTCGGCGATCTCGCTCGCTTGCGCCGCCAGCGCTTGCGCCAGCGCGACCTCCGCGTCGCGCCCCGCCCGCTCGGCCTCCGCCACCGCGCCGTCGAGTTCGGGCAGTCGCGCGGTTGCCGCCGTCAGCCGCGCCTCGTGGCCCTTCGCTTCCTCGGCGAGCCGCGCGATCGCTTCGGCCGCGTCGCTCGCCAGCGCGCCCTCGCGCGTGCGATCAGCGGCGAGGCGGGCGGCGCTGTCGTCGAGGTCCTTGATCCGGCGTAGCACCGCCGCGTGCCTGGCGCGCAAGGCGGTGAGCGTATGCCCCGCCTCGCTCGCCGCATCGCGCGCGGCCAGCGCGGCGGCGCGGGCCAGCGCGACTGCCTTGGTCGCCTGCGCGCTATCGGCCGCCGCCGCGCGCTGCGCCTCGGCGGTTTCGGTGACACGCGCCTCGCACGCCGCCGCCTCGGCCTTGGCGGCATCCGACGCCGCCTGCGCATCGCGCCAGCGTGCGAAGATCATCCGCGCCTCGGCCAAACGGATCTGGTCGGACAGCGCGCGGTATCGCTCGGCCTGCCGCGCCTGCCGTCGGAGCGCGGCGGCCCGCGCGTCCTGATCCGAGATCAACTCATCGAGCCGCGCGAGATTGGCCTCGGTCGCGCGCAGCCGCGCCTCGGCATCGCGGCGGCGAACGTGGAGACCAGCGATGCCGGCAGCCTCCTCCAGCATCGCGCGACGCTCGGCCGGCTTGGCGGCGATCACCGCGCTGATCCGCCCCTGACTGACGAGCGCGGGCGAATGCGCGCCGGTCGCCGCATCGGCGAACAGCAGCGACACATCCTTGGCGCGCACGTCGCGCCCGTCGATCCGATAGGCCGAGCCCGCTCCGCGCTCGATGCGGCGGACGATCTCGGTCTCGGTCCCCTCGATCTCGGTGAGCATCGACACTTCGGCGAAGTCGCGCTGCGGGCGGGTGGAGGTGCCCGCGAAGATCACGTCCTCCATCCCCGCCCCGCGCATCGAGCGCGCCGAGGTCTCGCCCATCGTCCAGCGCAGCGCCTCTAGCAGGTTCGATTTGCCGCAGCCGTTCGGCCCGACCACGCCGGTCAGGCCGGGTTCGATGCGCAGGTCGGCCGGATCGACGAAGCTCTTGAAGCCCGACAATCGCAGCCGCTTGATCTGCACCCCCCGGCCCTCTCAGCGGTGCTTACAGCGCGCCGGCATCCTTCAGCGCGGGCTGGAGCTGCTCCCATGCCGCCGCATTGGGCACGACCTTGCCGTTGACGATGAAGGTCGGCGTGCCGGTGATGTTGTAGGTCTGGTTGGCGGCATCGGTCTGCTTGGCGATCGCCTCCAGCGCCTTGCCGTCGTTGAGGCAGGCCATCGCCTTCGCCTCGGGCACGCCGCGCTGCTTCACGAAATCGAGATAGCCGTAGAATTTGGCGAGATAGGTGATGACCTGCGCGGGCGACATCGCATTGAGCTTGGCCTGATCGGCCGCCGGGATCTGCTCCTTGCGGTAGATCAGCGATTCCTGATTGGCGAACATCTGGTCGAGCATCGGGAAGAACTGCGCCGGCTCGACGCACTGGCCGAGCAGAATCGGGCCGAGGTCGATTTGGTTATGGACCGGGTAATCGTGGAATTCGTAGGAGAGCTTGCCCGCCGCGATCGGCCCGGCCTTCAGTTTGGGCAGGCCCTCGGCATCGAACACGCCGCAGTGCGGGCAGGTGCGCGAGCCATATTCGATCAGCTTCACCGGCGCATCGGGGTTGCCCATGCGGTAGCCGCCGTCATCGGTCCTGGCGACGGTGTCGACCCAGTTCTGCCCGGCGGGCGCGGCCTTGGCGGCGGCGGGCTTGGCGGGCGTGCCGGCGTCGGCGCTGGTCGCGTCGCCGGCAGGCTTGCAGGCGGCAAGGGTGATCGCCGCGACGACCGCGACCGCGAAACGGGTGTTCATTCTGGATCAGCTCCTGAGGGTACGAATATCAGTGGGCGCCGGCGGCGCGCAGCGCCTTTTCGAGATCGGCCCAGCCCTTGTATTCGTAGGGCTTGCCGTTGAGCATGAACGACGGGGTGGATTTCACCGTCTGCCATGACGCGTCGCTGATCTTGGCGAGTGCGGCGACGGCGGCGGGATCGGCGAAACAGGCGTCGAACGCGGCCGCGCTCATCCCGCGCGCGCGCATCAGCTCGTCGAGCCCGGCGCCGGCCGCGACCTTCTTGAGCTGCACGTTGACCGGATAATCGGCGATGCGCCCGTCGTTGAACTCGCCGAACTTCATCGCCTGCGGCAACCATGTGTCCTGCTGCGCGAAGATCGCCTCGGTCGCGGCGGAGAAGCCCGCCGGGCCGGCGCAGCGCGCGAGCAGCGCCGCCGCCAGATCGGCACGGTCGCGCACGGCGTTGCGCACTTCGACGCTGAGCGAGCCCGATTTCACCATCTGACCCTTCAGCGTGGCGGATGACTCACGGCTGAACGCGGCGCAGTGCGGGCAGGTGTAGCTGAGATATTCGACCAGCTTCACCTTGGCCTTGGGATTGCCGATCACGTAACTGCCGGTCGGCGTCTTGTTCGCCACGGTGGTCCAGTCCGGCGCGGCCAAAGCGGGCAGCGCCATCAACCCGAAACACACCAGCAACACCGCCAACCAACGCTTCATTCTTCACCCTTCCCAACCACCGGCGCGCCGCGCGTCGAGGCGACGCCCGCCGCCAGCGCTTCGAGCACCGCCTTCAATTCCGGGTCCGCGATCGTGCGGAGACTCGTTCCGAGTTCGACCGGCACCGGCCGGATCGACGGCGGCGCGGCGCGTGGGGGCCGCGGTGCGGGCACGTCGCCCTGCCGGATTACCACGCGCGCGACCGCGTCATAGCCGAAGAAGCGATTGACCCGCTCGACGATCTCGGGCGCGATATGCTGCATCATCGTCGCATGCGCGCCGCGCACGACGAGGTTGAGCGTGCCGCCGGTGCGCTCCCCCATCGGAAAGCGGATCGATTCGGGTACGGACACGCCCGCATAACGGCTGCCGACGATCTCGCCCCAGCGCGTGACGACCGCGCTCTGGATGAAGCCGAACCGGCGGAACGCGGTGCGCGTGGCATCGGGCAGCAACTCGGAAACCGCACGCGCCGCGCCACCGCGTCGCGGCGGAGGCGCAGCATCGGTTGGAGGACGGCGTTTGCTCACGGCGGTGTCCATGCCATAGGCGGGGCGTGCCCGCCAAGCTCCCATCCGACATCGCGCGTGCCTTGCTCGCTTGGTACGACGTCCACGCCCGCACGCTGCCGTGGCGGAGCCCGCCCGGAAGCCCGCGCGCCAACCCGTACCGGGTGTGGCTGTCCGAGATCATGCTCCAGCAGACCACGGTCGCGGCGGTGCGGCCCAAGTTCGAGTCGTTCGTGGCGCGCTGGCCGAGTGTGGCGGCGCTGGCGGCGGCGGACGAGGCCGAACTGATGGCGGCGTGGGCGGGGCTTGGCTATTACGCCCGCGCCCGCAACCTGATCACCTGCGCGCGCGAAGTCGCGGCGGCGGGCGCGTTCCCCACCACCGAGGCGGGGCTGCGCGCGCTGCCCGGCGTCGGGGCCTATACCGCCGCCGCCATCGCCGCGATCGCGTTCGGGGAGCGCGCGGCGGTGGTCGACGCCAACGTCGCGCGGGTGGTGTCGCGGCTGTTCGTGATTTCCGCACCGCTGGCGGGCGCGATGGACGCGATCCGCGCCGCCACCGACACGATCACCCCCGCCGACCGCCCGGGGGATTTCGCGCAGGCGATGATGGATCTCGGCTCGAGCATCTGCACCCCGCGCAAGCCCGCCTGTCTCGCCTGTCCGCTGCATACCGACTGCGCGGCCTATCGCGCCGGCACGCCCGAGGCCTATCCGGTCAAGCCCGCCAAGGCGGCCAAGCCGCAACGCTACGGCACGATCTTCTGGCTGGAGGATGCGGGCAAGGTGCTGCTGGTGCGCCGCCCGCCAAAGGGGCTGCTCGGTGGCATGCGCGCGTTGCCGACCGGGCCTTGGGAGAGCGTGCCGCCGATGCTGGAGGGCGCGCCCGCACACTCCAACTGGCAGATGCTGCCGGGCACGGTCGCCCACGTCTTCACGCACTTTCGCCTCGAACTCGCGCTTGCGGTCGGGCAGGCGCACGGGCATGCGACAGCGGGCGAATGGTGGCCGGTCGCGGACCTCGACTCGGCCGGCCTGCCGACCGTCTTTGCCAAGGCGGCCACCGAAATCAGGAGATTGAGCGCATGATCCGACAGATCGCACTCTCAGCCGCGTTCGCCGCGCTGTTCGCGAGCGGTGCGCTCGCCTTTCAGGCACTGCCCGTCTCCTCCGCGCCTGCTCCCGCCCCGTCCCGATCGCGCGTACTGCCCGCCACGCAGGCGCTGTTCGACGGCTATATCCGCGACGGCAAGATGCCCGGCATCGTCGGAGCGTTCGGTGCGGGCGATTTGCCGACGCAGTTCGTTTCCGCCGGTCGCATCGCCGACGAGAGCACCGCCCCCGCCGCCGGGCCGGACAGCCTGTGGCGGGTCTATTCGATGACCAAGCCGATCACCGCGCTCGCCGCGATGATGCTGATCGAGCAGGGCAAGATCGGGCTCGATCAGCCGGTGTCGGATTTCATCCCCGCCTTCAAGACGATGCGCGTGCAGATCAGCCCCGATTCGCTCGCCAGCAAGCCGGCGGCCTCACCCGTGACGATCCGTGAGCTGCTCACCCACACCGCTGGCCTGGGCTATACGATCATCACGCACGGGCCGCTGCTCGATGCCTATGAGAAGGCCGGGATCATCCCCTTCACCGCCGACGCGCGCAGCGAGGCGCGGGTGCGGCTGGTGCGGCCCAAGACGCTCGAGGATTTCGCCAACAAGGTGGCGACGCTGCCGCTGATCGCCGAGCCGGGCACGAAGTGGAGTTATTCGATCGGCCTCGACGTGATGGGCCGCGTGATCGAGGTGGCGAGCGGCATGCCGTTCGACCGTTTCCTCGAGACACGCATCTTCGATCCGCTCGGCATGCGCTCGACCTATTTCACCGTGCCCGCAAGTGCTGCGAACCGGCTCGCCACCGGCTATGTCTGGGTCGGGCAAGGCCGCGTGCCGCTCGATCCGGGGACGAGTTCGGTGTATCTCCAGCCGCCGAGCTTCCCCTATGGCGGGGCGGGGCTGGTGACGTCGGCGCGTGATTACGACCGGTTCACGCACCTGTTGCAGGATGGCGGCACGCTCGACGGCGTGCGGCTGCTCAAGCCGGAGTCGGCGGCGCTGATGATGTCCAACCTGTTGCCGCCGGGCGTGCGGTATGGCGGCGTGTCAGGCACGACCGGCGGCACGTCCGGCGGCCCGGCGACGGTGGGCTTCGGCGCGGGCGGCTCGGTCAACCTCGTCGATGTGCCGGGTCATGCCGCCAAGGGCACCTATGCCTGGGGCGGTGCGGCGGGAACCTTCTTCTGGGTCGACCCGGCGCGGCATTTCCGTGGCACGGTGATGGTCAATTACCTGCCCAGCGACAAATGGCCGATCCGCGACGACGTCGCCAAGGCGTTGCTCACCGACATGGCGCGCTACCGGTGATCGCGCCCGGCTTCACCGGCGGGTCGCTCGACCGCTCCGATGCGCTGCGTCATGACGATGCAGGCTTGCGCGCCGCCGTGGCCGATCCGCGCGCCCGGCTGCTGCGGCTCGACGGCTATGAGCCCGATCTCGACGCGGGCGGCCGGCTGGTGTGGACCGACATGGCCGCCGCGCCTGCCGACGCGGAGCTGGTGCTGCTCGGCCTCGAAGCCCATGGCGTGCCGCATTTCGCCGCCTTCACCGCGCGCGGGGCGGCGCCCTCGGTGCGATCGGCAAGGCTGATGGGGCTGCTCGACCAGTTCGCTCCCGGCGAGGCGGCCACCTATGCGGCGGCGCGCAGCGTGCTCGATTGGCACGCCCGCCACCGCTTCTGCGCGAATTGCGGCACGCCGACCGCGTTGTTCCGCGCCGGCTGGGGCCGCCGCTGCCCCAACTGCCACACCGAGCATTTCCCGCGTGTCGACCCCGTCGTCATCATGATCGCCGAGCATGACGGGCGCGCGCTGCTCGGCCGGCAACCCGCCTTCCCGCCCGGCCGCTACTCGGCGCTGGCCGGCTTCCTCGAACCCGGCGAGAGTATCGAGGAAGCGGTCGCGCGCGAAATTTTCGAGGAAGCCGGCGTGCGCGTGCGTGATGTGCGCTACATCGCCAGCCAGCCGTGGCCGTTCCCCTCCTCGCTGATGATCGCCTGCGTCGGGCAGGCCGAGGACGATCGCCTCACGCTCGACACCTATGAGCTGGAGGATGCGATCTGGGCAACGCGGGCGGAGGTGCGCGCGGCGCTGGCGGGCGAGCCCGGCCGTTTCCTGACGCCACCGCCTTATGCGATCGCCCACACCTTGCTGCGGGTCTGGGCGGAGGGTTGAGCCCCCGCCCACGCCGAGGTCATCCGCAGGGCTGCTGCCGGGCCCACTCGGCCAGACCGGCCGCCGCCACGTCGCCGGGCGGAACGAGCAGGCAGATGACATGCCCGCTGTCGACCAGACCGAGCACCAGCCGCGCGCCCTTCACCGCACCCGCCGGCACGCTCGCACCCGGCAGGCGGACTTCCACCGAATGCTTGTCGTCGAGCCGCTCGCCCTCGATCGTGTGCGCGTTGGGGAACGAGCCCTCCACCGAGGGCGACTGGCCGATCCCCAGCAAGCCGCCCTTGTACGGCTTCACGCTGTGGACCTCGATCGGCACGAACGTGGCAGGCTTGCGGCCGGCGGCGCCTTCCCACAGCAGCGGTTCGGAACTTGAAAACAACGACATGGACGTAGCTCCCCCGATCGACAGACCGACCGCCGACAGCCCCACAACGACCGCCAGAGCGATGCCTGTCAACCTTTTCATGATCCTACCAGCTCGAACCGCCGTTGGGGCGGTTGACCTTGCCGGTCTCCTCGTACGGCGTCACCGTCATGATGTAACCGCCAGTGGCCGCCGGCGTGAAGCCAACAAAGCCGGTGATGCTGCGCAGCGACGCCGCCGGCAGCGTCTTGACGAGTTGGCCGTAGAGATTGTCGGGCGTGTCGATGCCGGGAATGCCGCCCTTCAGCACGGTCGCCTCGATGAAGGCGGCGGAGGCGTGGGTCGAGCAATTGCCGCCGACGATGTTGAAACTGCCCGGCTTGATCGTCATCCGACCCCACGATTCGCGGAACAAGCGCGCCTGCGCCGGCGTGACGGTGACGAGCAGCACGGTGGAGACAACGCGGTTGGCGACCGCCTGCGCGAGATCGACGTAATAGGGTCGCTTCTGCTGCAAGGCCGCATAATCATAGACGATGCCCTGCATGCCGAGCCCGATGCCGTTGGAGGCACCGCCATTACCCTCGCCGTAGAAGCCGATCGGCGAACCGTCGGCGAGGATCGCATCGGCATGCTGCTCCATCTTGTCCGGATGGTGTGTTGCCGACATCTTGCCACGAACGATCAGCGCGATCGTATTTCCCCCTGTGAAGGAGACGATTACATCCGGCATCCCTGCTCCATCTCTTCATTGTACCAGCGACCACGTCGACGCTATCGACGCATCATGACAGTTTCGAGGCTTTGATGCTTCTATACATCGTGTTGGCAGCGGCAATAGCCTATCTGGCAATGCTGTTGGCAGTCGTCGCGTTGCAGACGCGGCTGATCTTCCGTCCCGATACATCACCGGCACTACAGCATCTGACGAACGGCGCGCCGGGGCGGCAGCTCGACATGCAAACCGCGGACGGCATCACGTTGCAATGCTGGTTCATGCCCGCGGCGACTGCGAATCGCCCGCTCGTCCTCTATCTGCACGGCAATGCCGGACATCTCGGCCACCGCGCGCAGCGTATCGCGCAGTTCGCCCGGCTCGGCTGGGGCGTCCTGATGGTCGGCTATCGCGGCTATGGCGGCAATCCGGGCATTCCGTCCGAACGCGCGCTGGTCGGCGATGCGGGCGTAGCGCTGGAACGCCTGGTGGCGCTGCGTGGCGACGGTCAGCCGATCCTGCTGTGGGGCGAATCGCTCGGCACCGGCATCGCGGTTCAGCTCGCGGCAAAGGCGGGAGGGACGGTGGACGGCATGGTGCTGGAGGCTCCGTACACCGCGATCACCGATGTCGCGCGACGGGTGCTGCCATGGCCGCTACGCCCCGCGCTGCTGTTGCTACGCCACCGCTTCGATTCGGCCGCCGTCATCGCAGCAGTGCGCTGCCCGCTGTTCGTGCTGGCCGGGCGCGCCGATCGCGTCGTCCCGCCCGATCTCACCGAACGGCTGTTCGCGCGCGCCAATCAGCCCAAGGCGATCCTGTGGCTCGACGCGGGGCACAACGGCCTGGGCGGGACGGACGCGTTCGATGCCGCCGCCGCGTTCCTGCTCGCGTCGCGCTGAGCGGTCAGCCGCGCGCGCGTGCCCGGGGATAGGCGCCCAGCACCCGCAGCGACTTGGAGTGGAAGCCGAGTTCCTCCAGCGCGCGATCGACATTGGCGTCGCCCGGCCGCCCTTCGATATCGCAGTAGAATTCGGTCGCCGCGAAGGTGCCGCCCTGCTGGTAGCTTTCCAGCTTGGTCATGTTGACGCCGTTGGTCGCGAACCCACCCATCGCCTTGTAGAGCGCCGCCGGCACGTTCTTCACCTGGAAGATCAGCGTCGTCATATACGGCCCGTCGCCGACCGGCGGATGCCCGGCGCGCGCCAGCACCACGAAGCGCGTCGTATTGTGGTCGGCGTCCGCGATGTCGGTGGCGAGCGTTTCCAGCCCGTAGATCGCCGCAGCCCCCGGCGGCGCGAGCGCGGCGGTGGCGGGATCGCCGAGTTCTACCACCATCGCCGCCGCGCCGGCGGTATCGGGGTAGCTTACGGGCGCGATGCCGTGCTCGCGCAGCCAGTGTCGGCACTGGCCGAGCGCCTGCGGGTGGCTCATCGCATCGCGTACGCCGCTGACCGGCCCCAGCCCCATCAGCGCGTAGCGGATCGGCAGGAAATGCTCGCCGGTGATGACGAGGCCCGACTCGGGCAGCAGGAAGTGGATGTCGGCGACGCGACCGTGCAACGAATTCTCGATCGGGATCATCGCGCAGTCGGCGCGCCCGTCGCGCACCGCGTCGATCGCGTCGGCAAAATCGAAACACGGCAGCGGCAGGCCGTTCGGAAACGCTTCGAGCGCGGCGATGTGCGAATTCGCGCCGGGTGCGCCCTGAAAGGCGACCGCACGGGACGGATCGGCGGCGGCTTGTTCGATCATGCGCGCGACGATCGGTCGCGCGGGCGCTGCGAAGTTTTCCATGATCGGCGAGGCCCTAGCGATGCGGCACCACGCACACAAGCGGCGCTTGCGGTGGTGGGCTCGCGAATCTAAGGATGGACAAACATCGGAGAGGGGCCACGAAAGCGATGGACAGCCGTACCAATACGATCGCGGGATGGACGCTCGGCGCGTGCGCAGCCGCGTTGGCGCTGACGATCGCCGGTTCGACACTGTTCACGGCGGAAAAGCCGGAGAAGGCCGGCTATCCCGTCGAGGGTGTTTCGGCCGACGCGGGCGGCGGCGGCGAGGCGGAGGTGCCGATCGCCGACCTGCTCGCCAAGGCCGATGCCGCGCACGGCGCGGAAGTGTTCAAGAAGTGCGCGGCCTGCCACACCATCAACCAGGGCGGGGCGAACGGGATCGGCCCGAACCTGTATGCGACCGTGGGCGAGGCCAAGGGCCAGGGCAAGGCGGGCTTCGCCTTCTCCGACGCCTTGAAGGGCAAGGGTGGCACCTGGGACTTCGATTCGCTCAATTCCTGGCTGGCCAGCCCGCGCAAGTTCGTGCCGGGCACCAAGATGACCTTCGCCGGCCTCTCGGCGGGCAAGGACCGCGCCGACGTGATCCTCTATCTCAATCAGCAGGGCTCGAACCTGCCGCTGCCCGCCCCCAAGGCCGGCGCGCCGACCGCGACCGAGGCGAAGGCGCCGCCGGGCGCCGCTCCCGCCACGCCGGGCGACAAGGCCAAACCGAGCGCCGAAGGCTTGTCGAACGTCGCCACGCCCGCAGACGTGGCGGCACCGGAGAAGAAGAGATAAGGCGGACAGGGGCGCGAATCTCGCCCTCCGCACCGTCTGTCGGCCACCGATCGTCGTCACCCCAGCGCACGCTGGGGTCTCTCGCCATGGCATGAGCGGCCGGGCAGGAGCGCCCTTGGCGCCTGCGGCTCACGAAATTGCGGGAGATGCCAGCGTCCGCTGGCATGACGAAGCGGACTGCGGAGGTCGAAGGACGCGCCGCAAGCGTCTCGCCCACGACACGCACGTCGACTCCCCAGTGCGAACGGGTGGCGCGCTACTCCGCCGGGAAAACCGTCGGGTCCGCCTCGCGGTAGAAGTCGCGTACCACGTCCCAGCCTTCTTGCGCGGTTTCGACGAATTTGAAGATGCCGAGATCCTTGCGCGAGACCACGCCTTCCTCGACCAGCGCTTCGAAATTGACCACCCGGTTCCAGAACTCGCGGCCATAGAGCAGCACGGGGATCGGCGCGATCTTCCCGGTCTGGATCAGCGTCAGCAGTTCGAACAGTTCGTCGAACGTGCCGAACCCGCCGGGGAACGCCGCCAATGCGCGCGCGTGGAGCAGGAAGTGCATCTTCCGAAGCGCGAAATAGTGGAACTGCATCGACAGCGACGGCGTGACATACGGGTTCGGCGCCTGCTCATGCGGCAACACGATGTTGAGCCCGATCGATTCGTACCCGGCCTCGGCCGCGCCGCGGTTCGCCGCCTCCATGATCGAGGGGCCGCCGCCCGAGCATACGACGAAGTGGCGCTTGCCGTTCGCATCGTCGGGGAAGCGGCTGGCGAGTCCGGCCAATTCCCGCGCGACATCGTAATATTTCGACTTCGCCACCAGCCGCTCGGCGATCGCGCGCGCTTCGTCACCCTGCGCAAGGTCGAGCATCGCCTGCGCCTTGGCGGGCTCGGGGATGCGGGCCGAGCCATAGACGACGAAGGTCGAGGCGATGTTCGCCTCCTCCAGGATCAGCTCGGGCTTGAGCAGTTCGAGCTGGAAGCGCACCGGCCGCAGATCCTCGCGCAGCAGGAAGTCCATATCCTGAAAGGCGAGGCGGTAGGCCGGGGTTTCGGTTTGCGGGGTGCTGACGCCGGTCTTGGCTTTTTCGGCATCCTGGCGAGCGCGCGGAAAGACGCGCGACGGAACATGGGTATCACTCATTTCCGGCTGTGTAGGCCAAAGCGGCGCGGGTTTGAACCCCTGCGCATCAGCGGCAGAAGCTCTTGTGATCGTCCTCCAGGTGAAAATGGTTGCGGTGCGCGGCGTTATAGTCCGGGCTCAGCACCGTGCCGAAGCGCTTGCAGGCCGAATCGTGCACCGTACGCAGGAACGCGCGCACCTGCGGGTCGGGCGAGTTCCACCCGTCGAGCACGCTGATCCGCCGCCCGTCCTGCAACACGAACGCCGCGATATCGACCGCGTTTGCGATCGCATGCCCGGACAGCATCGGCCGCGCCGTGCCGATCGTATTGCGGCACGCGTAGGTGCCGAAACTGTCGATCCGCACCAGATCGCTGCCGAGCATCTGATGCGCGGCCGGCACCGCGGCATGCCGCGCCCATCCCGCCAGACTGCGTGCAAGCCCGCACCGCATCGCCTTGAGGTTGGTGACGGGCAGGCCGATGTCGATAAGCTGCACCGCGCCGATGATCCGGCAGCCGCCGCCATAATCCCGATCGGGCAGCGGGCTGAACCGCACATCCTCGCGCGACAGATCGGTGAAGCAGGCCTGCGTCTCGCGACTCGTCGGCAGGTTGAGCGTGACCGGCTTCGATCCGCGCGGGCGCGGCGGCGGCGTCTTGCCCCCGCAACCGGCTAGGATGGCGAGTGCCGGCAGCACCAGCCAGCCCGTCATGCCGGATTTGTTCCGGCATCCACCTATCCGCAGACGCAACACGCGCCGCTCTTGCTGCACGGTGGATGCCGGAACAAGTCCGGCATGACGTTTTGCGATAAAGCGACCTATTCGATTGACACTCCGCCGTTCGCCGCTAAGGCCGGCGACGGGCCACGCGGTCCCAACGCCGCGCGTGCTCTCTGTAAGGAGAGACTACATGACTGATCCGCTCGCTACCCCAGCGCACAAGCCTGCGCGCCCCTTCTTCAGCTCCGGTCCCTGCGCCAAGCCTCCGGGCTGGTCCGCCGCCGATCTCGCGACCGAATCGCTCGGCCGTTCGCATCGCTCGAAGATCGGCAAGACCCGTCTCGCCTATTGCATCGACCTGATGCGCGAGCTGCTCGACCTGCCCGACACCCACCGCATCGGCATCGTCCCCGGCTCCGACACCGGCGCGTTTGAAATGGCGATGTGGACGATGCTGGGCGCGCGCGGCGTGACGACGCTTGCTTGGGAGAGCTTCGGCGAAGGCTGGGTGACCGACGCGGTCAAGCAATTGAAGCTCGATCCCACCGTGATCCGCGCCGATTACGGCCAGCTTCCAGATCTCGCCACCGTCGACTGGTCGACCGACGTGCTGTTCACCTGGAACGGCACCACCTCGGGCGTGCGCGTGCCGAACGGCGACTGGATTCCGGAGACCCGCGAGGGTCTCTCCTTCGCCGACGCCACCTCGGCGGTGTTCGCCTACCCGCTGCCGTGGGACAAGATCGACGTCGCCACTTTCTCCTGGCAGAAGGTGCTGGGCGGCGAAGGCGGCCACGGCGTGCTGATCCTCGGGCCCCGCGCGGTCGAGCGGCTGGAAAGCTACACCCCCGCATGGCCGCTCCCCAAGGTGTTCCGCCTGATGGCCAAGGGCAAGCTGGCCGAAGGCGTGTTCAAGGGCGAGACGATCAACACGCCGTCGATGCTGGCGGTGGAAGACGCGATCTTCGCGCTCGAATGGGGTAAGTCGATCGGCGGCGCTGCGGGGCTGATCGCGCGCAGCGACGCCAATGCCGCCGCGCTGGACAGAATTGTGGCGGAGCGTTCGTGGCTCGGCCATCTCGCCACCGATGAGGCTTCGCGTTCCAAGACCAGCGTGTGCCTGACGGTCGAGGGTGCCGACGAGGCGTTCATCAAGACCTTCGCCGGGCTGCTCGAAAAGCAGGGCGCGGCCTTCGACGTGGCGGGTTATCGCGACGCGCCGGCGGGCCTGCGCATCTGGTGCGGCGCGACCGTCGACACCGCCGATATCGAGGCGCTCGGGCCGTGGCTCGACTGGGCCTATGCGACGGCCAAGGCGCCGGTCGCAGCGTAATCTTTCGACGTAAACCGAAACACCGTCATCCCAGCGGAAGCTGGGATCTCTCGCGATCGAAGCGGCACGCTTGCCGCGAGAGATCCTGACTTTCGTCAGGATGACGAATTGCAGAAAGGCAATTCGTCATGCCCAAAGTCCTCATTTCCGACAAAATGGATCCCAAAGCCGCGCAGATCTTCCGCGAGCGCGGCGTCGAGGTCGACGAGATCACCGGCAAGACGCCCGAGGAACTCGCCGCGATCATCGGCCAGTATGACGGCCTCGCGATCCGCAGCGCGACCAAGGTGACCAAGGCGATCCTCGAACACGCCACCAACCTCAAGGTGGTCGGCCGCGCCGGCATCGGCGTCGATAACGTCGACATCCCCGCCGCCTCCGCCAAGGGCGTGGTGGTGATGAACACCCCGTTCGGCAATTCGATCACCACCGCCGAACATGCAATCGCGCTGATGTTCGCGCTCGCCCGCGATCTGCCCGAGGCCGACAAGTCGACTCAGGCCGGCAAGTGGGAGAAGAACCGCTTCATGGGCGTCGAGATGACCGCCAAGACGCTCGGCCTGATCGGCGCGGGCAACATCGGCTCGATCGTCGCCGATCGCGCGATCGGCCTCAAGATGAAGGTCGTCGCGTTCGATCCGTTCCTGTCGCCCGAACGCGCGCTCGAACTCGGCGTCGAGAAGGTCGAACTGGACGATCTGCTCGCCCGCGCCGACTTCATCACGCTCCACACGCCGCTGACCGACCAGACGCGCAACATCCTCTCGGCCGAGAATCTCGCCAAGACCAAGAAGGGCGTGCGCATCGTCAACTGCGCGCGCGGCGGGCTGATCGACGAGGCGGCGCTCAAGGCCGGGCTCGATTCGGGTCATATCGGCGGCGCCGCGCTCGACGTGTTCGTGACCGAGCCGGCCAAGGAATCGCCGCTGTTCGGCACGCCCAACTTCATCTCGACCCCGCACCTCGGCGCGTCGACCAGCGAAGCGCAGGTCAACGTCGCGATCCAGGTCGCCGAGCAGATGGCCGACTATCTCGTCTCGGGCGGGATCACCAACGCGCTCAACGTGCCGTCGCTCTCGGCCGAGGAAGCACCGCGCCTGAAGCCCTACATGGCGCTCGCCGAAAAGCTCGGCAGCCTCGTCGGCCAGCTCACGCGCGGCGCGGTGCCGCGCATCTCGATCCACACCGAGGGCGCGGCGACCGAGCTGAACCCCAAGCCGATCGTCTCGGCGGTGCTGCACGGTTTCCTGCGCACGCAGACCGACACGGTCAACATGGTCAACGCGCCGCTGCTCGCCAAGGAGCGCGGCATGGAAGTGCGCGAAGTGAAGACCGAGCGCGAGGGCGATTACCACACGCTGCTGCGCGTGTCGGTCAAGACCGACGCGGGCGAGCGTTCGGTCGCGGGCACGCTGTTCGGCGATGCCGCGCCGCGTCTGGTCGAACTGTTCGGCATCAAGGTCGAGGCCGATCTGGCGGGTCCGATGCTGTACGTCGTCAACGAGGATGCGCCCGGCTTCATCGGCCGGATCGGTTCGCTGCTCGGCGAGGCGGGCGTCAACATCGGCACCTTCCATCTCGGCCGCCGCACGGCGGGCGGCGAAGCGGTGCTGCTGCTGTCGGTCGACGAGCCGGTCACGCCCGAGCTGATCGCGCAGGTCCGCGCGCTCGCGGGCGTGAAGACCGCGATGGCGCTGGCGTTCTAAGCAACCGCAAGCGGAAGGGCCGTGCCGCGCGAGCGTGCGCGGCCTTTTCGTGTCAGCGCAAAATGCGCGGACGAGGTTGACGACACCGCGCGTGCAGGCGACGGAACGCACGATCTTCGCCATGCCGGCGACAACAAGGCTCCCCGTGATGACGTCACTTCTCCCCCAGGGTTTCCGCGATCGCCTGCCCCCTGTCGCCGATGCGACCGCGCGGCTTGAACAGGCCATCCTCGGCGCTGCCTTCCTCCATGGCTATGAGCGCGCCGATCCGGCGCTTGCCGAGTTCGAGCAGGGTCTCGCCGGGCGGCTCAAGTCGGCGAGCGCGCAGGATGCGGTGCGCTTCGTCGATCCGGTGTCGCAGCGCACGCTGGCGATCCGCCCCGATATCACCGCGCAGATCGGTCGCATCGCCGCGACGCGGATGGGGCACCACCCCCGCCCGGTGCGCCTCTCCTATGCCGGCCCGGTGCTGCGTTTACGCGCCTCGCAACTCAGCCCCGAGCGCGAGATGCTGCAAATGGGCTGCGAACTGATCGGGCTCGACACGATCGCGGCGGCGACCGAGATCGTCGGCGTCGCGGTCGAGGCGCTGGAGGCAGCGGGCGTGCGCGACATTTCGATCGATTTCACCCTGCCCGATCTGGTCGGCACGCTCGCGCAAGGCCCCTTGCCGGTCGACGCGACGCAGGTCGCGAGCCTTTGCGACCGGCTCGACGCCAAGGATGCCGGCGGCGTCGCCGAGATCGCGCGCGCCTATCTACCGCTGATCGAGGCGGCGGGGCCGTTCGAGGCGGCGCACCACCGACTCTGCGCGTTCGATGTCGGCGGCGCGCTCACCTCGCGGCTCGACGGGCTGTGGGCGATTGCGGAAGCGCTGAAAGGCCGCGTCGGGCTGACGCTCGATCCGACCGAGCGCCACGGTTTCGAATATCAGAGCTGGCTCGGCTTCTCGATCTTCGCGCGCGGCGTGCGCGGCGAAATCGGGCGCGGCGGCAGCTACACGGTCGTCCACGAGGATGGCGCGGAAGAAGCGGCGGTCGGCTTCTCGCTGTTCGCCGACGCGATCCTTGCCGCCGGCCTCGGCGATGTCGACCGTAGGCGGTTGTTCGTGCCGCTCGGCACCGATCCCGCGCTGGCGGCGCGGATGCGCGCGGACGGCTGGGTCACGGTCGCCGCGCTGGAGGCAGGCGATACTCCCGAGGCGCAGCTCTGCACGCACGTGCTGGCCGAAGGCGAAGCGCGGGCGCTTTAGACTGACGCCACGTGTCGCGCGGGCTCTATGGATTTGACACGCGGGCCGCGCTGATCCCTGCCCCCATTCGTCCTGAGCTTGTCGAAGGACATGCCACAAGCGTCACGCTCGGCCACGTGCTTCGACAAGCTCAGCACGAACGTGGATTAAATTGGTAGGCGTAAGCTCCCCAAGGAGCCTCTGCCTCCTTGCCCGTTCGTCCCGAGCGAAGTCGAAGGGCGTGCCCCAAAGGTCGCGCTCACCAAGCGCTTCGCCACGCCCGGTACAAACGGGTAGCGTGCCTCAGCCGAACTCGACCGCCTCGAAGCGGATCGGCTCACCGACCGCCGCATTCGCCAGCGCGCCGTCCCACATCACGCGGTTGCCGCGCACGATCGTCCCGATCGGCTTGCCGGTCAGCTCCATGCCGGTGAACGGCGACCAGCCACAGCGCGACGCCAGCCAGTCCTCGGTGATCGTCCAGCGCTTCTTGAGGTCGACCACGGTGAAGTCGGCATCATAGCCGACCGCGATCCGTCCCTTGCCGACGATGCCGAAGATGCGCTGCGCGCCCGCGCTGGTGAGGTCGATAACGCGCTGCAAGGTGGTGCGCCCCTCGGCGACATGGTTGAGCAGCAACGGCAGCAGCGTCTGCACGCCGGGCATACCGCTCGGCGAATCGGGATAGGGCTTGGCTTTTTCCTCGACGGTATGCGGCGCATGGTCCGAGCCGATCACGTCGGGCACGCCCTGCCGCAACCAATGCCACAGCCCGTCGCGGTGCGCGCCCGAACGGATCGGCGGGTTCATCTGCGCATAGGTGCCAAGACGCGGATAGGCCTCCTCGCCCGCCAGCGTAAGGTGCTGCGGCGTCACCTCGCAGGTGGCGATATCCTTGTGCCGCGACAGCAGTTCGAGTTCGGCGGGCGTGGTGACGTGGAGCACGTGGATCCGCCGCCGCGCCGCACGCGCCAGCTTGAGGATGCGCTGCGTGGCGAGCATCGCGCTCTCGTCGTCGCGCCACACCGGATGCGACGACGGGTCGCCGGGCACGCGCTCGCCCGCGCGCGCGTTCATGCGAAACTCGTCCTCGGCATGGATCGCGACGCGGCGTTTGCCCGAGGCGAGCACATCGGCAAGCGACGAATCCTCCGACACCAGCAGATCGCCGGTCGAGGCGCCCATGAAGATCTTGACGCCCGCCGTACCCGGCATCCGCTCCAGCTCGGCGAGATCGCGCGCGTTGTGGTTGGTCGCGCCGACGTAGAACGCATGGTCGCACCACATGCGGTGATGCGCGCGCGTCAGCTTGTCGGCGATCGCGTCGGCGCTGTCGGTGTTCGGCTTGGTGTTGGGCATTTCGAACACCGCCGTCACGCCGCCGAGCACCGCCGCCCGGCTGCCGCTTTCGAGATCCTCCTTGTGGACGAGGCCGGGTTCGCGGAAATGCACCTGCGTGTCGATCACGCCGGGCAGGATATCGAGCCCGGTGCAGTCGATCGTCTCACCGGCATCGCCGCTCGCGCCGATCGCGGCGATGCGGCCGCCGATCACGCCGACATTGGTCTGCGCCGGGCCGCTCGGCAGGTGAACCGTTCCACCCGTCAGCATCAGATCGTACCGTGCCATAGCTGCCTCTTTCGCTTGCCTCGCATCCCCCCTACCTGTTGCGGATGAGCGAAACCACCCCCACGCTGCTCGCTGACCGCGCGCTGATCCGTATCGCCGGCGAGGACCCGCGCGGTTTCCTGCAAGGTCTGGTGACGCAGGATACCGCCGGGCTCGATGCCTCGGCACCGCGCTGGGGCGCGTTGCTGACGCCGCAGGGCAAGGCGTTGTTCGATTTCCTGCTGTGGGCCGATGCCGATGGCGCGGTGCTGCTGGATTGCGAAGCGAGCGCGGCCGAGGCTCTGACGCGGCGACTGGCGATGTACCGCCTGCGCCGGGTGATCACGATCGAGCCGGCGGCGGGCGGAGTGCACTGGTCGTCGCGGCACGGCGCGCATGTCGATCCGCGCCTCCCCGATCTTGGTTTCCGCTGGATCGGCGAAGCCTCCGGCGCGCCGGCCGACGACGCATGGCGCGCACACCGGCTGGCGGTCGGCGTGACGGAGGGAATGGGAGAACTCGGCAGCGACCAGACGCTCTGGTTGGAATGCAATGCGCGCGAACTGAACGGCGTCAGCTTCACCAAGGGCTGCTACATCGGGCAGGAGAACACTGCGCGCATGCACCACCGCGCCAAGGTGAATCGCCGGCTTGTAGTGGCCCCGATCGCGGAGCCGGGCGATCGTACGCGCGCGCGCTATCCCGAACTTGGACTCATGGTCGAATTGCGCCGGGTCGAGGCACTCGGCGACGCAGTGCGTCCGGAGTGGCTGGCGGCAGCGCTGGCGGAACCCACCGCCTGATCGCACCTGGCCTGCACGGCTGCGAGTCGTCTTAAATCGCGAGAGCGCCGTCGGCAGCGGCCGGCATGCGCACGCCATATTCCGTCGCACCCACGTACCGCACATACAAAAAAGGGGGCCGGTTTCCCGACCCCCTCTCTTGAACTCGCGTTCTGGTCTTACTGACCCGAACCCGGACCGTAGGTGATTTCCACGCGACGGTTCTGCACTTCGCGAACGCCATCGGCGGTCTGAACGCGCAGGTGCGAAGGATCTTCGCCGAACGCCTGCGTGGTCACGACGCCTTCCGGGATCGAGTGCGATGCCAGATACGCCTTCACCGCATCCGCGCGACGCTGCGACAGACCGACGTTGTACGTCGGGGTGCCCGAGCGATCGGCGAAGCCGGCCAGCATGACCTGCGCGTTGCCGCACGAGGCGTACTGCGCAACGGCGTTGTCGAGGATCGACGACGCTTCGGCCGTGATGTCCGACTTGTCCCACTCGAAGAACACGATGAACGGACCAGGCGAGCAGACGGTCGCCGGCGGCGGGGGCGGCGGAGGAGTCGGCTCCGGGGGCGGCGGGGGCGGCGGCGGCGGCGGCGGCGGAGGCGTCGGCTCACCGAAGTTGTAGGTCAGGCCACCCAGCAGGCTGTGCGAGCGATAGCGCGTCTCGTAGCGCGCGCCCTCGACACCGACCAGCTTGACGTTGTCGGCGTTGAAGAAGCGATACTTGAGCGAGATGTCGACATGCTTCGACAGCGGAGCGCGAACGCCCGCCAGACCCTGCCATGCGAACACCGTGTCGCTGTCGTCGAGGATCGCGGCGCGGTTGCCGGCGCGAACGCCTGCTGCCGTGACGCGCGCAACGCCGACACCGCCGCCGACGAAGCCCTGAACCGAGTCGTCATCACCGAAGTCGAGCAGGCCGTTGACCATGAAGCTCAGAGCCGAAGTGTGGCTGTGCGGGCTGTCATAGTTGCCGGCGGGTGCGAACGAACCGGTGGTCACAGCCGGGCTGTTGACGGTCGAACGATAGGTGTCGCCCTTGGCGAACTTGTAACCGACTTCGCTTTCGAGCCGGAACATGCCCAGGTCGTAACCGATAACGCCATCGACGTCATAGCCGGTCTTGGTGTTGTAGGTCGAAGCCGACGGCGTGTTGCCGATATCGAACTTCATATCCTCCACGATCATCCCGCCGCCTTCAACGCCGACGTACCACGACTTGTCGCGGGCAAGAGCAGGCGTTGCAAGAGCAGTGGAGGCAAGCGCTACGATAACGGCTAGCTTCCGCATAGAAATCCCCTTTCCTTAGGTGTCACTCGGACAGCCCAAACTCCCTAATGCGGGCTTGGTTTCCACGCAAGCGCACAAATTCCGGCTACTGTTGCAGAAGCGCAACAGCCCCCGGTCAGCGCGGGATAGGAGCGGCTCAGGCGGCGATCAAACCATGCGTGTGCAGTGCAGCAAGAACTGCCGAGATCGCCGCCCTCGCCTCGCCGTCGATCACCGCGCCCCCCACCGGTTCCGCAATCGCCTGCAAACGCGCACCCACCACCTGCACCCCCTCGATTTCGACTCGCGTGCCGCGCACGACGCCGATCGTCCAGCCGGTATCGGCGAAGCGTGCCTGCGCGGCGTCGGCGAGGCTCCAGACGGACATTCCGGCGGTGGGCACGCAAAAGCGCCAGCCGCCCCCGGTCCAGCCGACGAAGGCCTGTGCATGTCCCGCCCATGCGCCTTGCGGTGCGGCGCCGACGATCCAGCATTGGCCGGGCGCCGGTTCCGCTGGCGGTACATCGACGCCGACCGCGACGACGACGGGTTGCGCGAGCAGGTCGAGCAATATCAGCGCCTCGTTGTGGGTCAGTTCCTTTTGCGCCTGCCCCGCGGTCAGCAGCGGCAACGCCAGTCGCGCGGAAAGATCGTCGTTCATCGTCATGCCTCCCAGTCGGGGATGAAGATCGCGGCGGCAGCGGATTCCCCGATCGATCCGATTTGCCGCACGGTTACGGTGATGCCGCCGCGTCTGTCGGCGGCGGCAAGCGCCAGCATCGACTCGGCAACCGTGACGCTGCGGGTTTGGGCGGCTGCTGCCAGGACAACGCGATATTGCTCGCGCTCCTCCACGAGCGGCGCATCGACACCGTCGATCCAGCGCCACCCGGCACGGCTGCGGCGTGTCCAGGCGATCACCGCATCGCCCCCGCCAAGCTCGCGCCAGTGCAACGCCACCGGCGAGGCCGGCAGCACCGAAGCGCCGGTGATCGCACACGCAGCAGCCGCCGGTGCATCGAGATCGCCGACTCCCGACGCGAGGATCCGCGCCGCACCGCCCAGCGTTGCGAGCGGCAGATCGAGCGTGACGCAGCTATCCTGTTCCAGCACCAGGAAGCGATCGCCGACGCGTTGCGCTCCGATCGCCGCTTCCGTGCCGCGTCGGCCGCGATACAGGTCCGACAGTCGCCAGCGCGTCGCATCGAGCTGGCGCGCGGTGGCGAACTGGACTAGCTCGTCGCCGCACAGCGCGAGATTGGCGCCGGCGTCGAGCGCGGCGGGTTCGGCGCTCATCAGCGTCATGCCGGCGTGCGCCAGCACGACGTCAAAGGCGGATCGGCGATCGACCAGCGCAGACGATGTGGCGAGCGGTACGCTCGCGAGCGTGCCGAGCGTCGCGGGTGCGGCCGTGCTGCCGGCACTCGACCAGATCGCGCCGCCATCGGTACTGTAGAGCAACGCCGCGCGCCGCCAGCCCGGCGCGCTGCCTGTCGCCGCGATCGTCAGCCGTGGCGCGCTCAGCACGCCATCGTCGAGCGGCGGGATTTCGAAGGCGTGGACGATCGTCGCGCCGGCGATCGCATCGGGTGCGGACAAGACGCGACCGCCGCTCGCCTGCGCAGGCTGTGGCGCGCTGGCGAGCCGCACGCAATCGAGCGACAGCACCATGCGTTTGAGCGACCAGCCCGTCACCCGCCACACGCCGCCCGTCCCCGCGATTCTGACGCACGCACCCGGCGCGATCCGGATCGCGTCCCAGCCGAGTGCCACCGTCCGCCGCATGCGCGCCGCCTCCGCGCGGCCGAGCGCCGCTTCCGCCATGGTCTTGGCGCTGGCCGCATCGAGCGCGGCGGGCATGTCGATGCGCTGATCGGCATAGCCCGCACCCGGCCGCCGCGCGCGCTGCACGCCGGTCTGATAATCGCGCGCCGGATCGTAATGCGCGAGCGTCACCGTGCGCGGCACCGTCTCGATCGCCGCCGTCGCACCAACCGCACGTGCGCCGCCAGTGGCGCTCGCCGCGACGCCGTCGTCGCCGATCGTGCGGTCGGGCGTGTCGCCCGCGCGCATCGCCAGCCCCGCTTCGGTGGGCGCGAACCAGCCGCCGGTCGCGGTGCCTATTAGGTCGATCACCTCGCGCGCGTTGCCATAAGCGGCGAAGCCGGGCAGCGGCAGCGACACCGCCGCGCCGTCGATCAGCCCGCCCGACACTTCGGTCACGATCGCGCCGGCGGCGACCGGACCGGCATCGGCGATCACCTCGAACGTCAGCGAGGGGATGCGGTTGCCGTAATCGGCAAGCTGGAGGTTTTCGAACACCGCATAGGCGACACCGCGATGCGCGGGCGCAAGCCCAGCGCCTTCCGCCGCGGCGATCAGCGGATCGACCGGCTGATCCTCGTCGCCGAGGTAGAGGCGGAAGCCGGTCTGAACCTTGAAGTCGCCCGCGCTCCCTCGCAGCAGGTTGCCATCCGCCCAGATCCGCCCGACGCCGAGGATCGGCCGGCCCGACAGCGCCACCGCGAACGACGCGGCATAGCTGTAGCTGGTCACGCTCGGCTGGCCCTTGCCGCTGCTCGCGGCGCCCCGGCTCTCGATCAGATCGGTCGACCAGATCACGCTGCCGGCGACGCGCATCGTGCCGAACACCTGCTGGATCGGCGTGCCGTAGGAGGAGGTCTGCACTGCCAGTTCGGTGAGGCGCGGGCCGGTGCGGCCCTTCGGCTTGAACAGCACGTCGCGGTCGACCGCCTGGCCGAGAATCGCGCCGAGCCCACCGCCGATCGGTCCACCCACCACGCTGCCGAGCGTCGTCAGCACCAAGGTCGCCATGTCAGTTCTCCTCCAGATCCACGCCCACGCGCCACGCCGCCACGCGCGGCCACGGCGGCGCCCCCGGTCGCTCGACGACCCGCCGGAGCATCGCGTCGGCGTGGACGATCCCGGCCGGCACCATCACCGCGAGGTGGAATTGCACCGGCCCCGCCGCGAACAGCAGCAGATCGCCGGGTGCGGGCTCCGCGACGCGCACCAGCCCCGCCGCGTCGATCAGCGCGGACGGATCGCCGCGCCGGATCGCGTAATCGGCAGGGATGTCGCCCGCGAAACCGGCGGCACGCGCCGCCAGCGCCGCAAGACCGACGCAATCGAGCCCGAACGCAGGATCGCGCCCGTGCAGCCGGAACCGCACGCCGACCGCGCCGCGCGCCGCCGCGACCGCTCGCTCGGCGGCGGTCATGCGCCCGGATACCGGGTAAGCAGGTCGATGCCCGGCAAATACGGCTCGCCCCGAAAGTTCGCGGCATTGCCGAACCGCGTGGCGCAGGTGGCGATGCTCTTGTCGCAGCCCTCGATCAGTTCGATCAGGTCGCCCGCCACGGGCACGAAGACGGGTTCGGCGCGCACCGTCACCACCGTCCCCGCCGAGGAGGCGATCGCCGCGTCCAACCCGCTGTTCGCGCCGCCGAACCAGCGCACCAGTCCGCCGCCATAAGCGTTGGCGACCGGCTCCTCGGTATCCACCGTCAGTGCGCGATCGGCGATCGACACCAGCCGCACGAACCGCCGCCGCCCCGCCATCGCCACGCGGCAGCGCCGGTCGCCGAGTTCGGCGCGGCATTCCGCCGAGGTTTCCTCCGCCACCGGCCGGTCGAGCGCGGCGCTGAGGCCGCGCAGTTCGGCGGTGAACGCGCCGTCATTGGTCTCGACCGCGCCGATCGTGCCCTCGCCGAGATCGACACGCCCGTCCGCGCCGGTCCAATCGACCGCGAACAACCGCACGCGCGCGCCATCCCACCGTCCGGCGGCAAGATCACGCGCGCTGATCGCACCGCTCGACAGCGCGCCCGACACGTCCATCGTATCCGCGTCGAGCCCATCGCTTCGCTTGATCGCCGAGGGCGTCATGCCCGGCGCGGCATGGTGGACGAGGCCGTCGATCGTCAGATCCCGGTCATGCGCGGTCAGCCCGATCGCGATGCCGTCGCGCCGTTCGATCCGCCAGCACAAGGCGATGGTGGACAGCGGCCCGTCGAGGAAGCCCATGCTCAATCCTCCCGCACTTCGATCAGCGGCACCGACGCCGCCGACCCCGCGAGGAAGGTCGCACGCGTCACGCTGAGACTGTCGTCGGCGAAGCGCGCGGGCACGTCGAACAGAAAGCCCGCCGTCACCACCGCACCCGCGGCAGGCGCGACGTCGAGGTCGATCATGCCGCCGTCGATCAGCGAGAACGCCGCCGTCGCCACGCCGTCCACCGCCACAGCCACGCTGCCATGCACCGGCCGGGTAATCCGGCGCACCACTTCGCCGTAATGCTTCACCAGCGCGAAGCGGACGTTGGTGCCATCCCCGACCCCGAGCTGCTGGTCGAGCGCCCCCGGCGTATCGCCACCAGACGAGGCATCGAACGGATCGCGCATGCGAAACCCCCGCGCCGGCCCCATCCGCGCACGGAAGAACGAGAGCAGCGTGGCGATGTCCGCCTCAGAACGCACGCCCGGCCCGACATCGTAGCGGGTGCGCGCCTCCGCCCAGCTTGCATTACGCGCCTCGCGGCCACCCGCGCTCGTCACGATCGCGGTGGAATATTCGGGCGTCACCTCCGCTTCGCGACCGAGCGCGAGCGGGAACAGCACATCGTCGAACGCCTGCACGTCGTCTGCCTCCTCTTGGAAATGAACGAACCCGTCGCGGATCACCTGCGGCAGCGCCCAGATCACCGCGTTGCGCACTCCGCGCGTGCGCGCCGCCTCCGCCGCCGCCTCGATCTCGCGCCAGTCGGCCGCATCGCCGGGGCGCAACACGAAGCCGGACAGATAATCGGTTTCGCCGCTCGCATAGCCGAGCCGCGCCTGCGCGGTGGCGATCGCTCGCGCGCTCGCCGCCTGATCGCCCGCAACGACGAAATCATAATCCTCGAGTTGCAGCACATCGAACGCCGGCTTC
Organism: Sphingomonas sp. BRN-1R; assembly: GCF_057748035.1. Classification (NCBI taxonomy): domain Bacteria; kingdom Pseudomonadati; phylum Pseudomonadota; class Alphaproteobacteria; order Sphingomonadales; family Sphingomonadaceae; genus Sphingomonas; species Sphingomonas sp. BRN-1R. Next base: position 786,657 of record NZ_CM173236.1, on the reverse strand, counting down.
GCCCAGCCGAGCGGCAGATTGGCGCGCCGCACCTCGGGCGCATCGCTGGCGAGGACGCTCGGCAGATAGGCGAGCAGGTGGGTTTGAACATCAGGCGCGACCGCGCGCACCGCCGCGACCAGCGCCCCCGTCGATGCCGCCAGCACCGCACCCGCCGCATCCAGCAAGGCGGTCGCCTCCGCCGATTGCGCGCCGCGCACGCTGGCGATCTCGATCGGTGCCCCCAACGCCGCGCGCGCCGCCGCATCGTACAGGCACGGCCGCCCGTCGGGCATCACCCACCACCACGGCTCGCCGGCCTGGAACTTCGGCGTCAGCCCCGCCGCGACCGCGATGCCGATCACCTCGGCCGCGACCGCGTGGAGATAGGCCATCGCGCCAGCGTGCGCGGGCGAAAGCAACGTCGAGGGCGGCACCCAGCCGGTCAGCGCGGGTGATCCGTCCCAGGCGCGCTGCTTCCAGTCGCCCCAGCAATGCGCGTCGAACAGCTCGTAGCTGAGCGACCAGATCACGTCATAGCCGAGCGCTTGCGCCCGCGACGCGAAGTCGCGCTGCCACGCCCGCGCCGCCACGTTGAGCGCGCTATTGCCAAGGCTCACGTACAAGCCGCCAGCGGCGGCCTCGAGCCGGAAATAGTGGCTCATGCCGAGATAATGGACGATCGCGCCGCGATAGCCGAGGTGAAGCGCATTCCGCAGGAGGCGCGCCGGCGTGACGTTGTAGCTATCGTCATACCCGCTCGCGATGCACAGATCGTGCGCGGGCACCACCACATCGCCGATCGCCAGCACCGCACCCGGCCCGCCGCAGGCGATCCCGCTCAGCTCCACCCAGCCTTCCGCCGGTGCGGCGAGCGGCGCATCGCTCGCATCGTAAGCGGGCGGCACCAGCGAGACGAACATGCGGTCGACATCGCCCGCCCACACCGGCACCGCCTCGTCCGGCAGCAGGAACCCACCCGACAACGCGGCGAAATCGATCGTGATCTGCGCATCCTCCGGCGTGCCGGTCGCATAGTTCCACAGCCGCACGTACCAGGCGCGCGCGACGCCAGTTGCATCGCGCCCTTCGATCGTCAGCGTGGGGCCATGCACCGCATCGAGCGGCTTCACCCCCGCCGATCGCCAGTGGAACGACAGCCGGCAGCCACGAAAATCACGCGCCGTCTCGTAAGCGAGCAGCGGATGATCGAGCCGGTCCTCCGCCGCCCAGATCAGCCCGGAAAGATCGTCGGCGCGGTAGAACACCGCATCGACGCGCAACGCATCGGGCGCGGTGGTCGTCACCGCCGCCATCATCGGACGGGGGAAATCGACCGTCCAAAAGCGCGGATCGAAGCGCGAGATCACGCTCTCGCTCTGGTGGGTACGCTCGGTCGCAAGCCAATATGCCATGTTCAGCCCTCCACCGAGAGCGCGGCCTTTACCGCGCGTGCTACCTGCCGGCTCGACGCGGTCAGCGCAGCGCCGCTCTCACCACGCGCCGCGTTGACGGTGATCGCCACGTTGACGCTGCGTGCGCCGCCGCTGCCGGCGGGCACGATGCTGCCGCTCGCCGTCGGCACGAACAGTTCCGGTCCACGCTCGCCGACGACATACGGCCGCAGCGGCGACACCGGCCCGCCGGTCGCACGCCCGGGCGATCCGCCGAGCACGCCGCTCAGCGCCGACAGCAAACCGCCACCCGATCCGCCCCCGCCGACGATCGCGCCGATCCCGCTGCGAATCGCCGCGCCAGCAATGTCGCCGAGCACCGACAGCGCAACCTTGCGCAAATCCTCAAAGCCGAGCGACCCGCTCCGCGCCGCTTTGACCAAGGCGCTCTCGATCGAACGCCCCGCCTGGTCCGCGCCGCTCGCGAGCGGGCCATTCAGGCTCGCGCGCATCGTATCGACGTCGCGCGCAAAGCCGCTGGTGTCGGCGCGCACGCTCACCACCAGCCGGTCGATTTCTTCATCCATCGGGAAAGGCCTCCTTCAATCGCGCGATCGTCGCCGCATCGGGCGGCGGGGCGGCGTGTCCGCAAAGCGCCGCCACCAGCACCGCCAGTTCGGCGGGTGTCGCATCCCAGAATTGCGCAGGGCTCCAGCCGAACGCGACGCCGGCCAGCCCGGCCAGCTTCGCCGCTGCATCGGCGAAGCGCGCGCTCATCGGCCGCCGAGGATCTGCGCGAGCAGCACGCGCAGCACCGGTGTCGCCTCGGCGAGCCCGGCCGCCACCACGCCCTCGCCGAACGCATCGCGGGTAAGCAGCGGCGACGGCCCGTGCAGACAGTGCCAGAACAGCGCGACCAGCTCCGCCAGCCCGAGCTGCCCCGCCGCCGCGCGCTCGACCAGCGCGAACAGCGGCCCCAGTTCGGCCTCCGCCGCGACCAATGCTGCGAAGCTCGGCCGCAGCACGAGTGGCTCGCCGGCGATGCGGACCGTGGCCTCGCCGCGCGCCGGATTGGCCGCGCTCATGCCGCCACCACCGCGCCCGAGCTTTCGAGCGCGATCGTGTAGCTGCGCTCCCCGTTGTAATCGCCGGCATAGTCGAGCCGGGTGACGAGGAAGCGGCCGGTCATCGTCTCGCCGCTCTCAAAGCTCAGCCGGTAATCGTCGATCGTGCCGGCGAGCGCATTGCCCTTCAGCCGCACCTCCGCCGCCGAGCCGGTGAACACGCCAGCACCCGACACGCTGACCGATCGCACGCCCGCGCCCGACAGCAATTCGCGCCACCCGCCCGAATCCTTGGAGGTGATCGCCACCATCTCGCCGTTGATCGAAAGCTGCGTCGTGCGCAGCCCCGCCACCGTCGTGAAGGCGAGCGGCGCACCACCGTCGCCAACCTTGAGCAAAAACGCCCTGCCCGATTCCGCACCCATGTCTTTGCTCCTTTTCGGTTACCATCAGTCCGCCGCGAGCATCCGCACGCGGTATTCGACGATCACGCTCCACTGGCCGGGCGCGGGGCGCAGCACGCGCGTCCGCACGAAGGCGAGGCTCGCCACCCGCCAGCCGTCGAGATCGCGCGGCAGCGCCTCGATCGCCACGCACGCAGCACCGCCGAGCGCCTGGACGCGCGCAGGACTCTCCCCCGCATCGCGCAGCGTCACCGCCAGCCGCAGCTCGCGCCCGTCACGATCCTTGACGCTCCAGTCGCCGCTCAACACCTCGCCGATTTCGGCGTACGGCGGCGTCGCCTTGACGGGCGGGCCCTCGAACACGCCGTTCAGCGCCGCCGCCAGCGTTGCATCGCCCCGCAGCACGGCGAGCAACGCCGCCTGCGTCACCGCTTCCGCGCTCACAGCAGCCCCCCGATCCAGCGCAGCCGCGCATCCTCAGGCGCGATCCGCCCGTCGAGCACGATCAGGTCACCCTCGGCCGCCACGGACACTTCCGGGAACGCCGCCTGCAACCGCTCGACACCTTCGGCGATCGCCCGTTGCTGCGCGGCAGCGGCGATCGCGCCCACCCGCGCCTCCAGCCCGCTCAACATGCGTGGCCCCGCCGCATCAGCGCGATCTGGCGGAACGGCCGCCACAGCGCCGTCACCGCCGCCGGCGGAGTCGTGGCGGCATCGCGCGCGGTGAACAGATGCGCGGCGAGCAGCACCACGCCCTGCCGGATCGGCGCCGGGATCGTCGCCCAGCCATCGGCGAGACCAGCGGTGAACGTCACCCCGATCCGCGTCGCACCGCCAGCGTCGATCACCCGCACCCAGCCGTCACCGCTCGCATCGATGTCTATCGCATAGGCTTCGCTCGCCAACGCACCGCCCGTCACACCCTCGACCGCACCGATCGCGCGCACCGGCGTCGCCGCCAGCCGCCGCCACGCGGGGCTGACCGGCAACACGTCGTGCAAGCTCCGCGCGATAAGCACCTGGCCGATGAACTGTTCGGCCAACCCCAGCGCAGTCTCAGTCAACGCCGCGACCAGCGCATCCTCCTCGCCGCTGACCAGCCGCAGCATCGCCTTCACCTCGGCGAGGGCGGCGGCGCGGTCCGCCTCGCCGAGCGCGACCGCGCCCGGCCCTTCACTTCCGATCGTCATGATAACCTCCAGGCTGAGGGCGGCGCGGCCGTCGGACGGGAGCGCTGCGCGCCCCCGCCGCCCGGCCGCGCCGAGTCCGCACTTTGCTTGCGCAAAGCGCGGCTCAGCTTGCAGCGAACTTCATCAGCTTGATCGCCTCCGAATTGCTGACGCAGCCGCCGATCCGCTTGGTCGCGTAGAAGTTGACGAACGGCTTGTTCGAATAGGGATCGCGCAGGATCGCGGTCTCGCTGCGTTCCGCGATCAGATAACCCGAACGGAAATCGCCGAACGCGATCGCCAGCGCGTTGGCGGCGATGTCGGGCATGTCTTCCGCCTCGACCACCGGATAGCCGAGCAACGTCGCCGGCTGCCCCGCCGCCAGCCCCGGCGTCCACAGGAACGCGCCGTCGGCGGTCTTGAACTTGCGGATGCGCGCGAGCGTCGCCGAGTTCATCACCCAGGTGGCGTTCTGACGGTACGGGCCCCGCAAGCTCTGCACGAGGTCGATCAACCGGTCCTGCGGGCTGGCGGCGAAATCGCCGGCAGCGCCGCTCGCCAGATATTGCAGCGTGCCGAACGCGCGCGCCGCATCGCTCCCCGTCGCAACCGGCGACTGAAGGAAGCCCTTGGGCCGCCCCACGCCCGAGCCACCACGAACGCCGCCCCTTCGGCGCGCGCGAACTCGGTGGCGATCTCCCCGGCGAGCCAGCCCTCGACGTCAAACAACGCATCGTCGAGCATCGCCTGGCTCGCGCTAGGATTGGCGTAGAGTTCGCCCATCGGCGGCGCGATCTCGGTATAGGTCGGCGTGCCGGTGCCGGGCCGCGCGTCCGCCTCGCTCGCCCAGCCAGAGGGCGTGCCGCCGGTGGTGACGAGCTTGCGATAGCCCGCCGAGCCGACCTTGACGACATTGGCGATGCTGCGGATCGGCGAGATCGAGGAGAGCGCGCGGTCGATCACCGCGTCGATCTCCTTGGGGATGGCATAGCCGCCGCTGTCGCCGGTCACGCCGGTGAACGACTTCATCTCCACGCTCGCGCCAGTGCGCAGAAATCCGCCGAACGCGGCCCCCGCCGGCTCACGTGCGCCGCTCAGCAGCGGGCGCGCCACCACGCCACCCAGTTCGACACCCGAGAAGCTCGTCTCGAGCGCGTCAGCTTTCACTTCGATCATGTCATTCTCCCATGCGAAAACACCCCGGCGACACCGCCACCGGCCAGAAAAGTCGGAAGTTCGTTGAAGGCAGGAGCCGCCGTCAGGCGACGGCATGCACCCTTGCCAGCGGCTGCATCGGCTGTGCGACGAGGCTCACCTCGATCAGATCGAGCGCGGTCAGCTCGCGGTAGCGCCCGCGCACCGCCGCCTTGACGTGGTAGCCGAACGACAGCCCCGATACCGCGCCCGAGCGAACCAGCCCGGCGAGATGGGCATCGTCAATCCGCCCGATCACGCGCAGGCCCCGCGCATCCTCCCCCGCCTGCTCGATCACGCCGACCGGTTGCCCGCGATGCTGCCACAGCAAGGGCACTTCGCCGACGTCGCCGAACGCGCCGCCACGCACCACGTCGCCACCCCGATCGGCGCGATCGAACACCGCCGCATAGCCGGCAAAGCGCACGCTCACTTGATCCAGCCCGAAAAGCCGTAGCGCGTCGCCAGCGCGGCGAGCAACAGCGCGCCGCCGATCCGCGCCGCCCAGCCGAGCACCGCCTTCCACGCCGATCGCTTGGCATCCCGCCACGCGCCGAGCAGCTCGCGCAGCTCCGCCATGTCCTTGGCAGCGCCTGCATCGTCGAGCCCGAGCCGCGCCAGCGCCCGGCTCGCGCCGAGTTCGCCCGCTTCCTCCGCAATCGCACGCAGCGTCGCCAGATCAGCGCCGCTCGCCTGCCCCTGCGCCATCAACTGCGCCAGAACCGCACCCTTCGTCATGCCGCACCTCCGCCATGTTCCGTGTTCAGCCCGAGCATCGCGCGCTTCTCGGCGTCGCTCAGGAAATCCGCCGCGCTCACCTGCGCCCACAGCCGCTCGCGATCCTCGGCGAGCGCGGTGACGCGGTCGACGTTGACGCGCAGCCACGGCGTGTCGAACCAGCCCGCCAGCCCCTGCGCCAGCCCGGCGAAGATCGTGTCGGCCAGCGGCAGGATCGCCAGCCGCCACAGCGCGCGGCTCGCCTCCTTGTAATTGGCGTAGGTCGCGTCGCCGGGCAGGCCGAGCAGCATCGGCGGCACCCCGAAGCTGCACGCGATCTCACGCGCCGCCGCCGCCTTCAGCCCGACGAAGTCCATGTCGGCGGGCGTCATGCTCATCGCCTGCCACTTGAGCCCGCCTTCGAGCAGCATCGGCCGCCCGGCGTTGGTAGCACCCGCGAAGCCCGCCTCCATCTCGGTGCGCAACCGCTCAAACTGTTCGCGCGACAGCACCGATCCGTCGCCGGGATCGTGCACCAGCGCGCCGGAAGGTCGCGCGGCATTGTCGAGCAGCGCCTTGTTCCAGCGTGCCGCCGCATTGTGCAGCGCGATCGCACCCGCCGCCGCGCCCAGACAGCCGAGCCCGTAATGATCGTCGAGTGGGTGGAAGCTCTTGAGGTGCACCACCTCCGGCCGCGGCCCGTCCGCCACCAGCCGCGTCACCCGCTCGCCGACGCGGTAGCGATACGCCACCGGCCAGCCGCCCGCGTCCGCCTCGACGCTGATCCGGTCCGGCCGGAGCGCGAACAGCTCGGCAACCTCCCCGGCAGGATCGGTCATGATCTGGATATAGGCATTGCCGTGCAGCAGCAGATGCGCCGCCACCGTCTCGACCAGCGCCTGCCCGCCCGACCGCGCCGCCACTACGCCAAGCAGTTCCGGCGAAGACGCCTCGACCGGCGCACCCGCCAGCCCCTGCGCGACCAGCCGCACCGCGCGCTGCGCGATGGCGTTGCGGCAATAACCCTGCCGCACCTGCGCGGCATAATCGTCGCTCCATTCGCCGGACGCGCTCGCCCCCGACCACAGGCCATAGCGCGCCAGCACCGGACGCACGTCGCGCCCGGCCGATTTCCAGCCGAAGAGTTTCATGTTCTTGTCCTTCTCAGGCGCGCGTCACCCGCGCGACTTGACGTTCCCCGGCGGAGGCCGAGGTCCTACGGAACGTCCATTGGAGGCAGCATCACCCTCACCGTTCGTGTCGAGCGAAGTCGAGACACCTCGCGCAACGCTGCACCATGTCCCTCGACTTCGCTCGGGACGAACGGGGTGCGGGGAGCCGCTAGATCTTCTTCGCGAACCAGATCACGTGCCGCGCGCCCTTGCCGCTGGCCCGCGCGCGGATCGTCACTTCCTCGACCGCCATGTCGGTCTCGCGCAGCCGCTTGGCGAACTTCACGTCGGGCGCGGCCGACCAGATCGCCAGCACCCCGCCCGGCCTGAGCGCCGCGCGCGCCGCCTCAAGACCGCGCGGCGAGTAGAGCCGGTCGTTGCCACGCCGCGTCAGCCCGTCAGGCCCATTGTCGACGTCGAGCAGGATCGCGTCATACGTCCCCCGGCCCTCGGCGATCACCGCGCCGACATCTCCCTCGACGATCGCCACGCGCGGATCATCGAGGCTGTCGCCAGTGAACGCCGCCATCGGCCCGCGCGCCCATTCGACCACCTGCGGCACCAGTTCCGCCACCGATACCCTGGCCTGCGGCCCGAGTTGCGCCAGCGCCGCGCGCAGCGTGAAGCCCATGCCATAGCCGCCGATCAGGAAATGCGGCGCTGGCGCAGACACCCGCTCGCACGCCATCGTCGCGAGCGCTTCTTCCGAACCGCTCATCCGGCTGCTCATCAATTCCTCGGTGCCGAGCATGATGAAGAAGTCCGGCCCGCGCTGCACGAGCCGCATGTCGCCGCCGCCCGGCACCTGCGCCGTGTCGATCAAAATCCTGGGAACCATCCGTCCTCCTAACCGCTCAAACCGCCATCGCCCAGCCTAAAGCCCGCGCACGCCCGCCTTGGCGACCGTCGCCGGCATCAACTCCGCCAACGCCCACACCAAAGCATCGGCACGGTCGGGCGAGCGCCCCGGCCCCTGATAGCGCCCGCCAGCGACCAGTCCGCACATTTCGTCCTCCAGCGCGGGGAACGCGCCGACGTGATGCACACGCCCCTTGGCATATTCGATCGACACCGGCTCGGCCCGCGTCGCCTTCGCCTTGGTGGCGTTGACGGTGGCAAGCGGCAGCCCCGGATCGGCACGTTCGAGCACCGATCGCACCATCTGCCCGCCCTGGTTGACCTCCGCCACCACCCGGTCCGCCGCATGCCGCCCGGCGCACGCCACCACCGCGCGCGCCCAGCCTTCCGGGCTCTCGCCGACCACGCTGGCATCCTCGATCACATAGCCGTGTCCGTCCTCGCCAAGTCCCGCCGCGACGATGCCGCACGCGTCGCCGTCGCCGCTGGCCGTGCCCGCCGGCGGATCGACCCCGATCACCACCCGCACCAGCACGGGCGCATGCGCTACCCGGCACGTTTCGATGCCGGCGCGCGTCCACAAGGCGCCGGGCAGATCCTCGATCAGTTCGCCGTCGATCTCCTGCCGCCCGGTACGCGTGCCGCGATACGCCTGATCGATCGCCGCGACGAACGCCGCGCCGAGATGCGGATTGTCGTGCGTGCGCCCGCGCGTCTGAACCAGCCCCTCCATCGCCATGATCCGCCGCAGCAGCGGCACCTGCTTGGGCGTCGTCGTCACCAGCACCTGCTGGCGCTCGCCGAGCCTCAAGCCCAGCATCAGATTGTCCCACACCGCCTCGCCGTGCCGCCACTTGGCGATCTCATCGCACCACGCGACATGATGCTGCGGCCCGCGCAGCTTCTCCGGCGCCTCGGCCGAAAAAGCATAAGCGGAAGCGCCCGAGGCGAACATCAACTCGCCCGCACTGCGCCGCCAGTCGCTCACCTCTTCGCTCCGCGCGACCGAGAGGATGCCGCTGTCGCCCTCGATCATCACCCGAGTCACATCCTCGATCGTCGCACCGACCAGCGCGATGCGCGCGCCGGGCAGCGTGCGGGCGATCTCGCTCACCCATTCGGCACCGGCGCGGGTCTTGCCGAAGCCGCGTCCGGCGCGGATCAGCCACACCCGCCAGTCGCCACCCGGGCGATACTGGCCGGGGTGCGCCCACACCCGCCACGCCGCATCGAGCGCGCGCAGCAGCGCAGGATCGAGGCTGCGCAACAACAGTCGCAACGCTTCGGGCGGGAGCGCCGCCAGCCGCGCCACCAGCGCGATGAGCGTCTCATCGCTCATGGCTGCACCGGCAGCCGCTTGCCGAGCGCGGCGAGCTTGCGCGTCAGCGCCCGCTCGACCTCGTCGAGCGAAGCAGTGCGCGTCGCCGGCGCACGCGGAGCCTTGCGCCCGGCTGCCTGCGCCTCGTGCCGGGTCAGCATCCTGAGCGCGAGCGCGGTGTCGCCATCGCCGCCGCAGGTGCTGATCGCGCGCGCCAGCAGATCATCCTCGATCCGCGCATAAGCGGCGTGCAGCGCCTCCGCCCACGCCGCCGCGAATGCCGGATCGCGCCGGCGCAGCGCATAGGCCGAGTTATAGGCCATGCCTGCCGCGCGCACCGCCTCGCTCACGTTGCCGCTCAGCGACAGCGCGTCGAAGAACCGCGCCCGCGTCTTCTTGGTCCAGCCCGGCGCCCGCACCCCGGCGCGCCGCTCAGCGTTCGCCACCTCACCCATGGTCCGCCCTCCCGTCCTCGTGCCCCGCCGTCGACGATTCGTCGTCATGTGAAGGTCTTAAACTCAGCGTCACGCTGTAGGACAGAGATATTTATCCTATTTGGTTCTTTGCCTGATTGAGAAGCTCGTGGCGTCGCATCGATCCTATCGGCGGGCGGGCGCAGCGCATATGCTGCTCTGCGACGTCCGCCGTCGGCGCTGGCCTGCGTTCGGAACCAACGTCGCGTTCGAGAGGAGAAAGACGATCGGTATGCCCGCGGCCCGCGTCGGTGATATGCACGTCTGCCCGATGGTGACGGGGGTGGTGCCGCATGTCGGCGGGCCGATCCTGCCGCCCTCCGCGCTCACCGTGCTGACCGGCAAGATCCCGCAGGCGCGGGTCACCGACATGCTGACCTGCGTCGGGCCACCCGATGCGATCGTCAAAGGGTCGGCAACGGTGCTGGTGAACATGCTGCCCGCAGCGCGGCTCGGCGATCTAACCGTTCATGGCGGCTCGATCATCGTCGGGTGTCCGACCGTGCTGATCGGCGGGTGAGCGCGACCGGCCCGGACTTTGCCGTAAAGAACACGACAAGTCCCGCGCGCCTTGCGCAAGATGTTGTTAGTGGTACGACAAGACGCTAGACAATCGCTCCGTTCCTGGCGCGCCGGCCGGAACTGAAGGTGGGGATCTCGGGGGGCAAGCGGTTGATTATCGACGACGAGGTCTTTGCTGCGATCCTGACCCCCATCGACGGTGGGGTGGGAACCGACGCGCGCGAAACCGATGACGACGCGCTTTCCGAACGGTTTCGCGAACTCCGCTCGCAGCGCAAGGCGATCTTCCGCGACGAACAGCGCCTCGCAATGGGTAGCGACGCGCCCGATCCCGACACGTGGAGCTGGGACGACCTCGCCGAGCATGCGATCGCCTATTTGCGCAGCGACGCCAAGGATCTCGAGCCGATGGCGATGCTGGTCGAGGCGGCAGTGCGCGCGGACGAGCTTGCCGGGCTGGAACGGGCGATGAACCTGCTCGCAGGGCTGGTGGAGGCGTTCTGGGACGCCGGCCTCTACCCGCACGAAGACGAGGAGGATGGCATCGAAGCGCGCTTCCAGCCGCTCTCGGGCCTGAGCGGCGGCACCAACGACAAGGACGGGGCGCTGGTCATGCCGCTCCGGCGGATCGTGCTGGCGCGTGGCGCAGGCGGCGACATCCGCTTCATCGACCGGATCGCCGCCGAAACCCAGTTCGCCAACGCGCAGCGCGCCGAAGGCGACAGCAAGGCGGCGATCCAGAAGGCGGCGGAAGAGGCGTTCGAGGCGCTGGAAGCCAATACGCTGACCGTGCCCGTCCCTGCGCTGAAGGTCGCGGTGCGCAACCTCGAATCGGCCGAGGCGGCGTGGCGGCGGACGATCGAGTTCATCATCGCACGGACCAAGCCGCAGATGCCCGCCGCGTCACGCGTGACGGAGGAGTTGCGCAAGATGCGCGAATGGCTTGCCGCGGTGCTGAAGAAGCTGCCCGACGAGCCTGAGGCCGCAGCCGAAACCGCGGCGGCCGACGGCGAGCCGCCTGCCGCAGCGGCTGGCGCGCCCCGTGCGGCATCCAGCAATGCGCCGTTTTCGCTCGGGCAGATCAACAACAGGCAGGACGCCTTGCTTGCGGTGAACGCGGCAGCGGAGTATTTCGCCCGCATCGAACCGAATTCCCCGCTCGCCGCCGCACTTCGGGAAGTTGACCGGCGTGCGCGAATGAGCCTCAATGCGCTTCTGGAAGAACTGATCCCCGACACCTCCGCACGACAGCTTTTCTATTGGAGATCCGGGATCAAGCCGCCCGATGCGGAAGCCTGACATTTCGAGCAAACGCATGTAAACGTCATATCAACACGTTTGGAGAGCTACGATGGCAGATTCGGTACATGACAAGCTGAAGCGGGTTCGCAAACCCCGCGTCCACATCACCTACGACGTCGAGGAAAACGGCGCGAAGATCGTCAAGGATCTGCCCTTCGTCGTCGGCGTCATGGGCGATTTCTCGGGCGACTCGGTCGTGCCGAAGAAAAGCGTCAAGGAACGCAAGTTCATCGACCTCAAGAAGGACAAGTTCGACCAGGTGATGGCGCGGATCGAGCCGGCCGTGAAGATGAAGGTCGAGAACACCATCGAGGGCAACGGCAAGGAATTCGAGGTCAACCTCAAGTTCCGGTCGATGGAGGATTTCGAGCCCGAGAACATCGTCCAGCAGGTCGAGCCGCTGCGCAGCCTAATGGAAACCCGCAACCGGCTGCGCGATCTGATGGCCAAGGCCGACGGCTCGGACGAGCTGAACGGCCTGCTCGAACAGATCCTCCAGGATTCGGGCAAGATCGCCAACCTCAATTCCGAACTCGGCACACCTGCCGCCTCGAAGGAATAACTCGAAATGGCCGAAACGCAGACTCAGGCGGCCACCGCCGAAGCCACCACGCTGACCGAGACCAGCCTGCTCGACCAGGCGATCAGCGTCACCAAGCAGACCGAGCCCGACCGGGTCCAGGAACTGCTGAGCACGCTCGCCAAGGAGGCGATGGACGGCACGGTTCAGTATGAGAAGAACCTCACCGTCACGCTGCGCAAGGCGATCGCCAAGCTCGACGAACAGATCTCGCAGCAGCTCGCCACGATCATGCATGCCGAGAAGTTCAAGGCGATGGAGGGGAGCTGGCGCGGGCTCAACTATCTCGTCAAGAACAGCGAGGTCGGCGAAAGCCTGAAGATCCAGGTGCTCAACCTGTCGAAGAAGGAGCTTGCCTCGGACCTGTCCAAGGCGACCGATTTCGACCAGAGCCAGATCTTCAAGAAGATCTACGAGGAACAGTTCGGCACCGCCGGCGGCGCGCCGTTCGGGGCGCTGATCGGCGATTATTATTTCGGCAAGTCGCCCGACGATATCGAGCTGCTCACCAACATGTCGAGCGTGGCGGCGGGTTCGTTCGCGCCGTTCATCTCGGCGGCCGGCTCGCAACTGTTCGGGATGGAGAATTTCACCGAACTCTCCAACCCGATGGACCTCAAGCAGCAGTTCGACACTGCCGACTATATCAAGTGGAACTCGTTCCGCCAGTCGCCGGACTCGCGCTTCGTCACTTTGGTCATGCCGAAGGTGCTCGCGCGCGTGCCCTACGGCAAGGACACCAAAAAGGTCGATGCGTTCGACTATGAGGAAGGTCCGCGCGACGAGGCCGGCAACGCCAAGCCGCTCGCGCACGACGATTATTGCTGGATGAATGCGGCCTATGCACTCGGCGCGCGGCTGACGGCGGCGCATGCCGAATATGGCTGGTGCACCGCGATCCGCGGCGCGGAAGGCGGCGGCAAGGTCGAGAATCTGCCGACCCACGTCTTCCATTCGGACGACGGCGACCTCGATTCGAAGTGCCCGACCGAGATCGGCATCACCGACCGCCGCGAGAAGGAACTGTCCGACATGGGCTTCCTGCCGCTGTGCCATTACAAGAACACCGATTATTCGGTCTTCTTCGGCGCGCAGACGGTGCAGAAGCCCGCGATCTACGATCGTCCCGACGCGACCGCCAACGCGGCGATCTCGGCCCGCCTGCCCTATCTGATGGCGACCAGCCGGTTCGCGCATTATCTGAAGGTGATGGCGCGCGACAAGATCGGCTCGTTCATGGAAGCCAAGGATACCGAGACCTGGCTCAACCGCTGGATCAGCAACTACGTCAACGCCACCGAGGGTGCGGGCCAGGAATCGCGGGCGAAATATCCGCTGCGTGAGGCCAAGATCGAGGTGCAGGAAGTGCCGGGCGCGCCGGGTTCCTATACCGCCGTCGCGCATCTGCGGCCCTGGCTGCAATTCGAGGAACTCACCACCTCGATGCGGCTGGTCGCGAAGATCCCCGGCAAGGCGAACTGAGCGAGGACGGCACGATGGCGACGTCGCTCGCCGCCATCGTGCCCCCGCCGGGCGATGGCGATCCGACACCTGCGACGACCGCCGGCGAGGATTCGCCGCCGGTCGTCGAGCGGGCATCCTCCGACACCCACATCCGCGCACAAGCCGTGCGGATGGTCGCGGCGATCGACCGGCTGATGTCCGCGCAGCTCGACGCGATCCTGCATCACCCCGCGCTGCAACGGATCGAGGCGCTGTGGCGTGGCGTGCAATGGCTGATCGAGGACGGGGTGGAAGACCCCAAGGTCAAGATCCGCCTGCTCGACATGCGCTGGGGCGAGGTGGTGCGCGATCTCGAACGCGCGCCGACGTTCGATCAGAGCGCGCTGTTCAACAAGGTCTATAGTACCGAGTTCGGCATGGCCGGCGGCGAGCCCTACGGGTTGATCGTGGTCGACCACGCCATCTGGCACAAGCTCGGCGGACGCGAGCGCACCGACGATGTGGCGGCGCTATCGGCATTGGCAGAGGTGGCGGCGGCGGCATTCTGCCCGTTCGTGCTCGGGCTCGATCCGCGCGTGGCGGGGCTCGACGGCTTCGACGAGATCGACTTGCGGCAGGACTTGTCCGCCACCTTCGCCGGCACCGAATTCGCGCGCTGGGACAAATTGCGCGCGCAGCCCGACACGCGCTTCCTCAGCATCGTCGCGCCGCGCCTGCTTGCGCGCGCGCGCTACACCGGGCGCAGCCGGCGGCGGCCCGGCTTCGTCTATGAGGAGACGATCACGCGCCATCAGGACCGGCTGTGGATGCAGGGCGGCTTCGCGCTCGCGCAGGTCGCCGCGCGCGCGATGCGGGTGCATCGCTGGCCGGCGGCGGTGCGCGGCGGCGCGCAGGCGGGCGAAGGCGGCATCGTCGATGCGCCACGCCGCCAGTTCATCGCCAGCGACCGTGCCGGCGTGGTCGCGCGCTTCCCGACCGAGAACGCGATTTCGGAGGAGCAGGAGATGGCGATGAACGCCGCCGGGCTCACCTGCCTGCGCCAGCTCCACCTCACCGGCGCGGCGGCGTTCCTCAACCTGCCCAGCCTGCACCGCCCACCGGTCTATGGCGACGAGGCGGCGCAGATGAACGCCAAGATGGGCGCGATGATAAACTACATCTTCTGCGTGGCGCGCTTCGCGCATTACGTGAAGGTGATGGCGCGCGACTGGGTCGGCAAATATACCGATGCCAAGACGTGCGAGAAGCTGCTTCAGGACTGGCTGAAGGGCTATGTCACCGGCAACGAGGATGCCAGCCCCGAGATGCGGGTGCGCTACCCGTTGCGCATGGCGCGCGTGGAGGTGACGGAGATGGCGAGCAAGCCTGGCTCCTACGCCTGCGAGATCGCGATCAAGCCGCACTACCAGCTCGACCAGATCGCCTCCGAATTTCGCCTCACCACCGAGATCAGCAACGAGGCGGCGCGCTGATGGCCGGGCTCCTGCCGCATTCGCTGCTCGACCGGCTGATCGACGATTCGCCCGAACTGGCGAGCGAGGCGCTGCCGTCCGAGGAGGCGGCGTTCGAGACCTTCAAGCACGGCCTGCGCCGTGACCTCGAGGGGCTGCTCAACGCGCGCAAACCCTTCTCCGGCTGGCTGGCGCGCGCCGACGATCTCGAAGGGACGATCGTCGATTTCGGCCTGCCCGATCTCAGCACCGAGGATTTCGGCGCGGCCCCGGCGCGCGAGCGTATCCGCCGGCTGATCGCGCACTGCATCCGCACCCACGAACCACGCCTGCACAAGGTCGAGGTCGAAAGCGACGGCGGCCCGAGCGTGGCCGGCGTGCGGTTCCGCATCAGCGCGACGATCCGCTTCGCCGCCTACGATGCCGAGGTGGTGTACGACGCGCGGCTGCGCCCCAACGACCGGGCGATCGACGTGGCGCTGGCGAGTTAGGGCGTGCGATGATCGACGATCTCATCGAATATTATCAGCGCGAGCTGAACTTCCTGCGCGATTCGGCGGGCGCGTTCGCCAACGCGCATCCCAAGATCGCCTCGCGGCTGCGCGTCACGCGCGAGGCGGTGGAAGACCCGCATATCGGCCGGCTGATCGAATCGGTCGCGTTCATGAACGCGCGGCTGCGCCACAAGCTCGACGACGAGTTTCCTGAGATCACCGACGCGGTGCTGATGACGGTCTATCCGCATCTCATCCAGCCGGTGCCGTCGTTCTTCGTCGCCGGCATCGCGCCCGCGCCTGATCTCGACAAACCCGTCACCATTCCTGCCGGCACGATGCTGACCACCGAGGCGATCGACGGCGAGCCGTGCCGCTACCGGCTGTGCTGGGACACGACCTTGCTGCCGCTCGCGCTGACGGGTGCGGTGATGGCGGGGCCGCCGCTCGATGCGCCCGCGCTTGGGCTTGGCGCGGCGAAGGGCGTGCTGCGGCTGTCGCTCGCCACGCCCAAGCCCGAGATCGGCATCGCCGGCCTCGGGCTCGATACGCTCCGGCTGTTCATCAAGAGCGATGCGCGCCGCGCGCAACTGCTGATCGAGCATTTCGGCGTCAACCTGCTCGGCATCGGCGTCGGCACGGGGCCGGAGGATCCGCGCGCGGTGCTGCTGCCGCCCTCGGCGCTGCGGCTGATGGGGCTGGACGATGCCGAGCTGCTGCTGCCGCAGACGCCGGTCGCCAGCACGGCGTATGCGGGCTTGCAGGAGCATTTCGCCTATCCGCACAAGCACGCCTTCTTCGAAGTGTCGGGGCTCGCGCGCCGCACGCTGGATATCGGCGGCGGCACGCTCGAACTGTTCTTCTATTTCGACAAGCTCTCGCCCGAACTCGAACGGGTGGTACGCGCCGACGATTTCGATCTCTACGCCGCGCCGGCGATCAACCTGTTCGAGATGGATGCCGAGCCGATTCAGATCGACCACAGCCAAATCGAATATCGCATCATCCCCGATGCGCGCCGCGAGGATGCGCTGGAGGTGCATTCGATCCTCGACGTGACGCTTCAGGATCAATCGGGCGAGCGGATCGACGCGCCGCCGCTTTACTCGGTTGATCGCGCGACCGGGCGGCCGGGGCGGTTCTTCCATTCGGTCGTGCGGCGATCGAGCTTCGGCCTGGGCGGCGGCGACGACGTGTTCCTGTCGGTCGCCGATCTCGACGGGGCGCTGCTGCGCGACGATGCGACGATCGCCAACGCACGCGTGCTCGTCACCAACCGCGACCTGCCGTCGCGGCTGCCGTTCGGCGGCGGTCGCCCGCAGCTCCAGATCGCCGCGACCATCCCCGGCGTCGGCGGCGCCACCGCGCTGACCAAGCCGACCCCCACCCGCCGCCCGGCGCGACGGCGTGCGGCGATGTGGAAGCTGATCGGGCAATTGTCCCTCAGCCATCTCAGCATGGTCGGCGGCAGTCAGGGCGCGGCCGCCTTGCGTGAGGTGCTGTCGCTCTACGATCTCAGCGATGCGCCCGAAAGCGCGTTCCTGCGCGAACGGCTGGTCGGTGTCACGGCGGTGCCGGGCGTCGCGCGTGTCCCCTTGCGCGGGCATACCGCGATCTGTTCGGGCGTCGATGTCGTACTCGAGATCGACGACGAGCGCTTCTCGGGTTCGGGTTCGTATCTGCTGTGCGCGGTGCTCGAACGCTTCCTCGCCACCTCCGCTTCGATCAACAGCTTCGTGCGGCTGTCGGCACGGCTGCGGCGCGAGCCGGGCACCTGGAAAAGCTGGTCGCCGCGCGTCGGCGATCGCGTGCTGGTTTGAGCGCGGGCCTCCCCGCGCTGCTGCGCCGCCGACTCGGCGCGCTGGTGCTGCCGCAGGTGCTGCGCGTCGCCGAACTGCTCGCCTCGCGCCGTCGTCGCGGCGAAACCGGCGTCGGCGGCGACCTGCGGCTGGCGGAGGAGCCGGCGCATCTGCGCGCGTCGGACCGGATGATGTCCGTTTCCGGCGACGTCGCCGCAATCGAGGAGCAGGACGGCCGGATCGAGGTGACCACCAACGTGATGGGGCTGGTCGGCGCGACGCCCGCGCTGCCCGCCTTCTACAGCGAGTTGCAGCTGCAACGGCGGCGCAAGCGCGACCGGTCGTTCGAACGCTTCCTCAACATCTTCGATCACCGCGCGCTGTCGTTCTTCTACCGCATCTTCCGCAAATATCATCCGCTCGTCGCGTTCGAGCGCGAGGCACGGCCGGGCAACGATCCGCTCAGCCTCAGCCTGCTCGCCTTGTCGGGGTTCGGCGATACGGCGGGAGAGCGGCTGTCGTTCGACCGGATCGCGCTCGCCCCGCTTGCGCACCACCTCGCCGGCACGCGCCGCACCGCCGCCGGACTCGCCATCGTGCTGCGCCACGTCACCGGTCTGGAGGTGAAGATCATCGAGGCGACGCCGACGTGGATGGCGATGCCCGCGGACGCGCAGAGCCGGCTCGGCATGCAGGCGAGCCGGCTGGGCGGCACCGACGCGGGCGGGCTCGGCCATGTCGACGGTGCGGTGCTCGGCACGGCGATGCTCGATATCCAGCACCATTACCGCATCTCGGTCGGCCCGCTCGGTTACGACGAGCTGCTGCGGTTCTGCACGCCCGACGGCCCCTCGCGGGCGATCGCGGAGATCTGCCAGATCTACACCGGCATCGCCTATCGCGCGGCGATCGTGCTCGCGATCCCGTCGCGGGACATTCCGCCGCTGCAACTCGCGAACGACGCCGCACCTGCGTTCTTGGGACGTACCAGTTGGTTGGGAACGCTTGGGCCGGAGATTCGCGAAGACTGCGCCATCGCCGTGACTTTGCCGGTGGCGGCGTGAGATTACAGTTGTTCGTCGGCGGGGGATCGCATAAGTGGCTCGCAACTATAAGGGCGCCTGACAAGGGTCGCTGCCCTGCGCCGAAATTGGGCGCCGACTTGTTCGATGTCGTGACGGCTCGTACTGCGCCGTTCGACGAAATGGGGGCTGGGGGGAGGCGATGGCGGCAATCAATCTGAAGAACCTGATCGGGCGGCTCAACGATACGAGCCGATCGACGCTGGAAGCGGCGGCGGGGCTCGCGCTGTCGCGCACCAATTACAATGCCGAGGTCGAGCACTGGATGCTGCGGCTGATCGACCGCACCACTTCCGACGTCGCGGTCATCCTCAGCCATTTCGAAATCGAGATCGGCCGGCTCACTGCCGACATCAGCCGCCAGATCGACAAGTTCAAGACCGGCAACGGCCGCGCGCCCGCGCTCGCGCCGTCGATCGTCAAGCTGATCCGCGAGGCGTGGCTGCTCGCCTCGCTCGAGGAAGGCGCGACCACGATCCGTTCGGGCCACCTGCTGCTCGCGTTGCTCAGCGACGATGATCTCGCCCAGTCCGCGCGCGAGATGAGCACGCAGTTCGCACGCGTGCCGGTCGAGACGCTGCGCACGACGATGGCGCAGATCGCCGCCAGTTCCGAGGAAGCGCGCGCCGCTGCCGATGCGATCGCGAGCGCGCCATCCTCGGTCGGCGGCGCTGCGCCGGGCGGCCCCGCGCCGGCGCGCGGCGAGGAAGCGCTGTCCAAATACACGATCGACCTGACCGCGCAGGCCAAGGCAGGCAAGATCGACCCGATCTTCGGGCGCGATCCTGAAATCCGCCAGATTGTCGATATCCTCACCCGCCGCCGCCAGAACAACCCGATCCTCACCGGTGAGGCCGGTGTCGGCAAGACCGCGGTGGTCGAAGGCTTCGCGCTGCGCATCGTCGCGGGGGACGTCCCCGACAATCTCAAGGACGTGCGGCTGCTCTCGCTCGATCTCGGGCTGTTGCAGGCGGGTGCGGGCATCAAGGGCGAGTTCGAGAACCGCTTGAAGTCGGTGATCGACGAGGTGAAGAACGCCAAGACGCCGATCATCATGTTCATCGACGAGGCGCACACTTTGATCGGCGCGGGCGGCGCGGAGGGTCAGAACGACGCCGCCAACCTGCTCAAGCCCGCGCTCGCACGCGGCGAGATGCGCACGATCGCGGCGACGACCTGGGCCGAATACAAGAAGTATTTCGAGAAGGATCCCGCCCTCACCCGCCGTTTCCAGGTGGTGAAGGTCGAGGAGCCGATCGAGAGCCTCGCCGTCGCAATGCTGCGCGGGCTGGTGCCGACGCTGGAGAAGCACCACAAGGTTCGCATTCTCGGCGAAGCACTCGAAGCCGCCGCCGGGCTGTCGCACCGCTACATCTCCGGGCGGCAATTGCCCGACAAGGCGATCTCGCTGCTCGATACCGCGTGCGCACGCGTCGGCATCAGCCAGGCGGCGACCCCGCCGGCGGTGGAGGATATCGACCGGCAGCTCGGGCTGCTCGCCTCCGAAGTCGCGATGCTCGAACGCGAGGCGCGTTCGGGCGTCGATGTCGAGAAGGCGCTGGCCGAACGCGTCGAGCGCAAGGCGTCGCTCGAAACCGAGCGTACCGAACTGGCCGAACGCTGGAAGATCGAGCGCGAGGCGGTGCAGGCGGTTGCCGATGCGCGCGTGACGGTGGACGCCGCCGCTGCCGGTACGCCCGAATGCACGGCCGCGATCGATGCGTTGCGCGCGGCGCAAGCCAGGGTCGCCGAGGTGCGCGGCAAGCAGCCGATGGTCTATGACGTGGTCGACGCGCAGGTGGTGGCGGAAGTCCTGTCGGGCTGGACCGGCATCCCCGCCGGCCGCATGGCGGGCGACGAGATTCAGGCGATCCGCGCGGTCGGCACGCGGCTCGGCGAGCGCATCAAGGGCCAGCCCTATGCGCTGGAGATCATCGGCCAGACGGTGCGCACCGCGCGCGCCGGGCTCGCCGATCCGCGCAAACCGCTCGGCGTATTCCTGTTCTGCGGCACCTCGGGCGTCGGCAAGACCGAGACCGCGCTCGCGCTCGCCGAGTTGCTGTACGGCGGCGAACAGAACGTCACCACGATCAACATGAGCGAGTTCAAGGAGGAGCATAAGCTCTCCTCGCTGGTCGGCGCGGCACCGGGATACGTCGGCTACGGCGAGGGCGGCGTGCTGACCGAGGCGGTGCGGCGCAAGCCCTATTCGGTGATCCTGCTCGACGAGATGGAGAAGGCGCACCCCGGCGTGCAGGACATGTTCTACCAGGTGTTCGACAAGGGCATGTTGAAGGATGGTCAGGGCCGCGACATCGACTTCAAGAACACGCTCATCATCATGACCTCGAACGCCGGCACCGAGACGATCGAGGCGCTGTGCCGCGACGTGGCGGAGCTGCCCGATCCGGAGACGCTCGCGACCGAGCTGCGCCCTGCGCTTTCCGAGTATTTCAAACCGGCGTTTCTTGGCCGTGTCGTCACCGTGCCCTATTTCCCGCTGCCGCCGGAGATCCTGCGCGAAATCGTCACGATCAGTCTCGCCCGAATTCGCAAACGAGTCGTCGCAAATTACAACGCGACCTTCGATTGGGATGAAGCTTTGCTTGATCGGATCGTGGCGCGGTGTACAGAAGTTGAGAGCGGCGCACGCAATATCGAGAACATTCTCAAGCGTGGTCTCTTGGCCGATCTGGCCGAGCGTCTGCTGGCGAGGAGTGCGGAGGGCGCGGCGACAACCGCCGTCACGGTACGCGGGGGGACGACCGAGGATTACGAGATCGACCTTCTGTAAAGCCGAAAAAAGGTCGCGAATACACCGTATGAACGATCGCCTGCGAAGGCGGTATGATGTCGTGTTATTGTGTGAAAGGAGAGTCAGGTGGCAATTTTTCTCAAGTTCGACAGCATCAAGGGCAGCTCGACCGATCAGAACTTCACCGATCAGATCAAGCTGGACAGCTATTCGTGGGGCGCCGGCATCGGCGTGACCAGCGCGACCGGCGGCGACCGTTCGGTCAGCGTGCCGATGGTTTCGGAAATCACCGCGACCAAGCAGCTCGACAAGTCGAGCGAGGGCCTGTTCAAGGCGATGCTGAAGGGTGAGCCGATCGGCAAGGGCACCGTCTCGTTCGCCGCGGCGAGCAAGGGCGAATCGGTCGCCTACCTCACCATCGAGCTCGAAGAGGTCATCGTGTCGGGCTATAGCACCTCGTCGGGCGGCGATTTCCCGACCGAGTCGATCTCGTTGAACTTCACCAAGTTCGACTGGTCGTTCACCCCGCGCGACTCGACCCAGACGGGTTCGCCGACGCACCTCATCTACGATCTCGTCGCCAACAAGGTCGGCTGATCTTTACCGTCCGGTTCGGGTGCCGCTCCGCTCATGGGGCGGCGCCCGGCCGGCAGTGTTGGTGAATTGCGGACATGGCTTCGACCCACCTGCTCAATCTGCGCGTGCTCGCCGACGCCAACGTCGACGATTATGCGCTGATCCGGTTTGAGGGGCGCGAGGCGATATCCGAACCGTTCGACTATCTGCTCGAACTGTTCCCGACCGGCGAACCGAGCGACGTCAGCGGGTGGATCGGCAAGCTCGTCGAGTTCGACATCACGCTGGAAAACGGCGAGCAGCGCATCTTCGCGGGCCGTATCTACGAAACGCGCATGGGGGTTTCGGGCGATCTGCCGATGGCGCAGGTCCGCGTCCGCCCGGCCTATTACGCGCTCGCCTACGGGCGCGGCACGCATTTCATCCAGGACAAGACCAGCCGCGACATCTTCGAGGCGATGACGGTCGATGTGCCGGGGCTCGTCACGTCGATCAACCTCAGCCCCGCGCCGCCCAAGCGCGGCTATTCGGTACGCTACGACGAGACCGAACTGGCCTATCTCCAGCACCTGCTCGCGCAGGACGGGATCATGTACTTCTTCGTCTATGATCGCGGATCGGGGCCGTATCGTCATAAGATGATCGTCTCGACCTCGCCGGGCGATTACGTCGATGTGTCGGGCGGCGATGCGGCGATGGTCAATGGTTCGCTGTCGGCCGGCATGATCAAGTCGATCGAGGCGATGCACCGCGCCGCGCCGCGCACCACCGCGCACCATGCGTTCGACACCAACAAGCTCGATACGCCCTGGACGCATTCGGGTTCGGCGTCGGACAGTTGGGGCAAGGTCACGTCGCACAGCTACGATACGATCGGTGCCGAAGCGGGCGCGCAGGGTGATCTCGCCGCGCGCGCCAGCCTGCACGATGAGGCGCACGCACAGGCTGCCGAGCGGATCACCGGCTCCGCCGACAATCCCGCTTTCTGTGCGGGCGGCCGCATCACGCTGATGGACAAGCCCGGCTTCACGCCGCAGCGCATCGTGCTGACCGAGGTCACGCACTCCGCCTATGACCCTTCGTTCATGGCGAGCGGCGGCGAAGGGCATTACAGCAACAGTTTCGAAGGAATGGACGCGAGCAAGGTGTGCCGCCCGCCGCTGCCGTACAGCGCGCGCCGGGTCGGCGGCCCGATCCTCGGCACCGTTTTCGCCGAGGGCGCGAGCGAAGGCGAGGCCAAGGTCGACGATCAGTCGCGCATCCCCGTCAAGATCGCACAGGCAACCGAATATAGCGGCGCCAAGCCGCTGCCCAAGTTCGTCTGGCTCCCGGTGCAGCAGCAATGGGCGCATTCGACCCACGGATCGCAATTCTTCCCGCGCATCGGCACGCGCGTCATCATCGACTTCCTGTACGGCAATCCCGATCTGCCGTTCGTCGCGGGCACGATGTACACGCCGTCGCAGAAATATCCGTTCGATCCCGCTTCGATGGTGACGCAGACCGGCTGGCGATCGGTCACCGACAAGAACGGCGGAATCAGCCAAGAATTCCACTTCGAGGACAAGCCGGGCAAGGAGGAGATCTACTTCTACACCGGTCGCGACTTCCGTCGCATGGTCGATCACGACGACACCGATACGGTGAAGAACGACCAGACGCTCGAGGTGCAGAACAACCGCAAGATGACGGTGGTCGGCACGCAGGATACGACGATCAAGAAGACGCGCACCGTCACCGTGACGCAGAAAAGCCTGCTCGAATCGAAGCAGGAGATCGAGCTGAAGGTCGGCGGATCGAGCATCAAGATGACGATGGACAAGATCGTCATCACCTCGCCGCAGATCGAGATCAAGGGCACCGCGACGGTGAAGGTCGAAGGCGGCGCGATGACGGAGGTCAAGTCGCCGATGACCACGGTCAAGGGCGACGGCATGCTCACCCTGAAGGGTGGCATCGTGATGATCAACTGATGGTGCCCGCCAACACGCCCGCGCTGCGTTTCCAGCGTGCCGAGCTGCGCGAGAAGGCGTGGTTGTCGGACGAGGGGCTCGCCTGCCTCAACACCGCGCCGGGGCCGAAGGAACTGATCGCCGCGCTCGAGGGCCGCAGCGCGGCTGATGCGGTGAACGCGCTCGCGCAGATCCTGCCGCATCGTCAGGCGGTGTGGTGGGCCTGTCTCGCCGTGCGGCTGATCCCCGATCTGGCGCAACGCCCGGCCGAGCGCGCCGCGATCGAGAATGCGGAAGGCTGGGTGCAGTCGAGCGATCCCACGCTGGCGGTGCGTGCGCTGTCGCTGGCGGAGGCCTGCGATTCGAGCGGCGCGGCGTATTGGGCGGCGATGGCGGCGTATTGGAGCGGCCCGAGCCTCGCGCCTGCCGACCAGCGCGCGGTGCCGCCCGCGTCGCACCTGCCAGGCGCGGCGGTCCGCACCACGCTGCTGCTGCTGCCCGCCGACCCGAGCATCGCGCGCCGCATCGACTCGGCCGACCTGCTCGGCATCGGACTTGCGCTGATGAACGGCGATCTCGGCCGGACCGCGCAAGCCGCGTTGCGCGATCGTCTCGCCGGCGTACAATAGCGGGCGATGTGGACGCTGCTGCTCTCCCGGATCGAAAGTCCGCGCACCTATATTGACCGGCGCCAGATCGACGGCGGGCAGATCAAGATCGGCCGCGCGGTGAACCGGTGCGACTGGGTGATCCCCGATCATGACGGCTATGTCTCGCGCGAGCATTGCAGCATCATCGTCAGCGGGCTCGACCTGTTCGTGCTCGACACCAGTACTTACGGCACGGTGCTCAACGATGCGACAACGCCGATCCCGGCGAACCAGCCGGTTGCGCTGCGCGTCAACGATCGGCTGACGATCGGCGATTTCCTCATCGAGGTCGCGCCCGAAGGGGCGATGGCGGGTGCGCCGCTCGCCCCCCCGCCCGCCGCCGCGCTGCCCGGCGGCGGGGCGATGGGGCAGGACCAATGGTTCCAGTCGGCCAATGATCCGATCTGGAACCCGGGTGTGCGCGATGCCGAGGTGCACGAGTTCCTCGGCGGCGGCGCGATCAACGATCTGCTCGGCATCCCGTCGCAGGCACAACAGCCGCAGCAGGGCTTTCAGGGGTTCGGCGGGGCCGGGCTCGGCGGAGCGTTCAGCAAGCCCATCATGGCACCGTTCGACCCTGCCCCGGCCGACTTCGGCATCCCCGAGGACTGGAACCTTGCCGCGCCGTCGCCCGCCGCGTTCGCGCCGCCCCCGCCCCCGCCTTCGGTTCCGTTCCCGCCCGATTTCGGCACGTTCGACGATCTGCCCGCACCACAGCCGGCAGCGGCCGGTTTCGATCCGTTTGGGTCGATGCTCGGCGGTGACGCCGACCCGTTCGCCGCGCCCTCACTCTTGAAAGGCGACGTGGAGCGCGACCCGTTCGCCGCGCCGCCCGCCCCGCACCCCGGCGTGGACAACGATCCGTTCGCGCACGTCTTCGCGCCGCCCGCAGCGCCCGCGTCGGTGCCTGACGACATCTTCGCGGATTTCTTCGCGTCACCGCCGGGAGGTGCAGACCCGACGCCTCAGCCGCCGTCGGTCGCCCCGCCGCCCCCTGCCGCGATGCCCGCGCCAGTCGCCGCGCCCGCGCCTGCGCCTGCACCGGACGACGACGCGAGCTGGGCGGCGTTCTGCGAGGGCGCGGGCATCAGCCCCGACGAGCTGCGTCGTTCGCCCGACGCGATGCGGCGGCTGGGCGTGCTGTATCGGCAGGTCGTGCTCGGCCTGTCCGATCTCATCCAGGATCGCGCCGCTTTCAAGAACGAGTTTCGCATGGCCGCGACCATGCTCGCGCTCGGCCGCAACAATCCGCTCAAGATGCTCGATCCGGTCGATACCGCGCGGCTGCTGCTCGACAATCCGATGCCGGGCTACATGCCCTCGGACGAGGCGGTGCGATCGGCGTTCGAGGATATCAAGAAGCACCAGATGGCGATGCTCGCGGGCGTGCAGCACGCACTGACCGCAGTGTTCAAGCGGCTGGCGCCCGCCGAGATCGAACGGCTCAAGGAAAAGGCCGAGGGCGAACGTCGCGCGCTGCCGTTCACGCGTGGCGTCGATGCGTGGACGGTGTATCGCACGGTGTTCGAGGCGCTGCGAATCGATGCGACCTCGAATGCCAACAGCGTGATGAGCGTGGCCTTTCGTGAGGGCTACGAAGCCTTTCTGAAACGGGATACGGGGCGCTCGTAGCGGGGACTTAGGGGGGCGGAATGAGCTGGAAGAACAAGCCGGTGTGGTCGGAGGGCATGTTCCTGCGGCCGCAGCATTTTCAGCAGTTCGAACGCTTCGTCGGCGCACAGCTCGACGGGCGGGTCGCGCCCTTGCGCGCGCATGGCTACGGCGTCGCGCACCTCCGGCTCGACGAAGGGCTGCTCAAGACCGGCAAGGTCGCGCTGCGCGAGGCGGCGGGCGTTTTCGATGACGGTTCGCCCTTCGCGCTTCCTGCCGAGACGGCCGCGCCCGAAGCGCTGGAGGTGCTGCGCGACATGCGCGACGCGGTGGTCTATCTGTGCACCCCGCTCGCCCGCCCTGGCACCGCCGATGTCGTGCTCGATCCGCTCGCACGACACGAGGCGCGCTTCGCCGCCGAAGCGTTCGAGGCTGCCGACGCGGTGTACGGCTCGCCCTCGCGAGAGCCGATCAAGGTCGGCAAGCTGCAATTGTCGCTGCGCACCGCCGCCGACGGGCTCGACGGCTACGCCACGCTGCCGCTCACCCGCATCACCGAACGCAAGTCCGACGATTCGGTGACGCTCGATTCTGGTTTCATTCCGTGCAACCTCAACATCGCGGCGAGCCCGGTGCTGAGCGGCTTCCTCACCGAGCTGGAGGGCATGCTCCACCAGCGCGGCGAGGCGATTTCCGGCCGGCTCGGCACGCCGGGCGCGAAGGGCGTCGCCGACGTCACCGACATCATGATGCTGATGGCGGTCAATCGCGCCGAGGCGACGATCAAGCACCTGATCTCGCTACCCTCGACCCACCCGGCCGATTTCTACGGCATGCTCTGCGCGCTCGCCGCCGAACTGGCGACGCTGACGATGCAGAACAACCGCCCGACGTTCATGCCGCCTTATTCGCACCGCGACCAGCGGCTGTGCTTCGACGTCGTGATGGCCGAACTGCGCCGCTCGTTGAGCGCGGTGTTCGAGCAGAACGCGATCCAGATCCCGCTCGAACAGCGCGCCTATGGCATCTCGACCGGGCAGATCACCGATCGCAGCCTGTTCACCGATGCCGCCTTCGTGCTGGCGGCGCGCGGCGCGGTCGACAGCGAGGCGCTCCGCGCGAACCTGCCGCGCCGCGTGAAGATCGGTTCGGTCGAGCACATCCGCGATCTCGTCATGCGCCACCTGCCCGGCGCGGACATCTACCCGATGGCGGCCGAGCCGCGCCAGATCCCGTTCCGCGCCAACTCGGTCTATTTCAGCATCAACACCCGCCACGAACATTGGCAGACCGTGCAGACCTCGGGCGCGGTCGCGCTGCACATGGCGGGTGACATTCCGGGGCTCGAAGTCGAGCTGTGGGCCATCAGGGGGGCACGATAATGGCGGACACGCCCGAAGACGATCGCACGATCATCCAGCCCGGCCGCCCCCTGCCCCGGCCGCCCGGCGTCACGCCGGTGCCGGCGCCCGGCTACCCGCCCGCGCAGTCGCAAGGCTATCCGCCCACCAGCGCGGCGCCGCCGCTGCCGGGTGCAGCTCCGGTCGGCCCGCCTGTCAGCGCAGCCGTCGGCACCGCCCGGCTCGATTTCGCCGCCGCCGAGCCGGAGATCTTCGGCCCCGAGCCGCTGCTCGCCGCCGCCGGGCGCTTCATCTTCCTTGCCAGCCAGGTGAAGACGATGCCGATCGGCCCCGATCTCAACGATTTCCGCCGGCTGGTGGTGCGCGAACTGGAAGCGTTCGACCAGCGCGCGCGCGGCCTGTCGATCGACCCCAAGACGATCCAGCTCGCCCGCTACATCCTCAGCGCGTTCATGGACGATGCGGTGATGTCAACACCGTGGGGCGCGAACAGCGTATGGTCGCAGCAGAGCCTGCTCATCACCTATCACAACGACGCGCAGGGCGGTGACCGGCTGTTCGACTTCGCCGACCGCATGTCGCGCGAGCCCGACCGCGAGCCGCATCTGATGGAGTTGCTCTATCAGTGCCTGTCGCTGGGATTCGAGGGGCGTGCCGCGCTCGATCCGCGCGGGGCGAACATGTTGAACGAGCGCCGCGCGCGGCTGGCAGCGACGATCGCGTCGCGGCGGCAGGCGCTGTCGGGCGAGGTCTCGCCGCAATGGCGCGGTGTCGAGGCGGGCGGCGGCCGCTACGAGCCGCGCGTGCCCTTGTGGGTGATCCTCAGCGTGCTCGGCGTGATCGCACTGGCAATCTTCAGCGCCTTGCTGTTCCGCCTGTCGAGCCAGGTCGACGCCGCGCTCGCCGCCCTCAATCAGGTGGTGGGCACCGCGCAGATCGAACAGCCCGCGCCCCCGCCCGAGGCCAAGACTGGCACCTACGATCAGATCGACTCGATCCTCCAGCCCGACATCGCCGCCGGGCGGCTGTCGGTCATCAATCAGGGTAACGACATCGTGCTGCGGCTCAACAACCAAGCGCTGTTCGAGCCGGCGAGCGCGCAGCCGTCGCCGCAATGGGGCGAAACCTTCGCGCGGCTCGCCAAGGCGGCGAACCTCACCAAGGGGCCGATCCGGCTGGAGGGGCATACCGATAACCAGCCGCTCAACCGTTCGCTGCAATTCCCGTCCAACCTCGAACTGTCCGAGGCGCGCGCGAAGGCGGTGGCGGATGGGGTGACATCGGCGGGGCTGGCCGATCCGTCGCGGCTGAAGACGAGCGGGCTCGCCGATTCGCAGCCGATCGCCGACAACGCGAGCCCTGAGGGGCGGCGGCAGAACCGGCGTGTCGAGCTGCACGTCGCCAACGACATCGCCTGGCACTGAGCCGGAGGGGGCCGCTATGACCGCGATCAAGGGACTTCTCGCCAACCGATGGTTCTGGCGCTGGCTGGGCGCAATCCTGCTCGGGCTGCTGATTTGGTTCGTCGGGCCGCTCATCGCGATCGGCAACTGGCGGCCGTTCGGCTGGTGGCCGGTGACGCTGATCTTCGCACTGCTGCCCGCGCTCGCGCTGGGCGGCTGGTATCTGTGGCGGCGCACGGCCGAGAAGAAGAAGAACGCCGCACTTGTCGACGCGCTTGCGCCGACGCCGGGCGCGGAGGATGTCGGCGACATTGCCGACAAGCTGCGCGGTGCGCTCGCCATGCTGCGCACCAGCAAGCTTGGCTCGCGCCGGGCTTACGTCTATCAACTGCCGTGGTACGCGATCATCGGCCCGTCGCGCGCGGGCAAGACCACCGCGCTGCTCAACGCCGGCCTCACCTTCCCGACCGCGGTCGAAGGGGAATATCGCGCGTTGCGTGGGCAGCCCAACACGCCCAACTGCGACTGGTGGTTCACCGACGAAGCGGTGCTGATCGACACCGCCGGCCGCTACGTCTCGCAGGACGAGGATGCGGTGCGCGATGCGGAAGGGTGGAAGGGCTTTCTCGCGCTGCTCAAGCAGCATCGCCCACTCCAGCCGCTCAACGGCCTGATCGTCGCGCTGCCCGCCCCCGATTTCGCCGACGCCGCCAAGATGGCCGCCCACGCGCAGAACGTGCGTGCGCGCCTTTCCGAGGTGGCGCGCGAGTTGGGTCAGGATTTGCCGGTCTATCTGCTTGTCACCAAGGCCGATCTGCTCACCGGTTTCCGTGAATTCTTCGCGCGCGAAACCGATGCGGGTTCGGATCAGGTGTTCGGCTCGACCGCCGCCGGCAAGGGCGCGGACAATGCCAGCGTGATCGAGGGGTTCGACAAGCTCGTCACCAGCATCTCCTCGCGCGTGGTCGATCGGATGCAGGCCGAACCCGATCTGCCCCGGCGCGGCCATATCGCCGCCTTTCCGCACCAGCTCGCCTCGCTGCGCACGCCGATCGTCGATCTGCTCGCGGCACTCGGCCACAAGAGCCGCTTCGACGCGCCGGCGCGCGTCCGTGGCGTCTATCTCGCTTCGGGCACGCAGACCGGCAACCCGGTCGACCGCATCCTGATGAGCGCCGGCGTACCCGCCACCGCAACGTCACACGCGGTCGGCCTCGGACGCAGCTTCTTCCTCAAGCGGTTCTTCTCCGATCTCGTCTTCCCCGAACGCGGGCTGGCCGGGCGCAACGAGGCGGGCGAGAAGCGTCAGCGCAACATCTATATCGGCAGCGTCGCTGCCGCCTCTGTGGCGTTGGCGCTCGCGGTCGTGCTGTGGATCTGGGGCTATGCGCGCAACGCCGCGCTGATCGGCACCACCTACGCCACCGCCTCCGCCTATAGCGAGGCGGCCGGCGTGTCGCGTGGCGGCGCATCGACGCCCGATCAGGATCTCGCCGCGCTCGACGTGCTCGGCAATGCGACCGCCACCATGGCCAAAGCCAGCGACTTCGGATTGGGGCTCGGCCAGGGCGGGCGGCTCACCGCCGAGCTGAAGGCGATCTACGGGCGCGATCTCCAGCGCCGGTTGACGCCGATGCTCGCCAACCTCGCCGAGACGCGGATGGCGGCGGACGGGCAGAACCCGACGGCGCTGTACGACGATCTTAAAAGCTACCTGATCGTCGGCGGGCGCGGCAAGGCAGACCAGTATCAGCAACTGCTCGCGTGGCTGCCCGGCGCATGGGCGGCGAGCAACCCCGGCAGCGACTCGGGCTCGATCGTGCGCCACACCGCCGCACTGTTCCCCGACACGTTCAAGCCGGTCGCGATCGACGCGGGCAAGGTCGACGCGGCGCGTGCCTTCCTGCGCAGCCAGCCCGCGGCGGTGCGCGTCTATGGCCGCCTCAAGAGCAAGGCGCAGGAAAAGGGCGAGCCGGCATGGACCGCCGCCGCGCATTCCGGCCCCAGCCCGGAGAAGTTCTTCGCGACCGGCGGCGCGTTCGCACCGGGCGCAGGCATCCCCGCGCTGTTCACGCGCGAAGGGTACAACACGATCTTCCGCCCGATCCTGCTGAGCGGCCCCGCGCTGCTTCAGGAGGAGCAATGGGTGGTGGGCGAGACCGGCAGCGCCGCGCAGTCGCTTGGACCGGGCGAGATGGCGTCGCTCAAGGCCGACCTCGAACGGCTCTATTTCGACGAGTTCCTCGCCAAGTGGCGCGCCTATCTCGCCGATATCAAACCGCGCCCGGTCACGTCGCTGGCCGACAACATGCAGCGGCTGCGCGACGGTGGCGGTCCGCTCTCGCCGATCGCGCCGTTGCTGCGGTCGATCGCGCAGGCGACGGACGTCACCCGGTCCAAGGCAGCGGCGCGTGCCGGCGCCACGCTCGGTGACCGGCTCGCCTCGCGCGCCGGGGTCGGCGGTCTGGCGCGCTCTGTCGAGCAGAGCGGGGCGCTGGCGGGCAATGGCGACGATCCGGCGCGCGCCGTCGTCGCCGAGTTCCTCCCGCTGCGGCTGTTCGTCGGCATGCCCGAAGGCGGCGGCGCGCCAGCACCCAGCGGCGCACCGATCGACGCATGGCTCCAGACGATGAACCAGCTTGCCGACAAGCTCAACGTCGTGTCGGTGCTGCCCGGCGGCGGCGGCGAGCAGGGCTCGGCCGCCAGCCTCGAAGCGCGCGCGTTGGTCAGCCAGCTTGACCAGAACGCCAATTCGATGCCGCTGCCCGCCAATCTGCTCGCGAAGACGGTGGCCAGCGACGCGTCGGTCGCACTCGGCGGCCAGCGGCTGGCGCAGATGGGATCGACCGTGGCGCAGAGCTTCGGTCAGGCGTGTTCGGGCACGGTGATGCGCAGCTTCCCGGTGCAGCCGGCGGCGGCGGCGGATCTCGCCATCCCCGATTTCGCGCATTTCTTTTCGGGGCATGGCGCATTCGCCAATTTCGTCGCGAAGGAACTGGTCGGCTATATCGACACGAGCAGCGCCGAATGGAAAGCGCTCGGCAATGCCGGCGAGATCGGGCTGACCGAGGCGGACGTGCGTGCGCTACAGGCGGCCAATCTGGTGACGCGCACCTTCTTCGCCGCCGATCCCGAGACGCCGCGCCTCACCTACCAGATCGAGCCGGTCGCGCTCGCCGGGGCCAAATCGGTGTCGGTGAAGGTCGACGGGCAGGCGCTGACCTATGACGGAAAATCGGCGGTGCCAGCCACGTTCGACTGGCCGGGCGCGGGCATGGCGACGATCGAGTTCGTGATCGAAGGCAGCACCGCGCCGGCGACGCGCGCGTGGCAGGGGCCGTGGGCGGCGTTCCGCATGATGCACGCCGCCGCGATCAAGGCAGCGGGGTCGCCCGCAATCGGCGCGGGCAGTCTGACCCAGGGCGGCGCGCGTTTCGACTTCCGCGTGCGCACGCTCGGCACCGCGAACCCCTTCGTGCTCGATCCGTTCGTCAAGGTCGCCTGCCCGAACGTCAGCGCGGCCAAGAGCTGAGTTCAGGCGGTGAGCAGCGCCGCGCGGGCAAGCTGTTCGAGCGCAGGCTCGACCTCGGTCTGATCGGCGAAACCGCTCTGCGCCCATGCCGCCGCCAGCGCCGCGCGGTCGCGGGTGCCGTCGACCAAAGCCACGAACGCGCGCGCCGCCGGCTCGGCGAGCGGCACCGCGCGGTGATCGAGCGTGAACACTGCTTTTGCGCCCGTCGCGACCTGCCAGCGGGCAAGCGCGCTCGCGCACGGCCGCTCGCCGGGGGTGCGCACGCCGGGCAGCGGATCGACATGCAGCGTCACGGCGTTGCGGAGGTAGAGCTGGAACAGCGCCGCCAGCCGATCGCCGTCCGCGATCGCATCGCCGACGCGCACCCGCTCGGGCCAGATCGCACCGAGCCGATCGAGCAGTTCGGCGAGCGCGGCATCGTGAACCGCGAAGCTCTCCTCGCCACAGGCGAAGTGCTCGCCCTCGATCCGTTGCGCGTGTGACGCCACGTACAGCGACGCCAGCCCGGCGGCGCTGACCGCACGGCGCGGTGCGCGACCGGCGCGCACCAGCAAAGTCGAGCGGAAGAAGGCGACCATCTCGTAATCGCGCGTCTGTGCCGCCGCGACGACCTCGGCTTCGCTCAGGTCATTTCCGGGAAAACCGGTCGGGATCAGCAGCGTGTTCGTATCGTTGAGGAAAGCGAGGCCCTGCCCCGCCGCCGCTGCCGCAACCGTGCCGAGCGCCTGCGGTTCGAACATCTCGCCGAGTTCGTCATGGTAGAGCACCGCGACATGCTTCTCCGCGATCGGCCGGGCGACGTCGCGGAGCGCGCGCAGGATATCGCTGTCGCCGTCGCGGCCCCGCGCGAAATCCTCGAGGAACGGTTTCGCCGCCGCCATGCGCTCGGCCGGATCGGCGATGTGGCCGACGTGGTGGAGCGTCATGTCGCGGATGACGCGGCGCAGATGGCCGCCGGGGAGCGCATTGTAGCTGACCATCGCGATCCCGGTCGGGCTCAGCACGCGCCCGATCAGCACCAGGATCGCGCGGCGCACCGGCTCAGGCACCCAGGCATAGACGCCGTGGACGATCACATAATCGAACTGCTGGTCGAGATGCTCGGCCGCGTCGCACACGTCACCCGCGCCGACCTGAATGTTGCGCAACCCCACCGCCTGCACGATCTGCGCGCCGCGCGCGGCGGCGGTTTCCGACAGGTCGAAGCTCAGGAAGCGCGCGTGCGGGTAGGCCGCCGCCATCGCGATCGTGTTGATCCCGTCGCCGCCGCCGATCTCCAGCACGCGCGCGGTGGCGATCGGTGGCGCGTCCAGTCCGTGCAGCCGCGCGATCGACGCCATCCGGTCGGGATGCGTCGACGCGAACACGGTCGAGGGATAGACGACCGCGTCATATGCGGTCGCGGGCGCGCTCACCGCGTCAGTTCGCGCGGGCGAACTCGACGCGGCGGTTGCTGGGGTCGGTCGCCGTGGTGCCGGCGCGCGGCATGTCGAAGCCATAGCCGACCGGCTGGAGCAACGTGCGGTTGGCGCCCTGCCCGACCAGATACTCGACCACCGACTGCGCCCGGCGCTTCGACAGATTGAGGTTGAGCGCGCGGCTGCCCTTCGCATCGGTATGGCCGGCGACGATGAAATGCTTGCCGGCGAGTTCGGGCGACTGCATCGCCGCGGCGAACTGGCGCGCCTCGGCCTTGGCCTGCTCGGTCAGATTCGCCGAATTGTAATCGAAGCTGACGTTCATATCGAGCGCGCGGCCATAAGCCGGACGCGCATGACCCGACGCGAGCGCCGGAGCGGTGCGGACATAGCCGGCACGCGGGGTGCGCAGCGCGGGCGAGCGACGCGTGACCGACGATGCCGCGGCAGCCGGCTTCGCACCGGCGACCGGCAGGCCGAGGCTGAACGCCTTTTGCTTGACCCCGGGGAGCGGAATCGCATCATCGTTGTCGGGCGCATCGTCCTTCATCGCCGCGACGATCGCGTCCTTGGAGTTGTGCGGCGCCTGGGCGAAACACATGGTCGAGCTTGCCAGGCCCGTAACAGCCAGCAGGAGATACAAAGAACGGCGCATGAATATCGATCCTCACCACACGATTCGATTTACCGTTTCTTAGACCAGACAAGCACCGAAAACAATGTTTACGCCTTGCGATACCGCCGATCGGGATTGTCGATCCCCCATCGGATCGCCCATAGGCATGTCGCGTGATCGAGAGGAGCTTGGCGACATATGATTCTGACCTTGTCCGTCCAAGATACGGCCGCGCCGTCCGCGCGCGCGGGGACGCCGTTTCTTGTCGCCGAACGCAGCGTTACCATCGGGCGCGCGGCGGATTGCGATCTGGTGCTTGCCGATCCGACCAACGCGCTGTCGCGCCGCCACTGCCGGATCGACTGGGACGGCACCGGCTATGTGCTAAGCGACACGAGCAGCGGCGGCACCTATGTCAACGGCCGCCCGCTTGCGGCGGCGCACCGGCTGGTGCCGGGCGACGTGCTGACGCTCGGCACCTTCCGGCTCGGCGTGACGCTGACGGCGGGATCGGCCGCGCCGGCCGATGCATGGCGCCAGCGTCCCGCCCCGCCCGCGAACGCGCAGAGCCAGGCGCAGACGATGGTCTCGCCCGAGCGGCAATCGGACGCGGTCGCGCAGTTGCTCGCCGCCGCCGGGTTGCGCCGCGACGAGGTGCCGCTCGCCGATGCGGCGGTGCTCGCGAGGAGCGGCGCGCTGCTGCGCCAGCTCGTCATCGGCCTGTCCGCCACGCTCACCGCCCGCACCCGTGCCCGCAAGGAGATCGGCGCGAGTGCGAGCCCGCCCGCCGATCGTGCCAATCCGCTGCTCGCCGAGCCGATACCAAAGACTGTGCTCGCCGATCTGCTGCGCGCCGGGCCACCGGCGGCGGTAGCGCAGGTCAACGCCGGCTTCCACCGCGCCGAGGCGCACCAGCGCGCGACGCTCCATGCGATGCAGGCGGCGCTCGCCACGACGCTCGAACAGATCGCGCCATCGGCGATCCGCGCACGCACCAAGGGCAACGACGCGGCGCTGTGGAAGGCGTATGAGGCGGCGTTCGCGGGCGCGGCCGACGCGCCCGGCCTGCTCGACATCTTCGCGCGCGAACTCGCCGCCGCCTATGAGCGGCTTGCGACCGAGCCTAGGCCGGCTTGAGGCTGTTGTACCACACCATTTCCGACTGCCAGTGGTGCTTCGCCGCATCCGCCGCGAAGCGCTGCGCCCAGTCGGCCGGGCGCGACCCCGCCTTGCCGTCGAGCAGCGCGGTCGGGAAGCCGCCGTCGCCGGTCAGCATCACCAGCCCCGACCAGCCCGAATGGTCGGTGTAGATCTGAAGCCGGTAATGGCCCCCGCCGAGATCGGAAATGGTCGATCCCACCCCCTTCGGTAAGGTGTTGAAGAACCCCCGGTTGGATACCAGCGGCGAGATCGCGCCGCTCGGCTCGACGCCATAGAGCTGGAAATCGCGCACGCCCGCCAGTTGCAGGTCGATGATCGCGACGCTCGCGACCTTGCCGTCATAGGCGCCGCCCGACTGGACCTGCATGCCGTAGCGACGCTGCGCGCTGGTCATGTGCGTGGCCCCGGCGGGTGCGCGGATCGCGCGTACCGCGTCGATGGTCGCGCATTCGGGCGCGGGGATCGGCACGACATCGCCGAAATCGGTCGAGGAGATCCGCCCGCCCGCGCCGCTCACCACCTTGGAGATCGCCGCGAGCGCGTCGGGGGTCTTCCCCGCGACCCCGCTCAGCGCGAGCGACATGCCGTCAGGCCCCGGCTTGACGCTGTTGAGATCGAGCCATGCGCACGGAATGTCGGGCAGCGCGCGCGTGACGGCGGCGCGCACCGTTTCGGTGTTCGGCGCACCTGCGGTCGCGCTCTTAGTGCCGAGGGGCGCGGCAGGCTTGGGCGCACCGCCGCCGCCGAGCGCGACATAGCCGAGTGCGCCGAGCAGCGCGACCCCCGCAGCCGAACCGCCGAGGATCAGCGGCAGCCGGTTCGGCTTCGACGTATCGCCTTCGGGCACCCGCACCGGCTTGGCGGCGCGCTCGGGTTTGGCGATCACCGGCTTCTTTGGGGACGCCGGCTGCGGCTTGGGCTCAGCCAGTGCCGCATCGAGCGCCGTCAGCACCGCTTCCATCGAGCGCAGCCGCTGGCTCGAATCGGCGACCAGCATCTTGTCGAGCAGCCCACGCAGTTCGGGCGGCGCGGCGCTGGTGTCGACGCCCTTGCGGCGCAGGTTGATCGCATCGACGAAGGTGGTGCCCATCGCCACCTTGCCGCCCTGCGCGACCGACAGGATGACCAGCGCGAGGCTGTACACGTCGCTCCACGGGCCGACCTGCCGATCGAAATCGCCGAGCTGTTCGGGCGCGACATAGCCGAGCTTGCCGCCGAAGCCGTCGCCGATGATGGTGTGCGAACCCGGCGTCAAATCCTTGGCGATGCCGAAATCGATGATCCGCGCCTGCCGGATCTGCCCATCCTGAAGGATGACGTTGTCGGGCGCGATGTCGCGGTGGACCGCGCCGAGTGCGTGCGCGACGCTGAGACCCTGCGCGAGCCGGCGCAGCAGCGCGACCAGATCGTCCAGCGACGGCGTGATCGTGCCCAGAACGTCCGACAGGTTCGCGCCCCCGATGAACTCGGTGACGATGTAATAGACGCCGAACTTCATCTCCTTGCTGAGCAGCACGTAGCGGACCAGCGCAGGGTGCGAGAGCTTCTGGAGCGTGCGCGCCTCGTTGCGGAACAGATCCTGCACGTTGGGATCGTCGGCAAGGTGCGGCAGGATCACCTTGATCGCGAGCCGTTCGTCGGTGTGGACGTTGGTGCCCTCATACACCTCGCCCATGCCGCCGCGCGCGATGAAGCGCGACACCGCGAAGGTGCCGTTGAGCACGTCGCCCACGCCGATACGGCCGGAGCCGCCGGCGGGCGGTGGCGGCGGCGGTGTAGCGGGCGCCGCGCGCGATGGTTCGAACCGGGTGCGGTCGTCGTCGTCGGCCGGCGCAGGCGCTTGCGGGGGCACCCGCGACGGTTCGAAGCGCGTGCGATCGTCGGCATCGGCGGCCGGCGGCGGCGAAAGCGGACCGGTGCGGATGATCGTGCGGTCGTCCTCGGGGCCGTCGTCGCTCATGCCCGCCCCTCGAACGCGCGGCCGACGCGGAACAGCGTCGGCTCGGACGCGCGCACCGCGATCACCGTCACATTGTCGGGCGCGCCGCGCTCCAGGCACAGATCGACCATCGCCTCCACGCCGCGCCCGTCTTCCACCATTGCGACATAGCGCGCGATCTCGGCATCGGCCAGCACGCCGTGCAGCCCGTCGCTGCACAACAGGAATACGTCGCCGTCGAACACGTCGTCCGCCACCATGTCGATCTCGACCGGATCGGCGAAGCCGATCGCGCGGGTCAGCACGTTGCGGCTCGGGTGGGTGGCAGCGCCCTCCTCGGTGAGCAGGCCGTGGTCGATCAGCTCCTGCACCTGGCTATGGTCGCGCGTCAGCCGGTAGAGGTGGCGCGCGCGCAGCAGGTACGCGCGGCTGTCCCCGGTCCACAGCACGCCGAAGCGGCGATCCCGCACGACCAGCGCGACGATCGTGCTGCCCATCGCGGTGCCGCTCGCCTCCGCCTCGCGCATCACCTGCGCGTTGGCGGCACGGATCGCCTCCGCCGTGGCGAGCAGCATCGCGTCGAAATCCTCGATCCGCGGCACCGCGCCGATCGCCTCGATCAGCGCCGACGCTGCCCAGTCGCCGCGCGACAGGCCGCCCATACCGTCCGCGACCGCCCAGACCCCGTTCGCCTCCAGATCGGCGAAGCGATCCTCGTTATGCTTGCGGACGAGGCCGACGTCGCTGCGCGCCTGCGTCTCCGTGCGCAAAGGAATCATCGCCCGGTGCCCCCGCCCCCAACACGCCAGCCCAACTGGCACTGCATGTGCGATCATGGTAGCGGCATGTCGAACGGCAATCCACAAGGATTCGAAGCAACACGGGGGCGCCTTGATCGGCGAGGTTGCTTCGCTTGACTGGCGCAGCAGGGGGCGGCGGACGACGTGACCACGGATTTCAGCGAGTCGTTCGATCCGAGAACATGGCCCGGAGTCGCCACCTTCTTCGCACCCGCCGCGAATGCGCCCGAGCCGGCGCGCGACGCGGCGCTGCTGCGGCGACATGCGATGCCGGTCGCGCTCGGCTGCTCGCTCGCGGTGCTGGCGGCGGGCGCGGGCACCGCCCTGCTGATGCGCGGCACGCCCGCCTCCGCCCCGCCGACCGCGATCGTCGCGCCGCTGCCGGTGCCGACCGCAGCCGCCCTCCAGGCGGGCGAAGTCGAGCGGACGGTCGTGCTGGAGACGGTGGCCGATCTCGCCGGTGCGCTCACCAGCGCGGGGATGCGCGCGGACGACAGCGGCAAGGTGGTCGCGGTCGCCGCTCCCGCAATCGGCACCGCCAGCGACCTGCGCGCCACCTTCCGGCTGTCGAACGCGGCAGCCGCGCCCGCGCTTGTGCGGCTCGAACTGTCGAACCCGGACGGATCGGGCGTGGTGGTCGCGCCGGATGCGGGCGGCAAGCTCGTCGCCACCAAAGTCGCGGCGCATCTCGACACGCGCGTGGTTGTGCGCAGCGGGCGGATGGATGCCAACAGCTTCTATTCCTCTGCGGTGGCGGCGGGGATCACCGACAGCCTGATCGCCGATTTCGCCAAGGCGCTCGCATTCGATTTCGACTTCCAACGCGAGGTCGGCGCGGGCGACGCGTTCGAGGCGGCGTTCTCGCAAAGCTTCAACGCGCATGGCGAGGCGGTCGGCGCGCCGGTGCTGCTGTTCGCCTCGCTCACCACCTCGACCAAGTCGGCGAGCGTGTATCGGTTCGACGGCGCGCCGGCGGCGGGCCACTGGTTCGACAGCAGCGGCCGCAGCGTGGTGCGGGCGCTGATGCGCACCCCGGTCGACGGCGCGCGCGTTTCCTCGACGTTCGGGATGCGCTTCCACCCGGTGCTCGGCTTCATGAAGATGCACGAGGGCATCGACTTTGCGGTGCCGATCGGCACGCCGATCTACGCCTCGGGCAATGCCGAAGTGATCTGGGCGTCGATGAAGGGCGCCAACGGCAACCTCACCGTGCTGAAACACGACGACGGGCGCGAGACCTATTACCTCCACCAAAGCAAGTTCGAGCCCGGCGTCGTGGTCGGCGCACGCGTGGTGCAGGGCCAGAAGATCGGCGAGGTCGGCACCACCGGCCGCTCGACCGGGCCGCATCTGCACTACGGCATGAAGGTGAACGGTGAGTGGGTCGATCCCTCGGCGGTGCCGGTCGACGAGGGCAAGACGCTGAGCGGCAAGGACCTGGTCGCGTTCGGCAAGGTGCGCGACAGCATCGATCTCAACCGGGCGCACCCGAACGGCTGAACCGCCCCCGCCAAACGCCAAGCGGCAGCAGGATGGCGACCAGCACGAAGCTCATGGCCAGGCTGGCGTTGAGCCCCTCGGTCGAGCCACCCCACAGCGCGCTGCCCACCATGTCGATATCGAGAATCGCGCCATAGCCGCCGGTGCCGGGGTTGGGCACGAGGCCGAGCAGCAGTTCCTCGCCCCAGTTCCAGCCGATATGCGCCGCCACCGGCAGCACCAGCCCGCCCGAGCGCAACGCCAGCAACCCGAACATCACCCCGCCGAGCAGGAGGTTGAGCATCGTCACCAGCGACCGTTCCCCGCCCGCGATGTGCAACCCTGCGAAGGTCACGGCGGTCACGCCCAACCCCACCGTCGGCCCCCACGCACGCACCAGCACCGGCTGGAGCCAGCCACGGAAATAGACTTCCTCGGTGGCGGACTGGAACACGACCAGCACTGTACCCAGCAGCAGCGCGCCGGCTCCATGCGTCCCCATACCGTGCCGCGTCTCGCCGGCAAGGAACGCATAGCCCGCCGCGCAACACAGGCCGAGCAGCCCGATCGCGAAGCCGGTGCCGGCGGTCGCCGCGAGCGGGCCCGGTCCGGCGAGCGCCGGCCAGCGCCGATCCAGCGTGATGCCGACCGCCGCGACGCCGAGCAACGCACCGAAGATGACGAGCGTCAGCGCGGTCTCGCTGATCGCCGCACGCGGCGCCACCGCCATGTACAGCACCGGCCCAAGCCGGACGATCACCGCCGCCGCCACGATCGCCGCCGCCAGCGCGACCCCTGCGTGGGCGTGGCGGGGCAGCGTCACCTCAGCGCGCCGTGCCGCCGGGTGCCGACGTGGCGGCACTCTGCGGGCGATCGGCGAGCATCTTGCCCGATCCGTCGCCCACCACGAAATACGCCGCCCAGAAATAGGGGTGCGAGGTCGTCGGCTTGTTCATCAGCGCGAGTTGCGCGGTGCGCAGCGATGCCTCGATGCTGCTGGTGCGACCGCTGCGATAGAAGGTCTCGATCAGCGTGTCGGTATCGCCCGTCGCGGGCACGCTCCACAAGGTCGCGACCACGGTGCGCGCCTTGGCCGCGAAGAACGCGCGGACGAGGCCGTCGAGGCTGGGGGTCGATTCCTCCTGCCCCGTCAGCCGCCCGGCGAGTTCGTCGACGCCGCTCGCCGTCTCGCACGCCGACAGGAACACGAGGTTGGCGTTGAGCCGGAGCGCGGCGATCTGATCGTAGCTGAGCAGCCCGGTCGAGGCGACGCCGCCGGCCGCATCAGGCGCGAGCGTGGTGAGCAACGACGGCGGCAGCCCGCTCTTGCAGCCCGGCACCGGGAAGGCCTGCGCGGTCAGGCCGTGCGTCGCGAAATGCAGCACCTGATATTGCGCGAGTTCGCCGGCATCGGACACGCGCTTGATGTTGGCATCGCTGAACGCTGCCCCCGTGATCATCGTCGGCGTGCCGACCTGAAGTGCGGCCGCCGACAGCGAAATCTCGCGCGCGCTGATCGGCGTGTTGTTGTTGTACGCGGAAACCCATGTGCCGTATTGCACGTCGCACCCGGGCGCGAGCTGGATCGTGCGGTCGGCCGCCGCACCCTGCGGAACGGCGGCATAGGCCGTCTCGCCGAGCCCGAGGAACGGCTTCGGCGCGGCGCGCGCCACTCTGGTACGCGTCACGACGAAGCTGCGCGGCGACAAAGCGGTGGCGAGATCGGTCTTGCGGCCGAGGAACGCGACCTGCGAATAATCCAGCTTGGACGCGGGCGTCGCCGTGCCGGCATCGGTCACGAAGATCGCGGCTGGCAGGTTGCGCAACTCGCCGACCGGATCATAAGCGATGCTGGTCGCGCCGGTCAGCAGCGGGCGCGCCGGCCCGGCGACGGCGGCGAACAGATCGCGCGACTTGCCGACCGCGAACGCGCGCAGATTGACCTGGCCCGATGCGTCCACGAAGCTGCGCGCCGATCGCAGCACCTGCGTCGCCTGCGCGTTGACCCAGTCGACGGGCTGATCGACCCGGTAGATCACCGTCCTGTCGGCGCTGATCGCCGCGGCATAGACATGCCCGTTGAGCGCGGCGAGCTTGAGATACACCTCGCCCGGGCGTAGCTGACCGCGCAATTCCTTGATCGTCACGAAGGTTTCGATCACCGGGTTCAGCGTCGGCGCGAGCTTCGCATTGGTCTCGACCAGCGCCGCGTTGGCGGTATTCTGTTCGTCCTGCAACGCCTTCAACGCGGCGGTGTCGCCGGGCGCGACGTTCTGGATCTCGTAGCGCAGCCGCAGCACGCGACGCTCGTTCTCGGCCTGATCGGCGAGCAG
This sequence comes from Sphingomonas sp. BRN-1R, assembly GCF_057748035.1. Classification (NCBI taxonomy): domain Bacteria; kingdom Pseudomonadati; phylum Pseudomonadota; class Alphaproteobacteria; order Sphingomonadales; family Sphingomonadaceae; genus Sphingomonas; species Sphingomonas sp. BRN-1R. Next base: position 744,633 of record NZ_CM173236.1, on the reverse strand, counting down.
CGCCTGCACTGCCGCGTCGTCCGACACGACCGATTGCAGCCGCACCACCTCGCGCGCGACCGCCGGCTCACCGGTCGCCTGCAACGCCTTGAAGAACTTCTCGTCGATCACCGCCGAGGGCGTCGTGGCGCTGATGCGGACCAGCGCGTCGAGATAGCCGCCGAGCGCAAGCGGCGCATTGCCGCTGGTGCCGCCGCTCGTCGCCAGCACGTCGACCGCATTGTCGTAATCGGCGAGCAGCACCGCCTGATCGACGTCGGGAAGCAGCGATTCGACCTTGGCGCGTTCGAGTTGCGTCTCGGCGATGATCGTCGGGCTCGCGGTCGGCTCTCCCGCGCGGCCGGACGGGCCGCTGAACAGGCAGGCCGATCGCACCGGCGGCGTCGAGTTCTGCATCGCCGCGATCGCGCAATCATAGGCGGCGAGCGCCCTGGCGGGCTCATGCGCGGCCTCGTCGATGCGACCGCGCTGGCGCTCGATGCCGGCGCGCAGCCACGCGATCGAGCTCGGCTGCACCCGGCTCGCCTGCAACGCGCGGATCGAGCGTGCCGCCCGGTCGAGCGCGGCGCGGCTCGGCGCGATCTCGCCGAGCCCGAGATGGCTGAGGCTGCGCGTCCAGTTTATCTCGGCGTCGAGCACCAGCCGGTCGAGCTGCGCCACGCTGGAAACACCGATCGCGGCGGCGGGATCGGCGTCCTCGCGGTCCTGGTTGAGCAGCCCGAGAACCACCGGATCGGTAAGCGGATAGCCGCTCGTCGGGGCACGATCGAGATCGGCGAGCGCCTCGGCCCAGGCGCGGCGGTTGGTCGCATCCAGCGCCATATAGGCGGCGCGCTTCAGCTTGAGCGTCGTGGTGGCGTCGGACGGCGGCGACGCAGCGATGAGATCGCCCGCCGCGGCGAAATGCGCGGCGGCGGCATCGAACGCGCTGATGTTCGAATCGGCCAGACCCGTCGTCATGCGCAGTTCCGCCTGCACCTGCGGCGGCGCATCGGCGAACTCGCTGCTCGCATCGTTGAGCAGGCGTGACGCCTCGACCCGGCGGCCGCTGTGGATGAGCTGGAGGCCGCGCGTGATCGCGGTCTGTGCGGTGAAGTTGGTGGTTCCAGCCGCTGCCTCGTGCTGGCGCGGAGCGGGTGCTGCGGCGAGCGCGGCCGGATCGAGCGAGGGCAAGCTGCGGTCGTCGCGGCGCGGCGGGCGCTCGCCCGCGATCACGACGCGCAGCAGCGCCTCGAGCGGAGCGAGCGCGGTCTGCACCGCCGCCGCCTGATACGCCTGCCGGCCGCGCGTGACGCGCACGTCGACCGCGTTCGCGCGCAGCTTTAGGTCGAAGCAGCGCCGCGCCTCGACCGCACCGATGCGCGTGATGGCGAGCGGTTTGGCCGCGCCGCACGCGCTGACCGAAGCCGGCGCTGCCGTCGCCGACGCGATGTTGACATAGCCCTGCACGCGCGCCGCCGCCGCACCGCGACAGGTGATGCTATAGCCCTGATCCTGCTCGAAAAACGTGCCCCTCTCGCCGATCTGCCAGCCGCGCGTCGCCACGCAGGGCTGGCCGGTGCGGTCGCGACCGAGATCGAACGTCGCCGGCAGCGTGCGCGCCGGCACCGCTTGCGGCATGCCGCCGCATGCCAGCGCGAAGCCGAAGACGGCGCAACGCAAGCGCGGGATCAGACTCATGGACGGGTTCCTCGCGCGGGGCAGCCGGCGTCGCCGGGGCTGGTGCAGTCGGGATCGGCGACGGCGCCGCCGGTGGTCGTGAAGTCGCCGATCAGCGCCTCGTTGCTGGTCCCGATCGGCGGATCAAACGGAATGGTGAGATCGTCGGCGACGCCGAACAACTGCAACTGCCGCTCGTCGAACAGATTGAGGTTGGGTGGCGGCACGTCGAGCACGAGGCAGCCGCGATCGGGCGAGCCGATCACGCAGCCGTTCACGCGCGAATTGGACTGGGTGATGCGGATCACCCGGTTGCCGCCGTCGCTGGTCGCATAGTCGATTGCGGGCGCCCCCAGCAGCCCGGCGGTGCGGCCGACGAAGCCGTTGATCGTGCCGAACAACCCGAAAGCGTTGGTGGGTGAATTTCCGACGCTGCGCAGCAGCAACGCGGGCGAGGTGATCGACCTAGGCGCGCCGGCATCGCCCAGCACGACGCCCGCACCGAGTGCGGTGGTGCCGGTGTTCTGGAACAAGGCGAAACCGCTGTACGAGACGCTGAGCACCTTCGCAGTCAGGAACACGTCGGTCGGCAGATTATAGCCGACGTAAAGTCGCGAACCAGGCTGCGAGACGTACAGATCCGCGACACGCTGCGCGGCGGCGGCGTCGGTCAGCCCGGCGGTGGCGGCCGCCACGTCGCCGAGCAGCGCCGCATCGCCGAAGCCGATCCGCTTCGCGCGCAGATCGAGCGTGGCGGACGGCAGGTTGATCGCCGCGCCGCCACCGCCACGCACGACAGTCGCCTCGATCGCGGCGGCGAGCGGCACGGTGCCGAGTGGTGCGGTGCCGAGATCGCCGTCCGCGCCGCCGATCTGGAGCGTTCGGCCGCTGGCGCTGCCGGCGTCCTTGATCGTGCCGCTGAGCCGGAACGTGCCGGTGCCGAGCAGTTCTAGGGTCTTCGCGCCGGTGCCCGCCGCCAGCGCAAGGTTGCCGATCCGCACGTCGCCCGCGAGCCCGTCGATCCGCACCGTATCGGCCGAGAGCAACGCCAGTTCCGCTTCGCCGAGCGCGAGGTGCTGCGACGACCCGCCTGCGTCCGCGCCCAAGGTGCCGAGATCGGTGCCGGTGGCGAGCGCGCCGCGCACGATGTTGATCGTCGAGGTTCCGCCCGCCGCGCCGGCGCGGATCAGCCCCGACAGGTCCGCATCGCCAGCGGTGATCGCGATTGCGCCATTGGCGGTGGAGACCGTGCCGAGCTTGACCAGACCGCGGTTCGCGGTGAGCGTGATGCCGCCCGCCCCGCTCGTCGCCAGCACCGCCGATCCATAGTCGCTGCTCGCGCCGCTCTTGAGCAGGCCGGTGATCGCGCCGTCCGCCGCGCTTACCACCAGCTTGCCGCCGCTCGACTGGATCGAGCGCCCCCCGCCATCGGCGAGACGCACGTTCCGCACGCTGGCGAGCGTCACGTCGCCCGCGCCGTTCAGCGCGCCTGCCACCACGATGTCGCCGCGCACGCCGGAGGTGGTGAGCGTCGTCGCCCCCGCCACGACGCTCGCCGCCGCCGCAGGGTCGAACTGCCCGCCCGCACCGGCGCCGATCCGGATGTCGCCACCATAGCCGCCGGTCGCACTCGCCGCCTTCGCAGTCAGCGCCAGCGCACCGGTGGCGGTGAAGCTGCTCACGTCGATCGCGCCGTTGTTGGCGATCGCACCCGCCTGCGACACGTCACCCGCCTCGACCATGATCGCGCCGCCGGTGACAGACCCTGCCTGGAACACACCACCGGTGCGGACCGTCACGTCCCCGCCCGCACCGATCGCCGCGCGGCCATGTCCCGCATCGAGCCCGGTCGAGCCGCCAACCAGTCCAGTCACGTCGCCGTCGAGTGCGGCCAGCGTCAGGGCGCTGCCGGTGCCCGCCGTCACGCTGCTCAATCGCAGGTTGCCGCTGGTGCTCGCGATCGCAGCGCTGCCGGTCACGTTCAGCCCGCGACCGACCACGACATCGCCGCGCACGCCCGCCGCCGTGATCGCAGTTGCGCCGCCAACGCTGGTCGCATCGGCCGCGGCGTCGCCCACGCCGGCTGCGGTCGCGCCGAGCCTCACGTCGCCGGCATAGCCGCCGCTCGCCGTCGCAGCGACGGCGGTCAGCGTCAGTGCGCCGGTGGCGGTGAATCGGCTCACGTCCACCGCGCCGTTGTTGGCGATGCTGCCGGCCTGCGCGACATCGCCCGCAGCGACGGTGATCGCCGTGCCGCTCACGCCTGCCGCCTGGAACAGGCCGCCGGTCGTGACGACAACGGTGCCGCCTGCGGTTATCCCCGCGCGCGCATGCCCGGCGTCGAGTCCGGTCGAACTGCCCGCCAGCCCGGTCACATCCCCGTCGAGCGCGGTCAGCGTCACCGCTCCGCCCGCGCCGGTGGTGATCGTGCCGGCGCGGATGCTGCCGTTGTCCGCGCCGGCTGCGGCGGCGGTGCCGAAGCCCGCGAGGATCGCAGCGTTGCCGCTCGCCCGCACCGCGTCGACCGTCACGCTGACGTCGCGCTGCGCCGCACCGCTCTGAGTCGCGGCGAGCGAAACCGCGCCGCCGGTCGCCTCGGCAAGCGTCGCGACGATGCGGCGGCCTGCGATCGTCACGTCCCGGTGCCCGGCCGAGCTGCCGCCAGCGGTCACGGTCGCCACGTCGATCAGCCCCTTGCCCGCGATCGTCGCGGCCGAGCGCAGGCTCACCCCGCCATGTGCGCTGGCGAAGGCGGCGACACTGTCGCGCGCACCGTGCCCGGCGGTGTCGGTGATGTCGCCGCCGGCGTCGGCGACGATATCGCCCGCCGCGCCCGATGCCTGGCCACCGAGATGCCGCGCGGGCGCGAGCGCCGCGTTGGCGAACATCACCGCCGGCCCCGCGCCAAGACCATCGCCGTTGGCTGTGACCGCGTCCGCGCGCAGGTCGCCGCCCGCACGCAGCACGGCGTCGCCGCCCTGGGTGGTCAGTGTCGTCACGTCGAGATCGCCGCCCGCGACCAGCCGCGCGCCGGTGCCCGCCCCGACCGTGCCGAGCGTGGTGGTGCCGCCACTCTGCGTGTCGATGCCCAGCGCAGCGGTAAGGTCGGTGCGCAGGGCACCCGCCGAACCGTGCAGGTCGCCCGCCGTCGCCAACGCGATGCCACCGCTACTCGACGTCGCCGAATCGAGCGTCACGCCGTAGAGGCTGCCGGCGTCGAACGTGTCGATGGCAAGATCGCCGATGACATGCACGTCGCGAAGCGCGATTCCACCGCCGGTGGTGAGCGTCGCGCCGATCGTATAGGCGGGCTCTGAGGTTGCCGGTGCCGACGCGCTGCCGATCGTCCGCGCGAACACCGAGCCGAGCTGCAACCTACTCCCCGCGCCGAGGCGGATGCCGATATCGGCGGTCGCACCGCTCGCCGGGCCGGCGCGCAACGTCGAGATCGCATCGCTGCCGAGCCCGTCGGCGAAGCTGATCGCGCCGGCCGAATCGAGCACGAGATAGCTGGTCGCCGCGCCGCTGCCCGCGCTGTCGGACACGAGCGTCAGCCCCGCGCCGCCGGTGATCGCGCCCGCCGTCGATCGGATCGCCACGTCGCGTGCCGCGCTCTGCGTCGCGCCGCCGAGATTGCCGAGCGTCACCACGCCACCGGTCACGCGGTAGTGGCCGGTTCCGGCGGTGACGTCGCCGCCGATCCAGGCGGTGCCGCCAGCAGTCCCGTCGACATCGGTGCCGGCGGCGAGCGTGCGCGCCTGGAGATCACCGCCCGCACCGAGCGTGATCGCCTTGTCCGCCTGAATGGCGAGCAGGTCGAATGCACCCCGCGGCGGGTTGCCGGGATTGGTCGCGCCGGTCAACGCCAGGCCGGTCAGATCGGCCTGCGCGCGTGCGGCGACGCTGCCGCCAGCCGCAGCGATGGGTCCGAGCCGCGCGCTGGTGTCGCTCGTGATCGTGACGTTGCCGCGCGCGCCCGCGCCGGCCAGTCCGGCGTCGATCCGCCCGACCCGCAGTTCGTCGGTCGCACTGGTCGCATCGCCGAGTGTCTTGCCGAGCGTCACCGCATTGGCCGCCGCGATCGTGCCGACGTAGAGCGGACTGCCGATACCCGCCACCGCGCGCGTCGCGGAGGCGGAGATATTGCCGTTCTGCGCCACCAGCGCCTGTGCCGACAACGCGCCCGCGTCGATATGGATCTGGTCGAACGTGCCCGCCGACGCCGTCGTGCCCGCCGCGACCGTGCCGAGTTGCGCGATGCCTCCAGCGGTGATCGCGATCGTGCCGGTGTTGGCAGTCGCGGTGAGGTTCGCAGCGCCGTACCGCGTGTCGAGCAGATCGGCGTCGAGATCGCTCGTCGCCGCGCCCGAGCCGACCGCGCCGCTGCCGTCGATCACGATCGCACGCGCGTCCGCGTCGGCCAGCGCCAGCACCGAACCGGCAGCAAGCCGCAGCGTGCCGCCCGTCGACGTCGCCTGCGCGATCGCGACCCGGTCGGCGGTGATAGTGATGTCCGAACCCGCCTGCACCGACTGGAGGTTCACCGCATGTGCGCCGCCTGCGCCGCCCCCCGCCTTCACCGTGATCGTGCCGGCGAGCCCGCCCGCGACAAGCCTCGCGCTGACGTCGCCGACCGCGACGCCGCCGCCCGGCGCGGTCGCGAGCCCGGTCAGCGCACCGCTTGTGTTGATGGCGATGCCGCCGCCGTGCGAGGTCGCGCTGCCGAGGCGGATGTCTCCGCCGGTGAGATGCACGTCGCCCGCGCTTACGATGCTGTCGATCACGCTGTCGCCGGACAGCGTATCGACCCCCGCGCCGCCCGCGCCCGCGTTCAGCGTACCGACGTGGAAGCCGGCGAGCGGCACCAGCACGTCGTTCAGCCCGGTCACGTCGCCCGCGACCGAGGTGATCGCGATCGTACCGGCCGCGCCGCCGGTCGCCGGATCGGCGGTGATCGTGCCGAACCGGATCGTGCCATAGCCGTCGAGCGCGACGTCGCCGCGCGCGAGGATCGGGCCGAACAGCGTGATCTCGCCGCCCGCCTGACCGGATGCGATCAGCCGCAACCCGCGATCGTTGTCGCCGGTCGTGCCGGTCGTGATCGCCCGCGTGGTGATGTTCCCGGCGCGCAAGCGGATCGCGAGCCCGCCCGACACGGCCATGTCGCCCGCGAGCGCCACGTCGCCGGTCACATCGACCAGATTGGGCGCGGCGAGCGTGCCGAACCCCGGGTGCGCGACATCGAGCCCTTGCAGGCTGCGCGCGCGCACCGTGCCGAGCGTGAGCGCGGCGAGCGGATCGACGATGCCGATATCGGCGCTTTGCCCGTTCGCCCCGCCCAGCAGCGTGGAGGCCGCGCCGAACGCGATGCCGGCACCACCGTCGGCGCGCAGCGTCATCGCATTCGCCGCCGCCGAATCGCCGCTGTTGGCAATCAGCGTCAGCCCGTCCGCGCCGGCGAGGCCGTCGCTCGCGCCCACGCCATAGGCGGTGATGCCGACCGCGCCCGACGCCTGTTCGAGCCCCGCGCCGAGATCGACGCTGGTGCCGGTCACGCGATAGGCGCCCGTGGTGGTCGCGCCCGCGGTGACGGTGCCGCGCACCGTCACCGCCGCAGCGGTTGAGTTGGCGAGCAGCGGATCGTTGAACACGCCCGCCGTAAGCGTGAGATCGCGGCCGGTGGTGGTGGTCGTCGCCGCCGTGCCGAGCGTGATCGCGCCGCGCGCGGTGATCGCCCCGTCGAGCCCGGCAGTACCGGTGCCGAGCGCCACCCGCCCGTTATATACCGCAGCGCCGACGTTGCCCGAAGAGGCGGTCAGTGCGAAGCTGCCGGTGGCCGCCGCCACGGTGACGAGGTCGATCGCGCCATCGCTTGGGGCGAGCGCAGCGCCGGAACCCGCATCGACGCGCAGATCGCCCGCCGCGCTGGTCAGCGTGTCAAGCTGGACCGCGCCCGTCGCGGTCAACGTCATGCCGGTCGCGGCAGCGAGGTTCGCGCGACCGAAGCGCGCCAGCAACGCCGCATCCGGCGCGCTCGCGTCGAGCCCGAGGCCGGAGATATCGCCACCCCGCGCGGTCACGTCGATGCGTCCGGCGAAACTGGACAGCCCGCCAAGCCGCGCGTTGGCGAACGCGTCGACGCTCGCATCGAGCCGCGCGCTCGAGCCCGCGCCCAGCACCACGTCCCCTGCCGAGGACACCAGACGCAGCGCGCCATTGTTGGCCAGCGCCGCGCTCACGTCGATCGCCCCGCCGGAGATCGAAATCTGGTCGCCCGCCACCGCGCTCGCGGTCGTACCCGTGCCGGCGGTGACGACGCCGAGTTGAACCGTGCTGGCGGCCGTAAGCCCCTGCACGGTGATGCGCGCGTCGGTGCCCTGCGCGGTCAGCGTGGCGCGGCCGTAATCGGCGGGCCCGGTGGGCGTGGCGGTCAGCGCCAGCCCGGTCACGTCGCCGCCGCGCGCAGTCACGCTGAGATCGCCGCCGCTGGTGAGGTCGCCGATGCGCGCGCTGGTGAACGCATCGATCACCGCACCCGTCCGTACGCGCGATCCGGTGCCGACGACGATCTCCCCTGCCGAGGACACCAGACGCAGCGCGCCATTGTTGGCCACCAGCGCCGCCGGCGCGTCGATCGTGCCGCCACCGATCGTGATCTGGTCGCCCGCGACGGCGGTCGCGCCCTGCCCCGCGGTGACGGCGGCGAGCTTGACCGTGCTGGTGGTCGCGAGGCCCTGCGCGGTGATCGACGCCCCGGTGGTGGCTGCGATCAGGGTGGTGCCCGCGTAATCGGCAGCCGACACTGGCACCGCAACGGTCGCGTTGCCGGTGATATCGCCGCTGGTGGCGACGAGGCTGATGTTGCCGCTGCGACTCTGCGCCGTACCGATGTGGAACGCACCCGCGGTGGCGCGCAGATCGAGCGTGTTCTCGGTCAGAATATCGCTCGCGGTGAGCCCGACCGGGGTCGTGAAGCTTGCCGCCAGATCCGCGCCGGTGATCGCGCGCGCCTGCACCGTGCCGAGCGTGATCGCGGTTGGCGCATCGGTAGCGGCGGCGCTCGCCTCGCCGTTCAGCATCAGCAGCGATTGCAGATCGGTGCCGCCGAGGATGGTCGCACCGGTGAAGTCGATGGCGCCGCCCTTGGCGGTCAGGTCGATCGCGCGGTCGCTGCCGGTATCGGCCACGCCGCCGCTGTTCGACTGGAAGGTGTAGCCGCTCTTGCCGACCAGCGCGCCGCCGTTGGCGGTGGCGACGAAGCTGCCTGCCGCCGTCTGGACGCAATTGCCCGCCGAACACGCATCGCCGCCCAACGTCACGCTGCGCCCGCGCACCGCATAATCGCCGCCGGTGACGACCTTGCCCGTCACCGCCGCGTCGAAAGAGTCCCCGGCCGCCGATTGCGCGGTCACGCCGAGCGCGCCGGCGATCGCCGCCGTGCCCAGCGTCGCGGTTCCGCCCGTGGCGAGCAGGCGCATGCCGCCGTCCGCCGTACTGGCGCGTGCGACCGAGGCGGTCGAGGCCGCCTGCACGTCGATCTGGAGCGCGGCGACGCCGCCCGCGCCTTTGCCGGCGGTGAGCGTCCCGAGATCCGCCGCGCCTGCCGACGTCACCTGGATCTTGCGAGCGGCGGAACTCGCGGTCGCATCGGCGGCATCGTTGGCGGCGAGGTTCGCGCTCTCGCCGCTGCCGAAGCCGGTGATATCGCCGGTCGTCGTCCTGAGAACGATATCCCCGGTCAGGCTTGTCGCCGTACCGATGGACATCGCACCGCCCGAGGCGATGTTGATGGTCCCGCCGACCTCGAGCAGCCGCGCCTTGAACGCGCCCGGGACGGTCAAGCCTTCGCTGAACACCGGCGTGTCGCCGTCACTATATTGGCCGAGTTGGCGCGCGCGCGCGGTGCCGAGCGTGATCACGCCGCCCGCGTTCAGCCCCACCGCCGACTGACGCGCGGTGCCGCCCAGTACCTGGCTGTCGGCGTCGAAGGCGATGTCGCCGCCGGCGCGCAGATGCACCGCGCGCGCATCGCCGGCGTCGGCCACGCCGCCCGAGTTGGATTGCAGCCGTATCCCGCCAAGACCGCGAAGCTGCCCGCCCGCATCGATACTGATCGCACCCGCCGCACGTTGGAGCGGATTGCCGCCAAGCGTGCCGAGCGTCACGCTCGCCCCGCGAACGGTGTAATCGGTTCCCGCCGTCACCGCACCGGCGACGGTCGCGTCACCGGCTGCCGCGACCGAGACGTAATCCGCTGCCGACAGATCGCCGGTGACGATCGCCGCGCTTCCCGCCGTGGTCGAGAGATCGATATGCCCCGCGCTCGATACGACATTGCCCAGCGACACTGCGCCCGGTGCCGTCAGCGTAACATCGTCGTGCGAGAAGACATTGCCGAGCGTCACCGCGCCAGCGCCCGCAATCGTCACGCTGGCGGCTTCGCGCGCGCCGTTGGCGATCGAACCGCCGCCGAGGATGTCAGCGTTCGAGAGCAGCGCCGCGCTGCCAGCGTTAGTGGTGCCGAAGGCGATGCTGCCGGCATGCGAGATCGCCGCCGTGCCGGCGGTCTCGTTGGCGTCACCCTCCAGCGTCATGTCGGTGCCGTCGGCGACGCCGCCCGCGATCACCACCTTGCCGCCGACCCGGGTCGCGGTCAGCACCGCATTGCTGGTGACGTTGAGCAAGGCGTCGGTGAGATCGTTGCCGTTCTCGTTCGCGCCGTACAGCCGCACGCTCGCGCCGCTGATCGCACCGCTCGCAGTCAGCCTCGCGGTGGCGAGCGTGGTCCCCTTGCTGATCTGGATGCCGAGCGGGCTGCCGAACGCATCGGGCACGGTCACGTCCGAAGCCGCGACCAGCGCCACGTCGCTGCCGCTCGATGTGATCGTCTTGCCCGCGTCGATGGTCTGCGCGACGAGCAGGATCGGTCCCGCCGCCGCCAGCGTGCCGGTGCCCGCCCGCAAGACGATGCCGCCCTGCCCGAGCAGCGGCGCGGTAAGCCCGAGCGACTGATCGCCGGCGATGAACTTGCTATCGAAGCCGAAGGTGGTCTGCGCAGTGCTCAGTACGAGGCTGCCACCCGAGAAGCTGCCGGTGTTGCCGAAGGTGATGCCCGCCGGATTCACCAGCCACACGGTGATGTTCGACTTGGACGTGATCGACCCGAAGATCGAGGACGGGCCGGTCAACCCCGATACGCGGTTGAGCACCGCGAGGTTGGCAGTCCCACTGGTGGTGAAATTGACTTCCTCGCGCGCCGAGGACGCTCTGCCGACGTTGAACGTCGCCCAATCGATCACGCGGTTCTTGTTCTGCAAATCGACCCGCAGGCCGAAGCCGTTGTCGAACGCGGTGATGTTGGCGATGTCGCTCGGCCCGCCCGATTGCGGCACCTGCACCGGCGCGGTCGGCAGCGTCTGCGCCACCGCCTGCCCGCCGCCAAGGCACGAGACCGCCGCCGTCGAGACGAGCAGCGCGCGCAGCGTGCGCGACGAGGAACGGCGGTGCTGAACGGTCATCGGAAGAATCCCCACGGCAGCAGCTTGACGGTGAGCGACACGAGCACGCGGTCGTCGGGTCGCACCAGATCGGTCACGAGCGCGCGGTTGAGCGGATGCGCGTACAGCACGTCGAGCACGAGGTTGTTGGGCATCGTCACCCGCGCGCCGCCGCCAGCCGAGGTCAGCGAGCGCCGCGTCTCCAGCGTGCCAGGGTCGAGGTTGTAGAGCCGCACCAAATCGTAGAAGCCGAGCACCTCCACGCCGAACGGCAAGCGGAAGCGATCGCCGGGCGAGATCACCTGGAGGCGCGGCTGCGCGCGCGCGGCGATCACCCGGTCGGCGCCGTTCGCGCCCGGATCATAGCCGCGCCCGTAGGTGAGGTTGCCGATCGAGAATTCTTCGAGGTTTAGCAGCGAATGGTTCGCCCATTGCCCGTACACCGAGGCGTCGAGCGCGAACACGCGCACCGGCCGCACCGTCGCGCGCAACTCGCCGCTGACCACGGTCGCCTGCGGATCGCCGTCGAAGCGCGAGGGCTGGAAACCGCCTTCCGCGCCGAACCGCTTGCTCGCGCCGAACACGTCGACGCCCTTGCGGACCTGCGCATAGCCTTCGAGGCTCCACACGATATCACCGCGGCTGTCATATCCGCGCGCGTCGCCGTCGAGCCGGGCGTATGCGACGCGGATATGGTCGCGCGTGAACGGCGCATCGACGTCGCCCTGATGGAAGATCGTGCGCTGGGTCAGCCATTCGAAGCCGCCGGTGGCGCGCAGATTGTGGTTGAGCGCGCGGATCACCGGCATCGACAGGTCGACGCCCGCGATCAGCGATTTGCTGCGCAGGTCGAGATTGGGGATGCTCGGGTTCGACAGGGCGTAGCTCGCACGCGCGCCGATGCGGAAGCCGTGCTCGCCGAACCCCATGTCGTGCCCGCCCTGGATGACGTGCGTCTCGCGCCATTGCAGCGAGTTGGAATAGGACAGGTAGGTCCGGTCATCGAGCCCGGTCAGCCCGTATGCCTCGCCGCGCAGCGACGCGATCTCGCGGCCGAGCTGTCGCGATCCGTAGTTCTGGATGTTGGCGAGCAACGCGAACGCCTGCGCATCGACCTTCAGCTCGCCGATCACCTCGCCCGGCCCGCGCCCGGCGGGACGCAGCGCGAGCTGGACCTTGAGGCCGGGGATGTCGCCGGCCAGCAGCAGGATGCGTTCGGCGGCGAAGCGGTTGAGCGGATCGAGCGCCATCAGCGCGGCGGAGCGCTGCTCGATCGCGTGCCGGAAACGCCCCGTATCGCCAACCACGCGCACTTCGACCAGCCGGGCGGCGACCACCAGCAGCCGGAGCGTGCCGTCCTTGATCTCCTGCGGCAGGATCTGCACCGAAGCGACATAGCCGGCGCGGCGCAAGGCGGCGTTGGCGGAATCGCGCAGGCCGCACACCACCGCGATCGGCTGCGCCGTGGCGCCGGGCGCAGTGACGTGCGCGTTCAGGATGTCGAGCAGCGCAGGCGCTACGGCAGCGCCGGCGGGGCCTTCATAGGCGATCCGCTCGATCGTGACGGGGATCGTCGACGTGGCGAGCGGGCAGGATGCGGTCTCATCGACCCGGCTCGAATCGACATTGACCTCGGGTGCCGGTCTGGCAAGATCGGGCGTGGGCGACGGCAGCTCGACCTGCGGGCGCGTCTGCGCATACAGCGGCAATGGCAGACCGAATGCCGTAAGCAGCAGCGCACGACGCACAGCCCCCAGAATTGCGCTGTCCCGCTGTTTCATAGCCCCCCTGCCAACCTTGGCGCGCCCCGCCGATGAACGGTGCGCCCCAGCCCCCTTTTGACGGCCCCGTATCGCCAAACCGGCCCGCTTCCGCAATCGAATTCAGGGAAGCGGCGTTCGCTTCGTCTCACCCGGCCAAGTGCTTGCGCCGCCGTACCGCGATTTGCGCACTTCGCGCTTGCACAAATACGACACCACGCACTTGCCCGCCGCCCTCGCGACCTCGCGCGAGAGCATGCTTATCAGCTATTTAATTGGTGGCGAGGCGATTTTATCGCCGGTGGTGTCATGAGGATTACACAAATTCATCGCTCGGAGCCGAGTCGCCGGGCATATGCTACCGCGCGAGGATCGCGTCGAGTTCCGCATGGGTGAGCGCGCGCGCGAAACGGATGCCGAGCTGATCGCCCTGCGCCCAGCATATCGTGCCGCTCAGCCCGTCCCGCGCGCCGTCCAGCCACATCTCGGCAGGCGTGCCGGGCGCGACGTCGCAGCCGCCGTGCAGCTTCATCCCGCCGGGCGAGATATCGATGGCGGTCATCGCGAACTGGCGTCCGGCCGCCGCCATCGCGACCGGCACCGCCAGCGGCGCGCGCGAGGCCCGCGGCACATCGGCGTCACGCCGAAGGGCGACGCGGAGGATCACCTGCGCATCCTGCACCGTATCGAATTGAAGCCCTGCGAACCTCCCGTCGCTCCAGCGCACACAGGCCGCGGTAGGCGGAAGGCCGCGCATCGTCAGCCGGACCGCCTGCCCGGTATCGAGCGGATGGTCGCACGCGATGCCCGCGCCCGCCTCCGACAGATCGCGCACCATGCACGTATGTTCGGTGCGCCCGGCCATGAGCTTGCCGATCGTCAGCATCGTCACCCAGCGCCGGTGCCCGCGTCGCTCCGCCGCCATGTCGATCAGCGCGCGCTGATCGCGATCGAACCCGGTCCGCGCGCGATTGATGCCGCCGAGCATGCGCGCCCGGAAGGCTGCACGCTGGAGGTTGAGCGCATCGTCGAGCCGCCGTTCGCGGATCGCGGCGGCGATGTCGGATTCGAAGGCGAGTGTCCCGCTCGCCGCCGCGTCCTCCAGCATATGCGCCGCTTGCCGCGCGATGGTCTCGTCACATCCGGACAATCCGATCTCGCGCATTGTCCAAGGCTTGGTCATCCCTTTCCCCTCATCTGACGCGCATCCGGGCGCGGGGCTGGAGTGCGGCCGACGTCGCGGAGGTGCCCGCCAACGCGATGTGGGCCGGTTGGTGATTGCCGGGTGTCGTAACGGTGTCGCAAACCCGGTGCCGGATCGCTCGGCGCGCCATCAGCGGTTCCCCATGAAGCGGCGGCCGATCGAGCCCAGCCCAAGCTGGTCGAACTTCAGGCGCATCGTCACATACGGCCCCTTGCGGGTGTAACGGTCCTCCTCGAAATCGCGGTCGCGATAGCCCGCGATGTTGTAGCCGGCGCTGATCCACAGGTTCGGTGCGGGCGACACCCCGGCCGAGGGGCCGGCGGAGAAGGCGAAGCTCGCCCGCTCCCACGCATGCTGCACCGACCCTTGCACGCCGATATCGAACGTGTGGCCGATATCCTTGCGCAGATCGAAGCCGACGACGTCGATATAGCCCGTGTAGTCGTCGTCGCCGAAGCTGCCGCGCACCCACTTCGAACCGTAATACACAGTCGCCTCAAGGCCGTGTCCCGCGCCCTCGGGGCCGCTGCGATAGTTCAGCGCCAGGTTGTTGATGAGCCGCAACGTGGTCTGGTCGGCAAGGCCGTAGCTCGACACGCCCAGCGGATTGCCCGCGCTGATCCCGGCGTCCGCGCTCTCGTTGCGGAATTCCAGCCGGTCGAGCACCGACCAGCGGCTGTCGAGCGGACGGAAGGCGAGCGCGAGATCGGCATCGACGAAGCTCGCCACCTTGCCGGTCTTGTCGGTGATGCGGTTGTACTTGATGCCCGAAGCCAGCGTCTTGCCTTCGCCGAGCGTGCGCAACAGGTTGCTGGTGAAGCCCCAGCGCACCGTATCGGTGCTGGTGCGATATTCGCCGCGCCCGTTCCACGACCATTTCGCCGCGCGGAAGCTCGCCCCCGCCGTCACCGCGACGTAATTGCCGTTGGCGTTGTCGCCCTGCTGCGACAGCGATCCGCCCGAGGCGACCGGCTGGAAGGCGTTGATGACCGCGCCGGTCGGGATCTTGCCGCGCACCGTCGTGCTCGCATCGAGCGACCCGTCGATCGTCCAGTTCTTGCCGATCGGCAGCGACTGGCTCATCCCGTACTGCGCGAAGGTGCGCTGGCCGTTCTCGCCGATCGCCTGCTGGTTGAGCGTGCTCATCAGCTTCGCGCCGGTCCACGGCTTCACGTCGAAGCCGAGCTGCGCGGTGTTGGCGGTATAGTCCTTGCCGTCGGCGATCTCATAGCCGCCGATCAGGCGGATGCCCGGCGTCAAGCGATAGGATGCGGTGATCTGGTGACGGATCGGGAAGTCGGTGCTGTCCTTCTCGCCGCCCGGCGCGAACTGGGTCTGCCCGCCGATCGCCAGCTTGCCGCCCATGAAGGACTGCGTGCCGCCGAGCGTGAGCAGGCGCGAATCGCGATCCCTGCCGTCCACGCCCTTGTCGATCGCGAGTTGCCCGCCGACGAAGATCGTGCCGTTGCCGCGACGATATTCCGCGCGAACCTCGGCCGCCGTGCGCGTGCCGCTGGTGTCGAGCTGCTCCTGATGCCAGGCGCTGCCGGTCAGCGAGAGCTTCGGGGTGATGACGACGCGGCCGTCGAACCCGAACTTGCGCGTGCCCGCCTCCACCACGTTCTGCTGGCCGACGCCGAAGCCGTAATCCTGCTGGCGAACGTAGAACAGCGCATCCTTGCCCGAGGAGTGATGTTCGACTTCGGCGAGGAACGCCCTGCCGTCGTTCAGCCCGGTCTTGCCGCCGGTCGACGCCTCGGCGCGGATTTCGGTGGTGCGGGTCGGCTTGGCCTTGAGATCGACGCCGACGAGCGAGGCGTTGCCCGCGGTCTGGTCGTACAGCCCGCTCGCGCCGACTTCGACCTTGCCGTGCGCAAAGCGCGCCGCGACCCGGCCGCCGGCGGCGATCTTGTCGCCGGTGCCATAGGTTTCGTAATCGACCACGATGAAGGTCGGGTTGAGGTTGGCGTCACGCGTCAGCACCGGATTGCGAAAGCGCAGCGTGCCGAGCGAGGTGTCGATGTCATAATCGATATGGCGCGTCAGCATCGTGGTCGAGACGATCAGCTCCGAGCGGAACCGGTCGCGCACCTCGATGCGGACCTGATCGCTGTTCGGCACGATGTCGCGGCCCGACAGGCGATAGGGGCCGGACAGGCCGTTGCCCTGGATCTCGTCGCGGGCATAGCGCTGGTCGGTCTTCGCGGCGAAGCCGTTGAACACCAGGCGGCGGCCCTCGAACGCCACCTTGGCGCCGTTGAGCGTGCGGCTGTAGCGCATCAGCTGCGTGTCGGTCATGCCGGTCTCGAAATCGCCGAACAGCGCGTAGAATTCCTTGCGCTCGAGCCGGACGTAGAGCTTCTTCGCGGTCGGCGCGTCATAGCCCTGGCGCGAACCGTCGCCGTACACGGTGTAGTATTTGTCCGGATCGATCTGGCCGAGCAGGCCGCGATCGCGGTCGTACTTGCGGTCACTGTCATAGGCGAGCGTGAGCAGCCACTGACCCTTGACGCGGCCCTTGGCGTAGAAGGCGAGCTGCCCGTCGGTGACGACATGGTTGCGCTCGCCACGCGGCAGCGCGCTGGAGCGCGTCTTGAGCGTGTCGTAGCCGAGCGTGCCGGCGCCGAAGCCGACCACCATCCACTGCTTGGCCGAACCCGCCAGCCAGGCGCGGATGTCGCTGTCGCGCGTCACCTTCTCCTCCGTGAGGCTGACGGTCGCGTGGACCGCGCCCGCCTGCGTGGTGGGCTGGAGCGCGATGAACGCGAGGCCCTCGTCGCCGACGACGCGCGCGGTGGTGGCGGCACGGCCCTTGCCGGCGGTCTGGCGGGCCTGTTCCAGCTCGGCCTCGATCGCGGCGGTATAGGGCTGATCGACCTTGAAGGGCACCATCGTGCCATCGCGCACCGGCTTGCCGTCACGATCGGTGACGCGCACCGCGATCAGCGGGCGGGTGAGGCCGTCCGCGACGAGGCGGCTCTTGTCCGGCGCGAAGGTCGCGCGGACCGCGATGCTGCCCGAATGCACGGTGCGGTTCAGTGTGGTGATGACGGTGCTGTTCTCGTCCAGCACGCGCGCTTCGAGCGCATTGTCGCCTTCCTTCAGCGGGATACCGGTCCAGCGCGAGATCGCGATGCCGCGTGCCTTGTCGACGTCAGTGGTGTCGAACGCGAGCGTATCGACCAGCTCGCCGTTGATGCGCAGCGCCACGCGCTGGCTCGGCAGATGCTTGATGACGACGCGCAGCGTCGGCGCGCGCGGGTTATGGTCGGCGGTCGGGAACAGCATCTCGACGCCCGGGGTCTGGCCGGTCATCCAGTCGCGGTTGCCCGCGGCGTCGCCGTCGCTTGCCACGGTGATCGGCAGCGTCTGCGCGGCGGCGGCCTTCTTGCCGGTCGGGCGGAGCTGGAAATCGACGCGCTTCAGCAGGCCGCCGTCGCTCTCGACGAAGCGCGAGATCGCGCTGCCGGCCTGACGCGTGTCGGCGTCGCACGCCACCGCCTCATAGGTGACGGGGATGCTGGCGGTATCGAGCTGGACGACGTGACGGCCTGGGCGCACGCCCTCGAAATGGTACAGGCCGTCGCGGTCGGTCGAGACATAGGTGCCGTCCTCCATCAGCAGACGGATTCCGGGAAGGCCTTTGCGCTTCTCGACCGGGTCGCCGCACGCGCCCTCGGTCACGCGGCCGATCACGGTGAAGCCGTCGGTGAACAGCAGCGGGCGGATGCGGACCGAGGCATCGGCCTCGTTGCTGGTCGCGCCGTTGCTGCCAGTGCCGGTGACGCGATTGAGCGTCTCCCCGGTCGGCGCGCCGGGCCTGATCGACACGACATAGCTGATATCGACCGACTGGCTGGGCGCGAGCAGCGGCACGGTGAAGCCGAGCGTCTTGCCGTCGCCGGAAACGGTCGGTTCGGACGCGCCGCGCGAAGATCCGCGCTCATAGCGCAAGGCGGCGGGCAGCAGATCGTTGAGCATGATGTTGCTGATCGGCAGCGTGTCGCGGTTGGTCAGCTTGAGCCGGTACTGGACGAAATCGCCCGGCGATGCCTCGCGCACCGACGCCGTCTTGGTCAGCAGCAGCATCGAGTCCTTGGGACGGTCGATCGGAATGTCGGAATAGAAGGGATTCGGGCTGTCGATCACGAACTTGCCGCCGGTCGACGCGACGTTGAGCATGAAGGGCTTGCCGGCGGAATCGCGCAAGGCGGCGAGTTCGGCGGACGACTTGATCGACGGCGCGGTATAATGGCCGGGCGGCGTGACCTTGATGTGGTAGGTGCCGGGCGCAACCAGCGGGAAGCGGTAATTGCCCTGACTGAAGTCGTAGACGCGACCGCTCGAATCCTTCACCTGGTCGCCACTGATAACGGTCGAGGGGTAGGTGCTGACGCCGTCGTCGCCGTACACCTTGGCGGGCTGATCGGTGTCGTCGAGCAGCGTCACGGTCGCGCCGTCGATCAGCACGCCCGAGGTCGAATCGAACACGTAGCCGGCCGGATCGACCAGGATCGATGCGGTCGAGGCATAGCTGTAATCATCCTCGTCGAACGACAGCTTGAGGCTGAGCCCGCGATCCTTTTGCGGGTTGCACGCGGCGATGTCGGGGCTGTTGTCGGAGATCGCGGGCACGCCTCCGGCAAAGACACCCGTATTCGGCCCGGTTTCCAGCAGCGGAAGCTGGACGGTCTGGCCACCCGACGTCACGTTGATCCAGTCGGTATCGCGAACCGTCGGATTGGTGTTGCCGGGGTTGTTCTCGAGCACGATGATCTGGGGCGTCGTGACATCAAGCGAATTGAGCGGCGGGGCGGCCGCAAGCGTGGCGGCGTCGATCGGTGCCGGCGTGAACCTGATCGCGGCCTGAGGCTCGCATTTCATGCCGGCGAGTTCGTAGCCGAGGGGAAGAAGGCGGAAGCTCAGCCGAGTCGGAACCTTGGTGCGGTCGACTGCGAGGCTGACGGTGTTCGAGGAAATCGTGGTGGCACCGCTCGCGCCCGTGAAGGTCAGCGTGGCGGTATTGTCGATACGCGTCGCCAACTGCGCCGGCGCGGGCGCGACGGCGGCACCGAGACTGAGCGCGAGCGCGGCGCTGGTCTTCAAGGCATGGCGGAATATGGACATGGCTGGTCACGTTCCGGCGCGCGTTTCCACGCGCGCCGGAAGCGCGGTTCTCCTGTGGTACGGGGGAGGACGGGTCGGTTTAGTTGATCGTCACGCGGAACGACGCCGCGACCGATC
Organism: Sphingomonas sp. BRN-1R; assembly: GCF_057748035.1. NCBI lineage: Bacteria > Pseudomonadati > Pseudomonadota > Alphaproteobacteria > Sphingomonadales > Sphingomonadaceae > Sphingomonas > Sphingomonas sp. BRN-1R. The sequence continues at coordinate 725,269 of NZ_CM173236.1, read as the reverse complement.
CGCCACCGGCGACGCTCGGGATCGTCGCCGTCACCGTCTTCGTCGTGGTGTCGTACGCGCCCGTGTAACCGGTGGTCGTGCCGAGGCTCGCCAGCGTGCAGCTGGTGCCGAGCACGCCGGGAAGGCCGATCGTCAGCGTTCCGGGAACGAACGTCGTGTTGGTCGGCACGACGTCGGTCAGCACGACGTTGCTGGCCGCGGTCGTCAACGTGGCGTTGTTGACGGTGAGGCAATATTCAACCGTGGCGCCGGGCAGCGCCTTCGGGTTGACGAGCAGGTTTACGTCGTCCGAGATCACACGCGCCGTCTTGGTAACGGTGAGCGCGACGTTTGTGGCGCTGATATCGTAACCCAGATAGGCAATGCCCTGGCCGTTGCGGGCGATATCGCCGAGGTAGAGCGCACCGTCGCTGTCATTGTCGGCGAACACGATGTCGACCGTATTGTCGGCATTGGCGAGGTTCAGGTCGGTCGCGATGAGCGCCGCACCCTTGGTGCCCGACGCGCCGCCGGCGGCGGCAGTGGCGTGCAGCGCCACCTGCGCCAGAGTGGGCGAGCCGGTGGTCGGCACGTCACCGACGATGAACACTTCGACCGAAGCGTCGGGCGCCAGCTCGTCGATATAGGTCGCAACGTCGACGTTGGGATCGTAGATGCCGTTGCCGTTGGCGTCGACGAACACCTTCAGGTTGTTCATCGTGAAGTTCGCCGTGCCCGGCAGCACGCCGAGCGGCACCGCCTGCGCGGTATCGAGCAGGAAGTCCTGCGTGCCGTTGGTCGTGTTGGTCAGCTTGAAGCTGGTGACGGCGCCCGTCTCACCCAGGTTGACCTTGGTGTTCGAAGCCTGATCGGCGACGACGGTGAAGTTCACCTTGCGATCGACCACGAAAGTCGCGGTGGTCGAGTTGGTGGTCTGCGGCGTGCCGTTGACCGTGTACGTCACCTGCGCGGTGTTGGTGATGACGGTGCCGGCGGACGTCTGCGCCGCATGGGCGGTGCCGGCGCTCGCGAGGATTGCCGTGCCGGACAGCAGCAGCAACCGAACCTTGTTTGCGATCATTGTCGTTAGTTCCCTGTATCAGATGGTGTTGGTGGAGGACGGGTCGGGGAGGCGGATCATTTCAGCACGGCCTGGAAGGCCAACTGGCCGTGCGCCCCCGCCGTGATGGGATTCGCAAGGCGCCACCGGACGTGGGTGACATCGTCGAGGCTCGCGGGGCGCAGACCGGTCGCGGTCCGCACGCGCAGGGCGCTGAGCTCTCCATAAGTCTTGCCGTCGACCGACACTTCGGGCGCGGGCGACCCTTGCGCGGGGCTGCGATAGGCGAGCTCCTGCGGCACGGGGTTGTCGAGGACGACGTTGCCGAGCGGCTGCGCGCCCGTGTTGCGATAATCGAGCACGAAGACGACCTTGTCGCCGGGCACGACCTTCTTAGTCGGCACCAGCGTCACGCGGGTGGTGCCGTCGGCGGCGGCGGCCTTCTTCTCGGTCAGCACCTTGGAGGCGACCTGAAGCGGGCCGCCGGCGAAGGCTGGGGTGGCGAGCGCCGCGGCAAGCGCGGCGGCGGCGAACAGTCGGACGGTCTTGCTCTTCATGGTGGTGCTCCTCACTGGATGATGGTCTGGAAGGTGATGGTGCGATCGCCGGCGGTGGCGACGTCGCCGAGCGCGACGTGGATGGCGTCACCGTCGAAGCTGCCCGCGTCGCCATCGGCGGCGTCGCTCAGGCGCGTGCCGTCGAGCGTCAGGCTGCCCGGCACGTAGAGCGTGCTGTCGGGGATGGCGTCGCTCAGGACGGCGGCGGCGGTGGCGCCGCTGAAATGCGCGGTGAGCGTGTAGGTAATCGTCGCGCCCCGCATCGCCCGTGCGCTGCCGTCGGGTGCCGTCACGCTCTGCGACTTGACCAGCGTCGGCATCGCGGCAGCGGCGGTGAGCAGCGCCTGCGCCGACGCGGCGGCGCCGGTTTTGCCGACGATCGCGTCGCCACCGCCGTCGCCCTGCCCCGCGAACACCGTGCCGGTCGCGCCCGAGCCGGTGGTCGCGCGCACGGTGGCCGCAACGGTGACGTCGCCGCCCGCCGTGCCAGCGCCGGCGACGAGGACGAAGACACGGTGCTGCGCATGCGCGGCGAGCGGGGGCAGCGTGGTGCCGCTCAGCCGCGTATCGACCGCAGGATCGTACGCGCCGTTGCCGTCGCTATCGATCGCGAAGCCCTTCACGGTCGCAGCGGGCTTGTCGGTGGTCGCGGCAAGCTCGAACGCTTCGCTGCCGTTGCCGGCGTTGGTGACGACGAACGGCACGCCGACGACTGCGGCATCCGCGACGATCGCGGTGCGTGGCGTCACGGCGGCAATGGTGACGTCGAGTATCTCCGCAACGCGCACCGAAGCATCGTTGGAGATCGACGAGCCTTTCTCGCCGCCCTTGTCGAATGTAGCACTTGCCATGTTTGGGATTATAGTGCCGGCGGGCGTCTCGGCGTGCGCTTCACCAATTGCTAACCCTGTCAGCATTGCCGACGCGAACAGGTACGACTGTACGATACGGCGCTGACGCCGCATGTTTTCGCTTCCTGTTCGTAACGTCGTCATCACAATACCCCCACGCATTTCTGGAATGCGCGAGGATCACAGAGGCCCTTCCCGGTTAAGCGGGACTTACGAACCCGGTACGGATCAGGAACATTGCGACCAGGGTCTAAGCCCGGTTCGACCATGGTCGTATGCCCGTTCGACCGGCGTCTTAGACGATGGGGGCGTGGCCCCGCCGCTCCATGACGTCATGCCGCCGTGGCGGGCGTGTCTCCGGAAGCGATTCGCGGGTGGTCAGGCCGAGCGGGCGGTGATCTCGGCGAAGCGGGCGCGCACCACCTGCGCGAGCGTCATTGGATCGAACGGCTTGGTGATGACGCCGTCCGCGCCGAGATCGAGACAGGCGCGGATATCCTCGCTGCGGGCACTCGCCGTGACGAACATCGCCGGCAGCGCCTCCAGCCCGGCGCGCGCGCGCAGCGCCGCCAGCAGTTCCGCGCCCGACATGCCCGGCATCATCATGTCGATCAGCGCAAGGTCGGGCGCCCAACCGCCCGTGTCGAGCAGCGCCAGCGCCGCCGCACCCGACTCCGCCAGCGTCACGTCGAGACCGGGATCGAGCCGCAGCGCCATGCCGACGATGGTGCGGATATCGGGCTCGTCATCGACATAGAGGATCTTCATGCCGGCACCTCCTGCTCGCCGTCCGCGGTGGCGTGCGGGCTCCACAGCGGCAGTTCGATGCAGAACAGCGCACCGCGTTCCGACGGCGCGTGCCAGATGCGGCCGCCATGCGCGCGCACGATTTCGCGCGCGATCGTCAGCCCGAGACCCGTACCGGCCGACACACCCGTCGGGCGCTGCCCTTGCCCGAAACGTGTGAACAGCCGCCGGCCGATGTCGGGGTCGATCCCCGGCCCCCGGTCGCGCACCGATACGGTCGCCGCGCCCGGCAGCACCTCCACCGTCAGCGTGACGTCACCGCCGACGGGCGAGAAGCGCACCGCGTTGGACAAAAGGTTGCTCGCAGCCTGGATGAGCCGTTCGGCATCGCCGCACACCGTCGCGGGCATGTCGCCGAGCATCGGCCGCAACACCACCCCGCGCGTATCGGCGAGGCCGCGCATGGTATCGACCGCCGCCGCCATCGCGCCGCGCAGATCGAACGCCGCGAAATCGAAGCGCATCGCGCCCGATTCGAGTTTCTCGATATCGAGCAGATCGTTGACGAGCCGGATCAGCCGCGTCGCATTGGCCTCGGCGATCCCGACCAGCCGCCCCGCATCCTCGGGCAGATCGGCAACCACGCCGCCGCGCAAGAGCCCGAGCGCGCCGACGATAGAGGTGAGCGGGGTGCGCAACTCATGGCTGACGGTGGACAGGAAGCGCGCGCGCAACTCCTCGCCGCGCTTCTGTTCGCTGACATCGCGGAACGCCGCGACGATATGGACGCCGTCGGGCAAGTCCATCGCACCGAGCGACGCCTCGACCGGCAGCAGTTCACCACCCTTGCGGCGCGCCTGAAGCTGGGTGCGGAACGGCTCGGCGAGCGCGCCCGCACGGTAGCCGATACGATCGAGGAACGGCCCGTCGCCGGGCGCGAGATCGACCAGCAGCGCGATATCGCCGCGCAACAGTTCGCGCGCGTCATAGTCGAACAGCCGCTCCGCCGCGGGATTGACCGTCTCGATGCTGCCGCCGGGGTTGAGCAGCACGATGGCATCCTGCGCGGCGGCGAAGATCGCGTTCTGGCGCCTGCCGAACTGCACCGCCTTCAGCGCGAGCTGGTGGCTGCGGCGGCGCGTGCGCCAGAACAGATAGCCGAGCACGAAGGCGCTGCCCGCCATCGTCAGCACCAGTCCCCAGATCAGCCGCTTGGTCGCGATCACGCGCGCGCGCTGGCTGGTCAGCCCGCCGCGCAACAGCCGGTTCTGCTGGTCGACCATCGCGGCGTGGATGCCGGTGATCTCCGCCATCAGCCGCGTCCCCTCGCCCGCGCGCACCCCCGCCGCCGCCGCGTCGAGCCCGCGTGCGCCGCGCAACGCCGCCATCGCCTCCATCTCCGCGAACTTGGCGGTGGCGAACTCGCGCAGCCGCGCAAGCCTGCGCTGCTGGCCCGGCAAGTGGCTGAAGGTCTTGCCGAGCGTCACCGCCTGCTGCTCGAAACGGCCACGGGCGGCGCGGAACGGGGCGAGAAACGCCGTGTCGCCGGTCAGCAGATAGCCGCGCTGCGCCGTCTCGGCATCCTTCAGCGCGGCGAGCAACGTGTCGATCTCGACCCGCTCGCGGTAGGTGCGATTGACGTTCGCCGACGTGGCGGTCGAATGATTGTATTCCACCCCGAACACGATCGCGAGCAGGAACAGCGCCAGCGACACCGCACTGGCGGCGCCTATCGTGCGCCACAGCTTCGGCTCCCAGTCCGCCCTGAAGACGGGAATCTCGTTCACGTCAGGCGTTGCGGATCGAGCAGCGGCTGCATCGTCAGGATCGCCTGCAAGCGGTTCTGCACGCCGATTTTGCGGAAGATCGCGGTGAGATGCGCCTTGACCGTAGCCTCGGTGATGTCGAGATCACCCGCGATCTGCTTGTTGAGCCGCCCCTCGATCAGCGCGGCCAGCACGCGCCGCTGCGCCGCCGACAGGGACGCCAGCCGCGCCTGAAGATCGTCGAGCGCGCCGCTGCCGGCCGGCGGGAACACGGTGCCGCCGCCGAGCAGCACGCCGACCGCACCGACCAGAGTGTCGAGCGCGTCCGCCTTCGACAGGAACCCTGCCGCGCCGACCGCGCGCGCTGCCGCGATCAGCGCCGCATCGTCGGTCGCGGAGATGATCGCGATCGGCCGGTCGCCCGACAGGTGCTGCAAGGCGAAGAAGCCGGAGAAGCCCTGCGCGTCGGGCAGTTTGAAATCGAGCAGGATCAGGTCGTAGCGGCCTTGCGCCGCGATCAGCGCGCGCGCACCGGCGATCGATGCGGTCGTGTCGATCGCGATGTTCGGAATGCGCGCATGCACCGCCAACTGAATGCCGTTGCTGATGAGCGGATGATCGTCCGCCACAAGAAGGCGCCGCGACGCGACCATCTCCGCCCCTTCGTTCCGGTCGAAAGACCTTGTTTCGAAAGCGATCCTTGTCCAAAATGCGGCGACGATCAAGCGATGTTATCGTGACGCGCCGATCGCGCGCCGACAGCGTTTCACAAGTGCGCCGCCCGTGAACAGCAAAGCGATCTTCTACAGCGACGATGCCGCCTTCTGTGCGCCGCTGCTGCACGGGCTGGGCGGGCACGGTTGGCGGGTCGTGCTGGCGCGCCGCGTCGACGATGCACTGGCCGCGCTGGACGATGATACTGCGGTGATGGTGCTCGACGGCGACGCCGATGGCCTGGCCGATCTGCTCGCGCGGGTGCGTGCGGCAGCGCAGCCGGCGAGCGGCGTGCCCGTGCTGATCCGGGGAACCGTGCGGCTGGCCGGTGCGAGCGGGCTGATGCCGGCTGACGACGATGGGGCGCTCGCCGCCACCGCGCGATTCACGGGTGCGCTTGGTGATCACGCGTTACGGGTCGCGCCCTTTTCACCCTTCTACCGGCTCGTTCGCCTGCTCGGCACGGCGGACGCGGCGGCGATGATCGGGCGCTTCGCCGACGATCTGCGAAACGCGCTTGCCGAAGATGCGGTGGTGCCGCCTGCCACCGCGCACCGGCTCGCGGGTCTTGCCGGAGCGGTCGGCTATACGGCGCTGGCGCATTCGTGGCGGGCGGCCGAACGGGGAAACGGCGACGCGGCGGACGCAGCGATCGCCGCCACGCGCGCTACGCTCGCCGAGATCAAGCGCGGCGATGTCGCGCGTTATCGGATCACGCCGGCATAGTCGCGCGGCGCGACTCGCCGCCGTCACTCGACCGTGAAGTTGTCGATCAGCGCCGCGCTGCCCGCCTGAGTAAGGTTCGGCACCGCCTCGATCACCAGTTTCTGGATCGGGCAGTCGCTCGCCGGCACACCGAACACGAACCGGGCCTTCGTCCACGCCGGTCCGCTCGGCACGGGTGCCCGGCCCAGTTCACTGTCGTCGCCGGCACAGCGCGCCACCACCGCCGCGACCGGACCGCCGTCGGCCACGCTGCGCCCTTCGAACGCGATGGCGTGGTGGCCGACGGGGAGCAGCATCGCCTGCTGAACCACGCGCACCGGCCGTTTGCCCGTGTTCGACGGCTCGACCTCCATCGCATGGCCGCCGCCTTCGCGCTCGACCATGTGCGCGCCGCCCTTGACCAGGATCGACCAGCCGAAATCGCCATATTGCGTGGTCGTCTCGAAATTGGGCGAGAGCAACGGCGGCAGCGGCCGACCGAAGCCCCTCGCCCACACCGCCCGCGCCTTGGCCACGCTGCCGGCTGCGATCTGCTGGCTGGCCATCGCCGCCACTTCGAGTGCCGCCGGCCGGTCGCCAGCCTTGTGCAGCGCGTCGTACAGCGCGAGCGCGTCCCCCTGTTTGGAGCGCGCGAAGGCGCGAAAGAATGCCTGCCGCCATGGCGGGTTCGACGCCAGCTTGCGCGCGAATGCGGGCAAGGCGGCGCTGGAATCGGTGATGGCGGCGAGCACCGGCATCACCTGCGCGTCGGCGCCGGTGCGTCGGCGCAGGGCGGCGTCGGCATGGTCGATCGCCTCGGCATAGGCACCGCGCTGTGCGGCGAGGTCGAACATCCACGTTTCGGCAAGCGCCTGACGCCGCGTCAGCGTGGCGATATGGCCGAACAGCGCATCGGCCTGCGCGATGCGGTTGGTCGAGGTCGCGGCGAGCGCGGCGATGATGAGCGCGCGATCGTCGAGCGGATTGCGCGTGATCGCACGCTGGGCATAGGCGTGCGCGGTATCGAGATCGTCGCTGGCGATCGTCTCGGCCATCGCGGTCTGCGCGTCGCTGCTGCCCGGGCTGATCCAGCTTGCGACTTCGGGCACGACCGAGGTGTCCGCGCCGAGATCGACCGCCACGATCACCGCCGCCGCCAGCACCGCCCCGCCGACCAGCAGCCCGACCCGCACCCGCTCGGCGCGGGTGGCTGGCCGACGCGGCTTGCGGATGCGGACGCGCGGCATCGATCAGGCGGTCTTGCCGTCCCCGTAGCTGTAGTAATAGCTCGAATAGGCGTAGGTGTACGCATAGTCGGCCGAGCGGTGGTCGAACTTGGTGAGGATCACGCCGACGATCGGGTTGCGGCTCGACCGCAGGCGACGCAGCGCCGACAGCACCGCGCGGCGGCGGCTCTTCCGCGCCTGAATGACCAGCACCGTCTCCTCGATCGCCGACGACAGGATCGGCACGTCGGCAAGCCCGACGACCGGCGGACCGTCGAAGATCACCAGATCGTAGCGCGTCTCCAGCTCGCTCAGCAACGGCCGCAGCCCGCTGCTCAGCAAACGTGCCGGGTTGGGCGAGGTCGGCCCGCTCGGCAGCACGTCGAAGCCGTGGCTGTCATGGACGATCACCTCGGCGGACCTGCGCTCGCCGGTCAGCGTGTTGGCCAGCCCGTTGGTGTTGGGAAAATTGAGGATCTTGTGCAACGACGGACGCCGCATGTCGGCGTCGACCAGCAGCACGCGCTTGCCCTGTTCCGCAAAGCTCTGCGCGAGTGAGATCGCGGTCGTCGTCTTGCCCTCGTTGGGGTTCGAGCTGGTGATGAGCAGCGACTTGGGCGTGCCGTGCGCACCGGCTAGCTGCAACGAGGTGCGCGCCGCGAAATACGCCTCGACGAAGCTCGACCGCGCCTTGCCCAGTTCGGCGAGCGGCGACTCGCCCTCCTCGAGCCGGGGGATCATGCCGAGCAGCGGCAGACCCAGCGTGTTCTCGACATCCTCGGGCATTTTGAAGGTGTCGTCGAGGAAGTCGAGGATGAAGGCGATACCGAGACCGAGCGCAAGCCCGCCGACCAAGGCGATCAGCAGATTCAGCCACAGGATCGGCTGCGACGGCGCCCCCGGCACGCGCGCACGATCGATGATCGACACGTTGTTCGAGTTGCTGCCGCCGGCGACGCCGATCTCCTTGTAGCGCTGGAGCAACGCGTCATACAGCGCGCGGTTGGTGTCGACCTCGCGCTGGAGGATCATGTACTGGATGCTGCGCGACTGAACGTCGAGCACCTGGCCGGTCGCCTTGGCGAGCTGATCGTCGAGCGCCTTTTCCTTGTCGACGGCGAGCTGGTAATTGCCCTTCACCGTCTGGAGCAGCTTGCCGCGCTGTTCGCCGAGCTGCTTCTGAAGCGCCGAAATCTGCGTGCGCAGCTCGACCATCGCCGGGAAGTTCGGGCGGAAGGTCTGGAGCTTCTGCGCATAATCCGCCTGCAAGCCCGACAGCTTGGTGGTCAGCTCGTTGATCTGCGGATCGTTGCTGGATTGCGCCAGCGCCGCGCCCCCGGAGGCTTGCGCGAGCTGCCAGGCCGCCTCGGCATCGACGCGCTGCGCCTTGGCGGTGGCGGCGGCGTTGTTGATGACGTTGAGCGTGGCCGAATCGATCGACTGCGCCTGCGCGCCGGACTTGCCCGCGTCGGTGACGCTGATGATCTTTTCGTGCGAGGCGTAATCGACCAGATCGCGCTCGGACTTCTCGAGCTTGGCCTTGAGTTCGAGCAGCCGCTTGCCGACGAAATCGCCCGCGTATTTGGAGGCGAGGAACTGCCGTTCGATCGAATCCTCGATGAACTCGTCAATCGCGGCGTTGGCGATCGCGGTGGCGAGTTGCGGGTTGGCGTCCTGATACTGGACCTGAATCAGCAGCGATTGACCGTATTGGGTCGCGGTGAGGTTCTGCTGGACCTTCGCGGTGGCGCGGTCGAACGCCTGCTGGATCTGCGCCGGACTGGGCGTCGAATCGCTCTGGAAGATGCCGCCCAGCGTGCCGCCGCCGACGAAGTCGCGATTGGTGGCGAGGTTGAGCCGGCGCACGATGCCCTGCGCCGTGACGCGGCTCGTCATCAGCGCGAACTGGGTGTTGAGGAACGCCTGATCGTTCTCGGTGGAAGGCACCGAGTCGCCCACCGTCTGCGAATTGACGACATGCGGCGCCTCGCGCTGCACCTGGAAGGTCGCATGCGCGACATAGACCGGCTGCGCGAGCAATGTGCCGATCAGCGCGATCAGCAACGCGGCAAGCGTGATGCCGAGGATCAGCCAGCGCCGCTTGAGGACGACCGAGATGAAGTTCTGGAGACCGTTGCCCGCGCCCGTGCCGGCCGCACCGACCGCCTGCCACGCACGCGGCGCCGTGCCGCGTGCGCCGTCGTCCTGCCAGACGTCGCCCGGAGTTGCCCCGTGCGCCGGGTGGCTCGCGGCGGAAATACGGTCATCCATGATGTGTTCGCCAAATACCGAGCGTGGGAAGGACGGCCGGGGCCATCAGAAGCGGTCCGCCACATAGGCGGCGCGGAACACGCCGAGCACCGAAGGCAGCGTGGAGATGACGCCCTTCAACAGCACCTTGCCGCTCGAGCGTTCGACGACGACCGTGTCGTTGCCGTACAGCACCGGATCGGCCATCTGGCCGTCGCGGATCATCTTCACGTCGAAGACGGCGGCGTTCTTCTGGTTGTTGATCGTGCGGAAGACCGCGACGATCCGTTCGTTGGCGACGTCGTTCGGCCCCTTGGCGAGCGCGAGCGCCTGAAGCAGGCTGCTCTTGCCCTGCACCGGATACACGCCGGGCTGCGTCACCGCACCCTCGACCGTGATGCGCTGGCCGACCGATTCGGAGATGTTCACGGTGACGTCGGGATGCTTCATCACCGACTGGCCGAGCCGCGAGGCGATCTCGGCGCGGACCTCGGCCGCGGTGTGGCCGCCGGCCAGCACCTGCCCGACGAACGGCAGCGCAATCGTGCCCGAGCCGTCGACGGTGACGACCTTGGTAACTTCGGGCAGCTGATAGACGGCGATGTCGAGCTTGTCCTGCGGGCCGATGTAATAAGCCGGCATCAGATCGCCGATCGCGGCGCGGGGATCGGGTTCGGGCAAGGTCGTGACCGGCGTGACGGCGGTCGCCGTCCCGTCGCGAATCGCATTGTGGGTCGCGCAACCGCTGGCGAACAGGACGAGGCCCAGCGCAACGACGCCGAGCGCGGCTTTATTGGCCGGCAAACACACACTGCCCGATCGCATTACCAATGGCCCCGCTTTTCAACTGACGAGGCTTTCGAAATCCTCGCCATGTTGCCCTTGCACAAAATATCGGTAGCACCCGCCCCTCCCGATCAGCAATAGCAAAGAACGCGCGCCGGCAGGTCGTTGTGGTACAGCCGCCGCGCAGGCGCGCCGGGCCGGCGTCGGCTTGTCGCCCCTTCTCAGGAGTTTCCCGCTTGCAGACACTCGCGATCATTCCCGCGCGCGGCGGGTCAAAGGGCATCCCGCGCAAGAACGTGCTCCCGCTCGGCGGGATACCGCTGATCGCGCACACCATCCATGCTGCACGTGCGGCATCGCGCATCGACCGCGTGGTGGTGAGCACCGACGATGACGAGATCGCCACCGTGGCGGAACGCTATGGCGCACACGTCGTGCGCCGTCCGCCCGAACTCGCCAGCGATACCGCCTCGTCGGAGGCCGCGCTGCTCCACACGCTCGACGTGCTGCGCGAGAGCGAAGGCTATGCGCCCGATCTGCTGGTGTTCCTGCAATGCACCTCGCCGCTCACCGCGCCCGAGGATATCGACGGCACCGTCGCCGCGCTGATCGACGGCGGCGCCGACAGCGCGCTGGCGGTGACGGCGTTCCACTATTTCCTGTGGAGCGAGGATGCGGACGGCGGCGCGCGCGGCATCAACCATGACAAGAGCGTGCGGCTGATGCGCCAGCAACGCACGCCCGAATATCTCGAAACCGGCGCGGTCTATGTCATGAAGACCGAAGGATTTCGCGCCGCGCGGCACCGTTTCTTCGGCAGGACAGTGCTGTACGACACGCCAGTCGAGCGCCGGCTGGAGATCGACGAGCCCGAGGATTTCCGCATCGCCGAGGAACGGATCGCCCGCCTCTCCGGCCGCGCGACCGGACTGCCGCCGCGGGTGTCGGCGCTGGTGATGGATTTCGACGGCGTGCTCACCGACGACCGCGTGTTCGTGAGCGAGACCGGCGAGGAGAGCGTGGCCTGCTCGCGCCGCGACGGCATGGGGATCGAGCGGTTGCGCAAGGCGGGACTGCCGATGCTGGTGATCTCCAAGGAGACCAACCCGGTGGTCGCCGCGCGTTGTCGCAAGCTGCAACTGCCCTATCATCACGGCATCGACGGCAAGCTCGCGGTGCTGCGGCAATGGCTCGCGGATACGGACATCGACCCGGCCGAGACTTTGTACGTCGGCAACGACGTCAACGACCTCGAATGCATGGCGGCGGTCGGCTGCGCGATCGCGCCGCAGGATGCGCACGCCCAAGCGCTGGCGGCGGCGGCGCTGGTACTCGACGCCGATGGCGGGCGCGGCGCGATCCGGCTGCTCGCCGATCTGCTCGAGGCGGGCGGGCATCTTGAGCGCGGCTGAGCCGGTCGCCGCGCTGGCACGCTCGCGGCTGCACCTCCAGCTCCTGCTCGACAACCACGCCGAGCCGGACCTCGTGCTGTTTCGCGACGAGGCGATGCGCGCGCCGCTAGAGCGCCATTTCGCCGGCCGCACGCTGTTCCTCGGGCGCGAGACGCTGCCGGGGCGTAGCGTGGCGGCGTTCACCGCCGCCCGCCACGCGAACCGTGCGTATTATTCCGCGGTCGCCGCGCTGCTCGCGCCGTACCGCTTCGCGCGCACGATCCTGTTCCTCGAAGGCGAGCCGCTCGAACGCTTTCTGCTGACCCGTCCCAATCTCGGCGCGATCGAGCTTTGGGAGGACGGGCTGTCGCACTATGTCGATCTCACCTCGGACGGCTGGTACGCGGCGCGCGGACTGGTGCAGGCCGCCGCCGGTTTCTACCCGCGCGGCATCACCCGCCGCCGGATCGACCGCAGCGCCGTGACGGTGCGCGACCGGTTCGAGCGGCGCAACCTCGTGCTGCGCGCACCCGATCTGCCGGTCGCGGGGCGCAACGAGCTGCTGCTGATCGGCTCGCCGCTGGTCGAGGACCGCATCCTTTCCGAACGCCGTTTCCGCGCCGCGCTGGCGGAGATCGCCACCACCAGCCCGCTGCCGGTGCGATACCTGCCGCACCCGCGCGAGGATGTCGCGCGGCTTGGGCGTGCGCTGGAAGGCGTCGCGATCACGCTCGAACCCAATCCCGAAGGGCTGGTCGCGCATGCCGCGCGCTACCGCTACGCCGCCTATGCCGCCGCGATCTCGACCGGGCTGCTCGATCTCGGCCGCTACGAACGCAGCCTGTTCCTGCCCGGCCTGTTCGGCCTCGCGCGGATGGCGCGGGTGCTGCGCGGCTGGGCCGCCAATCCGGTCGCGCTCGCCGACAGCGGCGCCGCGTTACGCGCAGCGATCGCGCGGCTCCCGCCCCTCTAACGCGCGACCACCTCCGCGATCAGCGCGGCGCAGCGCTCGGCGGCGTGGCCATCGACCGTGCCGACCTCCGCGCCGACCTTACCCCAGTCGACCGGCTGCGAGGCGTGACCGATGTGCGCCAGCACGGCGGCGATCTCGGCCGCGCTGGTTGCGACGGGAATGCCGATCCCGGTCAGCCAGCGCTGCTTGGCCGCCTCCCCCGCCTCGGCGAAGGCGGCGGCGGGCACCGGGACGCACAGCACCGGCCGGTTCGCCATCAGGCTTTCGAGCATCCCGCTCGAATAATGGCCGACCACCAGATCGACCTCGCCGAGCACCTCCTCGAGCGGCCGCGCGCCGCGATCCTCGGTGGCGGCGAACGACAGTGCGGCGCGCAGCGTAGCGGCATCGTCGCCCGCCGAGCGGGGGTGCGAGCGGATCGTCAGCGCGACCGGCCGCGCGGCGGCGGCACGGTTGAGCCCCTCGGCCAGTACGCGCTGCTGCCCGCGCGCGACGGTCGCGTCGACCTTGCCATGCGCGGCGAACGGCTGGACGAGGTACAGCACGCGCAGCGCCGCACCCTCCGCCGGGCGCGGCGCGCCCCGCAGCGCGGCGAGCGGATCGTAGCGCGGGATGCCGCCGACCACGACCGTCTCGGGCGCGAGCCCCGCCGCGATCCACTGGTCGCGGTAGCTGTCGGAGGCGGCGATCACCCGGTCGTGCCCGGCCATACCGTAATCGGGGATCGCCGGCAGCACGCCGAGCCGGGTGACGAGCGGCGCGACCAGCGCCTTGGCGCGCAGCAGGCCCGATTGCGGGCCGCTGTGCCCGATGCTGCAAAACGGCCCCTCCTGGAGCATCACCGTCGTCGCACCCCGCGCACGCGCCGCCGCCAGCATCGCCGTCTCGATATAGATGCGGTCGTGACAGGTGACGAGCACGTCCGGGTCCGCGCCGATCAGGGCGCCGGCATAATCGATCATGCGCCGGTACATCGCGGGCCCGCCGTTGAGCAGCATGTTGAGCGACCAGCTCGACGTGTGCCGCTTGAGCCCGCAGGCCTCGGGGCTGGCGGTGACGACCGTACCGGGGCCGGGATAGAAGGTCGTACCGCCGGTGCGCAGGTTGAACGGCTGGGTGTCGACGAAGCGGATGGTCGCGCCGTGCAGCCGGCGCGCCAGCGCAGCGCCGACCGCCGCCAGCGTCCGGCCCGACGAGCCGCCCGTTCCCATCAGGATCACCGCCAAACCATGCCCCGCGACTCGCTATCGTTGCCCGTGTGCTAGGCGGCGGATCGAGCGGGTTCAACACCTGCGCTCACGGTCGATGCCTTGAACAAAGACCCCGAACGTGAGAAGTGACCGCATGCAAGACGCCCGCCGCGTGGCCAATGACTGAGTTGATCGATCGGGCGCGGCGCCTCGGCCTGCTCGCTCCCGAATTCGTCGCCGCGCTGCTGCTGCTCGCCGGCGCGGTCCTGCTCGGCGGCTCGTCGCGACCCTCGCTCGGCAATCTCGTCGTCCAGCTCGGCGCGCTCGGTGCGCTCGTCTTTCTGATCGCGCGCCGCCGCGTTGCGCTGCCCTCCGGCGGCGCGGCCATCGGGCTGTGGCTGATGGTCGCAGTCGCCGCGCTGCCGCTGCTCTATGCGGTGCCGGTGCCGCCGGCGATCTGGTCGGGGTTGCCGGGTCGGGAGGTCGCGGTGCGGACCTACGCGCTCACCGGCATCGCGCCGCCGTGGCACGGCCTGGGGCTGCGCGACGGCGTGGGACTGCTCACCGCGCTGCATCTGCTTGCCCCGATCGTGATGTTCCTTGCCGTGCTGCGGCTCGACGCGGTGCAGCGCTGGGGGTTGCTCTACGGCTTCCTCGCGCTGGCGCTGCTCGCGATCATGGTCGGCATCGCGCAGGTGCCGGGCGGCGCGACGCACGTGCTGCACTTCTACGATATCTCCAGCATCGACGGCGCGCTCGGCTTCTTCCCCAACCGCAACCATATGGCAACGCTTATGCTGTGCACGATGCCGCTCGCCGCCGTCGGCGCGCTGGCGTGGTTCCGCGCGCGCGGCGAGGGTCAGCGGCTGCTGGCGGTCGGCGGGGGGGTGCTGTTCGCGCTCGCCATCGTCGGCCTGGTCGCCACCAGCGCGCGCGCCGGGCTGGTGCTGGCGGTGCCGGTCCTGCTCGGTTGCGCCCTGCTCGCCCGCGTCTTGCGCGACCGCGCCGCCACCGGCGTGCGCCCGCTGCTGGTGTGGGGGGCGGTGCTGCTCGCGCTGATCGCGATCGCCGGCGGGCTGGCGTACAGCTCGCTCGGCACCAAGCTGACCGAGCGGGTGCAGACGCGGGGCATCGTCGATACCGACCGTATCGAATTCGCGCGGCTGACGCTGGCGACGATCCCGCGCTATCTCCCGGTCGGCAGCGGGCCGGCGACGTTCCGCCCGGTCTATGCAATGATCGAACCGCTCGACGATCTGCGCCCCTATTACATCAATCACGCACATGACGATTATCTCGAAGTGCTGCTCGAATATGGCATACCGGGCGCGCTGCTGCTGCTTGCCGGGCTGGCGTGGATCGGCTGGGCGGCGCTGGGCGCATGGTTCGGCGAGGATGCGGGCGACCGTGCGATCCGCTGCGCCGCGACGATCGGCATCGGCGCGATCCTCGCGCATTCGACCTTCGATTACCCGGTCCGCACCACCACGATCGCGGTGCTGTTCGCGATGCTTGCGGCGTTGACGCTGGCGAGCGCGCCGGCAGCCTCGCCCGCGGCGATGCGTCCCAAAAGGGTCCGCTACCGCCGGCGTATTCGAATTGCCTGATTGCTCCACTTTGGCTATGTTAAAGGCAATTGGCCGGATGCGTCACGACCGCGCATGATCGGCTGCCCTGCGGCGACATCGCATTTCGGGCCGGGTGCTCCGCTTCGCGGCAAGCGCCGGGGCCGGCGGCATCGCCGCCAAACCGGCGTCGATCGCAGGAGTATTTCATGAGTGTCAAGATCATCGCCGAAGTGGGCTGCAATCACAAGGGCGACATGTCGATCGCCAAGGAACTCATCAAGGTCGCGGCCGATTACGCCAAGGCCGACGTGGTCAAGTTCCAGAAGCGCAACAATCGCGAGCTGTTGACCGAAC
Organism: Sphingomonas sp. BRN-1R; assembly: GCF_057748035.1. Taxonomy (NCBI): domain Bacteria; kingdom Pseudomonadati; phylum Pseudomonadota; class Alphaproteobacteria; order Sphingomonadales; family Sphingomonadaceae; genus Sphingomonas; species Sphingomonas sp. BRN-1R. The sequence goes on along the minus strand of NZ_CM173236.1, from coordinate 709,152 downwards.
AGCAGTACAATGCGCCCCACCCCAATCCCGCCAATTCCTATGGCGATACCTACGGCGCGCACCGCGAATATCTCGAGTTCGACGTGGATCAGCACCGCGAGCTGAAGGCCTATTGCGAGTCGCTCGGCATCGAATATTCGACGTCGGTGTGGGACACGACCTCCGCGCGCGAAATGGCGTCGCTTGCGCCCAAGCTGCTCAAGGTGCCATCGGCATGCAACCTGCATTTCGAGATGCTCGGCGTGCTGGCGAACGACTTCGACGGCGAGATCCACCTGTCGCTCGGCATGACCACGCAGGCCGAGGAGGAGCAGATCGTCGACTTCTTCGTGCAGAACGGCCGCGCCAAGGATGTCGTGCTCTACGCCTGCACCTCGGGCTATCCGGTCGCGTTCGACGATCTCTGCCTGCTGGAGATCACCCGCCTCAAGGACAAATTCGCGGACTCCGTGAAGTCGATCGCCTTTTCGGGGCATCACCTCGGCATCGCCGCGGATATGGCGGCAGTCGCGCTCGGCGCGTCGTGGATCGAGCGGCACTTCACGCTCGACCGTACCTGGAAGGGCACCGATCACGCCGCATCGCTCGAACCCGACGGCCTGCGCCGCCTCACCCGCGATGCGCGCGCGGTGAGCGCGTCGCTGCGCTACAAGTCGGCGGAGATCCTGCCGGTCGAGCAGGTCCAGCGCGACAAGCTCAAGTGGCGGCCCAAGCCCAATGCGGTGAAAGCCGCCTGAGCTTGGCCGCGCGCCCGGCCGGATACGCTTTCGCATGAAACTCCTGTTCGTCGCCGACAACAGCACCGAACAGAATTGGGGATGCCGCGCGACGAGCTTCGCGCTGCGCCGGATGCTCGCCAGCCGCCACGAGATCAGCGGCACGATCACCCGCGCGCTGCTCAAAAGCCCGCTGACGGTGCCGCGTCCGCATGTCGCCGGCGCGCACGCGCTGCTGGTGCGCCGCCTGCGCCGCCCCAGGGTCGCGCGCACGCCGGTGCTGGGCGGGCTGGTGTTCGGCGCGATCGACACGCTCGGCGCGATCCACTCGCCGAGCCATGACAGCGAGGCCGACGCCGCCTTGCTGTGGGACTTGCGCGACCGTTCGCCCAAGGCCCGCGCGATCGTCGAGCGGGTCGAGGCGTGCGATGCAATCGTGGTCAATGGCGAGGGCGAGATGATCTTCTCGTCGCCCGCGCGCCCCACTTTGCTCCAGACGCTGGCGATCTGCGCGCTGGCGAAGGCGCGCGGCAAGCCGGTGTTCTACCTCAACGGCATGATCTCGCGCGCGCCGGGCGGCGGTGCGCTGGCGGAAACAGTGGCGGCTACCGCGCGCGTTCTGGAGGGCGCGGTGGTGTCGGTGCGCGACGAACGCTCGCGCGCGACAGCCGCCGAGTTGCTGCCCGCGCTGAAGCCCGCCTTCCACGCCGACGCATTGTTCAGTTGGTATCCGCAGTTCGCGCACGACCCTGCCGACCGCTACGATCCGTCCGCGCTGATCCCCGCGTTCGACCGCACCGGCGCGACACGCCCGCGCGTGACCGATCAGCCCTATGTCGCGATTTCGGGCAGTTCGCTCGCCGCGCGCGACCAGCGTGGCGCGGCGGACGCATACACCCTGCTCGCCGAGCGCCTGAAAAGCCTCGGCCTGCCGCTGCTGCTCGTCGCGACCTGCGGTGGCGACGCTTTCCTGAGCGTGGTGGCGAAGCGGACCGGGCTGCCGCTCCTGCCCGTTTCCACGCCGATCCTCGCGGGCGCGGCGGTGATGGCGAATGCGCGGGCACTGGTGAGCGGGCGCTGGCACCCCTCGATCATGGCGGCGCTGGGGGGTACGCCGGGCGTGTTCCTCGGCTCGAACTCACACAAGACGTTCAGCGTGCAGGAATTGCTCGACTATCCCGCCCCGCGCGAATTTCCGGCGATACCGGGCGCGGAGGACGTGGAGGCGATCGTCGCCGCCGCACGCGACACGCTCGCAGAAGGGACGGACCGCCGCCGTACCATCGCCGCCGCCGCCGCGCGCCTCGCCGAAAGCGCGCGTAGCATGGTCGAGTGCGTGCGGTGATCGCCGACATACCGTCCACCGCCGCCATGACCTCCGTCACCGTCGAGCCACCGCACACCGGCCCGCACCCGCCGCATCTGCGCCATCGCCGCGATATCGATGGCTTGCGCGCGCTCGCGATCGTGCCGGTGGTGTGTTTCCACGCTGGCCTCGGCCTGCGCGGCGGTTTCGTCGGCGTCGATATCTTCTTCGTGATCTCAGGCTATCTGATCTCGTCGATCCTGTTCCGCCAGAGTGCGGCGGGCACGTCTTCGATCCTCGGCTTCTACGATCGCCGCATCCGCCGCATCTTCCCCGCGCTCGCCGCCGTGCTGGTGGCGACGACGATGGCGTCGCTGTTCATCCTGCTGCCGTCCGAGCTGACGTCCTACGCCCACTCGCTGCTCTATGCCGTGCTGTTCGCGTCGAACATGTGGTTCTGGGACACGACCAGCTATTTCGGCGATCCCAATATCGACATCCCCTTGCTCCACACCTGGTCGCTGGCGGTGGAGGAGCAGTTCTACATCCTTTGGCCGCTGGTGGTGCTGGTGCTCGCCAAACTGCCGCGTCGCGTCACGCTGCCGGTGGTGCTCGCCGCGCTGGTCGCCTCGCTGCTGCTGTCCCAGTGGCTGACGGTGAAATCGCCGACCACCGCTTTCTACGTGCTGCCCTCGCGCGCTTGGGAACTGCTGATCGGCGCGGCTCTCGCACTGCTGCCGCCGGCGGGACTGCGCCACCAGCGCCTGCTCGGCTGGGCGGGCGTGCTCGGGCTGGCGATGATCGGCTATGCGGTCGTGTTCTTCTACGAGACGATGCTGTTTCCCGGCTTCCGGGCGCTGATCCCCTGCGTCGGCACCGCGCTGTTGCTCTATTCGGGTCCGGCGGACGGGGCGGCCGCGCGGCTGCTGGCATGGCGGCCGCTGGTCGCGATCGGGCTAATCTCCTATTCGCTGTACCTGTGGCACTGGCCGATCCTGTCGCTGTCGCAACTGTGGCTCGGCCACGCGCTCACCATGCCGGAAGCGGTGGCGGCGGTTGCCGTGTCGGTGCTGCTGGCGGGACTGTCGTGGCGCTATGTCGAGCAGCCGTTCCGCCATGCGCGCGACCGCAGTCGCGCGGCGCAGGTCCGCGTCGTCGGTGCCGGGGTCGCGACGATCGCGCTCTTCGCTGCGGTGGCGGGGGTGTTGCTGCTGATGCAAGGTCTGCCGGAACGTCTGCCGGCGCTGGCGGTGCAGTACGATCTCGACGGCCGCTCCTTCCCGCACGTCAAGATGCCGGGCTGCGCGCTGGTCGATGCGGCAAAGCCAGCGCAACTCGATAACGTATGCTTCGCGCCTGCCACACCCGAACCGACTGCCGTGCTGTGGGGCGACTCGCACGCAATGCAGCTCAAGGACGCGCTCGCCGCACGGCTTGGTACGCAAGGAGCAACCTTGCGCGCCGTGACCAAGACCGGCTGCGCGCCGTTCGCGGGCGCGGTGCAATTCGATCAAGTGGGCGACCCCAATCCGGCGTGCGCGACCTTCAACGACCGCATGCTCGCCGACATCCTCGCCGCGCCCGGTCTGCGGCAGGTGTATATCTCGGGCCGCTGGGGCAAATTCCTCGGGCCGGGCGTGGGCGGCGCGACCAACGGCTTCCTGAAGCTGAGCGGCAGCGAGGCTCTGGACAGTGCGACCAGCCGCCGCGCCTTCATGACCTCGGTCGATCGCACGATCGCGCGACTGCAACGCGCCGGCAAGACCGTGACGCTGATCGGCCCCAGCCCCGAGTTCGCGTCCTCGGTATCGAAATGCATGGCGCGGCAGGCGTGGCGCGGCCAGCATTACGAACAGTGCGACGGCAACCTCGCCGAACGTCGCGAAATCCCCGAAGCGAACCGCCTCCTGCGCAGCATCGCCGCCGGGCGCGGCGTGCGCTACCTCGACATGCTCCCGCCGTTCTGCACCGGGGCGCGGTGCGGCACCCGTATCGGCACGGCCCTGCTGTTTCGCGATCAGAACCATCTGAGCACCGACGGGGCACGCGTGGCGCTCGCCCGCGCGATGGATGGCGTGGCCGCACCCGTCACGGCCCGGTAAGCAGGCACCATGCGGCTGGCGAAAGATATCTGGCACCCGCTGATCGTGCCGCTGCCGCTCGCCGAGATCGTGGCGCGCGGTACGTTGGAAGGCGTGCCGCTGCACTGGGCGCCAGGCCTCGAGAAGCTCCAGTTCTACGCCGATCCGTTCGGCTATTGGCGCGACGGGCTGCTCTACGTCTTCGTCGAGGCGTTCGACTATCGCGATCCGGTCGGCCGGATCGAGGTACTGGTGTTCGACGCACAGTATCGCTTCGTCGCGCGCCGCCCGGTGCTGCGCGAGCCGTGGCATCTGTCCTATCCGATCGTGTTCGACGGCGAGGGCGAGACGTGGCTGATGCCGGAGGCCAACCAGTCGGGTCGGCTGACGCTCTACCGCGCGCGCGACTTTCCCGAGCGGTGGGAGCCGGCGATCACCATCACCGTCGATTCCGCGCCGATCGACGCGACGCCGCTGTGGCACGACGGTCGCTGGTGGCTGTTCTACACCTCGGCGGCGCATGGGCAGGACGGGATGAGCGCGCTCCACATCGCCTTCGCCGATCGGCTGGCGGGTGCGTGGACGCCGCACCCTGCCAATCCGGTACGTGTCGACCGCGCCGCCGCGCGACCGGGCGGCACGCCGATCGTGGTGGACGGCCGCATCCTGCTGCCGGTGCAGGACTGTTCGCGCACCTATGGCGGGGCGATCACGTTGCTCGACATGGACACGCTCGACCCCGAACGCTTCGCCGCGCATGCGGGCACGCGCTTCGTCGCTCCGCAGGCCGCCGCGCCGTTCCACGCCGGGCTGCACACGCTGTCGGCGGCCGGACCGGCGACCTTGATCGACGTCAAGCGGCTCACCGTCTCGGCCGAGGCGCTGCTGCTGCGCCCGAAGCGCGAGCTGCGCCGTCTGCTGCGCCGCTAAGTGGCAAATTCGCGCGCCATCGCCTTGAGCAAGCGCAGCAAAGCCCGTAAGGACAAGGCCGTGGTTCAATCGCGCCGCCATGCGGGGCCGGAGTTTCAGCGGTGGCGGTAAGAGCGCGCAGCATCAACGATCTTTCGCAGCCGGTCCGCCTGCCCGTGGCGATGGCGGCGATGGCGGGCCTGCTCGCGCTGACGCTGCTCGGCCCGGCGATGACGATCCTCGGCGACAATGCCGAAGGCGCCGGCAACGTCGCCCGGCAGGCGGGCTATCTGCTGGTGTTCGCGCTCGCGGTGGTGGCGATGCGGCCGCTGCGTCACCCCGAACGGATGCTGGTGGTGCCGTGGCCGCTCGTGGTCGCGCTCGGCTGGTGCTGGCTGAGCCTCGTCTGGGCGATCGACCCCGGCGTCGGCGTGCGCCGGCTGATCCTCACCACGCTCGTCTTGTGGTCGATCTTCGCGCTGGTGCGCCAGTTGGGCTATGAACGCACCTTGCTGATGGTGCGGATCGCGCTGGTGATCGTGCTCGTCGCCAATTTCGCCACGTCGATCCTGTTCCCGACGATCGGCATCCATCAATTGGCCGAGGATGACGGTCTCGCCGGCGACTGGCGCGGCATGATGGCGCACAAGAACATCGCCGGGCTGATCTGCGCGCTGACGATCATCCTGTTCGCCTTCGACCGGCGCAAGCTGCCGGTCTGGGCGATGGCGGTGCCGATCGTCGGGGCGGGCATCTTCCTGATCCTGTCGAACTCGAAGACGTCGATCGGCATCATCGTCGTCGCGCTGGTCCTCGGCTTCGGTGCGGCGCTGTTCAACCGCCGCTATGCGCCCGCGTTGCGGCTGTCGCGCCACGCTCGGATCGGGCTCGCCGTCGCCGGCGTCGTCGCGCTGACTGCGCTGTTCCACTACGGCGTGCAGAGTGATGCGGTGCTCGGCTATATCAGCGATACCAGCAACCTGACCGGCCGCACCTCGATCTGGGTGCCGATGGTGCGCTATTATTTCAGCAATCCGATGCTGGGCGCGGGCTACGGCTCGTTCTGGAACATCAACGCCACCAGCCCGATCCGCGACGCGCAGCAGGGCTGGCTGAGCGTGGTGTCGCAGGGGCATAACGGCTTTCTGGACCTGATGGTGACGATCGGCCTGCCCGGGCTCATCCTCGTGCTCGCCGCCACGTTGCTGTGGCCGCTCGGTCGGCTGCTCGGGCGGCCGGGGCTGCGCTTCGCCGCCTGCGCGCTGATCGCTTCAACCGTCATCTTCTGCATCGGCCACAACGGCACCGAAAGCTCGCTGTTCGATCGCGACACGATCGGACAGGTGTTCCTGATGCTTGCGATCGCCCTGCTTGTGAATGCCGATGCGCCGCCTGCCCCCACGCCGCGCCCGAACCGCCCGCACGCGCCGCCGCCGGTCGAGCGCGCCCCGCGCCCGCATTCGGACGAGCGCACCAGCCGCCCGGCGCGCCGCTATTCCTCGCGGGGTCCGCGCCCTTCGTGACGCGCACCACCGGGGGGACCGTGCGGCTGTGCATCCTCGGCGGCTCCACGCGGGAGCCGGGCGGGGTCGAATCCTTCTGCGAGCGTGCGCTGGAGGCGGTGCGCGCGCACTGGCCGGGCAGCGACGCATTATGGGTGCCGACCGACACCGCCTATATGCGCGCCGGCCGCCTGCCCCGCCTGCTGCGCGGCCTCAGCGCCTTCCGCCGCGCGCATAGCGCCGCCGCGATCGACGTGGTGTGGCTCAACGTCAGCAACCTGCCCGACCTGCTGTATCTCTATGCCGCCAGGGCGCTCGGCATCCCCGTCCTCGTCACGCTGCATCTCGGCGCGAACAGCCGGCTGCAACGCCACGCGCTGCTGCGCCGCGCCTGCCGCATGCTGCTGCGCGGCGCCGACCGGATCGCCTTGCTGTTCGAAGGCCAGGACGCCGAGATCGCGCTGCCCGACGGCGTGCCACGCACGACGATCCGCACCTTCCTGCCGCGCGAGAGCTTCCTGCCGCGCTCCACGCCGGACGACGCGGGCGGCGCGCTCCAGTTGATCCACGCCGGCCGGCTTTCCGAAGGCAAGGGCAGCCTCGCGATGGTCGATCTGTGCGCGGCGCTCGCCCGCGCCGGCACGCCGTTTGCCGCACGTATCGTCGGGCGGGGTGACGATGCGCTGATGCGCGAACTGTACGCGCGGATCGAGGCGAACGGCCTCACCGCACGGATCGCGTTGTCGGACTGGCTCGATGGCCCCGCGCTGCTCGACGCGCTGCGCGAGGCGGATCTGCTGGTACATCTTTCGCGGCTCGACAGCTTTCCGCTTACCGTGCTCGAAGCGATGGCGTCGGGCACGATGCCGATCGCGATCGACATGGCCGGCGTGCGCGTGATGACGGCAGCGTATGGCGGCCCGTTGGTCGATCCGAACGATGCCGTCGCGCAGGCGGCGACATGGATCGCGGGGCAGAACGCCGCCGAAATCCGCCGGCGCGGCGCCGACATGGGCGCGCGCGTGCGCCGCGACTATTGCTGGCCCGAATGCGTCGCCACGTTGCGCGCGGCGATCGACCTCACGCTTCGCGGCTGAACGTCACCGAGGCGAGTGGGCGCGTCGGCGGCACCCGCCGCCGGAACAGCCCGCCGATCAACCCGAGCGCGAGCGCGTTCCACATCGTGAACGAATAGAGCCCGAGCGACAGCGAGCCGCGCCGCCAGCCGAGATACGCGACCGGCACGATCACCAGCGCCGCCGCGACGAGCGGCGCACGCCACAGCGCGAGTGCAAGCGCGAGCCACCATATTGCTATCACCACCGCCTTGCGCAAATGCCCGAGCCGCCGCACCACGGTGGCGAAATGCGCGCGGCCGATGCTCGCGCGCAGCACCTCGCCCGCACCACCCATCTGCCCCGACGTGAGCCGGTACACCAGCAGCCGGTAGCCACCGCCCGTATGGCCGCGATGCTCGACCGCGGGCACGTCGATCCGCACCAGCCCCCAGCCACGCGTGGTGAGCCGCGCGGCGAGGTCGAACTCCTCGAACGAATGCAGGTTACGATCGGAGAAATAGCCGACCTCGCGAATCGCCGCCATGCGGTACACACCACCGCCATCGAGCCGATCGACCGGCCCGGCGCGGCGATGCGCCTCGCGCGCCATCGCGGCGGCGCGGATCTGGAACTCCTCTGCCTCGAGGTTGCGCTCGATCACCTGCCCGCCGACGCCCGCGACGCGGGGGTTCGCATCAAGGTAGGCGAGACTGGCTTCGATGAAGCCGGGCACCAGCGCCATGTCCCCGTCGATCAGGCAGAAATACTCGGCGTCGAGATGCTGGTAGGCGAGTTGCGCGCCCGCCCCGCACGATCGCTCGGCATGGTTGGCGAGCTGGACGATGTCGACCGGCAGCGTCCGCGCGATCTCGACGGTGCGGTCGCTCGAACCGCTGTCGGCGAGCAGGACGCGCCCGCCGTAAGGTGCCACGGCGGCGAGCGCGCTGCGCAGCGCCGCCTCGATCTTGGCTTCCTCGTTGAGCGCCTTGATGCCGATCGCGATCTTCATGGGCGGGAAGATAGCGCCGCCGTGCGCGCATACCAGAGCCGCGCCGCACGGAAGATCAGCACCGCGCACACCCCCTCGCCGAGCGCGATGCCGAGGATCGACCACAGGGGCGGCGCAACCGCCAGCAGCACCGCCACCGTCAGGATGGAGAACCCCGCTGACCACAGGCTGGTCAGCGCGAGCGGCAGGAACGCCCCGCCAGCCTGGAGCAACGTGCCCTCGGGCATGCGCAGCACCCGCAACAGCGCCGTCGCCATCCACAGGGCCGCACCGACCGCGAGCGTGTGCCGCGCATAATCGGTGGGGAAGATCAGTCGGGGATCGAGCCACAGCAGCAGCGCGCTCGCCACGGCCGTGCCGAGCCAGCTCAGCAGCAGGATCGCGCGGAACAGCCGCACCGCTTGGGCCGCCTGCGCGAGATCCTCCGCGCCGATCGCGCGCGCGATGCGGGAGCGTTCGAACTCGGTCAGCGCATTGGCGACAACGGTGATCGGCCGGATCAGGATCGCCGCCGCCGCCAGCGGCGCGAACGCGTCCGCGCCGAGGAAGGCGGTGACGAGATAGGCATGGGCGTTGCCGGTCGCCTCCGATGTCACCACCCCGAGCAGCGACCAGCGGCCATGCGCGCGCCAGATCGCGCGATAGGCGGTGAGGTGCGTGCGACCGAACGGCGCGACCAGCTCCACGACGAAGCGTACGCCGAACGCGCACATTGCGGCGAGCGTCGCGAGGAGGAACACTGCATAAGCCGCGCCGGTATCGCGCACGTCGGCGGCGAGCAGCACCGCCGTTCCGACCAGCAACACGCCGCTGTAGAGCATGTCGGATCCGCTCACCCTCGCCTGCCGACCGCGCGCATAGGCAAGCGCGCGTGCGAACCACCGCAGCAACGACAGCGCGGCGAAAGCGGCAAAAGCGGCCGCCGCCGCCCAGCCCTCGCCGACACCACGCGCGAGCAGCATCAACGGCACGATCGCAAGCAGCGCCCCGGCCAGGCTGGCAGCACCCATGATCCGCGCCGGGTCCGGCGCGCCGGCCGCGCGCGGTGCGCTCAACACCAGCGGCAAAGGCGCGCAGAACAGCGCCGACCAGATGCCGGCGGCAAGCTGCGCCACGATCAGCAGGAACGAGAACCGCCCGAACGCCGCCGGATCGAGGTGCCGCAACAGCACCAGCGACAGCAGGAACTGCGCCCCTGCCGACCCGATCGGTCCGGCCAGCGCCAACGCGTAGCGCAGCAGGTCGCCGATCACGGCCGGGCGATGCTCTGCGCGGCGCACGCCGGCCGCGCCCGGATCAGGCGCTGCGGTAATATTCGGCGTATTTGCGCGAGTAGTAATAGAGGCCGCCGGCACCCTCGGCGCCCTGCCCGACCATCGAATAGACCATGCCGACCGGATTGGCGCCATCGGTGCGCAGCCAGCCGATCGCCGACGATGCCGCCGCCGCCGGCGTGTCGTCCCACTTGACGACCATGATCGTCGCATCCGCCAGCACCGCGAGGAAGCGACCGTCGGCGAGACCCATCAACGGCGGCAGATCGAGCACGATATGCTCGTATCGGCCACGCAGTTCGTTGAGCAGGTTCTCCATCACGCCGCCGCCGAACAGATCCTCCGAGCTGAAGTAGCGCGACACGACGAGCAGATGGTCGAGCCCCGGCACGTCGCCCGGGACGATCGCCTGATCCACGCCCACGTCGCCGTGCAGCACCTCGACCAGACCGGCGCGCGGCGGCGCCCCCTTGACCATGCGCTGCATGACCGCGCGGCGCACGTCGCATTCGATCAGCAGCGTCTTGGCGTTGGCGATCGCGAGCGTGCGGGCGAACGCAAGCGCGGTCGTGCTCTTGCCCTCGCTCGGCAGCGCCGAGGTGAGCGCGATCACCTTGGGCGTCACCTGACCGCGCTGCCCCAGCACCGCGGCGCGCACGATGCGCAGCGATTCGGAGAAGAACGAGGTCGGCTCGGTGATGAGCAGGTCGGCCGGGTTGACGCCCTTGGCGACCTTGGGGATCGCCGCGAGCATCGTCAGGCCGAGCGTCCGCTCGGCATCTTCCGACGAGCGCAGACCGCCCGACATCAGCTCCTGCACCGCGATCACCGCACCACCCGCGATCAGGCCCAGCGCGAGCGCGACAAGGTAGAACAGCGGCTTGTTCGGGCTGGTCGGCTTCGACGGCGGCTGCGCGACCTCGACCTGTTCGGCCTGCGCGATCGAGACGCGCGCGGCCTGCATGCTGTCGAGCGCCATCTGCGACATGCGATCGTACAGCGCGCGCTTGGCGGTCGCCTCGCGCTCCAGACCGTCGGCGATCACCGCGTTGCGGGTGTCGCCCGCGCGCTTGTCCTCAAGCTCGTTCATCGACTGGCGCAGGCTGGCGACACGCGCCTGGGTCGACGCGGCGGTCGCCGCCAGCGACGACATGATACGGCGCTCCTCGCCGCCGATCTGCGCGTCGATGCCGGCGAGCTGATCGCGAACGCGGATCGTCTCGGGGTGCTTCTCGCCGTAGCGGGTGGTGATCTCGGCAAGGTTGCGGATCACCTCGGTGCGCTGGCGGCGCAGATCCTGCACCACCGACGAACTGAGCACGCCACCGACCGAATCGCGTGCACCGCGCGAGATCTGCGCGCGCGCCGCGCCGAGATCCGACTGCGCCGCCGCCGCATCCGCCTGCGCGGTCGCAAGCGAACCGGCGAGCGGGGTGATCTGCTGATCGGTGATCGTGCTGCCGGTCGTGTTACCACCGTCGCTCTCGACGATGCCGGCCTTGGCGCGGAAATCCGCAACCTGAGCGTCGGCCGCGCGCGCGTCGTCGGCGAGTTCCTTCAGCCGCCGTTCGAACCACTGCGCCTGCCGCTCGGCCGTGCCCGCCTTGTTACCGACCTTGGCGTCGATATAACCCTTGGCGAAGGCGTTGGCGATGCGCGCGGACTTGATCGGATCGGGCGAGGTGAAGGCGATGTCGAGGATGTAGGTCAGCTTCTCGCGGCTGACGCTGAGCTTCTTCAGCACCTCGTTGGCGATGAAGGTCTCGCGATCCGCCGCAGTCGCCAGGCCCGGGCCGCCGTTCTTCAGCGCCTTCGCATAATCGGGGTCGTTCTGAAGATGGAACTGCCGCACGACCGAACGTGCGAGCGTGAGCGACTGGACGGTCGCCACCTCGGTGTCGATCGCTTCGGGTGTGAGTTCCGACTTGCCGTCCGCCGTCTTGGTGGCGAGCGGGTTGAGCGAGGGATCGATCCGCACCTTGGCGATCGAGGAATAGGACACCGGCAGGAACTGCACCGCCAGGATGCCGAGCGCCGCGACGCCGAGGAAGACGACGAGCAGCACCAGCCAGCGACGCGTTACGGTGTCGCGGACCATCGAGATGATATCCGCGAGCTGCGCCTCGGACTCACCGGCTTCCTGTCTGACTTCCATAAGCGTCCTACTTACCCTGCTAGAGGCGGTCTGTCCCGGAGAAGGGATTATAGTCTGAAGGTCAAGCCAATCTCACTGCGCAGCTCATCGAATCCGCTGCCCAGCGTACTCCGGTTCGCCCCACGATTGCCGTAGTCGACCGATGCGTTGACGACCACCTTGCGCGACGAAAGATATTGGGCACCGAGCCCGAGTTGGTACGCGTTCGCGCCCGAACCCGTGCTGACATAGGTCTGGCGGATGTACGCGCCCGACACGTTGACGATGATGCTGCGCCAGATCTCGCGATCGACGCGCGCCGACAGCCGGTTGTCCCAATAGGCACCGCCCGTGGCGAGGCTGGTGATCTCGATCGTGCGGCGCGCGTCGAGCGTGACCGTCATCAGCCGCGACGGGAACAGCTCCAGCCGCCCCTGCACCGACACGCCGCCGACCGGCTTGTAGCGCGCCGCCTCGAACGTCTGATGCGTATAGCCGACACCGATCGAGCCGCGCGCAAAGCCCGGATCGTCGAAATTGACGCCGCCGAGCACGCGATAGCCGTTCGAATCGAGGTTGGCGACGCCGGGCGTGATGAACGCGGTCCGGAACGCCTGATTGGCATAGGACGCCTGCACGAAGACGGCGAGTTCGGGCGAGCGGGCATATTCGAACTGCCCGGTCACGCGCGCCACGTTGCGGTCGCGGGTCGACTGGTCGCGCACTTCGCCGGTCAGCAGCGGCAGATCCTGGAAGCGGAACATCGCATAGTCAGCCGCCAGCGTGGCGCGCGTGCGGCCGACCTGATTGACCGCGCGCGCGCTGAAGAAATCGCGGCGATAGCGCGACAGTGCGGCGACGGTCGGCGTCACCTCGCCCGAGAACTGGTTTTCGAGCAACTGCGAGGAAATCTCCTCGAACGTGACGGAGGAGAAGCGGCCGAGATCGACGCGACCACGCGCGTCGGTTTCCCAGGTCGTCTCGTTACGGCGCGACTGGCCGAGATATTCGCGGAACGTGCCGGTGCCCGACAGCATCAACTGGTGCCTGTTCCAGCGCGAGATCAACTGCGCGGTCGGCGTCGTCGTCAGGAACGCCGAACCGATCGCGTCGGAGGTGTAATAGGTGTTGCTGGTCGCGCCGACGCCCGACTCAATCGACGGCAGCAGCGTGAAGGATCGCACGCGAATGCCGGCGGGGTCGAACGCCTTGCGCGGCAGTTCGAGCACGCTCTGGTTACGGCCGCGATCGAAGCCGGGCGGGATCACCGGCGGCAGCAGCAAGGATTCGCCGACCTGAGCGCGCGCCGACGTGATCGCCAGCGCCGGACACGAGGCGCAGATCAGCAGCCGTGCCGCCCGCCCCAGCGAGGATGCCCGATCCCTCATCTCAGTTCCGCGCATCCGCGCTGCACTGCACAAGATGGCGTGCGCGGTAGCCGCTTGCTTCGGGAGCGCACCGCAACCCCATGACCCCGCTTCCCCCAATACACCACCGCCCGAGCCCTAGCCCAAACGCATCAATCACCTGCCGAACCGAACGTGGGAGCGACCCCGATACGATCAGAAGAACCGCTCCCCGACCCGGACCGTATCGCCCGGATAGATCCGCAGATCGGGCGTGAGCTGGTAGGTCTCCTCCACCGTCGAGCCCTCACGACGGATGTGCACCGTGTACCGGTCGGCACGCGGGGTAAATCCTTGCGCGGTGGCGATCGCGTTGAACGCGGTCAGCCCGACCGAGTACGGAAACTGGCCCGGCGCGGTGACTTCGCCGAGGATGAAGAACGGCCGGAAGTTGATGACCTCCATATTAACCTGCGGGGTGCGCAGATACCCTGCGCCATAGCGCGCCTGCGCGTCCGCCGCGACTTCCTCGACCCGGCGGCCCACCGCCGGCGTCTCGCCGATCAACGGCAGCGCGACCGTGCCGTTGGGGCCGACCTGAAACTCGCCCGACATATCAGGCTCACGGAACACCGTCAGCCGCACCTTGTCGCCGATGCCGAGCCGGTAATCGGTGATGACCGAGCGATCGGCGATGTAACGGTCGCCGGTGGAGATCACATTGCTGTGCCCCCCGCACGCCGACAGCAATGTCAGGACGCACACCAAAATCGCTGATCGGATACCCACTTAAGTTCCCTTCACACGGCTCTGCGGCGCGGCTTGTGCTGTGCAACATTTGGCACAGGCCGTCCGCACAGGCAATATGCTGCACCCCTTTGCCAGCCGGCACCGAGACGAAGATCGCCGCTTCAGGCAACGTCTCGCACAGGCGTTCACAACACCGGCGCAGTAACCGAAGTGGAATCGTAGCGCGTCCGCGCGCCACTATTGGTACGCGGCACACCAGCATTTCGCCTGCACGGTGTCGACCTGCCGCCACCAACGATGCATCTGTTCCTTGACGAAAATTCCAGCGTCAATCAGACATGCCGCGCTGCCGCATAATCATCGCGGTGCCGAGCCGATCGTTGAGCGGCCAGGCGAACAGCCCGCGCGCGGCGAAGAACGCATCGACCGCTTCCGCCGCCATCGGATAGCGTTCCGAACGGTAATCATGAACGAGGATGACGCCGCCCTCCACCATGCGCGGCCAGAACGTCTCGAGCGCGGCGGTGATCGGATCGGCGAGATCCATGTCGATATGGACCAACCGGAACCGCTTGTCCTCGAGCCCCGCGAACGTGTCCGGGAAAAAGCCGACCCGAAATGCCAGCCCCTCGTCGCTGCCGCCGGAAATCTGTTGGCGTACGATGTCGAGGCTGGTGTCGCGGAACGCCTTCGTCTCCATCGGCTGCGACAACCGCGCATCGGCAAGATCGCGTTCGTCGAAGCCGGCGAATGTGTCGAAGCAATAGAGCGTCGTGCCCGGCGCGCGACGCGGCCACAGGATCGATGCGGTGAGGCCGCGATAGGTGCCGAGTTCGGCGTAGTCGCCGGCGGGCAGCTTGGCGACGTGATCGAGCGCGATGTGGAAGTTGAGCACGCGGTTGCCGTCGCGGATCGACTTCCCGGCTTCCGCCGAGCGCGCCGCATTATACGCCTTGAGCGCGCCTATGCTGAGCCGCAGCGGATGACCACGCGCGAGATCGGTATCGACCGCGCCGACCGGCGACAGGGCGCTGATGATCTCCGAACGGACCCGGCCCAACCGCCGTCGTGCCGCCCCGAGGGTCGAGCGTCCCAACACCAAATACACCTCCACAGCCGACACCTGTTCTTAGGGTCGAATCGCCGACCGGGCCAGTCTATTCCGCATTGCCGCAAAAAACGCCCCGCGATGGAGCAGCGCCATAACTTACCGGTTTGACGCACACGGCTGCCGCCATATAGGTCAGCCGCCGAGAAGATGCATCCGTGCCAGGTGCGAAGCATCCGATTCGGAACCAACCAGAGCGCACCCGCCACGCGGATCCGCGCCGACTTTCTGCCCCGGAGAATGATCGTCTTGAACACGTCTTCGTGCCCGGATTTCGGCTGGCGTCGCCTGCCGCACACCTCGGCGAGCCTTGGCGCGCGGCGCTTGTTACGCCCCCGTCCCGCTGGCAAGGTCCGGGCATGACGCGTTCGCTCATCATCCTCGGCATTCGCGGCATCCCCGCGGCGCATGGCGGGTTCGAAACCTTCGCCGAGCGGCTTGCCCCCTGGATGCGCGATCACGGCTGGACCGTCACCGTCTATTGTCAGGGCTCGGCGACGGGCAAGCGCGAGGAAGACGAGTGGGAGGGCATCCGCCGTATCCATATCCCGGTCAAAGCCAAGGGCGCGGCCGGCACGATCGAGTTCGACGTCGCCTCGGCGCAGGACAGCCTCAAGGTGCCCGGCACGATCCTGACGCTCGGTTACAACACCGGTTTCCTGTCCAGCTATCTGCGCGCGCGCGGGCGCATCAACCTCGTCAACATGGACGGGCTCGAGTGGAAGCGCGCCAAATATTCGGTCGGCCCACGCGCCTTCCTGTGGGTGAACGAGCGGCTGGCGGCGTGGTCGGGCAACGTGCTGATCGCCGATCACCCCGCAATCGCCGACCATCTCGCCACGCGCGCGCCGCGTTCAAAGACGGTGGTGATCCCCTATGGCGGCGACCGGCTGGTGAACGTGCCGACCGCGCCGCTCGCGCCGCTCGGCGTCGAGCCGGACCGCTATTTCACACTGATCGCGCGGCCGGAGCCCGAGAACTCGGTGCTGGAGATCGTGCGCGCCTTCTCGCGCAAACCCCGCGGCGTGAAGCTGATGCTGCTCGGCAAATACGATCCCGATAATGCGTATCATGCCGCCGTGCTGGAAGCGGCTGGGCCTGAGGTCATCATGCCGGGCGCGATCTACGAGCGGCGTACGGTCGACGCCTTGCGGGCGCACAGCATCGCCTATCTGCACGGCCATCAGGTCGGCGGCACCAACCCGTCTTTGGTCGAGGCGCTTGGCGCTGGCAACGCGATCATCGCGCACGACAACCGCTTCAACCGCTGGGTGGCGGGTGCGTCCGGGCTGTATTTCGCCAGCGAGGACCAGATTTCGGAGCATCTCGACCGGCTGACGGACTCGCCCGCGCTGCGCACGGAGTTGCGCGCGGCGGCGGTGGCGCGCTGGCAGGAGGAGTTCACCTGGGAAATGATCCTGTCGAAATACGAAGCGCTGATCGCGGAGTGGTCGCGCTAGCACCATCCCTACCCGTTCGTGCCGAGTAGGCGCATAGCGCCGTATCGAGAGCCCGTATCCAAGCGCGTCGCGTCCTTCGTTACGCTACCTCGATACGCCGTAAGCGGCTACTCGGCAGCTACTCGGGACGAACGGCGTGTTCTGAACCGGCGATAGGGACGGCGGAACCGCTCAGTCCAGCGCCACGCCCGCGACCTGCGCCACCAGCGCGATCTGGCTGGCGATGCCGACGTCGCCGAACAGCCGCCGCACCTCGGCGCGACCCGCCGGTGGGCGCAGATCGGCGAGCGCGGCGATCACCGCGTCGGCGAACCCGGCGGCATCGTCCTGCACCGCGAACTGCCCGGCAATCTCGGGCCCGAAACCCTGCGCGCCGATGCTGGTGGTGACGATCGGCGCATCGTACCGCAGCATATCGATCGACTTCACGTTGACGCCGCTGCCCGACAGGATCGGATTGATCAGCACGCGCCCGTTGGCGAGAATTTCATCGGCGGTCGGCGCATTGGGCACCAGCTCGATATCGGGCGCGTGCGCGAACATCGCGCGCGCTTCCTCGCTCGGGTTCGCACCGGCGAACACCGCGCGAAGGCCCGGGCGAGCGGCGCGCAGCAGCGGCATCACCTCGTCGATGAACCACGCTATCCCGCGCAGATTGTTGGGCAGGCGCAGATTGCCGATGTAGGCGATGTCCCAGCGCTTCTCCGCCGGGGACAGCAACGTCACCGCGCCCGCCTCGGGGAACACGGTCGGCGCCCACGAGATCCGCTCGACACCGCGCGTCCGCCAGAAGGCGACATCATCGGCGGAGATGTCGAAGGTCCATGCCGCGCGGCGGATCAGGCCCTCCTCATAGCGTTCGAGGCCGAACCGCGCGATGTTCCACGCCACCTTGGAACGCAGATCGGTGGTCGCCGCTGCCTGCTGCGCGAAGTAGCGATGCTCGATATTGTGGCCGCGCACGATCGCCGGCACGCCGCACGCGGTCGCGAGCGCCTCGCCGAGCACGCCGCCATAGATGTTGTCGATGATGATCGCGGCCGGCCCGAACGCCTGCGCGTCGGCGGTGAGCCGCGCCAGCGTCGCGGCATCGGGGATGCGCGAGGCGACGTGGCTCGGGTAGCGCCCCAGCCGCAGCATCCGCACCGCGAGCGCGCGCGGGCTGTGCGGGATTTCCAGACGGTCGATCGTCTCGAACGTGTCGCGCAAAGCGCCCTGATCGGCGGCGGAGACCGGCGGGTCCTTGGGCGAGTGCCAGTAGATCAGCCGCAGCCGCCAGCCTGCCGCCGCGAAGGCACGCCAGCGGTGATATTGATCGACCTTGTGCCCGTGGTTGGGCGGGAACGGCAGATCGTTGGTGAGGACGATCAGGCGCTTCTCCGCGGCCATCTCAGTTCGTTTCCTTTGCAAGTGGCGCAGGTGCACGGCCAGCCAGCATCGTCGCGGCGACGTCGGCGATCTTGCGCATGTAGATGCGCTCGTCGAAACATTCGGCGAAGCGCGCCTCGCCCGCCTGCCCCTGCACAACCGCGCGGCGCGGATCGGCGAGATAGCCCCGGATCGCCGCAGCAAGCGCGGGTGCATCGCCCGGCGTCACCTGACTGCCGGTCACGCCGTCGACCACGATCTCGGCGAGCCCGCCATGCCCCGCCGCGATCACCGCGCAGCCGGCCGCCATCGCCTCGATCGCGACGAGGCCGAACGGCTCGGGCTCGATCGAGGGCACCGCGACCACATCGGCCCAGCGGTAGTGTTCGGTCGGATCGGGGGTGAAGGGCATCACCGTCACGCACTCGTGCAGCTTGAGCCGGTCGATCCGCTCGGCGATTGCCTCGGCAAAATGCTCCTGCCCCTCATATACGCTGCCGACCAGCCGGACGGCCAGCCGCGCGCGTTCGTCAGTCGTCAGCAACGCCAGCGCGTCGAGCAGGACGGGCTGCCCCTTCCATGCATTGAAGCGCCCGATCAGCAGCAGATGCAGCGGCCGGCCGCCGATCGCCTTGAGCACCGCCGGCATCGCGCGGGTGCCGTTCCACACGATCACCGCCGGCTTGGCGCCCAGCCAGCGATAGCCGCGCCGCGTCGCCTCGGAGATATAAACGAGCACACCTCGGGCCATCCACAGCAGCGCCGAAAACGCGACGCGCGTCACGCCCGTCGGCAGTTCGTGGACGTGGGTGAAGACGCGCTTGCGCTGCAACCGGCTCGCCAGCAGGTAATCGAGCACCACCACCGTGTTGATATAGGTGAGATCGTGCGCGACGATTGCGCGGCGCGCGCGCCGCACCGCCTTGAACAGCGCCGGCAGCCGCAGCAGGAATTGCGGACCGAACTCGCTCCGCCGCAGCACGAAGATATCCTCATAGCGGATATCCTCGACGATTCGGCCCATATGTTCGGAGAGCGGCCCCGGCCCCGGCAACACCACCGTGATCCGCGCCGCCGGCCAGCGCTCGCGCAAGGCGCGCACCGACTGGAGGAAGGTGCGGTCCGAACCGTAGAGTTCGCGATTGGGGTGGACGCACAGGATCGCCGGTGCGTCCGGGGCCGTGGCGCTCACAGCTTGGCGCGGTCGAGCAGCGGCCGCCACCAGTCCTCGCGCGCGAGATACCAGGCGAGCGTCTCGGCGAAGCCTTGCGGGAAGTCGCGCTTGGGTTCGTAGCCGAGTTCGCCGCGGATCTTGGTCTCGTCGATCGCGTAGCGGCGGTCATGCCCCTTGCGATCGGTGACATAGGTCTTGAGCTCGAGGCTCGATCCGCCGTTGGCAGCGGGGGCATTGGGGAAGCGCTTCGCCAGATCTGGGTTCGCCGCGAACGCCGCGTCGACACCCCGGCAGATCTCCTCGATCACCGCGACATTGGGCAGTTCCTGCCCGCCGCCGACGTTATACACCTCGCCGACGCGGCCTTTGCGCAGGATCAGCTCGATGCCGTAGCAATGATCCTCGACATGCAGCCAGTCGCGCACGTTCATGCCGTCGCCGTAGATCGGCAGGTTCCTGCCCGACAGTGCGTTGAGCGTGAACAGCGGGATCAGCTTTTCGGGAAACTGGAACGGCCCGTAATTGTTCGAACAGTTCGAGGTGGTCGTCTCCAGCCCATAGGTGTGGTGGTAGGCGCGCACGAGATGGTCCGAGCCGGCCTTGGACGCCGAATAGGGGGAGTTGGGCGCGTACGCCGTCGCCTCGCTGAACGCCGCGTCGTCGGGGCCGAGCGAGCCGTACACCTCGTCGGTCGAGACGTGGTGGAAGCGGTGCGGGCGGCCGCTGCCCTTGTCGAGCCACGCGGTCTTGGCGGCCTTGAGCAGGCTGTGCGTGCCGACCACGTTGGTGGTGACGAACGCATCCGGCCCCGTGATCGAGCGGTCGACATGGCTTTCGGCGGCGAAGTGGACGATCGTGTCGATCTCGCGCTCGGCGAGCAGTTTGCCGACCAGTTCGGTGTCGCAGATATCGCCCTCGACCAATTCGACCTGATCGAGCCCGTCGAGATTGGCGCGGTTGCCCGCATAGGTGAGCGCATCGAGCACGACGATGCTGTCGTCGGGGCTGACCTTGCGCCAATGGTGCACGAAGTTCGCGCCGATGAAGCCGGCGCCGCCGGTGACGATCAGATTAGCCATTGCGGTGAAGTTCTCCTTGGGTCGGCATGGCGCGCACGCGATCGAACGTGGCGCGGAAATCGGGGTAGAGCAGATCGTTCGCGTAACCGCTGAGATGGTGCGCGTCGAAATAGAGCGGCTTGCCGTCGCGGTAGCCGGTGCAGCGCGCAGGCCCGCACAACAGCGGCGTGGGATCCCAGATCGTCACGCCGGGTTCAGCCGCCGCGACCTTGCGCAAAGCGGCGAGCGGCGCGGCACGGCGCGCCTCCATGTCGGCGCGGCTGACGTCGGTGCCGGCGCGGCAATAGCCGCTATCGCGGTTGTACCAGTCGGCGCAGCGGAACAGCGCGGCGGGCAGCGTCGGCTTGGGCGCTTCGAGGATCACCTTCAGCCCGTGCGCGCGGATGCGGGCGAGCGTCGCCTCGGCCGCCGCGAACTGCTCGGGCCGCTCCACCGTGGCCGGATTGCGCAAGCCCGCATTGGCGGCGATGCGCGCGTCCCACAGGTTACGGTATAGCGGCACGGTGAGGCCGGGCAGGAACAGCACGTCGCCCGGCCTTGCATCGGCGAGCACCTGCGAGAGCGCAGCTTCGCGGAAAGCGGGGCAGCTTGCCGGTTCGTCGTCGTCATCGAGCGGCAGCAGATGACAACTGCCCATCCAGTAGAGCCGCGCCTCGGTGCGCTCGCCCGCCGCGATCCGATGGGTCATGCGCTGGTACGCGCCGGCGTGCGAATCGCCGATCACGAACAGCCGCGACGCGGCGGGTGCTTCCGCGCATTTGGGCATGAAGTCGATACGAATGCCCGCGCCGACGGGGGTATTGCTCTCCGCCACTGCGCAGGTGCCGGGTGCATCGTCAGGCGTAAAGTAGGGGCTCCACACCACCGGATCGTTCGAAGCGGCGAGCCCGATGCGCGGTTTCTCGTGCAGCAGTGCAAGACAGGCGACCGCGATCGCCACGCCTGCCACCGCATAGGCTGCGAAGAAGCCCGGCGTCTCCAGCGCGAGCAGGCGTGGGCTGTAGCGCAGCGGCTTCTCGAACGTGTAATAGCTCGCCGCCGACAGCGCGAGCATCAGCGCGAGCGCGAGCAGTTGCAGCGGCAGCGTGTCGAGCCCGATCGTCCAGCGCATCAACACGACGACGCCCCAATGCCACAGGTACAGCGAATAGCTGATCGTGCCGAAGAAGTGCAGCACGCGGACTTGCAGCAACCGATCGACCCAACCGCCCGGCCGCAACCACACGATCCCGATCAACACCGCCGTCGCGAGGCACGGCAGCAGCGCGCCGGGGAAGGGAAAGCGATCGGCCGGCGTCACCACGAAGCTCAGCGTGAGCAGCCCGAGCGCGAGCGCGGACAGCACCGCGATCGCCGCGCCGCGCGCCGCCGGAAACCGCCGCGCGAGCCCCTCGCCCTGCACGCGCAGCAGGAAGCCGATGCCGAGTTCCCACAGCCGCGTCGGCAGCATGTAGAAAGCGAACGCGCGCCAATGTTCGGTCGCATAGGCGGCGCAGGCGAGCGACAGCAGGCACGCCAGCCACGCCGCGCGCAGCCCCCAGCGCCGCACCGCCGGCGTCTGCCACTCGCGCACGATGAGCAGGTAGGAAAAGAACGGGAAAAGCAGATAATATTGCTCCTCCACCGCCAGCGACCAGGTGTGCGTGAAGGTGTTGTATTCGCTCGACGCGGCGAAATAGTCGCCAGCCTTCCACAGCAGAGTGAAATTGCTCATACCCAGCATGGCCGAGATGCCGGTAGTCTCGATATAATAGGTCGCCTCGGTGATCGGCAGCAGCACGATACCGATCGCGGCGACCACCAGCACATAGAGGAAGATCGCCGGCAGGATGCGCAGGAAACGCCGGCGGTAGAACCACAGGAAATATTGGCTGAGGCTCTTGCCGCGGACGTGCCACACCGAATGGGCGACGACGAAGCCCGAGATCACGAAGAACACGTCGACGCCGACGAAGCCGCCCGGCAGCCACGCGGCGTTGATGTGGAACAGCACCACCGACAGCACCGCGAGCGCGCGCAAGCCCCCGATGCCATTGATGAAATGTTCGCCCGGTGCCTTCGCGGCCACGGGGCTGACGCCCTCGACAGGCCGCGTCGACACGCGCGTTTCAGCCATGCGCGACGATAGACGCCATCATCGTGCGCAGGTTCGCCCGCCAGTGCGGGGTCGGGCCGCCGAGCGCGGCGAAGGTCGAGGCCTTGTCGAGCACCGAGTAGCTCGGCCGCTTGGCCGGCGTCGGGAAGTCGGCGGTCGCGATCGGGATCACCGGCACCTGCGCCGAGAGCAGCCCGGCGGCGAGTGCCTCCTCCTGGATCGCGACGGCGAAGTCGTACCAGCTCGCCGCGCCCGCGTCGGTGTAGTGGTGCGTGCCGGTGACGCGCTTGTCCGCCATCGTCCACAAAGCGGCGGCGAGGCCGGGCGCATAGGTCGGCGTACCGATCTGGTCGGCGACGACGCGCACTTCGGGGCGCTCGCCCATCAGCCGGATCATCGTACGCACGAAATTGCCCCCGGTCGGCGCATAGACCCACGCGGTGCGCACAATCAGCGCATCCTTGCCCGCGAGGTGCTCGCCGGCGAGCTTGGTGCGGCCGTATGCGCCGAGCGGGTTGGTCGCGGCATCAGGCGCGTAAGGCGTGCCCGCGTGCCCGTCGAACACGAAGTCGGTCGAGACGTGCACCAGCCGCGCATTGTGCCTGGCGGCCGCGTCGGCGAGCAGCCCGACCGCGGTCGCGTTGACAGCATAAGCCGCGTCCTCGTCGCTCTCCGCCTTGTCGACCGCCGTGTAAGCAGCGGCGTTAAGGATCAGGTCGGGCTTCTCCGCCGCGACCGCTGCATCGACGCTGGCGGCATCGGTGATGTCGAGCGTGTCGATATCATGCCCGACGATCTCGACGCCCTCGGGCGCGGTCGCGGCGAGGCCGCGACCGAGCTGGCCGCCCGCACCGACGATCAGCGCCTTCATGCGAACGTCTCGATCTCGGCGAGCGGCTTGGCGACCGCGTCCTTGCCCGACAGCTTCGGCTCGATGCCCTCCAGCGGCCAATCGATGCCGAGCGCAGGGTCGTTCCACAGCAGCGAATGCTCGCTGGCGGGCTCGTACAACTCGGTGCATTTGTAGAGAAAGTCGGTGCCGTCCTCGAGCGTGACGAAGCCGTGCGCGAAGCCCGGCGGCACCCAGAACATCCGCTTGTTCGCCGCCGACAGCTCGAACCCGACCCACTTGCCGAAATGCGGCGACGAACGGCGGATATCGACCGCGACATCCCACACCGCACCCGCCGTCACGCGCACCAGCTTGCCTTGGGGCCTGGGGTTCTGGAAGTGCAGGCCCCGCAACACACCTTTGGCCGAGCGGCTGTGGTTGTCCTGCACGAACGTCAGGTCGAGCCCGCCGTCGCGGAACTTGGCGGCGTTCCAGCTTTCCAGGAAGAAGCCGCGCTCGTCGCCGAACACCGCCGGCTCGATGATGATCGGCCCCGGGATCCCAGTCTCGATGAAGTTCATGCGAAAATCTTCCCTTCGAGCAGATCGAGCAGATACTGGCCGTAGCCGCTTTTGCGTAAGGGACCCGCGATGCGCTCGAGCTGGGCATCGTCGATGAAGCCCTGCCGCCAGGCGATCTCCTCGGGGCAGGCGATCTTGAGGCCCTGCCGCTCCTCGGTGATGCGCACGTACAGCGCCGCATCGAGCAGCGAGCCGTGCGTGCCGGTGTCGAGCCAGGCATAGCCGCGCCCCATGATCTCGACCGAGAGCTTGCCCGCTTCGAGATAGAGGCGATTGAGATCGGTGATCTCGAGTTCGCCGCGCGGGGACGGCTTGAGGTCGCGCGCCAGCGCGACCGCGTCGTTGTCGTAGAAGTAGAGGCCGGTCACCGCATAGTTCGACTTGGGAACGGCGGGCTTCTCCTCGATCGTCTCGGCACGGCCGTGCTTGTCGAACGAGACGACGCCGTAGGCGGTTGCGTCCTTGACGTAATAGCCGAATACGGTTGCACCTTCGTCGCGATCGGATGCGCGGTTCAGCAACTCGGGCAGTCCGTGGCCATAGAAGATGTTGTCGCCCAGCACGAGCGCCGAGGGCTTGTCGCCGACGAAGTCCGCCCCGATGTGATACGCCTGCGCCAGCCCGGCGGGCTCGGGCTGCACGGCATATTCGATCACCATGCCAAGATCGCTGCCGTCGCCGAGCAGCGCCTTGAACGACGCCTGATCGTGCGGGGTGGTGATGATCATCACCTCCCGGATGCCGGCGCTCATCAGTGTCGACAGCGGATAATAGATCATCGGCTTGTCGTACACGGGCATGAGTTGCTTCGACACGCCCTTGGTCAGCGGATAAAGCCGCGTGCCCGAGCCGCCCGCGAGAATGATACCTTTACGCACAGTCGTGACCCCTTTTACCGCCGCGTGTCTAGCCCGGTGCGCCCGACGCTGACAAGCGCCATGCTGCAACGCGGCAAAGACTGACAGCGCAATTTTCGGTGATTAACGCGTTGCTTCCAATGCTTATGGCACCACCGTGACAGCGGGCGGGATGCACGCAGGGCGCTATAGTCAGCTTAACCTTGGGCGAAAAGACCGATTTGGGTCATCTCGTCACCGATTCGGCACCATCCATGTCGGCGGGCCGATCAACCGCCATCCGGTCGGCAGATAGTCGAGCGACATATAGAAATAGAACGCGCAACTACCGTCCTTGCGATAGCTGCCGCCCTTGAGGATGCCGAAGGCGGTGGTGCCGCTGAACACCGGCGCGCCGCTGTCGCCGCCTTTGCAGGTCGGACCCGCCACCGTCACCCAGTTCGGCACGCACGCGCCGCCGCACAGATCGCCGGCCGGCGCGAAGTCGGTCAGTTCGACGGTTGCGCAGCTATAGCCGGTGCGCTCGCCGCGGTGACAGACGAAGTCGCCGCTGCGGGTCGCGGTGCGGGAGCGTTGCGCGCTGACCGGGCGCTCTATCGTGCGCGCCGCATCGGTGAAGAACAGCGCGCCGAGCGGCTGCGCGCTGAGGTTGATCTGCACATCCTGATACCCCCAGCCCCATTGGCCGAGAAAATCGAGCGGCACCGTGCCGCCCCGCGGATCATGATAGCGCAGCGTGTCGGGGCAATGCGCCGCGGTGGTGACGCCGGAGCGCGCGCCATCGGTAACGGTGAAGCCGGTCGTGCAATAGTAACGCCGGCCATCGGCAGGATCGATCCCGTCGACCCGCCCGCCGCCTTCGGCGACAAGATCCACATCGCGGTCCTCGATCGCGCGGATCCGCACCGGCACCCCGGCGATCGCCGCGACGCGCGCGCGGATCGCGGCGCGCTCGGCGCGCGCGGCGTTGCCGATCGTCACCACCAGTTCGCCGGTGCGCGGATCAAGCCCCATGCTTGGGGGCGAGGGCAGAGCGGCGCGGATCGCCGCCTGATGGTTGGTCATCGCCCACAGCACCTGCTCGCGCGTCGCCGCCGCGCGGGTGCGGAACACGACCGGCACGCGCATTCCGCCCACGTCGACGACGTGGGCCGCGACGGGAGCGGTGCCGGTCAGCGCGACGACGATGCGATATGCGGGCCGGTGTTCGATGGCGATGCCGGCGAGACGCGCACGATAGCGCTCGGCCAGCGTATCGGTGAACGGTACGCTCGCTGCCTGCGCGCGCAAGCGTCGGATCGCCTCCTCGACCGGTACGTCATACTGCCGCGCATATTCGGTGCCGTCCTGGAGCAGCGCCTCGCTGTCGGTCTGCGGGCCCGGCGTCGGCAGCATTGCCGGGATCGACGCGACTGGCGGTGGCGCGACCTGCGCCTGCACAGCGGAGATGGTGCCCGACAGGACGAACAGCAAAGCGAGAATCAAGCGGTACACGGTACGACCGCGTTAGCAGACCGTGGCGCGACGCATAGTCTCAACCGCCGCCGCTCGCGTTGCACCGGCGGCGACCGGCGCTTGACCGATCCCGCGCGCTGCGCTCCAACCGGCACGGGGCCGGGGGAGTCAAACGGGATGGATGATCGGGTGCGCGATTCGGCCGGAGCGAAGGCGTTCGCCTTCTCCGGCGACTGGCGCGAGTTCGCGCCGATCGCCTTCACCAACCTGCTGCTCAGCATCGTCACGCTCGGCGTCTATCTGTTCTGGGCGCGCACGCGCGAGCGGCGCTATCTGTGGAGCCGGACGCGATTCATCGACGATCGGCTCGAATGGACCGGCACCGGGCGCGAGCTGATGATCGGCTACGGCCTTGCCGTGCTGATCTTCGCCATGCCGATCGCGGTGTTCAACTTCATCGCCTTCAACGCGGCGCTGCTGCGCGGGCACGAGGGGGTGGCGGGGCTGCTCGGCTTCGCCACCTATCTGCTGTTCTTCTTCCTGTCCGGCGTCGCGATCTTCCGCGCCTTGCGCTACCGGCTCAGCCGCACACTCTGGCACGGCATCCGCGGCGGCAGCGATTCGTTCGGGCTGGCGTTCGGCTGGAGCTATCTGTGGAAGTCGCTGCTCGGCTCGTTCTCGCTCGGGCTGCTCACCCCCTGGGCGATGACGCGGCTGTGGAACGAGCGCTTCGGCGAGATGAGCTTCGGCCCATATCGCTTCCACGCGGATGCTCATGCCGGGCCGATCTTCCTGCGCTTCCTGCTGTTCTATCTGGTGCCGGTGTTCTTCGTTTTTGCGGTGTTGGGCGTGATCGTGCTCGGCGCGATGAGCGGCGCGTTCGCGCGGTTCCCCGCCACGCCGAGCCCGGCCAGTCTGCCGGTGCTGCTGTTCGTGGCGCTCGGGCTGTTCTACCTGCTGTTCTTCGTCGTGCTGGGCGTGATCGCGCTGACCTTCTACGCCGCCTATTTCCGCGAGGCGGTCGGCGCGCTGCGGCTGGGTGAGCTGGAGTTCGCCTTCACCGCGACCACTATCGACTGGATCAAGCTGGTCCTCGGCAACTTCGCGCTGACGATCACCACGCTCGGCATCGGCTATATTTTCGTCGGCTATCGCAACTGGACCTTCTTCATCCGCCACATGCACGCCTTCGGCGAGGTCGATCTCGCCGGCTTCACCCAATCCACCACGCGCCCGCCGGGCCAAGGCGAGGGGCTGCTCGATGCTTTCGACATCGGCGCGATCTGAGCCCGTGCCCGTCTGGCATTACGACGGCGTCAGCGCGCTGCGGCGCACGCCGCTGTTCGTGGCGGAGGGGGGTGCGTTCCGGCTGATCGACGGCGACGTGGTGGAAGGACCCTACCCGCTCGCCGATCTCGTCGCGGGCGACGTGGTGGCGGGGGATGCGAGCTATGGCCTCGCCGGACGCGCCGGTTGGCGGATCGTGTTCCCCGGCGGCGTGCCGGCGGACCTCGCGGCCGTGCTCCCGTCACCGGCGCGCTACGGCAGGCTGATCGACCGGATCGGGTTGTGGCGCGCCGCCGCGCTGTCGGCGGTGGTCGCGGTGGCGGTGGTGACGGTGTTCCTGATGTCGCCCGCCTTGATCGCGCGCGCGGTGCCGCGCTCGGTCGAACGCCAGCTCGGCGACATGATGGCGGGCGATTTCGGCAACCAGATCTGCGCGGGCAAAGGCGGGCCGCAGGCGCTCGCCGCATTGGTGTCGCGGGTCGACCCGGACGATCCCGATATCCGCGTAGGCGTGGTCAACCTGCCGATCGTCAACGCCGTTACGCTGCCGGGGGGGCGCATCGTGCTGTTCGACGGACTTGTCCAGGCAGCGGCGTCACCCGACGAGGTGGCGGGCGTGCTCGCGCACGAGATCGGCCATGTCCGCCACCGCGACGTGCTCGAATCGCTGTTGCGCCAGCTTGGGCTGAGCGTGCTGCTCGGCGGGCTCGACGGGCATGTCGGCGGCTATACCAACGCTTTGCTCGCCTCGGCCTATTCGCGCGGGGCCGAGGCGCGCGCGGACGGCTATGCGATCGACGCGCTTGCCGCCGCGCATATCTCCCCGCTGCCGACCGCGCGCTTCTTCAAGCGGCTGTCTACGCAAGAGGATGGCGGGATCGGCCGTTTCACCGCCTATCTATCGACCCACCCGATGTCGCAGACGCGCGCGGCGCGCTTCATCGCGGCGGCGAAGACGCACGGCGCCGACCGGCCGGTGCTCGACGTGGATCAATGGGGTGCGCTGCGGGGCATCTGCTCGGGCGACACGAAGGCGGCCAAGCCGGGCTTCCGTTTCTGACGGCGGCCTCACGTTGCCGCGCGCGCGGGGCTGGCGTAAAGCCCGCGCCATGACCGATCCCCGTCCCGCGCTCGCTTATCACTTCACTCCCGGCACCGGCCCGGCGATCGTGTTCCTGCCCGGCTATGCGTCCGACATGACGGGGGCCAAGGCGCTCGCCATCGAGGCCTGGGCGAAGGCGCACGGCCGCGCCTGCCTGCGCTTCGACTATGGCGGCTGCGGCGCGAGCGAGGGCGCGTTCGAGGAGCAGACGCTCGCCGGCTGGCGCGACGACGCGCTCGCGCTGCTCGATCAGGTCGTGGCAGGCCCGGCGGTGCTGGTCGGCTCGTCGATGGGCGGTTGGCTGATGCTGCTGATCGCACGCGATCACCCGGAGAAGGTCGCCGCGCTGGTCGGCATCGCCCCCGCGCCCGACTTCACCGACTGGGGCTTCACCATCGAGGAGAAGCTGGCGATCCTGTCCGACGGCCGGTTGGAGCGCGCCTCCGCCTATTCGGATACGCCGACCGTCTTTACCCGCGCCTTCTGGCAATCGGGCGAGGCCAACCGGCTGATGTTCGGACCGATCGCGATCGACGTGCCGGTGCGGCTGATCCAGGGCATGCTCGACCGCGACGTACCGTGGAACCGCAGCCAGCGGCTCGCGGAACTGATCCGTTCACCCGACGTGCAGCTTACCCTGGTCAAGGACGGCGACCACCGATTGTCGCGCGAGTCCGATATCGCCGCGATCCTCGGCATGATCGAACAGGTGACGCCCGCCGCATGATGCTTGCCCTGCTCCTCGCCGCCGCCACGCAAGGCCCGGCCCCCGCCGCGCCGCTGCCCGATATCTCCACCGCGACCCAGCGCTACAACCGCTGCCTCGATCTTGCCGCGCGCGATCCCAAGTCCGCCGAGACCGAGGCGAGCACCTGGCTGCTCGCGGGTGGCACCTTCCTCGCGCATCAATGTCTCGGCATCGCGTACGTCAACGAGACGAAGTGGGCGGCCGGCGCGGCCGAATTCGAGGTCGCCGCGCGCCGCGCCGATGTCGTGCATGACGATCGCGCCGCCTATTTCTGGGCACAGGCGGGCAACGCGTGGCTCGGCGGCAAGGATGCGGTGAAGGCGCGCGCCGCGCTCGATGCCGCGCTGTCCCCGCACACGCTGGTCGGGCTGCAAAGCGGCGAGGCCTATCTCGACCGCGCGCGCGCCTATGTCGCGACCGGCGACGTGAAAGCGGCACGCGCCGATCTCGACCATGCCGTGGTCGAGGCGGAGCGTGACCCGCTGGCATGGCTGCTCTCCGCCACGCTGGCACGGCGGATGGGCGACCTGCCGCGCGCGCAGAAGGACATCGCCGAGGCGCTCAAACGCTCATCCGACGATGCTTCGGTGCAACTCGAAGCGGGCAACATCGCCGCCACCGCGGGCGACGAGGCGGGCGCAAAGGCCGCCTGGGGCCGCGCCGCCGCGCTCCAGCCGGGCAGCGTCGCCAACAAGTCCGCCATCGCCGCACTCGCGCAATTCAACATGCCCGCCAAACCCTGAAGGCTGGCGCGCGGGCCGCTGCGTGCCTATCTGCGGCCGGCACACAACAGGAGCGCCTGCGTGAAGTATCTCCACACCATGATCCGCGTCACCGATCCGCAGGCGACGGTGGCGTTCTTCGAACTGCTCGGCCTCAAGGAAGTCCGCCGCATCGACAGCGAGAAGGGTCGCTTCACGCTGATCTTCCTCGCCCCACCCGGGCAGGAGGGCGTCGCCGAGGTCGAGTTGACCCACAATTGGGACCCGGAGGACTATACCGGCGGGCGCAATTTTGGGCACCTCGCCTATCAGGTCGATAACATCTATGAGACGTGCCAGCGGCTGATGGACGCGGGCGTGACGATCAACCGCCCGCCCCGCGATGGCCACATGGCGTTCGTGCGCACCCCCGACAACATCTCGGTCGAGCTGTTGCAGGACGGGCATCTCGAGCCAGCCGAGCCGTGGGCGTCGATGCCCAACACCGGGGTCTGGTAAAAAGTGTTCGGAGTGCGCGCCTTTCTCGACCTGTCGGGCGCGCGCTTCCCGCTGATCCAGGCGCCGATGGCGGGGTTCGCGGGCGCGGAACTGGCGGGCGCCGCGATCGGGGCGGGCGCGGTCGGCTCGCTCGCCTGCGCGACGCTCTCGCCCGAGGCGGTGATCGAGACCGTCGCGACGATCCGCGCAAGCGCGGCCGGGCCGCTCAACCTCAACGTGTTCTGCCACCGGCTCGGCCCCGTCCCCGACACGACCGCATGGGAAGCGCAACTCGCATCCTGCTACGTCGCCGAAGGTATCTCTCGCCCGACCACCGCGCCCGCGCTGCGCCGACCATTCGACGATGCGATGGCCAAGGCCATCGAGGTGGCGCGGCCCGAGTTCGTCAGCTTCCACTTCGGTCTGCCCGAAGCGCCGCTGCTGGAGCGCATGCGCGCGACCGGGGCGAAACTGATCGGCAACGCCACCACCGTTGCCGAGGCGCGCTTCCTCGCTGATCAGGGCTGCGATGCGATCATCGCGCAAGGGTTCGAGGCGGGTGGCCACGCCGGACATTTCCGCGAAGGCCATCACCCGGTCGGGCTGTTCGCGCTGATCCCGCAAATCGCCGATGCAGTTTCGGTGCCGGTGATCGCGGCGGGCGGCGTCGCCGACGAACGCGGCGTGCGTGCCGCCATCGCGCTTGGCGCGGGCGCGGTGCAGGTCGGCACTGCCTATCTCGCCACGCCCGAAAGCAAGGCGAGCACGCCGCACCGCGCCGCGATGGCGCGAGCCGGCGCGGACGACAGCGTGTTCACCAACCTGTTCTCGGGCGGGCTCGCACGCGGCCTGCGCAACCGGCTGATCGAGGCGATCGGCCCCGTCAGCACCGCCGCGCCGCCCTTCCCATATGCGAGCGCTGCGCTCGCCCCTTTGCGCGCGCATGCCGAGAGCGAGGGGCGCGGCGACTATTCACCGCTATGGGCCGGGCAAGGCGTCGCGCTCGCCCGCAGCGAACCTGCCGCCGCCCTTACCCGCCGGCTCGGCGAAGCGGCGCTTGCGATGGAGTTTGCATGACCGACCTCGAGATCGTCCGCATTCCCGCCTTCACCGACAATTACATCTGGCTGATCCACGATCCCGTCTCCAACGAGACGGTGGTGGTCGATCCCGGCGATGCCGCCCCCGCCCTTGCCGAGGCCGAGCGGCGCGGCTGGACGATCGATCAGGTGTGGAACACGCACTGGCACGCCGATCACACCGGCGGCAACGCCGCGGTGAAGGCCGCCACCGGCGCCACGATCAGCGGCCCCGCCGCCGAAGCCGCGAAGATCCCGACGCTCGACGTGCAGCTTGCCGAGGGCGACACCGTGCGGATCGGCGCGCACGTCGCGCAGGTGATCGCAGCCCCGGGGCACACCGCCGGGCATATCCTGTTCCATCTTGCCGACGATGCGACGATCTTCGTCGGCGATACTTTATTCGCGATGGGCTGCGGCCGGCTGTTCGAAGGCACGCCTGCGCAGATGTTCGCCAATATGCAGCGCCTCGCCACGTTACCGGACGCAACGCAGGTGTTCTGCGCGCACGAATATACGCAAAGCAACGGTCGCTACGCGCTGGTCGCCGAGCCCGATAACGCCGCCATCGTCACCCGCATGGCTACGGTCGATGCCGCGCGCACCGCCGGCGAGGCGACCGTGCCCACCACGATCGCGCTGGAACGCGCCACCAATCCGTTCCTGCGCGCCCGGTCGGCGGACGAACTCGCCGAGCGACGCGCGGCCAAGGATAATTTCAAGGGGTAAGCGCGTTATACCCGCGATCCAGCCGAGGAATCGCGATGTACCGCTTCATCCTGCCCGCCATGCTCCTCCTCGCGGGCACCGCCGCGCTGTCGGCCGATCACGGCCGCGCCGCGCGCGAGGCAGCCAGGCATCAGGCCGAAATCGACAAGGCACTCGCCGGGCTGGTGCCGGGCAAGCCGCAGCAATGCCTCGACAGCCACGACCGCTACGAGACCCAGCGGATCGGCGACACGATCCTCTACAAACAGGGCCGCGGGCTGATCTACCGCGCCGACACCAACGGCGGCTGCCACGGGCTCGACCGCGGCGACGCGATCGTGTCGCAGCAGTTCGGTTCGCAATTGTGCGCTGGCGATCCAATCCGCACGGTCGATCTGACCAGCCACATTCCGAGCGGCGTCTGCACGATCCGGTCGTTCGTGCCGTACCGCGCGCCGAAACGCTGAACCCCCGTTAGCGTGTCGCCGCCGGCAACCCGTGCACCGGCTCCGACGCCGGGGCCGGCTCGGCGAGCAGCGGCGCGATGATGTCGGCATATTCCCTGGCGGTCAGCGCGTTCGCCTTGGCATAGCGCACGATACCCTGCCGATCGATGATGTAGTTGGTCGGGATCGCATTGCCCACCGCCACATAATCACCGCTGATCGAGGCGACGAGCGGATAGTGCAAAACTTTGGCCAGCGGTTTCAGCGCAGACAGCGGCGTCGGATCCATCGCCAGCACCCCGAACACGTGCAGGCCATAGCGCGCGCCGTTCGCCTGAATGCGGTCGAGTTCGGGCATCTCCTGCTTGCATGGGCCACACCATGTCGCCCACAGGTTGAGGATGACCACCTGCCCCCGCAGGTCAGCCAGCGATACCTTTCCGCCACCAGCGAGGCGCAGCTTGAAATCGGGCGCGGGCTGCCCGACGACGATCTTCTTCGCGACCGCTGGTGCCGTCGTCATCGCCCAGCTGGCGATACCGAGCAGCGCCCCCGCTATTAGCCTCCGCATCGTCTGTCCTCCCCCGTGCCCAAGTCTTGGACGCGGGGGCGGAACAGTCAAGCAGCCTGCTTACAAGACGAACCGGCTGAGATCGGTGTTGCGCGCGATGCTCGACAACTGCTTTTCGACATAGCCGGCGTCGACCACGACGGTTTCGCCCTGCCGATCCTCGGCCTCGAAGCTGACTTCCTCCAAGAGCTTCTCCATCACCGTCTGCAACCGGCGTGCGCCGATATTCTCGACCTCGCCGTTCACCTCTGCGGCGATCTTCGCGACCGCGCGGATGCCGTCTTCGGTGAACTCGACGCCGACGCCTTCGGTGCCGATCAGCGCGACATATTGCTGGGTCAGCGACGCCTTGGTGTCGGACAGGATCGCGACGAAATCGTCCTCGGTCAGCGCCTTCAGCTCGACACGGATCGGCAAGCGGCCCTGAAGTTCGGGGAGCAGGTCGCTTGGCTTGGCGACATGGAACGCGCCCGAGGCGATGAACAGCACATGGTCGGTCTTCATCGGTCCATATTTCGTCGCGACCGTGGTGCCCTCGATCAACGGCAGCAGATCGCGCTGCACGCCCTCGCGGCTCACCGAGCCGCCGCGCACATCGCTGACCGCGATCTTGTCGATCTCGTCGAGGAAGACGATGCCATTCTCCTCCGCGTCGGCCAGCGCGATGCGGTTCAGTTCATCCTGGTCGAGACGTTTGTCGGCCTCCTCCTCGACCAGCTTCTCCCAGGCGGCGGGCACGGTGAGCTTGCGGCGCTTCAACTGCTGGCCGCCGAACGCCTTGCCCATCATCTCGGAAATGTTGATCATCTGCGGCGCGCCGCCGGGGATCTCGAACGGCATCTGCGGCGCCTGTTCGAGCTCGATCTCGATCTCGGTGGTGTCGAGATGGCCGTCGCGGAAGCGCTGGCGGAACGCCTCGCGCGTCGCCTCACTCGCACCCTTGCCGGTGAGCGCATCGAGCAGACGGCTGAGCGCGGCCTCCTCGGCTTTGTCCTTGACCGCGATGCGACGGCGTTCCTTCTCGAGCCGGATCGCCTCCTCGACCAAGTCGCGCGCGATCTGCTCGACATCGCGGCCGACATAGCCGACCTCGGTGAACTTGGTCGCCTCGACCTTGATGAACGGGGCGTCCGCGAGCTTGGCAAGGCGGCGGCTGATCTCGGTCTTGCCGCAGCCCGTCGGCCCGATCATCAGGATGTTCTTGGGGCTGACCTCGTCGCGCAGATCCGCGCCGAGCCGCTGACGCCGCCAGCGGTTGCGCAGCGCCACCGCGACCGCCTTCTTGGCGTCGGACTGGCCGATGATGTGCGCGTCGAGCGCGCGGACGATAGCCTTGGGGGTAAGTTGGTCGTTCATGAAACTCTTCTTTGTTCGTCATCCCAGCGAAAGCTGGGATCTTGTGCCGCAGGGGCGCGCTTCGTAACGAGGAGACCCCAGCTTTTGCTGGGGTGACGGATCGGGATCAGGCGTCGGCTGCGCCTTCGATCGCTTCGACGGTCAGTCGTTCGTTGGTATAGACGCACACGTCGGCGGCGATCTTCATCGCCTTGCGGCAGATCGTCTCGGCATCGCCCTCGTACTCGACCAACGCGCGCGCGGCGGCGAGCGCGTAGTTGCCGCCCGACCCGATCGCGGCGATGCCCGCCTCCGGCTCGAGCACGTCGCCGTTGCCGGTGAGGATCAGCGTCACGTCCTTGTCGGCGACGATCATCATCGCTTCGAGATTGCGGAGATATTTGTCGGTGCGCCAGTCCTTGGCGAGTTCGACCGCCGCGCGCAGCAACTGGCCGTGATGCTGTTCGAGCTTGCGTTCGAGCCGCTCGAACAGGGTGAAGGCATCGGCGGTCGCGCCGGCGAAACCGCCGATCACCGATCCGTCACCCAGGCGGCGCACCTTGCGGGCGTTGGGCTTCATCACGGTCTGGCCCTGCGTCACCTGGCCGTCACCAGCGACTACAACGCGACCGTTCTTGCGCACGGAGAGAATCGTGGTGCCGTGCCACACCACTCGATTGGATTGTTCGCTCATGGCGGCGGATATGGGAGGCTCCGCCGCCATGCGCAATCCGGCCGCGAAACGAAGCGGCCGGCGGCGTCAGTGAACCGCTTCGGTATGCCGGTCGGGCGTGCCGCCGATCGGGACGGTGGCGGGGCGGAAGGCGTCGCGCTCGGCGGCGGAGACGGGCGCGGTCGGATCGGGACGGAACGCTTCAGGCGCACGCGCACTGCCGTCGTTGTGCGGCTTGTCCGTCGCGAGATCGGGCACGGCGTGTTCTGCGCCGCTCCCAGTGGCCGCCGCCGCGATCCGGTCGAACACGCCGAAGCGCAGCGCCGCCGCCAAGCCGCCGATCACCGCGAGCGCACCCGCCGCGATGCCGATCGACGCGCCGCGACCCGTCTGCCCCGTTTTGGGACGCTCGGTCGCGCGGGTGGCGGGTTTGGCGGTGCTTTTGGCCTTGGCTGCCATCGTCTCGGTCCTTTGTGTTGAAAGCCTTACCCCTTCAACCGCGCGAGCGGCGGGTCCGTTCCCCATCGCCTGCACGCCGCATTGCCGGAACGGGCCGGCGTGGTAATGGTTAACGCGAGAGACGATGCCCGAGTCTGCCCGCCCGTGCGGCGGGCCGTGTAGCTGAGGAGGTTCGATGATCCGCCTGTCCACCCTGTCCGCCGCCGCGCTTGCCGCCGGCTTTGCGTTGGTCTCCGCCTTGCCCGCCGCCGCGCAGAATTTCGAGCGCGACGACATCGTCGTCTATGGCCACCAGCCGATCCCCGATCATGTCGACTCGGTGTCGCAGCGGGTGAGCTACCGCGACCTCCACCTCGAATATCCCGAAGACCGCCGCGAGCTGCGCCGCCGCGTGAGCGTGACGGCGCAGGAGCTGTGCGACTCGCTCGGCGACCGAGGCTATGCGTCGAGCTACGCCCCCTCCTGCACCGAGACCGCGACGCGCGACGCGATGCGCCAAGTCCGCATCGTCGAGGCACGCTACACCGCGCGGCCGCGCTATTATGCCGACACCGCGCATGTGTGGCTGCCCGAGCGGCAATGGTCGGTGGAGGATGAGTACAACACGGGGCGGTGAGGCGCGGCGGCGACGGGATTAGCGCAAGCTCATCCCGAGCGGACTAGCCGCGCCCGGCCGGCGGCGCTCCAGCGCCGACCGACGGCGTGGGATTCACTCCCACGCCGCGCCCCCGGGAGCGCCACCCTCACCCCATCATCGCAAACATCGCCCACCCAAGCCACGCGCCGCGTCCGCGCGCGCGCCACCAAATCCAACACCGCCCCGCTCAGCCACCGCGCCGCCCGCCACCGACGCCGAGCCCCTCTTCCCACGCCGCGATCCCGGCGAGCGCCTCGGCCGAGAGTGGCTGGGCAGTGCCGATCAACCGCGCATCGACCAGCGCCTCCCACCGCGCGCGCGCCTCGCGCTCGGCACCGGCATAGCTGCCCGCGATCTCGCTACGCCGCGATAGCGGGACCGACTGCGGGTGACGGATGGTGGACATGTGGGTTCCTTTCGGTTGTGGCGCGAAAGGGTAGCGAGATCGGGGTGTGTAGGACAGCCGCCAGTATCCGAAGGGGCATAGTAGCACTTTGCGACGTGCAGCTTGACTCTTCACGCCCCAGCAAAATCTGATGTGGAGCACACCCCGCCGCTACTGAATGAGTGGAATACGACGTTGTAAGCGCCAATTTTTTCAGGCAGAAAGCTCTAGAG
This sequence comes from Sphingomonas sp. BRN-1R, assembly GCF_057748035.1. Classification (NCBI taxonomy): domain Bacteria; kingdom Pseudomonadati; phylum Pseudomonadota; class Alphaproteobacteria; order Sphingomonadales; family Sphingomonadaceae; genus Sphingomonas; species Sphingomonas sp. BRN-1R. Next base: position 672,196 of record NZ_CM173236.1, on the reverse strand, counting down.
CGGTTTTCGATCAGTCTGCATCGTAGCCGCAAGCGGCGAAGTAGTTGGCACATTCCTGGGGCGAGTAGAGATCGAGGATGCGACCGATGGCGTTCCATAGGCCATGGACGGTCCGCTCGGCCGCTTTTCGCAGGTGCGCCTTCAGCTTGGAGAAGGCCTGCTCGATCGGGTTGAAGTCTGGGCTGTAGGGCGGGAGGAAGAGGAGCGTTGCGCCAACGCTTTCGATGGCGGCTCGCACGGCCGGCGCCTTGTGGCTCGACAGGTTGTCCATCACGACCACGTCACCGCGGCCGAGTTCCGGCACGAGCACGCGCGTGACGTAGGTGAGGAACGCATCGGCGTTCATTGGTCCGTCGAGCACCCAGGGTGCTACCATGCCCGTGCGGCGCAGGCCGGCGACGAAGGTCGTGGTCTTCCAATGTCCGAAGGGGATGCCGGCGCGCAAGCGCTGGCCCGCCGGCAGCGACCATGGCGCCGCGCCATGTTGGTAGACGCCCAGGTCTCGTCGATGAAGACCAGCTTGTCGGGGTCGAGATCGAGCTGGCCCTCGAACCACTCCTCGCGACGCTTCAGGACGTCGGGACGATCTTGCTCCGTCGCGTGGCCGGTCTTTTTTTGCGCGTGATCCCGTGGCGGGCGAAGAAGCGCCAGAGCGTGGCGATGCTGACGCTCACGCCACGCTCGGCCAGCATCCCACGAAGCTCTGCCAGCGTCGGATCCGGCTGCTGCTCGATCGCCTCCAGAATGAAGGCGGCATGGTCCTCAATCTTGGGACTTCGGCGATCACCGCCCTGCGGCTTGGCCGCCGGCGTGCCATGAGCGAGCACCAGCTGTCGCCAGCGGATCGCGCTTGCCGCGCTGACGCCGAACCGCTCTGCCGCCTGCCGGCAAGACACCCCGCTTTCGACAGCAGCGATGACACGATCCCGAAGATCACGCGATAACGCTCGGCCCATCCATCCCGGCCTCCTTCGCCAGCACGGATCGTGAATCAGAAAACGGGTGCCGTGTGAATCCCCAACGATTCAGCCCCGACGAAAACCGCTCTAGTGAGGCAGGACTCCCCACTATAAGTCCAAAGGTAGAATTTTCGCCTGAAGGCATTGAAAAAATTGCCGATATGAGAATTGCCGCAGAAGATGCATTTGTTTTACTTAATAGCGTGATGCAATCTTCGGATATTAGAGCTTGGATCACGTTTGATAGGCTTGATGAGGCTTTTCAGGGCCATGCGGAGGTCGAGGTTGTAGCACTGCGCGCCTTGCTAAGAACCTATCTTGACTTGACTGAATTCTCCAACATCAAAATGAAACTATTCCTGAGACGGGACCTATTCCGTCGAATAACATCGTCGGGCTTTGTTAATCTTACTCATATCAATGCAAAGAAGTTAGAAATCATTTGGGACGAGGAAGATCTGTTGAATCTTCTAGCTCGACGGGTCCGCGAGAACAAATATTTTGTTAACGATATTTCAACAGCGGAACTTACCGATCAACAAATGTTCGATAAGATATTTCCAGACCAAGTTGACTTCGGCCTCAGAAAACCACGGACATGAGTGTGGATGATGCGCCGGATCCGCGACGGAAATGATGTAAAACCTCCACGAAACCTTATTGACTTAATTAATTTCACTCGAGAAGCTCAGCTTCGTAAAGAAGATAGAGATCCTCGTGAATATGACAACGTGGCGATCGTAGAACCAGAGGCACTTAGAAAAGGACTTTCGTAACTTAGTAAAAGCCAGGTTAACGAATACTCTCTTGGCGGAAGCAGGATCCCTTTCCCCTATCATTAGTAAATTTAGAAACGGCAAGGCAGAACATAACTTAGATTCTTTAGTGGACGTCTTGCTAATTTCCGTAAATGAAGTTCGTTCGACGATAAAACCGCTTTTAGAACTTGGCTTCTTAGAAGATGTCAAAGGAACCTATAAGATTCCGACGCTTTACCGAGAGGGCCTCGGTATAACTCAAGGAAAAGCGTTCCAATTGACCGGCGACGACGAGGAGGCATAGTACTGCTTCCTCTCACCCCAACAACGGCGCCAGATACCGCCCCGTAAAGCTCCCCTCGGCCTTCGCCACCTTCTCCGGCACGCCTTCCGCCACGATCTCCCCGCCCTTCACGCCGCCCTCCGGCCCGAGGTCGATGATCCAGTCGGCGGTCTTGATGACGTCGAGATTGTGTTCGATCACCACCACGGTATTGCCCTGCTCGACCAGCGCGTGGAGCACTTCGAGCAGTTTGCGCACGTCCTCGAAGTGCAGCCCCGTGGTCGGCTCGTCGAGTATGTACAGCGTCTGCCCCGTCGCGCGGCGCGACAGTTCCTTGGCGAGCTTCACCCGCTGCGCCTCGCCGCCCGATAGCGTCGTCGCCTGCTGGCCGACCTTGACGTAGCCGAGCCCGACTTCGGCGAGCATCGCCATCTTGTCGCGGATCGGCGGCACCGCCTTGAAGAACTCGACCGCATCCTCGACCGTCATGTCGAGCACGTCGGCGATGCTCAGTCCCTTGAACTTCACCTCGAGCGTTTCGCGATTGTAGCGCTGGCCGTGGCAGACGTCGCACGTCACGTACACGTCGGGGAGGAAGTGCATCTCGATCTTGAGCAGGCCGTCACCCTGGCATGCCTCGCAGCGGCCGCCCTTGACGTTGAAGCTGAACCGCCCGGCCTTGTAGCCGCGCGCCTGCGCTTCGGGCAGCCCGGCGAACCAGTCGCGGATCTGGGTGAAGGCGCCGGTATAGGTGGCCGGGTTCGAGCGCGGGGTGCGGCCGATCGGCGACTGGTCGATGTCGATCACCTTGTCGAGATATTGCAGGCCGGTGATCTTGTCGTGCTTGCCCTGCACGATGCGCGCGCCGTTGAGCGACCGCGCCGCCGCCGCATAGAGCGTGTCGATGGTGAAGCTCGACTTGCCCGAGCCGGACACGCCGGTGATGCAGGTGAAGGTGCCGAGCGGGATGCTCGCCGTCACGCCGCGCAGATTGTTGGCGGTGGCGTTGTGGACGGTGAGCTTCTTGCCGTTGCCCTTGCGGCGCTTGTCCGGCACCGGCACCTTGCGGCGGCCGGCGAGGTAATCGGCGGTGATGCTGCCTTCAGTGGCGAGCACTTCCTCGAACGTGCCCTGCGCGATCACGCTGCCGCCGTGGACGCCGGCGCCCGGCCCCATGTCGATCACGTAATCGGCGGTGCGGATCGCATCCTCGTCATGCTCGACCACCAGCACGGTGTTGCCGAGGTCGCGCAGGCGGCGCAGCGTCGCCAGCAGCATGTCGTTGTCGCGCTGGTGCAGGCCGATCGAGGGTTCGTCGAGCACGTAGAGCACGCCCGACAGCCCCGAGCCGATCTGCGAGGCGAGGCGGATGCGCTGGCTCTCGCCGCCCGACAGCGTGCCCGAGGTGCGATCGAGGTTGAGGTAATCGAGCCCGACGTTGTTGAGGAAGCCGAGCCGTTCGAGGATTTCCTTGAGGATCCGCTCGGCGATGGCGTTCTGCTGTGGCGTCAGGTCGTTCGGGATGGCGGTGAACCACGCGAGCGCATCGACCACCGACAATCGCGTGATCGACGAGACGTCGCGCATGCCGATCTTGACCGCGAGCGCCTCGGGCTTGAGGCGCGCGCCGCCGCACACTTCGCAGGGGGCGGAGGATTGGTATTTGGACAGTTCCTCACGCATCCACGCGCTTTCGGTGGAGAGCATGCGGCGGTTGAGGTTGCCGATCACGCCCTCGAACGGCTTCTTCACGTCGTAGCTCTTGCGGCCATCGATGAAGGTGAGCGTGACCGGCTTGCCCTCGGTGCCGTGGAGGATGACGCGCTGCACCTCGGGCGGCAGTTCCTGCCACGCCGTGTCGAGGTTGAAATCGTATTCGCGCGCGAGGCTGCCGAGCACCTGCATGTAATAGGGCGACGGCGGGTTGGACTTGGCCCAGGGCACGACCGCGCCCTTCTTGATCGACAGCGCGTGGTTGGGGACGACGAGGTCTTCGTCGAACAGCAGTTTCTCGCCGAGGCCGTCGCAGGCCGGGCACGCGCCCTGGGGTGCGTTGAACGAGAACAGCCGCGGCTCGATCTCGGCAATGGTGAAGCCGCTGACCGGGCAGGCGAATTTTTCGGAGAAGACGATGCGGTTGTCCGGGATGCCGGTGCCCTTCATCTTCTTGGCGGTCTTGCCCTTGGCGATCGTCTCGCCTTCGGCTTGGCCCTGGCCGACCGGCATCGGCGCGTCACCGGCCAGGCCCGCGACGGTCGCGTCGACCAGATCGACATAGGCGAGCCCCTCGGCCAGTTTGAGCGCGGTCTCGAAACTCTCGGCGAGGCGGGTAGCGCTGTCGGGGTTCACGACGAGGCGGTCGACCACCACTTCGATGTCGTGCTTGAGCTTCTTGTCGAGCGCGGGCGCTTCCTCGATCTCATGGAGTTCGCCGTCGATGCGCACGCGGGTGAAGCCCGCCTTCTGCCATTCGAGCATCTCCTTCTTGTATTCGCCCTTGCGGCCGCGGATGACCGGCGCGAGCAGGTACAGCCGCGTGCCCTCGGGCAGCGCCATCACGCGATCGACCATCTGCGACACGGTCTGCGCGGCGATCGGCAGGCCGGTGGCGGACGAATAGGGGATGCCGACGCGCGCCCACAGCAGGCGCATATAGTCGTAGATCTCGGTGACGGTCGCCACCGTCGAGCGGGGGTTGCGCGAGGTGGTCTTCTGCTCAATCGAGATGGCGGGGGACAGGCCCTCGATGTGATCGACATCGGGCTTCTGCATCATTTCGAGGAACTGGCGCGCATAGGCGCTCAGCGACTCGACGTAGCGGCGCTGCCCCTCGGCATAGATCGTATCGAACGCGAGGCTCGACTTGCCCGAGCCCGACAGGCCGGTGATGACCGTCAGCGTGTCGCGCGGGATGTCGACCGAGACGTTCTTGAGGTTGTGCTCACGCGCGCCGCGCACGGAAATGGTGGTAAGGGCCATGCCGATGGTTCTAGCTTTGTTCTAAAGGGGTTTCCAGAGCCGAGATAGGAACGCGTATCGCTGCGTGCGAGAGGCGATATTCGGTTCGCGGGCGGAACAGAATTGTGTACCGGCGATTATGCGGTCAACCGCGCCTGCGCTTCGCAGCTTTCGCGCCCAAGGATTTGATTCGATTATGATCGCCAAGACGACCCGCCGCCTCGCCCCGCTGCTGGGCGCGGCCTGGTTGCTGACCGGCGCGAGCGCGTTCGCGCAGGTCGCCCCCGCCGATGCCGACAAGGCGGGCGCAGCGGGACCGGACGCCAAGAAGCCCGACCCCGCCCCCGCCCAGCCGGTCGATATCGGCGCCCCCGCGCCCGAGGCGGCGAAGGACACCTCCGCCACCAACACGCAGAAGCCGACCAACGACGCGCCGCCGACCGCCGCCACGCCCGCCGCGCGGCGCCGCTTCACCCATGCCGCGCACCCGTACGACACCTCGCCCAATGCGCCGATCGGCGACACGCGCTATCAGGCGCCGCCCGGGTTGTTCGGCGACTGGCGCAAGACGCGGACATATCTTGGCCAACGTGGCATCGAAGTGTCGGCGCGCTATGCTTCGGAAAGCGGCTGGAATTTCACCGGCGGCAAGAAGGAGAAAGTCACCGAGACCGGCCAGTTCGATTTCGGCGCGAAGTTCGATCTCGACAAACTCGCCGGGATCGACGGCGGCACCTTCCAGGCGACGGTGACGTGGCGGCGCGGACGCAATCTGTCCGACGATGCGGGCTTGGGCACGCTGCAACAGGTGCAGGAAGTCTATGGCCGCGGCCAGACCGTGCGCGTGACGGAGCTATGGTATCAGCAGAAGCTCGGCGATCAGGTCGAGGTGAAGCTTGGCCGCACCAATCCCGGTGCGGATTTCGCGGTGTTCTCCTGCCATTTCGAAAACCTCAGCTTCTGCGGCGCGCAGCCGGGCAACCTCGTCGGCGATTATTGGTACAACTGGCCGATCGCCGAGTGGGCGGGCGTGCTCCATGTCGATGTGGCGAAGGGCGTGTACGTGCAGGCCGGCGCCTATGTCGAAAACCCCAACGAGCTGAAGAACAATTTCTTCATCGCGCGCTTCGGCGGTGCGACCGGAGTGCTGGTGCCGTTCGAGGCGGGCTGGACGCGCGGCCTCGATGGCGGGCATGTCGGATCGTACAAGGTCGGCGGCTGGTATTCGACCACAAACGGCGACGACGTGCTGCTCGACATCGATCGCCGGCCGATCGTGGTGACGGGGCTCGCCCCGCTCCAGCATTCGGGGCGCTACGGCGTGTTCGCCAGCGTGCAGCAGCAGATCACCGGCGCGTCGAAAGACGGCAAGGCGCTGACCGGGCTCGGCGTGTTCGCCAACGTCACGCAGGCCGATCGCGCGACCAGCGTGACCGACAATCAGGTCGCGCTCGGGCTGTTCTACAAGGGGCTGGTGCCGGGGCTGAAGGGCGACGTACTCGGCCTGGCGGTCGGGCGCACCAACGTCAACGGGCGGGCGGCGCAGGCCGACACGCTGATCCCCGGCACGCCGGTGCGCGATGCGGAATATGCCGCCGAACTCTATTACAGCCTGACGCCGGTGTCGTGGCTCGAGCTGCAACCCAATGTGCAGCTCATCCACCATCCCGGCGGGGTGAAGACGCTCAGCGATGTCGGCGTGCTGGGGCTGAAGGCGGCGATCACGCTATAGCGAAGCGATCGTCGCCTTCCGAATTCAAAAGCCCCGCGACATGCTAGCGTCATGCCGGACTTGTTCCGGCATTCACGGTTCCGCGAATGCTTCAGCCGTTGATATCGTCGAGACGTGGATCCCGGAACAAGTCCGGGATGACGGCGCTGCTGGTAATGCCCCTCCGCGCCGCGAAGCGCGAAGGGGCTCGCCCTCACTCGCTGTTGCGTACCGCCGTGTCGCCGGCTTCGGCGGTCTGGCTCATCGGCAGGCGCAGCACGCCGATCAGCCCGCCGGTGATCGTGCCGAGGCCAAACGCCTCGATCTTGCCGATGACGTGCTCGCTCGCCATCCCGGCGAGGATCGCGACGGTGAAGATCAGCGCCAGCGTGGCAAGCGTGGCGAGATAGGCGATGAGATGGTCGTGCTGGCGCATGGCCCCTCCCCCTATTGGCCGGCGAGCGGCTGCATCAGCGCGCCCGCGTTGATGCCGCTCGCTGACAGGATCGCGCCGCGCGTGCCGGGATGCACGCCGTTCCAGCCCGGTGCATCGCTGATTCGGTAGGTACTGGTCGCGTCAGGCACCGTCACCCACGGGTCGGCGATCAACAACTGCGTCGCACCGTTGCCACCGATGCCGCGATACTGGCCGGCCCCGGTGCCGCTGACGATCTGCAACTCCGCACCGCGATACTGGCCCGCCGTCCACGCCTTGGCGGTATCGTTGAAGGTGTTGCTGGCGTTGCTGCCCGAGGAGGTGCCGGTCGCGTACACCGTCGTCGCAGTGGGCGCATAGCCGCCGTCGAGCGTCGGTACCCCCGCTGCATTCACCTCGATGCCGATGCACGGATCGACCACGCGCGCTTGCCCCGCGTTTGCGACGCCCGCCACCTGCGCATTGGCCTGCGCGACGAAGCCGCCGGGGCCGGGATCGCGCAGCCACTGGTTGAACAGCACACGTCCGCCCTCGAACACGTCCTTGCTCTCGCCCGCGAGTGTCATGAAGCCGTCGTTCGAACTCGGCGCGGGCAGGATGGTCGCGGCGAGGAACACCTGCCCCGGCGCGCCGTTGCCGCGCGGCATCATGTACGTCCTGGCGGCGACCAGCCGGTTGGCCTTCATCGTGGCGACCGCCTGCGCCGCGCTCTGCCCCGCCGTGCCCATGTAGTAGCTGAGGTCGTTGCGGCCATAGGCCCACAGCACGTGCGTGGCGTATTGGCTGGCGGCGAAGCGGCTGGCGATGTTCCACGGCACCACCGCGTCGAGCTCGCGTTCGCCCGGCAAGCTCAGCAGCATGTGCGGGTACGCGGCGAACGCGCGCAATGCCCAGCCGCCGGTCATATAGCCATAGCCGGCATCGTCGACCTTGGTGACGATGCTGTCGCCCATGATCGCGACCGAGGGCGCGACCGTCCCGTCCGCGCAGGTGCCGAGCACCGCCGTCGCCGACCAGCCCGGCACGAACTGGCCCGAGCCGACGCCCACGTCCGCACTCGGGTTGCCGTCCCAGATCCGCTCCACCGCCGAACCGAGCGTGAAGCCCTCGCCCGTGTCCGCGCCGAAGCCGGCGGTGCCGCCGCGCAGCGACAGCGCCGAATAGAAGCGCTGGCCGTCGGCGGGAACGAGCACCGCCGAGCGTTCGTAGAACACGCCCCCCGGTGCGACGCTGCCCGACACCGGATCGGATAGCAGCAGGTTGGGAAAGGCGAACACCGCACTCGACGGGGTGAGCGTGCCGCTCGCCTGACCGTTCCACAGCACCGGGGTGCGCGGCTGGCTCTGGTCGGTCTTGCCACCGGTGAACTCGATCGAGGCGTGGACGGTGATCGCATTGCCGTTCTGCCGCTCCTTGGACGCGGGCGTGGCATTGGCAGGCAGGCTGCCGTTGTTGGTGGTGGCGTTGGCGTAATTGGCGGCGAGCAGCCGCAGCCCGGTCGCGGTGCAGGGCGCGAGGTTGCGATGGAGCACGCGCACCGCCGGCTGGAGCGACGCGGTCGGCACGACGGTAGCGACCCCGCTCCACTGCTCGGCGCCGGAGATGATCGACAGGCGCGGCGTGCGTGCCGTGGCGGTGGCGCGCGCCTTCAAAGCGAGGCTGCGCGCGGCGGGATCGCCCTGCGCGAAGGCGGGCGTGGCGAGCAGCGTGAGCGCCGCGAAGGTGAGACGCGCGCTCATTGCGCCACCACATAGTTGAGCGTGCCCGAGGTGACGGTACACAGCAGATAGACTTGCGAGGCGGCGATGCTCTCGCTGGTGATGACGCTGTTGACCGGCACGTTGTACGGCCCGCCGATCGCGGTGTCGAAGACCGTCAGCGGCAGCTTGGTCGCGCCGCCGTCGATGCTGTCGAGCATCTGGCACGAGAAAGCCGCATTGTTGGCGCTCCACAGCTTGAGGCCGATGTCGCGGCCGAGCTGCGGCGTCATCGGGCCGACCGTGGCGGTGCCGGCGGCGAAGCTCGCCGCGCCCGAGCTTGGCGTGACGGCGGCGTTGGTGATGGTGCCGGCGAGTGGGGTCGAGATGGCGGCGGCGAGCGGGCCTTGCGTGGTCGGCAGCGGCGCGGTCGGGCTGATCGGCACGCAACTGCTGTCGCTCTGCCGCACGCACGGTGCCTGCATCGGCGCATAGCCGGCGGGTGCGCGCACCGATGCGGCCGATTGCGCCGACGCGGCGGCCGGCGTGAAAGCGAGCGCGGCCGCGAGGAGGAGAAGTCTCATATCAGTCGAATCCTTCTGTGCCAGAGGTGCCGGCTCGCTACAGCGATCGGTTCGCTGTAGGACAGAGGTTTTTACCGATATGGTTCGCTAGCGAGCGCCGGGCTTCAGGCGGAGATGTCGATCGTGGCGTGGATACCGGTCGCGGTGTTCACCACCGAGACGTGGGCACCGTACGTAAGGCCGGCGATCTGCTGAACGACCTGCCGCACCGCATGAACTTTGGTGGCGGCGTCGAAGCGGGGATCGCGTGCCGCATCGGCGATCGCGATCGGCTGCCCGCGTGTCGGCTGCCCCGCCGCGGGCGCCGTCGGCGGCCGGTCGACGGGCGCGACCGGCGCGATCGCGGATCGCGACAGCTTCGTCCCGGTCGCGGAGGTGATGCTTGCGATTGGTGACATGACACGGCTCCCTGCCATGCCATGTCAGCATGCGGTGGTTTAAGGCGCAGCCTACGGGTGTGGTTTAAGCACCCGCAACCACATCAATCCGCCACCGGGCCGTGATCCGCCGGCGCAGGGCGCTTGGCCAGCCATACCACGCCGATCAGCACGATCGAGATCCAGCCGCAGAGCCAGAAGATCTCCAGCGACGACAGCAGATACGCCTGCCCGACGATCTGCCGCATCACCGCACCCACCGCCTGCCCCTGGGTCGCGCCGACCGCCTGAAGCTGTTCGAGCGCCTGACGATAGACCGGCGACCAGTCGTTGCCCGCCTCGGTCAGCCGCGCCTGGTGGAGCGCTTCACGCCGATCCCAGACGGTGGTGGTGAGCGAGGCCGCGAACCCGCCCGCTGTAATGCGCGCGAAGTTGGAGATGCCCGAGGCCGACGGCACCTTTTCAGCCGGCACCCCGTCGAGCAGGATGGTGATGAGCGGCACGAAGAACGCCGCCATCGCCACGCCCTGCAACAGGAGCGGCGTCGCCAGCACGAGGAAGCTCGCATCGGGCGTGTACCACGACCGCATGAAGAACGAGAGCGCATAGCAGACGAACGAGAACGACGCGATCCAGCGCACATCGATCTTCAGACGCTGGATGATCGGCGTCATGATGACCGCCATGATCCCCGCCGGTGCGGCGACGAGCCCGGCCCAGGTCGCGGTATATCCCATCTGTTCCTGCAACCAGAGCGGGAGCAGCAGGTTGTTGGCGAACAGCACCGCATAGCCGAGGCAGATCGCCAGCGTGCCGAGCGCGAAGTTGCGCCGCGCGAACAGCGTCAGGTCGACAGCGGGCTGGCCCTCCGTCAATTCCCAGATGACCCACGCGACGAAGCCGACCACCGCGCAGATCGTCAGCACCACGATGAGCGGATTGTTGAACCAGTCGCGGTCCTTGCCGAGATCGAGCATCGTCTGGAGGCTGAACACCCAGAAGGCGAGCAGGACCAGACCGACCGTGTCGATCCGCACCTTCCGCGTCGGCGTCTCGCGCGACTTGAGCGACTGCCAGGCGACGAACCCCGCGCCCAGACCGATCGGCACGTTGATGAGGAAGATCCAGCTCCAGTGGTAATTGTCGGAGATGTAGCCCCCCAGCACCGGCCCCAGCACGGGTGCGGCGAGCGTCGTCATCGACCAGATGCTGAGCGCGGTGCCACGCTTGTGCGCCGGAAAGATCGCGATCAGCAGCGCCTGACTGCCGGGAATCATCGGCCCGGACACGCCGCCTTGCAGAATGCGGAAGACGATCAGCGACGGCAGGCTCCACGCGATGCCGCACAGGAGCGACGCGACCGAGAAGGCCAGCACCGATACGGTGAAGGTCTTCACCACGCCGAAACGCTGCATGAACCAGCCGGTCAGCGGCACCGTCACCCCGTTCGCCACCGCAAACGAGGTGATGACCCAGGTGCCGTTGTCCGAACTGACGCCGAGGCTGCCCGCGATCGTCGGCAGCGAGACGTTGGCGATGGTGGTGTCGAGCACCTGCATGAAGGTGCCGAGCGCCAGCGCGACCGCGGTGACCGCAAGCGCGATCCCCGCCAGCGGCGGCGGCCCGGCGGCCGCTCCGGGCTGGTTGCTCACCGCGCGCGTCCAAGGTTCTGGTTGATGATCTGGCGGACGCGCGCATCCACCTCAGCGCCGCCATCGAGGCTCTGTTGCGTGCCGCCGGCGGGCGGTGCGGCGGAGGCGACGAGCGGCTTGGACTGATCGGCGGTATCCACCGTCACGTTCGCCGACAGGCCGACGCGCAAGGGGTGCTGGCGAAGCTCATTGGGATCAAGCGCGATGCGCACCGGCACGCGCTGAACGATCTTGATCCAGTTGCCCGAGGCGTTCTGCGCCGGCAACAGCGAGAAGGCGCTGCCGCTCCCCGCGCCGAGGCCGAGCACGCGACCGTGATAGACGATCTTGCCGCCATAGACGTCGGCGGTGATCTTCGCCGGCTGGCCGACGCGGATCTGGCCGAGCTGCGTCTCGCGGAAATTGGCGTCGAGCCACAAACTGTCCAGCGGCACCACCGCCATCAGCGGCGTGCCGGGCGCTATGCGCTGGCCGAGCTGGACGGTGCGCTGCGCGACCACGCCGTCCATCGGCGCGACGATGTGCATGTGGCTCGAATTGATCGCCGCCTGCCGCACGTTGGCGATCGCCGCCAGCACGCGCGGATTCGAATAGACGTCGGTGCCCGCCACCGCGCTCGCCGCCTGCGCGCGCTTGGCGAGCGCGAGGTTGAGCGTGGCGTTGGCGGTCGTCACCGCATCGGCGGCGTGGCTAACCTCCTCGCCCGAGACAGCACCATCGGCGGCCGCGCCCTTGCGGCGGGCGAGATCGCTCCGCGCCTTGGCGAGATCGGCACGCGCCTGCGCGATCTCCGCGCCCGCCTCGTCGACCGAGGCGGTGTCGGCGCGCACGGCGCGCACCGCTTGGCCGAGCGCGGCCTCGGCGGCTTGCAGCGACACATCGGTGGTGGCGGGATCGAGGTCGATCAGCGGCTGGCCACGCTTCACACCCTGCGTGTTGTCGGCGTGGATGGCGAGCACGGTGCCACCGTCGCGCGCGGTCACGCTCACCACGTTGCCGCCGACATAGGCGTCGTCGGTCTCCTCGGTCGGCGGCGCGGTGAACACGCGAATCGCATAGACGATCGCGACGATCAGCAGGATCGCCCCGAAGATCATGAAGGCGATGCGCCGCGCGCGCGGCTTGCCCGCCGGGGTTGCCGGGGGCGCGGGCGGCGGCGGAGGCGCGGTGGCGGCGACGGGCGCGGGCGTGTCGTCGTACGATTCGTTATGGACGTCACGGTCACGGTCGATGCGGATGGATTCTTCGGTCATAGTCCAGACCCCCTGGTGTTGGCTGCCATCGCGGTGCGGGCGTCGAAGCCCCCGCCCAGCGCGGCCATAAGTTTGATTCGCTGGCTGATCGCATTGGCCTGCGCGTCGATGCGCTGCTGCTCGGCTTCGAGCAGGCGGAAGCCCGAGTCGACCGCATCGAGCCGCGAGCCCAATCCGGTCGAGGTGCGCACCGCATCGAGCCGCACCGTCTCACGCAAGCCGCCGACCACCTTCTCCTGCTGGACGAGCGAGGCGTCGGCAGCCCGCACGTTGGTGATCGCGTCCGCCGTGTCGCGCACCGCCGTCACCACGCTGCCGTTGTAATCGGCGACCGCACGGTCGAGATCGGCGGTGACGACGCGATATTGCGCGCGCAACCGGCCGCCTTCGAAGATCGGCAGGTGCAACGCAGCACCACCCGCCACCTGCGCCGAACCGGCGGTGAAGAACGAGCCGAGCCCCAGCGAGGTCAGCCCGGCCAACGCCGAGATGTTGACGTTGGGCAGGAAATCGGTGCGCGCGACCTTCTGACCCGACACCGCCGCGTCGATCCGCGCTTGGCCCGCGAGCAGATCGGGCCGCCGGCCGAGCAGATCGGCGGGCAGCACCGCCGGAACCTCGGGCGGATGGTCGAGCGACAGCGTCGGCGTGGCGATCTGCGGGTAGAAGTCCGCACCCCGCCCGACCAGCGCCGCGATCGCGTGGATCGCCAACTCGCGTTGCTGGGCGGCGCGGACCTTGGCCTGTTGCGCCTCGGCCAGCAACGTCTCGGCGGTGCGCGCCTCGAACTGCGTGGCGAGCTGATGCCGGATGCGCGACTGGACATAGCCGACCGCCTGCTGGCGGGTCGTCACGAAGCGATCGGCGATCTCGATCTGGCGCTCGGCTTGGACGAGGCTCGCGTAGCTCTGCGCGACGGCGGTGGCGATCATCAGCCGTGCGGCGGCCGCGTCGAGCCCTGCGGCGCGTTCGTTCGAGCGTGCCTGCGCGACCAGCGCGCGCTGGCGCCCGAACAGGTCGAGATCCCAAGCGAGATTGCCCTGAAGCGTCGGCGCCGAATAGACCGCGCCACCGAAGGGCGGCGGGTAGATGTAATTGTTGCTGAAGCGCTGGACCTGAAGCCCGGCGTCCGCGCTGATCTGCGGCAACTGGCCGGCATGCTGCACCTCGACCGTGGCCTGTGCCGCCCGCACGCGGGCGAGCGCGCTTTCGAGGTCGGGGTTGCCGGTGAGCGCAAGATCGACCAACCGGCCAAGCTGCGCATCGCCGAACGCATCCCACCAGCGATCCGGCACCACCGGCGCGGCGGCGTCGAGGCCGAGCGCGGCCGGCTGGATCTGCGCCACCTGCGCGCCATCATGCGGGATGCTTGCGCAGCCTGCGAGCAGCAGCGCCGCCGCCGCCGCCAGTCCCTTGCGGATCATGCTTCTTCCCCTGCGAACATCGGACTGTCCTTGCCGAGCATCCGTTCGGCCGAGACGAGCAGCCGCTTGAGCATCGACGAAAATTGCGTCACCTCGTCATCGTCGAAATCGGCGATCAGCTCGTTCCAGCCCGCCACCACCATCGGCGCGACCGCCTGCACCATCGCCTCGCCCGCATCGGTGACGTGCAGGCCCACCACGCGCCGATCCTCCGCGCTGCGGTCCCGCGCCATCAGCCCGCGCTCCTCGAGCGTGTCGATCAGCCGCGTGGTCGCACCGCTGGTGATGTTGAGTTCGCGCGCGAGTTCGCCGGGATTGGACACCGCGCCATCGCGCACGACCTTGAGCGCCACCCATTGTGTGAACGTCACGTCCTCCGCCGCGAAGCGCCGTTCGAGCAGCGTCTTCACATCCTGTTCGAGCCGCCGGAGCATGCGCCCGGGTGACCGTTGCGTTCCGCAATCCTCGATAGTGAGTCGCGCCAAGATGCTGCCTCCGAAATAACTGCATGCGCAGATAGTGCATGCGCACGAACATGCAAGTGCAAATGCTGCGGTGCGGCGAACGCATGGCGGAGTTGCGAGAACATCACCCGGGATGCGACGGCGACTTGCGGCGGGGAAAAATCGCGCTAAGACGCGTTTTCCCGCGCGGGGGCGATTAGCTCAGTTGGTAGAGCGTCTCGTTTACACCGAGAATGTCGGCGGTTCGAGCCCGTCATCGCCCACCAGCGCAGGTTTCAAGACGGCGGAGGCAGGACCCGAATCGCGCCACTGACGGCGCGTCCTCCAGCACGCAGCCGCCCGCGCACAGTCCTGAAACCAAAGGTGTGTGGAAGATCTTGGTCGGGGCGACAGGATTCGAACCTGCGACCCCCACACCCCCAGTGTGATGCGCTACCAGGCTGCGCTACGCCCCGACCGAGGGACGCGCCTGTAAGCGCAGCCGCGCCGCGATGCAAGCGCCATCGCTATCCGCGCCGTCACAAAGCGGCGCACCCGCCACATTCGGCAGACTTGCCTAACGCCGAAGCGCTTATATGATGCCGCATGATTTCCGCACCCACCGCGCGCGCCGCGCTCCGCGACGCGACGGCGGCGTACCATGATCGCGTCGACGCCGCGTTCTCGCACGTCGACCTCTCCACCCCCGACGGATACGCCCGGTTCCTGCAAGCGCAGGCGGGCGCGTACCTTCCGGTCGAGGCCGCGCTGGATGGCGCCGGCGCCGGGCGGATCGTGCCGGACTGGGATGCGCGCCGCCGCGCGCCCGCACTCGCCGCAGACCTCGCCGCGCTCGGCCTCACCGCCCCTCCCGCCACGGCGGAGATCGCTTTCGAAGACGATGCCGCCGTGCTGGGCGGCATCTACGTGCTGGAAGGATCGCGGCTCGGCGGGGCCTTGCTGGGGCGCGACGTACCGGCGGATCTGCCCCGGACATTTCTTGCTCCAGGTGATTCCGCACGGTGGCGCAGCCTGCTAGGAATTCTCGAACATAGGTTAATTTCGGCTGGCGAACGAGCGTCGGCGATCGAATCGGCGCTTCGCGTGTTCATGCTCTTTGAAAGCAGCGGGCGCCGGTATCTGAGGGCAGAGTGAGTGGAAGAATTCGAAAAGGTCGATCTGACCAATTGCGATCGTGAGCCTATTCACATCCTGGGCGCGATCCAGCCGATCGGCTTCCTGCTCGCGCTGACAGCGGACTGGATGGTCGCCCGCGCATCGACCAACACCGCCGATTTCATCGGCTTCACGCCCGACTTTCTGATCGGCAAGCCGCTCGCCGAGATTTTCGACGCCGAGGTCATCCACGGTCTGCGCAACCGCACCGCGATGCTGCGCGGCGTCGACTCGGTCGAGCGGATGTTCGATTGCGAGATCATCAAGGGCGGCAAATGCTTCGACGTCGCCATCCATCTGTCGGGCGGCCAGATCGTGATCGAGGCCGAACCCGCCTCCAGCGAGCATGGCGACGCCACCGGCATGGTCCGGTCGATGATTACCCGGCTCGACCAGTGCGCCGACATGGCCACCTTTTTCCGCGAAGGCGCGCGCCAGATCCGCGCGCTGATCGGCTTCGACCGGGTGATGGTGTACCGCTTCGCCGCCGACGGATCGGGCGAGGTCGTGGCGGAAGCGGTGCGCGCGGGGATCGGCAAGTTCCTCGGGCTGCACTATCCCGCCAGCGACATTCCGCAGCAGGCGCGCGAACTCTACAAGCGCAACCTGCTGCGCATCATCACCGATGTGAACGCGACGCCCGTGCCGATCGTGCCGCAACGTGACGAGACGGGCAAGCCGCTCGACCTGTCGCTGTCGGTGCTGCGCTCGGTCTCGCCGATCCATATCGAATATCTCAAGAACATGGGCGTCGAGGCGTCCATGTCGATCTCGATCATCGTCGAGGGCCGGTTGTGGGGGCTGTTCGCCTGTCACCATTATGCGCCGCGCTGCCCCTCGTTCGAGCGGCGTTCGGTGAGCGAACTATTCGCGCAGATGTTCTCGATGCGGCTCGAAAGCCGCGAGCGTCAGGCCACCGTCGATTTCGAACGCCGCGCGCGCGACATCTCGGACCAGTTGCTCGGCGCGGTCGCGTCCGACGAGACCTTGCTCAAGGATCCGGACTGGCTCGGCGACATCCTGACGCATGCGATTCCCGCCGACGGGGTCGGCGTGTGGATCGCGGGCAACCACGCCTTTTCGGGCACGACGCCCTCCACCGACGAATTCCGCAAGATCATCCGCGCGCTCAACGGCACCGCCGCCGGCAAGGTGTTCGCGACCGATCACATCGCCGGGCTGGTGCCGGGTGCGGAGTCGTTCGCCTCGCAGGCGGCGGGGCTGCTCGCCATCCCGATCTCGCGCGCGCCGCGCGACTATGTGGTGCTGTTCCGCTCGGAACTGGTCCATTCGGTGCGCTGGGGCGGCGATCCGCACAAGCCCGTCGAATACGGCCCCAACGGCCCGCGCCTGACCCCGCGCGAGAGTTTCCAGGAATGGAAGGAACTGGTCGAGGGCCGCTCGCGCCCCTTCACCTCGTCGGAACTGCGCGTCGCCGAGACGCTGCGCGCGACGCTGATCGAGGTGGTGCTGCGGCTCGCCGACGAAGCGTCCGCCGAACGCCAGCAGGCGAGCGCGCGGCAGGAACTGCTGATCGCCGAGCTCAACCACCGCGTCCGCAACATCCTCGGCGTGATCCGCGGGCTGATCCGCCAGTCGCAACCGTCCGAGGATGCGGTGCGCGATTTCGTGCAGGTGGTCGACGGGCGCATCCATGCGCTGGCGCGCGCGCACAACCAGATCACCGACGATCATTGGGGGCCTGCGCCGATGCAGGCGCTGATCGACGCGGAGGCCGCCGCCTTCGTGGACGAGCGCGAACGCGTGGTGTCCGAAGGCATGCCGGTGCTGCTCAATCCGCAGGCCTATTCGACCATGGCGCTGGTGATCCACGAACTCGTCACCAACTCGACCAAATACGGCAGTCTGTCGGTGCCCGAAGGGCGGGTGCGGATCAGCTGGAAGCGCAACGAGAGCGAAGACCTCGTCATCAGTTGGTGCGAAAGCGGCGGCCCCAGGGTGCAGAAGCCCACGCGCCGGGGGTTCGGCACGACCATTATCGACCGCTCCGTGCCCTATGATCTCGGCGGGGCGGCGCAGATCGATTATCATCCGACCGGTGTCGAAGCGCACTTCCGCATCCCCGCGCGCCACGTCTCCGAGGCCAAGAGCGTGGCGGGGCCGGCGATCCGCTATCCGCGCGCCTCGCTCGGCCATCCGCAGGCCGCGCCGCACAAGATGCTCGCCGGGCTCGACGTGCTGCTGGTCGAGGACAGCCTCATCATCGCGCTCGATGCGGAGGATATCGCGACGCGGCTCGGCGCGAACACCGTCACCACCGCCGCCACGGTCGAGGGTGCGCTCGATGCGATCGACGCGCATCGGCCGGACGTCGCGATGCTCGACATCAACCTGGGCGACCGCAACAGCTTCCCGATCGCGGACCGGCTGATGGACCTGAAGGTGCCGTTCGTGTTCGCCACCGGCTACGGCGAGCAGGCGCTGCTGCCGATGGACCATCGTGGCCGCACGGTGGTGCAGAAGCCGTACACGCTGGAGAACATCGCGCGGGCGATGGACGACGTGCTCGGCCAGCATCGCGGGGTCGACGCCTAGCCGCCGCTTCGCGATGCACGCTTCGCGGATCACGCCCGGTGCGGCTTGCCGACACCGGGCCGCATCCCCACCTGTGCCCCACGTCGACGGGCGAACCCTGCGGCGGGACCAGAAAAGGAAATGCTCTT
This sequence comes from Sphingomonas sp. BRN-1R, assembly GCF_057748035.1. NCBI lineage: Bacteria > Pseudomonadati > Pseudomonadota > Alphaproteobacteria > Sphingomonadales > Sphingomonadaceae > Sphingomonas > Sphingomonas sp. BRN-1R. The sequence continues at coordinate 653,801 of NZ_CM173236.1, read as the reverse complement.
GCCCAGCCTCTATGCCGTCACCGTGCCTGTCTTCGTGCGCGGGCTGAAGAACCTCGATCATCTGCTCGCCAAGGCGATCGACTGCGGCATAGACGAGCAATCCCTGGTCGAGGCGCGACTGATCGAGGATATGCTGCCGCTCACCCGGCAGGTGCAGATCGCCTGCGACACCGCCAAGTTCGCCGCGATCCGCGTCGGCCAGACCGCACCACTGTCGGTCCCCGACGAAGAGAAGACGCTTGCCGAGCTGCGCGCGCGCATCACCACCACCGTCGGGTATCTTGAGGCGGCGGACCCGGCCGGTTTCGACAATCGCGAAGATGCCGAGGTCATCCTCAAACTGCCCAAGGGCGACCTCACCTTCACCGGCGCGCGCTACGTCACCGACTTCGCGCTGCCGAACTTCTTCTTTCATCTCACCATCGCCTATGCGCTGCTGCGCATGAAGGGCGTCGGCATCGGCAAGATGGACTTCCTCGCCGGCTCGGGGGGCGTCGCCTGACGCGTCAGCCTTCGGGCGCGCGCTGATAGGCGGGGAGCGCGATCCGCCAGTGGATCGCGGCGGCGCGAAGCGCGAAACCTGCCGCTGCCGCGATCGGCGCGGCAAGGTTCGGCGGCATGCCCGCCGCCGTCAGCGCGACATGCGATCCCGCCGCCAGCGCCGCCGCCGTTACGTACAGCTCGGGGCGCATCAGGATCGACGGCTCCCCCGCCAGCACGTCGCGGATGATGCCGCCGACGCAGGCGGTGACGACCCCCATCAGCGCCGCCGGGATCGGCGGTATGCCGAAGGCGAGCGCCTTGGCCGCGCCGAATACCGCATAGGCGGCGAGGCCCACCGCATCGAGCCACGCAAGCTGGCTGCCGCGCCACCACCGCGCCGGCGTCCACCACACCAGCGCGGCGACGCCGAGGCACACGCCCGCGACGAGCGGATCGTGGACCCAGAACACCGGCGCCCCGATCAACAGGTCACGCACCGATCCGCCCCCGACCCCCGTCACCAGCGCGAAAAACGCGGCAGTGACGAACGTCTGCCCGCGTCGCGTCGCCGCCAGCGCGCCGGTGCAGGCGAACACGGCGATGCCGAACAGGTCGAGCCACGGGAGGATCGTCCCGAACTGCCAGAGGAGGGTCGCGTGCATCGCCCGGGTGTAGCGCGGGCGGGCGCGGAAATGAACGGGTGGAAGATGGGGGTGCCCATCCGCTTGCGCGCCCTGTTGCCCGGCGAAGACCGGGGTCGAGGTAGGGACGGAAGGTATAGCGGGCGACGCTTCGTTACGCCGCTCTCGGTGACTGAACTGCTGCCTTCGCTGGAGAGGGCAAGGGAGCCGCTCCTGTCGGGCCGACAAGCAAATGGCGGGCGTGAGATAGCCTCACACCCGCCACCGATCTTCTTACCAGCCCGACATGGGCGGAGCCCATGTCGTCGGACGGCGCTGGAGCGCCGCCGGCCGGGCAAGCCCTCCGGATCACATCTAGCCGGCGGCTAGATGTGAATGGGCTTGCCTTGCACCGCCATCGCAGCTTCCTTGATCGCTTCCGAATGCGTCGGATGCGCATGGCAGGTGTAGGCGATGTCCTCGCTGGTCGCGCCGAACTCCATCGCCTGCGCAGCCTGCGCGATCATCGTGCCCGCCACGCTCGCGATGCACCACACGCCGAGCACGCGGTCGCTCTTGGCGTCGGCGATGATCTTCACGAAGCCATCGGGCTCGTGATTGGTCTTGGCGCGGCTGTTGCCGAGCATCGGGAACTTGCCGACCTTCACCTCGCCACGTTCCTTGGCGGCTTCCTCGGTCAGGCCGACACCGGCGATCTCGGGCCAAGTGTAAACGACCGAAGGGATCACGTCGTGGTTCACGATGCCGGTCTGCCCGGCGATATTCTCGGCAACCGCAATCCCCTCGTCCTCGGCCTTGTGCGCGAGCATCGGGCCGGGCACCACGTCGCCGATCGCCCAGATGCCCGCGACCGAGGTCTTGAAGCTATGGTCGATCTCGATCTGGCCACGCTGGTTGGTGGCGAGACCCGCCTTCTCGAGCGCGAGGCCATCGGTGTTGGGCCGGCGGCCGATCGACACCAGCACCACATCCGCCTCGATCGTCTCGGGCGTACCACCGGCAGCCGGCTCGACCGTTAATGTCGCCTTGCCGCCGTTCACCGCGACCGCCGTCACCTTGGTCGACAGCTTGAACTCGAGACCCTGCTTCTTGAAGATCTTGTTGGCTTCCTTGCGCACGTCGCCATCGAAGCCGGGCAGGATTTGATCGAGATACTCGACCACCGTCACCTTCGCGCCGAGCCGCCGCCACACCGAGCCCAATTCGAGTCCGATGACGCCGCCGCCGATCACGACGAGATGCTCGGGCACCTTGGCGAGTTCGAGCGCGCCGGTCGAATCGACGACCACCTGCTGGTCGATCGTCACGCCGGGCAGCGCCGTCACCGACGAGCCGGTTGCGATCACCACGTCCTTGGCGGTGACGGTCTGCTCGCCGACCTGAACGGTGTGCGCGTCGACAAACGCGCCGCGCCCCTTCAGCCACGTCACCTTGTTCTTCTTGAACAGATATTCGATGCCGCCGGTCAGTTGCTTGACCGCATCGACGCGCTGCGCGTGCATCGCGGGCAGATCGAGTTCGGGCGTCACCTTGATGCCCATCTTCGCCATCGCGCCGTTCGCGGCCGCATCGAAATATTCCGACGCGTGCAGCATCGCCTTCGAGGGAATGCAGCCGACGTTGAGGCAGGTGCCGCCCAACGTCTCGCGGCTCTCGACGCAAGCGGTGCGAAGCCCGAGCTGCGCCGCGCGGATCGCCGCGACGTACCCGCCCGGGCCGGAGCCGATCACCAGAACGTCATAGTCGTATTCAGCCATTTCAATCTCCGCTCCCGGGCGTCTCCGGGGCTCAGTTGTCAGGCAATATCTGGTGATCGCCCGGTCGAATTACACCCGCCGCGTCGCGTCCTCGCGACGTGGCGGCGATGTTGGTCAGAGGTCGATCAGGATGCGCGTCGGATCCTCGATCGCGTTCTTGAGCGCAACGAGGAAGGTGACCGCCTCGCGGCCGTCGATCAGGCGGTGATCGTAGCTGAGCGCGAGATACATCATCGGGCGCACCACGACCTGACCGTCGCGCACCACCGGACGCTCCTCGATACGGTGCAGGCCAAGCACGGCCGACTGCGGCGGGTTAATGATCGGGGTCGACATCAGCGAACCGAACACGCCGCCGTTCGAGATGGTGAAGGTGCCGCCCTTCATCTCGTCCATCTTGAGCGTGCCGTCCTTGGCGCGCTTGCCGAAATCGCCGATCGTCTTCTCGATCTGCGCGACCGACATCTGGTCGGCATCGCGGATCACCGGCACGACGAGGCCACCCGGACCCGACACCGCCACCGAAATGTCGGCGTAGTCGTGATAGACGATCTCGTCGCCCTCGATCGACGCATTGACCGAAGGAATGTCCTTCAGCGCCATCGTCGCGGCCTTGGTGAAGAAGCCCATGAAGCCCAGGCGGACGCCGTGCTTCTTCTCGAACAGATCCTTGTACTTGGCGCGCGCCTCGATCACCGCCGTCATGTCGACGTCGTTGAAGGTGGTGAGCATCGCCGCGGTGTTCTGCGCATCCTTGAGGCGCTTGGCGATGGTCTGGCGCAGGCGCGTCATGCGCACGCGCTCCTCCTTGCGGCCGGTGGCGGCGGCGACGGAAGGCGCAACCGGCAGCGGCGCGGCGGCAGCAGCCGGCGCAGGCTTGGCGGCAAGCACGTCGTCCTTGGTCAGGCGACCGTCCTTGCCGGTGCCCTGCACGGTCGAGGGATCGACCCCGGTCTCCAGCACCGCCCGGCGCACCGACGGCGACAGCGCGGCGGGCGCATTGTTCGAAGCGGGGCTGGGCTGAGCAGGCGCCTGCTGGCCGGCGGTCGCAGCGGGCGACGCCGCAGCGGGCTTCGGGGCAGCGGCGGCGCCGTCACCGGCTTCGATTGTCGCAATCATCGCGCCGACTTCCACCGTGTCGCCGACCTTGACCGCCCACTCGCCCATCACGCCCGCGACGGGTGCGGGCACTTCGACCGAGACCTTGTCGGTTTCGAGGCTGGCGATCGGCTCGTCGGCCTTGACCGCCTCGCCCGGCTTCTTGAGCCACTCGCCCAGCGTCGCCTCGGTGATCGATTCGCCCAGAACGGGAACTTTGACTTCGGTTGCCATGCTATCTTCCTCGTTCCCGGCGCCGCCGGGGATATCGTGCATCAAACGTCCGCCGCGCGATCGGGCGCGGCGGATCGGGTCAGTTCTTGCGGGTGCGACGGATCTCGTCACGCACGTTGTGGCCGAGCGCCTCGGCGACCAGCGCGCCCTGTTCGACCAGGTGGCGCTTCATCAGCCCGGTCGCGGGCGATGCGGCGGCGGCGCGGCCGGCATAACGCGGACGCTGCGCCTTGCTGCCCGCCTCGATCAGGCACTGCTCGATGAACGGCTCGACGAAGAACCATGCGCCGTTGTTCTTCGGCTCCTCCTGCGCCCACACCACCGTTTCGAGGTTCGGCATCGCCTTCAGCCGCGCGGTCAGCGGCTCGCTCGGGAACGGATAGATCTGCTCGACGCGGACGATCGCGGTGGTCTTGTCACCGGCGGCGTCGCGCGCCTCGATCAGGTCATAGGCGACCTTACCGGTGCACAGCACCAGCCGCGTCACGTCCGTATCCGCCGGCGCCGACGGATCGGACAACAGCCGGTGGAAATGGCTGTCGCCGAGGAAGTCCGCGGTCTGCGACACCGCCATCTTGTGGCGCAGCAGCGACTTGGGCGTAAACACCACCAGCGGTTTGCGGAACGGACGGTGCATCTGCCGGCGCAGCAGGTGGTAGTAATTGGCCGGCGTGGTGCAGTTGGCGACCTGGATATTGTCCTGCGCGCAAAGCTGGAGGAACCGCTCCATGCGCGCCGAGCTATGCTCCGGCCCCTGCCCTTCGTAACCGTGCGGCAGCAGCATGACGAGACCGTTGGCGCGCAGCCACTTGCTCTCGCCCGAAGCAATGAACTGGTCGATCATGATCTGCGCGCCGTTGGCGAAATCGCCGAACTGCGCTTCCCACAGCACCAGCGTCTTCGGGTCGGCGAGCGCATAGCCATATTCGAAGCCGAGCACGCCATATTCGCTAAGCGGCGAGTCGAGCACTTCGAAGCGGCCATGCGGGATCGTTTCGAGCGGGCGGTACTTATGCTCGTCGGTTTGGTCGGTCCACACCGCGTGACGCTGGCTGAACGTGCCGCGGCCTGAGTCCTGACCCGACAGACGCACGCCATAGCCTTCGGACAGCAGCGAGCCGAACGCGAGCGCTTCGCCGGTCGCCCAGTCGAAGCCGGCGCCGTTCCTGAACATCTCGCGCTTGGCATCGAGCACGCGCGCGAGCGTCTTGTGGACGGTGAGATCCTCGGGGATCGTCGTCAGCGTGCGGCCGAGCGAGTCGAACAGTTTCTGCTCGATGCCGGTCTCGACGCTGCGGCGCGCGGTCTCCGCATCGGCCGGCGCGTGCAGGCCCGACCAGCGACCGGCGAACCAGTCCGCCTTGTTAGGCTTGTACGAGGCGCCCGCCTCGAACTCGCCTTCGAGCAGCGTGGTGAACTCGCTCACCGCGCCGTCGATCCAGGCGCGGTCGATCACCTTCTGCCCGATCAGCTTCTCGCCGTAGATCTCGCTGACCGGCGGGTGCTGGCGGATCTTGGCGTACATCAAAGGCTGGGTGAAGCCCGGCTCGTCGCCTTCGTTGTGGCCGAAGCGGCGATAACACCACATGTCGATCACCACGTCGCGGTGGAAGCGCTGGCGGAACTCGATCGCCATCTTGGTGGCGAAGGTCACCGCCTCGGGATCGTCACCGTTGACGTGGAAGATCGGTGCCTGCACGCCCTTGGCGACGTCGCTCGGGTAGGGCGACGACCGCGCGAACTGCGGGCTGGTGGTGAAGCCGATCTGGTTGTTGATGATGAAGTGCAGGCAACCGCCGGTGTTGTAGCCGCGAATGCCGGAGAAGCCGAGCGTCTCCCACACGATGCCCTGCCCGGCGAACGCCGCGTCGCCGTGGATCAGCACGGGCAGCGAGGCGGTGTGCGTCTCGAGATCGTTGGCGATCGTCTGGATCGCGCGGGTCTTGCCGAGCACGACCGGGTCTTCCGCCTCGAGATGCGAGGGGTTGGCGACCAGCGACATGTGGACGCTGATCCCGTCGAACTCGCGGTCCGTCGAGGTGCCGAGGTGATACTTCACGTCGCCCGAGCCGGCCACGTCGTCGGGATTATCCGAACCGCCGCCGAATTCATGGAAGATGATGCGGAACGGCTTGGCCATCACGTTGGACAGCACGTTGAGCCGGCCGCGATGCGCCATGCCGAACACGATCTCGCGCACGCCGAGCGCGCCGCCGTATTTAATGACGCTTTCGAGCGCCGGGATCATGCTCTCGCCGCCATCGAGCCCGAAGCGCTTGGTGCCGACGTATTTCTTGCCGCAGAAGCGTTCCCACTGCTCGGCTTCGATCACCTTGTTGAGGATCGCCTTCTTGCCGGCGTCGGTGAACTCGATCGCCTTGTCCTGGCCTTCCATGCGCTCCTGCAAGAAGCGGCGCTCCTCGACATCGGCGATGTGCATATACTCGAGGCCGACGTTGCCGCAGTAGTTCGCGCGCAGCGTAGTGACGATTTCGCGCACCGTCGCCCATTCGAGCCCGAGCGTGCCGCCCATATAGACCTTGCGGTCGAGATCAGCGCCCGAGAAGCCGTGGTATTCGGGCGTCAGATCGGCGGGCAGTTCGCGCGACGACAGGCCGAGCGGATCGAGCGTCGCGGCGAGGTGACCGCGCACGCGGTATGTGCGCACCAGCAGCATCGCGCGGATCGAATCGGCGGCGGCGCGGACGATATCGGCTTCGGAGGCAGGTGCGGCGGCGGGGGCCGGCGCGGGCTTGCCACCCTTGGCGGGCTTGGGCGCGGGCTCCATCTGCGTCGGGTCGAGCGCGGCGGTGAGATCGTCGGTGTTGGTCAGCGGCCAGCTCGACCGCTCCCAGCTCGGGCTCTGCGCGACACCGTCGAGGCCGTCGAACAGAGTGCGCCACGCGGGCTCGACACTGTCGGGAGACGTCTTGTAGCGCGCATAGAGCGTCTCGATGAATGCCGGGCTCACCCCGGCTGCGATGTCACCGAAATCCTGGCCTTCGAAGCCCATCGGACCTGTCCTTCATTCACCCGGCGACTCTGCCGGGACCGTCAGCAGAAATACTCGAACGCCCTGCCACGCCCCGCACCGCAGCAGCCCCGGCGTTCCCGCCGGGGCGACGTCTTCAACCCTTCAGCACCGAAACCAGCGTCTCGCCGAGCAGCGAAGGGCTGTCGGCGACCTTGATGCCGGCCGCTTCCATCGCCGCGATCTTGTCCTCGGCGCCGCCCTGGCCGCCCGAGACGATCGCGCCGGCATGGCCCATGCGGCGGCCCGGAGGCGCGGTGCGGCCCGCGATGAAGCCGGCCATCGGCTTCTTGCGGCCACGCTTGGCCTCGTCACGCAGGAACTGCGCGGCCTCTTCTTCCGCCGAACCGCCGATCTCGCCGATCATGATGATCGACTGGGTGGCATCGTCGGCGAGGAACAGCTCGAGCACGTCGATGAAGTTGGTGCCGTTGACGGGATCGCCGCCGATGCCGACTGCGGTGGTCTGGCCGAGGCCCGCGTTGGTGGTCTGGAACACCGCCTCATAGGTGAGCGTGCCCGAACGCGAGACGACGCCGACCGAACCCTTGGAGAAGATGTTGCCCGGCATGATGCCGATCTTGCACTCGTTCGGGGTCAGCACGCCGGGGCAGTTCGGCCCGATCAGCCGCGACTTCGAACCCGACAGCGCGCGCTTCACCTTGACCATGTCGAGCACCGGAATGCCTTCCGTGATGCAGACGATCAGCGGGATCTCCGCATCGATCGCCTCGAGGATCGAATCGGCCGCGAAGGGGGGCGGCACGTAGATGACCGAGGCGTCGGCGCCAGTCTTGGTCTTCGCCTCGAGAACGGTGTTGAACACCGGCAGGTCGAGGTGGGTGGTGCCGCCCTTGCCCGGCGTCACGCCGCCGACCATCTGCGTGCCGTAGGCAAGCGCGGTCTGCGTGTGGAAGCTGCCGGTCTCACCGGTCATGCCTTGGGTGATGACCTTGGTATTCTTGTCGACGAGAATGCTCATGCGGCACGGTTCCTTGAATCGAGGCAGGCGCGGGCGTCACCGCCCGCGTGCGGAAATCAGTTCAGCGAGGAGTCGATGCCCTTGCACGCGACCAACAGCTCCTTGACCGCGTCGACCGACACGTCGAGGTTCTTCTTGGCTTCGTCGCTGAGCGCGATCTCGACCACCTGCTCGACACCGCCCGCGCCGATCACGCAGGGCACGCCGACATAGAGGTTGTCGATGCCGTACTGGCCGGTGAGGTGCACCGCCGCCGGCAGCACGCGCTTCTGGTCGTAGAGGTAGCTCTCCGCCATCGAGATCGCGCTGGTCGCGGGCGCATAGAAAGCCGAACCGGTCTTCAGGAGCGCGACGATCTCGCCGCCGCCGCCGCGCGTGCGCTTGACGATCGCGTCGATCTTCTCCTGCGTCGAGCGGCCCATCTTGATGAGATCGGGGATCGGGATGCCCGACACGGTCGAATATTCGATCACCGGCACCATCGTGTCGCCGTGGCCGCCGAGCACGAAGCTGGTCACATCCTTGATCGAGACCTGGAATTCCTCGGCGAGGAATGCCGAGAAACGCGACGAGTCGAGCACGCCGGCCATGCCGACCACCTTCTCGTGCGGCAGCCCCGAGAACTCGCGCAGCGCCCACACCATCGCGTCAAGCGGGTTGGTGATGCAGATCACGAACGCGTCGGGCGCGTTGGCCTTGATGCCCTCGCCCACGGCCTTCATCACCTTGAGGTTGATGCCGAGCAGATCGTCACGGCTCATGCCCGGCTTGCGCGCGACACCGGCGGTGACGATGATGACGTCCGCGCCCGCGATGTCGGCATAATCGTTGGTGCCGGTGATCTTGGCGTCGAAACCCTCGACCGGCGCGCACTGGGTAAGATCGAGCGCCTTGCCCTGCGGAACGCCCTCGACCACATCGAACAGCACGATATCCCCGAGAGCCTTCAGCGCGGCGAGGTGAGCGAGCGTGCCACCGATATTGCCTGCGCCGATAAGCGCGATCTTCTTGCGAGCCATTCTCATCCTTTCCGGATCGGCCGCGCGCGCGGCCTGCTACTATGACGGGCGCGGCTTAGGCCCGTTTGCGGATGAGGGCAACACCTAAAGGCTTGCTCAAATAGCTTATTATTGCAATTCATTCGCAGGATCAATAACGCGTTTGTCCGCATCGACGTAGCGCCGCGCACCGGTCGCCGGGTCGTACCACACCACCATCGTGCGTCCGGTCACGTCGTCGATGAAGCGTTCCGGCGTCTCCTGCCATGTGCCGCCAAGCGGCCGTGCCTGCGCCGCGCCATAACGGGCGCGTTCGAACAGGATGCCGGCGAGCGGCACGCCGGCCCAGATCAGCAGCGGCCATTGCAACGGCACCAGCATCACCACGATCAGCGCTGCGGTGAACGCCACCATCGCCGCGACCAGCACCAGGACGCGCAGCACGGCGTGTTCACTCCGGCGCGGGATCGAGGATGACGGCGGTGCCATAGGCGACCACCTCGTTCATCGACTGCGCGATCTCGCCCGAGTCGAAACGCATCATCACCACCGCATTCGCGCCCATCAGCGCGGCGTTCTGCACCATCCGGTCGATCGCGTGGCGGCGGGTATCCTCGATCAGCCGGGTATATTCGGGGATCTCGCCACCGACGATCGAGCGCAGGCTCGCGGTGATGTTGCCACCCAGCCCCCGGCTGCGCACGACGACGCCAAACACCGGCCCGAGCGTAGCGCGAACGGTGTGGCCGGGGACGTTTTCCGTCGTGGCGACGAGCATGCTGACCTCTCCTTAGCGTCGAGCGAACGTAGCATCGCAGTCCGGTCGCGCCAATCCGATCCGGCGGGCGTCGATATTTCCACGGGCGGCGTCAGATCGCGCCCGCCGAGCCATGCCCCTGCGCGAGATAGTCGTCGGACTGCATTTCCTCGAGCCGGCTCACCGTGCGCTCGAACTCGAAGCGGCCATCGCCCTTCTCGTAAAGCTGATCGGGCGCGGCATCGGCGGCGGCGAGCAGCTTGACCTTATGCTCGTACAACGCGTCGATCAGCGCGACGAAGCGCGCCGCCTCGTTGCGGTTCTCCGGCCCGAGCTTTGGGATGCCGACGAGGATGACGGTATGGTAGCGCCGCGCGATCGCGAGGTAATCGGCCGCCCCCCGCGCCTCGCCGCACAGCCGCTTGAACGAGAACACCGCGACGCCCTTGATGCTCTTGGGCACATGCAGCGTGCGGCCACCCTCGACGGGGATATCCTCGGCGGGCACGTGCGCGCGATCCTCGACCGGGAAGTCGGTGAGGCGGAAGAAATCGCCCGACAGCAATTCGGTCGCACGCGCGCCGTTTGGCACCAGCCAGGCGTCGATCGCGCCGAGCCGGTCGCGGCGGTAATCGACCGGGCCGTTGAGCGTCAGCACGTCCATCTGCGTTTCGATCAGATCGATGAACGGCAGGAAATGCTCGCGGTTGAGCCCGTCCTTGTAGAGATCGCTCGGGCGCCGGTTCGAGGTCGTCACCACCGTGACGCCTTCGGCAAGCAACTGCGTGAACAGCCGCGACAGGATCATCGCGTCGGGACTGTTCGTCACCATGATCTCGTCAAAGGCAAGCACGCGCGTCTCTTCCGCGATCGCGCGCGCGGCGGGGACGATCGGATCGCCGACCTCCTTCCTGCGCTCGGCGGCGATGCGCTGGTGGACCTCCAGCATGAACTCGGAGAAGTGGACGCGCCGTTTGCGCCGAATGTCGAGCGTGTTGAAGAACAGGTCCATCAACATCGACTTGCCGCGCCCGACGCCGCCCCAAATGTAGAGGCCCCGCACCGGATCGGGTTTGCGCCCCAACAGCTTCCACAGGGTCGAGCCCTTGCGCGGCACCGCCTCCAGTGCGGTCGCGAGCGTATCGAGCCGCGCCGCCACCGCCGCCTGTTCGGCATCGACGCGCAACTCGCCCGAGGCGACCAGCGCGTTATAACGGGCAAGGACGCCGGTCATTCGCGCGTCTTACAGGACGCGCTCGGCTTCCATCTTCTTGATCTCGGCGATCGCCTTGGCGGGGTTGAGCCCCTTGGGGCAGACGTTCGCGCAGTTCATGATCGTGTGGCAGCGATACAGGCGGAACGGATCCTCCAGTTCATCGAGCCGCTCGCCCGTCATCTCGTCACGGCTGTCGGCGAGCCAGCGATAGGCCTGCAACAGGATCGCCGGGCCGAGGAACTTGTCGCTGTTCCACCAGTAGCTCGGGCACGAGGTCGAGCAGCAGGCGCACAGGATGCATTCGTACAGGCCGTCGAGCTTCTCGCGATCCTCCGGGCTCTGGAGCCGCTCCTTGCCGGCGGGCGGCGGCGTGACGGTTTGCAGCCACGGCTTGATCGACGAATATTGCGCGTAGAAGTGCGTGAAATCGGGGACGAGATCCTTGATGACCTCCATGTGCGGCAGCGGCGTGATGCGGATGTCGCCGCGAATGTCCTCGATCGCGGTGGTGCAGGCGAGGCCGTTCTTGCCGTCCATGTTCATCGCGCACGAACCGCAGATGCCCTCGCGGCACGAGCGGCGGAAGGTGAGCGACGAATCCTGCTCCGACTTCATCTTGATGAGCGCGTCGAGCACCATCGGCCCGCACGAATCGAGATCGATCTCGAACGTGTCGTAGCGCGGGTTCTCGCCCGTATCCGGATCGTAGCGGTAGATCTTGAATTTCTTGACGCGTTTCGCCTCCGCGCCCGCCTTGTGAACATGGCCGTTCGCCTTGGGCTTGCTGTTCGCGGGGAGGAAGAATTCGGCCATTGCTGTCGGTGTCCCGTGGCTGGTGGGCGACGGATCGCCCGGTCTTTGCAGATGCCGTTACACAAGCGCGGGCGCTGTCGCAAACATTCCCTGCCCCGTCGCGCCGCGCCTGCGATGACAAAGCGATTTTGTTTCGGATGCGGTAGAGATTCTTGCCCCCTGCCTCAACCACCTGATTTCGCGGGCCATTGCGCCCGGATGGCCGCCGCGGCTGCGGGTCGGGCCGCTTGACCGTCCCGCCGCCACGCCCATCTTCGCCGCAGCGCGGAAAGGCCCGCTTCAATCGAGCCTGCGCCGGGAATTGCGACATGAGCACGAGATTCGAAGGCAAGAAGGCGATCGTCACAGGCGGTTCGCGCGGTATCGGCGCGGCGATCGCCAAACGGCTGGCGGCCGAAGGCGCGGATGTCGCCATCACCTACGGCGGCAATCAGGAGGCGGCCAACGTCGTCGTCGGCGCAATCATCGCCGCCGGGCGCAAGGGCCATGCGATCCGAGCGAACGCCGCCGACGCCGCCGCACAGGCGACAGCGATCGGCGCGGCGATCGACACGCTCGGCGGGCTCGACATCCTCGTCCACAATGCCGGCGTGTTCGAGATGGCACCGGTCGACCAGACCGACAATGCCGCCTATGATCGGATCTTCGCGGTCAACGTGGGCGGCGTGCAGGCCGGCACCGCCGCCGCCGCGCCGCGCATCGCCGACGGCGGGCGGATCATCATCATCGGCAGCATCAACGCGCACCATTCCTTCGCGCCCGGCCTCGCGCCTTATGGTGCCTCCAAGGCGGCGGTGGCGGGGCTGGCGCGCGGCTGGGCGCGCGATCTCGCCGCCCGCAGGATCCTCGTCAACGTGGTGCAGCCCGGTCCGATCGACACCGACATGAACCCCGCCGACGGCGCGATCGCGGACATGTTCAAGCCGCTGATCCCGCTCGGCCGCTATGGCCGGCCCGAGGAGATCGCCGCGCTCACCGCCTTCCTCGCCAGCGACGAAGCGGCGTTCATCACCGGCACGACCATCGATATCGACGGCGGCCTTTCGAGCTGACGTCGCCACCGTTCGTACCGCGCGCCACGCGCGCGCGCGGTACGGACGACCCGTCAGATCACGTCGAGCACCAGCCCGAGATCGCGCGCCTCCTCCGCCTCGATATACCAGTTGGAGGGCGCCTTCTCGCGCAGGTCCTCGAAATCGACGCGGCTGCCGCGCACCAGATCGCGGAAGCCCTCCTCCTCGATCAGGATCGAATGCTCGATCTCGTGCAGCGTCGCCTTGATCGAGGCGATGCACATGCGCAGCGGGCCGTTGATGTTGAGTTGCTTGCTGATGCTGCGCTCGTGGATCATCAGCCGGGTATGGCGGGTGAGGAAGCGCCGCTCGACCGGGAACGCCGACATGAAGGTCGCGCCCGCCGAATAGACCGCCACCTTGCCGAGGAACAGGATCTCGCGGCCGGTATGCTCCTCGAGCAGGCGGATATCGTCCGCCATCGTGCGCGCCACTTCGGGATCGCCGCCCAGCGTCGTCATCGCGATGACGATCGTGCCCTCAGCCGGGCACGCGTCGAGCATCTGGCGGAAGTTCGCATACATCACCTGATCCACCACGCCGGACAGGCGGATGTGCGGGCGGGCGAGCAAAGGATAGCGGACATCAGGCATGCCGCGCCAAATGCCCGGCACCCCGCGCTTGTTCCCGCGACGGCGCATGTCGCGCGGCACCGGCATGGCCGATGCACAGCGCACCCAATGCCACTACCGCGCACGCGCCGAGGCGATAGGCGCTCAACCGCTCATGCAGGAAGATCCGGCCGATCAGCGCGGCGAACACCACGCTCGTCTCGCGCAGCGCCGACACCGGCCCCAGCGGCCCGAGCGCCATCGCGAAGATGACGATGCCGTAGGCGGCAAGCGAGACCAGCCCGCCCGCCGCCGGCACCCACATCTCGCGCATCGGCCGCACGAGGCTGCGCGCGTCCCGCATCACGACATAGGTGACCGGCATCAGCACGCCCCACATCGCGCACATCCACACCGTGTACGACACCGGCGCGCCCGACAGCCGCGCGCCGATCCCGTCGGTCACGCTATATGCGCCGATGAAGCAACCGGTGCCGATCGCATACGGCAGGCTGTCGGACGCGATGCCGCGCCCCTGGAACGCCAGCGCGATGATCCCGCCCGACACCAGCAGCACGCCGGCGAGGCTGATCGCATCGGGCAGCTCGCCCGCGAACACCGCCGCGCCGAGCGCCACCAGCAGCGGCGAGGAGCCGCGCGCGATCGGATAGGTCTGGCCGAGATCGCCGCTGCGATAGGTGCGCACCAGAAACAGATTGTAGCCGACGTGGAGCACCGCCGACAGGATCGCGCAGCCCCAACTCGCCCGCGCCGGTGCGGGCAGCGCCAGCGCGATCGCTCCACTGGCGAGCGCGACCGCGACGCACATGATCGTCATCGACCACAAGCGGTCCGCGCCCGCGCGCAACAGCGCGTTCCAACTCGCGTGCAGCACCGCCGCGACCAGGACGAGAAGCACGATGCCGATCGACATGCGTCGCGTCAGCCGGCCTTGCGTGCGAACAGGCTGGTCGCGGGGCGGCCGACCGGCTGGGTCGCCGCCCTCGGGCTGCGGCGTTCGAGCGCCGCCAGCCAGCGATCCGCCCGCGCGCCGATCGCGAGTTGCGGGTTGGAGGCGCGCAATTTGCCCTGCGCTTCCCATTTGGCGATCAGTCCGGTCGCCTCCTTCGCGGCGGCGGCGAACGGCTGGTCCTTGCGCAGGGCGTGGTTGACGAGCGCGTCGCCGAAGAACGTCCAGTCGCTGTCCGCCTCACACCCGAACGAGGAACGGTCCGCCGCCGCCGCCGTCATCACCACGCCGTCGGGCTCGCTGAGCGCGGGCACGAACACGCCTGCGAAGCACGCGCTGACGATCACCAGCCGCCGCCTCAGCTCCAACCCGTCGAGCATCGCCGCCAGCCGCGCCGGCGCGACCGTGCCGACACCCGCGTCGCCGTCCTGATAGACGATGCCATAGGATGCGCCGTGGCTGGTGGTGTAGAGGACCAGCACGTCCTCCTTCCTGTCCATTACCTCGGCGATCCGCGCGAGCGCTGTGGCGATATTGTCGGGCGATCCACGCGGCAGCGTATCCGCGCCACGTCCGTCGGGGCCGGCCAGCACGATCGTCCGCCCGGCGGCGTCGTAACGGCGCGACAGCACCTTGCCCGCCTCGCGCGCCTCGCGCCCGAACACCGCATCGCTGTCGAGCCCGACCGCGAGCACATAGGCATCGACCACGCCCTTGCGCTGCGGCGCGAGTCCCGCCAGCGCGCGGTCGAGCCGGCGATGCTCGGCGAGTTGCCAGCCGGGATCGCGGCCATGTTCGAACTGGAAGCCCTGCGCTGCATAGTCGGCGAACTGATCGTCTTCCTTCGGCGCGGGCGGCGCCGGGGGCGCGGGCGGGCGCGTCTTTGCGGAAGCCGCGACCGACAGCAGCAGCGCCACCGCCAGGAGCGACCGGATCGAACGCAGCACACGCATCGCAAATATCCCGTCGAGAGGTGCGGCGATGCTCACCCGCAGACCGCCGCCAAGTCAATCCCGCACGCCAGCGCATGATGACGGGATGATCGCACTTGAAACCAACCGGTCGCGCGCTCTACGCCTGCGCATCCGAAACTCCCGAAAGGTCGCCCCGTCCGATGCGCGCAAAGTCGCTCCTGCTGCTCGCCACCGCTCTCGCCATCAGCCCCGCGCATGCGCAGGACGACAAGGCTTCCGCACCGCGCAACCCGGCCGTCTCGCCGGCGCAACCCGCCGCCGGCGGCGACATCCCGGCCAAGTTCACCCAGCCCGAGGCGTCGCGCGATTACGTCAAGCGCGAGGTGATGATCCCGATGCGCGACGGCACCAAGCTCTACACCGTCATCGTCTATGCCAAGGGGCTGACTAACGCGCCGATCGTGCTGACCCGCACGCCGTACAACGCCAAGGGTCGCGCCAACCGGATGGACAGCCCGAACGAACTCTCCACGCTGCCGCTCGCCGACGAGATGTTCGTGAAGGCGGGCTATATCCGCGTTTATCAGGACATTCGTGGAAAGTACGGCTCGGAGGGCGACTACATCGTCACGCGCCCGCCGATCGGCCCGCTCAACCCGACCAAGGTCGATCACACGACGGACGCCTACGACACGATCGACTGGCTGGTGAACAAGGCGAACCTGCCGCAGTCGAACGGCAAAGTCGGCATGATCGGCTCGTCCTACGAAGGCTTCACCGTGGTCATGGCGCTGCTTCACCCGCACCCCGCGCTCAAGGTCGCCGCGCCCCAGAGCCCGATGGTCGACGGCTGGATGGGCGACGACTGGTTCCACTACGGCGCGTTCCGGCTCGCCAACATCGGCTGGATCGGCTCGCAGACCGGCTACAAGGGCGAGGGCAAGGTGCCGCGCTCGGGCGGGTACGACGATTACGAGAATTTCCGCAATGTCTCTGCCGGGGACTGGGCGAAGATGTCGGGTTACGACCAGTTGCCCGCGTGGCAGCGGATGGTGTCGCACCCCGCCTATGATGCGTTCTGGCAGGGTCAGGCGCTCGACAAGCTGCTGGCGCAAAGCCCCTCCGACGTGCCGACCTTGTGGGAACAGGGGCTGTGGGATCAGGAGGATATGTGGGGCGCGATCCACAGCTACGAATCGCTGGTGAAGGCGGGCAAGAGCGCGAACAATTATATCGTGATGGGGCCGTGGCGGCACAGCCAGGTCAACCGCGAGGGCCGCAGCCTCGGCGCGTTCCAGTGGAACGGCGACACCGCGCAGCAGTACCGCGAGGATATGGTGCTGCCGTTCTTCGACCAGTATCTCAAGGACGGCCCGGCGGTGACGCTGCCGGCGGCGGCGATCTACAATACGGCTGAGAACCACTGGGACAGGTTCTCGCGCTGGCCGCTGTCGTGCGACAAGGATTGCGCGACGCCGCTGACGCCGATGTACCTTCAGGCCGACAAGGGGCTGGGCTTCGAAAAGGCGGCCTCGGGCGGCGACTCCTACGTGTCCGATCCGTCGAACCCGGTGCCGCACCTGCCGCGCCCGGTGAACTTCAAGGACGGCCGCTGGGGCGACTGGCTGGTGTCCGACCAGCGCTCGGTCGACGGCCGCACCGACGTGATGACCTACACCACGCCCGCGCTAACGCAGACGGTGCGGGTGTCGGGGGTGCCATGGGCGGACATCTTCGCCAGGACGACCGGCACCGATGGCGATTTCGTGGTGAAAATCATCGACGTCTTCCCGGAGGAGAATGCGAGCGACCCATCCAAGGGCGGCTACGAACTGCCGATCAGCCTCGACATCTTCCGCGGCCGCTACCGCGACAGCTTCGCGCACCCGACCGCGATTCCCGCCGGCAAGGTGCAGGAATACAAGTTCCGCCTGCCCGCCGTGAACCACGAGTTCCTGCCGGGCCACAAGATCATGGTGCAGGTTCAGTCCTCGCTGTTCCCGCTCTACGATCGCAACCCGCAGACCTTCGTGCCCAACATCTTCCTCGCCAAGCCCGGCGACTACAAGAAGGCGACCGTGACGATCGAGCATGGTGCGGCAGGGGCGAGCGCGGTACTGCTTCCGGTGGTGCCAGTCGATCAGTCGGCGGCGATGGCGAAGTAAAGGATCGGCAGCGGAGGCGGCTTGATGCCTCCGCTGCCGCGACTGTGCTAATCCGCTGCCTCAGTTGACATGCGAGTCGTGCAGACTTCACCATCTGGTCTTGGGGGAGAATGCTATGCGCGCACGTTTCGTAATGATCTTACTGGCCGCCGTGGCCACGCCGTTCGGCCCGGCCATCGCCGAAAATCGCGGCGTCGTTTACGACTGCGACACGGCCGCCAATCACTTTTCGGATCTCGCGCTGCCTGCCCCCGGCAAGACCTTCACCGTCACCGGCAAAGTCGCGTTGAAAACCGCAGCCGATAGCAAGCAATACGTGCCACTCACGCGGCTTTCGATCAGCGAAGCACAAACCAAACCCGGGCTTCCCGACATCGGCTGGGCAGGATTTGAATATTCCGTCGTCCCGAAAATGAAGGGCAGTCCCGCACCCCTGCCAATACTGGCGTTCAGCGCTCGCGATATCGGCAAAGACAATCACATCGACGTTGCTGGAAAACCAAACGCGAGCGAGGTTGCCTTTTCCCTGAGCTATGACGGTTCGGTCGTGGTCGTGAATATCGATGGACACGAGCAACGTCTTCCCTTCGTTACGGCGGATCCCGTCGTCAGGATCACCTGCTCGACCGGCGAGTTTCTCTATAAGGACCTGTCGATCACTGCCCGTTGAGCGGCGGGCGGATCAACGGCCGTTCTTGCCGCTTGCCCTTGGTGCGGCTCGTCAGGTGAAACTGCCCGCAGCGATCGCAAACGTAGGGCAGCAGCAGGAACGGCGCGCGCGCCGCCGCCAGCTCGGCATCGGCGCGCGAGGCGAAGCGCGCCTTGCGGCGGCAGATGCTCAGCCGGGTTCGCATCGCGCGACCCTGCGCCGCCAGACTTGCAAGCGCAACGCCGATCAGCGGCGCTGGGCGACCCGGACTGCGAGCGCATCGATCAGGGCGTCGAACCCGCCACCCATCACGCTTTCCGTGATGGCGAGTTTGCCGCCAACGTGGCGGATGTGCAGCGTGCGATGTCGTTTGACCGTGACGATACGCAGATCGGTGATGGTCGCATAACCCACGCGCGCCGTCTCGGTCGTGAAGATGGTGCGGGGTGCGCTGAGGCCGGTCGCATCAAGGATCACCATGCGCGGCGGGCTGACCGCGAGCACCAGCGAGTAGAGCGCGAACAGAAACGCGCCACCGGCCAGCAGCGCCATTGCCCACCAGAACACCGTCGCCTGACCGGTATCGAGCCGAATGACATGGTCGATGAGCAGCCCGCGATCGTTATCGCGCGCGGTATACGCGGCGAACACCGCGAATCCACCCATCAGGATGGTGAGCAGCAGCGACTTCATCGCGTTTGGCCGGTATTCGAACTCCTGTGCGGGTTCGCGCTCGATGACCGGTGCGCTCGCGCGCGCCGTCGCGCCGGGATGCGGCGCGCCGAAGCCGGCGGTGCGTTTGCCGAAGGTACCCGCCATTCACGATGCTCCCGTTCTTCGCGGGCGTGAGGCTAAGCGGCGCGGGTTAACGAAAGGTCAGCGGCGTCGCATTGCTGACGTGACGGTCTGGGACGTGTCATGGCGCTTGGACGTGAGAGACGCGCCGCTCTCGTCGTCTCGCTAGGGTGCGACGGCATTGCGTTTAGGGCGTGGGCAAAGCCCGCGCTGTCGGTCGCGGCTATAGCCGCGCCGGCCAAGCGCGCCGCGAACCGCGCGCCGGAGCTTCGCTCCGGCTTGCGCGGCGCGCCTTAGTACACCCGCTTCTTCGGCTTGATGTACTCCGCATCGTCGGTCAGCGTATAGTCGTGCACGGGGCGGTAGCCGATCTCGACCTTGCCGCCGATGCCGCCCCAGCCGGTAAAGGTCGCGGTGGTGTGCTTCATCCACTCGGCGTCATTGCGGTCTGGAAAGTCCTCGTTGACGTGGGCGCCGCGCGATTCCTTGCGGTTGGCGGCGCTCTCCATCGTGACCACCGCCTGCGCGATGAGGTTGTCGAGTTCGAGCGTCTCGACCAGATCGGTGTTCCAGATCAGCGAGCGATCGGTGACGTGGACGTCCTGCATCCGCTTGTACGTTTCCGCGATCTTCTGCTGGCCTTCGCCGAGCAGCGCGTTGTCGCGGAACACCGCGCAATGCTTCTGCATGGTGCGCTGCATCTCGGTGCGGATCTGCGCGGTCGGCGAACCGCCGCTGGCGTTGCGGAACTTGTCCAGACGCGTGAGAGCCATCTCCTCCGAGCCCTTGGGCAGCGGATTGTGCGGCGTGTTGGGCTTCAAGGTCTCCTTGAGCCGCAGGCCCGTCGCGCGGCCGAACACCACGAGATCGATCAGCGAGTTCGAGCCCAGGCGGTTCGCGCCGTGCACCGAAACGCATGCCGCCTCGCCGACTGCGAACAGGCCGGGCACGACCGCATCGGGGTTGCCGTCGCGCAGGTGGACGACTTCGCCGTGATAGTTGGTGGGGATGCCGCCCATGTTATAGTGGACGGTCGGCGTCACCGGCAGCGGCTGGCGCGTCAGATCGACGTTGGCGAAGATCTTACCGGTCTCGGTGATGCCGGGCAGCCGCTCGGCCAGCACCTTGGGGTCGATATGGTCGAGGTGCAGGAAGATGTGGTCCTTGTGCTCGCCGACACCGCGACCTTCACGCATCTCCATCGCCATCGAGCGCGACACGACGTCACGCGAGGCGAGATCCTTCGCCGAGGGCGCATAACGCTCCATGAAGCGCTCGCCCTCGGAGTTGGTGAGGTAACCGCCCTCGCCGCGCGCGCCCTCGGTGATGAGCACGCCGGCACCATAGATGCCGGTCGGGTGGAACTGGACGAACTCCATGTCCTGGAGCGGCAGGCCGGCGCGCAGAACCATTGCGTTGCCGTCGCCGGTGCAGGTGTGCGCCGAAGTGGCGGAGAAGTAGGTGCGGCCGTAGCCGCCGGTCGCCAGCACCACGTTGTGCGCGCGGAAACGGTGGATCGCACCGGTTTCCATGCACAAGGCGATCACGCCCCGGCACGCCCCGTTTTCCATGATGAGATCGAGCGCGAAATATTCGATGTAGAAGTCCGCGTCATACTTCAGGCTCTGCTGGTAGAGCGCGTGGAGCATGGCGTGGCCGGTGCGGTCGGCGGCGGCGCAGGTGCGCTGCACCGGCGGGCCGTCGCCCATGTTCTGCATGTGGCCGCCGAACGGACGCTGGTAGATCGTGCCGTTCTCGTTGCGGCTGAACGGCACGCCGGCATGCTCGAGCTCGTACACGGCGGCAGGCGCCTCGCGCACCATATATTCGATCGCATCCTGGTCGCCGAGCCAGTCGGAGCCCTTGACGGTATCGTACATGTGCCACGACCAATGGTCGGGCGTGTTGTTGCCGAGACTCGCCGCGATGCCGCCCTGCGCCGCGACCGTGTGGCTGCGCGTCGGGAACACCTTGGTGATGCACGCGGTCTTCAGACCCGTCTCGGCGATGCCCATCGTCGCGCGCAGGCCCGAACCACCCGCGCCCACGACGACGGCGTCATAGGTGTGGTCGATGATCTTATAGGCTTCGGCCATCAGAGCGGCATCCCGGCGGTAAAGGCGATCTTGAGGATCGAGAAGATCGCGATCGAAGCGACCACGACCACGAAGAAGTTGAGCGCGAACATCAGCGCGACGCGCGTCTCGGCATGGACGTAATCCTCGATCACGACCTGAAGCCCCAGACGAAAATGCCAGAACACCGAGATGACGAGCAGGATCATCGGCACCGCCACCCAGGCGGAGGACAGCCACGGCCGCACCGTCGCATAGTCATAACCCGGCAGCCGCGCGACCGCGATGACGAACCACAGCATCAGGAACAGGTTGGAGGCGGCGGTCAGCCGCTGGTTCCACCAGTGGTGCGCGCCATGCTTGGCGCTACCGAGGCCGCGAACCCGGCCCAATTCAGTCCCGCGACCCATTATTTGGCCCCCAACAGAAATGCCCAGAAGATGATCGTCGCGAGGATCGAGAAGACGAAGGTCGCCATCGCGCCCTTCTTGTTGCCCTTCAGCTCGTAGCCGGCGCCGGTATCGAGGATGAAGTGGCGCACGCCGCTCGCCATATGCTGGAAGAAAGACAGCGTCAGCCCGACGCCGAAGATGTAGCCGAGCGCGCCGCCCAGCGCCTCGCCGAACACGAAGTGGAACAGCGCGTAGCTGTCGCGCCCGCCCGCGATCGCCGCGAGCCACCACACCAGCAGCACCGAGCCGACGGTCGCCATGCCGCTGCCGGTCACGCGGTGGAGGATCGAGACCGTCATGTGCGGCCCCCATTTCCAGATGCTGAGGTGCGGGCTTAACGGGCGGGCGGCGGGGCGTTGGCTGGCCAAGGGCGGAATCCTCTTGCGGGCTGTCGGCGTCGTATTAGTCCGCATGAGGCGCGATGCAAGCGCTGCGACGCAATATGCCGGGCGGCGGCGTCGATCCGCCGGGCGCGTTGCCGTCCTAACCCCGCCTTAACCAGCCTCACGTAGAGAGGGGCGACAAGGACCGCGCCGTGGCGGTCTGCCCGATGCACGACCCCGGAGGCGTACTTGAACCTTGACACCCTGCCCGCACCCGGCACGCTCGCGGCGGCGTTCGATATCGGCGCGCGGCTGCGCGCGTTCGATATGGACGCGGCGATGCTGGCGACCTGCCGCGAGCTGTGGACGATCCTGGAACCGGACGCCCGTGCGATCTCGCAGGGCTATTGGGACCAATGGCTGCGCGCCTTCTCCGACGAGCGCGTGTGGGCGGCCGGCGAAACCGAGCGGATGATCGACATCGGCTGCACGTTCCTGCGCAACCGCTTCCTCGATCCCGCCGGCCGCGCGTGGCTCGAATCGATCGAGCGTTCGGCCGCCGCCGCGTTCAGGGGCGATCTTCAGCCGATGGCGCTGCGCTCGATGATCTGCGCGAGCGATCAGGTCGCGCTCAATATCCTGCTCAGCCGAGTCGCGGGTGACAATCCGCGCTTGCCAGCACTGCTCAACGCGCTGATGCGGCTATCGGCGCTGGAGGCCGACATCACCGGCGCGCTGTTCCGCGCGCATGGCGAACATGCCGCGATGGTCGCGCGCGACCGGCTCGCCGCGCAGTTCCGCGAAGGGATCGCGCGCGTCGTCGAAGGCGCGACCGAGGACAGCGCGACCCTGCGCGCCAATTCGGTCCGCACCTCCGCCGCGACGCGCGGCATGCTCGGCAAGACCAGCGAAGTCGCCGCCGCTGCCGAACAGTCGGCGATGGCGATGCGCGAGGCCGCGCACACCGCCGCCGGGCTGATCCGCGCGATCGAGGATGCCCGCACCGAAGTCGAGGCCGCAGCCGAGATCGCCACGCGCGCCTCCGGGCAGGCCAGCCAGGCGGTCGGCATGTCCGAGACGCTGAGCGACCATGCGAAGTCGATCGAGTCGATCCTAGGCCTCATTCGCGACATTGCCGGGCAGACCAATCTGCTTGCGCTCAACGCCACGATCGAAGCGGCACGCGCGGGCGATGCCGGGCGCGGCTTCGCGGTGGTCGCGCAGGAGGTGAAATCTCTGGCCAGCCAGACCGCGCGCGCGACCGACGACATCGCCGCCAAGATCGCCGCGATCCAGTCCGCCACCCGCTCCACGGTCGACACCAACGCCAACATCAAGGCGACCGTGGCCGAAGTGCAGGAAAGCGCCAATCGCATTCGTTACGCGATGGAGGCGCAGGCGCAGACCGTCACCGCCATCACCGCCGCCGTCGACGAGACCGCGCTTGCCGCCGATTCGATGTCGCACACCATCGCCACCATCCGCGAGGATACCGAGAACGTCGCCTCCGAGATCGATCATGTCGGGCGCGGGTTCGACACGCTCGACGGCAAGCTCGGCAGCCTGAAGACCAGCGCCGCCGATTTCGTCGCGCGCGTCGCCGCCTAGACCGGCCAAGGGAGGAGGATGTCTGATGGAAATATCCGCAGATCCCCGCGATGCCCGGCCGAACCCGGCCGATCGCCTGCGCGATTATGACTGGGACGGCGCGATCTCCGATGGAGCCGCGCCGCTCGCGGCAGTTTTCGATGGCGCCTATCCGCGTCTCGCCGCGGCGTTCTGGGATCACTACATGCGCCTCCCCGCGCTCCGGCCGCACCGCGACACGTTCGTCGGCGCGCGCCTCGCCGAGGTGGTCGATGCCACCGCCCGGTATTTCGAACTGAAGTTCGCGCACGCGCCCGATGGCCGTTGGCTGAGGTCCGCGGCAACCCACGCCGACGTCACCTACCGCTCCGGCATCCCGCTGCGCGCGGTGCTGGCCGCACTCGCCTACGCGCAGAGCGTAGCGCTCGAGATCATCGACACCAGGCATGGCAACAACGCGGCGGAGCGGCGCAGGCTGAGCGACGTGGTGATGCGGCTTGGGCTGATCGAGGCGGACGTAATGGCCGAACACCTCGGCGTTCTCGAGGCGGAGCGCGCGCGTACCCGCCGGCAGGAACGGTCGCGCGCGTTCGGCGACACGATCGGCCGCGAAATCGAGCAGGCCGTCGTGCTGGGCGACGCCATCCGCCACCAGGCGAACGGCGCATCGTCCGCCGCGCGCGGCATGCTCGGCAAGACCAGCGAAGTCGCCGCCGCCGCCGAACAGTCGGCGATGGCGATGCGCGAGGCCGCGCACACCGCCGCCGGGCTGATCCGCGCGATCGAGGACGCCCGCACCGAGGTCGAGGCCGCAGCCGAGATCGCCACGCGCGCCTCCGGGCAGGCCAGCCAGGCGGTTGGCATGTCCGAGACGCTGAGCGACCATGCCAAGTCGATCGAATCGATCCTCGGCCTGATTCGCGATATCGCCGGACAGACCAATCTGCTCGCGCTCAACGCCACGATCGAGGCGGCACGCGCGGGCGATGCGGGGCGCGGCTTCGCGGTGGTCGCGCAGGAGGTGAAATCTCTGGCCAGCCAGACCGCGCGCGCGACCGACGATATCGCCGCCAAGATCGCCGCAATCCAGTCCGCCACCCGCTCGACGGTCGACACCAACGCCAACATCAAGGCGACCGTCGCCGAAGTGCAGGAAAGCGCCAACCGCATCCGTTACGCGATGGAGGCACAGGCGCAGACCGTCACCGCCATCACCGCCGCTGTCGATGAAACCGCGCTCGCCGCCGATTCGATGTCACACACCATCGCCACCATCCGCGAAGATACCGAAAACGTCGCTTCCGAGATCGACCGGCTCGAAGGGGAGATGGGCGCGATCGACAAGCGACTGACCGGGTTCAAGGTCGCGGCGGGCAGCTTTTCGGCCAGCATGGCTGCCTGACGGTCGCCCCGGCGCAGGCCGGCGCGCTGTGCTTCGCGCGATCGGCTCGCACGATCACGCGACGGGTCCGGTCTGCACCGGGCGACATTGTGGCTGGTCTCTCGACTTGGGCGCGATCGGCTCTAAAAAGCCGCATGACCAACATCCTCCTCACCGGATCGTCGCGCGGCATCGGCGCGGCGATCGTCACCGCGCTCGACCAGCCGGGCATCGCGCTTGCCAAGCAGGCGACGCGCGGCGACGCCGATACGCTCGCCGCCGACTTCGCCGATCCGCGCGCCCCGCAGGCGCTGTGGGACGCAGCGCTCGCGCGGCTCGGCACGATCGACGTGCTCATCAACAATGCCGGCGTGTTCGAGGCCAATCCGCTCGGGCATGACGACTGGAGCGCCGAATGGGAGCGCACCATGCGCATCAACCTCACCGCCTCGGCCGAACTGTCTCGGCTGGCGGTGCTGCACTGGCAGGCGCGCGGGGGCGGCGGCCGCATCGTCAACGTCGCCAGCCGCGCCGCCTATCGCGGCGACAGCCCCGCGCACTGGCATTACGCCGCCTCCAAGGCCGGCATGGTCGCGATGACCAAGACGATCGCGCGCGGCTATGCGCGCGAGGACATCCTCGCCTTCGCGGTGTGCCCGGGCTTCACCATGACCGGCATGGCGGAGGACTATCTGGCGAGCCGGGGCGGCGACAAACTGCTCGCCGACATTCCGCTCGGCCGCGTCGCCGATCCGCAGGAGGTGGCGACGACGGTGAGGTTCCTCGCGCTCGATGCGCCGCCGTCGATGACCGGCGCGGTGATCGACGTGAACGGGGCCAGCTATGTCCGTTGATCCCACCGAAAGCTGGAAGCTGTCGATCCCCTGCACCCGCGAAGAGGCCGAGGCGATCGATATGGGCGAGGGGCTGGAGGGCTTCGACCCCTCACCCGTCATCCTCACCAGCGAGGAGATCGAGGACGATCCGAAGAGCTGGCGACTGGACGCGTTCTTCAGCGGCAAGCCCGACCGCGCGGTGATCGCGGCGGTACGCGCGCTCGCGCCCAGTTCGGCGAGCGTCAAGGCCAAGGCCGAGCGCGTGCCCGACGAGGACTGGATCACGCTCAGCCAGGCAGGGATCGAGCCGGTGCAGGCGGCGCGCTTCTACGTCCACACCAGCGCCAACAAGGGCGACGTGCCAGAGGGCGCGCACGCCTTCCACATCGAGGCGAGCCGCGCGTTCGGCACTGGCCACCACCAGACGACCACCGGCTGCCTGCTCGCGCTCGATGCGATGAAGGTGGCGGGCAAGCGCTTCCGCAACGTGCTCGATATCGGCACCGGCACCGGGCTGCTCGCCTTCGCGGCGTTGCATCTGTGGCCGCGCGCCTACGCCACCGCCTCGGATATCGACGCCGCAGCCGTCGCCATCACCGAGGAGAACGCCGCCGTGAACGGCATCGCGCTCGGCACCGGGCCGGGCGCGCTCGCGCTGGCGACCGCGCCGGGGCTCGAACATCCGCTGCTGATCGCGCGCGCGCCCTATGACCTGATCGTTGCAAATATCCTCGCCGGGCCGCTGATCGGCCTTGCCCCGACGATCGCGATGGCGCTGGCCGAAGGTGGTACGCTGGTGCTGGCCGGGCTGCTCGACTGGCAGGCCGCGCCCGTCACCGCCGCGTACCGCCGGCAGGGGCTGATGCCGGTTTCCGCCAACGCGATCGGCGACTGGCCGACGCTCACCTTGCGCAAGCGCGCGCGCTACGGCGCGTCGCGGGTGACGCGGCTCGGGCCGGGCGGCGCCAACGATGCGCCGGGGTTCGGGAGCTGGTAGCTCAGTCGACCCAGTCGAGCCCCATGTCGCGATAGACCTCGCGCTCGTCGTCCCAGCCGGGACGAACCTTGACGTGTAGGTACAGGTGGACCGGGCGGCCCATGATCCCGCTCAATTCGGCGCGCGCCCGCGCGCCGATCTCCTTGATGCGTGCGCCGCCCTTGCCGAGCACGATCGCCCTTTGCGTCGGCCGCTCGACCATGATCTGCTGGTGGATCTCGACCGAACCGTCCTCGCGCTCGTTATACTGCTCGGTCTCGATCGCGCTCGCATAAGGCAGCTCGGCGTGGAGCTGGAGATAGAGCTGCTCGCGCGTCACTTCGGCGGCAAGCGCGCGCTCGGTTGCGTCCGACACCTGATCTTCCGGATAGTGCCACGGGCCGGCGGGCATTGCCTTCGCCAGATGTGCCTTCAGCTCGGGCAGGCCGTCGCCGGTCGATGCGCTGACGAAGAACGTCTCCGCGAACGGGGCGAGGCCGTTGAGGCGCTCGGCATGGAGCAGCAGCTTGGCCTTGTCGGCGAGATCGACCTTGTTGAGGATCAGGTACTTAGGCTCCGGCCGGCCGGCGATCGCCTCGGCGATCTCGGTCACCTTGTCCTTGAGCCCGCCCTTGGCATCGACCACCAAAGCGAGGATGTCCGCGCCCTCGGTGCCGCCCCATGCCGCCTGCACCATCGCGCGATCGAGCCGGCGCTTGGGCTCGAAGATGCCGGGCGTGTCGACCAGCAGGATCTGCGCATCGCCCTCGATCGCCACGCCCATCAGCCGGGTGCGCGTGGTCTGCGCCTTGGGGCTGACGATCGCGACCTTCTGCCCGACCAGCGCATTGACGAGCGTGGACTTGCCCGCATTGGGCGCGCCGAGCACGGCGACGAGGCCGCAGGTTTGATTGGTCATGATGTTGGCTTTCTGAACAT
Source organism: Sphingomonas sp. BRN-1R (assembly GCF_057748035.1). Classification (NCBI taxonomy): domain Bacteria; kingdom Pseudomonadati; phylum Pseudomonadota; class Alphaproteobacteria; order Sphingomonadales; family Sphingomonadaceae; genus Sphingomonas; species Sphingomonas sp. BRN-1R. The sequence continues at coordinate 626,105 of NZ_CM173236.1, read as the reverse complement.
TACCGCCCTGACCCATCTACGCCGAGCGTGTTTAAGTAGGCAGCGGTCCTAACCCACTCCGTTCGTCCTGAGTAGCTGCCGAGTAGGGCCGCAGGCCCGTATCGAGGTAGCGTATCGAAGGACAGGCCGCGCGCGGCAACCTGTGCTTCGATACGGGTTCTCGATACGCCTTCGGCTACTCGATCCCTACTCAGCACGAACGGTGGTGGAGGGTTCCGCCTGCTACAGTGCGCCCCACATCCGTTCGTGTCGAGCGAAGTCGAGACACCTGCGCGCCGGGTGCATGTCCCTCGACTTCGCTCGGGACGAACGGGGTTACGGCAACGCGCGTTACTTCGGCGACGCCAGCGTCACGATCGAAACCCCCGGCGACAGCGGCACGCGTCCGACGAGGTGGCGTTCCCAGCGGAAGATCGTCTCGAACACCGCGTTGACCAGCTTGGGCGGCGGCGAATCGTCGCTGTCGTCCTTGCCGCGCAGCCGCCCGGCGATGCGCGAGGCGGCGGCGAGCGGGAACAGCAAGGAGTTGAAATAGCCGAGCTTGGCGGGCTTTAACCCCGCCGCAGCGATCGCCTTGGCCAGCGTCGCCTTCGAATAGCGGCGGTGGTGGTGGTTGACGGTATCGTGCGCGCTCCACATCCATTGATGCGCTGGCACGGTGATGAGGATCTTGCCGCCGGGCTTGAGGCACTCGGCCATCGCCTTCAGTGCAGCCACATCGTCCTCGATATGCTCGACCACGTCGAGCACCGCGATCAGATCATAGGCGCCGCGCTCCACCCCGGTCAGCGCGGGCAGTGGTGCGCTGCCGACCGGCTTGCCCAGTCGCGCGCTCGCGATCTCACGCGCGGCGGGGTCGATCTCGATCGCCTCGACGGTGCCGAACTTGGCGAGCATCGGCAGGTTGTGCCCGGTGCCGCAGCCGATCTCAAGGATGCGCGCGCCTGCCGGCAGATGCCCCTCGCGCGCGAGGAAATCGGCGAGGATGTCGCGGCGCGCGCGATACCACCAATGGGTGGAATCATGTGCCGCCATGCGGTCGTAAACGATGCGGTCCATTATCCGAATACCAGCCAGCGATTGAGGATGAAGGTAAAGATCGTAGCGCAGGCCACCGCAGGCAGCAGCGGCACCCACGCAGGAAAGCCGAGCACCGCCGTGCCGATCCACGTGATGAGCGCGTTGAGCAGCACGCCCGAGCCCTGCACCATCACGAACTTGACCTGCTGCGCGCCGCCGCTTTCGCGCGTGCCATGGCCCTTGAAGCTCCAGCGGCTGTGGAGGAAATAGCCCGCCGTCACCGCCACCGCGAAGGCGAACGGCACCGCGTACACGGCATGCTGGCGCGCGAACACGAAGATGGTCAGCGGCAGGTACACCGCCGAATAGAGCAACGTCGACAGTCCCCCGGCGATGCCGAAGCGGATGAGCTGCCCGAACATCGGGTTCGCCCGCACGCTATCCACCCGTTGCATCAATGCCATCACGTCGCCTTGCCCTTTGCGAAACGTCCGATAGAGCGCGTCCATGCACGTGGAAAGCTTTTTGCATGGTTAGCGCCCGCACCGAAAACCCGATCGACCGCTATTGGGTGCGGCTCACGCTGATCGCGTGGGTGATGGTCGCGGTCTATTTCCTGCACGATCGCTGGGCGCAGATGCACTTCCTGTCGCTGCCCGACACCGATGACAACATGCGGCTGATGCAGGTGCGCGCTCTGCTGAACGGGCAAGGCTGGTACGATCTGCGCCAATACCGGATGAACCCGCCCGAGGGATTCAACATCCACTGGAGCCGCATCGTCGATCTGCCGATCGCGGGGATGATCCTGCTGTTCCGCCAGTTCACCAGCCCCGCCTGGGCCGAGCGGCTGGCGTGCGGAATCGCGCCGCTGCTGCCGCTGTCGATCGCGATGCTGGGGCTTGCCGCGACGGTGCGGCGACTGGTGAGCCCGCTCGCGTGGCCGCTCGCGATCGTGTTCCTGCTGTGCTGCACCGCGACGATGCTGATGTTCATGCCCGAGCGGATCGACCATCACGGCTGGCAGCTTGCTATGCTGAGCCTGACGGTGGCGGGACTGTCCGACCCCAAGGGGCCGCGCGGCGGGCTGATCGTCGGGCTCGCCAGCGCGGTGTCGCTGACGATCGGGCTGGAAATGCTGCCGTTCTGCGCGGGCGCGGGCGGGATCATTGCGCTACGCTGGGTGTGGGAGCGCAGCGAGGCGCCGCGGCTTGCCACCTATGCCTTGTGCCTCGCGGGTGGGTCGGCGGGGGGCTACGCCGGATTCGCCTCCTACGCCAACAGCGTGCTGCGCTGCGACGCGCTGACGCCGGTGTGGCTGAGTGTGATGATCGCCGCGGGCGCGCTGCTGTTCGGGCTTGCGTGGATCAACCCTCGGGCTCGCGCGCTGCGGCTGGCGCTGGCGGTGATTGCTGGCGTAGCGATCGTGGTCGGCTTCGCGCTCGTCTTCCCGCAATGCCTCGGGCGGCCCGAACAGGTCTCCCCCGAACTCGCGCGCACCTGGCTCGCCAACGTGCGCGAGGCCAAGCCGATCTACCAGCATCCCTTCCGCAATGCGATCACCGTCGTCACGCTGCCGATCATCGGCGTGATCGGCGCCGCTATCGCGACGTGGCGCGCCCGGCGGGACCGCCGCTTCGTCCATTGGGTGACGGTGCTGTTGTTCACCACCATCGCCGCGCTGCTGCTGCTGTGGCAGGCGCGCGCCGGACCGGGCGCGCAGTTGCTCGCGGTGCCGGGCGCGGTGGCGCTCGGCTGGCTGGTGTTCCCGCATCTGCTCGGCAGCCGCTGGGTGCTGGTGCGCGTGCTCGGTACGGTAGCGGCGTTCCTGATCGTATCGGGGTTGTTCGCAGGCTACGCCATTCAATATCTGCCGATCGACCGGCCGAGCGCGCGGGTGAAGACGGTGATGCACGCCAGCGGATCGTGCAACACCAACTCCGCGCTCCGCCCGCTCGACCGATATCCGGCGCAGACGATCTTCACCTTCGTCGATCTGGGGCCGCGCCTCATTACCTTGACCCACCATGATGCCATCGCCGGGCCGTACCACCGTAACGGCGATGCGATCCTCGACGTGCAGCACGCCTTCTCGCGCAGCCCCGCCGAGTTCCGAGCGATCGCGAAGCGGCATGGCGCGACGCTGCTGCTGGTGTGCCCGAACATGGCCGAATCGACCGTGTACCGCGCGCAGCATCCCGGCGGCTTCTACGACCAGCTTGCCCACAACAAGGTCCCGGATTGGCTCGAGCAACTGCCGCTGCCGGCCAAATCGCCGCTGCGGCTGTGGCGGATCAAGGACTGAGCCCGTGCCCTGCCTCAACCCGTTCGTCCTGAGCGAAGTCGAAGGACGTGCCCGATGCGAAAGCGCCTGCGGCGCGGGCTTCGACTACGCTCAGCCCGAACGGGAGTTGTGGTGAGCGTTGCACCTTTTCCGACCGTTCGTGTCGAGCGAAGTCGAGACACCTGCGCTCTTGGTCGTCCCTCGACTTCGCTCGGGACGAACGGGTCCAGGCGCTTCGTTCAACCTCAGCGGGTAACGCGTAACCACTAAGTTTCGCCGCTAACCGCGCTCCCTTCGACACGGTGAGAGCGTCAAGCGCCCCTCACCCCAGGCTGATCTTCACTCCGTCGATCACGAACTGCACCGCCAGCGCCGCCAGCAGCACGCCGAGGATACGCGTCACCACCGCCTCGATCTTCGCGCCGAGCACGCGCATCAGCGGCCCCGCCGCCAGCAGCGCGGCCAGCGTCAGCAGCAGGATCGTGCCGAGTGCGGCGAGGATCACCAGCGTGCGCTCGATCCCCTCGTTGCGGCTCATCAGCAGCATCACCGATGCGATCGAGCCCGGCCCCGCGATCATCGGCATCGCCATCGGGAAGATCGACACGTCTTCCACCTCGGGCGTCGCGGCGACCTTGGCGGCGCGATCCTCGCGGCGCTCGGTGCGCTTTTCGAACACCATTTCCAGCGCGATCAGGAACAGCATGATACCGCCGGCGATGCGGAACGAAGCTAGGCTGATGCCCAGTCCGCGCAGCAGATCCTCACCGAACAGCGCGAAGGTGACGAGGATCGCCGCCGCCACCAGCACCGCGCGGATCGCCATCGCGCGGGCATGCTCCGCCGTCGCATTGGCGGTGAGGCCGGCGTAGATCGGCGCGCAGCCGGGCGGATCGATCACCACGAACAGCGTGATGAGTGTGGAGACGAACAGCTCGATCATCGCGGCGCCGCCACGATATCGTTGATGACCTGATTGTAGCGTACGCCGTCCCACAGCTCGACCACCAGCGTGCGGTCGTTGTCGGGGGTAACGTGCCAGCGCCAGCGCAGAGTCGCATCGCCCGACACTCCAGAGCCGCCGTTCGCGTCCTTGCCGAAATTGTTGCCCTGCTTGCCCCCGCAGGCGGCATGCTGCACGCGCGGCGTCTTGGGGACGATGCGTGGCGCGAGCAACGTGTCGCCGTGGTCGAACAGCCATTGCCAGCCGCGCCCGTCGCGCCGCCAGATCGTGGTGAAATACCCCGTGCGCCCATCCGCGCCCTGCCACGCGCCGGTGTTGACCGCCCATTTGCCGTCGCACGCGACATAGCTGACGGCCGGCTGCCAGTGCATCGTCTTGGGCGGATCCTCGCGCACGCGCAGCCAGTCGAGCGCGTTGACCGGGTGCGGCGTGAACATCACCGCATCGGGCGCGGCATAGCGGCGGAATGCGGTCCACTGCCCGGCGGTCTGCGCGGCGCGGGCGAAGGTGCGCTCGGCATCGATCGCCGTCTGCGGCCCCGGCGCGGCGAGCAGCAGCGCCAGGATCACAGCGCCGCCTCGTCGATCGCGACGCCCTCACGCCGCGCTGCGGAGACGAGCGTGTTGCGGAGCAGCACCGCGATCGTCATCGGCCCAACGCCACCGGGCACCGGCGTGATCGCGCCCGCCACGCTCGCCGCGCCGGCGAAGTCGACATCGCCGACCAGGCCGCCCTCGGTACGGTTGATGCCGACGTCGATCACGGTCGCGCCGGGCTTGATCCACGCGCCCTTGACCATCTCCGCGCGCCCCACCGCCGCCACGACGACGTCGGCGCGCTTGACCACGCTCGACAGATCACGCGTGCGCGAATGCGCAATGGTGACGGTGCAGCTTTCCTTGAGCAGCAGTTGCGCCATCGGCTTGCCGACGATGTTCGACCGGCCGATAACCACCGCGTCGAGCCCGCTAAGATCGCCGAGCTGATCCTTGAGCAGCATCACGCAGCCGAGCGGCGTGCACGGCACGAACCCCGCCAGCCCGGTGGCGAGCCGTCCGGCGTTGACGGGATGGAAGCCATCGACGTCCTTGTCGGGGTCGATCCGCGTCGTCACCGCCAGTTCGTTGAGATGGCTCGGCAGCGGCAATTGCACGAGGATGCCGTCGATCGCCGGATCGGCGTTGAGTTGATCGACCAGCGCCAGCAATGCGTCCTGCGACACGTCCGCCGCGAGCCGGTGCTCGAAGCTCGCCATCCCCGCCGCGACCGTCGCCTTGCCCTTGGACCGGACATAGACCGCCGAGGCCGGGTCTTCGCCGACCAGCACCACCGCGAGACCCGGCTTGCGCCCGGCGGTTGCCACGAAATCCGCCACCTGCACCGCGATCCGCTCGCGTAGGGCAAGCGCGAAGGCTTTGCCGTCGATGATGTTCGCGCTCATGGCCTTACCTCACTCGCTACCGTCAGCCCGCCTGCGCCGCGAGCTGGTACAGCCACGGCAGCACCGCCAGATCGAGAATGCGGATGATGACCAGCACCACCAGCGGTGCGAAGTCGATCGCGCCGGTGTTGGGCAGCATCCGGCGGATCGGGCGATACATCGGCTCGGTGACGACGGTCAGCCCGCGATCGAGCGAGCGCACGAACTCGTTATGCGTGTTGACCACGTTGAACGAGATCAGGATCGACAGGATGAACTGCACGACGATGATGAAGCTCGCCACGTCCAGCAGAATCTGGACGATGTTGAGCAGCATGATGAAAAACGAGGCCAAGGAAATCTCCCGATGCTGATCGCGCGATACTAGCTCAGCCTGCGTGCGTGCGCGAGCCGGCTTATGCGTGGACGAGCGTGCCCGCGCCGCGCTTGGTAAAGATTTCGAGCAGCATCGCATGCGGCACACGCCCGTCGAGGATCACAGCCGCTTCCACGCCCTGTTCCACCGCCATCACGCAGGTTTCGAGCTTGGGGATCATGCCGCCGGTGATCGTGCCGTCGGCGCGCAAGGCGGCGACCCCGGCGGGATCGAGATCGGTGACGAGTTCCTTGTTCTTGTCGAGCACGCCGGGCACGTCGGTCAGCAGGAAGAAGCGTTCCGCGCCGAGCGCGGCGGCGATCGCGCCGGCCATCGTGTCGGCGTTGATGTTGTAGGTCTGCCCGTCCGTGCCGTGCGCGATCGGCGCGATCACCGGGATCACGCCCGCGTCCGACAGCGTGTCGATGATGCGCCGGTCGACCGCGACGGGCTCGCCGACGAAGCCAAGATCGACGTGCCGCTCGATGCCCTGCAATTTGTCCGGCTGCGAGCGGCCGACCTTCTCGGCCGTGACGAAGTTGGCGTCACGCCCCGAAATGCCGACCGCGCGGCCGCCGGCCTGATCGATCCAGCCGACGATTTCCTTGTTGATCGATCCCGCCAGCACCATTTCCGCGATCCGCGCGGTCTCGGCATCGGTGACGCGCAGGCCATCGACGAAGCGCGATTCGACGCCGAGCCGCTTGAGCATCGCACCGATCTGCGGGCCGCCGCCGTGGACGACGACCGGATTGATGCCGACCGCCTTCATCAGCACCACGTCCTCGGCGAAATCGCGCGCCGCCTCGGGATCGCCCATCGCGTGGCCGCCGTATTTCACGACAAAGGTCGCGCCGGCGTGAAGCTGCATATAGGGCAGCGCCTCGACAAGCGTTTCAGCCTTGGCGAGCAGCGCGGCGATGGGCGAAGTGTCGGTCATGCGCGCCGCTTAGCGCCTAACGCGGGCGGGCGGTAGTCTTTCGCGTTCAGGAAGTGCGCACCGTGCGTAGGCGCGCAAGGCGCGGCTGCTGGCGCAGGAAGGCGGCGGCGCGCACCCCGGCATTCTCGCGCAGGTTCATGTACGCAAGGTTGTAGTCGACCTTATGGTAGTTGCCGACCGGAATCATCATGTCGACGAACGGCTTGCTGGGCGGGGTGACGTATAGCGCGCCATCGTCGCAGCGTGCCGCGACCAGCCCCGGCTCGATCGCGCGCGGCAGCGCGGCCGTGCCGTGCAACCACCCGCCCCGGTTGAGCCGCGCCGGCGCCCACGCCGCGCCGGTCGACCAGTCGAGCGGGTTGATGCAATATTGCGGGCGGCGCAGGGCCTCGATCGGCAAGCCGGACTGTTCCGCGACATACACGCGCTGGCGAGTGGCGTTGCGCCCCTCGGCATAGCTCGACCAGGCGACCACGCAGCCGGTATCGTCGGCGCGCTGGCAGGCACGGGTGGTGCGCAGGGTCCGGAACCAGTCGCGCTCGATCCACGCGCCGATCAGATAGGCCGCGATCATCTGCCGCGCCGCGGGCCGCCCGTCGATCTCGCGCTCGATCAGCAGCCGCCCCTGTCGCGACCCCTGGCTGTGCCCGGCGAGGATGAACGGCCGCCCCCGGTTCCACACCAGGAACTGGCGGAACGCGCGCGCCACGTCCGAATAGGCGACTTCGGTCGCGCGCACGCTGCTCTCGCTCCACTTCACATAGCCGCCGAGCGTCATCTGACGGTAGCGCGGCGCGAAGATCGCACAGCAGCCGTTGAACACGCTCGCCTGATCGCGGATCGAGGTGCCCGCCACGCGCGCGTTGAGATCCGCGTCGCGCGTGTCGGCGTTCCACTGTTCGCCGCTGGTGAACGAGGTGGGGTAGAGGAAGAACACCGCGATCTTGGCCTGCCGCTGGTCGATCGTGCGCACGCCGGGCGGCGCATCGTCCGCGGGATCGCGCATGTCGGGCAGCGACACCCATTCGGAGCGCTCGCCATAATCGGGCGCGGGCGGGGTGCGCTGCGGGTCGAACGGCACGCTCGGCGGCTGGCTGTCGGTCGAACTGCCGAAAGCGCGGAAGAATTGCGGGCGCGCCTCGCTCGTAGCCAGCAGCGCGGCGGTGATCGCCGCCAATCCGAGTCCCAGCCTCACCCGCATCCGCACCCCGTTCGCCTGCCCATCCCAATCACCGTTCGGGCCGAGCGAAGTCGAGGCCTCAAGCGCAACGCTTGCCCCTCGACTTCGCTCGGGGCGAACGGGCGGTGTGGCCCGTGAACACTCTAGCATGCCACGCCGCCCGCATGGAACCTCGCAATATGCGGGGGTAGCGCTCCCGGCCGTCCGGCCATAGAGAGCGGCGATGGAACGGCATCACGGCATGGACTGGCTGCGGATCGGCGCATTCGCGCTGCTGATCCTCTACCATATCGGCATGGTGTTCGTGCCGTGGGACTTCCACGTGAAGACCGCGCACCCGCTTCCTTGGGTAGCAATCCCGATGATGGCGGCGAACAGTTGGCGGCTGATGCTGCTGTTCGTGATCTCCGGCTATGCCAGCCGCGCCCTGTTGTCGAAGGGCGCGCCGCTCGGCAGCTTCATCGCGCAGAGGAGCACGCGGCTGTTGATCCCGCTGCTGTTCGGGGTGATCGCGGTGGTTCCGGTGCAGCCGTGGATCGAGCTGGCCGTCAAATACCATTACCCTCATGATTTCGGCTGGTTCTGGCTGCACGACTATTTCCGCTTTCACCGGCTGCACGGCATCGCGCTGCCGACGTGGCAGCATCTGTGGTTCGTCGGTTATCTGTGGTTCTATACGCTCGCGCTGACGGTGTTGATCGCGCTGTTCGGGCGGCTGAACGGGCAGACGGCGTTCGACCGGCTGTTCGGCACGGCGTTGGTGGTGATCGTGCCGATCGTCTGGCTGCTCGCCGCCGATACGTTGCTGCCCGGCGCGCGCGAGACGCACGATCCGCTCCACGACGAGATCGCGCACCTCCATTATTTCCCGGGCTTCCTGTTCGGCTTCGCGCTTGCCCGTTCGGAGCCGGCGATGGTGGCGATCGCGCGGTGGTGGAAGGCGGCGGGAGTGGTGGCGCTGCTTGCCTACGCGGTGGTCGCCGGGATCGAATGGCAATGGCCGGGCAACACCATGCCCGCGCACCCGTGGGGCGTCACCTTCGCGACCGCGCGCGTCGTGCAGGGCTGGTGCTCGGTGGTCGCGCTGATCGGGCTGGCCGACCGCTATTGGAACGCCGACACGCGCTGGCGCCGCACGCTGACCGAGGCGGTGTTCCCCTTCTACATCGTCCATCAGACCGTGATCGTGCTGGTGGAATACTGGCTGCTGCCGCTGCACGGCACCCCGCTGGTCGAGTTCGCTGTGCTGCTGCCGGCGACGGTCGGCGGGTGCTGGGCCTTTTATCTGATCGGGCGTGAGATTGGCTGGCTGCGCCCGTTGATCGGATTGAAGCGACGGACGGCGCGGCCACAGCCGTTGACGGAGGTTCCGGTATGACCTGGGCATTGGCGATCCACGGTGGCGCAGGCGGCATGACGCGCACACGCCTCTCCCCCGCCGCCGATGCCGGCGCGCGCGCGGCTCTGCGCCAAGCGCTCTCGGCGGGCGAAGCGGTGCTGTCGGGCGGCGGCGCAGCGCTCGATGCGGTCGAGGCGGCGGTCAAGGTGCTGGAGGACGATCCCCACTTCAACGCCGGGCGCGGCGCGGCGCTGAGCTACGAGGGCGTCGCCGAACTCGACGCCGCGATCATGGACGGCGTGGACCGCAAGGCCGGCGCGGTCGCGGGGGTCACGTCGGTGCGTCACCCTGTCAGCCTCGCACGCGCGGTGATGGCGGAGAGCCCGCACGTCCTGCTCGGCGGCGCGGGCGCTGAGGCGTTCGCGAGCGAACACGGCGTGGAGGCCGCCACGCAGGACTGGCTGATCCTGCCCGAACGGCGTGAGCAACTCGCGATCATGCGCGCGCAGAAGGGCGGCGCGTTCGACGTCGAGATGAAGTTCGGCACGGTCGGGGCGGTCGCGCGCGATACCGCCGGCCACCTTGCCGCCGCGACCTCGACCGGCGGCGTGACGGGCAAACGCTGGGGCCGGATCGGCGATTCGCCGCTGATCGGTGCCGGCACCTATGCCGACGACCGCGCCTGCGCGGTCTCCGCGACCGGATCGGGCGAATTCTTCATCCGCACGGCTTGCGCACACGAGATCGCCGCGCGCATCCGGCTGGCGGGCGAAGATGCGCGCGGCGCAACGGAGCGCGTGCTCGCGGAGATCGTCGCGATGGGCGGGACCGGCGGCGTGATCGTGATGCCGCTGGACGGGGTGCCGTTCTGGCACTTCGCCACGCGGGGCATGTACCGGGGCCGGGTCGCGCCGGGGCTGGCGGCGGACGTGGCGATCTACGACGACGAGTGAACCACTCGGCCCGTCACCCCAGCGAAAGCTGGGGTCTTTATGGGGCGGGTGTTACGCTTCACCACGGGGAGACCCCAGCTTTCGCTGGGGTGACGATCGTGGCGAGGGGACAGACGGCTCTGCAAACGAAACGCATCGCTCGCCCCATAGCGGCCCCGGCCTCCTCCCGGGGCGACGGGGGACACGCCAGGCGCGCGCTTTCGCAGGCGAGCGCCAGGCTCTATGGGAACGGCATGATTCGTCCTCTCGCGTTCCTCGCCGCCGCCGCGCTCGTCAGCGCCGCCGCTCCTGCCAGTGCCTATTGGGAGTTCGGCCACGAGACGATCGCGAAGATCGGCTATGCCAACGCGTCCCCACGCGCCCGCGCCGCCGTGCGCCGGCTGCTCGCGCACGCCGATCTGCTCGATACGCCCGAGTGCAAGGCCTCGACGATCGAGGGCGCCAGCACCTGGCCCGATTGCGTCAAGCCGCTGAAGGATGCGAGCGGCAAACCGCGCTTCGGTTATGCCTATACCTGGCACTTCCAGGACGTGAACGTCTGCGAACCGTTCACTCTCACGGTCGCCTGCAAGGACGGCAATTGCGTGTCCGCGCAGATCGAGCGCGACGTGAAGGCGCTGCGTGATCGCCATACGCCGCTCAAGGACAAGGTGCAGGCGCTGGTGTTCCTGATCCACTTCACCGGCGATCTCCACCAGCCGCTCCATGCCGGCGAGAAGAACGACAAGGGCGGCAACGACGTGCACGCGACCTACGGCACGCTCGACAGCGCGCGGCTCAACCTTCATTCGATCTGGGACGGCTATCTGGCCGAGCGTGCGATCACCACCGGCCCGTCGCTGGTGCGCCGCTACCTCGCCGCCGTGCGTGCGAAGATCGCGGCGGGCACCGTCACCGACTGGAGCCGCGAAAGCTGGCAGGTCGCGCACGACACGGTCTATGCCAGCGCCCTGCACGGCGACGCCTGCGCGCCGACGCCCGAGCGTGTCACGCTGAGCGAGGGCGATATCGAGCAACTCGTGCCGGTTGCACGGCTCCAGGTAGAGCGTGGCGGATTGCGGCTCGCGAAGCTGCTCGACCGGGCGTTCGGCTGAGCCGCGCTACCGCCTGCCCCATCGCCAGCCAAGTCGCCCATCGGTCTTGTGCGCCGCCAGCGCGCAAAAGCCGAGCGTCAACACGATCACGGCAGCGACGCGCTCGCCGCCCGGCGGCAACAGCCGCATCGCCGCGGCAACCACGCCGACGAATACGGCCGTCACCGCCCAACCCTGCCATGTCGCCGGAGTCACGCCCCAGCCGAAGCGCCTGGGCCTAAACCAATAGCCTTCGCGCACCCGGAACCTCGCGTCGTCGCCGCGCATCACCGCCTCCGCATCGAACACCTGCCGGCGCGATCCCACGACGCTACGGCTGACACGAGATAAGCATGGCTCTCCGCGATTGCATCTGCCGGTTTGTCGGCCACAAAAAAGGCGCGGGGATCGCTCCCCGCGCCTTTCGCTCAGCCGTCAGCGGCGATCAGTTGAGGACGATCGTCACCGCGCGGCGGTTCTGCGCCCAGCTCGACTCGTCCGAACCGAGCGCGATCGGGCGTTCCTTGCCGTAGCTGATCGTCGAGATGCGCGACGGATTCACCCCGCGCGACGCCAGATAGTTCTTGGCCGAATTGGCGCGACGATCGCCGAGCGCGAGGTTGTACTCGCGCGTGCCGCGCTCGTCGCAATGCCCTTCGAGGCTGATCGGCACGTTGGGGTACTTGGTCAGCCACGCCGCCTGGCTGTCGAGCGTCGCGCGTGCCTCGCCGTTGATGTCGTATTTGTCGAGATCGAAGTGGATCGTGTTGCTCGTCACCGACCGTTCGAAATCGGCACGCGAGCCGGGCACGACGTTGCCGCCTTCGCCACCCTGCGACATCGGGCCGGTCTCGCCCGGCGGCGGCGGCAACTGGGCGGGCGGCTTCTTCGCGCAACCGGCGATCGTCATCATCGAAGCGGCGATCAGCAGCGTCGTCATGGATTTTTTCATATGGCGTCTCCCAGTCGTATAATCGAGGCGGGCTCGGTTCAGGGGCGTAACGAACCCCAGGCCGGATCGGATCCATCGAGCGGCGTCGGCAGGCGGCGTTCGTTGACGCCGGTGAGATCGACCGACCACAGATCGGCGGTGCCGCCGCCGCCACGCCCGGAGCGGAAGAACATCAGCACGCGGCCGTTGGGCGACCAGGTCGGCCCTTCGTCCTGCCAGTCGTTGGTGAGCAGCTTCTCGTCGCCGCCAGCCGGACTCATCACGCCGATGCGGAAATTGCCCGCCATGCGCGTGAAGGCGATCAGATTGCCGCGCGGGCTCCACACCGGCGTCGCGTAGCGGCCACCGCCGAAGCTGATGCGGCGCGGGTTCGATCCGTCCGCGTTCATCACATAGAGCTGCTGCGATCCCGAACGGTCGCTTTCGAACACGATGCGGCTGCCGTCGGGCGAATAGCTGCCGCCGGTGTCGATGCCGGGCGTATCGGTCAGCCGCTGCGCCTGTCCGCCGCTGATCGGCACGCGGTAGATGTTGGTGCTGCCCGCGACCGCCTTGGAGAACAACACCCAATGGCCATCGGGCGAGACCCTCGGCGCGAACGTCAGGTTGCTGGCGGGCACCAGCAGGCGCTGCGTGGCGTTGGCGATGTTATAGACGTAGATCGCCGGCTTGTCGCCGATGTAGCTCATATACACGATCGAGCGCTGATCGGGCGTGAAGCGCGGCGTCAGCACGATCGACTGGCCGTTGGTGAGGAAGCGGTGGCTCTGCCCGTCCTGATCCATGATCGCGAGCCGCTTGATGCGCCGCCCCTTGGGACCGCTTTCCGCGACATAGACGACGCGGCTGTCGAAATACGGGCCTTCGCCGGTCAGCTTCGAATAAACCATGTCGGCGCATTTATGCCCGGCGCGCCGCCATTCCCCCGGCGAGACGACGAAGCCCTGCCGCGCCAGTTCGGTGCGCGCGAACACGTCGTACAGGTAGCAGCCGACCGTCAGCGTGCCGTCGCCATTGGCGCGCACGAAGCCCTGCACCAGCGCCGAAGCCCCTGCCCCGCCCCAGTAATCGAACGTCGGTGCGGTCACTTCCGGGTAGGCGACGCTTTTCAGCGCATTGGCGGGGGCGGGCTTGAACAGCCCGGAGTTCCTGAGATCGTTCGTGACGATCTGCGAGAGCTGCTGGCCGAGCACGTCGGTGCGCCCGGCCGCCGTGTCGACCGACTGCGCGGTCGGCATGACGGGGATGGCGATGCCGAGCGGCGCACCCTGCCCGCCGGTCACATCGACCACCAGCTCGCCCGAGGGCTGACCCGCCGGCTGGCCCGGCGCCTGCGACGCAGGCGCGGGCGCGGGCGCGGGCGGCGTCTGTGCAACCGCGCCGGCACCAATCAGGCCGGCCGCCAACGTCAGGATGGTCTTGTGAAACATGGTCCTGTCCTCAACCGGGAAGATGAAAACGCAGTGTAAAGCTCTTCCACCCGCGTGGCACGTCGTAAAGCTCAGGCGGCAGCCCGCGCAGCGGCGAACACCCCTTGAACGAGGCGATTGCGGCGCGGTCGACCGCGTCGACATAGCGTTCGTTCTCGCCATCGACACCGCCATGATCTTCGTCGATCACCGGCGTTCCGGCAAGCGAACCGTCGCGGTTCATCTGGAGCCGCACCTTGACGATGATCCGCGACACGCCGGGGCCGCTGACATGCTGCTGCGCCGCGCACGGCTGCACCTGCCGCTGGATCGCGGAGCCGATATCGGCGGCGGCCTGCGCGTTCATCACCGCGCCCGGTGCGGCCGCCGAGGGTTTTGCGGTCGACGGGCTCTGGGTTAGCCCTTTGCGGAAATCATCGTCGAGCAGCGAGCCGCGCGGGCGCTTGAGCGTCGACTTGGCATCTCCGCCGGTGCCCGTCGCCTTGGCGGGCGGGGCCTTCGCCTTAGCAGGCGCTGCGGCGGCGTGCTTTGGCTCGGCCTTGGCGGTGCTCGGCTTCGCCTCGCTCTTCTTCGTGTCGGCTTTGCTTTGCGTCTTCGTCGCCGCCGGCTTGGCCTCGGCCTTCGATTCCTTGGCCTCGACCGGCTTCTTTTCGGGCTTGGGCTTCTCGGGCTTGGGCACCGGTTTGGGTTTGGGCGCGGGCGCGGGTTCGGGCTTGGGTTCCGGCTTCGGCTTTGGTTTCGGCGCGGGCGCGGGTTCCGGCTTGGGCGCCGGCTTCGGCTTGGGCGCGGGGGCAGGTTCGGGCGCGGGCTTGGGCGGCGCAGGCGCTTTCTCGGGCTGCGGCTCGGGTTCGGGCTGCGGCGCGGGCGGCGCGGCATCCTCGGGCTTACCCTCGTCGGGTGCCTTCGACTGTGCGGGCGGCTCGACCGCCTTGGGCGCCTGCGCCTCGAGCGCGACGTCCTCCGCAAGCGACACGTCGATCGGCTTGGGCTTGTACAGGTCCGGATCGACCGGCGGGTGGAAGCCGACCGACAGGATCGCGAACAGCAGGATGTGTCCGGCGACGGCGATGCCGAGGCCGATCTTCTCCGTGCGCTGCATCAGCGTGCGCCTGCCACGTCGGCGACTGCCCTCACCGCCAGTGTCACCGATCGTCCTGCGGAGTCGTCAGCAGCGCGACGCGGTTGAGCCCGGCGCGGTTGAGCTCGCCCATCACCCGCATCACCTTGCCGTAATCGAGCGCGCGGTCGGCGCGCAGGAAGATCTGCGGCGGCTTGCCGGTGGCATCGGTCTTCTGCGCGACCTGCGCGAGCACGTCGGGCAGCAGATCGTCGGTGACGAGCGCCTTGTCGACATGCAGCGTGCCGTCGCGCTCGACCGAGATCTCGACCGGCTGCTGCTCCTGTTCGAGCGCCTTCGCGCGGCTGTCGGGCAGATCGACCGGCACGCCCGCCGTCATCAGCGGCGCGGTCACCATGAAGATGATGAGCAGCACCAGCATCACGTCGACCATCGGCGTGACGTTGATCTCCGCCATCGGCGCGCGCCGGCCGCGCCCGGCTCGCGAGGGAAGGTTCATCGACACGGGTCAGCGCTTCCCTTCGGCTTCCAACTGCCGACTGAGCGTAGCGTGGAACCCGTCGGCGAAGCGGTTGAGCCGCGCCTCGATCTTGTTGATGCCGTGGCCGAAGCGGTTGTACGCGATGACGGCGGGAATCGCGGCGAACAGACCGATCGCGGTCGCGAACAGCGCCTCGGCGATGCCGGGGCCGACAGCGGCGAGCGAGGAGTTCTGCTTGGCGGCAATCTCGGTGAAGCTGTGCATGATGCCCCACACCGTACCGAACAGCCCGACGAACGGAGCGACCGAGCCGACCGTCGCCAGCACGTTCAATCCGTCCGAAAGCTCGTCGATCTCGCCCGCCGCCGCCGCGCCCATCGCCGTCGCCAGCCGCTCGCGCGTGCCGCCCCGGTCGATCACTCCGCCCACCGTCGAACGCCGCCATTCCTTGACGCCCGCCGCGAACACGCGCGCGGTCGGCAGCTTGCTCTCGCTTTCGGTGCGGTAGAAGGCGTCGATATCCTCGGCCTTCCAGAAGTCGCGCTCGAACCGCTTCATGCCCTTGCGGATCTTGCCGAGCCGCATGAGGAAGCCGATGATGATCGCCCAGGTCCAGACGCTGGCGAGCAGCAGCCCCGCCATCACGATCTTCACGATCCAGTCCGCTTGCAGGAACAGCGCGATCGGCGACAGGCTGGTCGCGTCGGTGTTGAAGAACAGGTTCACGCGGGTAAGTCCCCCTGAGTTACGTCTGGTGCCGCTGCGCGTTCGGGCACGAACCGCCCGAACGCCTCGATCCATGCCGCCGGCTGCCGCCGCGCCCGGCCCGAAGGCGCGATGAAGGCGACCGTCACATCGGCGTCGGCGAGTACAACCGCGCCGCGCCTGACTCGTTGCTGAATGAACAGCCGCGCCGGCCCCAATCGGCCGAGCCGCGTCGCCACCGTGAGCGCATCGCCAAGCCGCGCGGGCGCACGGTAGCGGATGGCGAGTTCGGTGACGGCGTAATTGCCCTCGCCCGCCTCATGCGCGGCCTGCTGGTCGATGCCGAGCACGCGCAGCATGTCCGAACGGCCGCGCTCCATGAACTTCAGGTAATTGGCGTGATAGACCATGCCGGACAGATCGGTATCCTCGAAATAGACGCGCACCGGCAGGTGGTGCTCGTCCCCGACGATACGGCCCTCGGTCGGCAGATCTGTTTCGCGCGGCGGCATTGTCCACCGGCTGTACCGAAGCGGGACGAACTCGCAAAGCCGTCTTGGCTGATTGTCCGTCAAATCCTCGTCGCCCCGGCGCAGGTCCGGGCGGTCGCCTGTTCTCGGACGACGCGCCCCTCACGGAACGAGACCGGTCTGCGCCGGAGCGGTGTCAGGCGGCGCGCTTCGCCAGCGCCACTTCCGCCTCGCCGACCAGCGCGGCGATGATCTCCGCGACCGGCTCCTCTTTGGTCACCATGCCGACCGACTGGCCTGCCATCACGCTGCCATGCTCGACATCGCCGTCGATCACCGCGCGGCGGAGAGCGCCCGCCCAGTAATGCTCGATCTGCAACTGCGCCTCGGCCATCGCGACCTTGCCCTCGTCGAGCGAGGACGCGACTTCGCGCTGCTTGGCGGTGAACAGTTCGCCGCCCGCGTTCTTCAAGGCGCGCACCGGGATGACCGGCAAGCGCGGGTCGATCTGCACGCTCGCCACCGCATCGCGGGCGGACGCGCGCAGGAACGCCTTCTTGAAGTTCGGGTGCGCGATCGATTCGGTCGCGCAGACGAACCGCGTGCCGAGTTGCACGCCGGCCGCGCCCATCTCCAGATAGGCCGCGATCGCCTCGCCGCGACCGATGCCGCCCGCCACGAACACCGGCACCTTGTCGGCGACCTCGGGCAGGATCTCCTGCGCGAGCACGCTGGTCGAGACCGGGCCGATATGCCCGCCCGCTTCCATGCCCTCGACCACCAGCGCATCGACACCCGAGCGGATCAGCTTCTTGGCGAGGGAGAGCGCGGGCGCGAAGCAGATCAGCTTGGCGCCGCCCGCCTTGATCGCCTCCAGGCTGCCCGCCGGCGGCAGCCCGCCTGCGAGCACGACGTGGGTGACCTGATGGCGCGTGCAGACCGCGATCAGGTCCATCAACTGCGGGTGCATGGTGATGAGGTTCACGCCGAACGGCCGCCCTGTCAGCGCCTTGGTGCCCGCGATCTCGGCGTCGAGCAGCTCGGGCGACATCGCCCCGCATGCGATCAGCCCGAAGCCGCCCGCGTTCGACATCGCCGCGACGAGGTTGCGCTCGGACACCCACGACATTGCGCCGCACAGAATCGCGACCTCGCTGCCGAGAAATTCGGCGCCGCGCGCCATGAGGCTGGTGAGGCGCGCCGCGCCGGTGCTGCTGGTCATCGTTGCCCCTTAAAGTCTCGCGCGCGAAAAGAAAGCATGGCCGTCGCCTCGCGCATGCCTATCTTCGCATCATGCTCCGCCAGTCCCTCGCCGAAATCATCGTCTCCACGCGGGGACAGGGTCTGCACGAAGCCACCGACGCCGTAGCGGGCTGGGTGGCGGGCAGCGGCATCGCGACAGGACTGCTAACCCTGCTGCTACGCCACACCTCCGCCTCGCTGCTGGTGCAGGAGAATGCCGCTCCCGCCGCCGCGCGCGATCTGGAGCGGTATTTCGCCCGCATCGCGCCCGAGAGCGGGACTTACGAGCACGACGACGAAGGACCGGACGACATGCCCGCGCACCTGCGCGCCGCACTCACCGCGACCAGCCTGTCGATCCCGGTGATGGACGGGCGGATGATGCTCGGCACCTGGCAGGGCATCTATGTGTTCGAACACCGCCGTGCGCCCCACCGCCGCCGCATCGCGCTGCACCTGATCGGAGAGGACGGCTGATCGAACGCCGGACTTCCCGTCGCATC
The DNA here is from genome assembly GCF_057748035.1 of Sphingomonas sp. BRN-1R. NCBI lineage: Bacteria > Pseudomonadati > Pseudomonadota > Alphaproteobacteria > Sphingomonadales > Sphingomonadaceae > Sphingomonas > Sphingomonas sp. BRN-1R. The sequence goes on along the minus strand of NZ_CM173236.1, from coordinate 607,695 downwards.
ACGCGCACGGCATGATCGGCGCTTTCGACAGGGGGACGGACATGACCATCGGCCGCATCGCCGCAGCTTTCGCACTCGCCGCCACCGCCGGGGCAGCCACCGCCGCGCAGACGCCCGCCGCGGTCTTCACCGATCCGCCGCACGATGCCGCCGCCCCCGCGCGAATGGAGGTGCTGCACATCCCGAGCCACGGCGTCGAGATCAACGGTGTCGCCTATCTCGCCAGCGGCAAGGGGCCGCACCCGACCTTGGTGCTGCTCCACGGCCTGCCCGGTAACGAGAAGAACCTCGATCTCGCGCAGGCGGTGCGGCGCGCCGGGTGGAACGTCGTCACCTTCAACTATCGCGGGTCGTGGGGCAGCCCCGGCGACTATCGCTTCGCGCATTGTCTGGAGGATGCCGATGCGGTGCTCGATTTCGTCAGGCAGCCGGCGGTCGCCGCCAGATACGGGATCGACACCATGCGGCTGGTGCTCGGCGGGCACAGCCTCGGCGGCTGGACGACCGCGCTGGTCGCCGCGCACCGCCATGACCTGCGGGGTGCGATCCTGATCTCAGCGGCGGACATGGCCAAATCGGCGAGCCTGCCGCGCGCCGAGCGGATCGCCTTCCTCGCCGACAATCACGAGACGCTCGCCGCCACCAACGAAGCGCTCGCCGACGAGATCGCCGCCAATGCCGCCGCCTTCCGGCTCGACACCGCCGCGCCGGGGCTGGCCCGCACGCCGCTGCTGGTGATCACCTCCGACGACGGGCTCGCACCGGTCGACGATGCGCTGGTCGCGAAGGTGCGCAGCGGCGGCAACACGCGGGTCGAGACGCAGCACCGTGCCACGGATCACAGCTATTCCGACGCGCGCATCTGGCTGGAAAGCGCGGTGATCGCGTGGCTGGCGAAGCTAGGATAGTCCTGCCCCCGTTCGCCCTGAGCCCTTCGGCTGGCTGGCAAGCCAGCCGCTCAGGATAAACTTCGGCCTTACAGGCCGAAGTCGAAGGGCGTGCCACGCACGTTCCGCTTGGGCACGTGCTTCGACAAGCTCAGCACGAACGGCTGGGAGTGGTTGCACGGTGAGCGCCGGTGATCGCGCGGTTCGCGAACTTGGCGCGATCCTGATCCCCGGCGAAGGCCGGGGTCAAGTTGGAAAGATCGCCGTAACGAAGTGCGACGCCAGTTTACGCCCGCTCCGTAGCTGGACCCCGGCCTTCTCGCCGGGGATCAGTTCAGGCCGCAGCATCCTCCGCGTCGAGCCCGTAAGCGGTGTGCAGCACGCGCACAGCCAGTTCGGTCTCGTCCTCGTGGATCAGCACGCTCACCTTGATCTCGCTGGTCGAAATCGCAAGGATGTTGATGCCGCGCGCGCCCAGCGTCGTAAACATCGTGCTGGCGACGCCCGCATGGCTGCGCATGCCCACGCCCACCACCGAGATCTTCGCGACCCGCGTATCGTGGATCAGATCGCCGAAACCGATCTTCTCCTTCGCAGCGCCCAGCGCCTCGATCGCGCGGGCGAGATCGGCGGCGGGGACGGTGAAGGTCACATCGGTCGCGCTCGCGCTCGCGACCGAACGGTGCGCGATGTTCTGGATGATCATGTCGACGTTGATGTTCGACGCCGCCAGCGGCTCGAAGATCGACGCCACCGCACCGGGCTTGTCGGGCACGGAGGTGATGGTGATCTTGGCTTCGTTCTTGTCGTGCGCGATGCCGGTGATGAGCTGGCGTTCCACGTCTGTAATCTCCTCTTCCCCGACGATCATCGTGCCGGGCAGTGTATCCGCCATCGGCGCGTCCGGCCCCGTGAAAGACGAGAGCACCTGGACGCGCACCTGTTCCTTCATCGCCAGCCCCACCGAGCGCGTCTGCAACACCTTGGCGCCGACGCTGGCGAGTTCGAGCATTTCCTCATACGTCACGCGCTTCAGCTTGCGCGCGCGGGGGACGATGCGGGGGTCGGTGGTATAGACGCCGTCGACATCGGTGTAGATGTCGCAGCGATCCGCCTTCATCGCCGCCGCCATCGCCACCGCCGACGTGTCCGATCCGCCGCGCCCGAGCGTGGTGATGCGGTCGTCGTCGCTCACGCCCTGAAACCCGGGGATCACCGCGACCTCGCCGCGCGCGAGGCTGGCATCGAGCGCCTCGGTATCGATCGTGCCGATCCGCGCCGAGGCGTGCGCATCCGAGGTGTGGATGGGAAGCTGCCAGCCGAGCCAGCTCCGCGCCGGCACGCCCGCCGCCTGAAGCGCGATCGCGAGCAGCCCGCTCGTCACCTGTTCGCCGCTTGAGACGACGACGTCATATTCTTTGGGGTCGTACAGCGACGACGCCTCGCGGCAGAAGCCGACCAGCCGGTCGGTCTCGCCCGCCATCGCGGAGACGACCACCGCGACCTGGTTGCCCGCCTCAACCTCGCGTTTCACCCGTGCCGCGACGCTCCGGATGCGTTCCATGCCGGCCATCGAGGTGCCGCCGAATTTCATCACGATGCGGGCCATTGGGGTGTCGCAAAATCCTTGGGTTGGGAGGGGCGTCCTGATAGGAACCGCGCATGACGATGGCAAGCGAGACGAATTTTTTGTCGCCTAAAGTACAGCTACGGCATCATTGCGTCGCAAAGCGGGCAGGCCAAGCACGATGACGATCACGATCGACCCGCAGGAAGCGGCACATTTCGGCACACTGGCGGCGGACTGGTGGGACCCGAAGGGTTCCTCGGCGATGCTCCACCGGCTCAACCCGCCGCGGCTGCGCTACCTGCGCGAGCAGATCGACGCGCATTGGAACGGCGATGCCGCTGGTTTCAACCCGCTGGCGGGCAAGCGCGCGCTCGACGTGGGTTGCGGCGCGGGGCTGCTGTGCGAGCCGCTCGCCCGGCTCGGCGCGGCCGTGACCGGGCTCGACGCCGCGCCCGAGAATATCGGCGTCGCGCGCGCGCATGCCACGCTGTCGGGGCTGACGATCGACTATCGCGCCGGCAGCGTCGAGGATCTCGGCGACGAGCGCTTCGATCTCGTCACTTCGATGGAGGTGATCGAGCATGTCACCGATCCCGCCGCGTTCGTGGCCGGGCTCGCGGGGGCGCTGACCGAGGGCGGGCTGCTGGTGGTCTCGACACCCAACCGCACGCCTGTCTCGCGACTGGCGATGATCACGCTCGGCGAAGGCTCGGGCCGCATCCCCAAGGGCACGCACGATTGGGACAAGTTCCTGACCCCCGACGAACTGGAGGCGCTGCTGACGCGCGCGGGGATGCGCGTGATCGACCGACGCGGGCTGGGTTTTTCGCCCGCACGCGGCTTCGTGCTGTCGGACGACCTCAGCCTCGACTACTTCCTGACGGCGGTGCGAGCCTGAGGCGTCCCGTCGTACCGGCGCAAGGCTGATGCCCTGCGCTGCCCTGACGTGATGTAAGGTCCGCTTCCGCCCACTAGCAGTTGTCCGTGATTTGATCGATCATCAGCGCATGATAAAGTCGGGAATCATCGCGACGATCTTCATGTTGATCATATTGGCTGGCTGTAGAAACAGCGACAGTCTGGTCGCAAGAAAAGCGGTCAGCATTAGCATGATCGACAGAGATACTGTTACAATTGGTTTTAGCGTTAATCGTTTAGCCATCGAGAAGATGCCATCCAGCACGTCCGGCGTGTTTTTTGCAGAAATAGCCATATCACCGGATGGGCAAGTTCAGGAACAAGTTGTAGAACCAGTATACTATCGTGGACACGCTAATGTTCAGGTCGTGCGCCGTCTAAAACGACGAATTGGTTCGACTGATCGCAACAGGGTCGTTGCAGCAGTCTCTCGCCTCGTATTGCCTCCTCTAGGCAGCAAAGCAATGCCGCTAGGCTGCTCCGCTTTTGTGTTCGACGCTCCAGGGTATGGCCGTATAGATGTTAAGACGAGCAACGGCGCGATGCGTAGCTTTTTGCTCCAGTCTAGTTGTGAGTCTGATTCTGGGAGAGAGGCGCGAAAAACCCTTCAATCGATTGTTCGAATTGCGAGCAAGTCTGACTTCGGTCATTCGCCGCTCTTTATGGATTGAGAATGGTTTGCATGTCCGCTTTCCACCACCTTCAGCCACATCCCCGGCACCGCCGCCCCTACAACCCCACTCGCTTCTCCAGCCAGCGCGCCGCCGCCTCCGGCGTCGCCTTGTCGCTGTCGCGATCGACCAGATAGTTCGCCTGCCGCATCGCCGCGACCGGCACGCGCCCGATCAGCGGCCTGAGCGCCGCCTGAAAGCGGGCGTCGCGCGCATGGCGGGGCGACAGCAGCAGGATCGCGTCATAGCCGGGGATCGCGCCCTTGGGGTCGCTCAGCACCGTCAACCTGTCCGCCGCGATCCGCCCGTCCGAGGAAAAGGCCGGGATCACGTCGGCCGCGCCGCTCTCCAGCGCGCGGTACATGAAGGTCGGCTGGTACGGATGCGCCGAGGCGAATTCGAGCCCGTAAGCGCGCTTCACCGCCGCCCATTCGGGCCGGTCGAGGAACTCGATATCGGTCGCCAGCCGCAGTTTGGGCGCGATGTCCACCAGATCGGCGATCGACTTCACCCCGCGCCGCGCCGCATCATCCCCACGCATCGCAAAGGCATAGGCATTCTCGAACCCGAGCTTGCCGAGCAGCGTCAGCCCACGTGTCTTCGCCGCCCAGTCGCGCACGCCCGCCAGGATCGTCTCGCGCGGCGGCACGTCGGTGCGCTTCATCGTGTCGGCCCAGATCGTGCCGGTATAGTCGACATAGACGTCGATCGCCCCGCTCGACAGCGCGTTCAGCGCCACGCCCGAGCCGAGCCCCTCGCGATATTCCACGCGGTAGCCCGCCGCCTCGAGCCGGTGGCCGATCACGCGCGAGAGGATGTACTGCTCGGAGAAGCTCTTGGCGCCGATCACCACCCGGCCCGGCCCTCCGGTCGGCCACATCGGCGCGAGCGCGAGCGCGGCGCCCACCACCAGCACGACGAGCGCGCCCCAGGCCTGCCCGCGCTTGCGCCGGGCGATGCCGTGTTCGACCAGCCCGAGCAGCGCGTCCACCGCCAGCGCGAGCGCCGCCGCGCTGAAGCAGCCGGCCAGCACCAGCGCCCAGTTCTGCGTCTGGAGCCCGGCGAAGATCATGTCGCCAAGGCTCGGCTGGCCGACCGTGGTGGAGAGCGTCGCCGCGCCGATCGTCCATACGGCAGCGGTGCGGATGCCCGCCATCACCACCGGCGCGGCGAGCGGCGCCTCGACCAGCCGCAGCTTCTGCCACGCGGTCATGCCGACCCCGTCCGCCGCCTCGACCACCGCCGGATCGAGCCCGGTCAGCCCGGTGACGGCGTTGCGCAGGATCGGCAGCAATGCGTAGAGCGTCAGCGCCAGCAGCGACGGCACGAAGCCGAGCGCGGGGATGCCGCCCCCCACCAGCGCCGACAGCGACAGCAGCAGCGGGTAGAACAGCGCCAGCAGCGCCAGCGTCGGGATCGTCTGGATGAGGCTCGCGAACACCAGCGCCACGCGCGCCACCTGCGGCCGCCGCGCCGAGACGATCGCGAGCGGCAGGCTGACAAGGATGCCGAGCAGCAATGCGACGAAGGCGAGCAGCAGGTGTTGCGCGAGCAGCGGCGGCACGCGGTGCAGCGCGTCGAGGAAGGCGCTCATGTCCACGCGCTCCCGTTCCCCCGCGAAGGCGGGGGTCCAGAGCCGCAAGCGCGGCGCTGTGTGGCTCTGGACCCCCGCCTTCGCGGGGGAACCGTGAGGGCAGGAACGCTCACGCCCCGCCCCCGATCTCTTGCAGCCGCCGCGCCTGCTCGCGCGGCACCGCGACCAGCGCATCGGCTTCCGCACCGCCCGCGCCCGCCAGCAGCGCAGCGGGCGTGGCATCGGCGACGAGCCGCCCGCCCGCCATCACCAGCACGCGATCGGCGAGGATCAGCGCCTCGGCCATGTCGTGCGTCACCATGATCGTGGTGAGGCCAAGCCGGTCGTGCAGCGCCCGAATCGCGCGGCCGAGCTGATCGCGCGTCACCGGGTCGAGCGCGCCGAACGGCTCGTCCATCAGCATCAGTCCGGGCTCAAGCGCGAGCGCGCGCGCCACGCCGACGCGCTGGCGCTGCCCGCCCGACAGCGCATCGGGCAGACGCTGTGAAAATTCCTGCGGCAGATCGACCAGATCGAGCAGTTCGGCGATGCGGCCGTGCCGGTCCTTTTTGCCCGTGAGGCGCAGGCCGATCGCGATGTTCTCGGCGACGGTCATGTGCGGGAACAGGCCGATGTTCTGGAAGACGTAACCGATCCGGCGGCGCAGCGCGTGGGGTGCTTCCGCCGTCACCTCCGCCCCTGCGATGCGGATGCTGCCCGCGCTCGGCTCGATCAGGCGATTGACCATCTTGAGCAGCGTCGACTTGCCCGATCCCGACGCGCCGACCAGCGCGACGAAGCTGCCGCCGGCGATCTCGATCGACACGTCCTTCACCGCGACCGCGCCGCCCGGATAGTGTTTCGACACGCCGGCAAGGGCGACCGAGGGGCCGGTTTCGCGGGGGGCTGGCATGGCTGGGGTTGTGCGGGAGCGGGGCGGGTGCGTCAAACCCGAAACGGCTCCGCCAACCGTTCCCCCGCGAAGGCGGGGGTCCAGAGCCAAGCAGCGCAGCGTTTGTGGCTCTGGACCTCCGCTTTCGCGGGGGAACGGATGTTGCTCAGGGACCGACGGGCGTCCTACGGAGACGATATGCCCAAAACCATCTTCATCACCGGCGCGGCGTCGGGCATCGGCCGGGCGACCGCGCTGCTGTTCGCCGGGCGCGGCTGGCACGTCGGGCTCGCCGACATCGACGCGGCCGGGCTGGCCGCGACGCAGGCGCTGCTCCCCGCCGGCATGAGCGAGCGCTATGTGATGGACGTGCGCGACCGCGCCGCATGGGTGGCGGCGCTCGATGCGTTCACTGCCCCTGCCGGCGGCGCGCTCGACGTGCTGTTCAACAATGCCGGGATCGGCACTGGCGGCGCGCTTGCCGATACCAGTTTCGACGCGATCGACCGCACGATCGCGATCAACTTCACGGGCGTGCTCAACGGCGCGAAGCTCGGCCATGCCTATCTCGCGCGGGCGCAGGGTTGCCTGCTCAACATCGCCTCGGCCTCGGCGATCTACGGCAGTGCCGGGCTCGCGACCTATTCGGCCACCAAGTTCGCGGTGCGCGGTCTCAGCGAGGCGCTAGACGGCGAATGGGCGGGCGACGGCATCCGCGTGCGTGCGCTCGTCCCCGCCTTCATCGATACGCCGCTGCTCGACGGCGCGGTTCCGGGCGGCACGATCCGCTGGACGGTCGCGGCGGCGGGGCTGGAGGTCACGCCGGTGGCGGCGGTCGCGCAGGCGGCGTGGGACGCGGTGCACGGCACGCGGCTCCACACCTATGTCGGACGAACCGCGCACGTCATGGCGGCCGCCGCCCGCTGGATGCCCGCGCTGCTGCGAAGGCGCATGCGGCGCGGGCGGTGATGTTCCGGGTGTCCGGGCGCCCCGCAAGCGTGGCCGGATTGTCACGCATTTCGGCAAAAAGCGCGCAGCCGTGGAAACACACGGAGCCAATTGTGCAGCGCGGCGTTTCGCGGCAGTAACAAACAGGGAGTTGTCAGTGTCGAAGTTCCTCCGTCGCGGTATCGCCGCCGCCCTTCCGCTCGTCGCCGTGCTGAGCGCCGCCCCGGCCTTCGCGCAGAGCGATGCGGCAGCCGGTAACGCCGATCTCGCAGCGAAGATGAGCGGCGACAATGTCACGGTCGGCGTCGCGGGGGTTTATATCCCCGATTACGAAGGCTCGGACCATTATCGCTTCACCCCGGCGCCCGCGATCATCGGCCAGTTCAAGGGCTTCAACTTCTCGGTGATCGGCAACCGCGCCACGCTCGACCTGATCCCCAATCGCCCCGGCCAGACGATCGATCTCCAGTTCGGCCCGATCGGCGTGGTCAATTTCGATCGCGGCACGCGCAAGAACATCGACGACGTCCGCGTGCGCAACCTCGGCAAGATCGACAATGCGATCGAGCTCGGCGGCTACGTCGGCATCGGCAAGACCGGCATCATCACCAGCCCGTACGACAAGCTGTCGGTGTCGGTCAGCTACCGCCACGACGTGTCGAACGTGCATGACAGCGGCATCTGGCAGCCCTCGATCAACTATCTGACCCCGCTCAGCCGCAAGGCCGCGGTCGGCCTCACCGCCACCGCGTCGCACGTCGAGACCGGCTATGCGCGCACCTATTTCAGCATCACCCCCGGCCAGAGCGTCGCGAGCGGCCTGCCGGTGTATAATGCCCGCGCCGGCTGGAAAAACTATCAGCTCGGCGGCTATTTCACCTATGCGCTGACCGGCGACCTGCTGCACGGCGTGAAATTGATCGCAGGCGGGGCCTATTCGCGCCTGCTCGGCAGCTATTCGTACAGCCCGATCGTGCGCACCGCCGGCAACCCGAACCAGTGGCTCGGCGCGGCCGGGCTTGCGTACACCTTCTAAAGCGTCTCTACGGGGCGCATGTGTGCGTTCCGCAGCGACTCCGGCCGTTCCTGCCCTTCCCGGGCGGGGGCGGCCGTGTCGCATCGGGCTTCCGGCGGTGCGTACACCCTGGCTCAAGGTGACACGCCGGAAGGACGAGAATGACTGCCCTACACGAGGACGCCCCCGAGGCGCGCACTGACACGCGCAACGAGCGCCGCGAATTTTTCCGCACCGCGCTCGGCGCCGCCGCGATCACCGCGACCGGCGCGGCCGCCATCACGGTCAGCTCGATCGCGCGCGCCGATACCGTGACCGATTCGTCGCTCGTCAACTTCGCGCTCAATCTCGAATATCTGCTCGCGCAATTCTACGGCGTCGCCGCCAACGGCACCGGCCTCACCGCCGACCAGCTGACCGGCGCGGGCACCGCCGGCAGCGTGACCGGTGGCCGTCAGGTGAGCTTCACCGATCCCGTCGTCGCGCAGATCGCCAGCGAGTTCGCCGCGGAAGCCGCAGCCCGCGTCGCCTTCCTGCGGACCACCGCCGGTGCCGACGTGATCGCGCAGCCCAAGATCGACCTCGACGTGACCGCGACGAGCGCGTTCAGCACCGCGATGCGCGCCGCCGGCCTCGTCGCCTCGGGCGTTGGCTTCGACGTTTATGCGAACGACAGCAACTTCCTGCTCGCCGCGTTCCTGCTCGAAGACGTGGTGGCGACCAGCTACAAGACGCTCGTCACCAGCGTTACCGATGCGACCAACCGCGATTCGATCGTCGGGCTGCTCGGTGCGACCGCCTATCACGCAGGCACCGTGCGCACCCTGCTCTACGCCAAGGGCGCGGCGAGCGGATCGACGCTGCGCGCCAACGCCGATGCGATCTCGAACGCGCGTGACGGGCTCGACGGCGGCACCAGCGACGACGACCAGGGCATTTCGCCGACCACGGATGCGAACAGCAACCTGGTCTCGAACATCACCCCGGCCGGCGACGACGGCATTATATATGGTCGCGCGTCCACGGCGGTGCTCAACATCGTCTATCTCAACAGCCTGTCGCTCTCGCTCGGGGGCTTCTTCCCCGCCGGCGTGAACGGCACGACCGTCACCAGCGGCGCGAACTGATCGCCCGAGTGACCCAGACTTCCCGCCCGGAGAGCTTCCCCGTGACCGATACCGACACGATTTCGATCGAAAGCGATCGCCGCACCCTCGCCCGCCGCCAGTTCCTCCGCTCGACCGGGCGCGTCGGGATCGCCGCCGGCGGCCTCGCGCTGCTCAGCGCGTGCGGCGGCAGCGACGATACCACCGACACGGCGACGCCCACGCCGACGTCGAGCAGCACGAGCGCCATCATCGACGCCGACGCGCTCAACCTGATGCTCAACCTCCAGTATCTTCAGGGGCAGTTCTTCCGCTTCGCGACGACGGGTGCGAACATCTCGGCGATCGCGGACACCTCCACCAGTTCCACGACGAGCACCAGCGGGCAGTTTCCGGGCGGCGGCGCGGCGCTGCTGACCGGCACCGGCACGCAAGGGTCGGTGACGGGCGGGCGCGCGGTGAGCTTCGCGAGCGCGACGGTGGCGCAATATGCGCGCGAGATCGCGGCGGACGATCTCGCCCATCTGCGCTTCCTGCGCTCGGCGCTCGGCAGCTCGGCGGTGGCGATGCCGTCGCTCAACATCGACGGCGGCACGAGCGGCGCGTTCACCAAGATTGCCCAGCTCGGCGGCTATGCGGCGACCGGCGTCACCTTCGATCCGTATGCGAGCGACCTCAACTTCCTGCTCGCCGCTTTCGTGCTGAAGGATCTGGCGGTCACGGCATACAAGGGCGCCTGCACGCTGCTGACCAGCACGCTCTATCTCGATGCGCTGGCGGGCATCCTCGCCACGCAGGCCTATCACGCCGCACTGATCCGCACGACGCTCTACACGATGGGCCAGGGTGCCGCCGCGCTCCAGTTCAGCAACGCACGCGACAGCCTCGACGGATCGGCCGACATCGACCAAGGCATCACCGGTACGTCGACCACCGCCAACATCGCGCCGGTCGACGCCCAAGGCCGCGTTTACACGCGCACCGCCGGGCAGATGCTCAACGTGCTGTACCTCAACAGCGCCGCGGTTTCCTCGGGCGGGTTCTTCCCGAACGGCACCAACGGCGACATCAAGACCAGCGCGGCCAGCAACGCCTGACCGTATATCGGCCGCGCGGGGTGCCTCCCGCGCGGCCAAGCTATAGTACCACCCGACCGTTACGCGCGTGTCCCTGCCGCGACCGCGCGCTCCCCTGCGGCTTGCCGTTCATACACCGCGATTTACGGGCCGGGGTGGTCGCCTCCCAGTCGATGACGCCGACCCGCGCGCGCCGCTGCGGCTGTCAGTCTGATCGCGCGTCCGGCGGGGCTGGACGGCGGCGCGGCGGCGCTCTATCGTCATGACATTCCCCGGGGAGCCACAAGGCTGAGAGGGACGGTGAAACTCCGTCCGACCCGTCGAACCTGATCCGGCCCCGACAAGGGCTTACCGGCGTAGGGAGGGTGAGTCCGCAGCCAGTCGCCAAGACCGGTGAGGCCCAAGCCCGGCCTGCCCGAGCTTGGAGACTGAACGATGGCCGACCTGCCCACGCGTACCGAAATCGGCGTCACCACCGGAGCGATCCGGGGGTCGCGCAAGATCCATGTGCCCTCCCCCAACATCCCCGGCGCGGGTGTGGCGATGCGCGAGATCCACCTCGAACCGGGCTCGGGCGAACCGCCGCTGCGCGTGTACGACACCTCCGGCCCGTACACCGATCCGCAGGCGCTGATCGATATCAACACCGGTCTCGCCGAACTGCGGCGAAGCTGGATCGAAGGGCGCGGTGACGTCGAACGCTATGCCGCGCGCGCGGTGCGGCCCGAGGACAACGGCCTGTCCGGCCCCGACCGCTCCGCCGGCGTGCCGCAATATCCAAACGTCGTGACGCAACCGCTGCGGGCGAAGCCGGGCATGAACGTCAGCCAGATGCACTATGCGCGGCGCGGCATCGTCACGCCCGAGATGGAATATGTCGCGATCCGCGAGAACCTCGGCCGTGCGGAAGCGAAGGAGAAGCTGCTGCGCGACGGGCAGGATTGGGGCGCGTCGATCCCCGACTACGTCACCCCCGAATTCGTCCGCGACGAGGTCGCGCGCGGGCGGGCGATCATCCCGTCGAACATCAACCACCCCGAGAGCGAGCCGATGGCGATCGGGCGCAACTTCCTCGTCAAGATCAACGCCAATATCGGCAACAGCGCGGTCGCCTCGAACGTGGCGAGCGAGGTCGACAAGATGGTCTGGTCGATCCGCTGGGGCGCGGACACGGTGATGGACCTTTCGACCGGTCGCAACATCCACGACACGCGCGAATGGATCCTCCGCAACGCGCCCGTGCCGATCGGCACCGTGCCAATCTATCAGGCGCTGGAGAAGGTCGGCGGCGTGGCCGAAGACCTGACGTGGGAGGTGTTCCGCGACACGTTGATCGAACAGGCCGAACAGGGCGTCGATTACTTCACCATCCACGCCGGCGTGCGCCTGCCCTACATCCCAATGACGGCGAAGCGCGTCACCGGCATCGTCTCGCGCGGCGGCTCGATCATGGCGAAATGGTGCCTGGCGCACCACAAGGAGAGCTTCCTCTACGAACGCTTCGACGAGATCACCGAGATCATGAAAGCGTATGACATCGCCTATTCGCTCGGTGACGGTCTGCGCCCGGGCTCGAACGCCGACGCCAACGACGAGGCGCAGTTCGCGGAGCTTTATACCTTGGGCGAGCTCACCAAGCGGGCGTGGGCTGAGGACGTGCAGGTGATGATCGAAGGCCCCGGCCATGTGCCGATGCACAAGATCAAGCAGAACATGGACAAGCAGCTCGAGGCGTGCGGCGAGGCGCCGTTCTACACGCTCGGGCCGCTCGTGACCGATATCGCGCCCGGCTACGACCACATCACCAGCGGTATCGGCGCGGCGATGATCGGGTGGTTCGGCACGGCGATGCTCTGCTACGTCACGCCCAAGGAGCATCTGGGACTGCCCGATCGCGACGACGTCAAGGTCGGCGTGGTGACGTACAAGCTGGCGGCGCATGCGGCCGATCTTGCCAAAGGCCACCCCGCCGCGCGGCTGCGCGACGATGCGCTGTCCCGCGCGCGCTTCGACTTCCGCTGGCGCGACCAGTTCAACCTGTCGCTCGATCCCGACACGGCCGAACAGTATCACGACCAGACGCTGCCGGCGGAGGGTGCGAAGACCGCGCATTTCTGTTCAATGTGCGGCCCGAAATTCTGCTCGATGAAGATCACTCAAGAAGTGAGGGAGTTCGCGGCCAAGCAGAATGCCCCGGTCGAGAGCTTCGTCGCGGCCGAGGATGCCGAGGCGGGCATGGCGGAGATGAGCAAGGTGTTCCGCGATACCGGCGGCGAATTGTACATGGGTGCGGGCGGGCGCGAGCACGACTGACGCTAGAGGTGCCGCAGCGGGTCCATCGCCTTGTGCAGAACGCGCACGATCAGGACCCGCTCGGCATCGACGCGGTAGTAGAGCCGGTGTTCGCCGGTGGGTACGCTGCGTAAGCCGGCGGCGAGGTCTGATCGCTGCGTGCCGCTTTCAGGGAATGCCAGGATACGCCGGAACGTCTGTTCCAGCGTGTCGATGTAGCGCGCGGCGCGCTGCGGACCGTATTGCTCCACGCTGTAGTCGCGAATGTCGGCAAGATCGGCCTGCGCGCGCCGGCCGAGTTCAAGCCGCATCCGCCTCGCCCGACCGCGCGCGCAATCCGGCTCGCAACTCATCGAGATATGCGAAGGGATCACGCTCGCTCACGCCCGATGCGAGCCCTTCGTCGATCGCGGCGCGCAGGCGATGGAGTTGCTCCACCGCCTCCCGATCGCGCCGCACGAGATCGCGGACGTAATCGCTGGTGCTGCTGTAATCGCCCTCGGCGACACGGTGCTCCGCCCAGCTCTTGAGCTTGTCGGGAATCGAGATGTTCATCTGCGCCATAGGCGCGCTTATACGATTCCGCGCTAACTTTGCCAACCGGTGCGCGTCAGGCGCCCCGCGTCAGGCGACTGCCGCCTTCCACGCCGCCGTCAGCGCCGCCGCCCGCTCGCCGACCTGTGCGGCGCTGTCGCCGGGCTTGAACAGCGCGCCGCCCACGCCGATGCCCTCGCAGCCGCACGCCAGCCAGTCCTTGAACGTCTCGGCATTGGTGCCGCCGACCGCCCAGACCTTGACGTCGCGCGGCAGCACGTCGCGCACCGCCTTGAGGTAGGACGGACCGAGGCTCGCGCCGGGGAACAGCTTCAGCCGGCGCGCGCCCGCCGCGATCGCCTGGAACGCCTCGGTCGGCGTCATGAAACCGGGCAGCGCCTCCAGCCCAAGCGCGACGCCGCGCGCGATCACCGCAGGGTTGGTGTTGGGCGTCACCAGCAGCCGCCCGCCCGCGCCGGCGAGCGCCTCGACCGCCTCGACGGTCAGCACGGTGCCGCCGCCGATCAGCGCACGGTCAGCGAACTTTTCGGTGATCGCGGCGATGCTCACCAGCGGGTCGGGCGAGTTGAACGGCACTTCGAGGATGCGCACACCGTTGTCGATCAGCGCGGCGGCGACATCGAGCGCCTCGTCGGGGCGGAGCCCGCGCAGGATCGCGGTGACCGGGGGCACGCCTTCGGCCAGCAGTTCGTCGAGCGTCATGGGGAAACCTCCTAAAGTAAACCGGCGAGCACGCAGGCATCGCCGTCGAGCCGCTGCACCGCCACATCGGCGCGCGCGAAAGCCTTTGCGTAGCGTTCCGCGAGTTGCGGATCGCCGATGATCGTCACGCCGGTGGCGTCCGCCAACGTGGCGCGCATCTCGGCGATCTCGCCGCCGATGACGAGGCCGGACAGATAGCCGAGCGCCCAATCGGGTGTCTTACCGGCACGCAATTGCATCGCGCGCGCACCGAACAGATTGCTCAGCACGCCACGTTCGGCGCGATCGAGACCGGCAGCAAAGCCTTCCGCCTCCACGCCCGGATCGCCGGCCGCGAGCCCGCGTGCGAGCGTCGAATGCTGGCGCAGCAGCGCGAACATCTCGCCCGTCAGGATTGTCCGGAAGCCGGTGATCGCACCGTCCTCGATCACCGCCCATTTGCTGTGCGTGCCGGGCAGGATGACGATGTGCCGCGCCCGCGCCAGCTCCGGCACCAGTGCCAGCGCGCCGTAGAGTTGCGTCTCCTCGCCGCGCATCACGTCGGGCACGCCCTCGCCATCGACGCAGGCAAGCCCGGCCATGATCTCGACGGGCACGTCATCGAGCGTGAGCCGGGTCGCCGCCGCCAGCCATGCCTCGCGCGTGGCCGGGCAATCGGCATAGGGTGCCTCGCGCCAGCCGTCGCGCGCGCCGACCATGCCGCACAGCCGGATCGACGCCGGCGCGCCGTCCGATGCCCAGCCGGCGAGGCCCCCGCGCAGCACCGCCTCGGGCACGATGCCCGGCGTACCGATGCCGTCACCATAGGCGCGGTCGACCACCGCGCCATCTTCCACCCGGAACAGGCGCAGCCGCGTCGTGCCCCAGTCGCCGAGAACGCTGTACCCGCTCACGCCGGCAAACGCATCTCGGGCAACGCGACCCCCGGAGCGGGCGCGTCGAACGCGAACAGCCCGCCCGCGAGCGGCTGCCCGTTGAGGTCCGCCTCCGACAGACCGGCACGCGCGGTCGTGACGTAGCCGGTGCGCAGGTCCGGCCCGCCGAACGCCACCTTGGTGACGTTGGCGCACGGCAGCGCGACCACCGCGAGCAACGTGCCGTCGGGCGCATAGCGGCGCGCCTGCCAGCCGCCCCACAGGCCGACCCACAGGCAGCCTTCCGAATCGAGCGTCACGCCGTCGGGCGAACCGTCCTTCTCGGCGATGGTGACGAACACCTCGCCGTGCGCGAGGCTGGGGCCGCCGGAGATGTCGCAGCGGTAGATCGTGCGGCCGAGCGTATCGACATGGTAGATCGTGCCGCCATCGGCCGAGATCGCCGGCCCGTTGGTGATGACGCAGTCGCCCCCGACCGGGCGCAGATCGACCGCGTCGAACAGGTGGATCGCGCCGGTGACGGCTTCCTCCTCATTGTCCATCGTGCCGAACCACAGCCGGCCGGACGCATCCACCGTCGCATCGTTGGTGCGGTTGTGCGCGGGCATGTCGATCTTCGCTACCGGCCCGGTGAGCTTGCCGTCTTCGAGGAGATACAGGCCGTCGAGCGACCCGACCAGCAGACGGTCGCCCTCCGCCGGCACGAGGAAGCTCGGCATGCCGCCGACCTCGAACGACTGTCGATCGTCGCTCGCCGGATCATAGCGGTGGACCTTGCCGCTTTTGATATCGACGAACCACAGCGCGTTCTCGCGCCCGATCCACGCCGGCCCTTCGCCAAGCGTCGCCTTCACGTCCCAGACGAGGCGCGATTCGATCGCGGCGCTCATTTCGCGTCTTCCACCGCCACGCGGCATCCCCACAGCGCGTAGAGCAGGGTGACGACCTCACACGCGGCGGTCAGCATGAACGACGCCTGCAAGCCGAACTTGTCGGCGAGGATGCCCTGCACGAACACCAAGGCGCCGCCGGCGATCGCCATGATCATCAGCCCCGAGCCTTCCTCGGTCAGCGGGCCGAGTCCGCGGATCGCGAGCGTGAAGATCGTCGGGAACATGATCGAGTGGAACAGCCCGACCGAGATCAGCGCCCACATCGCGACATGGCCGGTGGTGGTCAGCACCGCGATCATCACCAGCAGCGCGAGGCCGGCGAACACCGCCAGCACGTCCTCGGCGCGGAACTTCTGCATGATCGCGGAGCCGGCGAAGCGGCCGACCATCATGCCGCCCCACAGCAGGGTCAGATACTGGCCGGCCTGCTCGTGCGTCAGGTCCGCGATCGTGGGCTGGCTGACGAAGTTGACGAACAGGTTTGCCACGCCGATCTCGGCAAGAAGATAGGCGATCATCGTCGGGATGCCGAACACCAGCGCGCGGTGCGACCACAGCGACAGGTGCTTGCGCTCCTCCTTGGCAACGCGCGTGGTGGCGTTCTGGCCGATCGCGGGCAGCGGGAAGCGTGCGATCACCACCGCGAGCACCACCAGCACGACCGCGACGAGCAGATAGGGCAGCAGCACCGAATGCGCGTCGGCCAGCCGCTCCGCCGGGGTCAGCACATGGCCCGCCTTGGCGGTGCCGCTGACCGATCGACCGAGGATGAGATACGCGCCGAACGCCGGGGCAAGCATCGTGCCCGCCGAGTTCATCGCCTGCACCAGATTGAGCCGCGACGACGCGGTCTCGGGCGAGCCGATCACCGCGACATACGGGTTGGCCGCGACCTGGAGCAAGGTGATGCCGCTGGCGATCACGAACAGCATGACGAGGGTGACGCCGTAGGACGGGATCGACGCGGCGAGGATCATGCCCAGCGCGCCCAGCGCCATCACCGCGAGACCGACGACGAGCGATTTCTGATAGCCGATCCGCTCGATCAGCTTGGCCGAGGGGATCGACATGATTCCATAGGCGATGAACCACACCGATTCTATCAAGGTGGTCTGGAGATAGCTCAGGTCGAACACGGCGCGCAGATGCGGCAGCAGCGTGTTGTTGATGACGGTGATGAAGCCCCACATGAAGAACAACGTGGCGAGCAACGTCAGCGCCGGGCCGTAGGACCGCGTGCTACCCGAGGCACCGGCCGGAGCCGCACCTCCCGAATTCATGATTGGACCTGCCACACACCCTCACGTGCTGATTGATTCTGCAATTGTATGAGTATATCCCGCGCTGACAGCCGTCAATGCGATCGGCGCCAACGCCCACGGGAAACGTCTATGAGCCACACGCCCCCCAAACTCCGCAGCCGCGCCTGGTTCGACAACCCGGACAACATCGACATGACCGCGCTGTATCTCGAGCGGTATCTGAACTTCGGGCTGAGTCTGGAGGAGCTGCAATCGGGCAAGCCGATCATCGGTATCGCGCAGACCGGCTCGGACCTGTCCCCGTGCAACCGCCACCACCTCGTCCTTGCCGAGCGCGTGCGCGAGGGCATCCGCGAGATGGGCGGCATCGCCATCGAATTCCCGGTCCATCCGATCCAAGAGACCGGCAAGCGCCCGACCGCCGGGCTCGATCGCAACCTGTCATATCTCGGGCTGGTCGAACTGCTGTACGGCTATCCGCTCGACGGCGTGGTGCTGACGGTCGGTTGCGACAAGACCACCCCGGCCTGCCTGATGGCGGCGGCGACGGTGAACATCCCGGCGATCGCGCTGTCGGTCGGGCCGATGCTCAACGGCTGGCACAAGGGCGAGCGCACCGGCTCGGGCACGATCGTATGGAAGGCGCGCCAGATGCTCGCCGCCGGCGAGATCGACGCGGGCGAGTTCATCAAGCTCGTCGCTTCGTCCGCGCCGTCGACCGGCTATTGCAACACGATGGGCACGGCGACGACGATGAACTCGCTCACCGAGGCGCTCGGCATGTCGCTGCCCGGCTCGGCGGCGATCCCCGCGCCGTACCGCGACCGTCAGGAAGTCGCCTATCACACCGGCAAGCGCATCGTGGAAATGGTGGCGGAGGATCTCAAGCCGTCCGACATCCTGACGCGCGAGTCGTTCGAAAATGCGATCGTGGTCAATTCCGCGATCGGCGGCTCGACCAACGCGCCGATCCACCTCGCCGCGCTGGCTCGCCACGTCGGCGTCGACCTGCCGATCCAGACCTGGCAGGAGAAGGGGCACAAGGTGCCGCTGCTGGTCAACCTTCAGCCGGCCGGCGAGTATCTCGGCGAGGATTATTACCATGCCGGCGGCGTCCCCGCCGTCACCGCGCAGCTCATCAAGCAAGGGCTGATCCACGAGGGCGCAAAGACCGTCAACGGCAAGACGATCGGCGACAATTGCCGCGACGCGAAAATCGAGGACGAGCGGGTGATCCGTCCGTTCGAGACGCCGCTGGTCGAGGAAGCGGGCTTCATCGTGCTGACCGGCAACCTGTTCAACTCGGCGATCATGAAGACCAGCGTGATCTCGCCCGAGTTCCGCGCGCGCTATCTGTCGAACCCACAAGATCCCGAGGCGTTCGAAGGCCCGGCCGTGGTGTTCGACGGGCCGGAGGACTACCACCACCGTATCGACGATCCCGCCACCGGCATCACGCCCGAGACGTTGCTGTTCATGCGCGGCGCCGGCCCGATCGGCTATCCCGGCGCGGCCGAGGTGGTCAACATGCGGCCGCCGGCCTATCTCATCACCGAGGGTGTGCACGCGCTGCCGTGCATCGGCGACGGTCGCCAGTCGGGGACGAGCGGCTCGCCTTCGATCCTCAACGCCTCGCCCGAAGCGGCGGCGATGGGCGGCCTCGCGCTGATCCGCACCGGCGATCGCGTCCGCATCGATCTCGGCAAGGGCACCGCCGATATCCTGATTTCCGATGAGGAACTCGAACAGCGCCGCGCCGCGCTGACGGCGGAGGGCGGCTACAAGTTCCCCGCTTCGCAGACGCCGTGGCAGGAGATCCAGCGCTCGGTGGTCGGCCAGATGGAGACCGGCGCGATCCTCGAAGGGGCCGAAAAGTATCAGCGCATCGCGCAATCTATGGGGCTGCCGCGCGACAATCATTGATGACGTCACCCTCACCCTTCCCACCCGGCTGCGCCGGGCGGGCCCCTTCCCTCTCCCGGCGGGAGAGGGAGGGAGGCGCGAAGCGCCGGAAGGGTGAGGGCGAACCACAGACCTTGAACCTCGACACTTCATCCGGAGACACACGATGTACAACGGAGCCATCCTGATCGGCGCGAGCGAGACGCGCACCGACGACACCTTCAGCGCGATCAACCCGACCACCGGCGAGAGCGGCGACGTCGCCTTCGCCAACGCCGGGCCGAACGAGGTGGCGAAGGCCACCACCCTCGCCGCCGCAGCCTTCGAAGCCTTCTCGGCGACCACGCCCGAGGCGCGCGCGACCTTCATCGAGACGGTCGCCGACAACATCCTCGCGCTGAAGGACGATCTCGTCGCGACCGCCAATGCCGAGACCGCGCTGCCGGTCGCCCGGCTTCAGGGCGAGACCGGGCGCACCATCGGTCAACTCCGCATGTTCGCCGCCGAAGTGCGCGCAGGGCTCTGGCTCGACGCCACGATCGACCCGGCGATGCCCGACCGCCAGCCGCTGCCGCGTGCCGATCTGCGCCGGCTCAACGTCGCGCTCGGGCCGGTCGCGGTGTTCGGCGCGTCGAACTTCCCGCTCGCCTTCTCGGTCGCCGGTGGCGATACCGCTGCGGCGTTCGCGGCGGGTTGCCCGGTGGTGGTGAAGGGCCATCCCGCGCACCCCGGCACCGGCGAGCTGGTCGCGCGCGCGATCCAGCAGGCGGTCGCTGCGTGCGGTCTGCCCGAGGGTGTGTTCTCCTACCTGCCCGGCACGTCGAACGACCTCGGCGGCGCGCTCGTCTCCGATCCCAACGTCAAGGCGGTCGGCTTCACCGGCTCGCGCGGCGGCGGCATCGCGCTGATGAAGATCGCCGCTGAGCGTGCCGAGCCGATCCCGGTCTATGCCGAGATGTCGAGCATCAACCCGGTCGTGCTGCTGCCCGGCGCGCTCGCCGCGCGCGCCGAGGCGATGGGCCCGGCGTTCGTCGGCTCGCTGACGATGGGCGCGGGTCAGTTCTGCACCAACCCCGGCCTCGTCATCGCGATCGACGGCCCCGACCTCGACGCCTTCGTCGCCTCGGCCGCCAAGGCGCTGACCGCGAGCCAGCCCGCGGTGATGCTCACCCCCGGCATCCACGCCAGCTACGCGAAGGGGGTGGATGCACTCGCCGGCCACGCCGCCGTCACCACCGTCGCGCGCGGCTGTGTCGGCGATGGCGTCAACCAGGCGGTCGGCGCGCTGTTCACCACCGAGGCGACGCAGTTCACCGCCGACGCGGCGCTGAGCCACGAGGTGTTCGGCTCGTCGTCGATCCTGGTGCGCTGCAAGGACGTCGCCGAGATCAAGACGGTGATCGCGCAGCTCGAAGGCCAGCTCACCGCCACGATCCAGAGCGGTGACGGTGACGAGGCAGCGGCCGCCGAGCTGCTGCCGGTGCTCCAGCAGAAGGTCGGCCGCATCCTGTTCAACGGCTGGCCGACCGGCGTCGAGGTCAGCCATGCGATGGTGCACGGCGGCCCCTTCCCGGCCACCTCTGACGGGCGCAGCACGTCGGTCGGCACGCTGGCGATGGCGCGCTTCCTGCGCCCGGTCTGCTATCAGGACACGCCCGACGCGCTGCTGCCGCCGGCGCTTCAGGCGGCCAACCCTTGGAACATCACACGCCGCACCAACGGCGTATTGGAGGTGGCGAAATGATCCGCTCGCTCGTTCAGTTCGATGATGGTGCGCGCGGTGTCGCCGCGCTCGACGACAGCGGCGCGGCACGGCGCGTGACGGGGGTGGCGACCACGCTCGACCTCGCCGCCAAGGCGATTGCGGCGGGCACCACCCTCGCCGCAGCCGCCGAGGCGGCGCTCGGCGATGCGATCGACCTCGCCGGCGTGCGGCTGCTCTCGCCGGTCGACCATGCCGATCCCGCCCACACGCTGGTCAGCGGCACTGGCCTGACCCACCTCGGTTCGGCCGAGGGGCGCGACAAGATGCACGCCAAGGCCACCGCCGAGCAGACCGATTCGATGAAGATGTTCCTGATGGGCGTCGAAGGCGGCAAGCCTGCCGATGGCGGCATCGGCGCGCAGCCCGAATGGTTCTACAAGGGCGACGGCGGCATCCTGGTCGATCCCGGCGCGCCGCTGACCATGCCCGACTTCGCCGAAGATGGCGGCGAGGAGCCGGAAATCGCCGGCATCTACCTGATCGACACGGACGGCACGCCGATCCGGCTCGGCTTCGCGCTCGGCAATGAATTCTCCGATCACGTGACGGAGCGCGGCAATTATCTGTGGCTCGCCCACTCCAAGCTGCGTCAGGCGGCACTCGGCCCCGAGCTGCGGCTCGGCGACCTCCCCGAGGACGTGCGCGGCACCAGCCGCATCGTGCGGGGCGGCGACGTGCTGTGGGAGAAGCCGTTCGTGTCGGGCGAGGCGAACATGTCGCACAGCCTCGCCAACCTCGAACATCACCACTTCAAGTACGACGGCTTCCTGCGCCCCGGCGATCTGCACGTCCATTTCTTCGGCACCGCGACCTTGTCCTTCTCGGACGGGGTGCGGACGCAAGTCGGCGATGTGTTCGAGGTCGAGGCGGACGCGTTCCTGCTGCCCGTGCGCAACCCGCTCGCGCGTGCCGGCGGCACCGGCATGGCCAGGGTGCGCAGTCTGTGAGCGGGATCAAGCTCGGCCTCGTCGGGCTCGGCAAGATCGCGCGCGACCAGCATCTGCCCGCGATCGCGAAGACCGACGGCATCGACCTCGTCGCTGTCGCCAGCCGCAACGCGCGGGGAGAAGGCGTCGCCAACTACGCCGATCTCGACGCGATGCTGGCGGGTTCGCCCGAGCTGACCGCGATCGTGCTGTGCCAGCCGCCGCAGGCGCGCTTCGAGGCGGCGGTGGCGGCGATCACCGCCGGCAAGCACGTCTTCCTCGAAAAGCCGCCCGGCGCGACCGTCTCCGAAGTCGAGGCGCTGATCGAACTCGCCCGCAAGCAGGGCGTCAGCCTGTTTGCGAGCTGGCATTCGCGCTACGCCGCCGCCGTGGCCTCCGCGCACGACTGGATCGCCAAGACGACGATCCGCCACATCGAGATCGCGTGGAAGGAAGACGTCCGCCACTGGCATCCCGGCCAGCCGTGGATCTGGGAAGCCGGTGGCTTCGGCGTGTTCGATCCCGGCATCAACGCGCTGTCGATCCTTACCGAGATCGTGCCCGATCGCGTGTCGCTGCTCAGCGCCGCGCTCGAAGTGCCGTCCAACTGCGATGCCCCGATCGGCGCGACGCTGACGATGCGCACCGGCGCGGGTGCGGCGATCGACACGGTGTTCGACTGGCGCCAGACCGGCCCGCAGACCTGGGATATCGTGGTCGAGACCGACGCCGGCACGCTGCGGCTGGCGGAAGGCGGCAACCGCTGGTTCGTCGGCGATGCCGAGCAGCCGGCGGGCGCGGAGGAGGAATATCCTGCGATGTACCGCCGCTTCGTCGATATCGTCGGGCGTGGTGAGATCGACGTCGATCTCGCGCCGCTGCAACTCGTCGCCGATGCCTTCCTGTGCGGTCGCCACACCGCGACGGAGGCGTTTCACGACTGATACGGCGGAGGCGGAGGCGCGCGTGGATCGACATATTGATGGCGCGCCGAAATCGGCCCTCCGCATTCACCAGACGATCGCGCGCGATCTCGGCATCGCGATCCTCAGCGGCCGCCACTTGCCCGGCGCGCTGTTCGAGGGCGAGATCGAGAGCGCCGGGCGGCTCGGCGTATCGCGCACCGCCTATCGCGAAGCGGTGCGCATCCTCGCCGCCAAGGGACTGATCGAGAGCCGCCCCAAAGCCGGCACGCGCGTGACGCCGCGCGCGCGCTGGAACCTGCTCGATCCCGAACTGCTCGCCTGGATGTTCAGCGGCGAGCCTGACCCCACCTTCGTCAACGACCTGTTCGAACTGCGCGGCATCATCGAACCCGCCGCCGCCGAGCTGGCCGCGCTGCGCCGCACCGACGCGCAAATGGCCGACCTGTCCGAGGCGCTGGCGCAGATGCGCGCATACGGCCTGTCGACGGCGGAGGGGCGCGCGGCGGACCAGCGCTTCCACCATGCGCTGCTCGCCGCCGCGCACAATGCCGCGCTGGCGAGCCTCGCCAGTTCGGTGGGTGCGGCGGTAAGCTGGACGACGACCTTCAAGCATCGCAAGCAACGCCTGCCGCGCGATCCGGTGGCGGATCACGAGCGGGTCATGGACGCGATCGCCGCGCGCGACGATGCACGCGCGCGAGCGACCATGCGCGAGCTTCTCGACCATGCGCTTGCCGATATGGATCTTGCGCTGTCGGCTTGAGCCTTTCCTGCCACCCTGCGCGCACGCCTCACCCAACTGAGTTCCCGCATCTCGTCGTATGCACGGCGCGGCTCATCGAATCATTGTCGGCGACGTGATTCCGCGATAAATCCGGATCGGAACAATGTGAAGCGAGGCCGCTGCGCATCTCCCTGTCCTTGAGTATCGCCATAAAAGATTGAGGGGTCTTAGGTGATCTTGCTGCTGACAGTGGTCGCGATCTTCGTCGTCGCGTTCTTCTCCTATGCGATCTTCCTGCGCCACCGGGACGCGGCGGCACGGCGTGCGTGGGAAAGCTATTGCAACGAACAGGCGCTCGCCAACGATGCTGCGCGCGCGGCGCGGCGCGCCGGGCTTCGCACCGACTGAGCCCGCGCGCGGCGCCGCCACCTCACAGCGGCAGCGCGATCGACACCTGCAACCCGCCGTCCGGGTGGTTGCGCAGGCTCACCTCGCCGCCGTGCAGGTGGACGACCGCGCTGACGCTGGCGAGGCCGAGCCCGATCCCGCCGGTATCGCGGTTGCGCGACTGTTCGGCACGGAAGAACGGTTCGAACGCCCGCGCGAGATCGGCGTCGGCAAGACCCGGCCCGTGATCGCGCACCACGATCATCGCCGAGCCGCCATCGCGCGACACGCTCACCTCGGCATCGCCCGCGTAGCGCAGCGCGTTGGTGAGCAGGTTGTCGAACACCGCGCGCAGGCCCACCGGATCGCCCTCGATCACGACATGCTCGCCCGGGAGCAGCAGCACCGCCGCGCCGGTATCGTGAAGATCGTCCACCGCGCTTTCGGCGAGTGCGCGCAGGTCGAGCCGCCGGCGGTTGGCGGAGGCGGTCGCGCCGCGCACGTAATCGGTCGCGCCCGCGATCATCGCCTGCATATCGGCGATATCGCGCGTGACGCCGCGGCGCAGGTCGTCGGGCGCGCGCTCCAGCCGGAGTGCCAGCCGCATCAGCGGGGTGCGCAGATCGTGCGCGATCGCGCCGATCATCACCGTGCGATCGTCGACATAGCGGTTGAGCCGCTGCTGCATCTCGTTCATCGCGCGTGCCGCGTCGGCAATCTCGGCCGGCCCACCGACGACGAGCGGCGCGGTGCGCGGATCGCGGCCGATCCGCTCGGCCGCATCAGCGAACAGCGCGACCGGGCGCGTCACCCAGCGCGCGAGCAGCCACGCGAACGGCGCCACCGTCACGATCGAGGCGAGCAGGAACAGCAGCAGCCGCAGCCGCCACACGTCGCCGCTGCGCACCGGCTCCACCGCGATCCACCGCCCGTCGGGGCGGCGCAGCGCGGCATTGAAATCGCCGACCAGCAGCGCGTAGCGGCCCCCTTCGAGGCCGCGCGTGTGCCGGAATTCGCGCGGCAGCCAGTGCATCGGCGGCTCGTCGAAACCGAGGCGGACCGCCTCGGGCGGTACGCGCAATTCGCTGGCGAGCGCCGCCGCCAGCACCGTCGCGCGGCCGGGCTGGGTCGGCGCGGGCGCGGCGGGGGAGCTCAGCCGGAACACCTGATCGGGGCCGCGGCCGTCACGCAGCACCGCCGCGACCTGCGCGACGGTGAAGACCGGCGGACGCGGGCGCGGCGTGAACTGGAGCAGCACGAAATTGGCGAGCTGCACCGCCAGCACGCTTGCCAGCATGACCGCCAGCACGCGCGTCAGCATTCCCCAGCTTGCGCCACCGCGCAGCATCACCGCCGCGTCACGGCAGGCACGAACATATAGCCTTCGTTTCGCACGGTGCGGATCATCTCGTCGCCGGGCGCGCGCAGCTTGCGCCGCAGCCGGCTGATCTGGACGTCGACCGCGCGATCGAACGATTCGGTGTTGCGGCCGCGCGTGCCCTCCAGCAACTGCTCGCGCGTGAGCACCCGGCGCGAGCGTTCGGCGAACAGGCGCAGCACCGCGAATTCGCCGTCGGTCAGATCAACCAGCACGCCGTCGGCATCGGTGAGTTCCCAGGCGGCAAGGTCCATCCGCCAGCCGTTGAAGACCAGCACGCGTCCGCCGTCGCCTTCGCCGGGCTGGCGCGCGCGCAAGGCGGCACGCACCGTCGCCAGCACCTCGCGCGGGCTGCACGGCTTGGGCAGGTAGTGGCTCGCGCCGATCTCCAGCCCGAGGATACGGTCGGTCTCGGACCCGCGTGCGCTGAGGAAGATCACCGGCGGCCCGCCAGTGGCGCACAGCCGCCGGCACGCGGCGATGCCGTCCTCGCCCGGCATCATTACATCGAGGATGACGAGATCGGCCGGGCCGGCGCGCAGCACCTGATCGAGCTCGCGCGTGCCCGCCGCCATGCTGACGGCATAGCCGTGCGACATGAGGCTGCCGGCGAGCAGCTCGCGGATTTCGCGATCATCGTCGACGACGACGATGTGCACGGGCGCGGCATCCTCCCCGCCGGCGTCGGACATCACGATTGATCCTTCATAGCGCGTCTCTAGCATCATGCGGCGGCCGCAACCAGACGCCGGGCGTCGGGTTCCTCCTCCAGCGCGGCGATCAGCGCGCGGGTGGCGAGCAACGCCGAGAGCGTGCGGTGCGCCGCTTCGGCCGCCTCGCTGCGCGCGTTGATCGCGGCGACCTGCTCCTGCTGCGCACGACGGGAATAATAGGAGAACAGGGTTCCGACACCGTATATCATTTGGCACTCCGCTTGGTTCCCCTTTCTGCGGGCGATGTCGCGGGTGCATGTTTCGGGCGAATTTCCGACAGGGGTGGCGATCCGCCTTTCGTGCGATACAGGTGCGAACGGCATTCGATCGGGCACGGAGCGGGCATGGCGGACAGGATCGCGATCATCGGCGGCGGGTTTTCGGGCACGCTCGCCGCCATCAACCTGCTGCGCCATGGCGATTCGCGGCTGGTGCTGATCGAACGCCAGCCTGCCGCCGGCGAGGGCCTCGCTTACGGCGCGGCGCACCCCGCGCACCTGCTCAACGTGCGCGCCGCCAACATGAGCGCGTTTCCCGACGACCCCGAGCATTTCCGCCGCTGGCTCGCCGAACGCGACGTCTCGGCCGATCCCAACCCGTTCGTGCCGCGCCTGCGTTACGGCGACTATCTGCGCTCGATGCTCAATGAGGCGCGGGTGAAGGCCGCGGATCGTATCGAGATCGTCCACGGCAACGCCACCGACGTGGTACGAGACGGCGGCGGCACGCGGGTGCTGCTCGATGACGGGCGCGACGTTCGGGTCGACGTGGCGATGCTCGCGGTCGGCAACCTGCCGCCGCATTCGCCGCCCGGCATCGGCGCCTTGCCCGCGCCGCTTTACGCGAGCGATCCGTGGGCGCCCGGCGCGCTCGACGGACTGGGGGAGGACGATACCGTGCTCGCGCTCGGCACCGGTCTGACGATGGTCGACGTCGCGCTGGCGTTGCGCGCGCGCGGCTTCGGCGGACAGATCGTCGCCATGTCGCGGCGCGGGCTGCTGCCGCATCCGCATGCCGCCGCCGCGCCGCCCGCCGATCCGCTGAACGAACGCCCGCGCGAGACCGGCTCCGACCTGCTGCGCCGGGTGCGGGCGCGCGCGGAGGCGATCGGCTGGCGCCCGGCGATCGACGAGCTGCGCCGCTTCACGCAGGACATGTGGCGCGCCGCCGACGACCGCGCGCGGGCGCGGTTCCTGCGGCACCTGCGGCCGTGGTGGGACATCCACCGCCACCGCCTCGCCCCGAGCGTCGCCGATGCGGTGGCGGAGCTGCGTGCGAGCGGCGCGCTGACGGTGTGCGGCGGGCGCATCCTCGGCACCGAACGCGACGGCGATACGCTGGCGGTATCGTGGCGGCCGCGCTCCGAAGACGAAGCCCGCACGCTGCGTGTCGCGCGGATCATCAACTGCACCGGGCCGCAGGGCGATCTGGTGCGCGCCGACGAGCCGCTGCTGCGCAACCTCGTCGCGCGCAGCACGATCCGGCCCGACGCGCTGCGGATCGGCATCGACGTCGACGCGCAGAGCCGCACAATCGCGGCGGACGGCGCGAGCAACGACTGGCTCTACGCGCTCGGCCCGATGACGCGCGGCGAATTCTGGGAGATCGTCGCGGTGCCCGATATCCGCGTGCAGAGCTGGTCGGTCGCGCGCCGGCTCGCCAACGCGCAATGGGTCGGCGGCGAAGGGTTGTAGAAACAAGCTGAGCTTTTCCGCGCGCAACTTCGGCAGGCGTTGCAATTCCCATCCTGCGAGTAGAGTTTCTTCCCGGAGACTCGCGAGAGGAGTGGCGATGAGCAGCGCGACGGCATCATGGCAGGAAGACGCGGTCGCGGCGCTGCGCACCGCGCGCACCGCCTATCGCACCGATCAGCGCGGCGGACGTACCCCTGCCCCGTTGTTCCCGTCGTTCGAGCGGCTGTCGGTGGCGATCGACCACCTCTCCGCCGCGCTGTACCCGCGCCGGCTCGGCGATTATGCCGGGCCGGATGTGGGCGAGGACGCGTTCGTCGCGGCGCGGCTCGCGCACGGGCTCGACCTGCTGCGCGGTGAGATCGCCAAGGAATTCGCCTATTGGCAGGACGAAGCCGCCACCCCGTTCGATGTCGATCAGCCCGACACGGTGGCGCGGCTGTTCGCCGCCACCCTGGGCGAGATCCGCACGCTGATCGACGCCGATGTCGAGGCGGCGTTCCTCGGCGATCCGGCCGCGCGCAGCGTGGACGAGATCCTGATCTGCTATCCGGGCGCGATCGCGGTGCGCCACCACCGCATCGCGCACCAGTTGCACGGGCTCGGCGCACCGATCGCCGCGCGGATCGTGTCGGAGATCGCCAACAGCCGCACCGGCATCGACATCCACCCCGGCGCGACGATCGGGCCGAGCTTCTTCATCGACCACGGCACCGGCGTGGTGATCGGCGAGACCGCGATCATCGGCGCGCGCGCCAAACTCTACCAGCACGTCACTCTGGGTGCGCGCAGCCCGCTCGGCCTCACCCACGTGACGCCGCGCGACCGTTATGCACGCCATCCGGTGCTGGAGGACGATGTGACGATCTATGCCGGCGCGACCATCCTCGGCCGCGTCACGATCGGGCGCGGCGCGACGATCGGCGGCAACGTCTGGCTGCTCGAGGACGTACCGCCGGGCAGCGTGGTGACCCAGCCCGCCGCCGCCATCGCCGACCGCGCCACCGCCGAGGATCTGCGCCTCGCGCTGTCGGGGCGCAGCCATTGAGCGCGTGGTCCAACCCGTGGCCGCGCCAGTCGGCGTGCGCGCGCCGCCCGGTGATCGGCGTGCTGTGCTGCAACGAATTCGCGCAGCGCCCGGTGCAGGCGGTGGCGACGCGCTTCGTCCAGCCGCTCGCCGATCTGGCGGGGGCGGCGGTGGTGCTGATCCCGGCGGTGTCCGACGCGTGCGACGCGCTCGCACTAGTCGACCGGCTCGACGGGCTGCTGCTGACCGGCTCGCGCTCGAACGTCGCCGCTACCCGCTATGGCGCCGAGCGTGCGGACAACGGTCCGGTAGACGAGCAGCGCGACGAGGTGGCTTTGCGGCTCGCCGCGCACATGATCGAGGGCGCGCGGCCGGTGTTCGGCATCTGCCGGGGCTTGCAGGAGCTGAACGTGCTGTTCGGCGGCACGCTGACCGACGGGCTCGACGCGGTGCATCACTGCGGCCTCGCCGACGATCAGCTTTACGACCGGCATTTCGACCACCGCCACGCTATTGCACTCGCCGAGGGCGGAACTTTGCGCGCGCAGGCCGGCGTGGCGGGCGAGACGGTCAATTCGGTACATCATCAGGGCATCGACCGGCTCGGGCGCGGGCTGACGATCGAGGCGACCGCTGCGGACGACGGGCTGGTCGAGGCATTCTCCGCGCGACCGTGTGGGGCGGACGTGCTGGCGGTGCAATGGCATCCCGAATGGGACGTGGCGACGAGCCGCGCGAGCGTGGCGTTCTTCGACCGGATCGGCGCGGCGCTGGTGGCGTCGCGGGGTTAGCGCCCGCCCCCGCTCGGCACGAACGGGAGGAGTCAGCCTCCCCTCCCCGTCACCCCAGCGCACGCTGGGGTCTCTTTGGGGCGGGCGTCACCTTTCAACACGAGGAGACCCCAGCTTTCGCTGGGGTGACGGTCAGCGCCAGCCCAGCGCCGGCGCGACGTGGGTCAGGATGGCGTCGAGCACATGCGCGTTATACTCCACGCCGAGCTGGTTCGGCACGGTCAGCAACACAGTATCCGCCTCGGCGATGCCCTCATCCTCGCGCAACTGCTTGACCAGCGCGTCGGGCTCGGCGGCGTAGGAGCGGCCGAACACCGCGCGCATCGAATCGATGATGCCGATCTGGTCGCTGCTATCGCCGCGCCCGAAATAGGCGCGGTCGCGGTGGTTCATTAGCGCGAAGATCGAGCGCGACACCGACACGCGCGGCTGCCAGTCGTGCCCGGCCTCCGCCCACGCCGCGCGATAGGCGCGGATTTGCTTCGCCTGCTGGACATGGAACGGCTCGCCGCTCTCGTCCGCCTTCAGCGTCGAGCTTTGCAGGTTCATGCCCTTCTGCGCCGCCCACACCGCCGTCGCGTTCGAGGCCGAGCCCCACCAGATCCGCCGCCGTAACCCCGGCGCGTGCGGTTCGAGCCGGAGCAGGCCGGGCGGGTTGGGGAACATCGGGCGCGGGTTGGGTTTGGCGAAACCGCGCCCGTCGAGCAGATCAAGGAACACCTCGCCGTGGCGACGGCCCATGTCGCTCTCGGTCTCGCCCTCGGCGGGGGCATAGCCGAAATGCCGCCACCCCTCGATCACCTGTTCGGGCGAGCCACGACTGATGCCCAGTTGCAGCCGCCCGCCGCTGATGAGATCGGCAGCACCCGCATCCTCGACCATGTAGAGCGGGTTTTCGTAGCGCATGTCGATCACGCCGGTGCCGATCTCGATGCGGCTGGTCTTCGCCCCCACCGCCGCGAGCAGCGGGAACGGCGAGGCGAGTTGCTGCGCGAAATGGTGGACGCGGAAATAGGCGCCGTCGAGCCCGATTTCCTCGGCAGCGACCGCGAGGTCGATCGATTGCAGCAGCACGTCCGCAGCGGAGCGGGTGGCGGAATGGGGCGTATCGGACCAGTGGCCGAACGACAGGAAGCCGATGTTCTTCATCGGCCCTATGTGGTGCGTCACGCGCCCGTGTCGATGGCGGCGATTTGGAAACGCAGCGTAAACGCAGCGCCACCGCCGTGCGCGTTGGCGGCGCTGATCGTCACCCCCATCGCATCGGCAAAGGCGCGCGCGATGGCGAGGCCAAGCCCGCTGCCGCCGTGGCGATCGCTGCCGGTCCCGTGCGCGAAGCTGTTGAAGATCGCCTGTTCGCTGCCCGGTATCAGCCCGGGGCCGTGATCGCGCACGGTCAGCGTCACGGTGTCGCCGGCGTGCGCGCCGCTCAGCACGATCGTGCCGTCGCCGCCGTGCTGGGCTGCATTGGCGAGCAGATTGAGCAGGATGTGGTGGAGCAGGGTCGCATCGGCGCGCACCAGCGGCAGATCGGCCGGTACGCGCAGATCGATCGCGCAGCCGCTGAGCAGATCGCGCAGATCGTCGGTCGCGCTCGCCACCGCATCGGTCAGGTCGGTCGCCTCGATATCGATCTTGAGCGCTTCCGAATCGATCCGCACCATATCGACGAGGTTGTCGAGGAAGCGCCGCAGCCGCGCCACCTGGGTGCGCGCCATCGCCGAAGCGGCGGCATCGGGCTGGGCGGCGGCGAGCACGTCGATCGCGGCCGACACGCCGGTCAGCGGGGTGCGCAGATCATGCCCGATCGAGGACAGCAGCGCGACACGCAGCCGGTCGCGCTCGCGCAGCACCGACACGTCGCGGAGCTGTCCCTCCAGCCGCAGCCGCTCACGCGCGAGCGCCGCCTGGCCGAGCAGGGTCGCGAGCAGCACCGCGCGGTTTGCGCCGACCGGATCGCCGCCGTCCGCCGCCGCCAGTCCGACCACGCCGAGCACGCCGAGCGAGGTCTTGAGCGGCTGGAACTGCCAGTCCGCCGCGACGAGCGTGGCGGTGCCGACCCCGGTCGGCTCGCCCCGGCTCCACGCCCAGTCCGCCGCCGCGCGGTCGACCGCGCCGAGCAGCGGCGGCACCTCCTGCGACGCGGCGGCGATCTCGATGCTACCACCCTGCCCGTCGAGCAGGATCACCGCGACGCCCAGCATCCGAGCGATCTCTATGCAGATCGTGCGCGCGGTGCCGTCCTCGTCAGCGGCGCGGGCGAGCGCCTGACCGAACGCCGCCACCGCCGCATTCTCCTGCGCGCTACGTGCCCCGATCGTGGCGCGCACGCGCAGCCGCCCGGTGAGGTTGGCGGTGAAGCTGGCGATCGCCACCAGCACGAACACGGTCAGCACGCTTTGCGGGTCGGCGATGGTGAAGGTGTAGATCGGCGGCAGGAAGAAGAAGTTATACGCGAGCCCCGACAGCACGCCGGTCAGCACCCCCGGCCAAAGCCCAAGCCGCGCCGAGGCGAGGATGACGGGGAGCAGGTAGATCAGATCGACTCCGCCGGCGCCGATCCACGGCTCGACCGCCTTCGCCAGCACCGTCGTCACCGCCACCAGCGCGACGACGGCGAGCGCGCCGAGCGCGAGGCTCCAGTCGCCCCAGGCGAAGGCGGCACGGCGCGGCGCGGGCACGGCACCGGCGGGCAGGACGTGGACGGCGAGATCCTCCGCCCCACCGAGCATGCCGTCGACCACCGATCCGTGGCGGAGCGCGAACCACCAGCTCCGCTGCGACTTGCCGATGACGAGCTGAGTGATGCGCCGCTCGGCAATTTGTGCGCGCAACCCCGCCGCGACGCCCTCCGCCGGCACCGTGGCGATCGACGCGCCGAGGCTGGCGGCGAGGCCGAGCGTCTCCGCCACCTGCCGCTGCTGATCGGGGGTGAATCGTGCCGCGCGTGGCGTCTCGATGAACACCGCGTGCCACGGGGCCTTCAGCGCATCGGCGAGGCGCTTGGCGGCGCGCACCAATGTCGCCGCGCCGGGCAGTTCGCTCACCGCCACCAACACGCGCTCGCCGCCGGCATAGGCCCCGCCGAGCGCGCTCGCGTCGAGATGGTCGAGCATCGCGCGATCGACGCTCTGCGCGGCGCGGCGCAGCGCCATCTCGCGTAGCGCCGAAAGGTTGGCCTTGGAGAAGAAGCGGTCGAGCGCGCGGCTCGCCTCGGCGGGGACATAGACTTTGCCGGCGCGCAGCCGCTCGATCAACTCGTCGGGGGGCAGATCGACCAGCTCGATCTCGGCACCGTCGAATACGCTGTCGGGCACCGTCTCGCGCACCCGCACCTGCGTGAAGCTGGCGACGATGTCGCGCAGGCTCTCGATATGCTGGACGTTGAGCGTGGTGTGGACGTGGATGCCTGCGTCGAGCAGCTCCACCACATCCTGCCAGCGTTTCGGGTGGCGGCTGCCGGGCGCGTTGGAGTGCGCGAACTCGTCGACCAGCACCAGCGCGGGGGCGCGGGCGAGGATCGCGTCGAGGTCCATCTCGTCGAGCGTATGGCCCCGATACGTGACGCTGCGACGCGGCACCACCGGCAGCGGCGCGACCAGCGCCTCGGTCTCGGCGCGGCCATGCGTCTCGACCACGCCGATCACTACGTCCGCACCCGCACGCAGGCGCTCCGCGCCTTCGCTGAGCATCTCGAAGGTCTTGCCGACGCCGGGGGCCGCGCCGAGGAAGATCTTCAGCCGCCCGCGATGCTCGCGATTGACCGCGCGCAGCAGCGCGTCGGGGGATGGGCGGTTGTCATTCATGCCGGTTGGCGCCTCGTAAGCTCTTTCGTTAGCTAGGCCGCCGCGCAGGCCAGCGAAATCCCACGCTCCCGATTCCTATGGAATCTTAATGCCGGGCACCGCCATTCGCCCGCGCGCCTTAATGCCCCGCGCGCCTATCTCGCCGGCCGATCGCCGCTGTGGCGAGACGGAAAGGCACCTCAATGGCCGATTTGCTTTGGCTCGCCATCCTTGGCGGGCTGTTCCTCGCGACGCTCGCCTTCGTGCGGCTGTGCGACGCGGCATGACGCTGCATCTCATGCTCGCCGGGCTGACCGCGCTCGGCCTCCTCGTCTATCTCGTCGCCGTCCTCGTGCGGCCGGAGAAATTCTGATGACCCTCGCAGGATGGGCGCTGATCGCGCTGTTCGTCGGCATCCTCGCCGCGCTCGCCAAGCCGATGGGGCTGTGGCTGTTCGCGCTGTACGAAGGCCGCCGCACCCCGCTCCACTCCGTACTCGGCCCGGTCGAGCGGGCTTTCTACAAGCTGTCGGGGATCGACCCGGCGCAGGAGCAGGGCTGGCGCCGCTATGCCATGCACATGCTGCTGTTCCAGCTTTTCACCGTGATCCTCACCTACGCGCTGCTGCGCGGGCAGGCGATGCTGCCACTCAACCCGCGCGGCTATGGCGCGGTGGGCGCGGACGGCGCGATGAACACGGCGATCTCCTTCGTCGCGAACACCAACTGGCAGTGGTACGCGGGCGAAAGCACGATGTCGAACCTCAGCCAGATGCTCGCGCTGACGATCCACAACTTCCTGAGCGCCGCGACCGGCATCGCCGTCGCCTTCGCGCTGTTCCGCGGTTTCGCGCGGCGTGAGAGCAAGACGCTCGGCAATTTTTGGGCCGATCTCACCCGCGTTACGCTCTACCTGCTGCTGCCGATCTGCGTGCTCTACACCATCTATCTGATGCTGAGCGGCGTGCCGCAGACGCTCGCCGCCTCGGTCGATGCGACCACGCTGGAGGGCGCCAAGCAGACGATCATGCTCGGGCCGGTCGCCAGCCAGGAATCGATCAAGATGCTCGGCACCAACGGTGGCGGCTTCTTCAACGCCAACTCGGCGCATCCCTTCGAGAACCCCTCGGCGGTGACCAACCTCGTGCAGATGCTGTCGATCTTCCTGATCGGCGTCGGGCTGACGTGGACGTTCGGCAAGGCGGTCGGCAATACCCGGCAGGGCTGGTCGATCCTGGGTGCGATGGCGATCCTGTTCCTCGCTGGCGTCACCATCTGCTACTGGCAGGAAGCGGCCGGCAATCCGGTGCTGCACCACCTCGGCGTGGCCGGCGGCAACATGGAGGGCAAGGAGGTCCGCTTCGGCGTGGTCGCGTCCGCGCTGTTCGCCACCGTCACCACCGCCGCCTCCTGCGGCGCGGTCAACGCGATGCATGACAGCTTCACAGCCCTCGGCGGCTTGATTCCGCTGTTCAACATGCAGTTGGGCGAGATCGTGATCGGCGGCGTCGGCGCGGGCATCTACGGCTTCCTGCTGTTCGCGCTGCTCGCGGTGTTCGTGGCGGGGCTGATGGTCGGGCGCACGCCCGAATATGTCGGCAAGAAGATCGAGGCGCGCGAAGTGAAGCTGGCGCTGCTGGCGATCGCGGTGCTGCCGCTGTGCATCCTCGGGCTGACCGCGATCAGCGCGGTGATGCCCGCCGGGCTTGCGGGTCCGCTCAACAAGGGGCCGCACGGCTTCAGCGAAATCCTCTACGCGTTCAGCTCGGCGACCGGCAACAACGGCTCCGCCTTCGCCGGGCTCACCGCCGGCACGCCGTTCTACAACGGGCTGCTCGGTATCGCGATGTGGGTGGGGCGGTTCTTCATCATCGTGCCGGTGCTCGCCATCGCGGGCAGCCTCGCCGCCAAGAAGCACACGCCGGCCGGCGCGGGCTCGTTCCCGACCACCGGCGGGCTGTGGATCGGCCTGCTCGTCGGGATCATCCTGATCCTGGGCGGCCTCACCTTCCTGCCCGGCCTCGCCCTTGGTCCGATCGCCGATCATCTCGCGATGATCCACGGCCAGCTTTCCTGAGGACTATCCGATGACAACCGCAACTTCCATGTTCTCGGCGAAGCTGGTCGTTCCCGCGATCGGCGACTCCTTCAAGAAACTCGATCCCCGCCAGCTCGTTAAGAACCCGGTGTTGTTCACCACCGCGATCGTCGCGTTGCTGCTCACCGTGCTGCTGGCGATCGGCGGAGAGCCGCTGCCCGCCGGCTTCCAGCTCCAGCTCATCGTCTGGCTGTGGCTGACCGTGCTGTTCGGTACCTTTGCCGAGGCACTCGCAGAAGGCCGGGGCCGCGCGCAGGCGGCAAGCTTGCGCAACACCAAGGCCGATCTTCAGGCCAAGCGCCTCGTCGGCGTGGGTGATGCCTGGTCGATGGTCGAGGCGTGGCGGCTCGACAAGGGCGATCTGGTGCTGGTCGAGACCGGCGACCTGATCCCTGCCGACGGCGAAGTGATCGAAGGCGTCGCCTCGGTCAACGAAGCCGCGATCACCGGCGAAAGCGCGCCGGTGATCCGCGAGGCGGGCGGCGACCGTTCGGCGGTGACGGCGGGCACCCGCGTCATCTCGGACCGGGTCAAGGTCCGCGTCACGCAGGAGCCGGGCCAGGGCTTCCTCGATCGCATGATCGCGCTGGTCGAAGGCGCCGAGCGCCAGAAGACCCCCAATGAAATCGCGCTGACCATCCTGCTCGTCGGGCTGACCATCATCTTCCTGATCGCGGTCGGCACGATCCCCGGCTTCGCGAGCTTCGCCGGCGGCAGCATTCCGGTCGCGGTGCTGGCGGCGCTGCTCATCACGCTGATCCCCACCACCATCGCCGCCCTGCTGTCGGCGATCGGTATCGCGGGCATGGACCGGCTGGTGCGCTTCAACGTGCTGGCGAAATCGGGCCGCGCGGTCGAGGCGGCGGGTGACATCGACGTACTGCTGCTCGACAAGACCGGCACGATCACCATCGGCGACCGTCAGGCGAGCGAGTTCCGCCCGCTGACCGGCGTCGAGGTGGGCACGCTCGCGCAAGCCGCGATGCTGGCAAGCCTTGCCGACGAAACGCCCGAGGGCCGCTCGATCGTCGTGCTCGCGCGCGAAAAGTTCAACCAGTCGGCGACGCTACCGGGTGATGCCGAGGTGATCCCCTTCACCGCGCAGACCCGCGCGTCGGGCGTGCAGGCGAACGGCGTCACCACGCTGAAGGGCGCGGTCGCCTCGATCCTGAAGCAGCAGACGGGCGCCACCAACGGCGACGAGCTGCGCCGCATTACCGAGGAGATCGCCCGCGCCGGCATGACCCCGCTCGCGGTGTCGCAGGACGGCCGCCTGCTCGGCGCGATCGCGCTCAAGGACGTGGTCAAGGCGGGCGTGCGCGAACGCTTCTCGGAGCTGCGCCGGATGGGCATCCGCACGGTAATGATCACCGGCGACAACCCGCTCACCGCCGCCGCGATCGCCGCCGAGGCCGGTGTCGACGATTTCCTCGCCGAAGCCACGCCCGAGGACAAGCTCGCGCTGATCCGCAAGGAACAGCAGGGCGGCAAGCTCGTCGCGATGTGCGGTGACGGCACCAACGACGCGCCCGCGCTCGCGCAGGCCGACGTCGGCGTCGCGATGAACACCGGCACGCAGGCTGCGCGCGAAGCGGGCAACATGGTCGATCTCGACAGCGATCCGACCAAGCTGATCGAGATCGTGGGCTTGGGCAAACAGTTGCTGATGACGCGTGGTGCGCTCACCACCTTCTCGGTCGCGAACGATGTGGCGAAATATTTCGCTATCATCCCGGCGATGTTCATCGCGCTGTATCCCGGCCTCGGCGTGCTCAACATCATGGGCCTGTCGAGCCCGCAGAGCGCGATCCTGTCGGCGATCATCTTCAACGCGCTCATCATCCCGCTGCTCGTGCCGCTCGCGCTCAAGGGCGTGACGTACAAGCCGATGGGGGCCGGGCCGCTGCTGGCGCGCAACCTCGCGGTCTATGGCCTCGGCGGTCTGGTCGCGCCGTTCATCGGCATCAAGCTGATCGATCTCGCCGTCGCCGGGCTGCACCTCGCCTGACCCTTTCCCAGCCCCTTTCGCCCGCGCGGAAGGGGAAAAGGACGCACAATATGCTCACCGATTTCAAGACCGCGCTTCGCCCCGCCTTCGTCCTCACCATCCTGTTCGCAGTGCTGCTCGGCATCGTCTATCCGCTCGCCATGACGCTGGTCGGCTGGGTGGTCGCCCCCGCCGCCGCCAACGGCAGCCTCGTGCGCGATGCGCGTGGACAGGTGATCGGCTCCACGCTGATCGGCCAGTCCTTCGCGGCGCCCAAATATTTCCACGGCCGGCCGTCCGCCGCCGGCAAGGGCTATGACGCGACCGCCTCGTCGGGCTCGAACCTCGGCCCCGCCGCACAGGCGCTTACCGACCGGGTCAAGACCGATCTTTCCGCCCTTCACGCTTCCGCACCAGGGACGACCCCCGTCCCCGCCGATCTGGTGACGGCCTCCGCCTCGGGACTGGATCCCGATCTCAGCCCCGAGGCGGCTTTGTATCAGGTGCCGCGCGTCGCCGCCGCACGCCATGTCGACGCCGCCAAGCTGCGCGCGCTGGTCGAGGCGCAGACGCGGTGGCCGCTGTTCGGCTTCATCGGCGAGCGCCACGTCAACGTGCTCGCACTCAATCTCGCGCTCGACCGGATGGCCGCGCGGCCGTAACACGCGCCATGACCAAGGTGCTGATCGTCGAGGATGACGCGCATATCCGCCGCCTGCTGCGCGTCGCCCTCGAACGCGCAGGGCATGACGTGGCCGAGGCGGCGACCGCGCGCGCCGGCCTCTCGCTGGTCGAGATCGAGCGGCCCGATGCGGTGCTGCTCGATCTCGGCCTGCCCGACCGCGACGGGCTCGAACTGATCCAGCTCGTCATGGCACGCGGGGCGGCGACGGTGATCGTCGTCTCCGCGCGCGGCGAGACCGCCGAGAAAGTGGCGGCGCTCGATCTCGGCGCGGACGATTACCTCACCAAGCCGTTCGACACCGAGGAACTGCTCGCCCGGCTGCGCACCGCTCTCCGCCACCGGCTCGCCGCGCAGGCCGAAAGCAGCGTGGTCACGGCGGGGCCGGTCGAGGTCGATCTCGAACACCGCCGCGTGCGCCGGGGCGGCGAGATCGTCCACCTCACCCCCAAGGAATATGACGTGCTGGCCGAACTCGCCAAGCGCCCCGACCGGGTGATCGGCCACGCGCAATTGCTGCGCACCGTGTGGGGGCCGGCGCAGGAGAGCCACGTCGATTACCTGCGCATCGTCGTACGCGGGCTCCGCCGGAAGCTGGAGGCGGAGCCTGCCCGCCCGCGCCTCATCGTGAACGAACCCGGCGTCGGCTATCGGCTGGTGACGGCGCCATAAGTCGCATGTGAGAGGTTGACGCGCGCGGGCTCCGGGGCCACATGCCCAATCGGAACGATCTTGTCGGATTTGAGAACCGCTCGCAAACATGCGCCTTTCCAGCCTCGCCGATTATGCCGTCGTGATGATGTCGGCCGCCGCGCGTCGCTGTGGCGGGGCGGGCCGGCTCAACGCGACCGTATTGGCGGATGAGACCGGGCTGCCGCTGCCGACCGTGCAGAAGCTGGTCAGCAAGCTCTCGGCCGCGGGGCTGATCGAATCGGCGCGTGGCACCGGCGGCGGCTTCCGCCTGTCGCGCCCCCCTTCCGCTATCACGCTCGCCGAGATCGTCGAGGCGATCGAAGGGCCGATCGCGATGACCGCGTGTGTCGAAGCGCGGTCGCACGACTGCCAGATCGACGACTCCTGCAAGATGAAGCCGCACTGGAACGTCGTGAACGGCGCGGTGCGCGGGGCTTTGGCGGGCGTGTCGCTCGCCAGCCTCGCGCAGCCGCCGGCCGACACGAACGCTGTTAGGATTGACGCATAATGGCCACCCGCAACGCAGACGCCTTCGCCGCCGCGAACAAGACCTATGAATGGGGCTTTTCGTCGGACATCGAACAGGATTTCGCCCCCAAGGGGCTGAGCGAGGATACGGTCCGCTTCATCTCCGCGAAGAAGCGCGAACCCGAGTGGATGCTCGACTGGCGGCTCAAGGCCTATCGCCACTGGCTGACCATGCCCTCGCCCGACTGGGCCAAGCTCGACATTGCGCCGATCGACTATCAGGACGCCTATTATTACGCCGAGCCCAAGGCCAAGCCCAAGCTTGGCTCGCTCGACGAGGTCGATCCCGAAATCCTCAAGGTCTATGAGAAGCTCGGCATCCCGATCGAGGAGCAGAAGCTGCTCGCCGGGGTCGAGGGCGGCACGCCGCCTCGGAAAGTCGCGGTCGATGCGGTGTTCGATTCGGTTTCGGTCGCCACCACCTTCCGCAAGGAGCTTGAGGCGGCGGGCGTGATCTTCCGCTCGATCAGCGAGGCGATTCGCGAATATCCCGAGCTGGTGAAGAAGTGGCTCGGACGGGTCGTGCCGATGCACGACAATTACTTCGCGGCCTTGAACTGCGCGGTCTTTTCGGACGGGACGTTCGTGTACATCCCCGAAGGCGTGCGCTGCCCGATGGAACTGTCGACCTATTTCCGCATCAACGCGGAGAATACCGGCCAGTTCGAACGCACGCTGATCGTCGCCGACAAGGGCGCGTACGTCTCGTACCTCGAAGGCTGCACCGCGCCGATGCGCGACGAGAACCAGTTGCACGCGGCGGTGGTGGAGCTGGTCGCGCTCGACGATGCCGAGATCAAATACTCGACCGTGCAGAACTGGTATCCCGGCGACGAGAACGGAAAGGGCGGCATCTACAATTTCGTCACCAAGCGCGCTCTGTGTCAGGGCGCGCGCAGCAAGGTATCGTGGACGCAGGTCGAGACCGGCAGTGCGGTGACGTGGAAATATCCGTCGTGCGTGCTCAACGGCGAGAATTCGGTCGGCGAATTCTATTCGGTGGCGGTGACCAATAACCGCCAGCAGGCCGACACCGGCACCAAGATGATCCACAACGGCAAGGGCTCGCGCTCGACGATCGTTTCGAAGGGCATCTCGGCCGGCCGCTCGGACAACACCTATCGCGGGCTGGTGCGCGTCGCCGCCGGCGCGGAGGGCGTGCGCAACTTCACCCAGTGCGATTCGCTGCTGCTCGGTGACCAGTGCGGCGCGCACACTGTGCCCTATATCGAGGTGCGCAACCCCTCGGCGCAGATCGAGCATGAGGCGACCACCTCGAAGATTTCGGACGACCAGTTGTTCTACACGATGCAGCGCGGGCTCGACCAGGAAGCGGCGGTGGCGCTGATCGTCAACGGTTTCGCCAAGGAAGTGCTCCAGCAACTGCCGATGGAATTCGCGGTCGAGGCGCAGAAGCTGCTCGGCATCAGCCTCGAAGGCTCGGTGGGGTGATCGTGCCCGCCGCGACCATGATCGCCATGCAGACCACCGACGCGCCCGACATCGTGGTGACGGGCGAGCGGCTGCGCCGTCTGCGCATCAGCGCCAATATCGACCGTCGCGGTCAGGTGCGCCGCTGCGAAGTCACCGTTTCGAGCGGCGACGCCACCATCGACCGCCAAGCGTGCCTGAGTACGCGGGTGTGCGTGACAAACGGCTATCGCGGCGGCGAACCGCTCGCGAATTGCGTGGACACCGCGCTGATCGCTTTCGTCCGCGCGGGGCGCGGCGACCAAGGGAATGACAATGCTCAAAATCACTGACCTCCACGCCGAAATCGACGGCAAGGAAATCCTCAAGGGCCTGACCCTCACCGTCAACGCGGGCGAGGTGCATGCCATCATGGGGCCGAACGGCGCTGGCAAGTCGACGCTCGGCTATGTGCTGGGCGGGCGGCCCGGCTATGAGGTGACCGGCGGGTCGGTCGAGTTCGACGGCGTCGATCTGCTTGAACTGGCGCCGCACGAGCGCGCCGCTGCGGGACTGTTCCTCGGCTTCCAATACCCGGTCGAGATCCCCGGCGTCTCCAACGTGCAATTCCTGCGCGAGGCGCTCAACGCGCAGCGCAAGGGCCGCAGCGAGGCGCCGCTGTCGGGCGCGGAGTTCCTCAAGGTCGCGCGCGCGCAGGCGGCCGGGCTCGGCATGGATGCCGAGATGCTCAAGCGCCCGGTCAACGTCGGCTTCTCGGGCGGCGAGAAGAAGCGCAACGAGATGGTGCAGATGGGCATCCTTTCGCCGAAGTTCGCGATCCTCGACGAAACCGACAGCGGGCTCGACATCGACGCGCTGCGTGCGGTCGGCGACGGCATCAACCGCATCATGCGCGCGCCCGACAAGGCGGTGCTGCTCATCACCCACTATCAGCGGCTGCTCGATTACGTGAAGCCCGACGTGGTGCACGTCCTCGCCGGCGGCCGCATCGTCAAGACCGGGGGCCCCGAGCTGGCGCTCGAACTCGAAGCCGCCGGCTATGCCGAGGTTGCGGCATAGTGGACGCGCTCGCCCTCCCCACCCGCCGCGACGAAGCGTGGCGGTACAGCGATCTCGAAGCCGTCGCCTTGGTCTGGCCGGTTCCCGCGCCTGAGGTGATCGAGGTGCCGGCCGGCGAGAGCCTCGCGCGCGTGATCGTGCAGGATGCCGCTACCGATGCCGCCGCGATCCGCGACTATCGCGTGATCGTGCGTGCCGGCGCGACCGCGACGTTCCATGTGCTCAACACCGGCGGCAGGCTCGGCCGGGTGACGATCGACGTGACGTGCCACGAGGGCTCGCATTTCGAACTGGGCGCGGCGATGCTCGGCGCCGGCGACCAGACGCTCGAGATCGTCACCACGCTCAACCATATCGAGCCGAATGCGACCTCCAACCAGGTGGTGCGTTCGGTGCTGGGTGGGCGGGCGACCGGCAGTTATCTTGGCAAGGTCGCGGTGGCGCGGCATGCGCAGAAGACCGACGCCTCGCAGAGCGTGAAGGCGATGCTGCTCGCGCGCACCGCCACCGCCAACGCCAAGCCCGAGCTTGAGATTTTCGCCGACGACGTGAAGTGCGCGCACGGAGCAACCGTGGGCGAACTCGACAAGACCGCTTTGTTCTACCTCGAAAGCCGGGGCCTACCCCCGGCGGAGGCGCAGGCGCTGCTGCTGCGCGCGTTCATCGGATCGGTGTTCGACGGCATCGCCGACGACGCCGAGCGCGAGCGCGTCGAAGCCGCCGCTCAGGCCGCGCTGGAGCGGATGCTGTGAGCACCCTCACCGCCACCCGCCCGCTCGACGTGGTCGCCGATTTCCCGGCGATCCCCGAAGGCTGGGCCTATCTCGACACCGCCGCGACCTCGCAGAAGCCGCAGGCGGTGATCGACGCGATCGCGCGCGGCTACGACACCACGTACGCCACCGTGCATCGCGGCGTGTACCAGCGCAGCGCCGACATGACGCTCGCCTATGAGGCGGCGCGGCGGCGGGTGGCGCGCTTCATCGGCGGTGCGGAAAACGAGATCGTGTTCGTGCGCGGCGCGACCGAAGCGATCAACCTCGTCGCGGCCTGCTGGGCGCGCGAGCAGTTGAAGCCGGGCGACCGCATCCTGCTGTCGATGCTCGAACATCACAGCAATATCGTGCCCTGGCAGATGGCCGCCGAGAAGGTCGGGGCGGCGATCGACGTGATCCCGCTCACCGCCGATCACCGCATCGACCTAGACGCGATGGCGGCGATGATCCGGCCCGAGCACAAGCTGGTTGCGCTCGCGCATGTCTCGAACGTGCTCGGATCCGTGCTCGACGCCCGCCGCGCGACCGAGATCGCCCATTCGGCCGGCGCGAAGATCCTGATCGATGGCTGCCAGGCCGTGCCACGCCTCGCCGTCGACGTCGCAGCGATCGGCTGCGACTTCTACGTCTTTTCCGGTCACAAACTCTACGGCCCCACCGGGATCGGCGTGCTGTGGGGTCGCGCCGAGTTGCTCGATGCGATGCCCCCCTATCAGGGTGGCGGCTCGATGATCGACCGCGTGTCGTTCGAGCGCACCACCTATGCGCCGCCGCCGACCCGGTTCGAGGCGGGCACGCCGCACATCGTCGGCGCGCTCGGGCTGCATGCCGCGATCGACTATGTCGAGGCGCTCGGGCTCGAGGCGATCCACGCGCACGAGACCGCCTTGGTCCGCCAGACCCGCGACGCTCTGCGCGGCATCAACTCGGTGACGCTGTTCGGCCCGGAGGATGCGGCGGGAATCGTCTCGTTCAACATCGAGGGGGTGCATCCGCACGACATCGGCACCATCTTGGACGAGAGCCGGGTGGCGATCCGCGCAGGTCACCACTGTGCGCAGCCGCTGATGGACATGCTCGGCGTGCCGGCGACGGCACGGGCGAGCTTCGGGGTCTATAACGGCGCGCGCGATATCGACGCGCTGGTAAAGGGTATCGAACGTGTTGCGCGGATTTTTGGGTAAGGTTTTCGGCATGAACGAGCAGAGCAGGATTGCGGTGGAACAGGTCGACGCGGTCGAGACCCCGCCGCGCGCGCGCGTCGAGGATGCGGCCGCGCCGGCCCCGGCGCCACGCGAGCGCGACTATCTCGACGGGTTCCTCGCGCAGAAGCCGCAGAGCGATGTGCCGGGCGAACCGGGCGGCGCACTCTACGAAGGCGTGATCGAGGCGCTCAAGGAAATCTACGATCCCGAAATCCCGGTCAACATCTATGATCTCGGGCTGATCTACGGCGTCGAGGTGACCGAGGCGGGTCATGCCGTGGTGACGATGACGCTGACGACGCCGCATTGCCCGGTCGCCGAATCGATGCCGGGTGAGGTCGAGATGCGCGTCGGCGCGGTGCCGGGGATCGGCTCCGCCGAGGTCAATCTGGTGTGGGATCCAGCGTGGGATCCGCAGAAGATGAGCGACGACGCCAAGCTCGAACTGGGGATGTTGTAATGGCCACGATCGCCCGCCCCCGCCCCGCCGCGCTCAACCTCACGCCCTCGGCGGAAGCGCGCATCGCCGAACTGATGAGCAAGGCGCCTGAAGGCGCGATCGGCGTCAAGCTGTCGACGCCCAAGCGCGGCTGTTCGGGCCTTGCTTATTCGGTCGATTACGTGACGGAAGCCAAACCGTTCGACGAGCGGATCGATACG
The DNA here is from genome assembly GCF_057748035.1 of Sphingomonas sp. BRN-1R. Classification (NCBI taxonomy): domain Bacteria; kingdom Pseudomonadati; phylum Pseudomonadota; class Alphaproteobacteria; order Sphingomonadales; family Sphingomonadaceae; genus Sphingomonas; species Sphingomonas sp. BRN-1R. The sequence goes on along the minus strand of NZ_CM173236.1, from coordinate 563,327 downwards.
CCCGGCGGCACCCTGTTCGTCGATGGCGGCTCGATCCTGTACCTGATCGGCAGTCGGATGGACTGGGTCGAGGACGATTTCGCCGCCGGTTTCGTGTTCCAGAACCCCAATGCCAAGGGCGCGTGCGGCTGCGGCGAGAGCTTCACGGTCTGACCTCGGGAGCCTCAGCATGAGCGATCTTTTCCAGCCCGGCGCGGTCGCCGTCGTCACCGGCGCGGCGAGCGGGATCGGCGCCGCCGCCGCGCGCCGCTTCGCCGCTTTGGGCATGAAGCTGGTGCTGTTCGATCGCGATGCCGCTGCGCTCGACGCGCTGGCGGCGACGCTGCCGGGGGACGTGCGCACGCTGGCCGGGGACGTCGGCGCGCTTGCCGATGTCGAGGCCTTGCGCGATCTCGCGGTTGAAGCGTTCGGGCGGATCGACGTGCTGATGAACAATGCCGCGATCGGCGGCAGCGACGACGACAATTGGTCGGGGCTCGACGCGTGGCGGCAGATCCTCGACATCAACCTTTGGGGTGTGATCCACGGCGTGCACACCTTCGCGCCGACGATGCTGGCGCAAGGCACGCGCGCCGCGATCATCAACACCGGATCGAAACAGGGCATCACCAACCCGCCGGGCCATCCGGCCTATGCGGTGTCCAAGGCGGGGGTGCGCACGCTGACCGAACAGCTCGCGCATGGCCTTCGTGAGGCGGGCGGCACCGTGAGTGCGCATCTGCTCGTGCCCGGCTGGACCTTCACCGGCATGAGCCGCGATCCGCACGGTCCCAAGCCCGAGGGGGCGTGGACCGCCGATCAGGTCATCGACCTGATGCTCGCGCGCGTCGGTGCGGGCGACTTCTATATTCTCTGCCCCGACAATGCCGTTTCGGCTGAGGTCGACGCCGCGCGCATCCGCTGGAGCGCGGGCGATCTGGCGGAGAACCGCCCGGCGCTGTCGCGCTGGCACCCCCAGTGGGAGGGCGCGTTCGCCGCCTATCTCGCGGCGGAGACTTCGGCGGACTGACCGCCCGGCGTGGCGATCCGCCACGCCTGCCCGCGTGCTTCTGGGCGGCTGCGTAGGCACCCAAAACCATCGTTCCCGCACGTGCGATTCCGCGCGCTGTGTCCGCGCGGCCACAGTAGCGGATTCGTGTCCTCGCGCCCGTAAAAATCCGTTTGATATTTATATGGGGACAACTTATTCATATATGGACAACGAGGTTGAGGAGAGCAAATCAGAATCGCGTGCGTCAGCGCCGCCATCCGTGTGAGCCGATACTTGCCTCACCACCCTGGCCGTCGGGCATGAGCGATCTCGGTTTCGGCCTTCGCCGCCACCCCTTTTTCCGACCACCTTCCAGCAACGGGTACGAATGCCACGTCGCTGATTCCGTTACGTTTTCGCATAAAAAGAACATCTAGGAGGGCTTACCGAATGCGTTCGCTGTATTTCTTGACGAGCACCGCCATCGCCTCGCTGGTCGCGGTCCCCGCCTTCGCGCAACAGGCGGCACCGGCTGATGCGCCCATCGCGTCCGAGACCGGCCCTGCGTCGCAGGCCGAGCAGGACATCGTGGTCACCGGCGTGCGCGCGAGCCTTCAGTCCGCTGCGAACGTGAAGCGCAATGCCGGCACGATCGTCGACTCGATCGTCGCGGAGGATATCGGCAAGCTCCCCGACAACAACGCGACCGAGGCGCTCCAGCGCGTGACCGGCGTGCAGGTGTCGCGCGATCTCGGCGAAGGCGGGTCGATCGCGATCCGCGGCCTCCCACAGGTCGAGACGACGCTCAACGGGCGTGAGACCTTCACCGCCGGTGGTGGCCGCACCTTCAACCTTCAGGATTTTCCGGCCGAACTGATTTCGCGGATCGACGTGTACAAGGCGTCCACCGCCGATCTGATCGAAGGCGGGCTTGGCGGTCTGGTCGATCTGCGCACCCGCCAGCCGCTCGATCTGCCCGGCCTCACCGTCGGCGGATCGGTGCGCGGCACCTACGCGGACTCGGTCAAGAAGGCGACGCCGAGCGGATCGGTGTTCGCATCGGACAAGTGGAACACCGGCATCGGCGAGATCGGCCTGCTCGGCAGCTTCTCCTATCAGGACCGCAAGTACCGGCAGGATATCGACGGCACCGGCGCGCCCACCCCGCGCAACGATCTCATCCCCGGCCAGACCGTGTTCGCCCCCAACGGCAACAACCAGGTCGTCGTCGTGGGCGAGCGTAAGCGGATCGGGGCCAACGCAGCGCTGCAATGGCGCCCTGCCCCCAATCTCGAGTTCACGCTGGAGGGGCAGTACCAGCGCTTCAAGACCACGCAGAACCAGTATAACGCGCTGATCGCGACGGCCGGCGTCACGCCGGTCGCGGGCAGCGCCACCGTGTTCTCGGGCACGCAGGACATCTCGCAGGCCACCTATGCGAGGCAGCGCGTGACGGCCGGCGGCACCGCGCGCGACACGCTGGACGAGAACAAGTCGATCAGCCTCAACGCGAAGTGGAACGTCAAGGGCGTCACCGTCACCGGCGACGTGACCTACACCAAGTCGAAGAACGACCTGTACTATACCGAGCTCGATCTCGTCACCACCGCGCCGACGTTCACGCAGATCCTCAGCAGCAATCCCCCCTCGTCCTCGACAGGGTCGTACGATCTCGCCAATCTCAGCAACTATACCGTCGGCGGCCTGACGCGGAACGAGAACCATTTCCGCGGCGACGAGATCGCGGGCCGGCTCGACATGCAGTACGACTTCGACGACAGCCCGATCCTGAGGTCGCTGCAAGGCGGGTTCCGCTATGCCGACCGCAACATCGCGCAGGTCAACCCGGTCCGCTATACCGGGCAGACCGCCACGACTAATCCGGTCGCCTATTCGGATCTATTCGGGGCGAACGCCTATAACGATTTCTACACCGCCAGTGGCGCCGACGTCGATTTCCAGCGCACCTATCCGTATGCGAACATCTCGCGGCTGCGGAACGACTTCGGCGGCGTGCTGTCCGAACTCAACCTCGCCGGGCCGGCTGGTACGGCGAGCGCGATCCAGAACGGCTTGCTCGCCGCCTTCACGGCGCAGGAAAAAACCACCGCTTTCTACGGCATGGCCAAGTTCGACTTCGACGCGGGCATCCGCATCGACGGCAACATCGGCGTGCGGTATGTGATGACCGACGATTACATCACGGGCAACCAGCGCCGCACCGCACTGGTCGGCGGCGTGTTCCAGCCTGTCACGCCGACCGTGATCGACCCGGTGCAGGTGAAGAACAGCTATCACAACTGGCTGCCGAGCCTGAACGTCCGCGCGCATCTGACCGACAATCTGCAGTTCCGCGTCGCATTGTCGAAGACGCTGACGCGCCCGGATTTCAGCCAGCTTTCACCCGCATTGACGGTGGTGCCCGGCCAGCTCGCCGCAAGCCAGGGCAATCCGAACCTTCAGCCGATCACGTCGAAGAACGTCGATCTGTCGCTCGAATGGTACGTCAACAAGTCGACCTCGATCTATCTCGCCGGCTTCTACAAGAGCGTGAACGGCTTCATCTTCACGCGTTCGACGCCCAATGTCACGATCGGCGGTCTGTCGGGCTATACGCTGTCGCAGCCGCTCAACTCGGGTAAGGGCGAGGTGAAGGGCGCGGAGATCGGCTACCAGCAGTTCTTCGATTTCCTGCCCGGTGCGCTGTCGGGCTTCGGCGTGCAGGCGAACGCGACCTATACGGACAGCAACGCGCCGACCTCGCTGGTCGGGTTCAGTGCGCCGCTGTCGCAATTGTCGAAGTTCAGCTACAACGTGGCGGGCATCTACGAGAAATACGGCGTCTCGGCGCGGGTGGCGTATAACTACCGGTCGAAGTTCCTGTCCTCGATCCTCGCCGGTGCGTACACGCCGCCGGGCGGCACCACCACCTCCTACACCTTCCCGGTCTATACGGCGGGTTATGGCTGGCTGGATGCGTCGCTCAGCTACGATATCGGCAAGCACTTCACCATCACGATCGACGGGCAGAACCTGCTGCGCACGCAGATCAAGCAATATTACGCGGTGGCGACGCGGCCCGGCCAGTACACCATCGACGACCGCCAGTTCATGGCCGGCGTACGGGTGAAGTTCTGAGGTGACGCGCGCGAGGGGCCTGGCTCGCCTGTCCCTCGCGCTCGCGCTCGGTACGCTGTCTTCGCAGCGTGCCGATGCGTCATGGGCGGCGGCCTGGACCGCCGCCGCCTTCCCGGCGACGCCGGTGCTGAGCGCACAGGACGTGCGCGACTATGCCGGGGCGCGGGTGCGGCAGGAGATGGTGCTGGGCACCGGCGGCACGCGGCTGCGCGTGCGGATGACCAACGCGCTCGGCACCGCGCCGCTGGCCTTTGCCGGTGCGACCCTCGACATCGCCGGCCGCACCGTGCCGCTCCGCTTCGGCGGCGCGCCGGGCGCGACGTTGCCGCCGGGTGCCGCATTGACGAGCGATCCGTTGCCGATCGCGACGCGGCGGTCCCAGCGTATCGCCGTCACCGTCCTATATACCACCGCCGCCACCCCCGCCGCGCATCTGCTGACGGTCGCGGTGCGCTACCCCGACGGCCACAGCCGCACCGGGCGTGGTCCGGCGCTGGCGGCGGCGGTGGAGGTCGATCGCCCGGACGCGCGCGTGCTGGTGGCGCTCGGCGACTCGATCACCGAAGGCGCTCGCGCGCAGCCGCAGAGCTTCACCGGCTGGCCCGAAGCCTTCGCCGCGCGGCTGGCGACGCGGCGCAGGTTCGGCGACTGGAGCGTGGTCAACGCCGGCATCCACGGCAACCGCCTGCTGCGCGACGGTGCGGGCCCAAACGCACTCGCGCGGTTCGACCGCGACGTGCTGTCGGTAGCGGGGGTGCGCGAGGTCATCCTGCTCGAGGGGATCAACGATCTCGGCTGGGGCAATGCCAAGCCGGCGAGCGACGGTCCGGTCGGCGCGGCCGACGTGATCGCCGCCTATCGCCAGATCATCGCGCGGGCACATGCCGCAGGCGTGCGCATCATCGGCGCGACCTTGCTGCCGTATCGCGGCTCGATCTATTTCACGCCGCAGGGCGAGGCGGCGCGGCAGGCGGTGAACCGCTGGATCCGCACCGCAGGCGCGTTCGATACGGTGGTGGATTTCGACCGCGCGCTGGCCGACCCGCACGATCCCGCCCGGCTCGCCCCGGACAAGGATTGCGGCGACCATCTCCACCCAAGCGATGCCGGCTATGCGGCGATGGCGGCGGCGATCGACCCCGCGCTGTTGAACGAATGATGAGGACCAGGACCATGACGCGATGGAAAACGGCGCTGGCGACCGGCGCGATGGCGCTCGTGCTCACGGCAGCAGCGGCGCAGCCCGAGCGTCACTGGATCGGTGCCTATGGCAACGTGCCGATCGGGTACGAACCCACCATCCGCGATGCGCTCGGCGCGCCGCTTCACGATCAGACCGTGCGGCAGATCGTCCGCGTGACGGCGGCGAGCGACACGGTGCAGATCCGCTTCACGAACGAACTCGGCACCGCGCCCTTGCGGATCGGCGCGGCGAGCATCGCCCGGCTCGACGCCTCGGGCCGGGCGATCGCCGCCACGCTGCGCCCGCTCGTCTTCGCCGGACAGCCGGGCGCGACCATCGCGCCGGGTGCGCCGCTGCTCGCTGATCCGCTCGCGCTGCCGGTCGCGCCCGGCACCGACTATGCCGTGTCGGTCTATCTGCCCGACACCAGCATGCCGCCCGCGCATGCCCAGATGGAGGACGTCGCCCCCGGCGACCAGACCGCCGCCCCAGCCCTCACCGGCAGCGTCCGCAAGCGCGTGCCGGCGATCGTCTCGCGAATCGACGTCGCCGCCGCGCCCGCCGCACGCACGCTGCTGGCATTCGGCGATTCGATCACCGAAGGCGCCGCCTCGACGCCGGGCGCCTACATGAGCTGGCCCGACCAGCTCGCGCGTCTGCTCGCCGCCGCGCCAGGCGGGCGCTGCTGGTCGGTGGTCAACGCCGGGATCAGCGGCAACCGGCTGCTCCACGACGGGCGCGGACCCAACGCACTCGCGCGGTTCGATCGCGACGTGCTGTCGGTGCCGGGGGTGCGCACGATGGTGCTGCTCGAAGGGATCAACGATATCGGCGCGAGCGCGCAGCGCGAACATGCCGATCAGGCGGTATCGGCCGAGGCGATCATCGGAGCGTATCGCGAGATGATCGCGCGGGCGCACGCGCGCGGTATCCGCGTGATCGGCGGGACGTTGCTGCCCTATGAAGGCGCGGTCTATTTCACGCCCGAGGGCGAGGCCAAGCGCCAGACCGTCAATACATGGATCCGCACGTCGGGCGCGTTCGACGCGGTGATCGACTTCGACGCAGCGATGCGCGACCCCGCGCACCCCACGCACATGACACCGGCGGCGGGCAGCACCGACAGCCTGCACCCGCATGATGCCGGCTATACGATCATGGCCAGAGCCGCCGCCGCGACGCTCGCCCGCGACGCCTGCCGCTGATCAGGCCTCCGCGTCGATCCGCGACAGGCCGAGCGTAAGTCCGGCGGCGTGCGAGATCGCTTCCGCCGCGCGGCGCAACGGTTCGAGCAGGCGTTCGTGGCGCGCATCGCCATCCGCGCCGATCAGCGTGGCGATGGTGAGCGCGGCGTTGAGCGGCGCGCCCGGGCTGCCGACCAGCACGCCCATGTCGGCGCTGCCGAGGAACCGCTCGCCGACCGACTCGGCATAGCCGTCGCGGCGGATCGCGGCGATCCGCTCGAGCTTCTGCTTGCGCGCGGCGGCAGTGCCGGAGCGCCATTCGGGCAGCCGATCGAGCAGCGCCTCGAACGCCGGCTCCTGCATCCCGGCGAGGAGCAGTCGGCCCGAATTGGTGTGGATCGCCGAATGCATCGAGCCGACCTCGACCGACAGGCGGAACGCATTGGGGCTCTCCTCCTGCGCGAGCACCAGCACCTGGTCGCTTTGCAGCACGGTGAGGTGACAACTCTCGCGCACCTCGTCCGCCAGCGCGCGCATGAACGGGCGCGCGGTCGCCACCAGCCGCTCGTAAGGCGAATGGATGCGGGCGAGCTGGAACAGCTTGAGCGTCAGCGAATAGCCGCCGCTGGTCGCCTCGCGCGCGATGAAGCCGCGCCCTTCGAGACAGGCGAGCATGCGGAACAGCTCGTTGGGCTGCCGGTCGAGCGCGCGCGCCAGTTGCGACTGGGTGAGCGCCACCGCCTGATCGGCAAGATATTCGATGATATCGAGCCCCTTCTCGAGCGCCGGCACCGCATATTTGCGGCGGCGCTCGTCGGTCGACAGAGCCTTGTCGGACATCGTGTTCCCTGAATTCCAAACCTCCGGGCTGATGTATCTCAATATGTGGCAATGCCACAACGGCTCGCTGCACATCGTCGCATGTCGATTGATAATTCATATGGACATTGTATGTTCATATATGAACTACGCGGGAGTGGATACGTGAAGAAGCCGTGCGATGAACGCTGACGCCTCCCGCCTGACGCGAAGCGCGCTCGACGCGCCGCTCGACGGGCTGGTGGTGCTCGACATGGCGCAGTTCCTTGCAGGACCAGCGGCGGCGCTCCAGCTCGGCGATCTCGGTGCGCGCGTCATCAAGATCGAGCGGCCCGACGGCGGCGACCTGTGCCGGCGCATGTACCTGAGCGACACCGATATCGACGACGATTCGACGCTGTTTCACGCGATCAACCGCAACAAGGAAAGCATCACGCTCGATCTCAAGAACCCCCGCCACATCGCGGCGGTGCGCCGGCTGATTGCGCAGGCCGATGTGGTGATCCAGAACTTCCGCCCCGGCGTGATCGAACGTCTCGGCCTCGGCTACGAGGCGGTGCGCGCGATCAACCCGGGCATCGTCTATGCCAGCGTGTCGGGCTACGGGCATGGCGGTCCGTGGGCGACGCTGCCCGGGCAGGATCTGCTCGCACAGGCGCGCTCCGGGGTGATGTGGCTCAACGGCACCGCCGAAAGCGGGCCGCTGCCGGTCGGCCTGTCGGTCGCCGATATGTTGGCGGGGCATGTGCTCGCGAAGGGCATCATGGCGCTGCTGGTGCGGCGTGGGCGCACCGGCGTCGGCGGGCAGGTCGAGACGAGCCTGCTCGAAGTGCTGGTCGATTTCCAGTTCGAGCTGCTCACCACCTATCTCAACGACGGCGGCCGCCCGCCGCAGCGCGCCGCCGCGCACGGCGCCAACGCCTATCTCGCCGCGCCTTATGGTGTGTACGCGACCCGCGACAGCCACCTTGCGCTGGCGATGACCCCGCTTGCGCGGCTGGAGGAGCTGCTCGATCTGCCCGGCCTCGTCGGCGATGGCTTCACCGATCGCGACGCATTGCTCGCCCGTATCGCCGGGCGGATCGCCGAGCGGACCACCGACGACTGGCTGGCCGTGCTCGAACCCGCCGGCATCTGGTGCGCGCCGGTGCTCGACTGGCCTGCGCTGCTGGAGGCGGAGAGTTTTCGCGCGCTGGCGATGTTGCAGCGGATCGGCACGCGATCAGGCACGATCGAGACCACCGCGAGCCCGCTTAGGATCGACGGCACGCGCCCGCTCAGCGCCAACGGCGCGCCGGGGATCGGCCAGCACAGCGCGGCGATCGCGGCGGAGTTCGGGCTCGATCTCGACTAGACAAAACACAACATCAGGAGACGGATTCGATGACTTCCCCCACGCGCCGCGATCTGCTCGCCGGCGGGGCCGCGCTGGCAGGCGCGGCGATCGCTCCGCCGGCGTTGGCCAAGCGTGATCCCGCCGCCGGGCTGCGCACGCCGTACAAATACGGCAAATTGGTGCTCGGCGGGTCGGGCGTTGCGGGCACGTTCGATGAAAAAGCGGTCGATTGCCCGTTCGTCTTCTCGCACGAGGGCCGCTTCTACCTGACCTATGTCGGGTTCGACGGCACCGGCTACCAGACCGGCATCGCCGTGTCGGACGATCTCGTCCACTGGCAGCGGCAGGGCGTGATGCTCGCGCGCGATCCTGCCGATCCGGTGACGCGCTACAACGTCGCCTCCGCCTCGATCCTGCGTGAGAACGAGCTCACCTCGCCCGGTCGGCTGGTGCAGGTGAACGGGGAATATGTCTGCGCGTGGCACGCCTATCCGAGCGCGGGGTATGAATCCGGCCCGGCGGTGATCGGCCTCGCCTTCAGCCGCGATCTCAAGTCGTGGCGGCGCGACAAGCCGATCCTGTTTCCGGAAGGTGGCGCGGCATGGGAGCGCGGCGGGCTCTACAAGCCGTATCTGGTCAAGCAGGGCGACACTTTCTACCTGTTCTACAACGCCAAGACCGAGGAGAAGCGCTGGCACGAACAGACCGGCGTGGCGATCTCCAAGGATCTGAAGACGTGGACGCGCTATGCGGGCAATCCGCTGCTCCGGAACGGCGCTGCCGGCGCGCATGACGACCGCTTCGCAAGCGATCCGTTCGTGGTGACGCATCGGGGTGAATGGGCGATGTTCTATTTCGGCCTGTCGACCGACGGCAAGGCACGCGAGCTGGTCGCGACCGGGCACGACCCGCTGCACTTCACCAAGCTCGACACCGTGCTGGTCGATGCGGGTGCGCCGGGGTCGATCGACGATGACTATGCGCACAAGCCCGCGCTTATCTCCCACAAGGGCGATCTGTACCATTTCTACTGCGCGGTGGGCGGGAAATGGCCGAACGACGTGCGCGGCATATCGGTGGCGCGCTCACGCGCCTGGTGAAACGTCGCCCCGGCGCAGGCCGGGGCCGCTGGGTGTCACACGCGACGCTCGCTGCGTAGGCAGCGAACGCGAGCCCCAGCCGTTCTCCCGCGAAAGCGGGAGTCCAGAGCCACGAACGCAGGCGCGTGTCGCTCTGGGCTCCCGCCTTCGCGGGAGCATGGGTGAGGGTCGGACATCGCTTTATCACGCAGCGGCCCCGGCCTGCGCCGGGGCGACGGGTGGGGAGCGCTCCCGCCCTCCCCACCCCGCGATCATTGCACGTCGATCGTATCCGCGAACACCAGCCGCACCGGGCCGAGCAGCCCGGAATCGAGCAGCGGCTCATCCTTCTGGAAGAACGTCCAGGTCGAGAACGCGACGCGGCCGTCCGCCGGTTTCGCCTGGCCCGCGCGATACCACTCCGGCAGCGTCACCAACTTCTTGGCCATCACGTCGGTCTTGCTGCCATCGGCGGCGAAGCGCTCGCCAATCGGCCATTCGGAATCGACGCGGGGGTAAGGATCGGGCGCCTGCGCGTCGCCGATCATGCGGTTCGGCCACAGATCGGTCACCGCGATCGACACATGGTTCGCGCCGACGTGCATCGCATCGGTGATGTCGACCCGGAACGGCGCCTTCCAGACGGTGCCGAGATCGTGGCCGTTGACGGTGACATGCGCGAGGTTCTCGACCCGGCCAAGATCGAGGAAGGTGCGCCGCCCCGCCCGGATCGCCTCGGCCGGCACCGTGATCTGCCGGGCGTAGGTGGCGGTGCCGGAGAAATAGCGGATGCCCGGCACCGCATTGTGGCTGAGCGATTCGAGTCTGGGCAGCACCGCCGTCGCGGGTGCGCCGCGCCCGGCCTCGAGCGCGACGGCCCAGCCGCCCGCCACCGTCACCGGCGCGGGCACGGCGGCGGTGAACGCCTCGCCGCTGCCGAGCGTGTAGCGCCCGCTCTCGAACGCGAGCGCGCGGATGCCGGTGGCGGTCCGCTCGATCCGCGCCGGCTCGGCCGCGATCGGCGGCGCGGGCGGCCCTTTGGCGGCGAGCGCGGCGATCTCCGCCGCCGACAGCGCGCGCGCGGTCGTCGTCAGCGGCGCGTTGTCGCCCTCGAAGAAGTAGGTGACGCCGCTCGGCGAGGGCGCGTCGCTGCCGCCCGCGAAGACGGTGCGCCCGCTTTTCAGCCCGGTCCGCGCGAGCTTGCCGTCGATGTAGAGGCGCGGCGTGCCGTGATCGTACACCAAGGCGAAATGCGTCCAGCCCGCGATCGGCTGATGCGACACCAGCACTGCCGGCGCGACCTCGCCCGACACACGCTCGATTACATAGGCACCGTTGCGGCCCACCGCGAGCCCGGCGACCGCGGTGCCAGGGCCGTGCAGGTCCGCGCCCGATCGCGCATTGACGACGTAGAACTTGCCCGTTTCGTTGATCCGTCCGTCAGTCTTTTCGGACGGCATCAGCCGCAGGTCGATATCGGGTTTCGCCCAGACCGACAGCGTAAACGTATCGGCGGGCGCGGGCACGGGCTTTGGCGTGGCGGCGAGATCGGCGAACCGCACGCCGTCGCGCGCCGCCCAGCTCGCCCCGGCAGCGGCGGGCTTGCGGAGCATCACGAAGGTCGATCCCGCCGGATCGAGCGCGAACGACACGCGCGTACGCCCGCCTTGCGCATCGTACACCGCCGGTGCGCCGACCGAGCCATCCTCCGGGTTCCACAGTTCGGGCGCCTTGCCGCCGACGCGGAAGCTGCACGTCACCGTTTCCGCACGGCGCTGGCGGTTGGCGACGAAATACATGTCGCCATCGCTGAGCGAGCGGTGCTGCCACACCACCTGACCATCGGGCGTGGCGGTGCGGCAATCGGCATCCGCGCCGACGCCGAGATCTCCCAGCACCCCCGCGATCGTGCCGCTGGTATAGACCCGCCCCTTGCCGACGCTGCGCGGCGTGGGAGCATCGCCCCACAGCGCGGCGACATCGGCGCGGAACGCCGCCTCAGCCGCTGCGCCGCCCGCGAGCGACAGCGACGCCTTGGGCCGCTCGCCGAGCATCACCAGCCCTTGCGAGACGAGATCATGCAGCCGGTCGGCGAGTTCGGGCGTCATGCCCTTGAGGCCATCGGGCAGCACCAGCATCCGGTAGGCGGCGCCGTTGGGCAGCACGATGCGACCGTCCTTCACCGTAACCGACTTCAGCACCTCGGCATTGACGAAATCATATTGGTAACCCGCCGGCATCGCCGGGGTGAAGTGCGTGCCGATGCGCGGATTGCTGTCGGGCGAGATATCGGGACGCATATATTCGGCCTGATTGGGGCTATCCTCGCCAACGAAATACAGCACGTCGGCGGCATGATGGCCAAGGCCGAGCAGATACTGGCTGCGCGCCAGCGTATCGAGCCACGGTTTCGCCGATTTGAACCAGGTGTTGCTCGCGTCGAGGTTGATGCCCCACGGCCCCATCGTCATGCCCGGCGCGGCCTTGGGATTGGGCTGCATCGCGTAACGGTGGAAGTAGAGGCGGTTGACGCCTTGCGCGAACATCAGATCGCCGAGCGCCTTCATCGCGTAAGGATAATCCTCCCAGCGGCTCGTCTCGGCCTCGCCGGTAAAGGCTTCGGCGGCGACGAGATCCTTACCGTACACATGCGCGGCGCTGCTCACCATCTTGACGCTGCGATTGTCGGTCCACGGCGTGCGCGTCCAGAATTCGGTCATCGGATATTGCACGCGGCCCGACACCTGCAACTCGTCGAACGGGCCGGGGCCATAGCCTTCGACCGTGAACTCAAGGCCCGCACCGCGCACGCGCTGCTCCATCCGGCCATAGTAATTGTCCGCCATCAGATCGGCGAGCGTGCGGCGGAAATCGAACAGGAAGCGATCGGAGGTGTCGACGCTGCCGACCACCCGACCCGCCAGCGCGGGCGCGAACGCGGTCAGCGCATAGCCGTTGCGCTTGGCAAAGGCGGCGGGCACGCCGTCGCTCCAGTTCTGCAAGCCCGCCTCGTAGCTGTCGATCTCGACCCGCTTGAACGCGGCGCGCGCTTGTCCGTCGGCGGCGGCGATCACGCGGGCTAGGCTGCTGTCGAACTGGTGATCGACCGCTTTCGTGTCAAACTTGTCGACTTCGAGCCCGCGGCCCGAGTCGGAGGCGGCGACGTTGAGCTTGCCCGTCGGCGTGTGGCCGAGCCGCAGGATCGTCCACCGGCCCTTGGGCGCGCGCCAGTCGAGCGTGCCGTCGGCGGCGACCCTGGCGGTAAGGTCAATCACCGTGGCCGGGTCGATCGCGGGCGACGTGGCAGCGGCGGCATCCTTGCCCGCGCCGTTCGCGGGCAGCGCGCGGAAAGCATGCTCGGCCTTGATGTCCCAGTCGGCGAGGCGCGGCGTCGCGTAGAACAACGCTTCGGCCAACTTCGCCTTGGCGGTGGGCGTGATGCGGAAGAAGCGCGCGGAGACGGCCGCGATATTGGCGGTGCCGGGCGTTTCGATGCCACGCTCCGCGCCGATCGCGACGCGCGTGACCGGGCGCCATGCTTTGCCGTCGTCCGACGCTTCGATCGCGGCGGAGAAGGCTGGCTGTTCCTTGTCGGCGTAGAGCGTCACCGCCTGCGCGGTGAAGCCGGCTTTGGTTTCGATCACCAGCGGCGCGTCGGGCGCGATCTCGACCGTGGAGTGGAGGTCGCGGTCGGTCAGCGTCGCGGCCGTCACCGCACGGCCGCCGACCGTCATCGCCGCCACCGCGTCGCGCCACACATGCTCGTCACTGGTCGAGGCCGGATAGGCGACGACGATCGCGTCGCGGTAGAAGCCGAGCTTGGTGTAGGGCTGCGACAATTTGGTGACGACGCGCCGCCCGCCGTCGAGCGTCGTCTCGGTCCAGACGATCTGCTGCATCGCCTGCGCCGGGCTGATCCACGGCCCGCCGCTCGACGACCAGCCGGGTGCGTTCTGCATCGCCACGCTTAGCCCGAGGTCGCCGCCGCGCTTCATCATGTGCGTCATCAGGTCGAGCCACTGCGGGCTGAGATAATCGACCGGCCCCTTGGGGATGTCGCTGCTGCCGTCGAAGGCGAGCACGCCGCCCAGCCCGGCGTCGCGCATCGCGGCGAGATCGGCGTCGATGCCCTCGCGCGTGACGTTGCCGTTCATCCAGAAATACAGCGTCTGGGGGCGCGCCTCGGCGGGCGGGTTACGGAAGTCGGTGGGATTGGGCACTGTATCGGCGGACGCGACCGAAGTGCCGAGGGCGGCGAGCGCAACGCCGGCCGAAAGCGCGCTGAGGCGGCGGATCATGACAGGTCTCCGGGGGAAAGGGTCAGCGGCGGGCGGCATAGAGGCGGTTGAGCGCGGCGATCGCCGCCTCCGCATCCTCGTGCGCTTGCAGCGCGACGTTCAGCCGCTCCGAGGCGACATGCTGGAAGTCCATATAGCCGTGGTGGCGCGGGCGCAGCCACGCCGCGTCGAGCGTGGCGCGGGTGGCGCGGTAGAAATCGTGGGTGGCGGCGTTGGCGCTGTCCGCGTCCCAGGCGACCGCGTGCGCGGGCTGGCCGCCGTGCGCGGCGACGATATCGCGCTGCGCAGCCCCGCCCGCGATCCATGCGGCGAAGCGCGCCGCGCCGGCGGGATCGCTGCCATAGGCCGACACCGCGACGCCGGTGCCGCCCAGCGCCGAACCGCGCGGGCCATGATCCAGCACGGGCACGTCGGCGAAGCGGATCGTCTCCGTGCGAAAACCGTCGGCGGCGTAGCTGACGTACCCGTAGATCAGCGGCGCGACTGCCAGCGACGAGTCCGGCCGCGCCATCGCCTCGAACACCGCGATCGGGTCCATGCCGTACATCCCCGGATCGAGCGGCGCGGCGAGCGCATCGAGCAGCGCGAACGCGCCTGCCGCCTCAGGTGGGAACAGCGTATCTACATGCGTATCGAGCGTGATGCCGAGCAGCCCGCACACTGTGAACAGGCTCATCAGGCTGTGCGGCGGGCGCAGCGGCAGCGCCAGCCGCCCGGCGGCGGCAAGCGCGGCGAGATCGTCCCACCGCGCCACCGGCCCGCCGATCCGGCCCGGCACCCACGCCTGCACCTGCGCCGCAGCATCGACCGGCAGCGCCCATTGCCGCCCCGCCCAGCGATAGCTCTCATACGAACCGCCCACCGAGCCGCTGGCGATCTCCGCCAGCACGCTCGCATCGACCATGGTGTCGAGCGCGACCAGACAGCCCGAATCGGCGACTTGCCCGACATGCGGATGGTCGATCACGATCAGATCGTAGCTGCGCGCGAGGTCCTCGACCGGGTAGGTCTCGAAATCCTGGAGCGAGCGCCGATCCCAGGTGATCGCCACCCCCGTCTCGCGTTTCCAGAGGTCCGATGCGGCGGCGAGAGGGTCGTATCCTCGGGGATGGTCCCACGTCATGCCGCGCATCATCTTATTCCTCTGCAAATATCCGGTTCATATATAAAATCCGGTTGACACCCCATAGCCCCAACAATAGCGTGTGGGAATATCCCTCGATAAACATAAACGACGTTAGGATAGCCGCTTGGAGACGGAGTACCGGGCCGATCTGGCACCCCCTGACGGGCTGCCGCTTTCGGGCCTGACCATCCTCGATTTCAGCCAGTTCCTCGCCGGGCCGTCGTGCGCGTTGCGGCTCGCCGATCTCGGCGCGCGCGTCATCAAGGTCGAGCGGCGCCAAGGCGGCGATGCCAGCCGTGGGCTCGCACTCGCGGGGATGATGTTCGACGAGGCGAGCGCGCTGTTCCACGCGATCAACCGCGGCAAGGAAAGCTATGTCGCCGACCTGAAGGATGCCGCCGATCTGGCCGCGGTGAAGCGGCTGGTCGAACGCGCCGACGTGCTGATCCACAACTTCCGCCCCGGCATCATGGATCGGCTCGGGCTCGGCTGGGATGCGGTGCAGGCGCTCAACCCGCGCCTCGTCTATGCCGGGGTGAGCGGCTATGGCCCGGACGGGCCGTGGCGCGACCGGCCGGGGCAGGATCTGCTCGTCCAGTCGCTGTCGGGCATGGCGTGGCTGTCGGGCGACGCGGGCGATCCGCCGGTGCCGGCGGGCCTGTCGATCACCGACATGATGGCGGGCGCGCAGCTCTGCCAGGGCATCCTCGCGCTGCTGATCCGGCGCGGCATGAGCGGGCGCGGCGGGCGGGTCGACGTGAGTTTGATGGAGGCCGCGCTCGATCTCCAGTTCGAGCATCTCTCGGTCCATCTCAACCGCGACGACGCCCGATCCGAACCAATGCCGGTGCGCGGCGCGGTCGCCAGCGCCAACGTCTATCTGGCCGCGCCTTATGGCCTCTATGCCACCGCCGAGGGGCATCTCGCGCTGGCGATGGCACCGGTCGACCGGCTCGGCGCGCTGCTCGACCTGCCCGAACTCGCCGACTTCCCGGCCGATAGCTGGTATGTCGAACGCGATGCGATCAAGGCGCTGTTGCGCGATCATCTGCTGACGCGGCGTGCGGCCGAGTGGCTGGCGATCCTCGAACCCGCCGGTATCTGGTGCGCGCCGGTGCTCGACTGGCCCGCGCTGATCGCCGAGCCGGCGTTCGCCGCGCTCGCCGCCACGCAATCGATCGCCGCACCGGACGGTGCGACCATGACCACCACGCGCTGCCCGATCCGCATCGACGGCGCCATCCTGCGCTCCGCCGCCGCAGCGCCCCGGCTCGGCGCGGACCAGCGCAAGATCGACGAGGAACTGACCGCATGATCGTCCCCCAGCATTTCGAGGATATCGAGGTCGGATCGGAGCGCACCAGCTTCGGGCGCACCATCACCGAAACCGATTTCGTCGTCCACGCCGGCCACACCGGCGATTTCTTCCCGCATCACATGGATGCAGCGTGGTGCGCGACGCAGCCGATCGGCCAGCGTATCGCGCACGGCACGATGGTGTTTGCGATCGGCATCGGGCTGACCGCGACGACGATCAACCCGCACGCCATGTCCTATGGCTACGACCGGCTGCGCTTCATCCGCCCCGTGCATATCGGCGACACGCTGACGACGGTCACCCGCATCGCCGACAAGCGCGATCACCCCAAGCGCGCGCATCAGGGCGTCGTCACCGAGAGCGTCGATATCCGCAACCAGCATGGCGACACCGTGCTGGCGTGCGAGCATCTCTACCTCGTCGATCGCCGCCCGGCCGCCTGACGCGATGCGGCTGCGCCCCTTGTCCCTGCTGCTGATGCTGGTGGTCGCGATCGTCGCGATCGCCTCGCTGGTCGGCGTGCGCGGTGCGGCGCAGGCGGGCGGCACGATCGCGGCGGGCGTCACGGGCGGACCGCGCTACGGCCTGTCGACGGTGGGCCTGAGCTTCCCGTTCGCGGCGGCGATCGCCAAGGGCTTCAGCGAGGCGGCGGCGCAAGCGGGCGCGACCGCGATCGTGCTCGACGCCAAGGGCGAGGTGCAGAAACAGGCCAACGACATCGACGATCTGATCGCGCAGCACGTCGCGGGCATCGCGGTGATGCCGCTCGATTCGGTGGTGGCGCAAGGCTGGGTGCGGCGCGCGCAAAAAGGTGGCGTGCCGATCGCGGCGGTGGCGGCGCTGGTCGGCGATCCGCGCACGCGGAACGTCGCGGACGTTTACCCCGGCCTCGTCGCGCTCGCCTCGCAGGACGAAGTGGCGGCCGGGCGTGCGGCGGGGGGCCTCGCCGCGCGGCTGCTGCCGGCGGGGCGCATCGCGCGCGTCGCGATCATCGAGGGCGCGGCGGGCTTCCCCGAGGTTGAGCAGCGCGCACGCGGGTTCCGCGAGGCGCTCGATGCGGCGCACGCGCGCTACAGCGTCGTCGCCGCGCAGCCGGGCAACTGGACGAGCGAGGGCGGCGAGGCGGCGTGCCAGAATATCCTCGCCGCGCAGCCGCACGTCGACCTGTTCTACAACGAGGCGGACGACATGGTGATCGGCTGCGCGCGCGCGGTGCGCGCGGCGGGATCGCACGCGCGGCTGATCGGCGTCGGCGGATCGAAGCTGGCGATCGCCTCGATCAAGGCGGGCGCGGTCGACGGCACGGTCTGCTTCAAGCCCGAGGCGCTCGGCGCGCTGGCGTTCCGCGCGCTCGCCGGCGAGCGGGGCGCACGTTTCCGCACCTACCCGATCCCCGCCGTCACCCGCGCCACCGTCCGCGAATGCGTCGGCCAGTGGTGAGCGCGCCGCTGCTCGAACTCGCCGGGGTGGCGAAGACCTGGCCCAACGGCACCGTCGCGCTGCGCGGGGTTGATCTGGCGGTGGTGCCGGGGCGCGTCCACGGACTGCTCGGTGCGAACGGCGCGGGCAAGTCGACACTCATCAAGATCCTCGCGGGCGCGATTCCCGCCAGCGGCGGCAGCGTCCACTGGCGCGGCGAGCCGATGCGCTGGGCCTCGCCGCGCGCCGCGCGCACCGCTGGCATCGCGACGTTGTACCAGCATATCCCGCTCGTCCCCACGCTCAGCGCCGCCGACAACATCCTGCTCGAAGAACGCGGCGGCTGGCGGCATGCGCGCGCCGCCCGTGCGCGCGCGGCGGACGTCGTCGCGATGCTCGGCGAACCGTTCGGATTGGACGAGATCGTCGGCGATCTGCCGATCGGCGCGCGGCAGATGGTCGCGATCGCGCAAGCCCTGGTCGGCGACCCCGCGCTCGTCATCATGGACGAACCGACCGCCGCGCTTGCCGGCCATGAGCGCGAAACCGTGTACCGCACGATCCGGCACCTTGCCGACACCGGCCGCGCGGTGTTGTTCGTGTCGCACTTCCTCGACGAGATCGTCGCGCTCACCGACGAAGTGACGGTGCTGCGCGACGGCCGCGCGGTGCTGCATGCCGAGACCGCCACGCTCGACGAGGCCGCCATCGCCGCCGCCATCGCCGGCCGTTCGGTGAACGCACTCGCCCGTACCGCGCGCAGCCGCCCGATCGGCGACGCCCTGCTCGCCGTGCGCGGCCTGCGCGTGCCGGGCAAGCTCGCGCCGGTCGACCTCGACGTCGCGGCGGGCGAGATCGTCGGCATCGCCGGGGTGCTCGGCTCGGGCCGCAGCGAGTTGCTTCACGCGATCTACGGCGCCGATCCCGCCGCGCGCGGCACGGTGTCGCTCGCAGGTGCTGCCGTGGGTCGCTTCACCGACGAGACCACCGCCGCCGGCATCGCGCTGGTGCCGGAGGACCGTGCGCGGCAAGGCTTCGCGCCGACCATGACGATCGCCGAGAACATCGCCCTGCCCGCGCGCGGCCACCTGATCGACCGTGCCGCCGAGGCGCGCGCCGCGCGCGCCGCGATCGCCCGGCTGGCGATCAAGGCGGACGGGCCCGACGCGATGGTGCGCGAGCTGTCCGGCGGCAACGCGCAGAAGGTGGTGCTTGCCAAATGGCTGACCCCGCATACGCGCGTGCTGTTGCTCGACGAGCCCACCGCGGGCATCGACATCGGCGCGCGCACCGACATCCTGCGCACCGTGCGCGCGCTTGCCGACGATGGCCTCGCGGTGATGCTGGTCAGTTCGGAGTTCGAGGAGTTGCTCGCCATCGCCGACCGTATCCTCGTGCTGCGCGACGGCGCGGTGGTGAGCGAGATCACCGACCCGGCCGCACTCAACGAAGCCGATCTGATCCGCCTCGCCGGCGGCACGCGTACCGAACCCGGAGTGGCCGCATGACCTCGATCGACTGGCGGCGCCATTTCGGCCTGCGCGAAGCCGGCGTGTTCTACGCGCTGCTGATCCTGCTCGGCGTGCTTGCCGCCATCGCGCAGGCGCGCGGGTTGCCGCCGTATCTCGCCGCACAGAACCTCGGCAACATCGCCTATCAGGCTTCGCTGGTCGGCATTATGGGCGTGGCGATGACGGTGATGCTCATCACCGGCGCGTTCGATCTGTCGGTCGCCTCGGTCGCCGCGCTGGCGGCAGCGGTGCTGGTCGGCCTTGCGCCACAGATCGGCTTCCCGCTCGCGGCGGTCGCCGCGCTGGTGACGGCGGCGGCGGTCGGGCTCATCAACGGCGCAATCGTGCAGTTCGTCGGCATCAACGCCTTCATCGTCACGCTCGGCACGCTGACGGCGGTGCGCGGGCTGGTGCTGGTGCTGACCGACGGCCGCTCGCTGATGGTCGAGCGCGCCGACACTTTGGCCGAGATGCTCGCGTTTGAAAGCACGCGCGTGGCGGTGTTCTGGCCGGTGCTGGCGATTGCGGTGGCGTTGCTCGTGTTGGGCGTGGTGCGACGTTCGGCGCTCCAGATCGCGGGCGCGTTGGGGATCGCGGTGCTGGCGTTGCTCGCCGGGACGAGCTTCGCGGTGGCGATGCCGGTGCTGTATCTGGCGGCGTTCACGCTCGTTGTGTGGGCGGTGCTGCGCTTCACCGTCGTCGGGCGGCGCATCTATGCGGTGGGCGGCAATGCCGAGGCGGCGCGGCTGTCGGGCATCAACGTCCATGCATACAAGCTCGGCGCGTTCGTGCTGTCGAGCGTGGCGGCGGGGTTCGCGGGCGTGCTGTTCGGCTGCCGGCTCGGCGCGATCAACCCGACCGCCTTGCAAGGCGCTGAGCTGACCGTGATCGCCGCCGCGATCCTCGGCGGCACCTCGTTGTTCGGCGGTGCGGGCAGCGTGGTGAAGACCGTGGTCGGCGCGCTGCTGCTGTTCACGCTCACCAACGGGTTCAACGTGCTCAACCTCGGCGCGAGCTATCAGGGGCTGATCGAGGGCGTGGTGGTGATCGCGGCGGCGGCGATCTACACCGTCGGCGGCGAGCGTCGACGCGCGCGCCGACCGGCCGCCGAGAGCAAAGGGACGACCGCATGACCCGCCTGCGCATCGCGGTCCGCCGCTTCGATCCGTTCGCGCGCGCGATCGCCGCGCAATTCGCCGATTTCGTGGCGCTCACCGGCATGGACGCGACGCTCGACGCGGTCGAGATGGACCTCAACCCGCTGCATGAGACGCTGATCGCCGGGCGTGGGCTCGCGTCGGGCGATTGGGACATCGCCTTCCTCAACACCGATTGGCTGGCGGAATGCGTGACCGGCGGGCTGCTCGAAAACCTCGAACCGCATCTCGCCGCCGCGCCGATCGCCGACTTTCCCGAGGCGTGGAGCCCCTCGCTCACCGGGCTGCAACGCTTCGGCGGCGGCTTCTGGGGGATGCCGTATCACGACGGCCCCGAGTGCCTGATCTACCGCAAGGATCTGATCGCGGAGCCGCCGACGACGTGGGACGATTTCCACGCACTCGCCCGTGCGCATCATGCGCCCGATCAGGGTCGCTACGGCACCGTGCTGGCGCTGTACCCGGACGGACATAACGGGCTGTACGACTTCTGCATCCAGATCTGGTCGCGCCGCGGCGAGCCGTTCGATGCGGACGGGCGGCCCGATTTCACCTCCTCAGAAGCGCACGAGGCGCTCGACTTCCTGCGCACCCTCGCCCGCGATACCGACGCCATCGCGCCGGATTGCGCGAACCTCGACAGCGTCGCGTCGGGCATGGCGTTCGCGGCCGGCAAGGTCGCGCTGATGGCGAACTGGTTCGGGTTCGCCGCCTATTGCGACACCGCGCCCGACGGCGCGGTGAAGGGGCTGGTCGACGTCGCGCCGCTGCCCGCCGGGCCGGGCGGGCGCAGCGTGTCGCTCAACGTGTTCTGGGTGCTGGCGATCGCGGCGGGGTCGCGCAACAAAGCGCTTGCGTGGGACTTCCTGCGGCATTGCGCCACCGCGCCGATGGACCGGATCACCACCACCGAGGGTGCGATCGGCACGCGGCGCTCGACGTGGGACGATGCCGGGATCAACGCGAGCGTCCCCTATTACCACCGGCTCGGCTGGCTGCACGAACACGCTCGGCAAATGCCGGTCACGCCCGATCTCGCGCGGATCAGCCATATCGTCGACCGGCTGGTCAGCGCTGCGGTGACGAGCGACCGCGCCACCGCTGATCTGCTGGCGGATGCGCAAGCGGAGGCGATGCGATGAGCGATCTGCAACAGGCATGGCCGATACCCTCGGCACCGCGCCCGATCGTCATCATCGGCACCGGCGGCATCGTCAAGGATGCGCACCTCCCCGCCTACGCCAAGGCCGGGTTCACCGTGGCCGGGCTGTACGATCCCGATATCGTGCGCGCCGATACGCTCGCGCGCGAATGGGGCGGTTTACGCGTGTTCGGCTCGCTCGCCGAAGCGGCCGCCGCCGATGCGGTGTTCGACGTGGCCGCGCCGCCGGTCGCGCACCACGCCATCCTCTCGGCGCTGCCCGAGGGCGCGACGGTGCTGCTCCAGAAGCCGATGGGGCTCGACCTTGCCGGGGCGAGCGCGATCCGTGACGTGTGCCGTGCGCGGCGGCTCACCGCCTCGGTCAACTTCCAGCTCCGCTATTCGGCGATGATGCTCGCCATTGCCGACGCGATCCGGACGGGCCGGCTCGGCGCGCTGACCGAGATCGAGGTCCACATCAACCTCGTCACGCCGTGGCACCTGTTCCCGCACCTCAAGCCCAACCCGCGCGTCGAGATCGTCAGCCATTCGATCCACTATCTCGACGCGATCCGCGCGCTGGTCGGCGATCCTAAGAGCGTGTTCGCGCGCAGCTTCGGCCATCCGACCAGCGCGCTTGCCGATACGCGCACCTCGATGATCCTCGATTACGGCGACACCCTGCGCGTGCTGCTGTCGATCAACCATCACCACGATTTCGGCCGCCGCTTTCAGGACGCGAGCTTCCGCGTCGAGGGCGTCGAGGGTGCGGCGGTCGCCAAGCTCGGCGCGCTGCTCGACTATCCCAAGGGCGAAGGCGACGAACTGTGGATCGCGCCGCGCGGCGGACCGGCCGCGCCGGTGCCGCTCACCGGCGCGTGGTTCCCCGATGCGTTCATCGGCCCGATGGCCAATCTCCAGCGCTTCGCCGCCGGCGAGGATGCGACCCTCGCCACCGCCGTCGACGATGCGTGGCGGACGATGGCGCTGGTCGAGGCGCTGTACCGTTCCAACGACCAACCCGGCACGCCGCTGCCGACGTATGAGGACATGACCCCGTGACCGACCTGACCGGAAAGACCGCCCTCGTCACCGCCGCCGCGCAGGGCATCGGCCGCGCCTCGGTGCTGGCGCTCGCCGCCGCCGGTGCGCGCGTGATCGCGACCGATATCAACGCTGGCGCGCTGGAGGGCCTCGCGAACGAGCGGATCGAAACGCGCACGCTCGACGTGCTCGATCCGGCGGCGGTCGCCGCGCTCTCGGCCGATCCGATCGACGTGCTGTTCAACTGCGCGGGCGTCGTCCACGGCGGCACGGTGCTGACCACCAGCGACGAAGATCTCGATTTCGCCTGGGCGCTCAACGTCAAGGCGATGTCGCGGACGTGCCGCGCGGTGCTGCCCGGCATGGTCGCGCGCGGCGGCGGCGCGATCATCAACATGGCCTCGGTCGCGTCGAGCGTGAAGGGCGTGGCCGATCGCTACGCCTATGGCGTCACCAAGGCGGCGGTGATCGGGCTGACCAAAGCGATCGCAGCCGATTTCGTCGGCCACAACATCCGCGTCACCGCGATCTGCCCCGGCACGGTCGAGACGCCGTCGCTCAACCAGCGGCTCGGTGCCGGCGGCGATTACGAGGCGACGCGCGCAGCGTTCATCGCGCGCCAGCCGATCGGGCGGATCGGCAAGGCGGAGGAGATCGCCGATCTGGTCGTGTACCTAGCCGGCGCGACTTACACGACGGGGCAAGTCCAGATCATCGACGGCGGCTGGACGATATGAAGCGGCTGCTCGCGCTGCTGCTCGCCTGCGTCGCCACTCCGGCGCTCGCGCAGGCGCCCGCCCCCAAGGCCGCGTCGGAGCGGCTGTGGCTCGGCTCGGCCTGGTATCCCGAACAATGGCCCGAGGCGCGCTGGGCCGAGGATCTGCGGCTGATGAAGGCGCAAGGGGCCAACGTCGTGCGGATCGGCGAATATGCGTGGAGCCGGATGGAGCCGTCCGAGGGGGTGTACGATCTCGGTTGGCTCCAGCGCGCGGTGCGGCTGGCGGCGAAATACGACATCAAGGTGGTGGTCGGCACCCCGACCGACACGCCGCCCGCCTGGTTGACCGGCAAATATCCCGACACTTTGCGCATCGACACCAACGGCGTGCAGATCGGCCACGGCGGGCGGCGGCAGTTCTCGATCTCCTCGCCGCGCTACCGGGCGTTCGCGCGCGAGATCGTCGGCAGGATGGCCGATGCCGTGGGCAACGAGCCCAATGTGATCGGCTGGCAGATCGGCAACGAACATACCGAGGAAAGCTACGATCCCGCCGCGCGTGCCGCCTGGCATGACTGGCTGAAGGCGAAATACGGCACGCTCGACCGGCTGAACGATCTGTGGGCGACATCCTATTGGTCGCAAACGTATAGCGACTGGGATCAGGTGCCGTTCAACGCCGGCATCAACAATCCCGGGCTGATGCTCGATCTCAAGCGCTTCATCACCGATCAGTGGGTGGCGTTTCAGGGCAATCAGGCCGACGTGCTGCGCACCAAGGTGCCCGCACGCGAGTTCGTCACCACCAATCTCGGCGGGCTCGGCTGGGCCAACCGCTTCGATCGCTATGCGATCAACCGCGGGCTCGATGTGGCGTCGTGGGACGATTATGTCGGCACCGGCCATCTCGACGCCTATCGCAACGGCGCGGTCAACGATCTGGTGCGCGGCTGGAAGCGCCAGAACTTCTGGGTGATGGAGACGCAGCCCGGCTTCGTGAACTGGGCGCCGGTCAGCAACATGCTCTACCCGGGCGAGACGCGCGCGTTGGCCTGGCAGACGGTCGGCCACGGCGCGGATGCGGTGCTGTTCTGGCAGTGGCGCAACGCGCTCAACGGGCAGGAGACCTTGCACGGATCGTTGGTCGGCGCGGATGGCAAGCCGCTGCCGATCTACGACGAGGCGGCGCGGATTGGGGCGGATTTCGCGCACGCGTCGGCCGCGCTGGCGGGCACGTCGCCCGATGCGCAGGTCGCGATCCTGCAAGATTACGACAGCCGCTGGGCAGTGGATTTCCAGCCGCTTACCAAGGAGTACGACCAGATCGGCGTGCTGCTCGACTATTATCGGCCGCTCAAGGATGCGCTCGGCGCGGTCGATGTGGTTGCCGCAGCCGCGCCGCTGGAGCGCTACAAGGCGGTGTTCGCGCCGAGCCTCAACGTCATTCCCGATACGCTCGCCAAGCACCTTGCCGATTATGTGCGCGGCGGCGGGCATCTCATCCTCGGGCCGCGATCGGGGTTGAAGGACGAATACAACCGGCTCGACACGACGCGCCAGCCGGGGCCGCTTGGCGGTCTGCTGGGGGCGCAGGTCGAGCAATTCTACGCGCTCGACGAGACGGTGGCGGTCGATGGCGGCACCGCGAGCGTTTGGGCCGAAGACCTCACGCCCAAGGCGGCCGATGCGAAGGTGCTGCTGCGCTACGGCAAGGCGAACGGCTGGCTCGACGGCCATGCGGCAGTGGTGACGCGCCGCGTCGGCAAGGGCAGCATCACCTATTACGGCGCGCTGTTCGACAAGAACGTCACGGCGAAGCTGGTCGATCAGGCGCTCGCCGATGCGAAGGTGACGCGCGACTTCGCCACCCCGCCCGACGTCGAGCTGATGACGCGCGAGGGGCATGGCCGCCGCATCGTCATCCTCATCAATCACAGCCGAACGCCGCAGCGCGTCGCCCTGCCCGCCGCAATGGCCGACGTGCTGAACGGCGGCACCACGCAAGCCGTCGACCTTGCCGCCGAGGGCGTCGCGGTGCTGCAAACCGGAGGATCGAAATGACCCGCCTGCTCAAGACCCTGCTGCTCGGCACCGCCCTTGCCGCGACCGCCCCCGCGCTGGCGCAGACGCCGATCGAACAGCTTTATCCGATGGACTTCAAGGCGGAGCCGGTCGCGCGCCAGCTCGCCAAGGTTGATCGCGGCGACGTGAGCGGTCCGTACCGTCCGAACTGGGAGTCGCTGAAAGCCATCCGCGTGCCCGAATGGTTCCGCGACGCCAAGTTCGGGATCTTCATCCACTGGGGTCCGTATGCGGTGCCGGGGTTCCTGACCGAATGGTATTCGCACACCATGTACGATCCGGCGAACGTGGCGTTCACCTACCACAAGAACGTGTACGGGCCGCAATCGAAGTTCGGCTACAAGGACTTCATCCCCAAGTTCACCGCCGAGAAGTTCGATGCGGCCCAGTGGATCGCGCTGTTTCAGGAAGCGGGCGCGAAATATGTGATGCCGGTTGCCGAGCATTGCGACGGCTTCGCGATGTACGACACCGCGATGAGCGATTGGAACGAGGTCAAGATGGGCCCTAAGCGCGACACTGCGCTTGCGCTCGAAAAGGCTGCGCGTGGGGCCGGTCTGCACTTCGGCCTGTCCTCGCACCGCGCCGAACATTGGTGGTGGTACGGCATCGGGCGCGGCTACGACAGCGACGTCAACGATCCGCGCTATGCCGGCCTGTACGGCCCGGCCGCGCCGGTGCGGCTGCCGGGCGATTCCGCCGCCGGCCAGCCGCATCCGTCGCACCTTGAAAACTGGTATCCGCCCAACAAGCAGTTCCTCGACGATTGGCTGGCGCGCACCACCGAGTTCATCGACAAATACAATCCCGAGATCGTCTATCTCGACTGGTGGACGAGCGCGCCCGCGTTCGAGCCGTATCTCCAGCGCATGGCGGCCTATTACTACAACGCCGCCAAGAAGAAGGGCTATAGCCCCGCGATCGCCTACAAGGGCGCGCAGTTCGCGCCAGGCACCGCGCTGTTCGACGTCGAGCGCGGCAAGCTCGACGAGTTGCGGCTGGAGCCGTGGCAGACCGACACGTCGATCTCTACCAAGAGCTGGGGCTATATTCAGGACGACGATTACAAATCGCCCAAGGCGCTGGTGCAGGATCTGAGCGACATCGTCTCCAAGAACGGCAATCTGATGCTCAACGTCGGCCCGCGCGCCGACGGCACCATCCCGGAGGGCGCGCAGGCGGTGCTGCGCGGCATCGGCGCGTGGCTGAAGGTCAATGGCGAGGCGATCTACGGCACGCGGCCGTGGAAATATTTCGGCGAGGGCTCGACCGCGATCGTCGCGGGCGAGAAGTCGGAAGCGGCCAATCGCGGCTGGAAGAGTGACGATATCCGCTTCACCACCAGGGGGACCACGCTCTACGCGATCTCGCTCGAACGGCCGGCGGACGGCGTGGTGCGGATCAAGACGCTTTATGCGGGCACGCCGTACCTCGACCACAAGATTGCGGGCGTGAGCGTGCTAGGCGGTGGCGAGGTCCAGTGGCGGCAGACTGAGAAGGGGCTGGAGGCGACGCTTCCTGCCGCCAGCGGCCCCGATATGCCGAGCGTGCTGCGCATCCGGTTCGCGGCGTGATCCGCCGCCTCGCCCTCGCTGTCGCCCTGCTCGCCACCGCGTCGCCGGCCTTGCCGCAGGCGACGCCGGTCGGCGCAACCAATTTCCCGGACAAGCCGCCGCTCGCGGTGGGCGTGGCCTGGTATCCCGAGCAATGGCCCGAGGAGCGCTGGGCGACCGACCTCGCGCTGATGCGCACGGCCGGCTTCAACACCGTGCGCGTCAGCGAGTTCGCATGGAGCCGGATGGAGCCGCAGGAGGGCACGTTCGACTTCGCCTGGCTCGACCGCGCGATCGCAGCGGCGGCGAAGCAGGGCCTGATGGTGGTGCTCGGCACGCCGACGGCCGCCCCGCCCGCCTGGCTGACGCAGAAATATCCGGACACGCTGCGGGTCGATGAGGACGGCAAGCAGGCGACCCACGGCGGCCGCCGCCACTTCTCGTTCGCAAGCGCACGCTACCGCACGTTCGCGCGCACCATCGCCGCCGAACTGGCCAAACGCTACGGGCACAATCCCAACGTGGTCGGCTGGCAGATCGACAACGAGATCGGCCCGCCCTCGTTCGACACGGAAGCGGTGGCGCGCTGGCACGCGTTCCTGAAGCAGCGCTACGGCAGCATCGACACGCTCAACCAGCGCTGGGCGACCGAATATTGGAGCCAGCATTACGACAGCTTCGATCAGGTGCCGCTACACGCCACCGGGCAGCAGAACCCGGCGTTGCTGCTCGACTTCAAGCATTTCACCACCGCGACCTGGACCGATTACATCGCCAATCAGGCGCAGGCGATCCGCGCGGTCGCTGATCCGCGCCAGTTCGTCACCACCAATACGATGTTCTGGAATGGCGGGTTCGATCATTTCGCGCTGCACCGCGATCTCGATCTCGCCGCGTGGGACAATTACATCCAGACCGGCCATGCCGATTGGGTCGCGAACGGCGCCAACCACGATCTGGTGCGCGGCTACAAGCAGCGCAATTTCTGGCTGATGGAAACGCAGCCCGGCCGCACCGACTGGGCACCGGTCAACCGCGCGCTCGATCCGGGGCAGGTGCGCGAGATGGCGTGGCAGGCGATCGGCCACGGCGCGGATGCGGTGCTGTATTGGCAGTGGCGACCCAACCGCAACGGGCAGGAGACGTATCACGGCGCGCTGCTCGGGCAGGACGGCCTGCCCAACCCGATCCTCGCCGAGGTGACGCAGACCGCGCGCGAGATCGCCGCCGCCGCGCCCGCGCTCGCCGGTACCGCGCCGGTCGCCAAGGTGGCGATGCTGTTCTCCTACGACAGCCGCTGGGCGATCGACTTGCAGCCGCTCAACAAGAATTTCGATCCGGTGCGCGAGTTCACCGACTTCTACCGCCCGCTCCGCATCGCGTCGCAGGGTGTAGCGGTGGTCTCGCCCGACGCCGACCTCGCGCGTTACCGCCTCGTCGTCGCGCCCGCGCTCAATGTGCTGACGGCAGAAACGGCACAGCGGCTCGAAGCCTATGTCCGCGCCGGCGGCCACCTCGTGCTCGGCCCGCGGTCAGGGATGAAGGACGATGCCGATGCGCTGTGGCCGGAGCGTCAGCCGGGGCCGCTTGCCAAGCTGCTCGGCGCGCATGTCGACCAATATTATGCGCTAGATGCGCCGACGACGTTGACCGGCGGCGTGGGCGGTTCGGCCTCCAACTGGGCGGAGACGCTGGTGGCCGATGCCGCCGATGTGCAGGTGGTCGCGCGCTATGCCGACCCGGGTGGCTGGCTCGACGGCAAGCCGGCGA
This sequence comes from Sphingomonas sp. BRN-1R, assembly GCF_057748035.1. Taxonomy (NCBI): domain Bacteria; kingdom Pseudomonadati; phylum Pseudomonadota; class Alphaproteobacteria; order Sphingomonadales; family Sphingomonadaceae; genus Sphingomonas; species Sphingomonas sp. BRN-1R. The sequence goes on along the minus strand of NZ_CM173236.1, from coordinate 534,481 downwards.
TCGTCACCCGCCATGTCGGCAAAGGCAGCATCACCTATGTCGGCGCATGGCTCGATACGGCGGCGATGCGGGCGCTCGCCACGGATGTGCTAGACGGCGCCGGCGTCCATCCGCTGATCGCCTCGGCCAGCCCCGATGTCGAGATCAGCGTGCGCGGCGGATCAGGGCGGTGCGTGTTGGTGGCGATCAACCACGGGACCAGCGCGCAGCCGCTCGCCCTGCCCGCCGGCGCGCGCCACCTCGCCGGTTCGGCTATGGGTGTGCCACTACAGCCGCATGCGGTCGGCGTGTTCAGCCTCGCGCGCAATGCCTGCCGCTGACCGCGGCAGGCATCGCCTCACGCGAGCTTAAAGCCTTCCTTGTTGGCCTGCGCCGTCACCCGCGCATTGCCCTCGGCACCCAGCGCGGCGTGGAGCGGCGGGAACACCGCATCCTCCTCCTCGCGGATATGCGCCTCGAGATCGGCGCGGAACGCAGCGACCTTCTCGAGAAACGCCGGCGACTGATTGTCCATGTTCTCGAGATCGTAGAGATACTGCTTCACATAGCCGTGGTCGTGGTTGAGCTTGTCCGCGTCGGCCTTGTCGCCCCAGTCGCGGAGCGCGGCATAAACGACGTTCTCCTCGGTAAAGGCATGTTTGCCGAGCGCATGCTTCAACTGGATCAGCAACACGCTGCGGCGGTGGCTGGCGCTGTTCTCGGTCGCCTGAAGCTGGTCGAACAATGCGAGCGCGAGTTTGTGCTCGGTCTTGAGCGCTTCGAACCAGTCGCCCGCCGCCGCGCTGGGCGCCTGCACGATCGCCTTGCGGCCGAGGTTCATCGCAAGCCCCGTGACTACTCCGGCTGCGGCGATGCCGACCAGCGAGGCGGTTCGGCTCGTCACCGCCGCCCTGGCGCTCTCGACCGCGGCGCTCGCGCGCTTCGCTGCGGTCTTGGGAGCGGCCGCAGTAGCCTTGCGTGCGGCGGCGGTGCCGCGCCGGGCCGCGCTGTCGACGCTGCGCCGCGCCGCCGTGGCGCGCCGTGCCACCGGGGCCGCCGCCCGCTTGACCGGCTCAACGACTGCGGCGGCAACGGTCTCGGCCTGCCCCGCGAGCGTGGCGGCCGCGGTCGCGGTGTCGACAACCGGCTTCGCACGTCCCCGCGGCTTCGCTTTGGTAGCGCTCGTGTCGGACGCGGGCGCACGGCGCTGGCGTTTGGCCGGCCGTTCCGCCACGGCGGCATCGAGCGCCGCGCGCGAGTTGCCGACGCGTTCGATCAGCGCGCGCGTTTCTTTCTGGGTGATGCCGTGCTTCTTGGCGAAATAGGCGACTTCGTAGGTTTCGTTCTCCGAAACCGTAGCGCGATCGCGCGCGCCGCGCTGTTCGGTATCGTCGGCCATGGGAATCTCCTCAGAATCGCCGATACAAAGCACGAGTGCGCGGCAGGGTTCCGCCGCGCCCTTGTCCGGCCGGGAACGCACGGTCCCGGCCGGGGTGCGGATCAGACCGTCGTGCGGCGGTAGTTGGCGCGATCCGCGGCGATTTCATCCGCCGTATAGGGTGCGGCGGTCTCATCGAAGCCGGTCCAGCCCGACTGGCGATAGGCCGCACCGCGCGTCGTCGCGGTCACGCCGCGATTGCCGTCCAGCGTGGCTTCGGCCTGACCGACCATATCGTCGGGCACGCGCGCGCTGACCAGCGTACCGCCGCGCCGCACGCCTTCGGAATAGACGTGCGCATCCTCCTCGCTGTGCCCGGCGTTCTTGAGCGCACCGACGATGCTGCCGGTCGCCGCGCCGCCCGCGCCGCCGATCGCCGCGCCCGCCGCGGTCGAGGCGAGCCAGCCTGCCGCCACGATCGGGCCGAGACCCGGAATCGCCAGCAGGCCGAGGCCCGCCAGCAGCCCGCCAACGCCGCCGAGCACCGCGCCCGTCGATGCGCCACGGCTGACGTCGCCATGTTCGTTCACGTCGCTGACGTCATGATCGCCATGCGCATTGTTGGCGACGATGCTGAGATCGCTGTGGGGAATGCCGATGCGCTCAAGCTCTGCGACGGCGGTCTTCGCGTCCGAATACTCGTCGAACAGGCGTGTGATGGTTCTGCTCATTCTCTGTCTCCTGCTTGGCCGTCGATCAACGCGACGTGACGTTGCCCTTGTAGTCCAGCGTGACGGTGACGTGCTTGCCGCGCTTGATGGCCATGCCCTGCCATGCGCCGGCGTCGGTCTTGGTCAGATCGCCGACGTTGGTGTAGCCGGCCTTGGCGATGCGTCCCTTGGCCTGGCTCTGGGTGAAGGAGCTGTGTCCCTTGGCGGGCGCGGCGACCGTGTGAACCGAGCTGTCCTTGACGACTGGGTTGTGCGAGCCGGACTGGCCGGCCTGCGCGAACGCTCCGGTCGCGAGCAGCCCTGCGGCGGCCGCTGCGAAGATGTAGCGCTTCATCGTGTTTCCTCTCTCGTCGTTTCTGCGAAAAGCGTGCCTGGCTCGAAGCGCAGGAGCGTCTTGAACGCAGCAGCACGCGCTTCGGGCGCACGACGCTTTTTTAGAGAGGAGGAGGATCAGGGTTGCGCGGCCGGGCCGCCAGGATGTTCGCCGGAAAGCGGCGCGAGGCTGCCGGGCGTCGCCCCGCCGACCGCAAGGCGGCGCAGCGCGGCGAGGTCGTCGATGCGGACGATCCCGCGCACGATGCTCAGCACCGAGGCGGCGCGCAGATGGCCGAGGATCTTGTTCACCTGCACCGCGCTCAGCGCGAGCGCCTGCGCCAGCACGCGCTGGCCGACCGGAATCTCCAGCCGGTCATCGCCGCAGCGCCCGGTCGCGCCGAGCCGCGCGTGCAGTTCGAGCAGCAGCCGCGCGAGGTTGCGCGTGCCGCTGCCGTCGCCGAGCCAGCTGAGATGATCGAGCAGATAGGTGCGATAGTCGCCATCGGTACGCTCGATCAGCGCGCGGGCGTGCGGCGCCGCCCACGCCCCGTGAGGATCGGCACGGGCGAGCTCGGCGGCGTCGACCGTGCGCACCCGCGTCAGCGCGACCACGCCATACTCGCCCGCCGCCGCGATCGCGGGCGTGATGAAGTCGCCGGGCAGCAGGAACAGGAAGATCACCTTGCCCCCGCCCTCGATGCGCCGGCACCATGCCGCCCAGCCCGAGGTGATCAGACGCGGCGCGCCTTCCGTCAGGATCGCACCGTTGCTGCGATGCTCCGCGCCGGTTCGCCACAGCGCACGGATCGTGCCGATCTCGGCGGCATCGCGGACGAGGTGGAGATTGAGCCGCGCGATCAGGCACTCGAGGTTGCCGCGCTCCCGACGTTGTTCGCGCAGATCCACTCCGACGACCCTCTCGATGATCCACCGGCATTGAGGCAACCGAGGACGTTTCCGCAAATACGTCCGGCGCGGGCCGGCGGATGCACGGGTTCGAGATTTCATCCACCGTCACGCCCGGCCACCACCGGGTTCGGCCGATCATAAGAGGATACAGGCGCGCGTAACGCCCTTCTGCCGATCGGGTTCCGGCGCGGATTGCCATCCACAACAATAATGTGAAGATGTTTAACCGCTTTAACGCTGCGACATCTTTGATCTTCGCAAGGTCTCCGCACGCTACACATACCCGTCATTATGTGAATATTGGGTGATCGACAGGAGATATGTCGCGTGTCACCCCCTTTCTCCACGAACGACTTCGCGGCCGCCGCATCGAGCATCGGCGCCGATGTCGGTATCTCCGTTCGGTCCCCGGTCGCGGCACCGGCGGCTGGCTCGCTCGGGGCGGCGCATCGCTCGATCGCGGTGCCGCTCGGCGCGGGGCAATTCTGGAAGAAACTGTGCGCGTTCGCCGGGCCGGGCTATCTGGTCGCGGTCGGCTATATGGACCCCGGCAACTGGGCGACCGACACCGCCGGCGGATCGGCCTATGGCTATGCGCTGCTGTCGGTGGTGCTGTTCGCCAACATCCTCGCGATGTTCCTCCAGGCGCTCGCCGCCAAGCTCGGCATCGCCTCGGGCCGCGATCTCGCGCAGGCGTGCCGCGAGACCTATTCGCCGCGCGTCAACATCGCTTTGTGGGTGCTGTGCGAACTGGCGATCATCGCCTGCGATCTCGCCGAGGTGCTCGGCACCGCGATCGCGCTGCAACTGCTGTTCGGCCTGCCGCTCGCATGGGGCGTGGTGCTGACCGGGTTCGACGTGCTGCTGATCCTCGGTTTGCAGGGTAAGGGCTTCCGCAAGCTGGAGGCGATCATAATCGCTTTGCTCGTCGTGATCGGCGGCTGCTTCGCGTTCGAACTGATGATGTCGCGCCCCGATCTGGCGGCGGTGGCCAAAGGCTTCGTGCCGACAATGGCGATCGTGCGCGATCCGGCGATGCTCTACGTCGCGATCGGCATCCTCGGCGCGACGGTGATGCCGCACAACCTCTACCTCCACTCCTCGATCGTGCAAACGCGCCGGTTCGAGCGGACCGACAGTGGCAAGCGCGAAGCGTTCCGCATGGCGACGATCGACAGCACGATGGCGCTGACGCTCGCGCTGTTCATCAACGCCGCGATCCTGATCCTCGCCGCCTCGACCTTCCATGTCGCCGGGCGCTTCGACGTTGCCGATCTGGGGCAGGCCTATCACCTGCTGTCGCCGATGCTTGGCGCAGGCGTGGCAAGCGTGCTGTTCGCGGTGGCGCTGCTCGCGGCCGGGCAGAACTCGACCGTAACCGGCACGCTCGCCGGGCAGATCGTCGCGGAAGGCTTCGGCGGGGTCAGCCTGCCGGTATGGGCGCGGCGCTCGGCGACGCGGCTGCTGGCGATCGTACCCGCTGCGATCGTCATCATCTGCGTGGGCGACAGCGGTGCTACCAAGCTGCTGATCGCCAGCCAGGTGCTGCTCAGCCTGCAACTGCCCTTCGCGGTGGTGCCGCTGGTGCGGATGACGAACGACCGCAAGCTGATGGGCGATCTCGTCAATTCGCGCGGGGTCGCGGCGATCGCCTGGGGCATCGCCGCGATCCTCATCACCCTCAACGGCGTGCTCCTGTGGAGCATGATCTGACCCGTTCCCCGTTCAACACAGAGAGGACCGTCATGACCGACGACACGAAAGACCTGATCGAGGTGTTCGACCGAAGGGTGGAGCGGCGCAACGAGCGGCGTGAGTTCTTCAAGTCCGCGATGGGCGCCATCGCGGTCGCCGGTGCGGGCGCGGCGGCGGTCTCGCTGTCGAGCGGGGCGCAGGCGGCGACCGTCACCGATGCGGACGTGCTCAACTTCGCGCTCAACCTCGAATATCTAGAAGCGCAATTCTACAATTACGCGGTGTTCGGCACCGGCCTGCCCGCCAACCAGTTGACCGGCACCGGCACGCAGGGCGCGGTGACGGGCGGGCGCAAGGTGACGTTCACCGATCCGATCGTCGCCGCTTATGCCAAGGAAATCGCGCAGGACGAGACGCAGCACGTCGCTTTTCTGCGCACCCAGCTCGGCGCATCGGCGGTCGCGCAGCCCGCGATCGACATCGGGGCGACCCCGACCAGCGCCTTCAGCAACGCCGCGCGTGCAGCCGGCCTCGTCGGCGCTGGCGTGGCGTTCGACCCGTATGCCAACGACGAGAACTTCCTGCTCGGCGCGTTCATCTTCGAAGACGTCGGCGTGACCGCATACAAGGGCGCGGCCCCGCTCATCACCAACAAGACCTATCTCGAAGCGGCCGCAGGCATCCTCGCGGTCGAGGCGTATCACGCTTCGCTGGTCCGCACCGTGCTCTACGCCAAGGGCGTGCAGACCCCGTCGCTGCGCACCTCGGCCGATGCGATCTCCAACGCGCGCGACAGCCTCGATGGCAAGGACGATCTCGATCAGGGCATCTCACCGATGACGATCGGCGACGGGCTCGCGTCGAACATCGCCCCGCTCGACAGCAACGGCATCGCCTTCAGCCGCTCGACCGGACAGGTGCTCAACATCGTCTATCTCAACAATGCAGCGGTCGCGATGGGCGGGTTCTTCCCGGCCGGCGTGAACGGCACGCTCAACACGAGCGCCGCCAACTGACCCGCCAACGCCTCCAGGAGCAGACATCATGAGTGACCACGACGAGATGATCAAGATCCTCCGCGCCGGCGATCAGCGCCGCGCGGAACGCCGCCGCTTCATGCGCACCGCCGCGTCCGCCACGCTGGCCGCCGGCGGTCTGTCGCTGCTCTCCGCGTGCGGGGACGACGACAACGGCTCGACCTCCACGCCGCCTTCCACGGCAACGCCCACCCCCACGCCGAGCAGCGCGGGCCTGACCGATGCCGACATCTTCAACTTCGCACTCAATCTCGAATATCTCGAATCGCAATTCTACGTTCAGGCCGTGTACGGCTCCTACCTGTCGCCCGCGCAGACCGGCGGCGTCGGTACGCAGGGCACGGTGACGGGTGGCCGCAAGGTGACCTTCACCGATCCGGTCGTCGCGCAATATGCGCGCGAGATCGCCGCCGACGAATCGCAGCACGTCAACTTCCTGCGCGGCGTGCTCGGCAGCGCGGCGGTGGCGCAGCCGGCGATCAACATCGACGGCGGCCCGACCGGCGCCTTCACCGCCGCCGCGCGCGCGGCCGGGCTGATCGGCGCGAACGACACGTTCGATCCGTATGCGAGCGACGAGAACTTCCTGCTCGCCGCGTTCATCTTCGAGGATGTCGGCGTGACCGCATACAAGGGCGCGGCCCCGCTCATCGCCAACAAGACCTATCTGGAGGCCGCCGCCGGCATCCTCGCGGCGGAGGCGTATCACGCCGGCCTGTTGCGCACCGCGCTGTACAGCAAGGGGTTGCAGACGCCCTCGCTGCGCACCTCCGCCGACAAGATCTCCGACGCCCGCGACAGCCTCGACGGGTCGAGCGATGACGATCAGGGCATCACCGGCGATGCCACGACCTCGAACATCGTGCCGGCCGATGCGAACGGCATCGCCTTCAGCCGCACGACGGGGCAGGTGCTCAACATCGTCTATCTGTCGAAAGCGTCGCTCGCGGCGGGCGGGTTCTTCCCGAACGGCGTGAACGGCAACATCCGCACCAGCGCCGCCAGCGGCTGATGCGCCACCATGGCCATGCGGGACGTCGCCGTCCCGCATGGCCGTGATGCACGTTTCGGCGGAACGCGGACCCGGCGTGCGACGTTCTGCCCCACGTCCCCTGTCACGGCACGCACGCCCTGGTTGCGGACGAGGACGTTCGGTCCGGACGCCGCAACGACAGGGAAGATGACAGCATGGATGACGCAACACGCAGGCAGGTGATGACGGCCGCGACGATCGGCGCGGCGGCGGCAGCGGTGGCGGGCCCGGCGGCTGCGCAGACCGCGCCGGGCGGTGGTGCACGCGGCGGCAAGCAGGACCCCCGCAGCAAATATCCCAAGCCGCCGTTCAAGTCGCAATCGCAGCCCTGGCCGGGCCTCGCCAGCAAGATGGAGCCTCGGCCCGATCACGGCGAGACCAGCTATGTCGGCAGCGGGCGACTGCGCGGTCGCAAGGCGCTCATCACCGGCGGCGATTCCGGCATGGGTCGCGCCGCCGCGATCGCTTTCGCGCGTGAAGGCGCCGATGTCGCGATCAACTATCTCCCTGAGGAGGAGCCCGACGCGCGCGAGGTCGTCGACCTGATCCGCAAGGCCGGACAGAAGGCGGTCGCGATCCCCGGCGATATCCGCACCGTCGGCTTCTGCCGCCAGTTGGTCGACAAGGCGGTCGCTGGCCTCAGCGGGCTCGACATCCTCGTGTGCAACGCCGCGCGTCAGCAATCCATTCCTTCGATCCTCGACGTGACCGACGAGGAGTTCGACCGGACGATGAAGACCAACATCTACGCGCCGTTCTGGATCATCCGCGCGGCGCTGCCGCATCTCGATCCGGGCTCGGCGATCATCGGCACCACGTCCGAACAGGCGTATAATCCCGATCCCGATCTCTACGCCTATGCGCAGACCAAGGCGGCGACGATGAACTACGTCAAGTCGCTCGCCAAGCAGCTCGGCCCCAAGGGCATCCGCGTCAACGGCGTGGCACCGGGACCGATCTGGACGCCGCTTCAGGTGTCGGGCGGCGCGTCGCAGGGCAAGCTCGTCACCTTCGGCGCGACCGCACCGCTGGGCCGGCCGGGGCAGCCGGCGGAGCTTGCCGGCATCTTCGTCCGCCTCGCCGAGGACGACGGCAGCTATACCACCGGCAACATCTACGGGGCCGGCGGCGGTCAGGGGCAGCCGTGATGGCGCGGCTCTCCTTCAGCCTCACGGCGGCGGTCGCGGCTGCGGTGGCGATCCCGGCCGCCGCGCAGGAGCCGGGTTCGCGCCAGACGCGCGAGTTCGTTCAGGCGGCGGCGCAATCGGACCAGTTCGAGATTATGGAGGCGACGACCGCGCTTGCACAGAGCCAGGACGAACACGTCCGCGCCTTTGCGCAGACGATGCTCCAGGTGCACCAGCAGACCAGCGCGAACCTGCTTCAGGCCGTGCAGAAGGCAGGGCTCCAGCCGCCCAAGCCCGGCCTCGGCGGCGACCAATCGCAGTTCCTCGCCGCGTTGCAGAGCCAGCGTGGGCCGGACTTCGACCGGACCTACATCCGCCAGCAGGCGCTCGCCCATGCCGCCGCGCTCGCGGTCGAGCAGGGCTATGCGGCCTCGGGTGACGATGCGATGATCCGCCAAGTCGCCACCGCGAGCGTGCCGATCATCACCGCGCACCTGCGTATGGCCGAACAGATGCAGGGCGCGACGCCCACCCCCTGACCGACGCTCACACGCCGTCCGCGTCGGACAGGGCGAGGTGGAAGATCAGCCCGCCGCCCATCCGCCGCTCGATGGTGAGCGTGCCGCCGTGCGCCCGCGCGATGCGGTCGACGATCGACAGGCCGATCCCTGAACCTTCGGTTCCCATCGCATCGCCGCGCCACAGCCGGTCCTTGAGGCGGCGCAGTTCCGCCTCCGCCACGCCCGGCCCATCGTCAGCGACGCTCAGCCGCGCGCCCGGCCCCACCGCCACGACGATCGCGGTGCCGGGCGGGGTGTATTTCACCGCATTGTCGATCAGATTGTGGAGCGCGAGGACGATCGCCTCGCGGTAGCCGAGCACGGGCGGTGCGCCGGGCGTGGCCTCCAGCGCGATCGTCCGTCCGCCCGCGAAGATCGCGGGCGCGCGATCCGCGACGATCTCCTCGGCGAGTGCATCGAGCGCGATCGGCACCGCGCCCGAGGCGAGCGGCTGTTCGAGATCGGCGAGCGCGAGCAACTGCGCGATCACCCGGGCGGCGCGATCGACCGCCGCCATCATCTCGCCGCGCACGCTTTGCTCCGCGACCGCGTCGGCGCGCAGGCGGATCACGGCGAGCGGGGTGCGCAGTTCGTGCGCGACATCGGCAGCGAACGCGGCCTGGACGTGAAGCGCCTCGGCCAGCCGGTCGAGCGCGGCGTTGGTCGCCTCCGCCAGCGGCTCGGCCTCGGCCGGCAGCACGCCGAGCGGGAGGCGGGTGCGCGCCGAACGCGGGCCGATCGTCGCCGCGATTGCGGACACGCGGCGCATCCGCAGCGTCAGCCGGCGCATCAGCAGCACCCCGATCAGCGGGACCAGCGCGACGATCGGCAGGCTCACCAACGCAAACCGCTTTAGGAAGGCACGGACGATATCGTCGGTGACGACCTCCGGGTCGCCACCATCCTGCGAGGCGACGATCCAGCCGCCACGGTCGGGTCGGCTGTACCCCTCGATCGCGCCGCGCCGGAAGAAGCGTGCGGTGTTGGCGAGCGGCGCGACGGCGAGAATGTCGGCGCGCGGCGGCCCGCTCCGGCTCACCACGCGGCGGTCGCGGTCGATCACCGCCACCGCCATGCCCGCGCCGAGCGGCACCGGCGCGACCATGCCGCCGCCTCCCGCGCGCGCAGCGGCGACGATGCCGGCCTGACGGCGCAGCAGGTCGCGTTGGAAATGGTCGGCAGTCTGGTGGAGCAGGGCGTTGGCGCTCCACCCGAGCACGATCGCCGCCACCAGCGCCACCGCGACGTTGAGCACGATGAACTGCGCGAGCAGCGAGCGCGGCGCGGCGATCCTCACCCGGCCGCGACGATCATATACCCGACGCCGCGCACCGTCTCGACGCGCGTGCCGGTCGCCGCCTCCTCCAGCCGCTTGCGCAGGCGGTGGACATAGACCTCGATCGCGTTCGAGCCGAGATCGGCGTCGAGCCCGAACAGATGATCCTCGACGATCCGCTTGGGCACCACCCGCCCGGCGCGGCGCAGCAGCAGTTCGAGCAGCTCGGTCTCGCGCACCGACAACGCAAGCGGCCGCTCGCCGACATAGGCCACGCGCGTGTCGACCGCAAAGCGCAAGCCCCCGCAAGCGAGCGCGCGCCCGACATAGCCGTCGCGCCGGCGCAGCACCGCGAGCAACCGCGCGTACAGCTCATCGACGTCGAACGGCTTCGCCATATATTCGTCGGCGCCCTCGTTGAGCCCGAGGATGCGCGCCTCGATTGCGCCGCGCGCGCTCAGCACCAGCACGGGCCGCGTGTCGCCGCGTGCGCGCATCCGCACCAGCACGTCCATGCCGTCGCCGTCGGGCAGGCCCAGATCGAGCAGCACGGCGGCATAGTCGATCGCCGCCAGATATGCCTCGCCCTCCGCGCCGTCACGCGCGCGATCGACCGCGAGGCCGCGCCGCGTGAGGGCCGCTGCCAGCGCGGCCGCCACCGCATCTTCGTCTTCGATCAGGAGGATACGCATTTGGCGGGCTTCGCAGTGCAACATGGACTGTAAGCGTGCTGTAAGCCACTCGGCCTAGCGGCGCGAGTCCAACCCGAACAGGGCAGATGATGCACGCTTCGCCACCACACCAGACTCTCCCCGAAGCCAAGTCGCTCAGCCGCGCGCAGCAACTGCGCTGGCTGGGCATCGTCGCGGGCGGGGCGATCGCGATCTGCCTCGTGTGGATGGCGGTCTCGGCGCTGACGCGCACAACGCCGCCCGTGCCCGCCGTCACGCCCCCGGGCACCTTCCGTCCGACGCGCGAGCAGATGGCGGGCATGACGACGGTGCGCGTCGGCTATCAGAACTCGGACCAGCGCCTGCTGGCGAGCGGCGCGATCAGCGTCGACGGCGATCGCAGCACGCCGGTGCTGCTGCCCTATTCGGGGCAGGTGGTGCGCGTGCTTGCCGACGCCGGGCAATATGTGAAGCAGGGCCAGCCGCTGCTGCTCGTCAAGACCAGCGATTTCGTCGATGCGCGCAGCGGGCTGTTCTCGGCGCGCGCCGCCTTGCAGAACGCGCAGGCGCAGCTCGCCACCGCGACGCGCAATGCCGAGCGCCAGCGCCAGATCTTCCAGACCGCCGGCGGCGCGCAGAAGGACTATCAGCAGGCGCAGACCGACCTGATCGCCGCGCAGGCGACCGCGCGCACCGCCGAGGCGGCGCTGGGCGCGGCGCGCGACAAGCTGTCGATCCTCGGCAAGTCGGCAGGAGAGATCGGCAAGCTCGAAGGCGCCGGCGAAGTCTCCGGCATCCACGACCAGACTACGCTGCACGCGCCGATCGCCGGGCTGATCGCCACGCGCGACGTGGCGGCGGGCCAATATGTCTCGCAGGGCGGGGACAAGCCGGTGATGACGATCACCGATCCCTCGCGCGTGTGGCTGATCGCGCAGGTCGCCGAGGGCGACGCAAGCGCCGTGCATCTCGGCGATGCGGTGACGGTGACGACGCCCGCGCTGCCCGGCCGCAGCTTCCACGCGACGATCGACCTGATCGGCGCCGCGCTCGACCCGCAGACGCACCGCCTGCCGGTGCGCGCGACCATCGCCAACCCCGGCGGCGCGCTCAAGCCCGAGATGTTCGCGAGCTTCTCGATCCAGCGCCCGCAGACCGGCCAGGCGCTGCGCGTGCCCGCCGCGGCGGTGATCCATGAAGGCGATTCGGCGCGGGTGTGGGTGGTGCGCCCCGACGGGCTGCTCCAGGCGCGCAGCGTCGTCGCGGGCGACGCGCAGGACGGGCAGGTCGTCATCTCGAGCGGGCTGATGCCGGGCGAGCGGATCGTCACCTCGGGCGCGCTGTTCGTGAACGAGGCAGGGCTCGGCGCGTGAACCGCATCGTAGAGTTCGCGCTGCGCTCACGCGTGCTGATCGTCGGCATCTTCGTCGCGATGCTCGCGGCGGGGGGCATCGGCTTCTGGAACCTCAATATCGAAGCCTATCCCGATCCGGTGCCGCCGATGGTCGAGATCATCACGCAGACGCGCGGGCTGTCGGCCGAGGAGATGGAGCGCAACGTCACCATCCCGATCGAGGTCGGCATGGCGGGCATCCCGCACCTCACCGCCATCCGTGCGATCTCGCTGTTCGGCCTGTCCGACATCAAGATCCAGTTCAGCTACGATCTCACCAACGACGAGGCCAAGCAGCAGGTCATCAACCGTCTGTCGCAGCTCCCGCCGCTGCAAGGCGGCGCACAGCCGACGCTGTCGCCGACCAGCCCCGTCGGCGAGATCTACCGCTACAAACTGACTGCGCCCGCCGGCTATTCGGTGATGGACCTCAAGACGCTTCAGGACTGGGTGCTCGAACGCCGCTTCAAGCGCATTCCCGGCGTGATCGACGTGACCGGCTGGGGCGGCAAGCTGCGCACCTATGACGTGGTGATCGACAACGACCGGCTCGCCGCGCACGGCGTGACGGTCGCGCAGGTGCTCGCCTCGCTCGCCAAGAGCGACGGCAACGTCGGCGGACAGACGATCAACTTCGGCGCGCAGGCGGCGATCGTGCGCGGCGTCGGGCTGATCCAGTCAGTGGCGGGGATCGAGAACGCGCTGGTCGGCACCGCCGACGGCCAGCCGATTCTGGTCAAGGACGTCGCCCACGTCCAGATTGGCAACGCCCCCCGGCTCGGCATCGCCGGCTACAACACCGAAGACGATATCGTGCAGGGCATCGTGCTGATGCAGCGCGGCGCGCAGTCGATGCCGACGATACGGGCGGTGCAGAAGGAAGTCGCCGACATCAACGACTCGGGCATCCTGCCGCCGGGCGTGCATCTCGACCGGGTGTACGATCGGTCGGACCTGATCCAGCTCACCATCCATACCGTGCTGGAGAACCTCGTCGCGGGCATCGCGCTGATCTTCTTCCTGCAATGGGCGTTCCTCGGCAATCTGCGCAGCGCGATCATCGTCGCGGCGACGATCCCGTTCGCGCTCGCCTTTGCGATCCTGATCCTCGTGCTTCAGGGCGAGAGCGCGAACCTGCTGTCGGTCGGCGCGCTCGATTTCGGGCTGGTGGTCGACGCCAGCGTCATCATGGTGGAGAACATCTTCCGCCACATGGTCGAACGCAGCGCCCATGTCGAAAGCGGGCGCGGCCATTATACGATGGCGAGCCGCTTCTCGGCGGTGCTCGGCGCAAGCCACGAGGTGAGCCGCGGCATCTTCTTTGCAGCGGCGATCATCATCGCGAGCTTCCTGCCGTTGTTCACGCTGACCGGCGTCGAGGGCCATATCTTCGGCCCGATGGCGAAGACCTATGCCTATGCGATCTCGGGCGGGCTGATCGCGACCTTCACCGTCGCGCCGGTGCTGGCGACGATGCTGCTGCCTGATGCGCTGTCCGAGGTCGAGACCAAGGTCGTCGCCGCGCTGCGCCGCGTTTACGAGCCCGCCGCCGCCTTCGCGCTCGGCAACCGCGTGCTGGCGATCGGCGGCGCGCTGCTGCTGCTCGCCGCCGCGATGGTGGGGATGCGCACGCTCGGCATCGAGTTCCTGCCGCACCTCGAAGAAGGCAATATGTACATCCGCGCGAGCCTGCCGCCCTCGATCAGCCTCGAGGCGGGGCAGCCGGTCGTCAACGGTGTGCGCCGGATCATCGCCAGCTACCCGGAAGTCGAGTCGGTGCTGTCCGCGCACGGCCGCCCCGATGACGGCACCGATTCGACCGGCTTCTTCAACGCCGAGTTCTTCGTGCCCCTCAAACCGTTCGGCACCTGGCCCGCCGGCGTCACCAAGGAGACGCTCACCGCCGAACTGTCCAAGCGGTTGCAGGCCAAATACCCCGGCGTCGACTTTTCCTTCTCGCAATATATCGAGGATAACGTCGAGGAAGCGGCCTCGGGCGTGAAGGGCGCCAATTCGATCAAGCTGTTCGGCCCTGATCTGCCGACGCTCGAGAAATATGCCGACCAGATCAAGGATCGCGTGGCCAAGGTGCCCGGCATCGCCGATCTCGGCGTGTTCCAGTCGCTCGGCCAGCCGACCGTGCGGATCGACGTGGATCGCGCACGCGCCTCACGCTACGGCCTGACCCCCGACGACGTGAACGCGACCGTCACCGCCGCGATCGGCGGCCAGTCCAACGCCGACCTATACGAACAGGGCACCGACCGCCACTTCCCGATCGTTGTGCGGCTGCGCCCCGAACAGCGCGACGGCATCGACGCGATCCGCCGCATCACGATCGGCGCGCCCGCGCCGAGCGGGACGGGCACGGTGCAGGTGCCGCTCTCCGAAGTCGCCGACGTGCGGCTGACCTCGGGCGCGTCGTTCATCTACCGCGAGCATCAGGAACGCTATATCCCGATCAAATTCTCGGTGCGGGGGCGCGATCTCGGCAGCGCGGTGGAACAGGCGCGCGCGGACATCACGCGCAACGTCCATCTGCCCTCGGGCTATCACCTCGAATGGGCGGGCGAACTCGACAATCTCAACAACGCGGTCGCGCGGCTCGAAGTGGTGGTGCCGATCAGCCTGTTGCTGATCCTGCTGCTGCTCTACGGCAATTTCGGCTCGATCCGTGACAGCCTGCTGGCGTTCTCGGCGATCCCGATGGCGATCATCGGCGGGGTGCTGGCGCTGGCGATCACCGGCACCGCGTTCAGCATCTCCTCGGCGATCGGCTTCGTCGCGCTGTTCGGCATCGCGGTGATGGACGGCATCCTCGTCGTCACCACCTATAACCATGCCATCGACGAGGGCGACAGCCGCGAAAGCGCGCTGGCGACGACCGTCAAGCACAGCCTGCGCCCGGTGGTGATGACCTGTCTGGTCGCGGCGATCGGGCTGCTGCCCGCCGCTCTGTCGAACGGCATCGGCAGCCAGGTGCAAAAGCCGCTCGCGCTGGTCGTGGTCGGCGGGATGACGCTCGCGCCGATCCTGATCCTGCTCGTGCTGCCGGTGCTGATCGAGGTGTTTTCGCGCCGCGTCCCCCCGCACGATCGCGGCGCGCACGGCCGCGATGTCGGGCATCATCCCCACGGCGACGCCGGCACCGGGGAGACGCTGGCATGAAGCGCTTGGCCGTGACCCTGCTCGCCCTCTCGGCGACCGCCTGCACGCTTGGGCCGCACGCCGCCGTGCCTGACGTCGCCTTGCCGCCCGTGACGCCGCCGCAGGCGTTCGCGCCGGTGCGCGGGAGCGCACAGGTCGCGCGGCTCGCCACCGTGCCGAGCGAATGGTGGCGCGGCTTCGGCAGCGCCGATCTCGACGCGCTGGTTGCCGAGGCGCTCGCGCATGCCACCGACATCGCGGTCGCCGATGCGACGCTGCGTCAGGCCAGCCAACAGGCCGCCGGCACCGCCGGCAGCGCGCTGCCGCAGGTCGACGCGAGCTATCAGGCGCAGCGCGACCGCATCTCGCATTCGCTCTCCCCGGCGGTGGTCGACGGCAACCAGTTCCTGTATTCGCTCCACACCGCGCAGGTAACGGTCAGCTACAATCCCGATCTGTTCGGGGGCACGCGCGCGCGCATCCGCTCGGCGCGCGCCGCCGCCGCCGTGGCAGGGCACAAGCTCGACGCGGCACGCACCACGGTGATCGCCAATCTCGTGCAGGCGGTGATCCAGCGTGCGGCGTTGGCCGACCAGATCGTCGCCGCGCAGACCAGCGTCTCGGTCAATCGCGACATCCTCGCGGCGCAGCTACGCCGCCAGCAACTCGGCGACATCGGCGCGGCGGATATCGCCACCCAACAGGCGGCACTCGCCACCGCCGAAAGCGCATTGCCGGCGCTGGTGCGTGCCGAAGCGCATCAGCGGGTGGTGATCGGCACGCTGATCGGCCGTGCGGCGGGCACGGCGCTCCCCACCCTGCCGTCGCTGTCGGCGCTGACGCTGCCGCGCGACCTGCCGCTGTTGCTGCCCTCCGATCTGGTCGCGCGCCGCCCCGACGTGCGCGCCGCGCGTGCGCAACTGGAGGGTGCCGCCGCCGATGTGGGGGTGGCGATCGCCGCGCGGCTGCCGGCAATCCAGTTGAGCGCCAACGCCGGCGGCACCGCGCAGACCTTCACGGACATGTTCGCGAGCGGCAATCCGTTTTGGGCGCTGCTCGGCGGCGTGACCCAGCCGATCTTCCACGCCGGCACCCTGCTCCACCAGCAGCACGCCGCCGAGGCCGCGCTCGATGGTGCCAAGGCGCAATATCGCGCCACCGTGTTGCAGGCGTTCGGCGACGTGGCCGACGCGCTCACCGGGCTTCATGCCGATGCCGACGCGTTCGACGCTGCGTCGCGCGCGGGTGACGCATCGGCACGCGCGCTGACCTTCATCCGCCGCCAGCTCGAACTCGGCGACGTCGGCACGCTCGCGCTGCTCAACGCGACCGCCACCGATGCGCAGGCGCGCTCGCAACTCATTCAGGCCCGCGCCGCGCGGCTGACCGACACGGTGGCGCTGTTTCAGGCGGCAGGCGGCGGCGTGACCGGGGGCTGATTACCCGGCCGCGCCGCACCCCCGCTACCAGTCGGCGCGATCGTCGCCGTCGTCATCACCATAATTGTTGATGACGACATTCTCCTCGGGCGCGCCCATGAAGCCCTGCCCGCCACCGCCGAATATGCCGCCACGGTGCCCACCGAACAGGTCGGACAGGCCGCTGAACAGCATCTCGCCGCCCGCCACGCCCGCCGCGGTGGTGCCGGCGGTTCGCAGGAAGCTGCCGAGCCCGCCGCCGCCCGACAGGATTCCGGGCCGCTCCTCGGGCGGGGGCGGCGCATAGGATTGCTGCGCGCTGCCACCCCACGGGCCGGACGCGGGCGGCAGGAAGCTGTTCGACGTCGGCTGCGCCTGCTGCTGGGCGACCTGCCGCTCAAGATCGGCGATGCGCGCCTGCGCGGCGTGGAGCGACTGATCCGCCACGATCGCATGCTGCACCAGCACGTAGCTCGCATCGGGATTGGCGGCGAGCGCCTGCCGGATCATGCCGTCCGCCTCGCCGTCCTTGGCGACGCCGCGCGCGGCGACCAGTTCGTTCAGGAAATTGGTGAGAAGTGCGCGTTCCTCAGGGTTCATGTCCATTCCTCGCATTGGAGGCGGCAGAGATCGTTGGGCGCAAGCCCGCCTTCAACCATGTCGCGCAATCGTGACGGCGAATTCATCTCAGGCGCGCCGCAAGGTGATCCGCGTCAGTTCGGAGCGCTTGCCGAGCCGCAGCGCGAAGCCCGGCCAGATGCCGGTGCCGTTGTTGACGTACAGCGTCATGCCGTCGACCGCATACCGCCCCGACACGAACCCGCCGTTGCCGCGCGCGACGAGCCGGTCGAGGCCGACGATCATGCCGCCATGCGTGTGTCCGGACAGTTGCAACGCGACGCCACGCTGCGCCGCCGCGCGTGCGCCGCCCGGTTCATGGTCGAGCAGCACGACCGGCGCACCGTCCGGCTTACCGGCAAGCGCCGCATCGAGATCGGGCAGCGGCTTGCCCGCGCCCCGCGCCGAGCGGTCGGTCACACCCGCGAGCACGAGCTTGGCCCCGTCGCGCGTGATGACCGCATGCGCATTGGCGAGCACCCGCATGCCGAGCCCGGCGAGGTGCGCCATCCACGCGTCATAGCCGGAAAGATATTCGTGGTTGCCGGGGATCAGATACACGCCGTCAGGTGCGCGCAGATCGCGCAGCGGCGCGACGCCCGCGCGCCGGGCGGCGACGCTGCCGTCGATCACGTCGCCCGTCACCACGATCAGATCGACGCCGAGCCGGTTGGTGGCGTCGACCACCGCGCGCGTCCACCGTTCGGGGAACAGGCGGCTGATGTGCAGATCGGTAAGCTGGACCAGCGTATAGCCCTCGAACGCGGCGGGCAGATCGGGAATCGCGACCGTCACGTCCTCAAGCGGCGGCACCCGCGCCGCCTGCGCCACGCCGAGCGCCGCCAGCGCGAACGCGGCGAACGCGGCGGCATAGCGCGGCGCCACCCATACGCCCGTGCCCGCTCCGGCAACCATCGCGACCAGCCCCGCCAGATCGAGCGCGATCTGAAACACCGCGAGCAGCGTGATCGCGCCGAACGCCCAGTTGAACAGCACCACCACTGCCCTTGGAAACTCGGGCGCGAACACCGATCCCGACGACAGCCGGCTCCACAGGTGGAATTGCGCAGCCGCCAGCAGCACGAGCGCCACCACGATCTTGACCGCGCCGTCCCACGGCAGCGGCAGCAGCCAGCGCAGGACGACGTACAGCCAGGGCAGCGCAAACATTATGTGGAACATCGTGCCTCTTCTTGCCGTCGTGCGACGTGGAGCCGCAAGCGCCGCCGACGGTCAGGCAGATGTGGCGGCGGGGGCACGAACGCAACCCGCCGCCGGCACCCGGCGGATCAGAACTTGTAGAGGAAGCCGAAGTTGATCTGCCGCCCGGTGTGGACATCATTGCTCGGGCTGTCGCGGCTCGAATCGACATATTGATCGGTAAACACGTCGGTGAGATTGAGCCCTTCGAGCTTCAGCTTGAGGTGGCTCGTCACCGCATAGGACGCCGCCGCGTCGACGGTGGTGATCGGGTGCGTGCCGCTCACGTCGTTGCCGACGTTGGCACCGGGGATCGCGGTGAGGAAGCCGCTGCGATACGCGACCGATCCGCGCACGCTCACCTTGCCGATGTCGAAATAGAGCGTTGCGTTGGCCGCGTTCTTCGACAGACCGACCAGATCCGCCGTCACCGACGCGCCCGTAGTCGGGTTGAGGATGTAGGTAATCTTAGAGGTGACGTGCGTGTAGTTGGTACCGTTGATGCGCCGCGGGGACAGACGATACGGGCTGGCGACTTGCTACGAACGCACGCGACGACCGTCAGGCCGGCGAGACGAACGGCGCAGGCAAGCGAGCATGCGTTTCAGATCGCCCGAAACGCATAGGGCGCGCGCGGCTTGCGCACGGGATTGAACTCCATCGAGCGCGTGATCGGCGGCAGCGACCGGTCGGTGCAGTCGATCCGCTCGCACAGGTGGCAGGCAGGTCCGATCGGCGTCGGGGCACCCGCGTGGTCGCCGTAAAGCACCCGGGCCGCCTGCCGGGCTTCGCAACCGAGCACGATCATCGTCGGCTCGCGGTCTCCGCTACGCACCAGCGCGCGAGCCCAGCTGAGGTAGGTCGCGCCGTCGGGCATCGCGACGCGATCGACCACGGTTTCGCCGACGCGGCGAAAGGCGCGGTGGATGCGCCAGCGCGGGCAGCCACCGCCGAAGCGGGCGAGCGGCATCGCGTCTCCCGAAAAACGCTTCGCGACATTGCCGGCGACGTCGAGTTTAAGCAGGAACAGCGGCACGCCCCGCGCGCCCGGCCGGTCGAGCGTGGTCAGGCGGTGCGCGGCCTGTTCGTACGACACGCCGAAGCGCGCGGCGAGCAGGTCCATGTCGTACCGGCTCGCCTCCGCGGCGGCGTGGAACCGGGCATAGGGCATCACGATCGCAGCCGCGGCGTAGTTGACGAGCGCCTGCTGCGCGAGCGCGCGCGCTTCCGCATCGGGCGGCGCGGCGGCGGTGATCGCGGCGGAGAGCGGCGCGCTCAACTGTTCGCTCGCCAATCGCGCCGCGATCTCGAACAGCCGGCTTGCTGCGGGCAGCGTCTCGGCGAGCATCAGACGCCGCCGGTGGTAATCGTAATGCCGCACCGCATCGGCCAGCACCTCGCGCCCGACGATCCGCACGCCGATACCATGATCGTCGCGCAAACGCCGCACCATCGCCTCGCGCAGCGTATCGGGATCGTCGCCGAGCCCCACCGCCAGCGCCTCCGCCGCCGTGTCGAGGTCGGCGAAGTGGTTGCGCCGCGTATCCAGCCAGTCGCGCAGCCACGCCAGCGGCGACGCCACCCGCGCGCCGAGCGCGCCCGCCGTCTCCACCCGCTCCGGCACCTGCCGCAAGTCGGTGAGCGCACGGTACAGCCGCGTCAACGCCTCGACCATGTTCGGATAGTTTTCGGCGATCTCAAGGACGTCCTGACGCGGCACGCCGATGTCGCGGACCAAGGCATCGGCGAAAATCTCGTGGAGATTGCTCGACGAGGCTTCGTTCGCCGCTGCGACGAAGCCGCGCATGTCGACGTCGTAGGTGTCGGCGAGGCGCAGCAGCATCTGCGCGGTGAACGGCCGCTGGTTGCGTTCGAGATGGTTGAGGTAGCTCGGCGAGACGCCCAACTCCTCCGCCATCTGCGTCTGGTTGAGCCCGAGTTCGCGGCGCAGCAGCCGCAGGCGGGGGCCAAGATAGAGCTTGCGGTCGGCTTGCGGCGTCATGGCAATCAGGCTGTCATAGTGTGACAAGCAATACAAGTCGCATCATGTCCGAACGTCAATGATCGTCCTTACGCGGAGCGCCGACGCTAGCCATGCAAGCGACAGACGCAATCAACGAGGGACCGCATGACCTACCAGAGCCTTGTCACCGACACGCGCGACATCATCGCCGCGAACGGCCCGAGCTGGAACGGCATTTCGGGCGAAGCGGTCGCACGCATGCGTCTCCAGAACCGCTTTCGAACCGGACTCGATATCGCGCGCTACACCGCGCGGATCATGCGCAGCGACATGGCCGACTATGATGCCGATCCCGCGCGCTACACGCAGTCGCTGGGGTGCTGGCACGGCTTCATCGGGCAGCAGAAGCTCATCTCGATCAAGAAGCACTTCGGCTCTACGCGCGGCAAGTATCTGTATCTGTCGGGCTGGATGGTCGCTGCGCTGCGGTCCGGCTTCGGCCCCCTGCCCGATCAGTCGATGCACGAGAAGACCAGCGTGCCCGCGCTGATCGAGGAGCTGTACACCTTCCTCAAACAGGCGGATGCGCGCGAACTCGGGCTGCTGTTCCACGATCTCGACGCCGCGCGCGATGCCAGCGATGCCGCGCGGGAGGCGGAGATCACGGCGAAGATCGACGGCTTCCAGACGCATGTCGTGCCGATCATCGCCGATATCGACGCGGGGTTCGGCAACGCCGAGGCGACCTACCTGCTCGCCCGCAAGATGATCGAGGCGGGTGCGTGCGCGCTCCAGATCGAGAACCAGGTGTCGGACGAGAAGCAGTGCGGTCATCAGGACGGCAAGGTGACGGTCCCGCACGAGGACTTCCTCGCCAAGATCCGTGCCTGCCGCTACGCGTTCCTCGAACTCGGCGTGGAGGACGGCATCATCGTTGCCCGCACCGACTCGCTCGGCGCCGGCCTGACCAAGCAGATCGCCTTTTCGAAGGAAGCCGGCGATATCGGCGACCAGTATAACAGCTTCCTTGATTGCGAGCCGGTCACTGACCTGTCGAGCCTGCGCGGCGACGTCGTGATCGAGCGTGACGGTGCGCTGATGCGCCCGAAGCGCCTGCCCTCCAACCTGTTCCAGTTCCGCGCCGGCACCGGTGAGGATCGCTGCGTGCTCGACTGCATCACCAGCCTCCAGAACGGTGCCGACCTGTTGTGGATCGAGACCGAGAAGCCGCATATCGAGCAAATCGCAGCCATGGTCGACCGCATCCGCGCGGTCGTTCCCGACGCGAAGCTGGTCTATAACAACTCGCCTTCGTTCAACTGGACGCTCAACTTCCGCCAGCAGGTGTATGACGGCTGGGTCGAGAGGGGCCGCGACGTCTCCGGCTATGAGCGCGGTGCGCTGATGAGCGTGATCTACGACGGCACCGATCTGGCGCAGGAGGCGGACGACCGCATCCGCACCTTTCAGAAGGACGCGAGCGCGCGCGCCGGCATCTTCCACCACCTCATCACGTTGCCGACCTATCACACCGCGGCGCTGTCGACAGACATGCTCGCGCGCGAGTATTTCGGCGATGCGGGCATGCTCGGCTATGTCGCGGGCGTGCAGCGCAAGGAGATTCGCGAAGGCATCGCCTGCGTCAAGCACCAGAACATGTCGGGCTCGGACATCGGCGACGATCACAAGGAGTATTTTGCGGGCGAGGCCGCGCTGAAGGCCGGCGGCGCACACAACACGATGAACCAGTTCGCGGCGTGACCGACACGCCCAGCACAGGAGCCAGACCATGACCACCGACACGCAAAGCTCGCAGCCCACCGCCGTCCGCGCCGTCTTCTCGACCGAGGATTTCAAGCTGCTCAAGGCGGCGGTGATGACGCATCTGCAACGCCCCGAGGTTCAGGACAGCCCGGATTCGGTCAAGTACAGCAACCTCTATCACCGGCTTGGGCGGCTTTGATGCTGGCGCACCTGTGGGATCGGGCGGGACTGTCGGTCGATCCGCGCCTCGCGGCCTTTATCGAGGATCAGGTGCTGCCCGGCACCGGCATCGCGGCGGATGCGTTCTGGGCCGGCGCGGCAGAGGTGTTCGCCCGCTTCACGCCCGAGAACCGCGCGCTGCTGGCAAGGCGCGACGAACTCCAGGCGGCGATCGACGCGCGGTACGATACCGGCGATCCCGCCGACGAGGCGTTCCTGCGCGCGATCGGCTATCTCCAGCCGGAACCGGCGCCGTTCACCATCGCGCCCGGCCCAATCGATGCGGAAGTGATCGCCGCCGGGCCGCAACTCGTCGTGCCGGTGCTGAACGCACGCTTCCTGCTCAACGCCGCCAATGCGCGCTGGGGCAGCCTGTACGACGCGCTTTACGGCACCGACGCGCTGGGCGAACCGCCCGCCCCCGGCCCGTACGACACGCTGCGCGGCGCGAAGGTGGTCGTCTGGGCCAAGGCGTTGCTCGACGCGGCGGTGCCGCTCGCCCAAGGCAGCTGGGCGGAGTGGCGTGGCGGCGACCCGGTGCTGGCCGATCCCGCGCAGTGGATCGGCCGCAGCGGCGAGACCCTGCTGTTCCGCCACCACGGCCTGCACATCGAGGTGGCGATCGACCGCGCCCATCCGATCGGCGCGACCGACCCCGCCGGCATCGCCGATGTGCTGCTCGAATCCGCGCTCACCACGATCTGCGATTTCGAGGATTCGATCGCTGCGGTCGACGCCGAGGACAAGGTCGCCGCCTATGCCAACTGGCTCGGCCTGATGCGCGGCGATCTCGAGGCCAGCTTCGCCAAGGGCGACCGCACGGTCACGCGGCGGCTGGCGGCGGACCGTCGCTACACCACGCCGGCCGGCGACGAGATCGTGCTGCCCGGCCGCAGCCTGCTGTTCGTGCGCAACGTCGGCCATCTGATGACGACGCCGGCGGTGCGCCTGCGCGATGGCAGCGACGCGCCCGAGGGGCTTCTCGACGCGATCGTCACCAGCCTGATCGCGCTGCACGATCTGCGGCGGCCGGGCGGCGCGCGCAACAGCCGGGCGGGATCGATCTACATCGTCAAACCCAAGATGCACGGCCCCGACGAGGCGGCGTTCACAAACCGGCTGTTCGACGCGGTCGAGGATCTGCTCGGCCTCGCGCGCCACACCATCAAGGTCGGCGTAATGGACGAGGAGCGCCGCACCAGCGCGAACCTCGCCGCGTGCATCCACGCGGTCAAGGATCGCGTGGTGTTCATCAACACCGGCTTCCTCGATCGCACCGGCGACGAGATCCACACCGCGATGCGTGCTGGCCCGATGCTGCGCAAGGGCGAGATGAAGACCAGCGAGTGGATCATCGCGTACGAGAACCGTAACGTGCAGATCGGCCTCGCCTGCGGCTTCGCCGGCCGCGCGCAGATCGGCAAGGGTATGTGGGCCGCGCCCGATCGCATGGCCGACATGCTCGCGCAGAAGGTCGCGCATCCGATGAGCGGCGCCAACACCGCCTGGGTGCCGAGCCCGGCCGCGGCGACGCTGCACGCGACCCACTATCACCGCATCGACGTTGCCGCGCGACAGGCGGCGCGCGCGGAAGAACCCGTCGCCGCGCTGTCCGCGCTGCTCACGCCGCCGGTCGCGCTCGGCCGCAACTGGAACCCCGACGAGGTGCGCGAGGAGCTCGACAACAATGCGCAAGGCATTCTCGGCTATGTGGTGCGCTGGGTCGATCAGGGCGTGGGCTGTTCCAAGGTTCCCGACATCCACGACGTGGGGTTGATGGAGGATCGTGCCACCTTGCGCATCTCCGCGCAGCACATGGCCAACTGGCTGCTCCACGGCATCGCCGCGCCCGAAGAGGTCGAACAGGCGCTGGTCCGCATGGCGGGCAAGGTCGACGTTCAGAACGCCGGTGATCCGTCGTATCGCCCGATGCGCGCGGGAGACATCGCTACGCCCGCGTTCGAAGCCGCGCGCGCGCTGGTGCTGGACGGGCGCGGCCAGCCGAACGGCTATACCGAGCCGCTGCTCCACGCCTGGCGCGCGCGGGTGAAGGCAGACGCTTAGGCGCGACCGGATATGCCTCTTCAGGTGGCCGATGCCGCTCCGATGGCTCACGGCTTCCACGGCACAGGCGAACATCGCCGTTCAGCGCCGACGTCAGCCGCGAACCGGGGTTGCGCGCGCGCCCCAACGCCTCGCTATCTACCGTCCGAACATCGGGCCTCAGCCAGCCCGCATGATCGAGCCGGTTGCTAGGAGGCGATCTGAGCGATCCCCGATGCCAGCTCATCCTTGCGGAACGGCTTGGTCAATCGCGGAAGATCGGGGTCGAGCCCCTCGTGCTCGGCGTAGCCGGATACCAGGAGCACAGGCAGCCGGGGTCTGGCTTCCCGCACCTCGCGCGCGAGATCCGTTCCGTTGAGACCGGGCATCAGATGATCGGTCACGAGCAAGTCAAAGTGGGTGCCATCGTTCATGAGACGGAGCGCGTCCTCGCCCGATGCGGCTTCGATGACGGAATAGCCGAGGTCGTGCAGCATATCGGCTGTGCTCATCCTCACGAGTTCCTCGTCGTCGACGAGCAGCACCGTTCCGCACCGGTCCGGAAGCTGTAGCGGCGTCACAGCCTGAGTCGCGGCGTCCGCCGCCGCCAGGCTACGGGGTAGCCATAGCTCGATATTGGTGCCGAGGCCCAACCGACTCTGTATTGTAAGCGCGCCGCCGAGTTGCAGGGAGAGTCCGTGTACCATCGATAGGCCGAGACCGGTTCCCTTGCCGATGCCCTTGGTCGAGAAGAAAGGCTCGACCGCGCGCGCGATCGTCGCATCGTCCATGCCTGCGCCAGTGTCGGCGACCGACAGGTACAGGTATGTGCCGGGTGTCAGCTTGGTCCGATGGCCCGTGTCCACAGTCTCCACCCCGGTCGAGATGCGCAGCGTACCGCCACCGTCCCCCATGGCGTCGCGCGCGTTCACGGCGAGGTTCAGAAGTGCCATCTCAAGCTGGTTCGGATCGGCCTTGGCCGGCGGCAGGCCGTCCGGTGCGTCGACCAGAACCTTGATCTGCGGGCCTGTCGTGCTGGCGATCAGGTCGCCCATCCCGTTCACGAGCGTCGCAAGATCGACCGGCATCGGTTGAAGCGGCTGACGGCGCGCGAAGGCGAGCAGCCGCTGCACCAGCGTCTTCGCCCGCTCCGCCGACTGCATCGCCCCCGCGATCAGGCGCTGCTCCCGCTCGCCGCCCAGTTGCTTGCGTAGCAGCATGTCGAGCGAGCCGACGATCGGCGTCAGCAGATTGTTGAAATCGTGCGCGACGCCACCGGTGAGCTGCCCCATCGCTTCCATCTTCTGCGCCTGCCGAAGCGCTTCCTGCGCAACAGCGAGTTCGGCCTGGTGCTCTCGCTCCGAGGTTACGTCGCGACCATAGGCGTAGATCAAGTCGCTCTCGGGTGCGGCGACCCACGCGATCGTCCTTACGCCGCCGCCCCGGGTGCGATACCGGTTCTCGAACGTCGGCAGCACGTCGCCTCTGGCATGCTCCAGCGCACGCGTGGTTGCAGGCACGTCGTCCGGGTAAACGAAATCGAAGACGTTCCGCCCGATCATCTCGGCCTCAGGCCAGCCGAGGATCGCCGTTGCAGCCGGATTGACGCGCCGGAACGCACCGTCCCGATCAATGACGACGAAGATGTCGGTCGCGTTGCGCCACACCCGGTCGAGATCTGCCGATGTCTCGGCCACGCGCCGCTCAAGCGTCTCGTTAAGTTCCCGGAGCTGGTCCTCCCCGCGGGCGCGTTCGATGGCGGCCCTCACCCGCTCGCCTACCTCGCGGAACACCCCTTCCTCAGAGACGGTCCACGTGCGTGGCGTGGCGCTCTGCAAGGCGAGGAGACTGACCCACTGATCCTCCTCGAACAACACCACATCGAGGTAGGACCGCACCTGCCGGACCTGGAGCCCCGCGCGGGCTTCGTCGCTGAACCTGGGGTCCGTGCGAACATCGTCGACCTTCACGACGGGGCATTCGTGATAGGCCCCCAGCAGTTCCGGGCCGAACGCCTCGAGATCGTGTTCGCCTGCGATCGATTCGACGCCGTGGGCAAAGTCGCGTTCGACTTTCATTAGGCTGCCGAAGAATTCCGCGTAGAACACGCGGTTGAGGCCGAAACGCCGACCGAGCTGCTCGGCTGCCACCGACGCGATTTCCGTCGGGCTCTTCAGAGCACGAAGCGCGTCGGACAAGGAAAGCAGGAACGCCTGCCGGCCCTCGCTTTCGCGAAGCTCCGCCTGCGCCGCCGTTCGCTCGATCGCATCGGCAGCCTGGCGGGCCAGCACGTCGAACAGCTTATGGTCGCGACGGGATGGCGTATGCGGGCGCTTCCAATGAGTCGACAACATGCCGAGCGGCTTGCCGGAGCGTGACAGCAGCGGCGTCGTTTGCACCGCGCGCATACCCGTCCAGCGGTAGGACTGAAGGTCGCCGCTGTCCGCGACAAGACCGCTGTCTTCGACGTCATGTACGACAACGCGTTCGCCGGTGTTCAGCGCGATGCCACAGGTGCTCTGCGAGCTGGCGTCGACCGTCTGCCAATACGCTGCCGATCGCGGATCGTAGCCCCGATGCGCCAGAAGTTGCAGATCGCCTGCGGCATCCAGCATTTGGATGCTGGCGCATTCGGACCCCATCACATCGGTCGCAGCCGTGAGGATCGCATCGTAGATCGCCTGCGGAGTCTCATCGCCGACCAGCCGCGTGCTGACGTCCTGCAAACGGCCGAGAGCCTCGACTTCGATGACGAGCGCGGCCTCGCTCTCGCGCAAGGCCGCCTCGGCACGCGCGCGCTCGACCGCCGCCCAGGTTCGCGCGCCGGCATCCTCGACGAGGCGCACCTCGAGTTCGGACCACGACCGGGGTGCCGCCGAATGCGCGTAAAGGATCGCGACCAACCGGCCGGCACTCAGCAGCGGCGCGACGATGAGCGCGCGCGTGCCGATCCCCTCCCAGGTAACCAGATACTCAGGGTGCGATGTTCGCGGGTCTTCCCGGCAGTCGTCGACGACGAGCGTGCGCCCGGCGCGAAGCTCGCCGATGACCTCGGGACCGAATGCGTCGAGCACCCGCGCCTCGCCCGCGAGCGAGGCCATCGCGCCATCCGTCCAGTCTCGGGCGACCGACACGACCTCGCCCGACCCGTCGATCTCGCCATAGCCCGCGCGCCCGACCTCAAGATGCTGCCCGAGGAGCCCTGCCGCGGCGATCATCAGCGCCAGCGGATCGGAAAGCTTCGCCAGCGTATCGCCCAGCGAGACGGTGAAAGTTTGTCGTCTTTCGGCAAGCACCTTGCCGGTCGTTTCGGCCACCGCGCAGAACATGCCTGCAACGCCGCCGTGTTCATCGTACACGGGTGAGTAGGAGAAGGTGAACCAGGTCTGCTCGTCATAGCCGCGCCGGTTCATGACGAGCGGCAGATCCTCCCGGTAGGTCGCCTCGCCTGCGAGCGCCGCATCGATCAGCGGTGAGATCTCGGGCCAGATTTCCGACCAGATGTCCTGGAAGCGTGCGCCCAGCGCGGCCGGGTGCTTGGCACCCAGGATTTCAGCATAGGCATCGTTGTAGAGGAACCCGAGTTCGACACCCCATGCAACAAACATCGGGAACTTGGAGCCGAGCAGCAATCCCGCCACTGCGCGCAGCGATTGTGGCCAGCTATCCGGCGCACCGAGCGGCGACGCAGACCAGTCCCGCTCCGCCATGATGCGCCCGACATCGCCGCCCATCGTATGTAGGCGGTCGTAGAAAGTTGGGACCGGAACAGAAGCCAACGTGGTCCTTTCTGCAGGTTAGCCCAAGCAGATAATCGTGAACTGTCGCGTTAACTAGCGCGGATCGATCGTGCCGTCATGCCTGATCGTCCGCATGTCCGAGCGCGATACCATCGGCGTGCGCGACGCGCTTCGCGGACACCGCATCGGCCAAGCCGGTCGGGTCCGGCCCCAAAAGGACATCCGCTCCTCCTTAGATTTGCGCGCGCAGTCGCTCGCGTCGCATCAGGTCAGCGCGCCGAAGATGCGCTCGATCTTCTCCCGCAATGCCGCCGGAGCAAAAGGCTTGACCAGATAGTTGTTGACGCCAAGCGCTGCGGCACGTTGCACGACCTCCCGGTCCGACGATCCCGTCAGCATGATGAAGACCGTCTTGCCGATGACCGTGTCCTTGCGGACCTCCTCAAGGAATTGAAGCCCGTCCATATCCGGCATGTTGTAATCCGATATGATGAGGTGAACACGGTCGGCGCGCACCGCGCCAAGAGCGTCGGTGGCCGAAGATTTGTCACGAACGTCCCTGAACCCAAGGTCCTGAAGATTGCTGCGGAGCATGATGCGCATGCTCTGCTGATCGTCCACGATCATGACCTTAATCGCAGAAGCGGCGGGCATGTATTTTCTCCAGATTACTTGCGGTCAGCGCGAAGGATCGCGTCCGCCATGGCCGAGAGGCCGACTTCTTTTTGGACCGCACCGCGTTCGAACGCGCTGCGCGGCATCCCATAGACAACGCAGCTTGCAGCGGATTGGCCAAGGGTCCGCGCGCCGGCGGACCGCAAGGCCAGCAGGCCTTCGGCACCGTCGCTTCCCATGCCCGTCAAGATCACGCCGACGGCAGCCTCGCCCACGCTAACGACTGAATTGAACAAGACGTCGATCGAGGGTCGATGGCCGGCAACCGCGCTGCCGCGACGTAATTTGATCCGCCCTCGCAACCCTCCTGCCAGCTCCATGTGGCGCTCGCCTCCCGGTGCGATATAGACGGTGCCGCGCTGAATTGGCTGGCCGTCGGTCGCTTCCACGACATTGACCTTGCAGTCCCGGTTCAGCCGGGCGGCGAAACTCCCCGTGAACGCCGCCGGCATATGCTGGACGACGAGAACGGGCGGGCAGTCGATCGGGAGCGCGGACAGGATCGTGAACAGCGCTTCCACGCCCCCCGTCGACGCGCCGATCGCGATGACGCAGTCCCGCTGCGCCTCGCCCGGCTTCACCTGTGGCGTGACGGTCTGCGGACGCGACGCACGCGGCCGAACCGACGAGCGTGCGGCAGCCTTCACGGTCTGACACAGCAAGGCGGCGTGCTGGGCGATTTCGAGCGGATCGCCCGCCGGTTTGCCGATGCAATCGACCGCGCCCAACCGAAGCGCCTCGATCGTGACATCCGCCCCACGCGCGGTCAGCGTGGAGCACATGACCACCGGCATCGGCCGGAGACGCATGACCTTCTCCAGAAAGGAAAGACCGTCCATCCCCGGCATCTCGATGTCGAGCATCATGACGTCCGGATTGAGCGCCTTGACCATCTCGCGCGCGGCGTGCGGTTCGGGCGCGAGGCCGACCACCTCGATTTCGGGATCCGCCGACAGGATCCGGTTGAGTACCGCCCGCATCGATGCACTGTCATCGACCACGAGCGTGCGAACGCGCGCGCTCATGTGTCGGACGTCTGTTTGACGTACGCTGTCTGCCCGCATGGGCGCATGGCGTACGAGGCGGGGCCGATCAGGCGCTCCGAGTGGCCGATGTAAAGATAGCCTCCGGGCGCGAGCAGATCGACGAAGCGGGCTTCCAACTCCGCTTTCGCAGCGTCATCGAAGTAGATCATGACGTTGCGACAGAAGATGACGTCGTAGCGCTGGCGCATCGGCCACGGCCCGAACAGGTTCAGCACCTTCGCCGTGACGAGTTCGCGGGCATCGTCCGCCATGTGCCAGCTATCGCCGACCTGCCGCATCCATGCGGCACGGTATGCGGGCGGCACCGCATCGACCGCCGCCGAAGGGTAAACCCCGAGGCTGGCCGCCTCGACCACATGCGGCGCGAGATCGGTGGCGAGCAGCTTCACGGTGCCGCGACGCAGCCATGTCGCCTGCGCACGGTCCTCGCCGAGCAGGCACATCGCGATCGTATAGACCTCCTCGCCGCTCGAGCAGCCCGCCGACCAGATTCGCACAGGCTGGTGCAGCGCGCGTTTTTCAAGCCAGGGTTTGACGACCCGGCGCAAGTGGTCGAAATGGTGGTTCTCGCGGAAGAAATGCGTGTGATTGGTGGTCAGCGCGACGACCATCGCCGCACGCTCCGCCGCGTCGGACTGGACGACTCGGACATATTCGCGAAAGTCCGCACAGCCCCGCTCCCGCAAGCGCCGCGCCAGCCGGGAATGCACAAGCGTAATCTTGCCTTCGCTCAGGTGAATGCGCGCGTCGCTCTGCATCACGGCAGCGATGGCGGCGAATTCCCGCGCCTCCAGCCGCGGCGCGGCGATGCCGACCATTCCGTCGGTTCTGAGGCTCATATCAGGCTGCCAGAGGCATGGAAGACGACAGGCTGAGCGTCTCCAGGTTGAGCAGCAGAACCATCGTACCGTCCTTCACACCGGCCTTGCCGTTCGCGGCGCGGGCGGTGATTTGAACGAGACCGGCGATGACGCCCGGCTCGTCGATGTCGGTATCGGGGGCGGGCTGAACATCCTCCTTCTTCACCGGCACGATGTCAGCGACCTCATCGACCAGAAATCCGGCTTGTTTGCCGGCGATGTCCACGACGAGAACGCAGGACCGCGAATGGATGACGCTCGCGGTCCAGCCCAGCCGCTCCGCCAATCCCACCACAGGAATGACAGTACCGCGCAGGTTGGTGACGCCTTTGACGTAGCTCGGGACGCCGGGCAGCGGCGTCGGCGCCTCCCACTCCCGGATTTCGACGACCGACGTCATGTCGATGCCGAAGGTCTGCTCCGCAAGCGAGAAGGTGATGATCTTGCTTTCGCTGGAGGAAGCGACGCTGTTCATGCTGCAAGTCCTTTCGCAGGGTGACGGGTAACTGCGGGCGTGCTGGCGACCAGCGCTTCCACGTCGAGGATAAGCGCGATCGAGCCGTCACCGAGGATGGTGGCGCCGCTCAACCCACGGATCGGATGGAGATTCTGGTCGAGGCTTTTGATGACCACCTCACGGCGACCGTCGATCGTGTCGACCAGCAGGCCGACGTGCCCGGCACCCTCGCTCTCGACGATGATGACCAGACTGTCTTCGGGGGAACGCCGGTCGTTCGCTCCCGGGCAGAACGTCTCGGCGAGACGGCGTACCGGGAGGTAGTTGCCCCGGATATCGATGACTTCGGTCGTCGGTGTCATGGGACGGACCTGACCCAGTTCAGGCCGCACGGCCTCTATGACGTTGACGAGCGGCAGGACGAAGCGCTGTCCGGCCAGGCGCACGATCATCCCGTCCAGGATGGCGAGCGTCAGCGGCAGGATCATCGTGAACGTCGTACCCGATCCGGGCGTGGAGCTGATCTCGACACGGCCACCAAGCGCCTCGACGTTGGAGCGGACGACGTCCATGCCGACGCCGCGCCCCGAGATGTTGGAGATCGTGTCGGCGGTGGAGAATCCCGGCGCGCAGATAAGCTGATCGATCTCCTCATCCGACAGCTGCGCATCGCCCGCGATGATGCCCTTCTCGATCGCCTTGGCGCGCACGCGCTCACGGTCGATGCCACGGCCGTCGTCCGAGACGCGCACGAAAATGCGCGCACCTTTCTGTTCGGCGGAAAGGTGGATCGTGCCCTCGCGCGGCTTGCCTCGGGCGACGCGCTCGTCCGGTGGTTCGATGCCATGATCCGCCGCATTGCGGATCATGTGGGTGAGA
Organism: Sphingomonas sp. BRN-1R; assembly: GCF_057748035.1. Classification (NCBI taxonomy): domain Bacteria; kingdom Pseudomonadati; phylum Pseudomonadota; class Alphaproteobacteria; order Sphingomonadales; family Sphingomonadaceae; genus Sphingomonas; species Sphingomonas sp. BRN-1R. The sequence continues at coordinate 502,348 of NZ_CM173236.1, read as the reverse complement.
GGATCGCCGATCTTCTCGATGACGCCCTTGTCGACTTCCGTCCCTTCACCGCTCGTCTCAAGCAGGATCTGCTTGCCGGTCTCGGCGCAGAGATCCCGCAGCATGCGCGGCACGCGGCTGAACGCCTGACGGATCGGCTGCGCGCGCAGCGACATGACGTTGTCCTGAATCTGGCGGGTGAGCCGCGCCAGTTCCGGAAGCTCGACACGTTCCTGATCTTTCGGCGCAAGTCGATCGGCCAGGATCGAGTTTCGGATGACCAGTTCGCCGACGAGGTTCAGCAAAAGATCGAGCTTGCTGAGATCCACGCGGATCGTCTGCGACGACGGCGCGGCGTCGGCGGCTTTCCCCGCAGCGGGCGCGGCGACCACCGCCGGCGCTGTTACGGGTGCCTGTATGGCCTGCGCCTCGATCGCTGCACAGTCGGGTTCGATCGGCGCGGCCTCTTCGACCTCGCGGACGATCTCGACGGTCGAGTCAGGCGCGACGAAGTCGAAACATTCGTCAAGATCCGCCTTGGAGACGGTGCCGGGCACGCTCATCGTCCAGCCAAGATGCGCCGCCTCGGGATCGAGATCGCGCAAGCTTGGAACCGTGTCGTAATCGACCGCCACGATGCTGCCGCCGAGCCCCTCGACTTCGCGGATCACGAGCAGCGGCTCGGCCCCGTTCGCCATCGCCGCGCGCGACGGCGTGAAACGGATACGCCACGGCGATGGCGCGGCAAGGTCGTCGAGGACGACCTGCACCGGCGTGAAGTCGAACATATCCAGATCGTCGAAAGCAGCCGCGACGGGCACGAAGCCGAAATCGTCAGCCTCCGCAGCGCTGACTGCCGCTAGGGGCGGGGTCGTGGCTGGAGCCGCATCGCCAGCCAGCACCCGGTCGAGCGCCGCCAGTACGGCCGCGTCATCGGGTACGCTGCCCAACCCCTGAGCACAGCCGACGTGATCCGAGAGGATGTCGAACGCGGCCAGCATCACCTGGGTGACGTCTGCCGAGGGCTGAACACGCCCGGCGCGAACCTCGTCCAGGACGTTTTCGAAGCGGTGCGAAAAAGCGAGGAGCGCCGAATGGCCGAATGCGCCCGATCCACCCTTGATCGAGTGCACGGCGCGAAAGACGCGGGCGATCACATCGGGCGACGTATCCCCGGCCGCCATCTGCGAGAGGCCCTGTTCAGCGGTGGCCAGTCCCTCGGCGCATTCTTCGAAGAAGATCGCCTGAATTTCGTCGAGTTCGTCACTCACGGGCAGACGCGGCGGATCGCCGCCCCCAGCTTGGCGGCTTCGAACGGCTTGGTGATCCAGCCCGTCGCCCCAGCCGAGCGCGCGCGTCCCTTCTTCTCATCCGAAAACTCGGTCGACAGGACGAGGATCGGCGTACCGCGGAACTGTGGGAGCGAACGGACCGCCTCGATCAGCTCGAAGCCATCCATGACCGGCATGTTGATGTCGGTGATGAGCAGGTCGGGATTGACCTCGCGCATACGTTCGAGCCCGTGCGCGCCGTCATTGGCGGCCTCGATGCGATATCCTTGCGCGTTGAGCGAGGCCTTCAGCAGCATTCTCATGCTCGATGAATCGTCAACGGTCAGAATCAACTTGCTCAACGGAAGTCCCCCCTTTCAAGGTTGAGGCCAATCGCCTTGGACAGATGGCATTTCGTCACCCGCTCGATGAACGCCTCGCTTGGGTTTATGTACATGAATTCTCTGCCATGGCTCTCCGCCTCCGCGTATGCTGCGATCAGGACCTGAAGAACGGCTTGCCCGACAGTCTCGACCCCGCTGGCGTCGATCTCGATGCTCTCTGCCGTGTCGGCAGCGATGACGAACCGGACCTGTAGGTCTTCAGCATCCACTGTCTTGCCGTTGACGGGAAGGTGTACTCTGGCAATGTCGCCGGCAGATGAGTTCAGATCCATTTCAAACCTCATACACGTCACCGAATACCTTGCTTTTCAAGGATGACGCGCCTGTCTGTTGATTAAAGTGCTTACCGGGCATGTTCCCGTCAGAACTGGCTCCAGTCGCCCTCGCTCGGTTCGACGGGCCGGGTGAGCGCGGCGACGGCGGCCTTGGGGAGCGGCTTGACCGGTGAGGTATAGCCTTGCGCCCGCGCGGGCGTGCGGCTGCGACCGGCGTCGACGCGGAAGCGTGCGGCCTGTTCGGTCAGCGCCTGCACCTCGCTGGTCAGGTTGCGCGCAGCGGCCGAGGTTTCCTCCACCATCGCCGCATTCTGCTGGGTCGACTGGTCCATCGTCGACACCGCCACCGAGATCTGCGTCACCGCCGCCGACTGCGCGATATTGTCCGCCGCCATCGTGTTGAGCAGCGCGTGAACCTGCGCGACATCGCCCGAGATCGCCGACAGCGCGCTGTCCACCTTCGTCACCGCCGCCACCGCGGTGACGATGTCGCCCTGCGTGACGGTGAGCTGGTCGCGCGCGCGCTTGGCCTCTTCCTCGGCGCGCATCGCCAGCGCCGAGACGAGATCGGCGACCACCGCGAAGCCGCGCCCCGCATCGCCCGCCCGGCCCGCCTCGACGGCGGCGTTCATGGCGAGAACGCGCGTCTGGAACGCGATCTTGTCGAGCCCCTCGATCACGTCGTCGATGCCCTTGGCGCTTTCGGACACACGGCCCATCGCGTCGACCGCTTCCTCCGCCACCGCGCGCCCACCCCCGACCGTCTCGATCGCCTTGTCGGCGCGTTCGACCGTGCGCGCAGCGGCGCTCGCGGTCGCCTTAAGCCGCGTGTCGATCTGCGTCAGCGAGGCGGAGGTCTCCTCCAGGCTCGCCGCATTGCCCTCGGTACGGCGCGCCAGATCCTCCGACGCCTGCGCGATCTCGCTCGAACCCGTGCGGATCTGCGCGGTGCTGTCCGACACCGCGCCGATCAGCTCGCGCAGCGCATCGAGCGCTTCGTTGAAATTGACCTTGAGCGCCGCGTACGCAGCGGGGAAGTCCGCCGTCACCCGCGCGGTCAGATCGCCTTGCGCCAGGTTGGACAGGCCCTGCTGAAGCGCGGTCACGGCAACCTCGAGCTCGCGCATCCGCTCCGCGCGTTCCTCGGCGACCTCTGCCTGCAAACGCTCCTGTTCCGTGGCCTGCTGCGCCACCGCGTCGAGCAGACAGGTGAGTTTGTGGACGATCCACATCAGCGTTCCCGCCTCCGCCGACAGGATCGCCGCGTGCAGCAGTACCCGCAACATCGAGCTGCCGCCTTCGAACACCCAGGCCGGCACGACCAGGCCGAACAGCAGATGGTGGACCGCGACCACCCCGGTCGCGACCGCAATGGCTTTCCAGTCGCACAGGATCGCGACCATCGCGACCGCCGCGAAGAACAGGAGATGAAGATCGGTCTGCCACAGGCTCCCTCGTGCCGTGTAGAGCAGCAGGGCGGGAACGGCGACGACCGTCATGCTCATCACCAGCCGCGCTTCCGGTCCGGTGCGGGCGGTGAGGGCGAGATTGGCCGGCGCGACGAGCATCGCCAGCGCCAGCAGCGTCGGCACCCCCGGCATCCCCGTGTTCGCCACGTCCGCGATCGCGACGGTAGCGCACAACAGGACCGTGGTGGCGAACAGAAGGCGCATTCCGGTCTGGCGGAGCGAGTTCAACGAGAAAAGCGGCATTGTCATTCTACTCCGACCGTGGCGAACAGCTTGCATTGGCTGCCGCGATCATCAGGGTGCGATGCGCCCAGGACGGCGCAGCAAGCGCCGCGCGCGAACCCTGGACGATGAAGGAACCCGGCAAAGGCCCGGCACGCTGAACCAGCGCGCCCGCCGGGATCGCCCAGCCGAAGCAAGCACGTCGGCTATGGGACGGTTGCAACGAAGCGGTATCGCCAATCATCGTCGTTCCGCCGCCTCATCTGCTTCTGCTCACCTATTGTATGAAAACATCCGGGCACCCCGGAGACAGCCCCCCCTGCTTTGACCCGAAACGGGTATGGTGCCGACATGCCCTGAGGATGTGCGACGCTCAAAAAGCGGCGGCGATTTCCACATATCCGTAGTGTGTATCGCCGGTGCGAGGCGCGTTCGGCGCATCCCGCAAAAACCGGCCCTTCATCAGCACGTCTCCGCCCACTTCGAGTTTCAGGCGGTTCGCGATGAGAGAGCGACGCGCCCGTATCTCCACCTGCGTACCCGCATGGTCGCCCGAGCGGCCACTCCTGTCGCGCACCCCGGTCGCGCCGAAACTGTCGGTCCGCTCGGCCAGCCACAGGCCGCGAATGGTGGTGGAAAGATCGAACCGCTTGGAAGGTTTGACCTCGACCCGCAGCGCCGGCGAGATGAGGTTGGACCGGCTCGCCGCGCCGTACAGGCCGCTGGGGCTGATATCGAACCTGCGTGCGCCGTACAGGCTGTCGAACCGGCCGTACCGCCCCGCGACGGCGCCGTCGCCGCTGCCGTAATCCCATTGCAGGGACGCACGCGGCGTCCATCGCGCCTGCTGCGTCCAGCCGATTTCGGCGTGAACGTAGCTCGCGCGCACGCTCAGATCATGCGTGTCGCCCGCGGCGGCCGAGGCGCGCGCTAAGCCACGTTGCAGGATGCCCTCCAGTTCCCCGTCCACGTTTGATGGCCGCGGCGCCCGGCGCAATCGTACCCCGAAGCTGGTGATACGGCGATCACGGGTCGCCTGGCCGCTCACGTCCCGCTCGATCAGGCGGTAGAGATAGGCCTCGCCGCTGACCCCTCGGAGCATGTTCGCCTTCGTCGCGCTGGCGCCGAAAAACTGAAGCCCGCGCGCTGCCCGGTCGAGTTCGATGCGGTTCGCGCGAATGTCCCGGCCATCATTGGGCAAGGTGACGAACGGGCGAACCCAGAACGCGACGATGCGATCCTTCGCCTTGCTCCGCCAGTCGAGCATCCCGCCCAGGAAGCTCTGGTGCACGTTGCCATAGTCCGTGCGCGCGATGAGCCGCTCCGAGCCGATGTCCATGGTGAAGCGCCCGGCGGTCAACGACGCCGTGTCGTTCTTCTGCGCCACATCCTTGAGGTCCAGGGCCACATACGCCTGTAACGGTTCGAGCGCGTCTTCGTCCTTGGTATCAAGCGATGATCGCGCGTCTTCAGCGTAAGCACGCGTGTCGAGGATTTCGCCGCCGATGCGCAGGGCGTTCCATCGATACGAGGCCGCAAGCGTGCTACGGATCGTCACCAGCGCATCGGACCGCACCACATTCGGCCTGAACTGCCCATCGAGCGCCTCCACGCGAACGCGCACCGCGCCGTCGACCGTCAGACCCTCCGCAGCTTGCGCGGACGCGGGGCTCGCCCACGCACAGACGACGAGCGCGGTAAATGCAGCCGGCCATTTACCCGGTGAGTTGAGGTGTATCGGCATCGCATATTCCTGAAATTCAGGATCATTATAGGATGCGGTACGAAGACTGGTGTTCGGAACGAGCGGCACGCCACATGCCGACCGGTCGCCGACCCACCGGAATGTCCTTCGTCGGCCTTTATGTTCGAGAGAAAAGCGCCGGATTGCCCGGAACGGCAGCATCCCTCCTAAAATGAGCGGTGTACGGTCTCGTGCTGACGCTGGCATCCGCGTGCGCATGCCCTGACCGCTTTGCGTTTCTAAGGAGGTTTTCTGTGGCTTCGATCGACGACTGGCAGCTTTCGAAAAAGATGATGGTCGCCTTTTCCGTCATCGGCGTGATGACGATGGCCCTCGGCGTAACCGGTGTCGTTTCGAACGAGGCACTTTCGAAGATCGCCAACACGCATGTTCAGCGCGGGATCGCCGGCACCGAAGCGCTCGGCCGACTTATGTCGGACTTGCGCGAGCACCGCATCATCGTGTTCTCGCAGCTCAATGCCGCGACGCCGGACGAGCGCGAGAAGATGAACGAGCGGTTCGCGAAGAACAAGCTCGAGCTCGACAAGGCGCTAGCCGACTATACGCCCCTGGCTGGGCAGTTCGCGCCCGATCTCGTCGCACTAAGAGGCAAGATCACCGAACTGAACACGATCGACGATCGTATCTTCGAGCTTACCAAGGATCGGAACGACGCGGAAGCACTGGCCTTGGTCAAGGGGGCCGGCAAGTCGGTCTCGCAGACGGCCCTCAAGGATACGGGCGCGCTGCTCGATCTGCACATGAAGCGTTCTGCCGAAAGCAACCAGGCCGGCATCGCCACGACGCGCGGCGCGTTGTTCTTCACGCTCGCGCTGCTGATAATCGCGATGGGATCGCTGTTCGGGATCTGGTTGCTCATCATGAAGACGGTGTCCACACCGCTCGGCCGCCTATCCTCGGTTACGAAGACGCTGGCCGAGGGCGGCAAGGCCGATGTCCCGTTCCTCGGCCGCAAGGATGAGCTTGGTGCGGTGGCGGAAGCGGTCGAGATGTTCCGGCAGGCTGCGGCAACCCGCGCCGAAGCCGACGCGCGGATGGCAGCGGAACAGCAGATCGTCACGACGTCGCTTCGCGACGGTCTCACCCAACTGGCGGGGGGCGATCTCACCACGCGCATCACCACCGAATTCCCCGCTGCGTATGCGGCGCTCAAGATCAACTTCAACGAAGCGCTCGATGCGCTGCGTGAGCTGATCGGCGCGGTGTCGGACAGCACCGCGCAGATCCGCACGGGTTCGAGCGAGATCGCGCAGGCGTCGGAGGATCTGGCGCGCCGTACCGAGGGCAATGCGGCGAGCCTGGAGGAGACCTCCGCCTCGCTGACGCAGATCGACACGCGGCTTAAGGCGACCGCGAGCGCCGCTGCGCGCACGGTCGAACGCGCCGACAAGGCGATCGAGACGGTCGGGGGTGGGCGCGCGGTGGCGGAGGAAGCGGTCGACGCGATGGGCCGTGTGTCCGAAAGCGCCAAGGGCATCGACGACGTGATCGAGGGGCTCGACAAGATCGCGTTCCAGACGCGCGTTCTCGCCATGAACGCCGCCGTCGAGGCGGGCCGGGCGGGCGATGCGGGGCGCGGCTTCGCGGTGGTCGCCGATCTCGTCTCGGCGCTGGCGATGCGCGCCGAGGAAGAGGCCAAGCGCGCGCGCGACCAGCTCACCGTCACGCAGGGCGACATCGTCACCGCGGTGGCGGCGGTGACGAAGGTGGACAGCGCGCTGTCGGCGATCTCGGGCGATGTCGCGCAGGTTCACGCGCTGCTCAACACGATGGCGGCGGACAATATCGCGCAGTCGGCGGCGGTGACGCAGATCTCGGTGGCGGTGTCGACGATGGACCAGTCGACCCAGCAGAATGCGGCGATGGTGGAGGAAACCTCGGCCGCTGCGCGCAACCTGACCAGCGAGGTGCAGGCGCTGACCGAACAGGCCGCACGCTTCCGCGTCGACGCCGGTCGCAGCCGCACGCCCGCGCGGGCGCAAGGCTATACCTCACCGGTCAAGCCGCTCCCCAAGGCCGCCGTCGCCGCGCTCACCCGGCCCGTCGAACCGAGCGAGGGCGACTGGAGCCAGTTCTGACGGGAACGCCCGCACTATGAGCGCCAAACCGCGCAATAGCTGCGCCTCAACAAGAGCACCTCTCAAGCGGGCGGGCTGCAATCCAGCAGGAGGCAGCTCGTCCGCAGAAGATCATACATGGCCGTTACGGAGTGGGTTCCGCCCCCTTCGTATCGGCCATTCGTTCATGTCGACCGCAAAGGCGGCCCGGCAGGCGGTCCACCGCCCCCGATCGGCCGATTACGCGGGAAGTACGAGGTTTTTTCGAGAACCCCTCGATTGCTTTCCTGGCCGACCTCATCCTCCTATGCCCGTCCAATGGACGTAGCTGGATTCGACCTCAATCTGCTGAAGGCATTCGACGCCCTCTACGCAGAGCGCCATGTCACCCGTGCCGGTCAGCGTATCGGTCTCAGTCAGTCCGCGATGAGCGGTGCGCTCACTCGACTGCGCGAGGTGTTCAACGACGAATTGTTCGTGCGGTCGCCAACCGGGATGCAACCGACGCCCCGCGCCGATGATCTGTCCGGCCCGATCTCGTCCGCGCTCCGGCTCATGCGATCCGTCCTGGGAGACGATGGCTTCGATCCGGCGTCGGCCGATCACATCGTCACCATCGCGATGACCGACTACGCCGCGTTCGTCTTGCTGCCCCCATTACTGGCGCGGCTCGCGGTTGAAGCCCCTCGCCTCGATGTGCGGGTCCGCGGCATTTTCGGCAAAGATGAAGTCGTCGATCTCCTCGACAGCGGCGAGGCAAGTCTTGCCCTCAGCGTTCCCGTCGACGCCTCGGCACGCATCCTTTCACGCCCGCTGCTTCGCGAAGGTTTCGCCTGCATCGTGCGGCCCGGCCACCCAGCCTTTGCGGAAGGGGCCGGCATCGAGGCGTTCGCGGCGGCGTCCCATCTGCTGATATCGCCCGAGGGAGATCGCACGGGACTGGTCGACCGCAAGCTTGCCGCGCTTGGGCTGGCACGCCGCGTCATGGTGAGCTTACCGCAGTTCCTGGTCGCGCCGTTCGTCGTGGCCGAGACCGACTTGATCGCGACGCTCGCCTCGCGGGTCGCCCGGCGGTTCGCTACGGCCAATCCGGGCATGGTCGTGCACGAACCGCCGATCGCGTTGTCCGATTGGACGTTGGCGATGATGTGGCATCGCCGAGTGGATGATCACCCCGCCACGGCCTGGCTGCGCGATTGCATTGCCGGAATCGCCGCGTCGGCCTGACGCCATCGGCCAAACCGATCACCCGATATCATGTCTCGCGATTTCACGCCGGGTGGCTGTTCCGCTTTACGTCGCAGCGTAGAGGCGATGAGGTGCTGACATGCGTATATTGGTAACGGGGGCCACGGGATTGATCGGCAGTGCGGTCGCACGTCGATTGGCGGCGGCGGGGCATGAGATAGTCGGGCTTGCACGTTCGGAGGCGAGCGCGGGCAAGCTGACCGACATGGGCTATCACGCGGCCCGTGGTGATCTGGAAGATGCGGACAGCATCGCCAACGCCGTTCGAGGCGCCGACGCGGTCGTTCACGCCGCCTCGCCGAATGACCAGGACAGCGCGGCTTATGACGAAGTCGCGACGCGCGCGATCATCGGTGCACTGCGCGGAACGTCCAAGCGCTTTCTCTACACGAGCGGCTGCTTCCTGTACGGTGCCACCGGCGACACGCCCGCAACCGAAGACAGCCCGCTCGATCCGCTGGAACTCGTGCGATTTCGCCAGGCCCTCGAAGCGGACATTGTCGGCGCCAACGCCGATGGCGTCCACGGGATCATCATCCGTCCCGCCTGGGTTTACGGCAACCACGCCTGGACTACGATGATGATGTACGGCTCGGCGCAAGAACATGGCGCTGCGCGGTATGTCGGCGACGGGCAGAACCGCTGGACGTGCGTACATGTCGAGGATCTCGCCGACCTGTATCTGCTCGCGCTCGACAAGGCGCCGGCAGCCTCGATCTACAACGGCGCTCACGGTGCCGCCATCCCGCTGATCGACATCGCACGCGCCGCCAGCGAGGGCGCGGGCGCCGAGGGCCGGGTGGCGGAATGGCCGCTGGAGGAGGCGCGGCAGGCGCTCGGGAGCTTCGCTGACGCGATCGCGTGCGATCAGGTCGTCTCGGGCGAACGCGCCGAACGCGAGCTTGGCTGGCGCCCCTCGCGGCGTTCGATCCTGGATGAACTGCGCTCCTACGCTGCGTCGACAGCCTGACCGCAAGCGGTCTTGATGATCGGAATGCAAGTCCGCTGAACGCGGGGTCGCGTTTTCGAGGGGCGGTGTAGCTGGGGGGGGGGGAGTGAAGATCCTGGCCAGGTTTGGGTTGCGCGACTCAACCTACGGAGGCCCGGCGAGCGACGATAGGATCAACCTGCAAGCGCCGGTGAGAAGAGCGCGGGTGCAGAGTCCCCGCGCGAATGATCGGCTCTGCCAACAGCGCTTGATCGACCTGAGGTCGGCTGCCCGGCCGGCGCTGGCCACCGCGAACGAGCGGCGACCCGCGCCCCAGCGCAACAGTTACCGCGAGCGCGACCGGAGACAGGCCTCGGAACGGTTGAGCTACGTATTCTAAAGCTGAGGACCGGCGGCTGTTTCCCGCCGCAAATGACAACGCCCCCGGCTCTTGCGAGGGGGGGGGCGTTTGAGGTGTCGTGGTGTTGGTTGCGGGGACAGGACCAAACTCTCTTCTTCAGCCCATCTATCCTCATGATCTCAAAGCAAATTTAGAGATATCGTCCGAAGAATACCCCCACCAATACCCCCGGGGCTGCGAGAAGCGATGAGACGATAGCTTTCTGTGGCAAATTGATTAAAGCGCCTACTTTGACATCGTAAGATGATCCCCCTTCTTCCTCCCGTAGAAGTCACCAGGATTAAGCCAGAAACCTCATTATTATGCTTTTCCACGCGATGATTGGAGCGGAGCCCACATTTTGTCTCACACAATTTGCAAGCATCGATGGCAGCTTTGATGCGCCGTTAGAACCTCAACGGAGATTTTTTGCTTTCAGCGACTACGCCGATGGTCTGATACCACTTCTTGCAGGATCTCACTCACGTTGCTCATTGTCACGCCGACCCGTTGACCCCAACCAGCCTGCAGGCACGACGCTCGAAAGTCGCCATCAGCCATCAGCTTCTCCACCGCAGCGTAGCGATCCACAGCCCGGGTCAGTTTTTTTCTCCAGCAGATCCTTCAGCGCCGACACGTCCAACATCGACTCCGCCAGCAGCTTCTTCAGCCGCCGGTTCTCGCCCTCGAGCGTGCGCAACCGCGCCGCCTCCGACAATATCATGCCGCCGTGACTTCGCCTTCCAATGGTACAAGGTCGCATCGCTGATGCCGTGCTTCCGCAGAGTTCGGCGGTCTTTACGCCAGTCCCATGCGCGTGCAGTACCCCAATAATCTGATCCCCGTTGAATCGGCCTCGCCGCATCGCTTGCCTTGGTTGCCCCCGTTTCTTGGATAGATTTGCGCCTTACACTGAGGCTTAGGGATAGCTCCTCAGCATAGACTTATGACTTGTATAAGATCATCACGGATGGCCCTCGGTGCCGTCACTGGAGCGCTGCGGAAAAGCTGAGGATCGTCGAGGAGACGGGCGCGAGAGCATCTCGATTGTCGCCCGGCGAAACGGCGTCGCGCCCAATCTCCTGTACCGCTAGAGCGGTTTTCGATCAGTCTGCATCGTAGCCGCAAGCGGCGAAGTAGTTGGCACATTCCTGGGGCGAGTAGAGATCGAGGATGCGACCGATGGCGTTCCATAGGCCATGGACGGTCCGCTCGGCCGCTTTTCGCAGGTGCGCCTTCAGCTTGGAGAAGGCCTGCTCGATCGGGTTGAAGTCTGGGCTGTAGGGCGGGAGGAAGAGGAGCGTTGCGCCAACGCTTTCGATGGCGGCTCGCACGGCCGGCGCCTTGTGGCTCGACAGGTTGTCCATCACGACCACGTCACCGCGGCCGAGTTCCGGCACGAGCACGCGCGTGACGTAGGTGAGGAACGCATCGGCGTTCATTGGTCCGTCGAGCACCCAGGGTGCTACCATGCCCGTGCGGCGCAGGCCGGCGACGAAGGTCGTGGTCTTCCAATGTCCGAAGGGGATGCCGGCGCGCAAGCGCTGGCCCCGCCGGCAGCGACCATGGCGCCGCGCCATGTTGGTAGACGCCCAGGTCTCGTCGATGAAGACCAGCTTGTCGGGGTCGAGATCGAGCTGGCCCTCGAACCACTCCTCGCGACGCTTCAGGACGTCGGGACGATCTTGCTCCGTCGCGTGGCCGGTCTTTTTTTGCGCGTGATCCCGTGGCGGGCGAAGAAGCGCCAGAGCGTGGCGATGCTGACGCTCACGCCACGCTCGGCCAGCATCCCACGAAGCTCTGCCAGCGTCGGATCCGGCTGCTGCTCGATCGCCTCCAGAATGAAGGCGGCATGGTCCTCAATCTTGGGACTTCGGCGATCACCGCCCTGCGGCTTGGCCGCCGGCGTGCCATGAGCGAGCACCAGCTGTCGCCAGCGGATCGCGCTTGCCGCGCTGACGCCGAACCGCTCTGCCGCCTGCCGGCAAGACACCCCGCTTTCGACAGCAGCGATGACACGATCCCGAAGATCACGCGATAACGCTCGGCCCATCCATCCCGGCCTCCTTCGCCAGCACGGATCGTGAATCAGAAAACGGGTGCCGTGTGAATCCCCAACGATTCAACCCCGACGAAAACCGCTCTAGCGCCCGCTGATGCTCGAAGGCGGAAGTGTCGCGGTCACCCGCGACGATGACGTGACCAGCAACCGCGAATTGCGTGAGATGGAGAGCCGCATCCGCGAGCTTGAGCGCCAGCTCGGCCGGAAGACGCTGGAGGTCGAGATCCTCAAGGAAGCGCTCGATCGTTCGCGCCCAAAAAAGCGACCTTGCTCATGCGATCGCCGCTACGGCAAGATTTTCGGTGAGCCTTGTGGCGAGCACGGTCGGCGTATGACGCTCGACGGCGTACGAGCGCGTCACCGGCAGCATCGCGACCCGCAGACGCTATACCAAGGCCAACGACGCGCAACTGCCACCGCTCATCCAGCACATCGCCGCGAAGCGGCCAACAGATGGCTACCGCCGCACTGCGGCGGTCCTCAACCGTCAGCTCCCCGCGGACGGAGCGGAACCGGTCAACCACAAGCGCATCTACCGAATCAACGCGGTCAACCGCCTGCTACTGGCACGGCGCTATACCGAACGGCCCGATTACGGCACGACGAGGTTGTCGTGACCATACGGCCAAACCTGTGCTGGTGCTCAGACGGTCTCGAGTTCACGTGCTGGAACGGCCAGGTCGTCGAGCCGCCTTCATCATCGATGCGCACCACCGCAAGGTGAGAGCCTGGCGCGGGGTCGCCAACGCCGGCATCAGCGGTTCCGATGTGCGCGACATCATGCTGAAAGCCGTAGAGGTCCGCTTCGGTGGCCCGCGCGATGTCGCTGGTCGAAATGCTGATCGACAATCGCTCCGCTTATACCGCTCGCGAAACTCGTATCTTTGCACGGCAGCTGGGCTGAAGCCGTGCTTCACGCCTGCCCTAAGCCCGCAGTCAACGGCATCTCGCAAGCATTCGTACACACCCTCAAACGCGTATACGTCCGCGTCTCACCGCTGCCCGACGCACATACCGCCTTGACATCACTCGCCGGCTGGTTCGAGGACGACAACGAACACCACCCGCACTCGGGTCTGGAAATGCGTTCGCCGCGCGAGCACCGCGTATTAGGTTCAACAACCGCTTGAACCTGTCTGGCGAAATAGGAGCAAGAACACGTCTCCATCTGACGAGCTGACTTACCATGACGTGGTTCGTGGGAAGCAGGTCAAGCTCGACTCCGCGGACGCGGAGCCGATCATTTCCGCATCGCCACAGATCTTGCCACTCTTAATAGCGGTAGCGCGGCAATGTTGCGAAAGCGCCGATGACGAGCAGCAGAGCGACGGCGAAGATCGGCCCCATCATGCGATAGCTGCCGGTGGCGTCGTGCAGCAATCCCATGGAGAGCAGCCCACTGGCGATCCCCAGATTAGCGAAACCATAGAGTCGTCCGTAGATCGCGCCGTAGTGCGCCAACCCGAAATAGCGCGTAGCGAGATAGGACAGGATGCTCATCTCCGCACCTTGCCCCAGTCCGAGCGCAACCGCCCCCGGCAGTAACAAGCTCTGAATCCGCAGGATGTGCAATAGCACCACACCGCCTAGCGCTCCGACGAAGAACGGCAGCACGACGCGCGGGTGCGAGACGCGATCGAGCAGATAGCCCACGCTCAATTGGCCAATCATCCCGCCGACATAGATGCAAGACAGCGTCGTCGCCGCATACTCCGGCGCAACGCCCCGTTCGGTCAGCATCGGAAAAAGATGTGCAACCGTTCCAACGATCGCAAACGGTGCGAGGTACATGGCGATCGCAATCGTCCAGAACACGCGCGTGCGGATTGCCTCGGCACGAGTCATGCCGTCCTTCGCTCCGGTTGTGTTCCGGTCCGCCGCCGCGATCACGGGCCGCTCGCGCAGGAACAGGAACAGCACCGGAAAGGCCCAGAGCAGTACAATTCCAGCGATGCCGACATAAGCGAAACGCCAGCCGTGTTCGGCGATCCAAGGCTGGACGAGCTTGGGAATGACGGCAGCACCCAGACCCGACCCGCACGCTATGGCAAGCCCGGTCACGAAGCCGCGCTTGGCCGCAAACCACTGCGCAAGCACCTTGGTGTAGGAGGAGTAGCAGTGCACGGCGACGCACGCCGACACCCCCAAAGCGAGCAGAACATATTGCCAGAGCTGCGTCACCAGCCACATCGCCGCGTTCACGCCTGCAAAGGCGAGCACCACCGGCAGCAACAGGCGGCGCACGCCGTACAGGTCGAGCATGCGGCCGCCAAGCGGCGCGAAGACCGCGACCCCCAACGGCGATAGCAGCAGGATCGCCGAAATGGCGGTGCGGCTCAGCCCGAATTCGGCCGCGAGCGGCTTCATGAACAGCCCGGCGACCGCTGACACCATCGGCGTCGGACCGGCCGACATGCCCACCGCGCAGGCAATCGCGGTGAGGATCGCCGGGCGCGTAAACTCCGAGGAGTTCCGTGTCGCCATTGTTACTGCGGCGGCTGCTGGATGACGCGCTCGCGCGTAATCACGACGCCGACAAGCTCACCGGCTGCAGCAAGCGCAGTCTGGAAAGCGCCTGCCGCCACAACGGCCGCATCGACATCGGTCGCCCAAAGCTCAACCACGCGGTCGATTGGCGGCACCTCGAAACCGGGCAAATTGGTCGATCCGGTCACGACAGCGACGCGCGAGCGGACAAGCCCACCGCTGGTCGGCGCGGCAGCATCGATTGCTGTGTCGAGGCTTTCCCCACCGGCTACGAAACACAATGCCTTGTATGGCAAGCGGGCTTCGCCGCTGCCTGGCGAAACGGTGACGTGCTCCTCGACCACGAAGCCCGTGCGCAACCCGACGAAGTTGGGGCCGTCGCCGAACCAATCCTGAACCTTGGGCGCTTCCGCCATGCGGGCGATGCCGTCCTCCGTCTCGAAGTGCAGTTGCGCAACGCCATCGAGCGTCGCGCCGAAATCGGGGTGCGTTACCGCAAGTCCGATCGCCGGCCCGGCCAGCACCACTTCATTGGAAACATACCCGCACAGCCCCTCGACACCGACGCTCATAGGTGCGTGCACATTAAGCCAATGATCGACATATTGCTCGTGGGTAAGCCCGTCCTTGCGAACCTGAAGACCAGTCGTCTTGAACATCACGAAACCGCCTGTGCTTCGGCCGGGATCGCCGCTGCGGTTTCTTTCGCACCAAACGCCTTTATGAGCCCGAAGGTGATCGCACCATGGGCGAACCACACCTTTGCTTCCGGCGTCTGGATCATCAGCAACTCTTCCTCAGGCGTGTCGAAGTACGCCTGCGCGATACCCTCGACCGCATCCATTTCCAGCTCGGGCACGTCCTGCTGCGCCAGCGTATCCGTAACGACGCAAGGCACAAAACCCTTGAGGTACGGGATCGTCAGGCACATGTCGCCGTGGCCGATCAGCCACTCGTCGAGGAAATCCTGCGTTGTCGGGAAGCGCGCGTTGCGGGTTAGAAAGGCGTTGTTGCGCGCCGGCGGGCGATCCCCTGGCACCGCAATGATCGGACGCTCGTCGAGGACCAGCGTCCGCGCGGAACCAACCACCTCCCTGCGGCGCGCGCGCCAGGCCCTGCCGGCTTCGCTCTCCATCGCGTCTCGATAGGCATCGAGGTCGTCCGCCCAAATCTCGACAAAGGCATCGACGTCGGCGGGGATCGAAAGCTGGACGATGTCCTTGCGTGCAGGCAGCGGGAGCGCCTCCTGAACAGTGAAGCCGCGCACGCCGGGCACCTGGCCCAGCCCCTGTGCAGCCGATGTCAGCGCCGTGACGAACGCTGCGTGGTCGTCACCGTCGTTGCGACGCAGCAGGTCGAAGATCTTGATCATTGCTCAATTCTCCTGATCAGATTTTGCCGGTGAGGCGCACGCCAAAGGTCCGCGGCGGGTCGAGAGTGGCCGAGCGTTCGTTGGTCGGATCGCTGCTGGGGCGGAAGAAAGTGCCGAGCGCGGTCTGCCCGCTCGCACCGACACCGACCACGGCCTTGTTGGTCACATTCTGCACGAACGCCTGGATCGAGAAACGGTCATTTGGAGTGTGATAGGTAAGATCGAGATCGAGCTTGGCGTAAGGATTGCGGATATCGCCCGGCGTCAGCAGCGCCGGGTCGATGATCCGCAACACCGCGCGACTCTCATAATGGGTGTGCGCGGCGGCGACGACGCGAGCACCATTGCCGAATTCGAAGGTATGATCGTAGTTGGCGCTGATCGTCCATTCGGGCAGGTTGTTGCGCGGCAGATTGTACTGCGGCGTCAAGGTCGTCGTGTTGAGCGTCGCGACGGGCGGCGTCTTGTCGTACTTGCCCTTCGCCCACAGCACATCGACGCCCAGATGATCGCGCGGCGTGACGAGCGCCTGAATCTCGGCTTCGGCACCATATAGATTTCCGTCGAAATTGGACGGGTAGCTCGTCTGCCCGATGGCGACGCCGTTAAGATAGTAAAGCTGGATCTGGCTGATCTGTTGATCGTGATACTGCCAGTAGAAGCCTGACACGTTCACCTGCAACTTGCCGTTCAGGAAACGGTTCTTGGACCCGACCTCGTACGCTGTCAGCTTCTCGGGCTTGTAATTGTTCTGCGTGCCGACCGTGAAACCGCCAGAGCGATAGCCGGTGCGCGCGTTCGCGTAGAGCAGCGAACCGGCCCGGGGATCAATTTCGACGCCTGCTTTCCAACTGACGTCGTTAGCCCTGTAGTTGCCGCCATTGGGAACCACGCAGAAGTTGGATGGGAAGTAGAGCCCCTGATACAGCAGCGGGTTGGCGGGCGTCCCGCCGGTATAGCAGGTGCTGCCGGTACTGCGGATCGTCGCGACGTCCGCATCCGACAGACCTGGTGCGGTACTGTAACCGTCCTGGCTTTTGCTGTCGTGCGTATAGCGGATACCGCCGTTCAGCCGCAGCCCCGGCAGCACCGTATAGGTCGCATCCCCGAACACCGCGATGCTGCGGCTGCGCATGTTCGGCGTGTTGAGGATGTTGTAACCGTTGGACTGGAGGTTGTTCAGGAAGGCATCCTGGTGCTCGTCATAATAGAAACCGCCAAGCGTCCAGCGCAACGGTCCGCCGCCGTTCGACGCCAGCCGCCCTTCCAGTGAATATTGGTCGGCATAGGTCAGGTTGCTGAAGCGCAGGCCATTGGAGTACGTCAGAAAATCGATCTTCGTATGGACGTAGGACGGCTGCACCGTCAGCGTCGCCCAAGGCATCGAGTAGTTGATCTCCGTGGTTAGGATCACCTGATCGGCGTTGTTATGTCCATCCTGTCCGTAAACGGATACGCTGCCGTAGCCGGTCGGGCCGGTATTGGTGAAGCCGAGTGGATTGCCAACGGCATTGACCCCGCCGGCCGACGTCGCGGCGAAAGACGGGCAGAGCAGCTGGTTCGAGCAGGTGCCCGCGGCGCCGAGGCCGAACCACGGATTGCTTGGATCGATCCATTCCTGACTGGGGCTCAGATAATAGCGAAAGGTGCTGTAGGGCCCTTTGGCACGGTTGAAATAGACGTCGCCCATGAACAGGATCGAGAGGTCTGACGTCGGCTTGAACAGCACGCTGGCGCGCCCGCCGTAATTGTTCGCGTCATCCAGCCCGTTGCTGAAATACCCGTCGTGGCGCGTGGTCTGGAAGGCGACGCGGCTGGACACGGTATCGGATAGCGGCACGTTCAGATAGCCGGTGCTCGCCACGGTGCCGTAGTTGCCGAGCGTCAGGGTGGCACCGCCTTCGAAGATGTCCTTGGGACGCGCCGGGATAAGATTGATCGCGCCAACGGTCGCGTTGCGGCCATAGAGCGTACCCTGCGGCCCCTTCAAGACTTCGACGCGCTCCAGATCGTAATAGGAGCTGTTCGCTGATGTCTGGCGAGCGAGCGGCACGCCGCCATAGTTGAACGCCATGATCGCATCGGAGTATTGCGTGCCAGCGCCGCTCGCGAGACCGTAGAGACCGATATAGGCGTTGGGGTTCGAAACGGTCAGCTTCAAGCCCGGCACGGAATCGAGCAATGTCCGACTGTCACGAATTCCGCCCTGGGCGAGCTGCGCACCGGCGATCGCGGTGATATTGAGTGCGGTCTTTTGGGTGCTGTTGGCACGACGCTCCGCGGTGACGATGATGTCCTTGATGCCGTCCTGCTCGGCTGGTGCTGCCGGACCTTCCTGCGCGGCGGGCGCGCTGGCGGCCTGACCGTCCGCGAAGGCAGGCGTGGCGGAGACCGCGAGGATCGTGGTCGTCAGCAGTTGAATGAACCGTGTGGTCATATCCCCTCCATTGGCGCGCCCGTTACGGGTCGTTGAACACTGGTATGACGCCAGCCGGAGGACGGGACTACTTACGCACAATGCATATCAGACGTTACGACACACGCGATTTGGCCACGCACGCCGCCCTCCGGTAACGCGGCTATTCTGCGGTCCACCCGCCATCGACGACGAGGCTGGAGCCGGTCATCAGCGCCGAAGCGTCCGAGGCAAGAAACACCACCGCGCCCATCAGGTCCTCGACGGTGCCGATGCGTCCGAGCTTGATCTTCGCGAGCACGCTTGTCCTAAAAGCTTCGTCTTCAAAAAACGGCCGGGTCATCGGCGTCTCGATGAAGGTCGGAGCGATGGTGTTGGAGCGGATACGGTACTTGGCCAGATCAAGCGCGAACGCTTTGTTCATACCCTCCAGCGCCCACTTCGACGCGCAGTAGAGCGAGCGATTGGGGCCGCCGACATGCCCCATTTGCGACCCCATGTGGACCAGCGATCCACCAGTGTCGTCGCGGATCATCGCTCTGGCGACGGCTTGCGCCACGAAGAAGGCGCTCTTCACGTTGAGGTCGAGCACGGCATCGTAATCGGCCTCGCTCACCTCCTGCATCGGCTTGGGGCGGTTGGTCCCGGCGTTGTTTACGAGAATGTGGAACGCCGGGCGCGTATCGAAGAACGACGCGACCGCCGACAGGTTTGATACGTCGAGCACCGCCGCCTCGGCGGTGCCGCCGCGGTCGCGGATCGCCGCCGCGCCGCTCTCGATCTCACCCGAGGAGCGCGCGACCAGCGTAACCGCCGCTCCCGCTTCGGCAAGCGCGGCGGCAGCAGCAAGGCCGATGCCGCGCCCCGCTCCCGTCACGACGGCGCGACGCCCGTCGAGACGAAAGCTCGGCCCTACAGGTAGCGGATCAGGCATCGACGCGGGTGCGATCGGATGGCGCGGCAGCACCGCCATAGGGAACGTCGCGCCCGCCGAACCGGCGCACTCGGATATTGGCCTGCTCACCGTGCCCGGCAAAGCCTTCGAGTGCGCACAACCTGCTGCAATATTCGCCGATCAGCGCCGACGCCTCATCGGTCAGCACCCTCTGATAGGTGCAAGTCTTGATGAACTTGCCGACCCACAGTCCGCCCGTGTAGCGCGCCGCCTTCTTCGTGGGCAGCGTGTGATTGGTGCCGATCACCTTGTCGCCAAAGGAGACGTTGGTACGCTTGCCGAGGAAGAGCGCGCCGTAATTGGTCATGTTTTTGAGAAAATAGTCAGGATCGGCCGTCATCACCTGAACATGCTCCGAGGCGATATCGTCGGCGATGCGGACCATCTCCGCATCGTCTTCGGCGACGATCACTTCGCCGAACGCCTCCCAGCTCTTGCGCGCGACGTCGCGGGTCGGAAGAATTTCCAGCAGCCGCTCGATCTCTGCCATCGTCTCGCGCGCGAGCTTCTCGGAGGTGGTGAGCAGTACCGCAGGGCTGTCGGGCCCGTGCTCCGCCTGACCAAGCAAATCGGTCGCGGCGATCTCGGCATCGCAGCCGATCTCGTCGGCGATCACAAGGGTCTCGGTCGGACCCGCGAACAGGTCGATGCCGACCCGGCCGAACAGCTGGCGCTTGGCCTCCGCGACAAAGGCGTTACCGGGCCCGACCAGGATGTCGACCGGTGCGATCGATTGGGTGCCCAGCCCCATGGCAGCCACTGCCTGAATGCCGCCCAGGCAGTAGATTTCGTCCGCGCCCGCCATCGCTTGCGCCGCCACGATCGCCGGCGCTGGTTTGCCCTGGAAGGGAGGTGCGCAGGTCACCACGCGGGGCACGCCCGCCACCTTGGCAGTGATGACGCTCATATGCGCCGATGCGAGCAGCGGATATTTGCCGCCCGGCACGTAACAGCCGGCCGCGTTGAGCGGCAGATTCTTGTGGCCGAGGATGACGCCCGGGAGCGTCTCGACCTCCACGTCTTTCATGCTGTCGCGCTGAATCTGCGCGAAGTTGCGGACCTGGGTCTGAGCGAATTCGATGTCCTTGATGTTCTGCGGGGTCAGCGTGTCGATGCACGCCTGGATTTCATCCTTGGTGAGCCGGTAATCGTCGCGATCCCATGCGTCGAAGCGCACGGACAGTTCGCGTACCGCCGCGTCGCCGCGCGTCTCGATGTCGGCGAGAATGCCCTCTACAGTGTCGCGAACCTGGCGGTTCGTTTCGGCCTTCGCCTCTGCGGTTGCGCCACGCTTCAGATAGTTTGCCATGAAATCCTCCGTCCTAATGGACCGCAAGCGCGGTCTTCATTCTCAATAGATGCAGTCGTTCCCCGGCCCCTTGCCGAAGTCGCGATACTGTTCGAGCGAGGCTTCGTTCGGGTCCATGGCAACGTCCCACGTGATCGCGCGATCTCCGAAAAAGCCGGGGGACTCGAGTTGCCAAAGCGCGCCGCCGAACATCATTTCCCACACGCGGGGGATCCAGCCGTCGTCGAGATAGTCGGTGTCGGCATGATATTCGGCGTCGCCGCCTGCGGGACACGGGAAATAGTAATACATCGCCGATGAGATGCGGTGCCGATTGAGCGCTTCCGCGAACGGCCGCTCGCGCGACCAGCCCTTGTCCTGCATGTAGTTGGCGCCAACCATCACCTCGTCGATGTCTTCGAGGCCGAATGCGATGTGCGCGTAGCCGCGCTTGCCCTTCGTGCCCTTATGCTGGGTGGTCAGCCAGAAGATCGTGTGATGTTCATACGTGCCGTCTGCGCGCGCGAAGATACCGTTCGCCTTGCTGTGATCGCTCATACGGAAGCCCAGCCGGTCGCGGTAGAACTCATACGTCGCGACGTAATCGTCCGAGAAATAGACGATATGGTTTATCGTTCGGGGGCGTGCCCGCGCGCGCCACTTGCGATGCTGATTAAGCCGCTGAATGAAGTCGGGTGCGTTGACGGGATCGGGGCGGCACATCACGGGCCGCTTGTTCCAGACGCGCAAGCCCATCGGATTACCGTCGGGATCGATAAAATGCGCGGTGCCGTCGGCGTCGCGGCGCACGTCACGATCGCTCGACACTTTCAGCACAAGCCGCTCGAGTTCCTCGGCCGTATCGACGCCGAGAAAGCATTCGCGAACGCCGGAACCGGGGAAGTAGGCGGGCGGAAGATCGGGATCGTCGATCGGCCGCATAATAAGCCGGGATCCGCTCGGGAAGGTCCAGACGCTGGCGTCCCCCTCCCCACCTGCATCACTGCGCGTCAATCCGTAATCCGCCCAGAAGCGGTTGCAGAGCGCCATATCCTCAACGCCGTACACGACGCTTTCAATACCTAGAATAGCCATGAGCCTCTCCCTCCCGCACATGCTGGCAATGAGCCGGCGGCAACTGATGTCGGACGTTTGCGGCCGCGCGTTGCAGATCTCAAGATTTATTCGCGCACAGAAGAATTAATCAGCTATACGCTTTCTCTGCTAGGCGCGGGCGGCTGGGGCTGGCAGCACTGGCGGCAGGTGGAAGAGCCGCGCTTGAGAATGCGTCCAGCCAAAGGGCTTAACGATTAGGGGAGCAGAGCGTGCACGCAGTGGTCAGCAAAAGCGAGTTTACGCGAGCATCGGTGCTTGCCGCAGTCGGTGCCTGGTTCGGATTTCTTACGGGGCCCAACGTGATGGTGGCCGCCACCAACAGCAATTTTCTGCGCATCCTGCCAGACGCGCTGCACACCAACCGCACCATGATCTCGACGGCACTTGCCGTATCGCTTTGGCTGAACGCCATCCTGGTGCCGATCGGCGGGCGGATGATGGACCGCTATGGCCTGCGCGCGGTGATCCTGCCGGGAATCGTGTTGTTCGCCGGCACCTTCTTGTTGATGAGCCAGATGCAGGTGGCGTGGCACTTCCTCGCCTTACAGATGCTGATGGCGATACCCGTGTCGATGCACGCGTCTCCAGCCTATGCGAAGCTGATTTCCTTGTGGTTCGATCGCAATCGGGGCTTCGTATTAGGGATCTGCGTCGCGCTCGGCGCCGGGATCGGGCAGACGATCATGCCCAAGCTGACTCAAGCGCTGATGGTCTCCTACGGGTGGCGCGGCGGCTATATCGGTATCGGCCTCATCATCCTGGTGCTTGGCCTGCCGGCGGTCGCCCTGCTGGCGCGCACGCCCAAGAGCGTCGCCGCCGCGAGCGGCAACGAAGATCCAGCCGAGGCCGCGCAAAGCAACGCGCGCGCCCGGCTCGGTCAGGTCGGCGCAACACGCGGCGAGGCGCTGCGCCAGCGCGTCTTCTACCAGCTTTTCGCCGCGATCGCCTTCGGATCGATGGCGCTGCTCGCGACGATGCAGCACGCCGTGCCGATGCTGACCGAGCATGGCCTGTCGATCAATACCGCGACAACCGTGATGAGTTGCGCCTTTGCGGGCGTCATCATCGGACAATTCTCATCGGGCTTCCTGGTCGATCGCGTGAACTCGCCACGGATCATCCTACCCTATTTCGTGTCGGCGCTGGCCGGCGTCATCATCGTTTATAGTGCGACCAGTCCCGCGATCCTGCTGCCCGGCGCGGTGTTGATGGGCCTTGGCTTGGGCGGTGAGATCAGCCAGAACGCCTATCTGGTCTCACGCTATTTCGGCCTCAAGGCTTTCGGCGCGATCTATGGCCTGACCTTTGCGGCGAGTGCAGCCGGCAACGGCACCGGGGTCATCCTCCTCGGCTACATTCGCGATCATTATGACAGCTACCGGCCGGGCGTGTATCTGGTCGGCACCGCGATGACGCTGTCGGTGTTGTGCATCGCATTGCTGCCGAGGTTCGTTTACGAAAGCCCCAACGCGCGGCGGTGACGCCGTCAGACCTTCGGCTTGGGCGTCGTATAGGCGTCCATGCCGATGAACATGTACGAGAAACGCCAGGCGCCTGCCACCTTGCGCAGGTTGGCGGTATAGGCGACAGCCGCACCGAGGATGAGAGACCCCTTCGCCGCTACCGAAACGAGCGCGTAGGCCAACGCCCGTGCTTCTGCGCCATGCACCTCCTCGACCAGCACATTGCTGAAGCAGTGCCGGCGCTGATCGCCCTGCTGCGCGAACGTGCTGGCGAAGTTCGCGACGACGGCGGCACGACCCGTCACTGTCTGAAACGGCGTGCCGCTCGCCTCGGCGACCTCGACCACCGCATCCTCGGTGAACAGCGAAGCGAGCACCGCCCCCTGCCCCTCGTCATGCGCCATGCCATAGCGCCCGAACGCCTGTTGGATCATCAGCATGTCGATCGCTGAAGTAACCGGCGCGGCGTTGGCGCCGATGCGGATCTTGCCATCCCGCGTCGCCCAGGCCTGACGCGGTCCAACGGTCGCTGCCTGCGCCTGCGCCGGATTTACGGCCGCAAGGCCGAGCCCTGCCACACCCGCGACCGCGCCGAGGATCAGCCGCCGGTCCATCTCATGTTCGTTCATCTTTCCACTCCCATCAGACGAAGCGCATTACCGCCGAGCAAGGCCGCGCGATCAGCGTTACTGAGACCGGGGATCGCCGCGATAAGGCCATGCACGTCGTAATGTCCCATATCGAAGGGATAATCGGTGCCGATCACGACGTTGCCGATCCCGGCCCGCTCGATCAACAAGGCAACGTCGCGCGGATCGAACACCAGACTGTCGAAGTGCAGCCGCCTGAGATAGCTCGATGGCGGGTGCAAGCAGGTATGCGCGTCGTCGCGCTGCGCCCAGGCGTGATCACAGCGGCCGAGGTGCGCGGGCAGATAGCCACCCCCATGTGCGGCGACGATCTTGAGACCCTGATAGCGATCGAGCACGCCACCGAAGATCAGATGGCTGAGCGCGACCGCATGCTCGACCGGCTGGCCGACGCTGTTGGACAGGTAAGATGGCGCCAATCGCTCGTCGAGCGAGCAGCCCATCGGGTGGATGAACACGAGTGCGCCGAGATCCTCGGCTGCCGCCCAAACCGGATCGAACCGACGATCGGACAGATCCGCGCCGTCGATCGTCGAGCTGATCTCGACGCCCTTGAAGCCGAGCGTCCGGATCGCATGCGTTAACTGCTCGACCGCGAGCGCGGGATGCTGCATCGCGATCGCGCCGAGCGCCAGCAGCCGCTCCGGCGCCTCGCCGCACAACTCGGCCAGCGCCTCGTTCTGGATGCGGACGAGATGCTCGGCGAGATCTTCGGGCGCCCAGTAATGATATTGGTTGGGCGACGGGCTCACCACCTGCACGTCGACCCCCATCGCATCCATATCGGCGAGCCGCCGGTCGAGGTGAGTCAGCCGGGGGAAGCAATCGGGGATCATCACGTCGCGATTGTAGTCGACGGTCGCCTGACCCATCGTGCGGACGCGAAATTCCGCCTCACCGGCACGTTCGGGCCGACCGGCGGTCAACTTCTCGACCGCCGGAAACATCGCGTGTGCATGCAGATCGACGGTGAACAACGGCCTGCCGTCGCCGCCGACCAGCTGCGGATGCGGCAGCGATGCGGGAACATCCCCCGGCCCCGGCATCAGTCGAGCCGGTAGGTGTCGTCACCGGACGCGCCGCCGACCATGTCGAACAGATATGCGCCGCGCGATTCGAGGATCGGGAAGGAGGCGAAGCCGTTGACGACGGTGTATTGCGTCGGCAGTTGCTCGAACGTGGGCCGCGCCCACTCTACGCCGCCGGTGCCCGACAGATAGCGCGTGGTCTTGACGCCGCTCCAGGCCGGGGGCGTCAGCGTTGCGTAGTTGGCGTCCGCGTCCTCGCCCCATTTGCGGCCGGGGCGCGGCGTGGCGGGAATGTATTTCCACGAAAGCAGCCCGCGATTTTCCGGGTTGCCCTTGGGTGCTTCGCCCTCGACCAGATCCTCCGCCCAGAGCTTGGCGAACGGGAAGCCGCGCCAGCTCATGCTGGTGTGACGACGGCCGTTAAAATCGCTCACCTCGGGGATGTCGCAGAACAGCTTGTTATGGCCAAGTTCCTCGCGTCCCGTCGTGATCGGGTCCGACAGGCTTTCCCAACGCGCCATCAGCAGCGTGCCCGGCACATCGCCCTCGGTTTTGGAGGCATAGACCGCCGGGATCTTGACGTCGAACATGTTGTAGCCGCCGCCAGCCAGCCAGGAAAAGCCGGTCATATAGATCGCCTCGACCGTGACGATCGGCTCGCCCCAGACCGAAAATCCCGCGGGGAGCACCGCCTCGAGCGCCGCCTTGTCGGTCAGGTAGCGCGTGCCGAGGGTCGAACGCACCGGCTCGCGCGCGAAATCCTGCGGCACACCCTCGGGCGTCCAGCGCGGGCACGGATTGGGTCCGAAGAAGATCGGCATGCGGTAGAATTTACCGGGCTCGCGTGGGAAGGACATCAGCGGTTCCTTTCAGGATCAGGACTTGGAAGCGTCGTTGAACACGGCGCCGGTGCGTATCTCGAGATGTTCGGGCAAGGTCGCGCGCAGTTCCTCGCTGAATTCGCCCGAGACGAGGATGAAGGCCATGCGGCAGACGCTGTTCGAGCGGTTCTCCCATGCGTGGTCGGTGCCGCGTTGCACGACGACGGTGCCCTGCGTCAGCAGCACTTCGCTGTCGTCAAGGATCATCCAGATTTCGCCCTCCAGCACGATGCCGTAATCGACCGACTTGGTCCGGTGCATCATCTTGTGGCGACCGTCCGCACGCGGCGGCAGCTTGTCGATGTGGCCGGGGAAGAAGTCATTGAAGCGGATCTTGGTGCCACCGGGCGGCGGCGGGGTGACATATGGCGGGTCCGTCGGCTCGGCTTCTTGAGCGGTGAGGATCGCGGGCACCGAAGTGGTGTTCCAGATCTCGATGAAGTCGACGCCGGTGCCGCGATCGAAGATATTGGGTGGCGTGCCGTCCGACAGCACGATCGAGGTGCCGTTGGCGTCGTGACCGGTGACGACGCGGCGGGCCGGGCGACGGGTGGGATGGGTCATTGTTCGTTCCTCAGGCAAAGTCGTAGAGACGAGCCGGGTTGGCCACGAGGATCGCCTCGCGCGCGGCGGCCTCGGGCACTGCGGCGGCAAGCAAGTCGATCAGGTCGCCGTCGTCCGGCATCCAGCGGACGTTGGGGTGCGGCCAGTCGGTGCCCCACAACGTGCGTTCCGGTGCGGTGGCAGCAAGAGCGGTCATGAAAGGCAGCGCGGCATCCAGCCTTCCTGCGTGCACCATGCGGTCGGCCGCCGAGATCTTGACCCAGCAATGGGGCAGTCGCGCGAGGTCCAGCAGGCTTCGGAACGCCGGCTGATCGATGCCCTGCGCCACGTCGAGCCGCGCCATATGATCGATCACGAAGCGGCAGGGCAGATCAGCGAACGTCTGCGCCTCATCGAGCAGCGCCGCCGCATCGACATGGAAGACGAGGTGCCAGCCGAATGGCGCTACCCGTGCGATCACGCGCGCGATCGCCGTGCGCGAGGGCCGCGCGCCGAGGTGGCCGACGAAGTTGAAACGCGCGCCGCGGATACCTGCCGCGTGCATCCGGTGCAGCCCTACGTCGTCGAGCTGATCGTCGACGATGCCGACACCCGCATAGCGCCCCTGCCCACGTTCCAGCGCGTCGATCATCGCCGAATGGTCGACGCCGTAAACGGCCGGCTGCACGAACACCGCCCGCGTGAGCCCCAGCCGCTCGGCGAGTATCTGATAGCGCTCGAGCGGTGTGTCTGCGGGCTCATATGTCCGCTCCGGCCGATAGGGAAAACGATCCGGCGGCCCGAATATGTGGCAATGCGCGTCGCAGGCGTCGGCCGGCACGATGAACCGTGTCGGCGGATGAGGATCGGGATGCGGGGGCGGCAGCGGTTCCATCACCTCAGGCAGCGGTGACGCCGCCGTCCACCGCAAAGTTCGCACCGGTCACCCAGGTCGATTCATCCGATGCGAGGAACAAGGCGGCGTAAGCGATGTCGTCGGGTACGCCGAGCCGCTTGATCACCAGTCGCTGAAGGATCCGCTCGGCGATTGCGCCGCTGCTGGTCCCCGCCGCTGCGGTGGCGGCGGTCTGCACCATACCGGGCGCGATCGTGTTGCAGCGGATGCCATGCGCCCCCCCTTCGATCGCGATCTGGCGGCTCATCGCCTCGACAGCGGCCTTGCCCGCGCAATGCGCCACCATCCCGGTATTGACCGAGCCGCGCTTCGCATTGACCGAGGAGAAGTTGATGATCGAGCCGCCGCCCTGCTTCGTCATCCACGGCCACGCCGCCTTGACCGCGAGGAAGACGAGGTCGACCTCGCCCGCCATCGTCGTCACCCACGCCTTCTCGTAATCCATCGTCGCGACCGGAGCCATGTGCGGCGCGATCGCGGCCGCGTTGACGAGGATGTCGATACGTCCGTGCTTCTCGCCGGCATAATCGACGTAGCGCTGCACGTCAGCAGGCTTGGTGAGGTCGACCGGATGAACGCTTTCGAACGTAAGGCCTTCCGCCTGCGCCGCAGCTACGGTGGCGCTTGCCCATTTTTCGGAAATGTCGCAGCCCACCACCGTCGCGCCCTCGCGGGCGAAGCGTAACGCGATGCCTTGGCCGATACCTGCGCCGATGCCCGTCACGAGCGCGATTTTGCCGTCGAGACGACCCGCCATAAACTTAACTCCCCCGGTCGTGGGTTTCTACAGGTCCATCATCGTCATGAAACGAGTCTGAAGATAAGGCTCGATCGCTTCGGAACCGCCTTCGAACCCGTAGCCTGAGTCCTTCATGCCACCGAACGGGGTCTCGGGATGACCGAGGCCGAAATGGTTGAACGAGATCATCGCACTCTCGACCTTGGCGATCACCTCCTTCGCCGTCTGCGAGGACGTGGTGAAGGCGTAAGCGGACAGGCCATAGGGGAGCCGGTTGGCCTCCTTGTACGCGTCCTCGCGACGGTCGAAGCGGTTGATCATCGCGATCGGACCGAACGGCTCCTCGTTCATGAGCTGCGCATCGAGCGGTACGTCAGTGAACACGGTCGGTTCGAAGAAGAAGCCGGCATTGCCGATACGCTTGCCGCCGGTCCTGAGCGTCGCGCCCTTGGCGAGCGCGTCTGCGGTCAGCCGCTCCATCGCTTCGACCCTGCGGATATTGGCGAGCGGACCGGTGGTGGTGGCGGGGTCGAGACCCGGCCCCGGCTTCAGCGCGGAGGCGGCCGCTACAAAACTCTCGACGAACGGTTCGTAGCCTTCGCCCTCGATCAGGAAGCGCGTCGGGTTGACGCAGCTCTGCCCTGCGTTGCGGAACTTGTTGCCCGCGAGCGCTTTGGCGGCAGCCACCGGATCGGCATCGTTGAACACCAGCACAGGGGCGTGACCGCCAAGCTCCATCGTGGTGAGCTTCATGTGCTGTCCGGCCAGCGCCGCAAGGTGCTTGCCGACGACGGTCGAACCGGTGAAGCTGATCTTGCGCACTAGCGGATGCGGCACAAGATATTCACTGATTTCGGCCGGCACGCCGTACACGAGGTTGACCGAGCCTGCCGGCGCCCCCGCATCGACGAAGGCGCGGACCAGTTCGGCGCAGGAGCCCGGCGCTTCCTCCGGCCCTTTGACCACGAGCGCACAGCCCGCAGCGAGCGCGCCCGCCACCTTGCGGACGATCTGGTTGACCGGAAAGTTCCACGGCGTGAAGGCCGCGACGATCCCGACCGGCTCGCGCAACACCAGGTTGGTGATGTTGGCGGCGCGGCCTTCAAGCACGCGACCATAGATGCGTTGCGTCTCGCCGGCCATCCAGTCGCATGCCTCCGCCGCGCGCTCGACCTCGCCGCGCGCCTCGCCGATCATCTTGCCCTGTTCGAGCACCATCTGCGTCGCAATGTCCTCGGCGCGCTCGCGCAGCAACCGGGCCGCGCCGGTCAGCACCTTGGCGCGCGCAAGCGGCGGAGTTGCACGCCATGTCGCAAAGCCGCGCTCCGCCGCGGCAAGCGCGCGGTCGAGATCCGCAATCGACGCGTGCGCTACGGTGCCGATCGGCTCGCCCGTGGCAGGATTGACGACCGGGATGGTCCGCCCGTCGACAGCGGCGCTCCAGGCGCCGTCGATAAGAAGCTCTACGCTGCGGTAGGTCGGGGCCTCGGCCATATCACTCTCCATCACGGAAGCCGGGCGTCGCGGCCGGCGTTTTTCGGCGGATATTAGCGCGTATGTGAATTGTCAATTCGACCCTTCAGCCGCCAATCGGTAATTCTCTTATGCATTTGGCGGGGGAGGTGCAGAGCGACGGCAGAGCGTAGAACCGACCGCCAAACCAGGGGAGGAAACCTTGAAGCTCGTGCTCTTCACCGCCGCCGGGGGCACCCCGCACGCAGGCATCCTGACGAACGCCGGAGTCATCGACGCATCTGCTGTCGCGCCCGACGGCGCTTCGCCGCAGCAAACGATGACCGCACTGATCGACGCCTATGATGCGATCAAGCCCGAGCTACAGGCGCTCGCCGCGTCCGGGAAGGCGATCCCGCTCGATCAGGTGCGCCTGCTTGCGCCGCTCCCGCGCCCTGGCAAGATTGTCAATTGTCTCGCCAATTACTGGGAGCATGCTCAGCGCGAAGCCCGCCCGCTTAACATGTTCATGAAAAATCACGACGCCGTCATCGGCCCTGACGACACGGTGCACCTGCCGGACTTTACCGAGCCTTACGCCTTCATGCACGAGGCCGAACTTGCGCTCGTCTTCAAGGGGCCGGCCAAGAAGGTCGCGCAGGACGACTGGCGCTCCGCCGTCTTCGGCTACACATGCTTCATGGACATCACCGCGCGCGAAAGCGGCCGGCGGACGTGGCGCAACAACAGCTGGATGGGCAAGAGTTTCGATACTTTCGCGCCGCTCGGGCCATGCATCGTCACCGCAGACGAAATTACCGATCCCAACGATCTGTGGGTGCAGTTCTGGAACGATGGCCAGCTTCGTCACGATTATTCGACGGACGACATGGAGCATCAGGTCCCCGAAATCGTCGAGTTCATCACCCGGATCATGACGATGAACTCGGGCGACGTGGTGGCTTGCGGCACCAATCATGAGGGGCTCGGCTTTATCCAGGACGGCGAGACGCTGCGGATCGAGATCCACGGGATCGGCGCGATGGAGGTCAAGGTGGCCGATCCGCTCAAGCGCACGTGGGAGCGCGGCGTGTATCTGGGTGAGGGCTCGACCAATCACGAGGCGGTCCGTCGCAATCGCCCGGACGCGGTGCAGGCCTGATGGCGCTGGCGACCTTCACCCGCTGGCCGCTCGCCGCGAACGCGACCGATGTCGATGCACGGGGGTTGCTCGGCGCCGCTGCTGGCCATGCGCTGCGTGCCACGACCGCGCCATCCGAAGCCTGTAGCTACGTTCCGCCGGAAAGTGGCCCGATGGAGGTCGCACCGCCGCATGGCGCTGCGCACTACGTCCTCGATCTTGCCAGCGACACCGGGCCGGTCGCGCAGCCTTTCGGCATCATCATGCTGGTCGCCTTCGACGTGCCCGAAGGCCTCACCACCGAGGTCGACCGCTGGTATGACGAGGAACATATCGCCATGCTGATGCGCGCGCCCGGGTGGCTGCGGGCGCGTCGCTACCGTGTACGAAGCCACGCCGGCGGGCCACGCTGGACAAGCATGGCGTTCCACGAACTGGCCGACATTTCCGTGATGGACTCGCCGGAACGCGCCGCCGCACGCGCTACGCCGTGGCGCGCCGAACTGGAGAAAGGCGCGTGGTTCCGCGCCGCCGGGCGTGGCGTGTTCCGCCCGCTGGCGTGAGATCAGGGCCGGTTGCGCACGCCGTTCAGCACAAGGTCGCAGACGAAGGCCTTATACACTTGGCGCAATTCCTCCTCGTCGATCGGGTTGCCCTGTGCGATCTCGAGCTGACGTTTGGCCGAAAGGAAGAATTCGCTCATGCCGACGATGGCGACATAGAGCAGGCCGGGGTCCATGCCGCGAAAGCTTTCGTCGACCAATCCGGCGCGCAGGATCGTGCCATAGGCGCCGGTGCCGCGATTGGTGAACTGCGTGACCATGGCGCGCGCGATCGGATCCTCGGACGCGGCGATTTCGGACACGAAGAGTTGGTGAAAGAAGGGGTAGGTCGCGTTGAGGTCGATCAGCGCGCCGATGCGCGCGCACAGCCGGGCCGTCGGCGATCCGCCCGCCTGCGACGACGCTTCGAACTGCGCGGCGAACCGTTCAGTGAGCTTCTCGGCGACGGCTACCAGCAACGTCGCGCGATTGCTGAAATAGTAGCGGATCAGGGATGGGTGCACGCCAGTCGCGCGCGCCACGACGGCGGGCGTGATTGCGGCGGGCGGACGGATCTTGAGCAGGTCGATCGTCGCCTCGATCAGCGCGTCGCGACCAACCGCTGCATCCCCGTCGGTGGCGGTGACCTTGGGCCGGCCGCGACTGCGCGGTGGCTTGACGATTGCCTCAGGCCGGGTGGGCGGCGCAGCGGCTTTGCTCTTGTTGGCCATGCCCGAGCCTATCGCCGCGACGGGCGAAACTGCAAGCCGAATTCGCTTTATCCAGAATATTAAAGGATTACCATGACCACGCTTTTTCCGCCGCTCGTTCCGGTCGGGCCAGACCGGCTCCCCAAGCAGGACCCCGACGAGTACACACCCGCACAGCGGGCCGCCGCCGAAGCACTGGTCGCCTCCCCGCGAGGAGAAGTGCGGGGCCCCTTCGTGCCGCTGATGCGCAGCCCGGAGCTGATGGATCGTGCGCAGAAGCTCGGCGAGTTCCTCCGCTATCGCTGTTCGGTGCCCGAGCGGCTGCGCGAGTTCGCGATCTGCGTCATCGCCCGCATCTGGGCCCAGCCCTATGAATGGCACGCCCACGCCCGCCTGGCATATGCGGCGGGTGTCGCCCGCGAGACGCTGGCCGGCCTGGTGGCTGGCGAAGACCCGCCGATGGCCGAGGACGAGGCGGTTGTGTGGCGCTTCATCACCAGCTTGCAGGCTACGCGCTTCGTTGCCGACGAGGATTACGCCGCATGCGTGACGCTGCTCGGCGAAAGCGGCACAGTCGAACTGACCGGGATTTGCGGGTACTACACTCTACTCGCGATGACGCTCAACGTCGCGCGCACGCCGGTCCCGGGTATCGCCTTCGCGATACCCGACTAGGCGATCTCGGCGCATGGCTCCGAGACCTTCGGCCATTGAACGAATTCGATGAGGTTGCCTTCATTGTCGCGGATGAAGGCCGCTGCGCGGCCGTCCGGGAACGCCTTCATCCAGACCAGATCGACGCCCTTCTCCTGTAACCGCGCGACCAGCGCGCGTACGTCGCTGGTCGAAAAAGCGACATGCTTGTTGCCGCAGGTCTTCACGTCGTCGTCGGGGATGTGGCGCTCGGCCTCGGCCGGTTTGGGATCGGGCACCTGAAACAGCTCGACGTGCAGCGCGCCGTTCGACAGGATGGCGATCTCGGCCGGGATGCTCGCCAACGGATAGCGTCGTTCCAGCCTAAAGCCGAGCATCGCCTGCCACCAGCCGATCGCGGCATCGAGGTCTGCGACGCTCACGCCGACGTGGTGAAACCAGAATTCCTGCGCCACTGTTTGCCCCTTCAGATCGGTTCGCGGATTATAGCGCTCAGCCGCGCGCTAAGCTGGCGCTGCTCCGCCACCGGCGCTTCCGCCATTTCGAGATCGCCGATCGCGACCGATCCTTCAAGGATGATCCGGCATCGTTCGTACCGCCGGGCGGTGAACGCCTCGAACAGCGCTTCCGCATCGGGGTAGTCGTTCACCATCCGCCCGAGCACGACAGCATCCTCGATCGCCATGCCGGCGCCATAGCCGACATGCGGCGTCGTCGCGTGGGCGGCATCGCCGATGAACAACACCCGCCCCTTGTGCCAGGGCGGCGGCATCAGAACGACCTCCAGCGGGCGGTAATTGACCAGCGCATCATCGTCGAGTTCGGCGACGATCTTGCGGAAATGACCGCCGAAGCGCGACAGCCGCTGCTTTAGCAGCGGAACCCAATCGGCCTGGTCGATCCACGGATTGCCCGGCGCGGACTCAAGCAGATAGACGTACATCAGTTCCTGCGAGATCGGGTTGAAGCCGGCCTTGCAGCCGCTCGTCGAATACACCCAGGTCGCCGTCACATCCGATGGACGGGGCACGACCGCGCGCCAGCACCCCTGGCCGGTAAAGCGTGGCGTCGCCTCCGGGAAGAGCAACGCGCGCGTGCGCGAAAAAAGGCCGTCGGCCGCGATCGCAAAGCGATGGGCGCGTGACTCGCCGTCGCTGGTACGGACCACGACCTGATCGTCCGCCATCTCGAAGCCCTGCGCCAGCACGCCGGTTCGGACCGGAATGCCGGCCTTCTCGATCTCGGCGCGCAACACTTCGTGCAGGCGCGGGCGCAGGATGCCGCCCATGTTCGGGATGCCCTCCCCGAACATCGGCGTCGATGGCCCCTCGGACAGGATGTTACCGTCGACGTCGCAGGCGCGCACCGGGCCGACCGAGGCATAACCCGCCTGCGTCACGGCATCGAGCAGACCGAGATCGGCAAAAGCCCGCAACGCTCCGCCATTAAGCGTCAGCCCGGCGCCGAGCGCGTTCCACGCCGGGTCGCTCTCGACCATTTCGACCGGCTGGCCTGCACGGCGAAGCGCCAGCGCCGCCGCCATCCCGCCGATCCCGCCCCCGATGATGAGGATGGATTGCCCCTGTTGCATCGCTCGCCTGCTTCCTGCTTGCCGTCGCGGCTTTTTCGCACCGGCAGGATGCCGGCTCAGCGACAAATCCTAACGTGCGGCCCAAGCGGGGTTAGTATGGCACGGCGTATATCAGGTTTAGGATGCTGCGATCGGAAGATAGGCAGGTGATGTATCGTTGGCATGAACCTCCGGCAGGCGGCGGACCAGCTCGGCAAGCAGGCGCGCTATCTTGCGGATCGCGAGCGTTGCCGGACGTTGGTTCGAGCGGACCAGAACCAGCATCAGTTCGAGCGGGGGACTCACGATGTCGGCGGCAGAGAGCTTGCCCGCTTCGACTTCCTCTCGAACCGCCATCCGCGTCGTGACGGTATAGCCCATGCCAGCGGCGATGAGCTGGCGCTGTGTCGCGAGCGGATCGACCTGTGGCCCATAGCTGAGCGTCACACCGGAGCGCCGCGCCGCCTGTTCGACGTGCATCCGCAGTGCGTTCGGCGGCTTGGCGAGGATGAGCGGCAGTCCCTCGACCGCCTTCATCGTCACCTGCCCGGCCGCCGTCGCCGCATCGCTCGGAGGGCCTACCAGACACATCGGCAGAGTCAGCAGCGCCTCGTCGGCGGCCGAAACCGTGCCGGGCTCACGCAACACCAGCGCGAGATCGATGCGGCCGGTCGCCACCTGCTCGGCGAGCTGCCCCCCGGTCGCTTCTGTGAGGTGCAGCGAAACCTGCGGAAACTTTTCCGCGACGCTGCGCAGGAACTCACTGGCGATTTGCACGGAAGGCAATAGGCCGACCGAGACATTACCCACCGGCACGCCCGCCTGCCCCTTGATGTCGAGCATCAACTGCTCCGATTCCTGCACCATCGCGCGCACGCGCGGCAGGATCGCCTCACCAACCTCAGTCAGCGCGACCCCCCGGCCGGTACGATAGAACAGGCTGCATCCGCATTGCGTCTCCAGCGCGTTGATATGGCGGCTGATGACTGGCTGCGGCCGGTTGAGAATCACCGCAACCTTGGACAGGCTGCCGAGCTCCGCGACCATGATGAACAGCTTCCAGCGCTCGAAATCCACGTGCGATCCCTCTCCGGCCGCAAGTGCGGCGCGATATTGTTGCTTGCGCGAATATGCGTTGCTCCGCACCGGTCGGCAAGCTGATATGCACGCAGGCTCATATCAGCTTGCGGACCGGCCCGTTAAACGGGCGCGACAGACCCGCAAGCGAGCGGGCGGCAGAGGGGAGGCAGCTTGGCAAGGCCCTTGGACTATCCGCGCTACACCCGCGTCGCCGCGGCGCTGCACTGGATCATCGCAGCGCTGATCGTTGCCAACGTGCTGATCGGGTGGACTTTTCCTCATGCCACGCACGGCCAGCGCTATGCACCCAAGCCGTTGCTGGCGCTGCATGTTTCGCTCGGATTGCTGGTGCTGCTCTTGAGCATCACGCGATTGCTGTGGCGGCTGGGCCATCGCCCACCGCCCTTCGCGGCCACGATGCCGGCATGGGAGCGCCGCCTCGCGCATGTCGGGCACGGCGCTTTTTACCTGCTGATCGTGGCAATGCCGTTCACGGGATGGCTCGTGCTGTCGGCGCACAAGGTCCAGAAAGGACAACTCAACATCTTCGGTATCATGCCGTGGCCCCACTTTCCAATCTTCCCCAGTCTGCCTGAGGCGACCGTAGATCGTCTGCACGGTCAGTTGGTGGAGACACACAGCATTCTCAGCCTCTGGCTGCTGCCGATACTGCTTGCGCTGCACGTCGCTGCAGCCGCGAAGCATCACTTCCTGGATCACGATCCCGTGCTGCTGCGGATGGTTCCGCGCTGGCGCCATAAGGAGACTCGCCGATGACAACCGTTCTTTCCCGTCGCGCGCTGCTCGCTGGTGGCGCGGCCGCCGCCGGTGGCGCTGCCACGGTCGGCCTGACGCCGACGGTCTCCGCCGAAACGGTGCCGGCCGATCCGGAGAGCGTCTGCTTCCTGCACCCCGACACGGTCGACGGCCCGTATTACGAAGACAAGCCGATCGTCCGCTCCGACATCACGGAGGGCAAGCGCGGCATCCCGCTGGAAGTGCGCGTGCGGCTGGTCGACGCCGCATGCCGACCGCTCGCCGGCGCGCGGGTGGATTGCTGGCAGGCCGATGCGCTCGGCATCTATTCGGATTTCGCCAATCAG
Source organism: Sphingomonas sp. BRN-1R (assembly GCF_057748035.1). Taxonomy (NCBI): domain Bacteria; kingdom Pseudomonadati; phylum Pseudomonadota; class Alphaproteobacteria; order Sphingomonadales; family Sphingomonadaceae; genus Sphingomonas; species Sphingomonas sp. BRN-1R. Next base: position 466,162 of record NZ_CM173236.1, on the reverse strand, counting down.
GGCGATGCGCTTGATATCGCGACCCCGGGCAAGACCTATCTTCGAGGAACGCAGACCACCGACTCGCAAGGCCGCGTCGTGTTCCGCACCATCTATCCGGGCTGGTATCGCGGACGCACCGCCCATGTTCACTTCAAGATCTGGACCGACGGACGTACGCGCCTGACAACCCAGATGTTCTTCCCCGACGCGCTCAACGAATGGATCTACCGCAATGCGCCGGACTATGTCCGCTCGGCGAAACGCGATACGATCAACCTGACCGACTGGATCATGGCAGACGCGACCCGCGCGGCGATGGGCCGGATTCGCGAAGAGGCGGATCGCTATGTCGCAGAGATCACCTATGGCGTGAACCCGGTCGCGAGCCCCGCACCGTCCGAGAAGATGCCCTGCCCACCCGCGCCGGAAAAGTGCGTTCCCGCACCGGGTGTCCCGCCGCAGGGCGCGGAGTTGATCGCCGCATTGCTGCCCTCGCCCGACAATGCGCGTCGTCCGCGCGCGCAGAAGCCGCCGCTGCCGCCGGGCTGGAAGCCGCTCTGATTAAAAGCTGCGGCTGACGAACCAGTAGGTTCCTACGCCGACCAGCCCCGACGCCATCACATCCACTACGATCGGCCGGGGCAGTGCCAGCTTCACGCGGCGCAGCAGCACCGCGCAACCGACGATCACCGACACCACGGTGATCTGCCCGATCTCCACACCGAGATTGAAGCCGACCAGCAAACGCGCGAGTTTGGCCGCCGGAATGCGGCTCTCCAGCAGATCGGCTGCGAAGCCGAAGCCGTGGATCAGCCCGAACACCAATGTCACCACCAGCCGCAGCCGACCCGCATCGCGGACATGGCCTGACACCATGATGTAATTGGCGGTGAACAAAGCCGCCCCGAGCAAAAGTGCGACCGGCAGCGTGCCGATGCCGAAGATGCGCAATGCCGTCATCGCCAGCAACGCGCCGCCGGCGCCGAGCGCGATCGCGCCCGGTCGCTTCGCCGCAACCGCGATGTTCTCCGCGCCGATCAGCGCGATGGTGAGCGCAACGAGCGCATCGATGAATTCGGCATGGGGCCGCACCAGCCCGGTTACCGCCAGCGCCAGGGTGAGGCTGTGGCCGATCGTGAAGCCTGTCACGACGAACAGCAGATCCTTGAAGCGTCTCGAGATCAGCACCAAGCCCAGCAGGAACGACATATGGTCGATGCCAGTGAAGATATGCATGATCCCCATGCCGATATACTGGAGAAAGTCGGCATTCTCGAGTCGGTTTGCCGAGCCTCCGCCAGTGATGGCAATGCTGCGCGCTGAGGTCGTGACGAGTTGTTCAAAGAACTCTCCTTTGGCATCCTGAATTTGCGCAAAGGTGACGTGCGTCGGCACCAACTCGAAGAACGCATCGGAGCGCAGGCTCATCTCGCGGGTCGAGGGACAGTTGTAGAGAAACTCCAGCCGGTGGAAACCGCTCGCCGCGAACACTGCGCGTGGCTTCAGACCGAGCGGGCATTTCGTTGCGCCGACATACGCGCCGATGCGACGATCAAGATAGGCGATCAGCGCGCGGTCGCTCGGCTGACTGCCATCACGGGTCAGCCGCTTCGCCTCGACGTTGGAAACGGTGAAATCGAGATGCACGGTCGACCCGTCGATATTCCAACTGCTATGCGTCTCCGACCGGGTATGCGCCGAAGCCGGCGCCAACAGCCCGACCAGCATGGCGACGGTCAGCAACAGGCGCGCGATCACTGAAAGTCGCCTGCAATCTGGATGTCCGCGCGGCGTCGCAGATAGCGTTCGTTGGCGGCCTCCAGCCGCTCCGCTTTGGCCTTTTGAAAGTCGGCAAGTACCTTGTCCTGCACGTCCGCGAAAGGACGCGCGGCGGGCGGCGCGTTGCGGATCATCCGGATCAGATGAACATGACGGTTGGCGACGACGGGCGCGGAAACCTCGCCGTCGCGCAAGCCACGCGCGGCTTGGAACAACCGCGCGCCGAGATGGAGCTTCGCGGCGAACCAATATTCCTCACCATCGGCAAACTGCGTCGTGCGCGCCAGCCCTGCGGGTGTTCCGCCGGTCCGCAAGGCCGCTTGCGCGGGGATGGCGAGCGACGGGTCGAGGACGACGTAATCCTCCGCCAGCATCGTCCCCTCGGTCGCCCAACGCATGCGATTGCGGGCGTAGAAGTCGGCGAGTTCCTGCGGCGCGGGACGTGAGGCGAGGATGTCGGCGGTCGTACTCGCCTCTGTGGATGCGACGAGCGCGGCACGAACATCGATATCGTCGGTCGGGATGCCGAGCTCGAGCCCGCGCTGAACGTAGAGTTCCTCCCGGATCATCGTGTCGAGTACCGCCTTGCGTTGCGCAGGCGTCGCCCGCGCAGGCGGTATCGCGTAGAGCGCGCGGATCTGGTTGTCGAAGTCGACGCGCAGCACGGGCACTGCGTTGACGATCGCAACATCCTCGGGCGGCACGCCAGCGACGCGCGTGCCCTGCGCGGTGAACAGGCCGTAGCCCGCGACCGCCAAGCCCAGAATCGCGCCGGCGCCGCACAATATCAGCGCGCGCCGGCTGCTCTCGACGGCGAAGCGCGACAAAAGGGTATCGAGAGTCATTGCGCTTCCTTCGACGGCGCGAGCGACGCGGTATAGACGGCGACGGCGCGGATATCGGCGGCATCGAGCCGGTCGGCGAAAGCGGGGCTGACACCGGCCCGGCCGGTCGTGATCGAGCGGTGTATGGCCGCGGCATCACCACCGTAGAGCCAGATGTCGTCGCTTAGCGTCGGCGCCCCGATCGACGGATCGCCCCCCGCGTCCGAGCCGTGGCAATCATAACAACCGCCTTTCCCGGCATAGAGCGCCCGTCCCCGCGCAGCGGCGACGGCATCGCCGGCGCGACCCGTGAAGGACAGCAGAAATTGGGTGAGGTCGCTCACCTCGCTCGGGCTGAGCGGACGGATCGCCGCGTCGGTGGCGGACGGTCGCCGCGTTGCGTAGGCAGGCATCGACGCGAGGTTCCAGCCACGGGCGTTGCGGGAGCGGATGCCGTAGCGGACGATCTGCTCGATGTCTGCGACGCTCCCCTCCCCGTATAGGCGATCGCTATCCCGCAGGTCGGGAATCCCTGCGTGCGCATCTCCTGCACCCGCGCCGTGGCAGGCTGCGCAAGCGCGATCGAACACCGCCTTGCCGCGCCGCAATGCACCGGAGGACAGCGCGGCATCGCTCAAAATTGCGTCGAGATCGGCATGCAGCAACGCGGCGCGGGCGGAGTTCGCCTGCACGCGCCAGACGATGACGCCGAGCAGCACAAGTGCCGCTGCGATCATCGACGCGATTCGCAGATTGCCTCCAATCCTCGCCGCGGTTTCCGTCTGCTTCATCCCCTTGCGGTGCCGCGCTCGGTCCGTCGCTGTCCAGTTCGTTACCGTTTACCGACGTTACAGCGCGTTACAGCCGTCGCATCGCGCGAAATGGCTGCGGGGCGTCCATCCAAGCAACACGGAACAATCCCGTTTCACTGGTCCTGGCTACCGTAAATGTCTCTCATATTTCTTGTCTTCGCGAATTATCACTTGCGGGGTTTTCGCGCTCCTGCAAACGTCGTCCGCAATGAAGGCGGCCATAGCCGCGTGAGGCTAAGGAGTGGAACTGGTGGACATGCACCGACTCGTCACCGCAATCGAAGCGACTGCGGCGAGTAGCGCGATCAAGGACACCGTGTGGGTGATCCCCACCGTCCAGAGTATCCATATTCTCGCCATCGCCATCGTCATGTCGTCGGTCGCGATGCTCAACCTTCGCCTCGCCGGGTTGATCGGGCGGGAGCAATCGGTGCGGCAGATGGCGCATCACTTCTTGCCCTGGGTGTGGTGGACGCTGCCTGTGCTGCTCGTGACGGGCATTATCATGATCGTCGGCGAACCCGGCCGCGAACTGCTCAACGCCTTCTTCTGGTACAAGATGACGATGTTGCTGATCGTCGTCCTCCTGACGATCCCGCTGCACCGCGTGCTGGAGGATGCGCCGTTTCGCAGCATGTCGCCCGCGAAGCGCGAGACTGTGCGCATCGTTGCGCTCGCCTCCCTGATCCTGTGGTTCGCGATCATCTTCTGCGGTCGCTGGATCGCGTACGCCTGACGCACGCGTCACCTCACTCTCCGACATAGGAACGCCCGATGGCGCTGATCGACATCTTCACCCGGCTCGAAGCGATGCCGTTCGCCACTGCCATAGCTGAATCGACCTGGCTTTTCCCGGCGCTGGAGGTGGTGCATGTCGCCGCCATCGTGCTGGTGGTAGGATCAATCGCCATGCTCGACCTGCGGCTGCTCGGCGTTTCGCGGCGTGATTACGGCGTTCTCGAACTGGCCAAGGAAACCTTGCCATGGACGTGGATGTGCTTCCTCGTCGCGGTCGTGACCGGCTCGTTGTTGTTCAGCTCGGCAGCGACGCGGTACTGGGGGCTGTTCCCGTTTCGTGCGAAGCTGGTGTTGCTGGTTCTTGCCGGGCTGAACATGGCCGTGTTCCACCTCACCGCCTACCGCAGCGTTCACGACTGGAACCATCGCCTGCCGACACCGGCCGCCGCGCGTATCGCCGGTTGCCTGTCGCTGTGTTTCTGGGTGGGCGTCGTCTTTGCGGGGCGGTGGATCGGGTTCGTCTGAGCCTCAACGCGAAGTGGCCGCCTGCCCGTCATCCGGAAAGACTTGCGGGGTTGTCGAACGCCAGATCTTCCCGGCCTCGATCGGTGCGCTCAACAGCAGGCGTCCCGCAAGGTTCTGGTCACCCAGCGTATCGACCCGCAAGAGCGCCTCGAATGCCTTGGCACCATCCTTGTTCAGGCTGACCGCCGAAGCGCGCTGGGTCGCGTAATCCGCCGCCTGCATCACCGCCGCATCGCGCGTGCCCGCGATCACGACGATGCGGTTGTCGTTCGGCCCTGGAAATGCGGCGATATAGCCATAATCCTGCTGGGGACCGGCACCGCCCGGCGCACTCGTTGTGGCGGTATAGCTATGATGTGAGATGCGATCGATCAGCTCGTCATACGACTGCCCCACCGCAAAACGCGAACCATTGAACACTGGATTGCGCAAAGCACCAAGCCCGCTCAGATAGCCGATATAGACCACGTTGCTGATCCGCAGCATGTCCGGCGTCAGGTCCGAGGCGGGGATTACGCGCGGCATGTGCTCGCGACGCCCGGCAGTCCGTAGCACCGGCATGATGTCGCGCAGCGCGGTGGCGACGCCGATCGGGTAATACCGCAGCCCAAGATCCACATAGCGCCCGTTCAGTTCGGGATTGCGCATGACGTGTTCGTCGAGATCGTAACGCGAGTTGATGGCATATTCGCGCACCAGCCGCTTGACCTGACCGCTCGCGTCGCGCTCACCGAAGATGTAATAGTCACCGAGCACGACGACGATCGGCTTGCCCGGCGTCAGCGTCTCCGCCCAGAGATGCGATTCCCGCACTGCCTGCACGTCCTGATCGGGCTTATCCGGCCCGAGCAGCGTCCCAAAACTCACAAAACAGGCGACGGCCGACACGGCCGCACCTGCAAGCGCCGGAAGCAGCCAGCCGCGCCTCCGCGCCGGTGGAGGAACCGGCATGGGCAGCGCGTCCGGCTCGACGGCCGCCGCGCGTACCACGTCGAGCCGATATTCCCCCCTGCGCATAACGAGCCGCTCGGTCTCTTCGCCGTCGGCGAAAAACGCCTCAAGCTTCTTGCGTAGCCTGTGAACGTAAACGCGTACCGACGCGTCCTGCACGGCGTCGAATTCGCCGCCCCGTGCAAACACCGCCTCGGCCACCTCCAGTTCCTTGGGAGAGCGGCCTTCAGAGGACGTCTGAACCAGATAGTCGAACAATCGCGCCAGCGCCACCGACTTGCCAAGCGCGTTCGAAGCCCGCACCCGCGCCACCTGCCGCTCGAACGCGGCGCGATCTTCCTCAACCATCGCGCCTTCTACCGGCTTTCGCGCGACGATGTCATGTGACTTTTCGCATACCGCATCTCGCATTGACGGATGGTGGCCGGCGCGGAACATCGTCACAAAACGGGAGCGAGAGCGAAATGGCAGACGGAACGACACGCCGCGGCGCGCTGGCCGCGATCGGCAGCGCAACTGTCCTTGTGTCGTCACGCGTGCGCGCCGAACCGGCCGTTTGGCAGCCGCTGCCGCCGCCCTCGCCGCCGATGCTGCGCGAGCGGATGATCGAAGCGCCCGGCGCGCGGCTTTATGTCACCGATACCGGGGGCACAGGGCGGACGATCCTGCTCGCGCATCCCGTCACCGGCAGCGCGTTGGTGTGGGGATATCAGCAGGCGGCTTTCCACGCCGCCGGGCTGCGCGTCGTCGCCTGGTCGCGCCGCGGCCATGCGCGCACCGTCGTCACCGGCGCGGATCCGGGTGCCAACGCCGACATCCTTGCACTCGCGGCGGCGCTGCAACTCGATCGTTTTGATCTGCTCGGCTCGGCGGCCGGCGGCGGAACCGCGCTCGATTTCAGCGTCTCTCATCCCGACCGGGTCCGGAGCTTGATCGTCGCCAACAGCATCGGAACGGTCGATGACGACGCCTTTCGGAAGCGCGCTGCCGATCTCCGCCCCCAACCCTTCGACGCCCTGCCCGCAGAGGTACGCGAACTCGGTCCCTCCTACCGCGCCGCAGATCCCGAGGGCACCGCGCGCTGGGCCGCACTGGAGCGCGCGTCCCGCACCGCCCCGCTTGGGCCGCCGCCGCCCGCCACGCAAAGCTGGCAGGCGATCTCGGGCCTGCGGATGCCGGTATTGTGGCTGACCGGCGATGCGGACCTGTTCGTGCCGCCGCCGCTCCAGACCGAATTGCACCGCCGTCTGCCCGGCAGCGAAACGGCGGTCGTCGCGGGTGCGGGCCATTCCACCTATTGGGAACGGCCCGATCTCTTCAACCGCATCGTGCTCGATTTCCTCAGGCGTCACGCCTGAGCGCGACACTCACTTGCCGGTGTCCGGATCGACCAGCTTGCCGGCGAGGTGTTCGCGATCAAGGCAGATGTCCTCTTTGACGATCAACCCGTTCTGTCGCGCCAGCACGACCTTGGCGTCCCAGGGGCGCGTGAAGGTCTCGGCGTCTTCGATATGGATCGAAACCTCCATCCGGTCGGGACCGAGCGCCCGGAATCGTTCGGTCAGCCGCGCAGTGTCGCCATGCGGCAGGCCCGATCGGTCCAGCGCCACGCCGCCGTGAAGCGCCTGCACATCGACGACCAGCGTCTCACCATCCCACGATCCGGCATTCTGCCCGAAATAGATCGGCCCGATGACATCGCGCGGCGGCCCCATCTCGATCATACGAACGAGCCGGTTCCACTGATAGCCGAACAGGATGCGCGGCTGCGTCACCACGACTGAGAAGGGCGTTGCGGGATCGAGCATCAGACGCGGCTCGCCCGGCGGCTTGCATCGACGCGCGGAATCGACCTGGGGGTCACCCGACAGCCACGCCGCGCGCTTGGCAGCATAGGCTTTTGCGAGTGCGGGCTTGAGCGGGATCGGCTTGCCATCAGTCGGATGGAGCAGCCCGTCTCCCTGCGCCTTCCACGTGCCTTGCAGCCACTGGTGCGGCATACCGTCCGCGGCGTGCGCCGTAGGCGCGACGAGGATGGCGGCGAGCAGCGCCGCGTGCTTCAGCATCGTCTTTCCCCTGCTCATTTGTAGCCCACTCCGAAGGCTTCGCCGAAATCCTCGCATATGTCCTCAACATAGTGGAGGTCCGGCCGCCAGCGCAGCGTGACCTTTTCGATCGGCTGCATCGCGCCATCGGCGGCCACCTTGCTGCGTTCGATCGCGATGTTGCCATCGGGCAGTTTGGTCGCGCGCTCGACATAATGATCGGTGCCACTCTGACCGCGCGTGGCGACCTGCGTGGTGTCGATCACCAGCGTGTTGCCGTCCCAGCGCGCGATGGAATCGCCCGTAAACGACGGTTGCGCAGCCGGATCGTGACTATCGGTGAATCTGGCCCAGCGCAGAACGTGATTTTCCTCCATGAGGAACACCACCTCCATCGGATTCACGAGGATCGTCGTGGAGTAGCTCGTCAGCCCGCCGAAACCGTTGACGACACAGGCGCCGGCCCCAACATTGCTTGCGCGCGGCGCCGTCAACCCGCCCGGCGCCGCCGGCGGAGGGCCGGCGGGTTTGGGCGCGCCGCCCGGCGCACGGGCCGCCGGCGTTCGCAGGAAGTTATACATGCCGTTGAAGTCCCGCGGGTCTTTCGATGGCGGTGGCCCCGAGATGTTCTGGCGCGTCAGTTCCGATGCGTCGGGTTTGATGCGTCCGTTCGACAGACTTTCTTTGAACTGCGGCGGGGCGTCCTTCAAATCATCGTCGGTCGCGCCGGTGACCTGGGCATGAGCCGCTCCGGCCAAACCCGGAGCGACGCCTGTGATCGCCAACCCCAGTATCACGCCTAGAATCCGGCGCACATATCTTGCCTTGGCGCGATCGCTCATCGGCATCCCTCCTCTCTTTGGGTCGTTAGGCCGGTCTTCCCGCCGGCTGCACCGCACGATCGCCAGATCAGACGATGCCGAATTTCAACGTGGTCCCGTCCGCCTTCTTCACGGTGAGGAACTCGCCGCCTTTGGAGCCGTCGCGATTGGGCGCGACGAGCATCTTCAGCTTCTCGCCGGGCGTGATCGACGTCTTCTTCCAACCGTTACGCGCGAGGATCGATACGGATGGCCCTTCAAGCCGCCAATCCTCGGTGCCACCCTTGCCGTCCGGCACCACCACCGTGATCCATGTGTGCGGGTTGGCCCATTCGAACGTCTTGAGCGTCCCGCCTACGACGATGGGTTTCGAACGGTCGAACGCCGCGGCGGAATGATGCGCGTCGGCGAGGATGGGGGTTGCGAGCGCAAGAGCGGCAAGAACGCGTGCCGCAATAGAAAATCTCATGCTTCCACTCCTGGCGCGCCGCTGATCGGCGCTTCGGTTACGCCCCTCATTTCGGGGCTCTTAAGTCTCCCGAATAGCCCTATCTTCAGTATTTCAGCTAGACGGTAATTTTCTCGAACAGTCCCACAACACCGACCGATCAGTTCAGGCGATTGAATTGCTGCGTCGGCAGCGCCGCGAAATGGGTGTGCGATAGGCACTCATCCGGCGTCCGAATGCTTTCCGCTAACGCCGCAGACGGTGGCGGCGGCGAGCGCAAGGCCCGCCGCCGCGATCAGCCGCAGCATCCGCTACTTGGCCGGCGCTGTCGTGCCATAAGCGTGCGCGGGGTCGAAATGGCAGTAGGGCTCAGGAATGTACGGGCCGACCGGAGCCGATTTGCCGTCATAATGCCAAACGTCGGACGGCAGCACATAACCCGGCCGCGCCGACATCGGGTTCGCGCCTGCACGCACCGTATCACGACCGGTCACGCCAGCGATCATGGGCTGTTGCGGCTTGTTGGCCAGGTCGCGCGCGGTCTGGGTGATGGGTGTGTTGAACTTGGTGTTGAACACCGGATAGATCCGCAGGTGCCAGATCTTCCACTTGCCGTCCTCGCGTACGAAATCCATCGCATATTTGATCCACAGCCAGCTCCCGACGTCGTCGGGGCCGTTGATGCTGGGGCCGAAACTGTCCCACACACCCTTGGCCGTCTTGCCATCACCGGCGATTTCGATGACCGGCGAAAACATCGAATGCATATGGAGGATGCCGGGACGACGATCTTCGTCCGGGTCGGCGAAGCGCGCCTTCATGGCGTCGATCCCGACCGGGCCGCCGGGAGTCTGCCAGCTGACGCCTGGCGTCTTCATCGCGAACAACTCTTCCAGAGTTCCCTCGCCGCGCAGTGTTCCGAGATGACCGTAGCGACCGGCGAGGTTGGCAATCTCATTGAGCGCAATCACCTTCTCAGCGGCGGGGAGCGTCGAGCATTGCTCTGAAGCGGCGGCGGCGGGTGCCGAGCCGAAGGCGGCGGTGGTGATTGCCAGCAGCGCCGTGGCCATTGCAGCGACTCGTCTTTTCATGTGCGATCTCCTCTCCTGCGGCCCAGCGGGCCGTCTCGCAGGCGATGCATAGCGCAGGCGCGTCGTTGCGAAACGCTCAACGGCGCAACCGCCAACGAGCCCTGAGATGCCAACAATCTCGCTATTACAATCGCTTAAAGAATCTCGGCGACCGTTCTTCCGGAAATCGCATAGCTGATTAACCGTCGGGTGTTGGGTTCGATCGCTCTAACACACGCACAAACAGCAGGAGGATGCGATGCGGCGGTTCACAACACATACACTCGTTCTCGCAGGCGCAGCGCTGCTCGGGGCGGTTGGCGTACGCGCGGCACAAAACGCTGCCCCGCCGCCTACAGGGCCAGGCCTGCCTCCTGAGTTTCGCGCGTATCTTCCGAGCAGCGGTGTTCATCCAGGCGTGACGATCACTCCACCAGCCGCCGGATCGTCCCGTGATGCCTATGACCGCGCCGTGTTTCGCGACACGCGCGGACTTGCCCACACACCGCGCTGGGCGCTGGCTCAAGCCGATGCGGGAAAGGGTATCCTGAAGGCTTTCAGTTGCGCAGCCGGCGTGACGCTCGGCGCCGACACCGTCCCCGCGCTGGTGAGCCTTCTGTCGCGCTACCGGACGGATATGATCGCGGTGACCAAGCTACCGGCCGCTCACGCGTCGCAACGCCCATACTCACGTGACGCCGGGCCGACCTGCATCGCCGACAAGCCATTGACGATGGCCTCAGGTTCGCCGTCGCTTCAGTCCGGCTGGGGCTGGACGGTGGCGATGATCCTGACGGAAGCGCTTCCTACCCGCGCCGATGCGCTGGCCCGACGCGCGCGTGCGTATGGCGAGAGCGCTGCGGTATGCGGGTTCGCCACCCCGAGCGAGGTGAGCAGCGGACGCGATCTCGCCGGCTCACTCTATGCACGGATGCGTGCTCAACCGGATTTCGCAAGCGATCTCGCCAAGGCGCGCGCGCAGATCGCCGCACTCGCCGGCGGCCCGGCCCCGCAGGGCTGTGCCGCCGAGGAAGCGCTACTGACTCCGCCGTACTGATCCGGTCCGACGTCAGAACATACCATTGGCGTTCTTGGAGGTTGCCGGGTCGGCGACCTCCTGGATCACATCCCAATGCTCGACGATGCGGCCGTTGGCGATCCGAAAGAACTCCGCAATGGCCGTGCCGCGTTGGCCGGGTTCGCGCACTTCATGGACATGCGCAGCGACGATGTCGCCATCGGCTACAATCCGTCGCACGTCGACGTGCATCTGCGGGAACTTGGCGACGAGCCGGGTCAGGCCCGCAGTCCCGGCCTCCGATCCGGAGGGCACGTTGGGGTTATGCTGGATGTAATCCGGCCCGACATATTTCTGAAAGCCTTCGGCGACCTGATGGCGGTTGAACACCGTATCGAGGAAGCCTGAAACGACGCGGGCGTTCGCATCCTCCTGCGCGGTGCGCTTCGCCCAGGCGGGGCTCCCCATCGTCACCGCGAGCAGCCCCGCCACGCTCATTTCCACCAAGATCCGCATGTGCAACTCCCGTTTTGCAAGGAGTGTAAACGTGCTGCCGACGAGGACGGCCGGCAAGCCATCGGGTTCATCGTCTATCAGCTACCTGTTATTCTTCGACGCGACAAAATCTTCGCGGTAACCCTGCCCGTCAACGTGGCGCCTGACCACGCAAACGGTTGCCGTAACGGTTCGCTCACCGCCGACGACCATCACAGGGGAGAGAACATGCGTTCGCATACCATTTTGCTGATGAGCACCACCGCCGCACTCACGATGCTGTTGCCCGCCGCGGCTGCCGCCCAGGACACTGCGCCGACGACCGCCGCGACTTCCGGAGCTAACGCCACCCCCGCCGAACAGGGCGATCAGCCGGACGTTGTCGTGACAGGATCGCGTCTTTCCAACCCGAATTTCACAGCGCCCACGCCAGTGACGACGCTGAATGCCGAGGCGATCGCTCAGCGCGCGCCGACGCAGATCTCCGATGTCGTCAACGAGCTGCCTGCGTTCCGCACCAGCCGGTCAGCCGCCGGCAGCGGCCGCGTGGCGGATCAGCAATCGGGCGTACAGTCGCTGATCGACCTGCGCGGCCTGGGCGACACCCGCACCTTGGTGCTGGTTAACGGCCATCGTCATGTTGGCACCGTCGCGTCCGGTTCGTTCGACACCAATATGATCCCGGTCGGGCTCGTCGAGCGTGTCGAAGTGGTCACGGGCGGCGCTTCGGCGGCCTATGGCTCGGATGCGGTAGCCGGGGTAACCAACTTCATCCTCAAGGATCATCTCACCGGCATTCATATCAGCACACAGACCGGCATCACCGATCGCGGCGACGGTGCGCAATATACGATCAACGCGGCAGGCGGCATGAGCTTTGGCGGCGGCCGTGGACACATCATCGCCGGGCTCGACTGGGCGCGTAGCGAGGGTGTCGGCAACATCTACACGCGCGACAGCAGCGAACCTGGCCTGCTCAGCGTTTCGGCCGCACAGCGCGTCGCGCTCGGCCTGCCGGCGCAGACGTTCGCAAGCGGCGTCGAACTCGCCAACGTGACCCCCGGCGGTCTCATCACCACGCGAACCACCACCGGTCAGCTCTATTCCTTCGACGCGAGCGGTAATCCTTCGGTCTTCAATCAGGGCACGGTTTTCGGCAGCGGCACGACGGCGGTGATGACCGGCAGCACCGCAAATCAGGGTTATAACCCCAATTCCTTCTTTCCCCTGCAAAACAGCACTTCGCGCATCGTCGGCTATGGGCGTGCGGAATTCGCGCTGAGCGACGCCATCACGGTCTATGGCGAAGCGAATTATGCGCATACCAACCTGCCGCCGCAGCTTACCGCCAATTATGCGACCAGCTTCCTCGTGCCACGCAGCAGCCTGCCCGCGTCGCTGCAAGGGCTTTACACCGGGACCAATGTTTCGGTTGGCCGGTTGATGACAGAGAACGGCGGTGGCAACATTACCTATCAGAATCTTGACATGCACAGCTATGTCGGCGGGATCAAGGGCGACTTCGGGAAGTTCAAAGCTGAGGTCTATTACCAGCACGGCTGGACGCATCAGGATTTCAACACCTCGGGTCTCGTTACTTCCGCGCTGTACAAGGCGGTTTACGGGTGTAACGGAACGACGACCAACCCGAACCTCAACGCGCTGCTGATCTCGCAGCTCAACCTCTACGAAGCGACCACGGGCAAGTCTTGCGTTGCGTTCAATCCGTTCGGCGTGAACACCAATCAGGCGGCGCTCAACTACATCTACAACACGCAGCACCAGGACACGGTGATCAGCCAGGACGTCGTTTCGGGCAGCATCTCAGGTTCGCCTTTCTCGTTGTGGGCGGGTGACGTGTCGCTCGCGCTCGGCGCTGAGTGGCGGCAGGACAAGCTGCGCGTGGTCAGCGACGTACTGGGCAATTCGAGCGTTTACTCGCTCGGCAACTTCACGACGTTCGGCGGCAAGAACACCGTGAAAGAGGGCTTCGTCGAAGTCGGCGTGCCGTTGCTGAAGGACATGTCCTTTACCAAGGCGCTCGATCTCAATGCTGCCGTGCGCCGCACCGATTATGCGATCAGTGGCGCGGTGACGACCTGGAAGGTCGGCGGCGTGTGGGAGCCCGTCTCCGGGCTTCGGTTCCGCGCCACCCGTTCGCGTGACATTCGCGCACCGAACCTGAACGAGTTGTATTTCATCGGCGGCGCGCTGCCGACATCGACGACCAACAACATCCCCGGCACCTTCGGTTACGGCGTTACGGGTACAACCAACATCTTCGCCAGTGGAAACCCGAATCTCGTGCCGGAAAAGGCCGACACCTTCACCGGCGGCGGCTCGCTTCAGTTCGATCACGGCGGGCTGCGTGGCTTCCGCGTTGCGGTGGATTATTACAACATCAAGATCAACGGCGCGATTGCCCGTCCCAACTCCGCGCAGACCCAGAGCATCTGTGCAACGCTGATCGCAGGCGGCGCGACGACGTGCCCGGGCGTCGTCTTCAACACGGTGGCGGGCGGCAACGGCATCACCTCGGCGGGCAATCTGTCGGTCAACCTCAACGCGCTCAAATCAGAGGGCATCGACTTCGAGGCGGGATATCGCCTCCCTAATTTCGGCCTGCCCGGCCGTCTCGAAATACATGGCCTTGCCAACTATGCCATGCACTTGCAGCAATTCCTTACGTTGATCCGTCCGCAGCCCTTCGAAACGGCCGGTACGGCGCAGGGTGTGCCACGCTGGACGTACAATGTTACGGTCAGTTACGAGCAGGGCCTGTCGGGTCTGGAGGTACAGCTCCGCGGCTTCAGCGGCGTGAAGTATGACGTGCTTACTGCCTATACGCTGGCGGGTGGCAGCACCAACGGCGCACAAGTGGTCGATCCGACGGATTCGGGGTATCTCAATACAAACGCAAACTCGATCTCGCAAAATCGCTTTCCCGGCGCGCTTTATACAAATCTGTCTGGGCACCTTGGCGTGACGAAGCAGTTCCAACTGTTTGGCGTTGTCAACAATCTCTTCAACGTGAAGCCGCCGACCTACGCGCTGATCGCGATTACAAACGGTACGCGCAACCTGAACTACGATCTGATCGGGCGTTCGTACAAGATCGGCGTCCGCCTAAACTTCTGACGTTTAAGCGAGAGCATGCCTCGATCGGCCGGAGCATCTGCGGATGGTCCGGCCGCTCTGTACGCGTGTTACAGGCGTTACAGCTACCGTTCGTCACTTTTCCGAAGCCCATCTTGCGCTCTACCCCTCGCTGACGAGCCGTACGCCGACACGGCCGCCAGTGAGAGGAACTCCCCCTGTTATCGATCCTGCTGCTGACCGTGCTGGCCAGCGATCCGACTTCGTTGCGTGATCCGTCCGCCCCGGCTCCGGCCGAAACGCCGCCCCCCGCCGACCAGACGGAGGTCATCGTGTTCGGTCGCGGTGCCGCGCGCATCGGCACGGCTGGTGCGGCTAGCGAAGGCACGATCGGCGGCGCGGACCTGCTGGTCCGTCCGCTGCTTCGCACCGCAGAACTGCTCGAAGCGATTCCCGGCATGATCGCCGCGCAACATTCAGGTAGCGGCAAGGCAAATCAGTATTTCCTGCGCGGCTTCAACCTCGATCATGGGTCTGACTTCACCACCTATCTCGATGGCGTGCAGCTCAACCTGCGCACTCACGGACATGGTCAGGGCTACCTCGATCTCAACGGCGTAATCCCCGAGGTGATCGACCGTGAGGATTTCAACAAAGGGCCATATCGTGCCGCCGGCGGCGATTTCGCGCTGGCGGGCGCATCGTACATGCAAACGGTCGACCGCTTCGATACCGCCTGGGCGTCGATTGAGGGCGGCTCCTATGGATGGCGGCGACTAGCGGCCGGCGGAACGATATCCCGGCTCGGCGCGGGCGACCTGACACTCGTCGGCGAGACCAAATCATATGACGGACCGTGGCAGCAGCCCGAGCGGCTGCGGCATTTTTCCGGGTTCGCCAAATACATAACGTCGCTCGCCGGCGATCGGCTGGCACTTTCGCTTCAAGCCTATCAGGCGACTTGGCGGCCGACCGAGCAGATCCCCGAACGCATCATCGGTACGCCGGGCTGCACCGATGTCTTCTGCTCGCCCGATCCAAGCGCGCGCGGCCGCACCGATCGCCTCATCGCCACGGCGGCGCTGACCGGCGACAGCTTCAAAAGCACTGTGTCGGCGCAATACTATGATTGGCGTATGTCGTCCAATCCGACCTACGCCAATGCCGATGGCAGCAGCGCGCAGATCACGCAGTTCGATCGTCGCTGGGTGCTGGAGCTTTCGGCCGAAAAGCGCTGGGAGGTAACACCCGCCTTATCTTTCACGCTCGGAACGCAAGACCGCTGGGACGGCATACCGCGCGTCGGCGTCTATCACACCGACGCGAACCGCTTCGTCCAGTCGCTCGGCGCATACCGCGTCAGCGAGGGATCGGGCGGAGTTTATGGCGAGGCGACGTGGAAACCGCTGAACGGCGTCCGCGTGATCGGCGGCCTGCGTGGCGACGTGTACCGCTATACGGTACGCGCCCGCGATGCCGAGGCGGCCGCGCTAGGCCAGGGCAGCGGTAGCGACGCGATCGTCTCTCCCAAGCTCGCGCTGGCATGGCAGATCGCATCATTCGCCGAACTCTACGCCAATTGGGGCCGTGGCTTCCATTCGAACGACGTGCGCGGCGCGGTGAGCGCCACTCCGGTGCCCGTGCTGGTGCCCGGCACGGGGCGGGAACTCGGCGCACGGTTTCAGCGTGGTGGACTGACGGTGACGGCGACCTATTGGTGGCTCGATCTCGACAGCGAATTGCGCTTTTCAGGAGACTCCAACGCGGTCGAGCCGAGCGGAGCGAGCCGCCGCCACGGTGTCGAACTGGTCGCGTTCTGGCGCCCCGTCACATGGCTAGCGCTGGACGCCAACTATACTGCGAGTCACGCCCGCTACGACAATGGCGATCACGTCCCGAATGCTTTCGAAAATGCTGCATCGGTAGGCATCTCCGCAGTGCGCGGCAGTTGGGAGGCGAGTGTCAGAGTGCGACACCTGGGTCCTTACCCTCTGATCGAGGATAACAGCGTGCGAGACAGGGGCAGCACGGTGATCAACCTGCGTGCCGGGTGGAAGCACCGCCATATCGACGTCTTCGCCGAGTTGCTCAACGTCGCCAACAGCCGTGACAAAGACGTCGCCTACTTTTACGAATCGTATGTACCAGGCTACGACACGGCGCCGACCGACGGGCGGCTGAGCCGCGTTGTCGAGCCTCGCACGGTACGGATCGGCGCCAAATATCACTTCCAGTGAGCGGTGCTGCTCAATTCGATGCGAACGGATTGCTGTTGAGCGACTGGATGGTGGCGACGATCTTGTCCGCCTCGGCCGGTGTCACCTGATGCTGGGGCGGCATGATCGCGGTGCCCCAGCGCCCCTTGCTGCCATTGAGGATACTTTGCTTGAGCTGCGCCGCTCCGGCTGCGCCGTCTCCCGCATGAACCTGGGCTATATCGTGCATCGCCGGTCCAACCCGCGCGTAGCTCGCGCCGTGGCACAGCGCGCAACCGTGCGCAACGAGTTGGCGATCCATCTCCAGATTAGGATCGCGATCCTGCCGATCGAACGGCTGACCGGCTCCGGTCAGGGGATGCGCAAGTGTCAGCGCAGCCACGCCCAGCATCGCGGCCGCAAACCCCACGGCCAGCATCTTGCGCATATCGCCGCCCTCCATCCTCTTCCTCTCCGGTCCCGCCTACGGCGCACCGTCAGCGTCCAGCTAAGCGAAATCGGGCTTACAGTCCACATAATTAGCGCTATAGAGAATATAAAGGCAGAAGGGATTGAGGATGACGAAGGAAAGCAGCGTCGGGCGCCGGACCGTTCTGAAGACGCTCGCCACCACCGGGCTGGTCGTATCGACAAGCCAGTTGCTGGTCGCCTGCAACGGCATGGGCGAGGCGCTGAGCGAGAAGACGAAGTTCGCGCTCAACGAGGCGATTGACGGCCGGGTTTACTGGAAAGGCGACGAGGCCTACGAGGCGGCGCGCGGCTCGACATGTTACCGCATGAACAAGCCGAAGCGCTATCCGCAGGTCATCGTTCAGCCGCTCAACGATGCCGACATCGTGACGGCGGTCAAGTTCGCCAAGGAACACGACCTGAAGGTGACCACGCGCTCAGGCGGGCATAGTTGGTCCTCCGCGCACATCCGCGACGACTGCGTCTTGATCGACATGGCCCGCATGCAGGAGATCAAGATCGATCCTGCCACACAGACCTTATGGGTCAGCCCCAGCATGATCGGGTCGGTCATCAATCGCGAGCTCGACGCACACGATCTGGTGGTGCCGACAGCGCACCACCCCTCGCCCGGGATCGGGGGTTTTTGCATGAACGGTGGGTTCGGCTGGAACTCGCGGCTATGGGGTAACGGCGCACGGCACGTGCTCGCCATCGATGTCGTAAATGCCGACGGCGAGTTGATCCGCGCCGACCGCCACCAGAATAGTGATTTCTGGTGGGCAGCGCGGGGCGGCGGCGCCGGCTTTTTCGGCGTGATCGTGCGGATGCAGTTGCAGGCGCATCCCAAGCCGAAGGTCTGGAAGGCGACGGCTTACGGCTTTGACGATGCTGAAGCCGTCTTCGACGATCTGATGGCCTGGGCGTGCGACCTCGTTCCGAAGATCCCGCCCTATCTCGAATTCATCATGTCCACGACCGCCAACAGCCGTGACACGGGCGAACCGTGCAAAACGCGGATATCGATGGCGGCGCTTGCGCTGACCGATGATGAGAAGCTTGCCGATGCGGCGCTCGACCTTCTCGAAACCTGCCCTGTGAAAGACAAGGCAAACTTCAAAGTCGTCAAGGTGCCGACAACCCTTGAGGAACGCTATCAGAGCGGCTTCAAGGCCGACCCCGCCGGCATGCGCTTCGCCGCCGATAATTTCTACACCGACGCACCAACCGAGAAGCTGGTCCCGCGCCTGCGCAAGGTCTTCCTCGATCTGCCGACGCCCCACACCCACACCTTCTGGTTCGCCTGGGGACCGGTAAAGCCTTTCCCCACCGACATGGCGCTGTCGATGCAGGGGCCGATCTATGTCGGTACCTATACCTTATGGACAGACCCCGCGCAGGACGCCGCGATGGAAGCGTGGCCACCGGCCCGTATGAAGGAGCTGGATGACATTTCGCTTGGCGGGCAACTCAACGACGAGAACATGCTGCACCATCCGCAGCGGTACTTCTCGCCGGAAGCCTGGCGTAAATACGAACAGCTCCGCCGCAAACACGATCCACAAGGTCGCTTCGAAGGGTTCCTCGGCAAGGCTATGCCAGCGTAAGCGGCGGCGCTGGGATCAGGCCGGCACCGCGCTACGCTCACGCAACGCCCACAGCAGCCGCCCGAGCAGGCCACACACGGCGATCGCGATCGCCATTGGCCAGGCGGTGCCGTCCTGAAACAGCGCGACGAGGCTCGACGATACGAAGCCTGCGCCGAACTGCAAAACCCCCAGGAGCGACGAGGCGCTACCCGCATGATCGGGCACGCTCGACACCGCGGCCGCGGCACTGTTGGGCAGGATAAAGCCAAGCATCGCAGTACCGCATAGCAAAGCCGCGAAGATCGCCCCCGGCCCGAACGGTACGGCTGCAAGCAGCGCCAGTCCCGCAAACCCGTGTATGCTCAGCGTCCAACGCAGGATGCGGTCGGGCGGGTAGCGACGCAACAACCAGCGGTTGCCTTGACCGCCCATGATCATCGCGAGAACGATCGTGCTGAACAAGATTGCATAAGCCGGCTTGCCGAGCGCGAAGTGCGTGAGGAACACCAGCGACGATCCCGTGATGAAGGCGAACAGGGCACCAGCAGCCGCACCGGTCGTCAGTGCCGCCAGCGTGAAGCGCCGGTGTCCCAACAGGCCCGCGAAGACGCGCAGCACCGAGGCCGGCCCGATCCGCCGGTTACGTCGCTCTGGCGACAGCGTTTCGGGAAGCGTCATCAACACCGCAAGGAACGCCACCACGCCTAGCGCCAGCAGCAACAAGAAGATGGCGCGCCACCCGGCCAGCAGGATGATGCCGACACCCAAAGACGGAGCGACGATCGGCGCGCCCATACCAACCATCGACAATGTCGAAAACGCGCGGGCAATGTCGCCATCGCGATAGGTATCCCGGAGGATCGCGCGGCTGAGGATGACCCCGCACGACCCGCCCAGCGCCTGAACCGCGCGGAATGCGAGAAAGCTGTGAATATCCTGCGCAAGCACGGTGCCAAGGCTGGCGATGCAGAACAGGCCGGTGCCTGCGAGCAGAAGCGGACGCCTGCCGAACCGATCGCTGAGCGGACCATAGATCAATTGCCCGCCCGCGAGCCCGAAGAGAAAAACCGACAATGTCGCGGCGATGCCGGGCTGATCGGTATGAAGCGCGCGTTGCATCTCCGGAAAAGCTGAAAGATACATGTCAGTCGCAAACGGGCCGAACGAGGTCAGCAGTAGGAGTATCGCAATCATACGCCCCGGCGTAGTCGCTGCGTTCAAGACGATCATGGCAAGCTCCCCACAGGCGACGACGATAGCGTCTGAAGCCATGTGGGACATCACTATGCGGCGTATCTCACCTATACATCGCCCACACGTGCGGATGGTGGACGGCAAGGGCTGCTGCCGTCGTTCCATTGGTCGATGCGCATGCGTTCACCGGTTGCGATACGAGCAACACTGGTCGACATTGAAACGAATAGGCGTGGTAACGAGCGTCCGGACTACAAGCGCATTCGGGCTCAAGCTTGCGGTCCTCAGGCGTGATCGGGTCTGATCGTCGCAGTACAGGCTGGCGCCGCGCGTGCTGCCGTCACACCCGCTCGACCGCGAGCGCAAGGCCGATACCTACCCCTATGCACAACGTCGCAAGCCCGTAACGGCCTCCCGTCTTTTCGAGTTGATGCACCACTGTCATCGCCAGCCGGGCACCCGACATGCCAAGTGGATGACCGAGCGCGATGGCGCCGCCATTGGCATTAACATGATCCGCATCGTCCTCGAGCCCTAGGGCACGCACCACCGCGAGCGACTGGCTGGCGAACGCCTCGTTGAGTTCGATTGCGTCGAAATCTTGAATTGACAGGCCAAGCTTCGCCAACAGCTTCCGCGTAGCAGGCACCGGGCCGATCCCCATAACGCGCGGCGGAACCCCGGCCGAGGCCATACCGAGGATCCGCGCGCGCGGCCTCAGTCCCTGTGCCTGCGCGGCCGAGGCGCTGGCGATCAGCATGGCGGCGGCGCCGTCGTTGATCCCCGAGGCGTTGCCGGCCGTTACCGTGCCGTTGGCACCGAACAGCGGCTTGAGCGCGGCGAGGCTTTCGACGGTGGTATCCGCGCGCGGATGTTCATCGACCGCTACCTCCAGGCTGTCGCCGCGCCGCTTGCCCGGTACGGTCACCGTCACGATTTCTTCGGCAAAATAGCCGTTGCGCTGGGCTACGGCCGTGCGCTGCTGACTGCGAGCCGCGAAGGCATCCTGATCGGCGCGGGTGATGCCGAAATCCTCGGCGACATTTTCACCCGTGCGCGGCATCGTCTCCGCCCCGTATGCAGCGTCGAGCGCCGGGTTCACGAACCGCCAGCCCATCGTGGTGTCTTCCAGCTGCTGCGCCCGCCCGAAAGCCGTATCTGCCTTGCCCATCACGAACGGTGCGCGGGTCATGCTCTCGACACCGCCCGCAATCGCCAGCGCCATCTCGTCCGTACGGATCGCACGGGCCGCAGCTCCGACCGCCTCCAGTCCGGAGGCGCACAGCCGGTTGACCGTAACGCCGGGCACCTCCGGTGGCAGGCCGGCGAGCAACAGACTCATACGCGCGACGTTGCGATTGTCCTCACCCGCCTGATTGGCGCAACCGTAGAACACTTCGTCGATTGCCGCCGGGTTCAGCCCCGGCGCGCGTGCCAGCAACGCCTTCATCGGCACCGCGCCGAGATCGTCTGCGCGGACTTTCGCCAGCGCGCCGCCGTAGCGACCAATCGGCGTTCGTGCTGCGTCGCAGATATAGGCGTCCGTCATGCCTGCCCTTCCTTGGCTTCGGACAGCGGTAGGCCGGTC
The DNA here is from genome assembly GCF_057748035.1 of Sphingomonas sp. BRN-1R. Taxonomy (NCBI): domain Bacteria; kingdom Pseudomonadati; phylum Pseudomonadota; class Alphaproteobacteria; order Sphingomonadales; family Sphingomonadaceae; genus Sphingomonas; species Sphingomonas sp. BRN-1R. The sequence continues at coordinate 444,521 of NZ_CM173236.1, read as the reverse complement.
CGATCGCGCAAGCGCTCGATCGTCAACCCGTCGATCAGTTCGCGGGCGAGGACGCCGTTCTCGCCAATGTCAAAGATGGCAACATCGCTATAGATCCGCGACACACAGCGCAGACCCGTGAGCGGATAGGAGCAGGCTTCCACCAGCTTGCTCTCGCCAGCCTTGGTGAACAGGTCCATCATCACGAACGTCTGCCGCGCGCCAATGGCAAGGTCCATCGCGCCGCCGACCGCCGGGATCGCGTCGGCCGCGCCGGTATGCCAGTTGGCGAGATCGCCTTGTACCGAAACCTGGAACGCGCCCAGCACACAGATGTCGAGATGGCCGCCGCGCATCATCGCGAAGCTGTCGGCGTGATGGAAAAAGCTCCCGCCCGGCAACAAGGTAACCGGCTGTTTGCCGGCATTGATAAGCTCCGGATCTTCCTCCCCGGGCGCGGGCGCCGGCCCCATGCCGAGGAGGCCGTTCTCGCTTTGCAGGAAGATCTCGCGATCGGTAGGCAGGAAGTTGGCGACCATGGTCGGCAGACCGATGCCGAGATTGACATAGGCGCCTTCGGGAATGTCCTGCGCGACCCGTCGCGCCATTTGCTCACGGCTCAGGCGGTTCATCATGGCTCCTCTCAGGCCGCAGCTTGCACGGCCGCAGCCGCTGGAGGCGTGACCGCAACGACGCGCTGTACGAAAATGCCGGGCGTGACGATCGCCTCCGGATCGAGTTCGCCAAGCGGGATGATCCGGGCCACTTGCGCGATGGTACAGGTCGCCGCCATCGCCATGATCGGGCCAAAGTTCCGCGCGGTCTTACGGTAAACGAGATTTCCCCAGCGATCGCCGGCATAGGCCTTGATGAGCGCGACGTCGGCGTGGATCGGATATTCGAGCACGTAATCCTTCCCATCGATCCGCCGCGTTTCCTTCCCCTCCGCGAGTAAAGTGCCGAAGCCGGTCGGCGTGAAGATCGCACCGAGTCCGGCGCCCGCCGCCTGAATACGCGCGGCGAGATTGCCCTGCGGCACCAGTTCCAGTTCGATCTCACCAGCGCGGTAGCGTGCGTCGAAATGATGCGAGTCCGCCTGGCGCGGAAACGAGCAGATGATCTTGCGGACTTGTCCGGCGGCGATCAGAGCGGCCAGACCGGTGTCGCCATTGCCGGCGTTGTTGTTGATGATCGTCAGGTCCTTGGCGCCACGCGCGATCAGGGCATCGATCAACTCGTCGGGCATTCCGGCCGTCCCGAAACCGCCGATCATCACTGATGCACCGTCGCGGATATCGGCAATCGCATCCTTGGGCGTCGCGACGCTTTTGTCGATCATTCTGCGCCTCCATCCTTATCGGAGCTTGCCGCTCCGTTGGGCCGGCACAAACATGCACGGGTAACGGAGGTCAAAGGATACCGGGTATACGCTTGCACGCTCGCAACCAGCCTAACGCAGCCCAGCTTCGCGTTGCGCCCGGATACGATCACCCGAGAGTCGCGAACCAATCGGCTGGTACGTGCGCGCCCAGAGATTGCGCATGTCCGGCCCATGATTGAGACGGGGGACGATCTGGTGGAACGCGGCGGTGACCTTTGCGAAGTCGGACGTCTCGACCGCGAAGAGCGCGATATGGGCCTGTCCCTTGGCGTCGGGAATCATCTGAACCGGGTTGAGGTGGCCGAGTACATACCCTCGAAAGCCCGGCACCTTCAGCATTTCGGGACCGTGCGTGTGAGTGTACCACGATTCAAGCCGCTTGGCTTCGCCCGGCGCCGGATCAGCCAGGACGATATGGAGGAAAGACCTGCTATCACGCATCTCGCGCGGCCAGTGCGATTTCGCGGTGACGCGGTAAGTGATGTTCATGCCGCCGCTATGGGCGATCGCCTGGCTCATGCGCGTCTGCCCATTTCCGGCGCGGCGGTTGACCTCTCGAAAGACGCGCTCGAGATCGTCGGTGACGATCGTGTAAACGACCAGATACTGGGGGGCTAACCCGGAAGCTGCGTTGATTTGCGTGCCGTTCAGCCGATAGCGTTGCGCGCTGACGAAGCCCGGAATGGACACGACGTCGGGCGCATGCTCGGTGTCGTACCAGCGATTGTATTCGGCTTCCTGCCCGGGCGCGGGATTGCTGAACACCAACGCGACATAGGTTTGGCGCACGGCCGCATACACCGGCGAAGCTGGAAGCCCGAAGATCCACAACAAACACGCGACCATCAAACGCTGCACAGGCCGATCCACTTCGTTACCGTGATCACAGGGCGCAGAGAGCCGAAAGCACGCTTAGCCGGAGGCCGGGTGCTGCCAGTCCGACATTGCGCCCTCAGCCTCGGTTCGCTCCTGAAGTGATAGAAGAAGCAGAACGATCAGGTAGCGCTCGATCTGCATATCAGCCTTGCGTCAGCGGTCGCCGATCGTATCTGCCGAGGATGCCAACGCCGCATCCAGAAAGCATTGGGTGGCAGTTGTCGGGAGCTTGTTTCGAGACAGAATCGCGCCGCCCGGCCCGCGTTCGATCGCCACCCCCACGTTGATCTCGGTCATGGCGCCGCGGGCCAGATCTCCCGCTGCCATCATCCTGGGCATGAACGAGACGGCGTCAGAAAAAAGTACCAATTCCCGGACCAGGCCGAGCGTGTTGGCTCGCAAGATGGTCGGCTGACGCAAACCAGCCATTGCGAAGATGTTCAGCAACTCCTGTTCGGGCCCCGTTCCATAGACAGGTAAGATGAAGTGATAGTTCACCAGACAGGCAAGTGTCGGGCTGGCTCGCGCTTCGAGCACCGGGTGTCCCGATCGGGCGACGAACACGAGCCGATCGCGGTAGAGCGTAATCTGCTGGAACAGATCCGGGGAAAGCGCGAGATCGAGTTGGCCGAGCATGATCTGGATTTCGTCGTCTTGCAAGGCAGCGCGCAGCGTTTCCGTGGTGCCTTCCACAATCGTCAGGGCGATATCAGGATGCTGCTGCTGCATCGATATCAGCAACCCGGGCAGAAAACCGACGGCAGCACTCGGGACCGCGCCGACCGACACCTCCGGTGCGGCGCCCTCACGCAAGACCAGCTCAAGCGCGTTGAGCTCCTCCCGAATACGGTAAGCCGCGTCCGCCACATTCCGGCCGACACGCGTCGGCGTGACTCCACGAGGCTGTCGGACGAACAGAGCATCGCCGATGAGGGTTTCCACATCTCGAAGCGTCTTGGTCAATGCGGGCTGGCTGACGTTCAGCATCCGCGACGCGCCAAGCAGGCTTCCTGCACGATCAATGGCGGCGATCGCGCGAAGCTGGCTGAGTTTCAGACGACTTTCAAAGCGACCAGCGCCGCGATCCTTCAGAGGCATTTGCTCTCCCGTTATAATAGGCGATCCAAAAAGTGATTATACCTCCGTTGCCGCTCGATCCAAAACAGCGCCTCTACCGACCTGGAGAGATGGTTCATGGGATCGACTGTTCGCCGCCGTGACGTTTTGATGGGTCTTGCCGCTGCAAGTGCGGCAACGCGGAACATCGTCGCCTTTGCTGCGCCCCGAACAACCACGCGGTTGTTCGATGCGCACATCCACCTGATTTCCGACGACCTCCAGCACTATCCGCGCGTATCGGGCGAGGTGCCGCCAGGAGGCGCGCCGGGCGGGGCAAAGCCGCCCGGCGCGTCGGTTCAAGCTGGCAGACCGCATCCGCTGCCGACGCTGGACAATGTTTTATCCTGGTGGGAGGTCAGCGGCGTTACTGCCGGAGCCGTTGTGCAGAAGAAGGGCACATATGGCTACGACAACAGCTACATCATCGATTCAAGCGATCGCACTCCAGCACGGATGGCGCCGGTCGTCGTCCTTGATGCCAATGACGCAGTTACGAGCAGCAAAGTGGAGTGGCTCGCCCGTGAGCATGGCCTTGCCGGCGTTCGGCTGACCGGCCCAAGCGAGAACCTTGACTGGTTGTCATCGCCCGCCGCGCTGCGAACCTGGGCGGTCGCCGATCACCATGAATTGGTGATCGACCTAATGTATGTCGTTCCCGGGTACTCACCGACAGCGATCGAGGAGATTGCGCGGATGGCCGCACTGTATCCCCGTGTGCGCGTCGTGCTCGATCACGTTGGTTGGCCGAGAGTTGAGGGCGCGCCTGACTATGGCATGGATGTGGACTTCGCGCGCCGTGTCCAAGGCCGCAATCTCCACTTTAAGGTGACGACGATCAATCTGGATATTCTCGACGAAGCAAAGATTTCTACCGCAGGGTTCGTGTCGCGCGCAGTTTCGGTGCTCGGAGCCGATCGCATGATGTGGGGGTCGGATATGGGGAACTCGGCCGGCACATATCCGGAGATGGTAGCCCGCATCCTCGCTGCGACCAGCCGGCTTGACAGAGCCGAGCGCATCAAAGTGTTGCGTGATACTGGCGCGCGGACATTCCGACGCGGCGGCACAATACGCGTACGCATTTGACGGCTGACGTCGAGCGCGCCACGCGCCTCGACGGTACGCACCATCGCCAGCACATCAGCACTGGTAATTGCGCGCAGGTCGCGATCACCGAAGGCGGGAAACGCGTCGCGCTCCAACCGGGCCAAGCGCGGGTGCAGAGTCCCCGCGCGAACTGATCGGCTTTGCTGCCGAGCATTTGATCGACCTGTGGAGACGAGGCAAACGATGGAAAGAAGGCAATAAAAAACCGCCTCGGGGGTATCCTGAGACAGTTTGGTACATGAGGGTATGGTTGCGGGGACAGGACCATTTTCGCTTAGTTCGTCATACTAACGGGCTGAGATCGTGCGGTAATTCAAGGTGCCGAAGACAAAATACCCCAGACAATACCCCAGTCGATGATGAAATGCGACGAGACGCGCCTATTTTGCGGCTACCTGATCGCTTGAGAAACTCCACTGCATCTATTTTCGCTGTCTGGCGATCGCGCTTCCAAATACCGTCGAACTGCGCATCACGGCATAGATGTCTGTCGCTCACGCGCCCTCTAACCAGCCGTCGGCTGTCGACCAGATGACGTCGTTCACTTCATGTCCGGTAAATGTCCGGTCTGGACAGAAGCTGCTGATCCCGGCAGTCAAAGCTGCCCTTCCGCAGTCGCCCAGCAGCAGACGCACCGGAGGCTTTCAGTCGCTCGCGAAGGCTGACATATTCCAATGATGCTCGCCCTAGCCGCCGTCCTCGCCGCTCAAGTAACCAGTCCGATGCTGGATGCCTACGATCAGATAACCCCCAAAGTGGCGGCAGAGCGTATTGTTCGATGTGGCGTAGGTCCCGTGACGGTCAGGACGGACCCGGCGATTAAAGAAGGTGTGCTTGTAGTGGCGGCTAAAAGCGCGATTACCGATGAACAGATTGCCTGTATCGCGAAAGCCGCCAGCTTCTATGACGTCGAGCTGCCGCGCGATGTTCAGCCACGACTGGAAGCTATAACGAGGGCAAAATCTGCGGCGCTCATGAAGGCGGAGGGGGAAAGTTGGCTGACCACGCACCACCTCCTTGGAAAGCTGCCCATGTATAAAGCTGGAGTAACAAACGACGATAGCTTCGCTCGCGACATCGAGGTTCTCTGCGGCGCGGGCAGTGCACTGCATTCGCAATACGGCGTTCACGCACTTAATCCCGAGTGGGCTAGACAGCAGCAAGGTCCCCATAAGGAAGACGGGCCGTTCGCTTGCGTGATCAACGCCGCTTTGGCTTCTGGTTATGAGTTTGGGTTCATCGGCAACGAACGAGTGACGCCGTAGCGGCTCGTCCAAACCATCGCTCTGTTGTCCAAAGCAGATGGGGTGGATGGCTCCCGCTCACGGCATCGAGGTGCCAAGATGTGATTACTGTCAGGCGATCACGAGCAAATAGGAGCCATCCACATGGAGATTACCACCATCGGCCTCGATTTGGCCAAGAGCATTTTCCAGGTTCATGCAGTTGATGCTGCGGGCACCGTCGTCGTCCGCAAGGCATTGCGTCGATCGCAGGTGCTGCCGTTCTTCACGAAGTTGCCGCCGTGCCTGGTTGGCATTGAAGCGTGCGGCACCTCTCATAATTGGGCGCGGACCTTGGCAAAACTCGGGCACGAGGTTCGGCTGATGCCGCCGGCGTACGTGAAGCCGTATGTGAAGCGCGGCAAGACGGACGCGAATGACGCGGAGGCGATCTGCGAGGCGGTGACGCGCCCAACGATGCGGTTCGTGCCCGTGAAGGCGCCGGAACAGCAGGCGGCGCTGGCGCTACACCGGACGCGTGACCTGCTGGTCAAGCAGCGTACTCAGCTCGTAAACATGATCCGCGGCCTGCTCTCAGAGTTTGGCATCGAGATCGTACGTGGGCTGCATCACGCAATCGAACTGGCAGCGCGGATCGCCAGGGGCGATGCGCCCGAGGTTCCTGATCTCGCCGTGCGCGTGATCACAGGCTTGGCTGGACAGATCGGTGACGTGCAGGTCCGGCTTGTGGCGTTGGAGAAGGAGTTGCTCGCTTGGCATCGGTCCAACGAGTTGTCGCAACGCCTCGGTACGATCCCGGGTGTCGGCTTGATCTCCGCGACTGCGCTTGCCGCGTCGGTAACCGACCCGGGACGGTTCCGCTCGGGTCGGCAGTTTGCCGCCTCGCTCGGCCTGACACCACTTCAGAACTCAAGTGGCGGCAAGGAGCGCATGCGTCGGATCTCGCGCATGGGCGATCGATACCTGCGACGCCTGCTGGTTGTCGGCATGACCTCACTGGTGCGCCGCGCCCGGGCCAAACCGGACTCGGTCGATCCGCGCATCGCTGCCATGCTGGCGCGCAAACCAGCAAGGGTCGTAACCGTTGCCGCCGCTAATCGTACGGCGCGGGTCGCCAAGGCGATCATGGCGCGTGGCGGAACGTATCGTGCACCCATTGGCATGGCAGCATGACGGATTAGCAGCTCGACACCGAGCGGCTTCAGGAGGTTGTGAGAGCGAAGAGAAGTGATGGCGTACCGGTCAGACCGGGAGCCGGGACACCCCGCCGTCTGTCCAAGGCATTATAGCCTGCAAAGCAGAGTGGGCCCCAGCTCGCGGATACCATCAGGGCCAGCAGTCACAAAACGGCTGCATCAACAGGCCGGACACAAGACTGCACCCGACCAAAGCGCCAGATCGTCAAACCGTCACTTGCAACGCGGGAGCCATCCACACAGGACGGACTGAAAGCGCCCAGTAGCGGACCGACAGTTTCCTGATTATGACCGCAGGATATGACCGATGCCGACCTGACGGAGAAGATAAAGCGTCTCAAAAAAACCAGCGATCATGCAGAGCGGCATTCGCTCGCGTTAGAACTTGCAGATAATCCAGATCGGCGGATTTTTGACGTTCTGGTAAGGCTTATCCAGCGGTCAGATTTAGAGAACAGGCGCGGCACGCTGATCTATTGCCTTGAGGGCTATGACTGCAAGTCCATCACGGGGTTGCTGGAAGACATTGCTAGGGCTCAGACTCGTTCACAGCCAGAAGGCGATGGCGGTGGCGAGCGCCACGGCTGAGAGGAAGTTGGCGGCGAGCTTGTCGTAGCGCGTGTGTACGCGGCGGAAATCCTTCAGGCGGCAGAAGGCGTTCTCGATAAGATGCCGGCCGCGGTACCGGTCCTTGTCGTAGCGGATGACGCGCTTGCGGTTGCGCCGGCCGGGGATCACCGGGACCGCGCCGGCATCGCGAGCGAGACGGCGTAGCCGGTCAGCATCGTAGCCCTTGTCGCCGAGCAGGTAGCGTATACGGCCTGCGTGTTCGAGAAGCGCGGGCGCGGCCTTCATGTCGCTGACGTTGCCCGGTGTCAGCATCAGCGCATAGGGACGGCCGATGACGTCTGTGAGCGCGTGGATTTTGGTCGTCCAGCCGCCGCGCGAGCGACCGATCGCTTGTGCCGCACGCCCCCCTTTGCTCCGAACGCCGCGCGCTGCGCCTTGATGTAAGTGCTGTCGATTGCGGTGCTTTTCGTCACCGCGCCGGTGTTCACCAGTGCGTCCAGCAGCTTGAGCCAGAAGCCTCGCCGCGACCATCGGTTGAAGCGGTTATAGACCGTCGTAGATGGCCCGTAATCGGCCGGGCAGTCGCACCAGCGGCAGCCCACCTTCAGCACGTGCAAAATGCCCGAAATCACCCGGCGATCATCGACACGTCGGGCACCGGGCTGGTTCCTCGGCAGATGCGGCTCAATTGCCGCCCACGCCTCATCCGACAACCAGAACAGCGCCATGCTCAACCTCCCATGATCCACAGCCATCTTTGAATCAGGAAAGGCTATGCACCTCAAGCTGCTGATTGAGTTTTGACCCTAGGACCGGCAATTTTGAAGCTGGGATGCAGGCCGAAATCATCCTCGACGATCAGGGATTGCGCTAACCGTCGCTCGCCCTCCTACGACCGCTCCCCACCAGCACAAGGTATTCCGACGCTTCCGCGCCCGTCGGATCACCTGATAGCCGACTGACCGCTATAGGGGAGAAAAGCGGACGATCTTGAAGCGCCTAGAGCGGTTTTCGATCAGTCTGCATCGTAGCCGCAGGCGGCGAAGTAGTTGGCACATTCCTGGGGCGAGTAGAGATCGAGGATGCGACCGATGGCGTTCCATAGGCCATGGACGGTCCGCTCGGCCGCTTTTCGCAGGTGCGCCTTCAGCTTGGAGAAGGCCTGCTCGATCGGGTTGAAGTCTGGGCTGTAGGGCGGGAGGAAGAGGAGCGTTGCGCCAACGCTTTCGATGGCGGCTCGCACGGCCGGCGCCTTGTGGCTCGACAGGTTGTCCATCACGACCACGTCACCGCGGCCGAGTTCCGGCACGAGCACGCGCGTGACGTAGGTGAGGAACGCATCGGCGTTCATTGGTCCGTCGAGCACCCAGGGTGCTACCATGCCCGTGCGGCGCAGGCCGGCGACGAAGGTCGTGGTCTTCCAATGTCCGAAGGGGATGCCGGCGCGCAAGCGCTGGCCCCGCCGGCAGCGACCATGGCGCCGCGCCATGTTGGTAGACGCCCAGGTCTCGTCGATGAAGACCAGCTTGTCGGGGTCGAGATCGAGCTGGCCCTCGAACCACTCCTCGCGACGCTTCAGGACGTCGGGACGATCTTGCTCCGTCGCGTGGCCGGTCTTTTTTTGCGCGTGATCCCGTGGCGGGCGAAGAAGCGCCAGAGCGTGGCGATGCTGACGCTCACGCCACGCTCGGCCAGCATCCCACGAAGCTCTGCCAGCGTCGGATCCGGCTGCTGCTCGATCGCCTCCAGAATGAAGGCGGCATGGTCCTCAATCTTGGGACTTCGGCGATCACCGCCCTGCGGCTTGGCCGCCGGCGTGCCATGAGCGAGCACCAGCTGTCGCCAGCGGATCGCGCTTGCCGCGCTGACGCCGAACCGCTCTGCCGCCTGCCGGCAAGACACCCCGCTTTCGACAGCAGCGATGACACGATCCCGAAGATCACGCGATAACGCTCGGCCCATCCATCCCGGCCTCCTTCGCCAGCACGGATCGTGAATCAGAAAACGGGTGCCGTGTGAATCCCCAACGATTCAGCCCCGACGAAAACCGCTCTAGCGCGAACGGTCTCCGATTATCAGAGCCTTGCTAGCGATCATATCAAGACCGAAGTGTGTTTCCGGGGGGGGGTTGGGTCAGCGGACAGCGGTTACACAGCCTGTCGTTCGCTATGGCCTTCGATCAAGGAAACGATGTCGGCGAGCAAAGGGCCCCGGTCCCGGACATTCGCAGTGCCTTTTCGCCTTCCCAACTTCGGCCATCCGTTCAGCTGTCAAACTAATACCTAAACGGCCGATCAAATGGGTTACGACATCCCTAAGCCGCCCCCAAACATCAACGGCCCGGCCATCGCCAATCCGGCATTTCCGTGTCGCGCACGATAGTCTCGCCGAGTTGCTTCTCGAGCGATACGAGCACCGTGCTTGGGTCGCGTCCGAGCGCCTCGACTAGCGGTTGCGCGTGGGAAACGACGACCAACTGGCAGCGCTCGGCGGCCTTCAGCATGAGCCGGGCGAGCGGCGCCAACAGGTCGGGGTGGAGGCTGGCTTCCGGCTCGTTCAGGATCATCAACTCCGGCGGGCGTGGAGAAAGCAATGCCGCGGCAAGAAGCAGATAGCGTAGCGTCCCGTCAGACAGTTCGGCCGCAGCGAGCGGGCGCAGGAGTCCGTGCTGGCGCATCTCAACCTCAAAGCGCTCACCCACACTTAAGGTGGCGCCGTCGAACGCATCCGCCACCGCCTCCGCCAGCGTATCGGCATCTCCGATCTCGATGATTGTCTGGATCGCCGCACCGATATCGGCGCCGTCACCGCTCAGGACAGGTGTGTATGTACCGACCTGCGGCCGCCGTGCAGGTGCGTCACGATCGGTGCGAAGGTCGTCATAGAAGCGCCAGCGGCGCATGCGTTCGCGAAGCAGCAAAAGCTCGAGCCCGTCACCACTATTGGCGCGGTGGGTCATGATACTGTCGAGTGTCGAAAGGCCGATGCTGGTATCGCGCCAACTTCCGGAAACGCCATCGCGCAACCGAGCAGCGGGGCCGCGTCGCTCAGCAAAGACGTTGGCGCGACCCAGCGCCTCGCCCGCCCATACTGCCTCCACCTTGATCTCGGGATCCTGGGTGAAGCGAGATTTGGAAGGCATCGGCAAGCCAAGATCGATGGCGTAGCCGTAATCGTCGGACGCGAAACCAAGCTTGAGGCTGACGGGCTGCGCTCGCACAGTGCCCTGCACGGGCCGAACGCCACTCTTCATCTCGCGGCTGAACTTTTCCGGGCCTGCCCACAGTGTCGAGGACAAGCCACCCTCGGCAGCGAGCGAGGAAATGACTCGCCCCTGCGCCACGTCCGCGAGAAGGCGGAGCGCGCGGTAGAGGCTCGACTTACCGCTGCCGTTCGCACCGGTGACGACGGTCAGTGTACCGAGATCGATCACGACGTTGCGCAACGATCGGTAGCCCGAGATGGCGAGCCGGTTGATCAAGACCGCTCTGCCTGCGTCGCTATGAACAGTGACGGCAGGTGCCTGCTCACTTTTGCCTCGAGCAATTGGACCAGTTCCGGCTGCATGAACTTATAATTGTCTGGTATGTCGAGGCAGACCACCCGTTTCCCCAACAGAGCGGTCCGATAACCGCGCTGCAGCTTGCCTCGATGCGCCTTCTCCATGACGAAGATCACGTCCGCCCACACGACCAGTTCAGCCGTGAGCGGATTTTCGGCGCCGTGGTTCGTCCCGGCAGAATCGACCTCAAGATCCTCCCGGCGCGAAAACACCTGCTCAGCGGTTGGGCTGCGCAATCTATTTTGACTACAGACGAACAGGACCGTCCGGATCCGGGGATGGCTCAAACCGGCACCTTCACACGCCGTGCCAAGGGAGCGGACCAGGCGCCGAATCAGCCGAATAGTCGATTTGGAGAACGCGAAGCCGTCGCGGCGGAGTTGCAGCCAGCGAGGCATGGACGACGGGTATAGTATAGAACCAGATATCGCCGCGCTCGGCGAGGTAGAGCTTTCCATCTGAAGTCACAACCATCCGCTTGATCTCGCCCTCCGATAGCCGGCCGAGCTTATGCGAATCGGGCACGATACGCAGCGGTGCGTTGCTCCTGTCTACCGCGCCCAGGTGCACCCCAACGTGATCGAGTTTGAGGTCAACGACTTGGTTGGTTCTCGCGAGCATGTTGGTCAGGTTAGCCGAGACCGCCGCCACGGTCGACCCGCCGGTCGCTCCGCGACAGTGTCGACCCACATTCGGCCATTCGTAGCGCTCTACGCGCTCGCTAGAAGCGGACGCTTATTCATCTTGACCTCAGATTCTGCTAAGCACCTCACAGCGATCGTTCAGCGACCGAGCTGGCTTTCCCGACAAGCGGCAACTCGATGCTGATGGGCGATGCGAGCGGGTCGCAGCGCTTCCCAATGTTCAGGTCTGACGCTAGTTTCGACGATGAATGACCTCGCAAGCTGCAGCTGAAACATTCTGGAACAGCTTAGACCGGCTCGCGATGCAGCGCGAAGCCGATGTCGAGCAACGCCTGCTTCAGCCACTACTGGCCGCACTCGGTTATGCTTATGACGAAATTACGGCCAAAGCACCGGTCGTTTTTCAGACTGGACGCAAGGGGCGAAAACATGAGGCGGACTTCATCGTTCACCCCGGTGCACCGCTCAGCTTCGATTCCAGCTTGCTGGTGGTCGAGGCCAAGGCGCCGAAGGAGGATCTGGAGGCCGGGCGGCATCAGGCCGAATCCTACGCCCATGCGACGCGAGCGCCGTTTCTGCTGCTTTGCGATGGAACCCAATTTGAAATCTGGCAGATGCAGATCAGCCAGAGCAGCGAGCGCGCTTTTGCCTGCGCCGTCCATGTCCTTCGCCGCCATCGCGGTACTATTGAGCGGCTGATCGCGCGGGGTGCAGCCGTCGCACATTGTCGTGCACTTGGTTACAAGTCTCTCGCTGTCGCGGCAGATGATGTCTCGCAGTACGTCTCACACGAGCTCGCACGGGTGAAGGGTCCGACCGGCGTTGAGCGGCGCTTGCGGACCAGCGGGACAGTGACTGCCGCCTTTCCCGTACTCGAAGGTTTGGATGGCGGCACATTCATCCTTGCTGCGTCCGGGCATGGAAAGACGACGCTGGCCCATGATCTTCACCACCGGTCACTGACGAGGCTCGCCGACGGCGATCCCGTTTCGTTCTATTTGCCATTGCCCGATTTGGCAGCCCTCGATCTGTCTCCAGAGGACTATGCCCGCGGGCGTCTCGCGGCGCGCTGCCCGCATTTTGCGTCAGCTGCCGCCTTTACTGACCTGCTGGAGGCACGCGGCGCACGCTTGATCTGCGACGGCCTCGACCGGATTGACGCCAAGTCCCAGCGCAAATTTCTGGCGCGGGTGGCGATGCTTCTTCGTGACCGACCAAAGGTCCAGTTCCATATCTTCGGGCGAACTCCGGTTTCGAACAGCCTTCCTCTACCGAACTTTGAACTCATGCCCCTAGGCAGCGAAGAGCAACTGGCGATCGCGACGCGAATCGATCCTTGGGGCGGGCATGCAGCGCTGCGAGGCTTTCCTAAGATGCTGGAGCCGTTGCTCGAGCACCCGCTGTTATTGACCCTACTGCTTGAGCATCGCCAGGCTAGCGGAACATTGCCATCGCGGCTCGATGATCTTTTCGAGACCTGGATTGGACGGCTGCTGGAAGTGGATGGCCACAGTCCCACACGGGTTGCGCGGTTGCGCGATCTATTAAAGCGCTTCGCCGTCGCTATCGGCGGGGCCTCGCGAGCGTCGGGGCCAGTGCTGGCAGCCACCGGCACCTACGACGATGTCGATCTTGATGCGCTGATCGCCACCGGAGCGCTCATCCTCGGCGATCAGGTCGAGCTTCAGCATGACGCGCTGGGCGATTATCTCCGTGCCGAAGCGCTGCTAGATCTCACCCCCGACGAAGTCGAGAACCGGCTTCCTGCTACGGTCTTCAGGCCCGGTGCATTATTTCCGGCCCTTCTTATGTCGCGCTGCCGTGACCTCAGGGTTCGCGATGCGATTTGGGCACGCATCGCGGAGGCCGGCCTCGACGTCTATCTGGACGTCACTCGTTTCGGTAGCGACGTAGATCATTTGTCGGCTGGTGGGCCCGATGCAGTCAGCACCAGCTACCTAAGTGATCTGCTGAGCGGCATCGTCGAGCCAACGCAATGGTATTTGGAGCCGCTGGCGCCGGAGTTGATTTCCGAACTTGCCGACGGTCCGGCTGATATTCTGGGCGTGCATGGGCGTATCACCGAGGATCGCTGGGCGAGTTACGGCTTCTTTTCAGCTGAGGAGGACGAGCCCAATCTTCGCTTGGGCGAACCGAAGACTCGCCGTCGGCATGGCGTCGGCTTGGATAAGGTCCTCGGCGCCGCCAACGCGCGCGCGCTAGGTTTCTCGCAATTGCGCGAGGCGCTGGCTACGGTGATCCGGGCCAGGCGCCTCGAAGGTGGACCGTTCTGGTGGAACGAAAGACTGCTGGGCCGCCTTCGGTACGCCGCGCGCAGGTGGAAGGCCGATATCACTTTAGGAAGCGACTTCGGCGCGCTCGATCGCTTATTGATGCCGCGGCAGGACGAGTGGGTTCACTTCGAGGGTCGTGATCGCAGCTTTCATGTGTCCGAGATGCTTGACGATATCGAACGGCTGCGGGAGCATGGCTGGCGCTCACCCGATCCGTGGTGGGAGCGCCTTGGCGGCGAGCCGGTATTGCACGATGCCGATCCCGTCCGGACCGCTCCCTTGCTTGATGAATATGGCCGTCGGTGTCAATGCGTACTCCAGGAGTTGGTTGAGCATAGTGTTCCGCGACTCGCGCAATCTCTCAACTTCTATCAAGCTATGCCGGTTCGTTATGCGCTGCATGTGGAGAACCTCAGCAATTACGGCTTCGGGATGACTGTGAATTGGTTTCCGGTCGCGGACTGGACCCGCGCAGGTGCGGACGTTGTATTTGGTAGTGAGCAGCCCGAGATCCGCCATCGGGAACGATTCGAACAGATCATGGCCGAACTCGGTCGCCTTGGGCGTACGGGATGCACTTCCGTGCAGTTCTTGTCCGGCGCACTGCCGCGCTTCGACGGCAGCCACCGCAACCGGCGATTCGATGGAGAAACAGCCGTCCTGCGCAACGCCCTCGAATTGTTCGTGCAGGATCTTGATGGTCTATTCGATCGGCTGCCGGGCACCTCGATCCGGAGCAAGGCGCTCACCGGCGCCTAGCGTCCCGGAGTCGTCGAGGATAAGCGAGCAGATACATTCGAAGTTGCTTTGTTCAATTTGGGGGTTTGAGCCCGATCGCACAGGGTAGTTGAACAGGCAAACGCCAAACAAGGGCTGCAAGAAGAGGTCGCCATGAGTATGAGTGACCTTCGTTCAGACCTCCGCGGCGGCGCGAATGACCCAATTGCAGTCTTTCGGGGCATTTCGCTCGGTAGCAAAGACCGGACGCCCGTTCAGGATGTATGGTGAAACCGTGCTCCTCGATGTAAGGTGGGCCAAGGACGACTACCGACAGGGTTTACCAGAAATCCGAGGATGCCCGACGAAGATCAAGCGAAGAATGTTGTCTCTCGCGAGGAGGCTGACAACCTCATCTCGAACGGCCAAGGGCAGTATAGCTGGTACTCGGATGAGGTCGAGAAGGCCGAGAGGAAATTGGCGCTAGTAACTGGGCTGGTGTAGTTGCGGGATTGGCTGCGTCAGCGTTAGCAGCGTTGCCGGGTAGTCTTTTGAACGATCAGTGGAATCAGCTTACCCGCTGGATGGTGGCTGTGCTAGCCTTGCTAGTCACCTTATTTTCCGGCACGCTGGCAAGCAAGTACAGGAGGTTAGCCCTCACGCGTGAACGAGGCAGGGTTGCGACCGCGCTCGCGAACAACACTACTCGCGTGCGGCTCGAGTACCATGCTACGAATCGTCGAGAGCGAGGCGACCTGCTCGCAGGATCTGAACGCCGTCTACTCGACATCGAGACACACGACGGTACTATAGATCCGAAGATTGCGGCAGAAAACCACAGTAGCAGTTCCGAAAAGAGCTAATCTCTTAAACGCCCCATACTCAGACACTCAGCCGCGCTTCAGCGCTCCCCGAACCCGGACATTCGTTCATCGCGGCCACAAATGGCTGCAAAGCGCCCCAATAGCGGTCATTCGCTAGCCAGTAGTTGATCTTGGAAGCCGCCATACTTTCGGACGGCGTCCAGTGCCCACAATCTGTGGGCCACGGTCCGTCCGCTTCGTAGCGCCAATCCGCGGGTAGCTGCCATTCCTCACGCATCGCAATGTGACGGCAGTCGACCAGAGTCGGTCGGTCAGGCCTGCGCCGACGAACGTCCAGTCTCGGCAAAAGCTGCCGCTCAGTTCGAAAGAACCGGACTATCGGCAAGGCGCCATTTATCGCCCCTGCCGAACTCCGCGGCGCTCCCTACTTGCTGACCGTCCGCTTCACCCTCGCCGGTGGCACGCCCGACGGCGTCAACATGGTACAAACCTAGTCAGAACGGCAAGTCCGCTATCGCGAGTTGACTTTGTGAGCGGCCTTTTGCTCAAAATGATTGATCAGCCCCGATGGTCAAACCCAGCACAAAACTTAGCGCTGGCCTGCCGATGGTCGACAACCGCGAGCCTGAGCGAGGGGATGCGTTTACTGCGTTCTTAGTGAGGTTCCGTCGCGCAGCCCGTCCTTGGACGCGGGCGGTTTGACATTCGGCGTCGACTGCTGCGACTTCGGCTCGCCAGTTTTTCGAGGAAGCGTGACAGCAGAAGAGGCGGTCTCTGGCGTCGCGGCCGGCCTTCTGACGGGCGGGCCGCCAGAAACTTCCCCGCTAGAACCTTGCCCGTCGTGCGTAGACTTCAGCTTAGACGTGCCCACTCCAATCGTGATCGCGGCGCCGACGATGCCTAGGAGAGCAACGGTTGCAAATAGCAGCCTGAAGGAGCGGCCGAAGGTCCAAGGCGTCGACATGGCTGTCCAGCCGGTATTGTTGGGCAACCCTCGTTCGGCCGTCGTCACGGCGGCGGACTGCAGAAGTCCAGACTCAAGGGCCACCATGGCGTCCTCGGCGTTCTTCACGAGCTGCGCGCCACGCTGATCCAAGCGCCAGAAAACGAACGACAGCGTCGCCGCTCCGACTCCTGCTGCCGTTCCGAGCGGCCATTTCTTCGAACCATCCGCGAGCGTCCACGCCAGGCCGGTTAGTGCGAGCCCCGCCGAGGCCACGAAGAAGTTGAACACCGTCATTCGCTGCTCGGCATGGAGGGCGAAGTAGCGCCAAGCGTGTTCCAAGTCTCGGCTCTCGTCCTCGGTCATCCCAACTCCTCATAAAGGGCCCCGACGACCCACCTGACCTTTTGGCACCTTCGACACGCGATCCGCAGGTCCATTCCGGATCTGGCATGAAAAGGCCAAATGGACTAGAGTGCCGGGTACCTTATGCCTGCGGAGCAACTCCTCGGTGGACAGCATAGCGACCGGCGCCTCTAACGATGGAGCGCCTTGAAGGCGAACAACGCGCCCAGTTTTGAACTTAAGGTATCCGTGCCGTGGTTGTGCTCGGCTTTGCCGGCCACTGCACCGAGCATCAGCAAATAAATGGTCCCATATCTTGCATGAATTCATCTGGCGTCCCGCACTCATACTGCCATAAACTACTTGGACGCGCGTGTGGTAGCTTCTATCCTGCACGCCAACGAGGGCGCGCGTGGGCGCTCCATTCGGGACGTGGATCGCGTCGAGTCCATCTCGGCCAAACAAGGAGGGTGCATGCCATCAAGAAGCTCGAGGAGCGGAAGCTCAGAGCGGTCAAGCTGGAGACCGTGGATGACTGATCGATGCCTTGCTTGGCTCCCCACGATTGAACAAGAGGGCCGCCGCGAAGTGCGGTGGGCCGCGCAGGCGGCTGCGGATTGGCGCCGATGGACATGACGGATCCAAATGACCGGCGCGGAGGTGGCGCAAGAACGGTGCTCGGCGCGCGCGTTCCGCGGGCTGTTGGCTCCATGGCGACGCCTGCCCTGACGCGCATACGGAGCGAGCGTGTCCGCAACCTAGTCCGCGGTGCGCTGGCTCCCGACACGCCAAGGTCGTTCCGGGCAACCATGGAGCGTCTCCATCGCGAGTGCGACGCCGCCGACGCGATAGTGGTGGCCGAGATTTTGGGCGGAAGCCTCTTGGCGCGTTACCGGCCGGTGGGCGAGGCATTCCCCGACAACGCTTCCTCCGATGCTAACGCGCCATACTTCGAAAGTAGTAGTCTCAACGTCGAGCTAGAGCGGTTTTCGATCAGTCTGCATCGTAGCCGCAGGCGGCGAAGTAGTTGGCACATTCCTGGGGCGAGTAGAGATCGAGGATGCGACCGATGGCGTTCCATAGGCCATGGACGGTCCGCTCGGCCGCTTTTCGCAGGTGCGCCTTCAGCTTGGAGAAGGCCTGCTCGATCGGGTTGAAGTCTGGGCTGTAGGGCGGGAGGAAGAGGAGCGTTGCGCCAACGCTTTCGATGGCGGCTCGCACGGCCGGCGCCTTGTGGCTCGACAGGTTGTCCATCACGACCACGTCACCGCGGCCGAGTTCCGGCACGAGCACGCGCGTGACGTAGGTGAGGAACGCATCGGCGTTCATTGGTCCGTCGAGCACCCAGGGTGCTACCATGCCCGTGCGGCGCAGGCCGGCGACGAAGGTCGTGGTCTTCCAATGTCCGAAGGGGATGCCGGCGCGCAAGCGCTGGCCCCGCCGGCAGCGACCATGGCGCCGCGCCATGTTGGTAGACGCCCAGGTCTCGTCGATGAAGACCAGCTTGTCGGGGTCGAGATCGAGCTGGCCCTCGAACCACTCCTCGCGACGCTTCAGGACGTCGGGACGATCTTGCTCCGTCGCGTGGCCGGTCTTTTTTTGCGCGTGATCCCGTGGCGGGCGAAGAAGCGCCAGAGCGTGGCGATGCTGACGCTCACGCCACGCTCGGCCAGCATCCCACGAAGCTCTGCCAGCGTCGGATCCGGCTGCTGCTCGATCGCCTCCAGAATGAAGGCGGCATGGTCCTCAATCTTGGGACTTCGGCGATCACCGCCCTGCGGCTTGGCCGCCGGCGTGCCATGAGCGAGCACCAGCTGTCGCCAGCGGATCGCGCTTGCCGCGCTGACGCCGAACCGCTCTGCCGCCTGCCGGCAAGACACCCCGCTTTCGACAGCAGCGATGACACGATCCCGAAGATCACGCGATAACGCTCGGCCCATCCATCCCGGCCTCCTTCGCCAGCACGGATCGTGAATCAGAAAACGGGTGCCGTGTGAATCCCCAACGATTCAGCCCCGACGAAAACCGCTCTAGAGGCGCAACGGCGCCGGCTCGCGCCTGAGGAGGGACGCATCGTCGAGGCTATCGGCCGTCTCTCCGTCCTGAACGAAGCACTGCTCGTGAACGACCACGAGCGGGCCGATCGCGAGATCCGCTCGTTCGTCGAGGACTTCGGTGCGACGCTGACTCTGGCGTGGAAAACGGCGAGCGCCCGCGGCGCAGGCGACGAGAAGGCCAGAGACTTCGGCCTTCCTGCGCTGGCTCCCTTCTGGTCCCCAAGAAGGAGCGTGCTATCGGCAGCGTTCGAGGACACAACCGACCGCGAGAGGAACTACCTTCAGGTCCGACGCTCATTCGTGAGCTTTGCGCTTCGCGCTGCTCTCGACCCAAACGAGGCGTCGCTTGTGGTGGACCTACTGTCGCCAAGGCTGACCGATGGCTTCGGCTATGCCCAGCGTCTACAAGCATTCGGCCGCCGCGGCGTTGTCGATACAGTGGCGTTCATGTTCCGACTCGACCGAATGCTGCGACGCGAGGGCGCAGCCGCCGAGGCGGAACGTGTACTCGCAGCACTGCCGTCTGGAATCGTCGGGGCGTGGCGAAATTCGTTCGGCGATCTGGCTCCCTCATCACTGCAGGACTTCGTCGGACGCGAAGACCAATTCGCCGATTTGAAGCTGTTCACCCACCTGCCGGCTTGGAGTGAATACGGGAACCTCTTCGATCACCGCCTCGCGATCGAGGAAGCGATCGGCCAGCGCCTCGACGGAATAAAACCCGCGTTGAGGGACCCGTCGGGCTTCGCGGCGCCCCAGTCCGACGCGGCCAAGCTGCTTGGGGTCGCACCGCGCGGGCCTTCTGATGTGGAGGGCGATGGCTTCCACCGTACCGTGGCGCTCGTCGCCTCGGCGTCCGGGGGCACATTGCGGATCAAGGACGGTGAGGAACTGGGCTGTCTTCTTGATCGCACGATCGACGTGCCGCACCTCCTCTCCGCGGAGGAGATCGACCGCTTCCTGCCGCCGCGGCGCACCGACGCCCTCTACGAATACTATCGGCTCGTGCTTCTAAATGATGCTGACCCGAATCCGACGCGCAATCACGCGGTCCGGCGCGCGCTTCAGCGAGTGCTACGAGAGCGGCACGATGGCGACGTCGTCGCCTTTATGCGATCCGTCGACAGCGATCGCGGCCACGTGTCAGATCACCTCTATGAGCTACTTTCCGAGCCGTTCCTGACGTCGCTATACGAGATCTACGCGCACGCCGACGACGTGCTTGAGGCGCAGACGCGCTTGCTCGAGTGGCAGGGCTCACGACGCAACGACGCCGACGCGATAACGCGCGCGCGGTCGCACCGCCTATTGATCAGGCTGCGCCGCGTCCGAGGGGACATCGAGAGCACGCGCATTTACGTCGATCCTCTCCGACTCTTCGAGTGGCTGGTAGATTCACTGTCGGAGGACCTTAAAGCGCTGGCTCCCTTCGCTGAGGACATCATCGCTGACGAGGATAGAAGCACTAGCCTCACGGACGTGGTCCGCACCGCGGTTCAGCCGAGGGCGAGGCTCCTGCGGCTCATCGACCGGGCCTACCGCGAATTCTGCACGAACAAAGTGCACGGCGCTGCTTCCTTCATCGCTCGCCGGATTAGGCACGGCACGCTCCACGGTCATCTGTCGGTCGAGATCGCCCCGTCGGTCGAACAGGCAGCCGCGGAGTTTGCGGAGAGCGCTCCCGAGTTTGCAGCCCATTTGCGCAGCTGGATGCGGCGCTTTGATGCGGCGGTGCAAGCTATAGCGACTGACCGGATGCACGTGCGGTCCAAGGAGAAGCCGCGCGGGCTGATCGTTGCAGCCATCGACGATCCCGACAAGAACCTCGTCGCCAATGCCATAGTGCTAAGGATTGCGACGGTGCTACGCGAGAGCTCGCAGCTCGTCACCCCGATCGCGATCATTCTCGACGATTGCTGGCTGCTTTTTGAGGTGGACCTCAGACGCTCTCGCGAAGCGTTCGAGAGGCTTCGCGCCGACTTCGTGATCGATGTGGGCCAGCGCTTCGCTACGGGACGTCCGGAGATCGACGCCAGGATGAGCCAGACCATTCTCGAACTGAACGGCATGGTCGACCAGCGCTTTGAAACTGCTAAGTCGTGGTTAACTAGGCCAACCAACTTCAGTCCTAGCGCTAGCGTGAGCCTCCTCGTCAATGCTGTGATCGACGAGGTGTCGCACCGGCATCAGCTACGGCCTCCAATCATCGACATCCCCGAGGACGCTGACATCGACTTGATAGGACACCGCTTCCATCTAGTGTACGACGCTCTGTTCGTTCTCGTTGTCAACGCGGCAAAGTATTGTCGGCGCGGCACCCGCGCAAGAATCTCGGCGCGGCGCGAGGACGAGGACGATCGGTACATTGGATTAGAGCGGTTTTCGATCAGTCTGCATCGTAGCCGCAGGCGGCGAAGTAGTTGGCACATTCCTGGGGCGAGTAGAGATCGAGGATGCGACCGATGGCGTTCCATAGGCCATGGACGGTCCGCTCGGCCGCTTTTCGCAGGTGCGCCTTCAGCTTGGAGAAGGCCTGCTCGATCGGGTTGAAGTCTGGGCTGTAGGGCGGGAGGAAGAGGAGCGTTGCGCCAACGCTTTCGATGGCGGCTCGCACGGCCGGCGCCTTGTGGCTCGACAGGTTGTCCATCACGACCACGTCACCGCGGCCGAGTTCCGGCACGAGCACGCGCGTGACGTAGGTGAGGAACGCATCGGCGTTCATTGGTCCGTCGAGCACCCAGGGTGCTACCATGCCCGTGCGGCGCAGGCCGGCGACGAAGGTCGTGGTCTTCCAATGTCCGAAGGGGATGCCGGCGCGCAAGCGCTGGCCCCGCCGGCAGCGACCATGGCGCCGCGCCATGTTGGTAGACGCCCAGGTCTCGTCGATGAAGACCAGCTTGTCGGGGTCGAGATCGAGCTGGCCCTCGAACCACTCCTCGCGACGCTTCAGGACGTCGGGACGATCTTGCTCCGTCGCGTGGCCGGTCTTTTTTTGCGCGTGATCCCGTGGCGGGCGAAGAAGCGCCAGAGCGTGGCGATGCTGACGCTCACGCCACGCTCGGCCAGCATCCCACGAAGCTCTGCCAGCGTCGGATCCGGCTGCTGCTCGATCGCCTCCAGAATGAAGGCGGCATGGTCCTCAATCTTGGGACTTCGGCGATCACCGCCCTGCGGCTTGGCCGCCGGCGTGCCATGAGCGAGCACCAGCTGTCGCCAGCGGATCGCGCTTGCCGCGCTGACGCCGAACCGCTCTGCCGCCTGCCGGCAAGACACCCCGCTTTCGACAGCAGCGATGACACGATCCCGAAGATCACGCGATAACGCTCGGCCCATCCATCCCGGCCTCCTTCGCCAGCACGGATCGTGAATCAGAAAACGGGTGCCGTGTGAATCCCCAACGATTCAGCCCCGACGAAAACCGCTCTAGTGATCGAGATCGCCTCATCGGTTGATCCCTGCGAGGCCGAAGGGCGTTTTCGACGGATTGAAGAGGAAATGACTGCGGACGTGGACAACGCCATGGACATCGACGAGGAGAGCGGCCTTCGGAAGGTCCGATGCATCGTAGAGGAGATCGGTGAGGTGATCGGTTTTGACTGGCGCCGGAACGATGACGGCGTCGTGTTCGCGCTATCTCTGCGCTACTTGCGTTCGTGATTGGCTCGGCATCGGGAGCGTCCGTGGCGTCCGCTATTTTACTGGTCGAGGATGACGCCTTTAAGCAGAAGGAGCTCGAGGGTGCGCTATTCGAGCTGATTCCGGACGCGGAGGTCCGCGTGGGACGATCCGTCCGGCAGGCACTGACGCTCCTCGGCGAGAGGGCCTATGACCTCATCGTCCTCGATATGGCGTTGCCGAGCCACGAGGTTCGACCCGCGGCGGCTCAACCGATGTCGCAGCCGTCCGGCGGCGTAGAACTGTTGCTAGAGCTGTCCTACGAGCAGCGTGGAGATCCCGTGATCATCGTGACCCAATATCCCGAAATAGAATTCGATGGCCGCCTCTTCGCACTATCGCAGTTCGCCCGCGCCTTCGGCAAGAAGGCGTCCGCCAACCTACGCGGCGCGGTCTATTTCAACGTTTTAAACAGCGGCTGGCGGGCCGAGTTGCGGCGGCTCGTCCGATGAGGCGGGTCCGGGTGCTCGTCGTAGAGGACGAGACCGATAAGCGGGACGCCGTTCGGGAGGAGATCCGGTCTTTCTTTGAGGGAAGCGTCGAGATTGAGGAGTGCGCCACCTTCGGGCAGGCGGCGCGGAGCCTGTCTAGGTCGCAGTTCGATCTTGTGGTTACCGACCTCCTCCTTCCGCGTCTCGACGGGCAGGCGCCTACGGACGTGTCTGAGGAGCTAATCGAGCAGTTCGCTGAGAGTGAGTTGAATCGGTCGGCCACGGTGGTCGCGGTCTCAAGGTTTGAGGAGGTCGTGGCGCAACGGGGCGGCGCCTTCACGAGAGCAGGTATTCTGCTCATCGGATATTCGCAGGACGACGCATGGCGTTCGTGCCTACGCGTTTGCATGCAGCGCGTGGCGAGCAGGACGGTCTACGATTTCGTCGTTGTCTGCGCGCTAGAGCTGGAGCGCACCGCCTTCGAGGCAGTCTCGAGAGACGATTTCACCGTCGGCAGCTATGTTAGGTTCGCTGGCCTCGACGGCCGGGAGATGTCGCTCGGTGGCCTCGAGGGCATCTGCATCCTTCAGCCTCAGATGGGACTGGTCGATGCCGGTATCATCGCCAGCCGCGCGCTGAGCGTGTTTTCCCCAAGGTTGATCTGCATGACCGGCGTGTGTGGCGGTTTTGCGGAACAGGCGCCAATCGGGGCATTGGTCGTGTCGGACTTCACCTGGGAGCACCAGGCAGGCAAGCAGCTTCCCGACAGTTTCGAGATCCGAAGCTATCAGGAGAGCATGGGTAACGAGACGCGCATCGTCCTTAGTCAGCTCATCGAGGAGGACCGTTGCCTGTCTCGGCTCGCCTCCAAGCGGCATGAGGTCGCAGTGCCGTCCGTCGAGGCCGTTCTCGCACCATCGGTGAGCGGTTCGGCGGTTATCGCGTCTGAAAGATACGCCGCGCGGATCGCTGAGCAGCACGGAAAGGTGGCGGCGGTAGACATGGAGGTCTTCGGCATCTATCGCGCGGCCGCCCTGCATGGCTCGCCCGTGGTTTGCTTCGCCGCCAAGACGGTCGTCGATCACGCTGATGAAGCAAAAGGCGCGACGCCCCAGCAGCCTGGCGCGATCCTGTCCGCTCGCTTCGCGGTTGAGGCAATTGACCGCCTCCTTACCGGGGGCTGAGATTCGATGCCCGACAATGCGGAGCGGCCCCGCGCAAACGGCCGCTATCGCAGATCGACATCCCGAAAGTTGTCAGTCTTCGATCAGCCAGACTTTAGCGTTCAGGGTGTCGGAAATACATCGCCCTCGAACGTCGGGTTCTGGCGGCAGCCGACTTTCAAATTGCCTCGCGGGAATGTCCCAGTTCACATCGTCCCGGGGACGAAGGGTGCCGAACGATCATGTAGACGCTCAAGAAAGAACGTTCTAGAGCGGTTTTCGTCGGGGCTGAATCGTTGGGGATTCACACGGCACCCGTTTTCTGATTCACGATCCGTGCTGGCGAAGGAGGCCGGGATGGATGGGCCGAGCGTTATCGCGTGATCTTCGGGATCGTGTCATCGCTGCTGTCGAAAGCGGGGTGTCTTGCCGGCAGGCGGCAGAGCGGTTCGGCGTCAGCGCGGCAAGCGCGATCCGCTGGCGACAGCTGGTGCTCGCTCATGGCACGCCGGCGGCCAAGCCGCAGGGCGGTGATCGCCGAAGTCCCAAGATTGAGGACCATGCCGCCTTCATTCTGGAGGCGATCGAGCAGCAGCCGGATCCGACGCTGGCAGAGCTTCGTGGGGTGCTGGCCGAGCGTGGCGTGAGCGTCAGCATCGCCACGCTCTGGCGCTTCTTCGCCCGCCACGGGATCACGCGCAAAAAAAGACCGGCCACGCGACGGAGCAAGATCGTCCCGACGTCCTGAAGCGTCGCGAGGAGTGGTTCGAGGGCCAGCTCGATCTCGACCCCGACAAGCTGGTCTTCATCGACGAGACCTGGGCGTCTACCAACATGGCGCGGCGCCATGGTCGCTGCCGGCGGGGCCAGCGCTTGCGCGCCGGCATCCCCTTCGGACATTGGAAGACCACGACCTTCGTCGCCGGCCTGCGCCGCACGGGCATGGTAGCACCCTGGGTGCTCGACGGACCAATGAACGCCGATGCGTTCCTCACCTACGTCACGCGCGTGCTCGTGCCGGAACTCGGCCGCGGTGACGTGGTCGTGATGGACAACCTGTCGAGCCACAAGGCGCCGGCCGTGCGAGCCGCCATCGAAAGCGTTGGCGCAACGCTCCTCTTCCTCCCGCCCTACAGCCCAGACTTCAACCCGATCGAGCAGGCCTTCTCCAAGCTGAAGGCGCACCTGCGAAAAGCGGCCGAGCGGACCGTCCATGGCCTATGGAACGCCATCGGTCGCATCCTCGATCTCTACTCGCCCCAGGAATGTGCCAACTACTTCGCCGCCTGCGGCTACGATGCAGACTGATCGAAAACCGCTCTAGCCATGTTCCACTTTGAGGTAATGGATGCGACCTGAGCGTCATCGGAGAGAGGGATGCTTGACTTCAGACGCCTGCGTGGGGGTGCCGATGGTCAAAGGGGCTCTTTCGAGCGCCTCCTGCGACATCTTGCGGAGGTAATCCCGCCTACGGGCGCGACCGAGTTCCGGCCAATCGAAGGCGCAGGCGGTGATGGCGGCGTCGAAGCCTATTGGGTGATCGAGGATGGAACCGAAGAGGGCTACCAGGCTAAGTTCCACGAGGAAGCGGGCGACATAAACTGGACGGCCCTCAACAGCTCAATCACGACCGCGATCACCACGCACCCGGCGATGACGCGCATTACCGTCGGCATGCCGTGCGACCTAACCGATGTCAGGAACCAACGTGGCACTTCGGCGCGCGAGAAGTGGAACAAGCGGCTCCAAGGCTGGAAGAAAGCTGCCGAAGAAAGGCCATTCACGGTAGATTTCCTTGGCGGCAGCCAGATTGAGCGCATGCTTACCAACCCGCGTGCAGCGGGTCTGCGCGAATACTGGTTCGCCGAACGCGAGCTGTCGGAATCATGGTTTCGCGAGCACTTCGTGCAAACCGTCGCCGCACTCGATGAGCGCTATCATCCCGAGGACCATGTCGATGTCGAGGCGAGCCAGCTGTTCCAGGCGCTGCGCGGCAGCGCCGGATGGCGCGAAAGCTACCGGCATCCGGTTTCAGCACTAACCGAGCTTTTGCCCGACGATCCCGGCGATGGGACGGTAGACGCAGAATGGTATGGCGCCCTCTCTGTCGCGATGCACGGCCTTGAGACAATTGCTGCGCGGCCACTTCGACAGGAAGAGGCCTTTCCCCTGCAGGACTGGCTGGACGCGTGCGAGGCTGCGGTCGACGCCATCGGGCGAGCCGGCCCCACAATTTACGATGAAAACAGGCCGGATCGGGATAGTTTCGGTCTGCGCAAACTGCGGGAGCGCCTCGACCAGATGGACGAGGCGCTGGTCGATT
Organism: Sphingomonas sp. BRN-1R; assembly: GCF_057748035.1. Lineage (NCBI taxonomy): Bacteria > Pseudomonadati > Pseudomonadota > Alphaproteobacteria > Sphingomonadales > Sphingomonadaceae > Sphingomonas > Sphingomonas sp. BRN-1R. The sequence goes on along the minus strand of NZ_CM173236.1, from coordinate 418,071 downwards.
TGCGAGATCGGTTCGAAGGAATGTTCCAGCAGGCGGACCAGTCGCGGTTTGCGATTATCGAGGGCGAAGCGGGAAGCGGCAAATCCCATCTCATGGCGCGGGAGGTAGGGGCTGCCATTGATGCCGGTGAACCGGCGATCATGCTCCTTGGGACTGACTTCAGGCATGGCGACGAGCCAGGCATTGAGATCGCGCGCCGGCTGGAGCTGCCGGGGATGACAACGGAGATGCTGCTCGGCGCCCTGGAGGCCGCGGCAGCGGCCCGCGGAACGCGCGCCCTTATCTGCATCGACGCGCTCAATGAAGGCGGAGGAGCGAAATATTGGCGTAATCGTCTCTCGGGCTTCGCAGCCAAGGTTCGGGCTAACCCTCGGCTGGCACTCTGCGTCTCCTGTCGAGACGTATATTCCGAGCGCGTGTTCACAGCCTTGTCGAGGGAGCATGCGGCCGAGATCGTTATCGCAGGCTTCGAGACGGAAGAGGAGCGTGAGCGGGCGGCTGTGGTCTATATGGACCGACGTGGCATAACGCGGCCGGCATCCCCTTGGCTTCCCCCGGAGTTCGTCAATCCGCTATTCTTGCGTACCACCTGCGTTGCCCTCCAGCGACAGGGAAAGACCCAGTTCCCATTGGGATTGCGCGGATCGCGCGAGATGCTTCGGTTCTACCTCGATGCCGCAGCTACGACGCTGGGGACAATGTATGACGGCAGCGCGGCACTCGTTGCTCCGCTGACCAGGGGGTTGCTCGACATCGCCAGCGCCATGGCAGACGGTCGGGTTGACTATATCGAGCGCCGAGCAGCCGCCCGCCTACTGGATGCAGCCTTCGCGAGCTACCAAGCGCCGAATGATAAGGGCTGGCTGGACCTTCTCCATCTGCACGGCCTGCTGCGGTACGATCCGCCGCCCTATGACGAAAAGACCGAAGATGATCCGCTCGATGTGCGGGAGGATGTCCTGCGCTTTGCGTTCCAGCGCATCCAAGACCAGCTTGTCGCAAAAAGCCTGACGCAGGGAATATGCGAACCTGGGACACCCTTCGAAGAGGGCGGTCCATTCGCATTCATGCTCGGTCGCTGGGGTATCGAGGATGAATGGCGCGGCGTCTTCGATGCCCTTGGGATCGTGTTCGCCGATGAGTGGCGGATCGAAATTGTCGATCACCTCCCTGGCGGCCAGGAACGGTGGTGGGGGCGCACCTCGATCCAGGAGGCGTTCGTCGAGAGCGTGCGCTGGCGCCAGCACGGTTCCTTTAGTGATCGCACGGTCGAGTTGCTGAACCGGTTAAGCTGGCAAGCAACCCCATTGGAACTCCTGATCGAGCTTTCGGCTGTTGAGGGGCATCCATGGAACGGGGATATGCTGCACCGGAATCTGGCGAAGCGCCCCATGCCCGAGCGGGATGCCTTGTGGACGCAGCGTGTGAACGGCGAGGTCGACCAGCGCGGCGCTGCCCACCGGATCGCCAGTTGGGGGCTGGGTAAAGGGCCGGATACCGCAAGTGACGAGACGGTGAGGCTGGCGCTGTCGACACTTGGCTGGATACTTACCTCCTCGAACAGGACACTACGAGATCGCGCCACGAAGGCGGCAACCGAAATCCTGATGCGCCATCCGGCCGCCGTGGCGCCGTTCGTAGAGCGCCTAGCTGGGGTCGATGATCCTTACGTCGTGGAACGGGTGTTGGCCGCCGTGGCCGGGGCGTGCTTACGCAACCCCGAGGCAAGTCGTGTTGCCACCGCCGCAGACGCGATATGGCGGCATGTCTTTTCCGGAACGTCCATTCCCCTGCACGTCCTCACCCGCGATTATGGTCGGCTGGTGATGGAGCTGGCGTTCGACAGGAATGTGCTGCCTGCCGAGTGCGATATCGCCAGGTGCCGTCCCCCCTACGGCAGCAAAGCGCCGCGCTTCGGGCTGGATAAGGCGAAAGTGGAGGCAGAGGCCGACGCCGTTGGCGATCGCCATATCGTGGATTCGTGCAGCGGCTTCGGAGGTGATTTCGGCGATAAAATCATCAAGTCACGAATCCGCGAGTTCACCAGCATTCCGCTTTCGCGACCAAGGCCGATCCGCCTTTCGGAGGCCTTTGAACTGTTCAAGGCGAGGTGGATCGCCGGGGATGAAATGAAGGAAAATCTCCTTGATCTCGCCGAGCTGACTGCGTCGCATTCCGGAAAGAATGATGACGCTGGCGCCAAATCTGGTGAGGGTGAGACATTCGTGCACGCCGACCGTCATCTGCGCCGGCTGCTCGGAGTCCGAGCGACGAAAGCCTATGAGGAAGATGTCATCCCGCACCTCAAAGGCCGGGAGGGGTGGTCTGGCATTGGCAAGGAACTTCCGCTCGTCGACCATAAGCAGGCGCGGCTATGGATCGCCCGCCGGGCCATCAGGCTAGGCTGGTCGAGCAAACGGTTTCCGCGCGACTATGGCGCCGGGAGCGATACCGCCCCTCATGCCAGGATCGAGCGGATCGGGAAAAAATATCAGTGGATCGCATTCCACGAGCTGCTCGCACGCCTCGCGGACAACGTCTGGCTCGCCCCGGAATGGGGACCGCTCGAAGCCCGCGCATACGACGTGCCGACCGACCTTCCCTTTCTGCGCGATATCGAGCCCACCGTGCGGCCAATCGAAGATGAAGATATAGGCTTCTCTGCAACATCGATCCCGGCCGTCCCCCGCATCGCAATCGACAAGGTCGCGACGGAAGACATGCCCTCCTGGGTTTTCGACGACGCGATCCCGCGTGAACGGCTGTCACTGGGACTGTGCGGGGATGTGTCGGACGGCGACTGGCTCACCCTTTACCGTTACACGGATAGCAAGACGCGCCATCCGGGCGTCGATCGCATGGGCGGCGCGCCGTTCAGATTGAACGACTTCCACTTCCTGATGATGGTCGGCATAGAAGCTGGGCAGGAAGCGCTATTCGCCCGGCGAATGAGCCGCGCCTGGGCCGATTTTCACCACGACTGGATGATGTGGGGCGACCTGACCGATGGTCCCTACGTCTATGAAGCGGGCGCCCGCAGCACCTGGCCCGATACGGAATGGGTTGATTCGGACGGGATTCAATCGGCGGAAGCTCGCTATCTACGGCTCTGCCGGCAGTATCGCTGGGAGCACCATCTTGATGCGACCCTGCCCTCTGGACTTTCCATGCATGTGCCCAGCCCCTGGTTGCTCAAAGAACTCGACGTCGGCGCCGATCCCAACCTCCCCGGGGTGTGGCTCGACGCCGATGGCCAGCAGGTTATCATGTCGAGTACGGGCGACCGGAACTCGTTCTGCCTTGTGCGACGTGGCGCGCTCGAACAAGTGCTCGAGGCACGAGGCGTAACGCCTCTTTGGGTAGGTATCGGAGAGCGCGGCGCGTGGCCCGACGCCAAGAAGAATGCAGGCCCGCAGCGACGCTGGAACGGAGTGTTCTGGCAGAGCGGCAAAGACGTTCTGGTTGAGGCCTGGGCCAAGGATCATCGTCCTGATCGGCCGATGCGGCAGGAGAAAGTCCGCTTGTATAGGGCAACCTCGAATGTTTCGGCCGAAGCAAATTAGACAAAGCCATCTGCTATCGCGTATCAGTTTATGATTTTGCTAGACTCTATGACAAAGCAATCGAACCAGACCGAGCCCTTCATTGCCATTCGCGAGTTCCTAAAGGCCCGCGAAATTCTCGTAGGCTTGGAAAAGCATGGGGTGGGCAATGACCAGCTATACTATCACTGGTTAGGAACAATTTGTCTTGAGCCCTCCCATCGCGACCTCACCGCCTTGCTCGATCGGCTGGAGAAAGAAGATTTCATCGCGACCGGACGAACCGACGGTTTCCGCGTGATCAAAGCCACGCGAGCCGGCATTGAATCCGCACAGTCTCGGGCCGGCGTTGACTGTATCGCCCGTGTAGAGCTCCGGTAGGCTGTAGCGCTTTGCCTTACGCATGCGAAGCGCGTTCGATAGCTCTGGTATCTGTCTGATGAGGCCCGATGTCGCTAGCGACGTTATTCCAGACGAAACCGACATAGTGGTCACGGAGGTCGTCTTGCATTGAGAGGAAGGCAATGACTGAGCCCGGCCCAACGGCGATGCGCCCTGATGACCTAACTAGAGATGGAGGGCGGCCTTCGATCCCCAAGCGGCGGCCTGAGCAGGAGGTGTTCGACGAGATCGCGGAGCTCACCGCCACGTTTGGCTACGCGCATGTGATCGCATTCCTGTGCGTGCGCGACAATTTCATCTGGCATCGCCGCGACGTGATGAAGGCCGAGGACATGCAGCACCTTTATTCGAGGTCGCGGCTGATCCGGACTGAGATGTCCACGCTCATCGGACTGATGGTGCGCGCCGGTGGCGATCTGGCCGCTCCGCCACCCGTCGACGTCGACTCGCTCGTCAAGCGGACTGACGCCCTGATGGAGGAACTGCACCGGAGCATGGGCGCGCCGACGCTCGACGGCATGTTCAAGGCGTTCGAGGCCGGCGAGATCCCGCCCGACCCTTGGGAAAGCGGTGGCGCGATGCGCGAGCCGATCTTCTATGGCGGCGAAGGCGCCTTCTCGTTCCAGAACTGCGACTTCGCGATCGACAAGTATGCGGCCGATCACCCCTGGCTGAAGGAGCATCGGAAGGCCGGAATCGCCGACATGGTCGCCTTCGCCAAGGCCGCCGCCGACATCCAGAACCGCAAGGTCTCTGGCGCGATGGCGGCGGGCGCAAACACGCCAGGCGATCCGCGCCTGCTCGAGGCGTTCACGCTGACCGCCGCCGAGATCGCTCCTGTCGCGGGCCTCGGTGAGAACACCGCGAGCGCCTGCATAGCCGCATTCAGGCTGGCTGCGGGGCGCGGCAATCCGACGTTCGCCTCGATCAGCGACTTCAACGCCGTCAACGGATCGCCGGTGCTGGAGACGGGAGACGGTCGCCACCTGCTCTTCCACTTCAACGCGCTGGCGGAGGCCGTCTACGAGTCGCCCTTCTACTGGATGTGGGACGACAAGCCCTACAGACCGGCGCTATCCGACCATCGCGGCGATTTCACCGAAGCTTTCGCGGTCGATCACCTGTCGCGCGTGTTCGGTCCGGCCCGGGTGCACCGTGGCGTGAACATCGACCGCGCAAAGGGCGACCGCTTCGGCGAGATCGACGTGCTCGTGCTGTTCGCCGACCGAGCGATCGTGCTGCAGGCCAAGTCGAAGCGCCTCACCCTCGCCGCGCGCAAGGGCAACGACCTCCAGTTGCGCGGCGACTTCAAGGCCGCGGTCCAAGACGCCTACGACCAAGCCATGGACTGCTCCGCCGCGCTGTCCGACCGCTCGCTGCGCTTCAGCACCGCCGACGGCACGACGGTCGAGATCCCACCCGAGATCTCGCAGGTATTCCCGGTCTGCCTCCTGTCAGACCATTACCCGGCGCTAGCCTTCCAGACGGAACAGTTCCTTGTGCGGCGGGAGGAGCCCAAGGTCCTAGCCCCGCTCGTCATCGACGTCTTCACGCTGGACGTGATGGCCGAGATGCTCGAGCGGCCGATCCGCTTCCTGAGCTATCTCGAGCTGCGCGCGATCCACGGACCGAAGGTCCTCATCCATCACGAGATCACGCTGCTGTCCTACCACCTGAAATACAATCTGTGGCTGGAGAAGGAGCACGACATGGTCGTGTTCGAGGACGACTTCGCGGCCGACATAGAGATCGCAATGGGCGTGCGGAGGATGGGCCAGCCCGGCGCGCGGACGCCTAAGGGCGTGCTCACCGTCATCGCCGGATCGAGGCTGGACAGGCTCATCCGCGCGATCGAGGCGAACCCGACCGGCACGCTGACCGACACGGTCATGCTCGCCTATCAGCTCGCCGAAGAGGGCATGACGGAACTGCGCGACAACCTCGACAAGGTGGTTGCGAACGCAGGGCGGCGGGGCTCATCAAACTTCGTGCTCGGCTTCGGCGGGTCGGGCATTGCCGTCCATTGCAACGGCGACACCGACGCCAACAGTTTCGCCAAGATCGACGACCACATGCTCGCGCGTAAGTATCGTAGTCGCGTGGACAGCTGGTATGGCATCGTCATCGGACCCAGTGGAACGCTGCGCTTCGGGCACAAGGTCGAGTTTCCCTGGAAGCATGACAGCAAGGCTGAACGCGCCGCCAACAAGCTCATCAAGCGCCCGGTCACAACGCTCGCCGCTCCGCGGCCCGCGCTAGGCGGGCGCAACGAGCCCTGTCACTGCGGAAGCGGCTTGAAGTACAAAAGATGTCATTTGGACATTGATCAACGCGGGTGAATGCCGCCAGCCGGTCCTTGTTGAGTCATTCGGCGACGGCATCCTTGTGAGGCGGAACGTCTGCTCCTTCCAAAAGCCGAAACTCGAGTGGCGAAGCGGGAACGACGGCGTAGTCCCAGACCCTGCCTTCCGAGATATGGTCGCAATGCCGTCGGCTTTCGAGCGATCGGCTAGCGGATCGCAATGACCGATAATAGGGCGCATAGCTGTCGTCGCGGTTCGGCTGAACAAACGTCAGCTTACGCCGGACCGCTACCCGAAAGCGGCCAGTCCGTTCTCCACCAGTTTCACCCCAGTATCGGCCGTTCCGCAATTGCGACACTATCGTCGTTGACAGCAGCTTGCGTTCGCTGCGGCCTTAACATCCGCATGATGTAGACGTCCCAGGCATCGAGCATACGTCGCCTGGGCGTGAGGTAGAGCGCGCTGTTGTAAGCACCACGAACCTCGTCGCGCTCGGCATGGGCGAGCGCCAGCTCGATCCAGTCAGGCCGGTAATGCTCGGCTTCGTTGGCCCAGGTCGACGCGATCCCGCGAAAGCCGTGGACGGTCTGGCGACCACGATAGCCCATCCGGTAGCAGCCGTAGATCATGGTGTTCTGGGAGATCGGCTGACCGAGCTTGTCGCCGGGAAACACAAAGCCTGATTGCCCCGCGGCGCCTAGCCCGGCAAGAATCGCAACGGCGGCTTTTGAGAGCGGCACGAGGTGCTCGCGTCCCATTTTCATCCGCTCGGCGGGTACGCGCCACAATGGCTCGGGACCATCGAGCCCCTCGAACTCATCCCAGGTGGCGAGCCGGGTTTCGTTAGTGCGCGCCCAGGTGAGCAGCGTAAACATCAGCGCGGCGCGGGTGACGGCACGACGCTTGGGGTTTTCCTCGCCATCATAGCTTTCGATGGCGCGGACCAGATCGGGAAGCTCGTCCATGCCAATCCGCGCCATGTGCCGCGTGCGCGGTTTGGGCTTGAGCAGATCAGAGAGATGCGCGGCCGGATCGACATCGGCCCAACCCTGCGGGATGGCGAACCGATAGATCTGGCTGACATGCTGCTTGAGCCGGCGACTGACGTCGAGCGCGCCGCGCGCTTCAACCGTCCGCACCATCGCCAACACGTCAGCGGCGGTAATCGCACGCAGATCACGATCACCGAATGCGGGAAACGCATTGCGCTCGAGCCGCGTCAGCAAGCGCGAGGCATGACCAGGGTCGAGCACCGCTTCACGATTTTTGTGCCACGCCCGCGCAGCCGCTTCAAACGTCGTGACCGGCGCGGGCGCTGCCTTGGCGCCGGGGTCCCTGCCTTGCCCAAGCGCCAGCCTGGCCTCGGCGCGCCGCAGCCGCGCGGCAGCAAGGCTAGTGTCGGGATAGGCACCAAAGGAAAGCAGCTTCTCCTTGCCGTCAAAGCGATACTTGAACCGCCAGAGCTTGGAGCCATTGAGCCGGACGAGGAAGTAGAGCCCCTCGCCATCGGTGAGCTTGTAATCCTTCGAGCGTTTGGTGGCGTAGCGCGCTTCAAGTTCCTTGAGAGCCATGGGGGTACTCCTGCCGAGTTGGCGGGCATTACCCCTGAAAGTACCCCCAAATGCAAATCGACGTCATGGCATCCAGCGACATTCAGCGAGACGCTTGCGAAGCCGGTGAGACGAGGCAAACGATGGAAAGAAGGCAATAAAAAACCGCCTCGGGGGTATCCTGAGACGGTTTGGAATATGGGAGTTTGGTTGCGGGGACAGGATTTGAACCTGTGACCTTCAGGTTATGAGCCTGACGAGCTACCGGGCTGCTCCACCCCGCGCCGGGATCCTCCTTTTGGGGAGGGGACAAGTGAATGGGTTCTTGTATTGTGACACGCACGCGCACGGGCTTCAATGCCTGGCGACGACCTACTCTTCCATCGCTTAAGCGATAGTACCATTGGCGCAGACTGGTTTCACGGCCGAGTTCGGGATGGGATCGGGTGGTTCACAGACGCTATAGCCACCAGGCAATGGAGCCGGTGCGCGTGGGTGTTTGGTTGGTTTAAAATCGGTGCCGTGCATATGTGTGTTGGGTGTTTGTATCAGGCGTTGGCATTTGATCATCTGCCTCGCCGACGTGGCTGGTATCCAGCATTGTCATTGATGGCGGGACTCTCAAGCGCGAATAGAGCAATTAGTATCGGTTAGCTCCATGCGTTACCGCACTTCTACATCCGATCTATCAACGTGATGGTCTTTCACGGCTCTATGAAATCTTATCTCGAGGGAGGCTTCCCGCTTAGATGCTTTCAGCGGTTATCCCGTCCGTACATAGCTACCCTGCTGCGCCGTTGGCACGACGACAGGTACACCAGAGGTACGTTCAACCCGGTCCTCTCGTACTAGGGTCAACTCCTCTCAAATTTCGACGCCCACGGCAGATAGGGACCAAACTGTCTCGCGACGTTCTGAACCCAGCTCACGTACCACTTTAATTGGCGAACAGCCAAACCCTTGGGACCTGCTCCAGCCCCAGGATGTGATGAGCCGACATCGAGGTGCCAAACAACCCCGTCGATATGAGCTCTTGGGGGTTATCAGCCTGTTATCCCCGGCGTACCTTTTATCCGTTGAGCGATGGCCCTTCCACGAGGGACCACCGGATCACTATGACCGACTTTCGTCTCTGCTCGACTTGTCAGTCTCGCAGTCAGGCGGGCTTATGCCATTGCACTCTAACAGACGGTTTCCAACCGTCCTGAGCCCACCATCGCGCGCCTCCGTTACTCTTTAGGAGGCGACCGCCCCAGTCAAACTACCCGCCACAGAGGGTCCCTGATCCAGTTTCATGGATCGAGGTTAGACATCAGAAAACAACAGGGTGGTATTTCACCTATGGCTCCACGTCAGCTGGCGCCAACGCTTCAAAGCCTCCCACCTATGCTACACAGTTCTTTCCTAATGCCACTCTGAAGCTGCAGTAAAGGTGCACGGGGTCTTTCCGTCTAACCGCGGGAACCCCGCATCTTCACGGGGAATTCAATTTCGCTGAGCATGTCCTGGAGACAGTGGGGAAGTCGTTACGCCATTCGTGCAGGTCGGAACTTACCCGACAAGGAATTTCGCTACCTTAGGACCGTTATAGTTACGGCCGCCGTTTACCTGGGCTTCATTTCAGAGCTTGCACTCCTCCACTTAACCTTCAGGCACCGGGCAGGCGTCAGGCCCTATACGTCGTCTTGAAGCCGACTTAGCAGAGCCCTGTGTTTTTGCTAAACAGTCGCTACCCCCTGGCCTGTGCCCCCTCATACTGCTTGCGCAGAGTGAGGGCCTCCTTCTTCCGAAGGTACGGAGGCAATTTGCCGAGTTCCTTCAGGACACTTCTCTCAAGCGCCTTGGTATACTCTACCTGACCACCTGTGTCGGTTTCGGGTACGGTCTATACGGTGGGGCTATTTCCTGGAACCTCTTCGAAGCCCTCCCAATCCAATAAGGGAGAACAACACACGAGATCCGTCACACACCACCAGGCCCACGAATATTAACGTGGTTCCCATCGACTACCCCCTTCGGGCTCGTCTTAGGGGCCGGCTCACCCTGCGCGGATTAGCCTTGCGCAGGAACCCTTGGTCTTTCGGCGAGAGGGCATCTCACCCTCTTTATCGCTACTCATGTCTGCATTCGCACTTCCGATACCTCCACGGCCCATTACCAGACCGCTTCACAGGCGTACGGAACGCTCCGCTACCACGTGGATAAATCCACATCCTAAGCTTCGGTGCATCACTTTAGCCCCGTTACATCTTCGCCGCAGAACCTCTTGTTTAGACCAGTGAGCTGTTACGCTTTCTTTAAAGGATGGCTGCTTCTAAGCCAACCTCCTGGTTGTTTTGGAAGTTCCACATGCTTTCCCACTTAGTGATGACTTGGGGACCTTAGCTGTAGGTCAGGGCTGTTTCCCTTTTGACGACGGACCTTAGCACCCGCCGTCTGTCTCCCGGATATCACTCCTAGGTATTCGGAGTTTGGTTAGAGTTGGTAGGTCTCGCGACCCCCGCATCCATCCAGTGCTCTACCCCCTAGGGTGTCCATCCGAGGCACTACCTCAATAGTTTTCGCGGAGAACCAGCTATTTCCCGGCTTGATTGGCCTTTCACCCCTAAACACAACTCATCCGGTAACTTTTCAACGTTAATCGGTTCGGACCTCCAGTGCGTGTTACCGCACCTTCATCCTGGTCATGCCTAGATCGCCGGGTTTCGGGTCTAATACACCAAACTTAAGTCGCCCTATTCAGACTCGCTTTCGCTGCGCCTACACCTATCGGC
>NZ_CM173236.1:60000-402500 GCF_057748035.1 Sphingomonas sp. BRN-1R | reverse complement strand
TGGTTACGTCGCCGCTCGCCAGCGTCACCCAGGCGAGCAGATCGGCGGTCACGCCGTCGGGGCGCAAGGTGGCGACGTAATTGGCCTGCCAGTCGAACCCCCAGGCGAGGTACGACACGCTCAGCGTCACCGTCCTTGCCACCGGCGAGTCGACCTCGATCGACAATGTCGGTTGGTCGGGCAGTGCGGGCGGCAAGCCGCGATAGCCGATCGCGTCCGCGCCACCATGGCAGTCGACCGCCTCGAACCCTTGTGCCGTCTGCACGATCGCCGCGCCATCCGGGCCGGAGCGCAGGATCGCCTCCTCCTCGATCACGCGCTTGCCGACGTGGCGGCGGATCGTCACCGGGCGTCCGAAGCTCGCCGCGTAGAGCGTCGCCGGCGAGAGCAGATCGGCGTCGAGGTTCTTCTCACGCACGCCTTCGCCCAAGCCGGCGATGATCGCGCTTTCGGGCAGGATGCCGGCGGCGACGCCGCGAAAGCGGACCACCGCCCGTCCCGCCGGCAGGGAGACGGTGCGCTGTTCGGTGACGAGCGCGTAACCGCGCAGCCAGCCACGATTGATCGCCACCTTGGCGTCGCGTTCGGGCGCGCGGTAGATCGTCACCGCGACCCTGGCCGGTGCGGGCGACACCACCACCGGCGCATCCTGCGCGCGCGCCGGCATCGCCAGCACGAGCAGCAGAGCCGCCGCCAGCCAGCGCGCGGACATCAGTAGCGCGTGTCGAAGGTCGCGGTCAGGCTCGCCGATCCGTTGGCGGGCACGGCGACCTGCCACACCGCCTCGTCGGCATCGGGGCGCTCGCTTTTCTGGCTCTCCTCGACGATCCGCGTGTCATGCCACCAGCCGTCGAGCCCGGCCTGCGCCAGTTCGACGGTGACCGGGGCGGCGCGCGCGTTGGTGAGGCGGTAGCTCATCGTCGTGCGCCAGCGGTCGGTGCCGATGCGTTCGCGCTTTTCGACCACGGGCAGGATCTTTACATCGAACGCCTCGCCGGTTTTCAACGCGAGCGCGGAGCCCATCGGCGTGTGCGGGATCGCGCTCTCGCCGATGAATTGCGGGCTACCGCGCACGTCGCGCATATAGACGCGCACCGTGCCCGCAGGGAGCGCATCGCCCAGCCCTCCGCCCTTCGAAGAGGAGAACTTCAGCACGGTATCGACGCTCGCGGCCTCGTCGAGCTTGTCCAGCCATCCGTTACGATAGAAATACGCCTTGCTCGCGGGTACGCCGGCGACGTTGAGGAAGCTGACCTGCTTGGTCTGGGCGTTGGCGATCGTGGTGCGATCGGCAAGCGGATAGATGTAGAAGTCGCCGAGTTGCTCGCGGCCCGCCGTCTCGGTGCCAGGCTGGTTGCCGCGCGGCTGGCGATTGGGGCGGTATCCGTTGCCATCGTTGCCGTCGCCGACCGTGCCCGCCACCAGCAGGGTACGCGCATTGGCGAAGGTCGTGCCGCTGGTGTTCGACAGCGTCACCCAGCCCTGCACGTCGAGCTTGCCGGCGCGTTCGTCGAACAGGGCGACGTAGTCCGCCTTCCAGCGGAGCCCGCGCGACAGATAGCTGAGCGTCACCGGCCGCACCCCCGCCGCCTGTGCGTCAAGCGTGATCGACAGCGTGGGTCGCGCGCGGAGACCGGCGGGAAGCGATGGGAAGACGACATGCGCATTGTCACCCAGCACCTCGATCCGGTCGCCGATCTGGACGATGGTGCCGCCGTTGTTGGCGAGCACGCGCGCACTCTCACGCGTCTCGACGCCGGTGGCGGGATTGGTGCGTACGACGGTGACGGTCTGGCCGACCGCCTTGTTCATCAGCGCTTGCGGCGAGAGCAGGTCGTAGTCGAAATTCTGTTCGACGATGCCGGCGTCGGGTGCGGACAGCGTCACCGTCTCGGGGCGGATCTGCGCGGAGACGTCGGGAAAGTCCTGCCGGCTGATCCCGCGCGGCAGCGCCAATCGGCGCGTGTCCTGCACCAAGGCAAGATCGTTGTTGTAGATCGTGACAGAGACGTCGCCCTGACCGCTCGGGCTCTGCGCGCCCGGCGCCTGCGGCACGGTCGCGGGCGTGGTCTGCGCGCTCGCGGGCATGGGTGCGGCGATCAACGCCAGCAGTCCGCTCGAAACTCCAAGCCGCATCGCCCTCTCCCCGGTTGGCCCTTGCCTTAGGCTAGGGCCGCTACGGGACGATGACAATGCGGCTCGAACGAAGGTTCAGGCCTGAACCGGCTCGGTCGCGGGCGGACGGCCACGGCGGCGACGCGGCTTTTCGACCGGTTCGCCATCGCTCGCCTCGGGCGCGCTCTCGGCGGCAGGCGCAACGGCCGGCTCGGGTGCGGGGGTGCCGGCGGTGAGCGACGGCGGCAACAGGCCGGCATCGAAGGTCGGTGCGGCTTCGGCCTCCACCGGCGTCACGCGGCGCGGGCGGCCGCGACGGCGCGGCTCGGCCGCAGGTGCCTCAGCAGCGGGTGCGTCGATCGCGGGCGCCTCGGGCGCGGCAGGTGCGGCCTGCACCTCTGCGACCGGCTGCTGCTCGGCGCGGACGTCCTCCTGCGCGGCGTCCTGGCGATCCTGACGCACATCTGCGCGCCCATCCTGACGTGCGTCCTGACGCCCATCCTGGCGCCCGTCCTGACGATTGCCGTCGCGCTGCGGACGCCGGTCCTCACCGCCACGCTCCTGACGCGGCTGGCGGTCGCCTTCGTTGCCGCGACGCGGGCGTCCGTCGTTGTTCGCGCGGTCGCGCGGGGTATCGTCATTGGCACGATCACGCTGAGCGTCGTCGTTTGCGCGGGCGCGCTGGCCGTCTTCATACTGGCCACGGTCGCGCTGCGAACCGCCCTGGCCGTTCTGATTGCCGTTCTGCCCGTTCTGAGCATAGCCGTTGCCGCCATTGCCGTTGCCGTTCTGCTGGCGCTGTGGCTGCGACTGCTCGCCCCCGATCGGCTCCCCCTCGTCCTCGTAATCCTGCTCGTCCTGGTCGAACGTGTTGGCGCCGCCCGGGCGACGGCCCTGCTGCGCCTGGTTGTTCTCCTCGAACCGCGAGCGCGTCTCGGCCAGCACGCGGAAATAATGATCCGCGAACTGAAGGTAATATTCGATGTTGACGCGGTCGCCCTGCATCTGCGCATCGCGCGCCAGCGCCTTGTATTTCTCAAGAAGCTGCGCCGCGTTGCCGCGCGCGCGATTGTCGATGCGGTTGCCGTTGTCCTGGCCGCGGCCCGGATTGCCACCCTGCGAGCGCTGCTGCTGCCCGCCACGACCGCGACGACGGCCGGCTTGACGATTGTTGATCAACTGTTTGTCCTGTCCTTCGAAACCAAACCGGCGTGTGCTCCACGAGATGTAGATGCATGCCCCTCGGCCATTCTGACGCCGAACCGAAAGGGCGCCGAAAGCCTGCCACGATCGCCGGACCACAGCGATTGCATGACGAAGGAGGCGGGCAACCGACCGATCTCAACCCATGACGGTGGTATCGCGTGCCCCTATGCCTGTCCATTAGCGGCTGATGCGCCGATATCCAAGCGGAATATTGTCTCCGTACGCCTACGGATCAAGGGGCGCATCCGTGGCGATCAGCGCGCGCGCATGCCCGGCCAGATCGCGCCGCACCGCCACCGCGAAACCAGCGGCGACGAGCAGCGCGGAAACAGCGTCGGCCTGAGTCGCGCCGATTTCGAGGATCGCCGCGCCACCGGGCGCAAGCAGCGCCCGAAGCTGCGGCACGATGCGCCGATAATCGGCGAGCCCGTCGCTGCCCGCGAACAGCGCCGCGCCGGGCTCATGCTCGCGCACCTCGCGCGGCAGCGGTTCGTGCGTGCCGATATAGGGCGGGTTGGCGAGGATCAGGTCGAACTGACCGTCGACACCTTCCGCCCAGTCGCCGAGGCGCAAGGCGGCGCGATCCGCCATGCCCAAAGTGAGCGCGTTGCGGCGCGCATAGTCGAGCGCGTGCGGCGAGGCGTCCACACCGACGCCGGTGGCACGCGGCCATTGGTCGAGCGCGGCGAGCAACAGCGTGCCCGGCCCGGTGCCGAGATCAAGGATCGTCGCCGGCGCGCTGGCGGCGAAATGCTCGACCGCCGCTTCGATCAGCGTCTCGCTGTCCGCGCGCGGGACCAGCACGCCCGGGCCGACTGCCAGCTCGATCGTCCAGAATGCGCGGGTGCCGGTGATGTACGCGATCGGTTCGTGCGAAAGGCGGCGCGCGAGCAGCGGTGCGAACGCATCCGGCGCGGGAACGTCGTGGCCGAGCAACAGCGCCTCGCGCGTGACGCCGAGCGCGTGCGCCATGAGGAGTTCGGCATCGAGGCGCGGTGTCGGCGATACATCGGCGAGGTCGCGCGCGGCCTGCGCGATCGTCTCGCGCACCATCATCACAAAAGCCCGCCACGGCAAAGCCGTGTCGCCGGACGGCGCGAGCGCCGCCGGCCGCTCTTGGGCGAGTCTTGCTGCGGCACGCAGCAAACCGCCCTATGAGTCAAGACTCGCCAACCGCTCCGCCTCGTCCTCGGCGATCAGCGCGCCGATCAGCTCGTCCATCTCGCCTTGCAGGATCTCGGGCAGGCGGTGCAGCGTCAGGTTGATGCGGTGATCGGTCACGCGGCCTTGCGGGAAATTGTAGGTGCGGATCCGCTCCGACCGATCGCCCGAGCCGACCATCGACTTGCGCGCGCCCGCCCGCTCCGAATGCAGCCGCTCGCGCTCCTGCTCGTAGAGGCGCGTGCGCAACACTTTCAACGCCTTGGCCTTGTTCTTGTGCTGCGACTTCTCGTCCTGCTGGATCACGGTCAGCCCGGTCGGGATATGGACGATGCGCACCGCCGAATCGGTCGTGTTGACCGACTGACCGCCCGGCCCCGACGATCGGTAGATGTCGATGCGCAGATCCTTGTCGTCGATCTTGATGTCGACGTCCTCCGCCTCGGGCAGCACCGCCACCGTCGCCGCCGAGGTGTGGATGCGCCCGCCCGCCTCGGTCGCGGGGACGCGCTGCACGCGGTGGACGCCGCTCTCGAACTTCAGTTTGGCGAACACACCCTTGCCCTCGACCGAGGCGATCGCTTCCTTGAAGCCGCCGCTTTCGGAACTGGACGCGGAGATCAACTCGACCCGCCAGCCCTGCCCCTCGGCATAACGCTGGTACATGCGGAACAGGTCGCCCGCGAACAGCGCCGCCTCGTCGCCGCCGGTGCCCGCGCGGATCTCGAGCATCGCCGCACGCTCGTCGGCGGCGTCGCGCGGCAGCAGCGCGAGTTGCAACGCCCGCTCGGCCGCTGCAAGATTGGTCTGATTGTCGAACAGTTCCTCCGACGCCATCTGGCGGAGTTCCTCGTCCGCCTCCTGCGTCATGTGCTGAAGCGAGTCGGATTCGGCGCGCAGCCGCCGCACCTCGCCGGCCGCGCGCGCGACGGGTTCAAGCTCGGCATATTCCTTCGACACCGCGACGAACCGGTCCGACGGCAGATCGCCGGTCGCCATCAGCGCCTGCAACTCGTCACGCCGCGCCTCGATCTGCGCGATCCGTTCGGGGGAGATGGTGGCGCTCATGCGCGGCCACGCACCGTCACCCCAGCGAAAGCTGGGGTCTCGTGGTGAAGGCGCGCGCTCCGCACCGGGAAGACCCCAGCATACGCTGGGGTGACGATCGAGGGAGTCACAGCGCCGCCGCCAGAACGTCCGCGATGCGAGACTCGCCGCCGTCGACAACCCGCACCGTCACCTTGGACGCACCGTCTTCAAGACCGACCTGCACGATCTCGCGCGGACCGAGCTTGAGCGCCTTGTCGTAGCGCTTGCGCGGCGACCCCGTCGCCACCAGCGTCGCCGCATGGCCCGCGCGGCGCAACGCGGCGATGGTCGCGACCGCCGCGTCATGCGCCGCGTCCTGCTCGACCACGACTGCGACATCGAGCGCCTCCACCGCAGGCTCCGCCAGCAACATCGCCAGCCGCTCGATCCCCGCCGCCCAGCCGACGCCCGGCGTCGCCGGGCCGCCAAGACTCTCGATCAGCCCGTCGTAGCGTCCGCCCGCCAGCACCGTGCCCTGCGCGCCGAGCCGATCGGTGACGAACTCGAACGCGGTGTGGCGATAATAATCGAGCCCGCGCACCAGTCGGCCGTTGCGGGTCCACGCCACGCCCGCCGCGTCGAGCCCCTTCGTCACGCTCTCGAAGAACGCACCCGCCTCGGCGGTCAGGTAAGAGTCGATCCCCGGCGCGGCATCGGCGATCGGCCGGTCGCGCGGGTCTTTCGAATCGAGGATGCGAAGCGGGTTCTTCTCCAGCCGCGCGAGGCTGTCCTCCGACAACTCGCCGCGATGCGCCTCGAAGTGCGCCACCAGAGCAGCCCGCCAAGCATCGCGCGTCTCGGCGTCGCCCAGAGTGTTGAGCTGCAACGTCACGCCTTCCGCAATGCCGAGCTCGTGGAGCAACTGATCGGCCAGTACCAGCAACTCGACATCGGCGGCGGGCTCGGCCGCGCCGATCACCTCGGCGTCGATCTGGTGGAACTGGCGGAAGCGGCCCTTCTGCGGGCGTTCGTAGCGGAACACCGGGCCATGCGTGGCGAGCTTCAGCGGCGCGTACTGCTGCCAGCCTTCGGTCAGATAGGCGCGGGCGATGCCGGCGGTGAACTCGGGCCTGAGCGTCAGAGAATCGCCGCCGCGATCCTCGAACGTGTACATCTCCTTGGAGACCACGTCGGTCGTCTCGCCGAGCGAGCGCGCGAACACGGCGGTCGATTCGAACACGGGGATTTCGAGCCGCTGGAAGCAATACAGCCGCCGCACGCGATCGAACGTGTCGACCACTGCTGCGAAGCGGCGCTGCTCCTCGCCGAAGATATCCTGCGTGCCGCGGATGCGTTTTGGGGTTTCGATGCGTGCCATAAAGCCGCGTTCTCTAGGGGCTAAGGCCACGCTTGAAAAGCGGCTGCGCGAGGCGCAAGCGCTCAGCCCATGCAACACCTCAACCTCGGTCACAAAGTCGCGCCGCCGCGCTTCATCGTCTTCGCGATCGTCTTCGTCGCCGGGCTCGCCGCCGCGATCCCGCTGCTGGGGTGGAGCCGGGGGGCAATGGCGGCCTTCGACGCGGCGAGTTTCGTCTTCCTCCTGCTCGAAACGGCGTTGCTGCGCCATGACAAGGCGGACGAGATGCGTCGCACCGCGCGCACCAACGACGCCAATCGCGCCGGGCTGCTCGTCCTGACGGGTGTGACGATGCTCACCATCCTGGTCGCGGTCGCCAAGGAGATGCAGGGCAAAAGCGACCCCAAGATCATCGCGCTGGTGATCGCGACCCTGGTGCTGGCGTGGCTGTTCTCCAACACCGTCTATGCGCTGCATTATGCGCATCTCTATTACGGCGAAACCGACGACGGGAAGGATGCCGGCGGGCTCGACATTCCCAAATGCGACGAGCCCGATTACTGGGACTTCATCTATTTCAGCTTCACGCTCGGCATGACCTTCCAGACCTCCGACGTCGAGATCACCTCGCGGCAGATCCGCCGCGTTTCGCTTGGCCAGTGTCTGGCGGCGTTCGTGTTCAACCTCGGCGTGCTCGCCTTCACGATCAACACGTTGGGCAGCGGCGGGAACTGACTGGACGCGGGCGGCGGGCGCGGTCTAGGTTGCGGACATCATCCCTGTTTCCGCTGGATTTCATGCACCCCAAAATTGCCATCGCGCTCGGCGCCCTCGCCGCCGTTTCCCCCGTCCATGCCGAAAATTCGAAGCCGCAGCCGGTGCCCTTCCAGGACACGATCCCGGCCCCGCGCGACGTCGCGTTTCCGGGCACGGTGACGCTGAACATCGACGCGACCGACACGCGGCGCGGCATCTTCACCACGCAGGAGACGATCACCGGCGTGCAGGCCGGCCATATGGTGCTGCTGTTCCCGAAATGGCTGCCCGGCAACCATTCCCCCACGGGGCAGATCGACAAGCTCGCCGGGCTGCACATCATGGCGGGCGGCCCAAATGGAAATCGGGAGATTCCGTGGACGCGCGATCCGGTCGACGTCACCGCCTTCCATATCGACGTGCCGCAGGGTGCGAGCGCACTCGATATCCGCTTGCAGTTCCTCTCGGCGACCAAGGCCGATCAGGGCTCGATCGTGATGTCGCAGAACCTGCTGCGGCTCCAGTGGAACTCGATGAGCCTGTACCCGGCCGGCTATTTCACGCGCCGGATCCCCGTGCAGGCGACCGTGACCTATCCGAACGGGTGGAGCGCGGCTTCCGGCCTGCCGTCGACTGCGACCGGATCGGTCTATCGCTACCAGCCGACCGATTACGAGACCCTGGTCGATTCGCCGGTGCTCGCCGGGCGCTATTACAAGAAGTGGGCGCTGTCGCCGCGCGTCAACCTCGACGTCTTCGCCGACAACGCCGCCGAGCTTGCCGCCACGCCCGAACAGATCGACGCGCACAAGCGGCTGGTCGCGCAGGCAGTCAAGCTGTTCGGCGCGCAGCATTACGACACGTACGAATTCCTGCTCGCGATCTCCGATCAGATCGGCGGGATCGGCCTCGAACATCACCGTTCGTCGGAAGACGGCGTGAAGCTCGGCTATTTCCTCAACTGGAAGGACGGCCCCGGCCCGCGCAACCTGCTGCCGCACGAATACACGCATAGCTGGGACGGCAAGTTCCGCCGCGGCGCGGAGCTGTGGACCCCCGATTTCCGCACGCCGATGGTCGACAAATCCCTGTGGGTCTATGAAGGCCAAACGCAATTCTGGGGCTACGTCCTCCAGGCGCGTTCGGGCATCGTGTCCAAGCAGGACACGCTCGACATGTACGCCGGCATCGTCGCGCAGCTCGACACCCGCCCGGGCCGCAACTGGAAGCCGCTGATCGACACCACCAACGATCCCACCATGTCGCAGCGCCGCCCGCGCGGCTGGGTGAGCTACCAGCGTTCGGAAGATTATTACAACGAGGGGCTGCTGGTGTGGATGGAGGTCGATTCGATCCTGCGCCGCGAATCACACGGCAAGAAGTCGATCGACGATTTCGCCCGCGCGTTCTTCGGGCTCACGGACGGCGATTTCGGCGAAGTCACCTACACGTTCGACGATGTCGTGAAGACGCTCAACCAGATCTTGCCCTATGACTGGGCCGGTCTGCTCTCGAAGCGGCTCACCGAAACCGGCGCGCCCGCCCCGATCACCGGCTTCGCCGCCAACGGCTACACGCTCGTCTATACCGACGCGCAATCGCCGTCCGCCAAGGATTCCGAAAAGACCCGCAAGGTGACGGACCTCAGCTATTCGCTGGGCGTGACGGTCGGCAAGGATGCCGAGATCACCGCGGTGGGCTGGGACACGCCCGCTTTCAAGGCGGCGCTGACGCCCGGCGACACGATCGTCGCGGTCAACGGCGCATCCTATAGCGACGCCGCGCTGAAGGCTGCGATCACCGCCGCCAAGACCGCCACCACCCCGATCACGCTGCTGGTGAAGCATGGCGCAAGCATCGATCCCGTAACGATCGACTATCATGGCGGCTTGCGCTATCCGCACCTGCAAAAGACCGGCACCGGAGAGGGTGGTCTGGATCGCTTGCTGCAACCCCGCTAAGGGCTGCCACCGACCATCAGGGACAGGATAGAAGAACAATGCGGATCGACATGATTCCCACGGGCAAGAACCCGCCGGAAGACCTTAACGTCATCATCGAAGTTCCGGTCGGCGGCGAGCCGGTCAAGTATGAGTTCGACAAGGACAGCGGCGCGCTGTTCGTCGATCGCATCCTGCACACGCCGATGCGCTACCCGGCGAACTACGGCTTCATCCCGCACACGCTGTCGCCCGACGGCGATCCACTCGACGCGCTGGTCGTCGCGCGTTCGCCGTTCATCCCAGGCTGCGTGGTGCGCGTGCGCCCGATCGCGGTGCTCAACCTCGAGGACGAAGCCGGCGGCGACGAGAAGCTGCTGACCGTGCCGGTCGACGCGACCTTCCCCTATTACAGCAACATCGGCGAGGGCAGCGACCTGCCCGAGATCGTGATGCAGCAGATCGAGCACTTCTTCACCCATTACAAGGACTTGGAGAAGAAGAAGTGGGTCCGCGTCGGCAAGTGGCTCGGCGCAGAGGATGCACGCCGCATCGTGATGGAGTCGATCGAGCGCTACGCGCAGTCGAAGAAAGAACCGCACGCGGTTTGATGAGCACGTGGCGGGCGCACAGTGCTCGCCACGCCCGTCGCCCCGGCGCAGGCCGGGGCCGCTGTGTAACGTGAACAGCCGCTCGCCCAAAACCTGACGGCCCCGGCCTGCGCCGGGGCGACGCTTTCAGGTGCGCCGCTTTGCCTTTACCGGCGCACGCCGCGCGGCGGCGATCGCCAGCCCGGCCCATTCCCGCATCGCATCCATATCGTCGTACACATCATCGGGCGCGCGACGATAATTGATCGACTGCACCGTGCCGCCATCCCGCTCGACGGTGAAGCGCTCGGCACCCAGCGTATCCCAAACCGTCTCGCTCTCGGCATCGGCCTTGAACCACAAGGCGTCGTAGGCGAGGATCGCGAAGGCGAACCCGTCGCAATAGAGCGTCGCACCACCGAACAGGCGCTTGCGGCTGATCGCGCCCAGCGACGCGCACGTCTCCGCCGCCCAGTCCGCCAGCCCCGCATCAACCGCCATCAGCGCCCAGCCAGTGTGGCGAGTGTCTCGCCCGAGACGCGCTGCACGGTCCATGCGTCCATCGCCTCGGCCCCGATGCGGCGGTACAGTTCGACCGCCGGCGTGTTCCAGTCGAGCACCCACCATTCGAACCGCGCGCAGCCGCGATCCAGCGCCACGCCGGCAAGATGCCGCAACAGCGCCGATCCCGCCCCCGCCCCGCGTGCTGCGGGCGTGACGTAGAGGTCGTCGAGCCAGATGCCGCGCCGCCCCGTCCAGGTTGAGAAACTGTAGAAGAACACCGCCATGCCGACACGCACGCCGTCGATCTCGGCGATCAGCGCCTCGGCCGCCGGAGCCGCGCCGAACAGCGCCTCGTGCATCAGCGCTTCGGTCGAGACCACCGCTTCGGGCTCCTTTTCGAACGTGGCCAGCTCGCGCACGAAGCCCATGATGGTCGGTACGTCGTCTGCCTGGGCAAAGCGGATCGTCACGGTCACAATTCGGTCTCCAGTATCGGGGCGGTAGCACGCGCGCGCAGGCCACCGAGGCATCCGCAGATGATGAGCGCCGCGCCAGCCAGCGTGTAGAGCGACAGCGTTTCCGAAAACACCAGCCAGCCGAGCAGCGACGCCCATACGAAGCCGGTATATTCGCTCGGCGCAAGATCACTCGCGCGGCCACGCGCGTAGGCCCAGGACAGCAGCATCAGCGAGGTGGTGGCGAGCGCCGCCGCCCCCACCAGCGCCGGCCAGTGGTGTGCGGCCGGGGGCGCAGCGAACAGCGGCGCGGCGGCCAGCATCACCACCGCGACGATTCCTGTCTGGAAGAAGGCGATCTCGACCGGGCGGGCGACCTGCGCCTGTTGTCGCATCAGGATGATGTTCCACGCATAGCACAGTGCCGAACCGAGCACCGCGAGCGAGCCGAGCGCCGCCTCCGGCCCGAGCCGCCCCTGTGCCTGCCCCGCGAAGATGATCGCCACGCCGACCACCGCCACCCCTGAGCCGATCACCGCCCCCCGCCCGATCCGTTCCTTGAGCAGGACCGCCGCCAGCAACAGCGCGACGAGCGGCGCGACGAAGGTGAGCGCGACCGCCTGCGCCATCGGCACGCGCGCGAGCCCCCAGAAAAACTGGATCGTCATCGCCGCCGAGATGCAGCCGCGCAGCAGGTGGATGCGCAGCACCGCCGCCGTCGGCCAGCGCGTCCGCGCGGCGAGGAAGATCGCGCCGGTGAGGATCGTGCCCGCGACGCTGCGCCACAGGATTGCGTTATACGCGCCGATCGCCAGCGACAGACCCTTCATCACCGCGTCCATCGTCGAAAACACGGCGATTCCGAGCGTCGCGACGGCAAAGACGAGGACGGGCGACGCGGGCTTCATCGCGCGCATGTAGCGGGCGCGAGCGGATGCGTCAGCGGGAATTGACGGGGGAGATCATCAGCCACACTTATGGTCGCGATGGCGCATTCCGAAAGACTGCCGCCGCTACTCACCCGTTCGGGCTGAGCGAAGTCGAAGCACGTGCCACGGGCGCAGTGTTCTCGCACGCACTTCGACTAGGCTTAGTGCGAAGGGAGGGAGATGCGACGGTCGGGGATGTGAGGCCGAACTCAATCCAGCCGCATCGTGTCGCCGCTGATGCTCACCTGGTTGAGCCGACGCAGATAGCTCTGCCCGAGCAGCGAGATGTCGGCATCGGCGAGCACCACGCCGCGCACGTCGGCGGCGCGTTTGCCGTCGAGGTCTATCCCGGCGATCCGCACCGCCTGCCCGCGCACCTCGCCCGAGGCGCCGCGCCCGACCACTTCGAACCGGTTCGGGTCGAAGTCGATATGCGCGCGGCGGGCGTCGGCCTGCGTCAGCGCGACCGTATCCGCGCCAGTATCGACGACGAAGCGGATCGGCTCGTCGTTAACATTGGCGACCGTGAGGAAATGCCCGCTTTCGGCGCGGTCGATCACCGTCTCGACCGGCTTCTCCGCTTCGGGCGCGGCGACGACGGCGGGCGGAGCGGCGGGCTTGGCCGCCGGCAGCGACAGGCCGATCGCGATCCCTGCGACGATGACAATGGCGAGCGGCAGCTTCATGGCAACCATGCTAGACGCGCGTGGTTGAGCCGGCGTTAGCGGCGATGGTTAAGGGCGAGTCCGCTTCCTGTTCCCCGGCGAAGGCCGGGGTCCGGTCGGAAAGGTAGCAGCGACGCGCAACGCCGATTTATCATCGCCCCAACACATCACTCCGCCGCGACCGCCTCCGGCGCGTTCGCCGCCTCGATCTCAGCCGCCTTGGCTTCGACCAGTTGCACGATATGGTCGAGCATCCCCTCGTCGCCGACGGTGTGCGCGGTCACGCCCGACAGATAGACCATGTGCTTGCCATTGCCGCCGCCGGTCAGCCCGATATCGGTCTCGCGCGCCTCGCCGGGGCCGTTCACCACACAGCCCAGCACCGACAGCGACAGCGGCGTGCGGATATGCTGGAGCCGTGATTCGAGCGCCTCCACGGTGCGGATCACATCGAAGCCCTGCCGCGCACACGACGGGCACGAGACCACGCGCACGCCGCGGTTGCGGATGCCGAGCGCCTTGAGAATCTCGAAGCCGACGCGCACTTCCTCCTCGGGCTCGGCCGAGAGCGAGACGCGCAGCGTGTCGCCGATGCCGTACCACAGCAGCGAACCGATGCCGATCGACGACTTGACCGTACCGCCGACGAACCCGCCCGCCTCGGTGATGCCCAGGTGCAGCGGGCAATCCACCGCCTCGGCAAGCTGCTGGTAGGCGGCGACCGCCAAGAACAGGTCGGATGCCTTTACCGCGACCTTATATTCGTGGAAATCGTGATCCTGGAGCAGCTTGATATGATCGAGCGCCGATTCAACCAGCGCGTCCGGGCACGGCTCGCCATATTTTTCGAGCAGATCCTTCTCGAGGCTACCGGCGTTCACGCCGA
This sequence comes from Sphingomonas sp. BRN-1R, assembly GCF_057748035.1. Classification (NCBI taxonomy): domain Bacteria; kingdom Pseudomonadati; phylum Pseudomonadota; class Alphaproteobacteria; order Sphingomonadales; family Sphingomonadaceae; genus Sphingomonas; species Sphingomonas sp. BRN-1R. Next base: position 388,907 of record NZ_CM173236.1, on the reverse strand, counting down.
TGCGGATCGCGCAGCCGTTCGCCTTGGCGGCGTTGACGACTTCCTTCACCCGGTCCGACGAACCGATGTTGCCGGGGTTGATGCGCAGGCACGCAGCCCCCGCATCGGCGGCTTCGAGCGCGCGCTTGTAGTGGAAGTGGATGTCGGCGACGATCGGCACGTGGGCAGCGCGGACGATCTGCTTCAGCGCGGTGGTGCTCTCCACGTCTGGGCAGGAGACGCGGATGATATCGACACCGGCATCCTCGCAGCGGCGGATCTGGTCGATCGTCGCGCGCACGTCGCTGGTCGGCGTGTTGGTCATCGTCTGCACCGTTACCGGCGCGTCGCCGCCGACGGGGACGTTGCCGACCATGATCTGGCGGCTCTGACGACGGGCGATATCGCGCCACGGACGAAGGGACATGGGTACGGATTCCTTGGAGGTTTCTCAGGCCATATAGCGCTTTGTCGCCGCGACGTGAACCCGCGCGTCAGGCGGTGCGGCGCACGTCCCTGGCGATGCCGTCGAGCAGGCCGTTGACGAAGCCCGCCTCGCGCTTCTCGAAGAAGGCATGCGCGACATCGACATATTCGCTGATGACGGTGGCGACCGGCACGTCGACTCGCGCCAGCAGTTCGTAGGTGCCCGCGCGCAGGATCGCACGCATCGACTTGTCGAGCCGTTCGAGCGTCCAGCCGCTCGCCAGTTTCGCACGGATCGCGGCGTCAATCTCATCACCGCGCGCGGTCGCGCCGGTCACCACATCGTCGAAGAAGGCGACGTCGGCCTCGGCATATTCGGCATCCTCGATCGTCGCGCCGAGCCGGTGCGCGTGGAATTCGTGGAGCAGGCGGGGCACGGGCGTGCCCTCCATCTCATGCTGATACAGCGCTTGGGTAGCGGCAAGACGCGCGGCGGCGCGGGCCTTGGATCGGGCAGCGGTACGGGAAGACATGCGCGCGCCTGTATCAAAGGAATCGCCAGACGGGAACCGTTCTCCCGCGAAAGCGGGAGTCCAGATTCGGCGCGCAGCGCCGACCGCGCTGCCGCGCGCGATCTGGCAAGGGCTGGGCTCCCGCCCGCGCGGGAGCACGGGTCAGAGCCGCAAAGCCACCGACTTCGCGTGCGCGGGCAGGCCTTCGGTCTCGGCCAGCGCCACCGCCGCCGGGCCGATAGCGGCGAGGCTGGCGGGATCGAGTTGCAGGAAGCTGGTGCGCTTCATGAAGTCGAGCACCGACAGCCCGCTGGCGAAACGCGCGCGTCGTCCGGTCGGCAACACATGGTTTGGCCCGGCGACATAATCGCCGATCGCCTCCGGAGTATGCCGGCCGAGGAACACCGATCCGGCATGGCGCACCTGATCGAACAGCGCCTGCGGATCGTCGCACGCCAGTTCGAGATGCTCGGGCGCGAGCCGGTCGACCAGCGGCAGCGCTTCCTCAAGGCTGGCGGTGACGATGATCGCGCCGTTCGCATCCCAGCTTTGCCGCGCAGTATCGGCGGTGGCGAGCTGGCCGATCTGGAGATCGACCGCCTCGGCGACCGCTTCCGCGAAGGCCGCGTCGTCGGTGAACAGGATCGACTGGCTGGTCGGATCATGCTCGGCCTGACTGAGCAGATCGGCGGCGATCCATTCGGGATCGTTCTTGCCGTCCGCCACCACGACGATCTCGCTCGGTCCGGCCACCATGTCGATGCCGACGAGGCCGTACACCTGCCGTTTGGCCTCGGCGACCCAAGCGTTGCCCGGCCCGGTGATGACGTCGACCGCAGCGATCCGGCTGGTGCCGTAAGCGAGCGCGGCGATCGCCTGCGCCCCGCCGATCCGCCATACCTCGTCCACCCCGGCGATATGCGCGGCGGCGAGCACCAGCGGGTTGACCTCGCCGCCCGGCGTCGGCGTCACCATTACCAGCCGCTCGACCCCGGCGACGCGCGCGGGAATCGCGTTCATCAGCACCGAGGAGGGATAGGCCGCGCGCCCGCCGGGGATGTAGATGCCAGCCGCCGCAATCGCGTTCCAGCGCGCGCCGAGCCGCACGCCCGCCGCATCGGTGGTGTCGCTGTCGGCCGGCTTCTGCTTCTCATGATAGGCGGCGATGCGCGCGGCGGCGAGATCGAGCGCATCGCGCAGATCGGGCGCGAGCGCCTCGTAAGCGGCGATCCATTCCGACTTTTCGATCCGCCAGCCGGTCGCGTTGAGATCGTGGCGATCGAACTTCTCGGTGAACGCCGCCACCGCCGCATCGCCCTCGTCGCGCACGCTGGCGAGGATCGTGCGCACGTCGCGCGCGACATCGGCGTCGCTCTCGCGCCGCGCGTTGACCAGCGCGGTGAAATCGCGGTCGAACGACGGATCGGATGTGGAGAGGCGGATCACGCCACCACCTCCGCGCTCACCGCCTGCCGGAAGCGCTCGACCAGCGGCACGATCTCGGCGCGCGTCTTGAACGCCGCGCGGTTGACGACCAGCCGCGAGGAGACCTCGGCGATTACCTCGACCTCGACCAGCCCGTTCTCCTTGAGCGTCCGCCCCGACGACACCAGATCGACGATGCGCGGCGCCAGCCCCAGCAGCGGCGCCAGCTCCATCGCGCCGTTGAGCTTCACGCACTCGGCCTGCACGCCGCGCGCCTCGAAATGCTGCGCGGTGACATGCGGATATTTGGTGGCGATGCGGACATGGCTCCAGCCGCGCGGATCGTCGCCCGCCGCCATCTGCTGAGGCTCGGCCACCGACAGCCGGCAGTGGCCGATGCCGAGATCGACCGGCGCGTACAGTTCCGAATAGTCGAACTCGGCCAGCACGTCCGACCCGACGATGCCGAGTTGCGCCGCCCCGTGCGCGACGAAGGTCGCGACGTCGAACGCGCGCACGCGGATCAGGTCGATGCCCGGCGTCTCGGTATGGAAACGCAGCGCGCGGCTGTTCTCGTCGCTGAACGCGGCTTCGGGGACGATGCCAGCGCGCTTCAACAGCGGCACCGCTTCTTCGAGGATGCGGCCCTTGGGCACGGCGATGATGATCGGATCGGTCATGGATGGCGCGGCTTTACTTGGGCCGCCGCGCAGGCGCAACAGAGCGCAGGAGGCGAATCATGGGCGACGAAGCGACCAACCGGCAGGCGTTCGGGATCCAGCACGGCTTCTGCACCAAGATGGGCGCGCCGATCACCGCGCGGATCTGCGCCGCGCTGGCGGTGAGCCTCGACCGCAGCACGAGGACCGGCGCGCGCATCCTCGACTGGCCGGGCGAGCCGACCGCCGACGCGCTCCCCTTGCGCACCGTCGGCGGGTTGCACGCGCTCGATCTCGCCGGGGTCGCGCCCGCGCTGAGCCGGGTGTTCGCGGGCGAGATCGTCGCGGATGCGGCGGTGCAGGCGGTGTTGCGCGACGCTTTCGCCGCGCATGGCGACGCGCTGTACCCTTGGCTCGACGGGCCGCCGCAGACCAACGAGGCGGGGCGATCGGGGGTGCTGATGACGGGGCTGCTCGCCGTAGCGCGGCGTCATGGTTTGCCGCTGGAGTTGCTGGAGATCGGGTCGAGTGCGGGGCTCAACCTGTTGATCGACCGCTTCCGCTTCGATCTCGGCGGGATACGGGTCGGCCCCGAAGACTCGCCGGTGCTGATCCGCCCCGAATGGCGCGGAGCCCTGCCGGAAAGCGCACCGCTGACGATCCGCTCGGTACGCGGGGTGGAGATCGCACCGGTCGACGTGCGCGATCCCGCAGCGGCGGACCGGCTGCGCGCCTATGTCTGGGCGGACAATCCCGACCGTATGGAACGGCTGACGCAGGCGATCGCGATGATCCGCGCGCGGCCGGTCGCGCTCGAACAGGGTGATGCCGCCGACTGGGTCGAGGCGCGCCTTGCCGAGCCGCAAGCCGAGGGTCACGCGCGCGTGCTGATGCATTCGGTGGTGTGGCAGTATCTCGGCGGCGAGCGACAGGCGCGGATCGCGGCGGCGATGGCCGAAGCCGCCGAACGTGCCACATCAGAACGTCCGCTCGCGTGGGTGCGCATGGAGCCCGATCGCGTGGCGGCCGAGCAGCACTTGTGGGTGCAAAGCTGGCCCGATCACCCCGAACCGATGCTGCTGGCGCGCGCGCAGGCACATGGGAGCTGGATCGAGCCCACCCACCCCGTTCGTCCTGAGTAGCTGCCGAGTAGCCGCTTGCGGCGTATCGAGGTAGCGTATCGAAGGACAGGCCTCGAACGCCGCCTGTGCTTCGATACGGGCTCTCGATACGCCCTATGGGCTACTCGATCCCTACTCGGCACGAACGGGAGGAACAGCGGCCCCGGCCTGCGCCGGGGCGACGGTAACTAGGGGTTCGCCACCACCGCCGCGACCACCGATTGCATCAACTGCTGCCGCTGCGGGATGGTGCGCGGCGTGTCGCCGATCATCACCGCGATCGCATAGGCGCGCCCATCCGGCGCCATCAGCAGCCCGACATCGTTATACCCGGCGGTGCGCCCGGCGAGATCCTGCCCCGTGCCGGTCTTGTGCCCGAAGCTCCAGCCTGGCGGCACCGCGCCGCGCATCCGCTGCTTGCCGGTCTTGGACGATTCCATCGTGCCGATCAGCAGCGCGGTCGAATCGGCCGAGAGCAACTCGCCCTTCTTCAGCCGCGCGAGTGCGCCCGCGATCGCGCTCGGCGCGGCGCCGTCGGGCGGATCGGCGACATAGCGTTCGAACGCAGCAATCCGTGCCGATTGCGGCAGCCGCGCGCGCGCCAGCGAGAAGGCGTTACCGAACGCATATTCGGGCTTCCACGTGAGCCCGGCGGTGGCGCTTTGCAGCAATTTCTCACCCGGACCGAAGCGGATGTTGCCGAGCCCCTTGCGCGCGATGAAGTCCCGCACCGCGCTGGGGCCGCCGACGTAGCGCAGCAGCCGGTCGTTGCAGGTGTTGTCGCTCATCGTCAGCGCGCGGCGCAGCAATTCGCCGACCGTGGTCTGATACTGGCCGTCCTTGAGCAGCGACGCGACCGGCTGGTGGAACAGGGTCAGGTCGGCGCGGGTCAGCGTGATCGGATCGTCGAGCGTCAGGCGGCCGCGATCGCGGAAATCGAGCACGGTCATCGCCACCCACAGCTTGCTCACGCTTTGCTGCGGCAGGCGGACGTCCCCGTTGCTGTCGATCGTCCAGCCCTTGTCGATGCTGCGCACCGCGACGCCGACGCGCCCGTCGAAGCTGCGCGCCACCGCGCTGATCGCGCGGTTCAGCCCCTCGGGCGGGGCGACGGGGCGCGGCACCGACGGGGGCACCGCCATCACCACCTGCGCGTCGCCGCGTGCAGGTCTGGTGTTCGTCGCATGCGATGGCGTGCGTGCATCGTTCACGCACGAACAGAGTGCAACGGCAAGCAGCATGCCGGAAATCGGCCGGGAGGATTCGAACGCCAAGGTCTCGGTCACTTCATGGTTGCCCCGCGAACCCCCGTTGGCAGGAACGGCAAAAGTGCTGAATCTTTCGTGCGTTGGCAATATTGTATTATCCCTGCGCAGGCTCACGCAGCGATGAAGCGACGCAAATCGGCGACAGGCAGCCGCCTACGGCACCAGCACGGTGTCGATCGCCTCAGGCAGCATGTCCGGGTAATCGAGCGTATAGTGCAGTCCCCGGCTTTCCTTGCGGTGCAGCGCCGAACGCACGATCAGCTCGGCGGTCTGGAGCAGGTTGCGCAGCTCGATTAGGTCGGGCGTGACGCGGAAATGGCCGTAATAATCGTTCACCTCGTCGGTGAGCATGCGGATACGGTGCTGCGCGCGCTCGAGCCGTTTGGTGGTGCGCACGATGCCGACGTAATTCCACATGAAGCGGCGGATCTCGGTCCAATTCTGCTTGATGACCACCTCCTCGTCGGAATCGGCGACGCGGCTCTCGTCCCACGCCCGGATACGCGGTGGCGGCGGCAGATCGTCCCAATGCGCGGTGATGTGGCGCGCGCACGCCTCGCCGAACACGAAACATTCGAGCAGCGAGTTCGACGCGAGCCGGTTGGCGCCGTGCAGCCCGCTTTCCGAACATTCGCCCGCCGCATAGAGGCCGGGCAGATCGGTGCGCCCGTCGAGGTCGATGACGATGCCGCCGCAGGTATAATGTTGCGCGGGCACGACCGGGATCGGCTCCCTGGTCATGTCGATGCCGAGGCCGAGCAGCTTCTCCTGGATGTTGGGGAAATGCTCGTGGATGAACTCAGGGCCGCGGTGGCTGATGTCGAGATGGACGTAATCGAGCCCGAGCCGCTTGATCTCATGGTCGATCGCACGCGCGACGATATCGCGTGGCGCAAGTTCGGCGCGCGCGTCGAAATCGGGCATGAAGCGGTAGCCGCTGTCAGGCAGCAGCAGGTGCCCGCCCTCGCCGCGCACCGCCTCGGTGATGAGGAAGTTCTTGACGTCGAGATTGTAGAGGCAGGTCGGGTGGAACTGCATCATCTCCATGTTGGAGACGCGCGCGCCCGCCCGCCACGCCATCGCGATGCCGTCCCCGGTCGCGCCGCGCGGCGCGGTCGAGAACAGGTAGGTCCGCCCCGCCCCGCCCGTCGCCAGCACGGTCGCGCGCGCGGTGAACAGCTCGACGCGGCCGGTCTCGCGGTCGACCGCATAGACGCCCCAGACATGGCCAGCGCCCGAATAGCGCTCCTCGTGCTTGCTGGTGGCGAGATCGACGCACACCATGTCGGGGATCAGCCGGATGTTGGGATGCGCCTCCGCCGCCGTCTGCAACGCGACCTGCACGGCATGGCCGGTGGCATCGTCGACATGGACGATGCGACGGTGCGAATGGCCGCCCTCGCGGGTGAGGTGCGGCGCCCGATTGCCTTCGGGGCCGTCCATGTTGAAGGGCACGCCCAGTTCGGTCAGCCGCGCGATCGCCTTCGGCGCGTTCTCCACCACGAACTCGACGGTGGCGCGATCGTTGAGGCCCGCGCCGGCGATCATCGTGTCGTTGATGTGGCTCTCGAACGTGTCGCCGGGCTCCAGCACCGCCGCGATTCCACCCTGCGCCCAGGCGGTTGAGCCCTCGTCGAGCTTGCCCTTGGCGAGCACCGTCACCTTGAAGTGGTCGGCAAGGTTGAGCGCGGCGGTAAGCCCGGCCGCGCCGGAGCCGATGACGAGGACGTCGGAGGTATGCGCTTCAGCCATCGGCTCTTGTTCCGTTCGTGTCGAGCGAAGTCGAGACACCTGCGCCCGGCTCCGTGTCTCGACTTCGCTCGACACGAACGGGAGAGGGATCAGGCCGCGTTGGCCGCCCGCGTAAGGTTGAGGAACACGTCCTCGAGATCGGCCTCGCGCGTGCTGACGTCGACGATGCCGAACCCGTCGGACTGGATCGCCGCCAGCACGCCGCCCGCGTTCACCCGGTCCTTGCGATAGGTGATCTCGAGCACACGCTCGCCCTTCAGCACGATCTTCTCGAAACTGTCGTGCACCGGCACGCCGGTCACGTCGCGATCGACCGTCACCGCGACGATCTTCTCCTGCGCCATGCCGACCAGCTCGCGGGTCGGCTGGTTGGCGATGACGCGACCGTGGTTGATGATGGCGATGCGGTCGCACAGCTCCTCGGCCTCTTCGAGATAGTGCGTGGTCAGCACCACCGTCACGCCCTGCTCGTTGAGCGTCTTCACATAGGCCCAGAGCTGCTGGCGAAGCTCGATGTCGACGCCCGCGGTCGGCTCGTCGAGCACCAGCACCGGCGGCGAATGCGTCATCGCCTTGGCAACCATCAGCCGGCGCTTCATGCCGCCGGACAGCGTGCGGGCATAGGCATTGGCCTTGTCCTCGAGATGCACCGCGCGCAGCAGCTCCATCGAGTGGCGCTTGCCCTTCGGCACGCCGTACAGGCCGGCGGCGATCTCCAGCGTCTCGAAAGGCGAGAAGAAGGGATCGAAGGTGATCTCCTGGTTGACGATGCCGATCGACGCCTTGGCGTTGCGCGGGTGCTGATCGATGTCGAAGCCCCAGATCGAGGCATGGCCGCCGGTCTTGTTGACGAGCCCCGCCAGGATATTGATGAGCGTCGACTTGCCCGCGCCGTTCGGCCCGAGCAGCCCGAAGATCTCCCCGCGCGGCACATCGAACGTCACTCCATCGAGCGCGCGCTTGCCGCCCTGATAGGTCTTGCACAGATCGACGATGGAGATCGCGGCTTCGGTCATGGTTTCGCGCATACGCCCTCAAACGTGCGGCGCAACCCTAAAGGCGATTGAGTGCGCTTCGGCTCCTTGCTATCGCAACGCCCATGATCGTACCGCCCGAAACCACCCGCGTCTCCCAGCCCCGCGTCGCCTGTGACGGCGCGAGCGATATCCCCGGCGGCGCCGCGCTCGGCCACCCGCGCGTGTTCCTCGAGATCGACGAAGCCGGCTATGTCGATTGTGGCTATTGCGACCGTCGCTTCATCCTCATCGGCGGCCCCGCCGACGGCGTCGACCAGTCGACGCTGCCCGATCATCCGGATGGCGCCAGCGTCTGATCGCGCGGGCGTGATGACATCGCGTTTCGCTGCCCTATATTGATGCGATGACCAGCCCAACCGATCCGCGCGCCTTCCTCTATCATGACGGCCAGCTCTCGCCCGATGCGGCGCTGGCGCTCACCGAAAGCGCATTGTCGCGCGCCGACGACGGCGAACTCTACCTGCAATATCGCAAGTCGGAGGCGTTCGGCTTCGACGACGGGCGGTTGAAGACCGCGAGCTACGACACGCATTCGGGCTTCGGCCTGCGCGCCGTATCGGGCGAGACCACCGCGTTCGCGCACGCCAACGAACTCTCCGCCGACGCGATCCGCCGTGCGTCCGAGACGATGGCGCTGATCGATCCCGCCACCGGCCCCAAGGCCGCGCCCCCGCGCGCGACCAACCGCCACCTCTATACCGATGCCGATCCGCTCGATCTGGTGCCGTTCGCCGACAAGGTGAACCTCTGCCAGACGATCGACGCCGCCGCGCGCGCGCGCGATCCGCGTGTGGCGCAGGTGTCGGTGTCGCTGATGGGAAGCTGGCAGGTGGTCGAGATCGTCCGTCCTGACGGCTTCGTCGCGACCGACGTGCGCCCGCTGGTGCGGCTGAACGTCTCGATCGTGGTCGAACAGAACGGCCGGCGCGAGACCGGTACGCACGGGCTCGGCGGGCGCTATCTCTACGCCGATCTGTTCGCGGCCGAGACGTGGAACCGCGCGATCGACATGGCGCTGGCGCAGGCGGTGGTGAACCTCGATTCGGTCGCCGCACCCGCCGGCGAGATGACCGTGCTGCTCGGGCCGGGCTGGCCGGGCATCCTGCTCCACGAGGCGATCGGCCACGGGCTGGAGGGCGATTTCAACCGCAAGGGCACCTCGGCCTTCTCGGGCCGCATCGGCGAGCGCGTCGCTGCGCCCGGCGTGACGGTGGTCGACGACGGTTCGATCATGGACCGGCGCGGCTCGCTGTCGATCGATGACGAGGGCACGCCCAGCCAGGAAAACGTGCTGATCGAGGACGGCATCCTCAAGGGCTATATCCATGATCGCCTCAACGCGCGGCTGATGGGCGTCGCCCCGACCGGCAATGGCCGCCGCGAGAGCTTCGCGCACGCGCCGATGCCGCGCATGACCAACACCTTCATGCGGGGCGGTAACGACGATCCCGCCGAGCTGCTCAGCCGCGTGAAGACCGGCATCTTCGCCAAATCGTTCGGCGGCGGTCAGGTCGACATCGTGTCGGGCAAGTTCGTCTTTTCCTGCACCGAGGCGTACCGCATCGAGAACGGCAAGATCGGCGCGCCGATCAAGGGCGCGACTTTGATCGGCGACGGGCCGTCGTGCCTCACCAAGGTGAAGGGCATCGGCAACGACTTCGCGCTCGACGAGGGCGTCGGCATGTGCGGCAAGGGCGGGCAATCGGTTCCGGCCGGCGTCGGCCAGCCGACCTTGCTGGTCGAGGGGCTTACGGTCGGCGGGACTGCGGTCTAGGCTTCGTGCAGCGGATTAGCGGCAGCTAATCCGCGCCCGGCACGAAGCCCGGCCGGCCTCGCGCCAGCGAGGACCGACGGCGTGGCTTCGCCACGCCGCGCCTGAGGTTCAGATGCCGGAGATCAGGAAATCGAGCGCGCCTTTAATCGCATACTCATGCTCGATAAGTGTCCCGATACGCTCGCGCAGTAGCCGTGCATCAAGCGCGGTCGCGAAGTGCGTCTTGAGAACGAGGCGATCTCCGTTGAGCGCCAGTAGCGGGTTGAGACGCGCCGATACCTGGCTACCCTCCTCAATTGTCTGGAGCGGAACCACAAGCCGGGTTCCCAGCCCTGATACCAAGTCGGACTGACAATCGACGACCAGCTCGCCATCGGGCAACAGAAACACCTCGAACTGTGCCATCAGAACAGGCGATACTTCTCCAGAGGCAGCCCATGCTCCTCGACCCAGCGATTGTTCGCCTCGATCGCCTCGCGGTTCTCCTCCTGCCAGCGTCGCCAGCGCTCAGCCTTGACCGCTTTGGCAAGCGCCTCCTCGCTGGTACGCGACAGGCTGATGCCGTATTGCTTGGCCTCCGCCACCACCGCTTCGTCGAGCGACAGGTTGACCGAGCGGCGCTTGGGCGGCGATAGCGGTTTCACGAGCATGCGCATAGACTATGCGCATGCCGTATGCGGGTCAAACGGAGACGGCGATGCACGACGACTGGCCCCAACTCAATTGGCCGACATGGCGCGAGACCGCCATCGCGCTGCAACTGCGCACGCAAATCGTCGGCAAGGTGCGGCTCGCGCTGACGCCGTGGCTCAACCATAGCTGGCATGTGCCGCTCTATGTTTCGGCACGCGGGCTCACCACCTCGGCGATTCCGGTGGGCGGCCGTATCCTCGAGATCGACTTCGATTTTCTGCACGACCGGCTGATCTTCATCACCAGCGACGGGCGTAGCCGGGGCGTCGGCCTTCACGCCGGCAGCATCGCCGATTTTCACACGGCCGTGATCGCGTGCCTGAGCGATCTCGACGTACCCGCCAGCTTCGACGGCACGCCCAGCGAAATGGCCGACGCGACACCCTTCGCCGAGGATCACGCGCACCGCCCCTATGATGCGAACACGGTGCGCAGCTTCTGGCAGGCGCTGATCCGCACATCGCGCGTGTTCGGGCAGTTCCGCACCGGCTTCCTCGGCAAGGCAAGCCCGGTGCATTTCTTCTGGGGCAGCTTCGATCTCGCCGTGACGCGCTTCTCGGGCCGCGCCGCGCCGCGCCATCCCGGCGGCGTGCCCGGCCTGCCCGACGATGTGACGTGCGAGGCCTATAGCCACGAGGAAGCGAGCATCGGCTTCTGGCCGGGCAGCGACGCCTATCCGACCGCCGCCTTCTACGCCTACGCCTATCCTTTGCCCGAGGGCTATGCCGCCGCCGCGATCGCGCCTGAACAGGCAGTGTGGGACACGACGCTCGGCGAGTTCATCCTGCCGTATGAAGCGGTCCGCACCGCCGCCGACCCGGATGCGGCGATCCTCGCCTTCTGCCACAGCAGCTACGATGCCGTTGCCGATCTGGCAGGGTGGGACCGCGACGCGCTCGAATGCCCGCTCGGTCATCCGCGCGTGCCGCGGGTGGTCGCCTGATGGCCATCGTGGAAATCGGCCGCTTCAATCGCAACGAAGCGCATATCGTGATCGGGCGGCTGGAGGCGGAGGGAATCCCCGCGCTGGCGCTCGATGCCAATGCGAGCATCGCCGACGGCAGCTACCTGTTCATCCCGGTCCGGGTGATGGTGGACGAAGATGATGCCGAGGATGCGCGCCGGATCGTCGCCGACGCTGCCTGAAATTCAGGCAGTTTCTCGCAACTGCACAAAATTTACCTGGCGATAAGGTTTTGTTCCTGCCAACCGGCGCGAAAATGCGTCGTTTCGACTTGGCACGCGGCTTGCTGAACACCTTTTCGGGATAAAGCGAAAAGGGGGCGTCGAGTGAAGCTCGTTATTGCCATCATCAAACCATTCAAGCTCGACGAGGTGCGCGAGGCGCTCACCGAGATCGGGGTCGCGGGCATGACCGTCACCGAGGTGAAGGGTTTCGGCCGCCAGAAGGGCCAGACCGAAATCTATCGCGGTGCCGAATACAGCACCAACATGGTGCCGAAGATCAAGATCGAGATCGTCTGCGCGTCCGATCTGGCGGCCAAGGTGGTCGAATCGATCCAGGCTTCCGCCAACACCGGCGCGATCGGCGACGGCAAGATCTTCGTCCTCGACGTCGGGCAGGCGGTGCGCATCCGCACCGGCGAAACCGACGAGACGGCATTGTGAGAGGGGTAGCGATGAAACACGGATTGAAGATCGCCGGCGCCGCCGGCCTCGCCGCGCTGGCGTTCGCCGCGCTGCCCGCCTGGGCGCAGGCGGCCACGCCCGCGCCGACCGTCAACAAGGGCGATACCGCGTGGATGATGACCTCCACGCTGCTCGTGCTGATGATGATCGTACCGGGCCTCGCGTTGTTCTACGGCGGCCTCACCCGCGCCAAGAACATGCTGTCGACCATGACGCAGATCGGCGCGGTCGCCTGCCTCGCGATGCTGCTGTGGGTGATGTACGGCTATACGATGGCCTTTGGCGACGGCGGCAACGACTTCGTCTCGGGCTTCGGCAAGGCGTTCCTGAAGGGCATCACGCCCGATTCGACGGCGGCGACCTTCACCGCCGGCGTCGCCATTCCCGAATATGTCTTCATCTGCTTCCAGATGACGTTCGCGGCGATCACCGTCGCGCTCGTGCTCGGCTCGGTGGTGGAGCGCATGAAGTTCTCCGCCGTGATGGTGTTCGGCGCGGTGTGGCTGACGATCGTCTATTTCCCGATCGCGCACATGGTGTGGGCTTCGGGGGGGCTGTTCTTCAAGGCGGGCGCGCTCGATTTCGCGGGCGGCACCGTGGTGCACATCAACGCCGGCGTCTCGGCGCTGGTTTCCGCGCTGATCCTCGGCAAGCGTATCGGCTATCCGACCGAGCGCATGGCGCCGCACTCGCTGACGATGACCGGCATCGGCACCGGCCTGCTGTGGGTGGGCTGGTTCGGCTTCAACGCCGGCTCCGCCCTCGAAGCGAACGGCTCGGCCGGTCTCGCCATGATCAACACCTTCGTCGCGACCGCCGCTGCGGCGCTGGCGTGGATGCTGGTCGAGCGGGCCAACGGCCACAAGGGTTCGGCACTCGGCTTCTGCTCGGGCATCGTCGCCGGCCTCGTCGCCGTCACCCCGGCTGCGGGCAATTCCGGGCCGTTCGGCGCGATCGTCCTCGGCGCGATCGCTTCGGTGGTGTGCTATTATGCGGTCTCGTTCCTGAAACCCAAGCTCGGCTATGACGACGCGCTCGACGCATTCGGCGTCCACGGCATCGGCGGCATGATCGGCGCGGTCGGCACCGGCATCGTCTATGCCCCGACGCTCGGCGGACCCGGCAAGCCCGATTTCAACATGGGCCATCAGGTGCTCGTCCAAGTCGAAGCGGTCGCTACGACGATCGTCTGGGCCGCGATCGGCACCGTGATCGCCATCTTCATCGCCAAGGCGCTGACCGGCCTGCGTGTCTCCCCCGAAGTCGAGCTGGAAGGCCTCGACATCGGTGAGCACGGCGAGCGCGCCTACAACTGATCCAGATCGGGGCGGGCCCGAGACGCTCGCCCCCCACCGCGTTCCTCCTGCGGACGACCTTAGGCCGGTGCGGCGACGCACCGGCCTTTTTTTTTGCGCGCGTCACAGGATGCGGATCGTCGCCCCCCGCTGTTCGGAAAGCCGCGCCAGCCCTGCACCGATAGACGGTGCACCGGGCAAGCTGGCGAAGGCGGCGGAATGGCAGCCGGGCTGCCGGGCGAACCGCGCGGCGATCCCCGGCCGCGGCCGCCACCTCACAGCGTGCGGAACATCACCAGCGCATCGACCGCGCCGAGCGTGGGATGCGCGAACGCACCCGGCAGCGTGCCGACGACCGCGAATCCGCAGGACTGCCACAGCGCCACCGCCCGCGCGTTGCTCGACACCACGAAGTTGAACTGCATCGCCCGGAACCCTGCCGCCCGCGCCCGCTCCAGCGAATCCGCGCACATGCCCCGCGCGACGCCGCGTCCGGTTGCCTCGGGCGCGGTCACATAGCCGCAATTGGCAACATGCGCGCCGCCGCCGGCCTGATTGGCGCGCAGCGTGTAAGTGCCGAGGATCGTGCCGGCATCCTCGGCGACGAACACCTGCTTGCCCGCCGCGAACCAATGATCGAGCGCCGCCGCCTCGGTCATCTCGCGGTCGAGCGCATAGGTCTCGCCCGCGCGAATCACCGGCGCGAGGGTCTGCCAGATGCGCGCGCGATCCCCCGCCGCGGCCGGGCGGATCGCCACGCCATCAGGCGACCAGCAGCCCGGCCAGCGCCGCCGACATCAGGTTGGCGAGGCTTCCCGCCGCCAGCGCGCGCAGGCCCAGCTTGGCGATCATCGGGCGCTGGTTGGGCGCGAGGCTGCCGGTCGATGCCATCTGGATCGCGATCGAGCTGAAATTGGCGAACCCGCACAGCGCGAAGGTGACGATCGCGACGGTGTGCGGGCTCAACCCCGGCATCTTGCCAAGCTGGTCGAACGCGACGAATTCGTTGAGCACGACCTTGGTGCCGAGCAACCCGCCCGCCGCCTGCGCTTCGCTCCAGGGTATGTTGAGCAGCCACGCCACCGGCGCGAACACCACGCCGAGGATTTCCTGGAAGCTCAGCGCCGCGTGGCCGAACATGCCGCCCACCGCGCCGAGGATACCGTTGGCGAGCGCCACCAGCGACACGAACGCCAGCACCATCGCACCGACTGCGACCGCGATCTGCACGCCGGTGCGCGCGCCCTCGGCGGCGGCTTGGATGACGTTGGCGGCGCGCTCCTCATGCGGCGCCTCGACCGCGCGGATCGTCTGGTCCTCGAGGTCGATCGCGGTCGCGCCGTCGAGCGCGGGGTCGCCTTCGGGCAGGCGTGGATCGGGCATGACGATCTTCGCCATCAGCAGCCCGCCCGGCGCCGACATAAACGACGCGGCGAGCAGATACGGCAGCGCGCCTGGGCCCAGGAACAGCGCATAAGCGGCGAGGATCGTCCCCGCCACGCCCGCCATGCCCACCGTCATCACCGCGAACAGTTGCGAGGGCGCGAGCCCGGCGAGGTACGGGCGGATCACCAGCGGCGCCTCGCTCTGCCCGACAAAGATGTTGGCGGCCGCGCACAGCGACTCGACCTTGCTGACGCCGACCACCCGCTCGATCGCGCCGCCGATCCAGCGCACGACGAGCTGCATCACACCGATATGGTAGAGCACCGAAACCAGCGCCGCGAAGAAGATGATGACCGGCAGCGCCCCCAATGCGAAGGCATGCGCGGGATAGACGCAGTGCGCAGCGGCGGTGTCGAGCGGCTGGTGCGCGCCCGTCCCGAGCGGCTGTGCGGTCGTCACCACGCACGCGGGGTTGGTGAGATCGCCGAAGATCACCCGCGTTCCCTCGCCCGCATAGCCGAGCAGCGCGGACACGCCTTCGGCCATGCCTTGGATGATCTGCCGCCCGATCGGCACGTACAACACCAGCACCGCGATCGCGACCTGAAGCCCGAACGCCGCGCCGACCACGCGCGGCCGGATCGCGCGCCGATCGGAGGAGAGCGCGAGCGCGATCAGGAGGATGACGACGATGCCGGCGATGCCGGTCAGGAATTTGGTCATGCGGTTCGTTCGCGCCCATGCGTCGGGACGCCGCCCCCGGGCGCCCGTTTTCGCCCGCACCATACAGGCGCGATGCGGTCGCGCCAGAGCTTAACGTCGCGTGCGGCGACGGCGTCCGGAGCCAACCCTTTGACGCGCGTGCGAAACGCGGTAGCGTCGCGCGGATGCAAAAGCCGCCTCTCGCGATCCCGCGCTCGCTCTTCGCCTTCTCGATCTTCTACGGCGGCATGGTGTGCATCGCCGGCGTACTCGGCAACAAGCAGGTCTCGCTTGGCCCCATCTCCGCGATCGGGCCGATGCTGGGGCTGGGGCCACTCGCGATCGAGGCCGGCATCGCCGCGTTCCTGCTGCTCGTCATCACCTCGAGCGCGGTCGCCGAACTGCACGGCGGCGCGGTCGCCACCCGGCTGGTGCGCTTCGGGTTCGTGCCGCTTGTCGTCTCGGTGCTGCTGTCGCTGCTCGTGCTGGCGCTGCCCGCCGCGCCCGACATGACGCCCGAGCGGCAGACCGCGTTCGCGATGATGATGGGCGGTACGCCGCGCATCTGGCTGGGCGGCATCATCTCCTACGGCATTTCGCAGACGCTCAACGTCACCCTCTTCTCGATGCTGAAGGGGCGCGAGGGCAGCAGGATGCTCTGGCTGCGTGCGGGCGTGGCGAGCATTCTCAGCCAGATCGTCGACACGCTGCTGTTCGTGACGATCGCCTTTGCCGGCGTGTTCCCGATCGGCGAGCTGCTGATCGGGCAGATGATCGTCAAGGTGCTGCTGTCGGCGGTACTCGTGCCGCCGCTGATCTACGCCTTCGTCGCGCTCGGCCGCCGGCTCGATGCCTGAGCGCGGTCAGCCGGCCGCGGCGCGGCGCGGCGCGGTGGGCGTGTGGCCCTCGGCCTGCGGCTGCGGCATCGGGCGACCCATCAGATAGCCCTGCCCCATCGCGCACCCTTCGGCGCGCAGGATCGAATATTGCTCGGGCGTCTCGATCCCCTCGGCCAGCACCGGGATGCCGAGCGTCTTGCCGATCGCCAGCACCGCGCGGACGATGCCGAGCGCCTGTCCGCTCTGCTCGATCCGCGCGACGAAGCAGCGGTCGAGCTTGATCTTGTCGAACGGGAACGAGCCGAGCACTTCGAGCGAGGAATAGCCGGTCCCGAAATCGTCGAGCGCGACCGCCACGCCGAGCGCCTTGATCCGCCTGAGCGCGTGCAGCGCCTGGGTGCGATCGGCCATGATCGCCGATTCGGTCAGCTCGATCTCGAGCCGCGCGGGCGGCAGCCGCGAGGCCATCAGCGCTTCGTGGATACGCTGCGGCAGGTCGGGTTCGGCAAGCTGGCTCGGCGAGACGTTGACCGCGACCTTGGGCGATCCGCTCCACTGTGCGGCATCCTCGCACGCCTGGCGCAGCGCCCAGTCGCCGAGCGTGCCGATCAGCCCGTGCTTCTCCGCCGCCGGAATGAAATCGGCGGGAGAGACCGCGCCCCGCACCGGATGATGCCAGCGCGCGAGCGATTCGTAGCCGACCAGAGTGCCGTCGGCGAGGCTGGTCTGCGGCTGGTAATAGAGCTGGAGCTGACCACGCTGGATCGCCAGCTTGAGATCGGAGGCGAGCGAGCGCTGCTTGCGCACCGCCTCGTCGACGCAGCCGTCGTAGAAGCACAAGGGCGTATCGCCGGTGGCACGGTGGCGCGCCAATGCGGCGTTGTTGACCAGCATGTCGGCGGACTGCGAATCGTCCGGGTAGATCGCCACGCCGACCGAGGCGGCGATCTCGACGCGCACGCCCTCGATCTCGATCGGCGCGGAGCAGGCGGTGCGGATGCGCGCGAGGAAGTCGGCAAGCTCGGGCCGCGAGGAGAAGCGCTTGAGCGCGCCGAACTCGTCACCGGCCAGCCGGGCGACGCGCTCGCCCTCGTCCACGCCGTCGCTCAGCCGCGCGGCGACGGCACGCAGCACGAGATCGCCGAACAGGTGGCCGTAGGAATCGTTGATCGAATCGAACCGGTCCATGTCGATCGAGATCACCGCGAACCGCGCCTGCGTCTCCTGCGCCCACAGGATCTTGCCGGCGAGATGCTCCTCGAAGCCGGCGCGGTTGGGCAAGCCGGTGAGCGGATCGGTGAGCGCCATGCGGCTGAGCTGCGTGCCAAGCGTGCGCCGAAGTTGCTGGTCGATCAGCCAGCTCATCGCGCCCGCCGCGATCACCACCAGCCCGACCAGCGCCGCCGCGATCGCCATGACCGCGGTTTCCGCGCGCGGCGCGCGCGCAAGCAGCGGCATCGGATCGATCGCGGTTACGCCGGTGAAATGCAGGCTGGAGATGGCGGCCACCAGCAGCGGCGCGGCCCAGCGGGCGGAAAGGTGGCGCACCGTACCGCGCGCCGTCGCCAGCGCGAGCGCGCCGAGCGTCAGCACCAGAGCGACCGACGCGGCGACATAGACGGCCTGCCCGCGCGCGATCTCTCCAACGTCGAACGCCATTGCGCCAAGATAATGCATCGCCGCGATGGCGAGCCCCAGCACCGCACCACCCGCCCAGCTCGCGCGCCGATCGGTGCGCAGCGCGGCGATGGTGAAGCCGGCATAGGCGCCGCCGATCGCAATCAGCAGCGACACCGCCGCCATCACCGGCTCCTGCGCATCGGGCACGATGGCGACATAGGCGAGCGTGGCGACGTAATGCGTGCACCAGATCGCGAACCCGGCGACCACGGCGGCGAGGAACAGCCAGCCCATCCGCTCCAGCCCGCGCGTTTCCACGCCGCTCGCACGCACGAACAGGCGCATCGCCGCCACCGATCCGGCGACGCACAGCAGCGCGGCGAGCAGCAGCAGGGCGTGGTCGTGCTTGCCGCCGATGCAGGACAATACGGCGATCATCGTGTGCGGTACTTCCCTGTTCTTCCCGTTGCCGTCGTGGCGTTCCCCTGCCTTATAGGATCGTTTATGCCCGGAGTGGGCAGCGGGCAGGGAAAAGCGACGGGTATGAGCGGGAGCGGCATGAGCGAGCGCGCCTTTATCGAGGCTCTGCGCGGGATCGCGCGAGACCCCGCCGCGCGTGGCCTTACAGACGATGCCGCCGTGTGCGCGCCGCCCGTCGGTGCGCTGGTGCTGACTCACGACATGCTGGTCGAGGGCGTGCATTTCCTCAGCTCCGACCCGGCAGGCGACGTGGCGTGGAAACTCGTCGCGGTGAACCTGTCGGACCTTGCCGCCAAGGGCGCGGCTCCGATCGGCGTATTGATGGGCTATGGCCTGACCGGCGACGCGGCGTGGGATGCTGCCTTCCTTGCCGGGCTCGGCGCGGCGCTCGCGGCGTTCGACGTGCCGCTGCTCGGCGGCGATACCGTCGCGCAGCCGGCCGGCGATGCGCGCGTGCTCGGCCTCACCGCGCTCGGTACGGGCGGCGCGGTGGTGCCGGGTCGCACCGGCGCGCGGGCGGGCGACGCGCTCTACGTGACCGGCACGATCGGCAATGCCGGCGCTGGGCTGGCGATCGCGCGTGGCGGCGCGGGGGACGCCGCATTGCTCGCCGCCTACCGTCGCCCGCAGCCGCGTCTCGCCGAGGGCCGCGCGCTCGCGCCGGTGGTGAGCGCGATGATGGACGTGTCCGACGGGTTGCTGATCGACGCCGAGCGGATGGCGGCGGCAAGCGGGCTGGCGGTGGAGGTCGACCTTGCAGCCATACCGTTGTCGGCACCCTTGCGTGCGCTCGGCGATGATCCCGCGGCGCGGATCGCGGCGGCGACGGCGGGGGACGATTACGAATTGCTGTTCGCGGCGACCGACGACGCGGCGCTGCCTGTGGCGGCGACACGGGTCGGGCGGTTTTCGGCGGGTGCGGGGCTGACGCTCGTCGATGGCGCGGAGCCGGTCGGGCTGCCGGGGCGGCTGGGGTATCTGCACGGCTGACCCGCCCATTCGTCCGGGGTGGTCAGGGTGTTGCCATCGTCTCACGCAGGTCTATACCTGAACCCATGAGGACGGAGGCGGCCACGCAGCCGACCATCCGCCCCTGACATTAGGGGAAGGATCAGCATGACGATTGTCTATGCCGCCATCATCTGTGGCCTGATTGCCGTGGCCTACGGCGTCTTCACCAGCGGGCAGGTGCTGCGCGCCCCGCCCGGCAACGACAGGATGCAGGACATCGCCGCCGCCATCCAGGAAGGCGCCAAGGCGTATCTCGGCCGGCAATATCGCACCATCGCCATCGTCGGCCTCGTCGTGGCGATCATCCTCGCAGTGACGCTCGGCATCGTCTCGACGATCGGCTTCGTGATCGGCGCGGTGCTGTCGGGGGTGGCGGGCTATGTCGGCATGAACATCTCGGTGCGCGCCAACGTCCGCACCGCCGAGGCCGCGCGCACCTCGCTTCAGGGCGGGTTGACCCTCGCCTTCCGCTCGGGCGCGGTGACGGGGATGCTGGTGGCGGGGCTCGGTCTGCTGGCGATCTCGGGGTTCTTCTGGTATCTGGTCGCGGTCGCGCACCACGCCCCGGCCGACCGCGTGATCGTCGAGGCGCTCACCGCGCTCGCGTTCGGCGCATCGCTGATCTCGATCTTCGCGCGGCTGGGCGGCGGCATCTTCACCAAGGCGGCCGACGTCGGCGCGGATCTGGTCGGCAAGGTCGAGGCCGGCATTCCCGAGGACGATCCCCGCAACCCCGCCGTCATCGCCGACAACGTCGGTGATAACGTCGGCGATTGCGCGGGCATGGCCGCCGATCTGTTCGAAACCTATGTGGTGACGCTCGGCGTGACGATGATCTCGATCGCGCTCGCCTTCAAAAACGCCGACCAGTTGTTGGCGCTGATGACGTTGCCGCTGATCGTCGGCGGGGTGTGCATCCTCACCTCGATCGCCGGCACGTTCATGGTGCGTTTGGGGAAGGGCACGATCATGGGTGCGCTCTACAAGGGGTTCTGGACCTCGGCTTTGCTGTCGGTGCCCGCGATCTATTTCGCGACGCACTGGGCGCTGGGCGACCTCTCCGCACCGATCGGCGCGAACGGCTTCCTCGATCCGCAGGCTTCGGGCGGCATCACCGGCATGAGCCTGTTCTGGTCGATGATGATCGGTCTCGCCGTGACGGGCCTGCTGGTGTGGATCACCGAATATTACACCGGCACCAACTATCGCCCGGTCCGCTCGATCGCAAAGGCGTCCGAAACGGGCCATGGCACCAACGTCATCCAGGGCCTCGCCGTCAGCCTGGAGGCGACCGCAATGCCGACGATCGTGATCGTCGTCGCGGTGGTCGCCGCCTATCAGCTTGCCGGGGTGATCGGCATCGCCTTCGCCGCGACCGCGATGCTGGCGCAGGCGGGCATGGTGGTGGCGCTCGACGCTTACGGCCCGGTGACGGACAATGCCGGCGGCATCGCCGAGATGGCCGGCTTGCCCGACGATGTGCGCACCCGCACCGACGCGTTGGACGCGGTCGGCAACACCACCAAGGCCGTCACCAAGGGCTATGCGATCGGCTCGGCCGCGCTCGCCGCGCTGGTGCTGTTCGGGGCGTACACCAGCGATCTCAAGGAGTATTTCACCGGCCTCACCGTCGATTTCACGCTCTCCAACCCCTATGTCATCGTCGGGCTGCTGCTCGGCGCGCTGCTGCCGTACCTGTTCGGCGCGATGGGGATGACCGCGGTCGGTCGCGCGGCGGGCGCTGTGGTCGAGGAGGTGCGCGAGCAGTTCCGCACCAACCCCGGCATCATGGCGGGCACCAGCCGCCCCGATTATGCGCGCACCGTCGATCTCGTCACCAAGGCGGCGATCCGCGAGATGATCGTGCCCTCTCTGCTGCCGGTGCTGAGCCCGATCGCGGTGTATTTCATCGTGACGTTGGTCGCGGGTCAGGCGTCGGGCTTCGCGGCGCTGGGCGCGATGCTGCTCGGCGTGATCGTCTCCGGGCTTTTCGTCGCGATCTCGATGACGAGCGGCGGCGGCGCGTGGGACAATGCCAAGAAGTTCATCGAGGACGGCAACCACGGCGGCAAGGGCAGCGAGGCGCACAAAGCGGCGGTGACGGGCGACACGGTCGGCGACCCCTACAAGGACA
This sequence comes from Sphingomonas sp. BRN-1R, assembly GCF_057748035.1. NCBI lineage: Bacteria > Pseudomonadati > Pseudomonadota > Alphaproteobacteria > Sphingomonadales > Sphingomonadaceae > Sphingomonas > Sphingomonas sp. BRN-1R. Next base: position 367,144 of record NZ_CM173236.1, on the reverse strand, counting down.
CCGCCGGCCCGGCGGTCAACCCGATGATCAAGATCACCAACATCGTCGCGCTGCTGCTGCTCGCCGCGCTGGCGGGCGGGGTGAGCTGACGTCTAGCGAACCGGCGCGACCGTGCGGAACGCAGCGCGCACCATGCCGTCGGCGACCGGTTTGGCGAGAATCGGCGCATCGGGCGCGCACGGCACGCACTGGTCAGGCGATGCGGTGATGTAGATCACCGGCACCGGCCCCATTTCGTCGAGGATCGTCTGGACGGCGCGCGGGCCGGTGCCTTCGCGCAGCATCACGTCGGAGGTGATGACGTCGGGCCGCCGCACGCGCGCCTCGTTCACGGCGTCATCCTCGGTTTCGGCGAACGAAAAACTCGTCGCCCCGGCCGATACCAGCATATCCTGTATGTCGAAGGCCAACAGCGGCTCGTCTTCAATAATCAGAACATGACACATTCTCGCGTCTCCTTACGACCATAACGCAGGTTAAGCCGCATCGGACCCATGGCCGCGCGCGAATTCGGTGCATCATCATTGACTTTTCGCAATGCAGCGAACATATGCGGGGCACCGAGGCGTCTTGCAGCGTGATCGAACCGAGAGGTTCGAGGCTCCGCCCCGGATATTTCGCAAGGCTTCCCTATTCACGCGGGGTGTCGGTTTCCCCCGCCACCCGTGTGCCGTCGTGCGCGCGGGCATGGCCTGATAATGGATTTTCTCCCCATGACTTTCGCTAAACTCGGCCTCGCCGAACCGCTCGTCCGCGCGCTCGAGGCAAAGGGCTATTCGGCCCCCACGCCGATCCAGCAGCAGTCGATCCCCATGCTGCTCGAAGGCCGCGATCTGCTCGGCATCGCGCAGACCGGCACCGGCAAGACCGCCGCGTTCGTGCTCCCCTCGATCCAGAACCTCGTCGCCAACGACAAGCGCGTGCTGCCGACGCACTGCCGCATGCTGGTGCTCGCACCGACCCGCGAGCTCGCCAGCCAGATCGCCGACAGCGCGCGCGAATATGGCAAATTCTCCAAGATGTCGGTCGCGACCGTGTTCGGCGGCGTCAGCATCAACAAGAACCGTCAGGACATGATGCGCGGCGTCGACATCCTCGTCGCGACGCCGGGCCGCCTGCTCGACCTGATCGAACAGCGCTTCGTGAGCCTCGCCACGCTGGAGATCCTCGTGCTCGACGAAGCCGACCAGATGCTCGACCTCGGCTTCATCCATGCGCTCAAAAAGATCGTCCGCATGCTGCCCAAGCAGCGCCAGACCTTGTTCTTCTCGGCGACGATGCCCGCCGCGATCCGTGATCTCGCCGACCAGTTCCTGACCGACCCCGCCACCGTCAAGGTCGCACCGGTCTCCTCGACGGCCGAGCGGGTCGATCAGTTCGTCACGCTGGTGAACCAGTCGGAGAAGCAGGCGCTGCTCACCATCCACCTGCGCAACCCGGAGATCGAGCGCTGCCTCGTCTTCACGCGCACCAAGCATGGCGCCGACCGCGTCGTGAAGCTGCTCGCCGCCAACGGCATCGCGTCCAACGCAATCCACGGCAACAAGAGCCAGCCGCAGCGCGAGCGTGCGCTGGGCGAGTTCAAGTCGGGCAAGGTCAAGGTGCTGATCGCCACCGATATCGCCGCGCGCGGCATCGACGTGTCGGGCGTCAGCCACGTGTTCAACTTCGAACTGCCCAACGTGCCCGAGCAGTACGTCCACCGCATCGGCCGCACCGCGCGTGCGGGCGCGTCGGGCGTGGCGATCAGCTTCTGCGCGGATGACGAGAAGCCGTTCCTGCGCGACATCGAGCGGCTGACCAAGGTCAAGCCGACCCCGCTGCCGCTGCCGGCCGACTTCACCGCCGAGCAGGCGCGCATCAAGGCGGCGCGTCCGGCCGGTTCGGACACGCCCGAGCGCCGCATCGACGATTCGGGCCGTCACCGTCAGGGCCCGCGCGCCACGCACGCGGCGCGCCCGACCGGCGAGCGCCCCGCCGGTGGCGCTGGTCGCCCCGGTGGTCAGGGTCGGCCCGGCGGCCAAGGTCGTCCGGGTGGCGGCGGCGGCCGTCCCGGCGGCCCGCGCCGCCAGTCTTCGGGTGGCGGTGGTCGCCGCTCGCCCGCGGCGGGCTGATCCGGGTACAGATCCGATCGGATGATCGAAGGGCAGGTTCGCACGCGCGGACCTGCCCTTTGCTTTATGCGACATCCTCACGGCTCCGGCACCACCAGCCGATACCCGACGCCTTTCTCGGTGAGCAGCATCGGCCGGTCGAACCCGCGATCGAGCCGCGCACGCAACCGCGACACCTGCACCTCCAGCGCGTTTGTGCCGGGATGGAAGTGCAGATCCCACACCGCCTTGCGCAAAGTCTCGCGCGGGACGACCGCGCCTAAGTGACGCGCGAGGTAGAGCAGCACCGCATATTCGCGCGGCAACAGGCCGAGCGGTTGCCCGTCGCGGGTGACGCGACGTTCCACCCGGTCGATCAGCAGCGGCCCGACGCGGATCACATCCAACCGGGCAGAGCGGCGCAGCAGCGCCGCCAGACGCGCGGCGATCAACGCGTCGCTCGCGGCGGCAGGCACCGCATCGTGCGCGCCCGCGTCGAGCGCCTGTGTCACCGCGTGATCGTCCCCCTCCACGACATGGAGTGTCGGCAGGTGCGCAGGGCAGGCCGCGCCCGGAAAGCGGAGCGCGACGCTCGCCGCGGCCGCCCGTCCACCGGCGGCGACCAGCCGCACGCCGCGCGCGACCGCCTCCGCCGCCAGACCGGCCCGCACGCCGCCAAAGACCAGAGCTTCGTCCACCTCGGCGGCAGGCTACCGCCGAAATCACCAAAATGACGGAGACTCACACCGTTCCGGATGCGTCTGTTCCTGCAAGCTGCGCGAGCCGCAGCCGCGCATGTCCGGCGACATAGTGATCCGGATCACCCGCCGCCGCCTCGAACAGAGCCGTCCGCGCGGAGCGATCGTCCAGCACCGAAGCCAACGCAGCAAAGGCCGTCACGCGCATACGCGGCTCGGCATGACGCGCGGCAAACTGCTGCGCGAGCGCGGCACCACCCTCGCCGCCCAGATGCGCGGCTAGCGCGACCAGCCCCTCCGCCGGCGCGGTGGTGAGTCCGGCCGCGATCGTTCCCGCATCCACGTCGAAGCGGAACTGCTCGCGCCACGCCTGCCCGACCTCGTAGAACAGCACGTTGAGCGACACCGAAAAACGGTCGGGCGGCAATTGCACATGCACGTCGCGCCGCGCGCGGTAGAGCATCAGCTTGCCGGGATCGAGCCGCGACCGCTCGACGAAGCGCAGCCCCGCTACCCCGCCGGGCACCCCTGTCACCGCCGACACATCATAGTCGTAATAATCGCTCCAATAGCCCGGGCCGTCATAGCCATAGGTCAGGAACGAGAAATTGTGGTCGTGGGGCAAATCATAGAAGAACGGCGTGGTCCCGCTCGCGCGCACCACCGCATCGGCGCGCGCCGGCCAGAAATTGGCGCGCAGCAGATAGCGGCCGGTGGGTGGCCTCAGCATGAAGACCTGCGCGCCATAGGCGTTGCCCTCGACCTGCCCCGCGCAGCGCCGCTCGAGTTCGGCGATGACGAGATCGCCCAGGAAACGCGGGTTGCGCCCGAGCCGCGCCAGCAGCGGGCCGAGCGCGGCAAGCGAATCCTCGTCGCGCGGATCGAAGTCCGCCACGTCGAGCGCCTCGGCGAGATCGTCCAGGCCGATCGCCGCACCGGTGTCGGGTGCGATCACGCGCGGCATGGCATCGCCTCGCGCGTGTCCGGGATCAGCGCCAGCGTCGCGCGGGCGGCGGCGCGCACCTCCTCATGCGGATCGCCCGCCGCCATCTCGCGCAGGCGCGGCACCGCAGCGGCGGCGTCGAGCGCGAGCCACTCGCGCATCGCCGGCCAGCGCAGGAAGAAACCGGCATCGCGCGTCGCCGCCTCGAAGCAACCACCGGCATCGGCGCGCCCGGCCAGCCGCAGATAGGCGAGCAGCATCTGCATGCGCGCCGGTCGCTCGTCGAGCATCGCACAGCGCAGCAAAGCGCCGTCCGCAACCGCATATTCGCGCACATACGGCGATGCGCCGGCGCGGATCGTGGCGGTGAGCGTCACCACATCGCGAGTCGCGCCGACCAGCATCTGCCCGTGCGTGCGTCCGTCGAGCCGCACCACCGCGCCGTCCACCAGCGATTCTTCACCAAGCGCGCGGCATGGCGGCGCAGCGACGGCGCGGAAGTCCTCCCCCGCGGCATCCGCCATCCACAGCCGCCGCCGCGCACCGCCCGCACGCACGTAGCGGATCACACTCAGCCGCCCCGAGAGCGTGACGTGCCGCGCCGCTCCCGCCGCTGCGAGCGCATCGGCCGACAGGATCGTCGCGGTCAGCGATATCGCCGGCCGGTCGAACAGCACGATGCTGAAGCGCGCGCCGTCCCGACTTACGACGAACGGCGGGTCGAACAGCGGCTCTGCCTGCATCTCTTCGAGCAGCGGGGCGAGCAGCGCGCCCACCCACGTGTCGTCCGCCAGCACGCGCTCGGCGGCGGCGGCGAGGTGGTCGGCCTCGTCCCCCACGAAGGCCGCGTCGAGCATGCGGAGGACGGGGTGCCCGGCGAAGTCCGCAGCGGCGCGCCTCGATCGCGCCGCCGCCGCGTCGAGCACGGCGCGATCGATCGTCATCATCCGCCCGGCTGGCTCGCCACATGCGCGAGCCCGACGAGATATTCGAACAGATCGTCGCCACCCGACTCGAGACCACCGATGCTGCCCAACGTCCCAACCTGCGTCTCCAGGTGCGCGATACGGTCGATGTCGATTGTCCATTCGGTCATGTTCGTCTCCCCGCGCCCGATTGCGCGAGGCGATAGCTACGGTCGCGGTAGCGGTGGCGGCGAGTTACATCGCTGTAATGCCCCGCTTGCCTGCGGCGGTGCGGCGGTGCGATAGGAGGCGCATGGCACTCCCCGATCCGAGCAGCTTCATCCCCGCCGATTTCGTCGCGATGATGGAAGGGCATCACGGCGGCGCGCTCGGGCTGGAATATCGCGCGCACGGCACCGACTGGGCCGAACTCGCATTGCCCTATCGTGCCGACCTGATCGGCGATCTGTCGCGCGACGTGCTCGCCTCCGGGCCGATCCTCGCGCTGATGGACTCGGCCACCAGCTTCGCGGTGCGGATGAAGGTGGGCGTCGCGCGGCCGCATGCCACGCTCGATCTGCGCATCGACTATGCGCGCCCGGCGGTGCCCGGCCGCACCGTAATCGGCCGCGGCGAATGCTATCGCACCACGCGCGCGATCTCGTTCGTGCGCGGCATCGCGCATGATGGCGACCCGGCCGACCCGATCGCCAATGTCGCGGGCACCTTCATGTTCACGGATCTGTGATGGACGACATCCCTTATGCCAGCCTGCTCGGCGCCGCGATGGTCGAGTGCGATCCGACGCTGCTGACGTTGCCGTTCGGTGGCAATGTGATTGGGCGGCCCGGCTTCCTGCACGGCGGCGCCATCGGCGGATTTCTGGAGGTCGCCTCGATCGTCGCGTTGCGCCACGCGCTCGGCATCGAAAGCGACGCACGGATCAAGCCGATCAACCTGACGGTGGATTTCATGCGCGGCGGCCGCGACAAGCCCACCTTCGCGCGCGGCGTCGTCACCCGGCTCGGCACGCGTGTCGCCAATGTCGATGCGAGCGCGTGGCAGGATGATCCGTCGCGGCCGATCGCGGCGGCGCGGATGAACTATCTGATCGAACGCGCATGAACCCGATCGAGGCGCTGCTCGGCACCGCGCAGGCGGCGCGCCAGTCGGGCGATCTGGCGGCGGCGATCGACCACCAGACCGTCGCGGTCGAGATGCTGCGCGGCGGCTCCAACCCGCTCGCGCTGGCGCAGGCGCTGCGCCACCGCGCCGACATGCTGATCGAGGGCGACCGCGCCGGCGATGCGGAGGCCGACGTGGCGCAGGCCTTGTGGTTCTACGCGCAGGTGCCCGATGCGCCGCCGCTCGACGTGGCCAACGCGGTGCGCTGCGCGGCGACGCAGGCCGAAGCGGTCGGCGACGTGGCCGGTGCGATCGCTTTGTGGCGCGAGGCACGCACGCGCTATGCGGCGCTGAGCGCAGTGTTCGAGGCGATGACCGGCAGCGCCGCCAATCCCGGCGTGGCCGAGGCGACCGCGCGGATCGAGGCGCTGGGCGGGGAGTAACCGTTGCGCCCCAACCGCGGAGGTTGGTGGAAAGCGGACGCGCTGCGCAACAAATCTGCAAATCTGAGATGTAGGGGTCGGCGCCATAAGGTGTTCGCGTTTGGGAGTGCCACGTGAAGACAATACTTACGCGCTGGCTGATAGCGTTCGGACTGTCAGCACTCCTTCCTACTTTCGCGCTTACCGCCTACGCAGCACTTTATATGCCAAGCATGAAAGGGGTCGGAGAATTTATGTCCGGCTGGGTTGAACTTACCTTGATTCAGTTTCGCTTTCCATTTGGCTGGCTCCCGGCCTATATTCTAAGCATATTGCTGACTTTCGTCTGGCATCTACTATTAAGATGGCGAAATGATGAGCGGTGAAAAACGCCTCGGTCACGTCCTTTGATAGGGAAACCCGACCGCGTTCACCAATCGCCGATCCCGCTCACGCCGGAACGATACTCGGCAATGCGTCGCGCCGTTGCCGCAGAGGTGTTTTGTGGAAGCTGATTGATGGGGAACCACCGCGCTTCCTCAATTTCGCTGACGTCTGTTATCTTCAGACCACTTGAAGTCGAGAAAGTCCGTGCGACGAATATCACGATGTGGTCGTCTTTTGCCTCACGGCGGCTATGATACACGCCGAGCACGCGCTCTATACGTGGACTGTCGACAGAGACTTCTTCTTTAAGTTCTCGCAGTAGCGCCGCGTCGCTACTTTCGCCCTTTTTGACGCCCCCGCCCGGCAGATACCAAGCATCCGAATATGTGTGTCGAACGAGCGCGACGCGCTCGTCCTGATCAAGAAGAACAGCACGGGTGCCGAGGGTTCGTGGCTTCGTAACCCGCCAAACAAGTCTTGCGATCTTTTGGATCAATCGATGCTGTAGCGCCATCTCAGGCCTCCCGCACTAACGGTATCAGCGACCAATCGGGATGTCTCTTACTGGCTAACCGCACGCCCAGCATCAAAAGATCAGCAACTGGGCGGGACCAGACACTCGCCTTTCCAGACCGCGCAACAAAAAAGGCCCGGGGTCGCCCCCGAGCCTCTTTCGTCATCGCTACCTGCGAAAGATCAGTCGCGATCGCCGGTCAGGAAGGCGGGCGCGAACTCGGGCGCGGGGCCGTCCTCGTTGCCGCCCGACGACTCGCGCTTGGGGCCACGGCCTTCGCGGCGGGGGCCACGGTCGCCGCGGCCTTCGCCGCCCCGGCCACCGTCACGTCCGCCTTCGCCACGCGGGCCACGGCCACCGTCGCCGTCACGGCGCGGACCACGCGGGCCACGGTCGCCACCCTCACGCGGCTCGCGTGCGGGGCGCGAGTCTTCCAGCTCGGCGCCGGTTTCCTGATCGACGACGCGCATCGACAGGCGAACCTTGCCACGCGGGTCGATCTCGAGAACCTTGACCTTGACCTCCTGGCCCTCCTTGAGGACGTCCGAGACCTTCTCGACGCGCTCGTTCTTGATCTCCGAGACGTGGACGAGACCGTCCTTGCCGCCCATGAAGTTCACGAACGCACCGAAGTCCACCAGGTTGACGACCTTGCCGTCATAGACCTTGCCGACTTCGGCTTCCTCGACGAGGCCCTTGATCCACTTGATCGCGGCTTCGATCTGCGCCGGATCGGACGACGACACCTTGATGACGCCCTCGTCGTCGATGTCGACCTTGGCGCCGGTGGTGGCGACGATCTCGCGGATCACCTTGCCGCCGGTGCCGATCACTTCACGGATCTTCGACTTGTCGATCTGGAAGCTCTCGATGCGCGGTGCGTGCGCCGACAGCTCGGTGCGGGTCGACGACAGCGCCTTCGACATTTCGCCGAGGATGTGCGCGCGGCCTTCCTTGGCCTGTTCGAGCGCGACACGCATGATCTCTTCGGTGATGCCGGCGATCTTGATGTCCATCTGCATCGTGGTGATGCCGGCCTCGGTGCCCGCGACCTTGAAGTCCATGTCGCCGAGGTGATCCTCATCACCCAGGATGTCCGACAGAACCGCAAAGTCCTTGCCTTCGAGGATCAGGCCCATCGCGATGCCCGACACCGGACGCTTGAGCGGCACGCCCGCGTCCATCATCGACAGCGAACCCCCGCACACCGTCGCCATCGACGACGAGCCGTTCGACTCGGTGATGTCCGACAGAACGCGGATCGTGTAGGGGAACTCGTCCTTCGACGGCAGCACCGGATGCAGCGCGCGCCAGGCGAGCTTGCCGTGGCCGACTTCACGACGGCCCGGCGCACCGAAGCGGCCGACTTCACCGACCGAGTACGGCGGGAAGTTGTAGTGCAGCATGAAGTTTTCGTACGACAGGCCGGTCAACCCGTCGATCATCTGCTCCGCATCCTTGGTGCCGAGCGTGGTGGTGCAGATCGCCTGCGTCTCGCCGCGCGTGAACAGCGCCGAACCGTGCGTGCGCGGCAGGAAGTGGACCATCGCCTCGATCGGACGGATCTGCTTGGTGTTGCGGCCGTCGATGCGCTGGCCGTCCTTGAGGATGGCGCCGCGGACAATTTCCGCTTCCAGCTTCTTCATCAGCTTGCCGGCAGCCATCTGGTCCTGCGGGGTCGCATCCGCGAAGGCGGCCTTGCCCTTGGCGCGCGCCTCGTTGAGCAGGCCCGAACGCTTGGACTTGTCGGTCACCTTGTAGGCAGCGGCGATGTCCTTGCCGATCAGCTTCTTGAGCTTGTCCTTGGCAGCCGACAGGTCGGCCTGCGGGGCCATTTCCCACGGGTCCTTGGCGGCCTGCTCGGCAAGGTCGATGATCCCGTTAACGACTTCGCGGCATGCCTTGTGCGCGAACTGGACCGCGCCGAGCATGACCTCTTCCGAAAGCTCCTTGGCTTCCGATTCGACCATCATCACGGCGTCGCCGGTGGCGGCGACGACGAGGTCGAGGTCACCCGCCTTGATCTGCTCGTTGGTCGGGTTGAGGATGTACTCGCCGTCGACATAGCCGACGCGCGCCGCGCCGATTGGGCCCATGAACGGCACGCCCGAGATCGTCAGCGCAGCCGATGCCGCGACCATCGCGAGGATGTCCGGCTCGTTTTCGCCGTCATAGCTCAGCACCTGGGCGATGACGTTGATCTCGTTGTAGAAACCTTCCGGGAACAGCGGGCGGATCGGACGGTCGATGAGACGCGAGACCAGGGTCTCCTTCTCGGTCGCGCCGCGCTCGCGCTTGAAGAAGCCGCCGGGGATGCGGCCGGCCGCGCTGTACTTTTCCTGATAATGGACGGTGAGCGGGAAGAAGTCCTGGCCCTCCTTCACGCTGCGCGCCGCCGTAACGGCGCAGAGAACGACGGTTTCGCCGAGCGTCGCGATGATCGCGCCGTCGGCCTGGCGGGCAACGCGGCCCGTTTCCAGCGTGAGGGTCTTGCCGCCCCACTGGATGCTGGTGGTCTTGATATCGAACATGATGTTTCCTTCACACCGCCGGCCAGATGCCGGGCGGGGCCTGTCTGCGGACTTGACCGGTCCGCGCGGTTCGGAACCTGTCTTGGCTCCCCTGTCGGGACGACGGCCGAATTGCCGGTCTTCCCGTGGTACGTCCGCGGCGGTTTCGCCGTGGCTCGGGGCCGCATACACCATTTCGGCGCGCGACGCTTGAGGGTTTTGCAAAAAGGGCGCCCCGAGGGACGCCCTTTCGATTACTTGCGAAGGCCGAGCTTCGCGATCAGATCGAGGTAACGCTGACCGTCCTTGTGACGGAGATAGTCGAGCAGCGCGCGGCGCTTGTTGACCATCATCAGCAGGCCGCGACGCGAATGGTTGTCCTTGGCATGGCCCTTGAAATGCTCGGTCAGGTTGCGGATGCGCTCTGTCAGGATCGCGATCTGGACCTCGGGGCTGCCGGTGTCGCCTTCGGCGCGGCCGTGATCCTTGATGAGTTCCTGGCGCTTCTCTGCGGTGATCGTCATGTGTTTTCCTTCGACATCTTCTACAGGTTGAAGCCGCGTTCGACCCGGACGTTTCCGTACCTAACCTCGACCAGCGCGACGGGCATGTCACCCAGCAGCGCAAAATGGAGGCCATCTTCAGCGGCGATCCCGGCCAGCACACGCCCCTGTCGGAGCGCCCCTGCCTGGTCGGGGGTGAGGGATAGAGCCGGGATGTCGTCCAGCCCCGCCCTCAATGGCAGGAGTATCTGTTCAAGGGTGCGCCCCATAGCGTGCTGGTCGAGATTGTCCAGCGATATCGCCTGGGTGAGGTCGAACGGCCCAGCCTTGGTGCGGCGGAGCATGGTGACAGTGCCGACCGTGCCGAGCGCCAGCGCGATGTCGCGCGCGAGGCTGCGGATATAGGTGCCCTTGGAAACGTGCGCGGTGAGGGTAGCCTCCCCGATCGTCGCCCCGGCGCAGGCCGGGGCCGCTGCGTGTTGGGCACCCACCTCGCCAAGCCCCACAGCGGCCCCGGCCTGCGCCGGGGCGACGGCGAGGCTGTGAATCGTCACCGCCCGCGTTGCCAGCACCACCTCCGCGCCCGCGCGCGCGAGATCGTAGGCGCGCTCGCCATCCACCTTCAGCGCGGAATAGGCCGGCGGGACCTGTTCGATCGGCCCGGTGAAGCGCGGCAGCACCGCCGCCAGCGCCGCCGCCGTCGGCCGCACGTCGCTGGTGGCGATCACCTTGCCCTCGGCATCGAGCGTGTCGGTCTGCTCGCCGAAACGGACGGTGAAATCATACACCTTGTCGCTGTCGAGCATCCGCCCGGCGAGCTTGGTCGCCTCGCCCACCGCGATCGGCAGCACGCCCGTAGCGAGCGGGTCGAGCGTGCCGCCGTGCCCGACCTTCCACTTGCCATAGCCGCCCTGCCGCAGCACGCGCTTCACCGCCGAGACGCCCTGCGTCGAGCCGAGCCCCAGAGGTTTGTCGAGAATGATCCAGCCATGCATCCGCCCGCGCCTAGCGGGGGAAGGCGCGCCCGTCAGCCCCGATAACGTCAGCCCCGCTTGATGTGGTTGAGGCCGGGCTTGAGCCGCCCCGGCTTGGGCTTGGGGGCGGCGCTGGCGGTGAGGCTGCCGATCGGGCAGCGCTGGCCGTCGACCAGCAGGGTGCCGGTGCGATCGAACGAATCGCCGCTGAAACGCGCATCGACCCCGATCATCGCCGCGAACGACAGCCCTCGGCACACGCCGATCACCTTGGCATAATACCAGCGCTGTCGCCGATCCTGAAGCCACGCGCCACGATCGCCATCGCTCTCGAAACCGGCAAGCGTCTGGTCGCGCGCGGGCATGCTGACTTCCTTGCCGATCTGCGCGGGCGACCAGCCGCCGGTCTTGGCATCGGGCTTCGCGTCGGCCTGCGCAACCGAGGGCACGATGGCGAGCAGGGTGGCGAACATGAGCGGCTTGAGCAAAGCGGATCTCCTACAGCGCGCCCCGCGCCCTAGATCGCGCCGGCTGAACGCTCCATGAAATGCCGACGGCACAAAGCGATGTAGCGGTCGTTGCCGCCGATTTCGGTCTGCGTGCCATGCGTGACAGCCTGGCCCTCGGCATCGACGCGCAGGTTCATCGTCGCCTTGCGCCCGCATTCACACACCGATTTGATCTCGATCAGCGAATCGGCCAGCGCCAGCAGCCGCGCCGATCCTGCGAACAGGGCCCCGCGAAAATCGGTGCGCAATCCATATGCCAGCACCGGAATGCCGTGCCGATCGGCAAGCCGCGCGAGCTGATCGACCTGCACAGGGTCGAGGAACTGCGCCTCGTCGACCAGCACGCAAGCAGGCAGCGCATCCTGCGCCAGCGTGACCGCCTCAAGATCGGTCGCGGCATCGAACGCCAGCGCGGGCGCGGCCAGCCCGATCCGCGACGTGATCGTCCCCGCCGCGAACCGATCGTCGATCGCGGCGGTGAACAGCAACGTCCGCATGCCCCGCTCGCGATAGTTGAAGTCGGCCTGAAGCAGGTTGGTCGATTTGCCCGCATTCATCGAGGCGTAGTAGAAATAGAGCTTGGCCATTCAGGCGGACTCCGCAGGCCCGTCCTCGCTTTCGCCCAAATCCTGCGCGACATGCGGCGCGCGCAGCAACTGGTCGATATGGCTGCCCTCGTCGAAGCTCTCGTCTGCCACGAACTTCAGCTTGGCGGCGTAGCGCGTCTGCACCCGCCCGGCGACCTCGCGCTGGAGGTACGCGGTGTTGGTGCGCAGCGCCTTGAGCACCGCCTCCTCGTCCTTGCCGAGCAGCGCCTTCACGAAACAGGTCGCGTGGCGCAGATCGGGCGACATGCGCACCTCGGTGATCGTCACGGCGTGGCTGGCGAGCGTCTCGTCATGCACGTCGCCGCGCATCAGGATGTCGGACAACGCATGACGCACCTGTTCGCCGACGCGGAGCAGGCGGACGGAGCGGGTTTCGGGGGTTTCGGCTGGTCTCATGATCTCATCTTGTACGGCGCGCGGTCGGCGCATGGAAGTCGGCAGGCTTGTCGGCGATCCACGCGAGGAACTTCGCCAGTCTCGGGTCTTGCGCCACACATTCGGCCACCCCGAGACGCGCCAGCTCGGCATTGGTGAAAGCGGCATGGATCGCGCGATGGCAGATCGGATGCACCGGCACCGTCTCGCGCCCGCCCCGGCTTTTCGGCAGCGGATGATGCTGTTCGGTCTTGCGCCCGAGCGGCCTTGCGCACAGCCAGCAGATCGCGGGCGTCGCGACGGCGCGTTCCGCAACCGCCGCGGCGATACGGCGCGCCCGGCGCATCGCTCAGCGCAGGAGCATCGAAGCGAGCGGCACCGCTGCCAGCACCAGCAACGGCAGGCACCCGGCAGAAACCGCTTCGCCGAGGCACCCGCAGCCTTCGGGCAGCACGTCGAAGATCACGTCGCCGGCCGCATCGCGCACGGGCGAACGGCCGGTTTCCCGCCGCTCGCCCGCGTCGCTCACAGCGTCCGTTCGCGCAGCTCGACCTCGAAGGTTTCGAGGAAGTCGCCCGGCTTGATGTCGACGAAGTTCTGCGTGAACGTCACGCCGCACTCCAACCCTGCGCGAACCTCCGGCACGTCGTCCTTGAACCTACGCAGCGAGGCGATCTCGCCCTGGTAGATGATGACGTCGTTGCGCGTGATGCGCGCCTTGAGCGCCTTGCGGATGTTGCCTTCGGTGACGAGCAGACCCGCCGCCTTGCCGTGCTTGCCCGCCGAGAACACCTCGCGGATTTCGGCGCGGCCGACCACCGTCTCGAACGCTTCCGGCCCAAGCTCGCCCGCCATGCCGGCGCGGATCTCGTCGATCAGGTCGTAGATCACGTCGTAATATTTGAATGCGACCTTCTGACGCTCGGCGATCTCGCGCGCTTTCGCGTTCGGACGGACGTTGAAGCCGATGATCGGTGCGCCTGAGGCACCGGCCAAGGTCACATCGCTCTCGGTGATGCCACCAACGCCCGAGTGCAGCACCCGCGCCTTGATGTCGTCGGTCGAGATCTTGTTGATCGACGACACGATCGCCTCGACCGAACCTTGCGTATCGGCCTTGACGACGAGCGGATATTCGATCGCCTGCTTGTCCTTGAGCGCGGAGAACATGCTCTCCAGGCTGGCCGGGGCCGACGTGGTGCGCTTGTTGGTGATGACGCTCTGGCGATATTCGGCGACTTCGCGCGCACGCGCCTCGTTCTCGACCACTGACAGCAGATCGCCCGCACGCGGCACGCCCGAAAGACCCAGCACCTCGACCGGCATCGACGGACCGGCTTCCTTGAGCTGCTGGCCTTTGTCGTTGGTCATCGCGCGGACCTTGCCGCTCTCCGCACCCACGACGAACACGTCGCCGACCTTGAGCGTGCCACGACCCACCAGGATCGTCGCGACCGGACCGCGGCCCTTGTCGAGCTTCGCCTCGATCACCGCGCCCTCGGCCATACGGTCGGGGTTGGCGCGCAGTTCGAGCAGTTCGGCCTGAAGCTGGATCTTCTCGATCAGCGTGTCGAGCCCGGTCTTCTTGAGCGCCGACACCTCGACGTCCTGCACGTCGCCCGACATCTCCTCAACGACCACGTCGTACTGGAGCAGCGCCTCGCGGACCTTCTGCGGGTTGGCGTCGTGCTTGTCGACCTTGTTGATCGCCACGATCATCGGCACGCCAGCCGCCTTGGTGTGGTTGATCGCCTCCACCGTCTGCGGCTTGATGCTGTCGTCCGCCGCGACCACGAGCACGACGATGTCGGTCACGTTGGCGCCGCGCGCGCGCATCTCGGTAAAGGCCTCATGGCCCGGCGTGTCGAGGAAGGTGATCTTCGACTTGTCCTTCAGCGTCACCTGATACGCGCCGATGTGCTGGGTGATGCCGCCGGCCTCGCCCTTCACCACGTCGGTGCCGCGCAGCGCGTCGAGCAGGCTGGTCTTGCCGTGATCGACATGGCCCATGATCGTGACGACCGGCGGACGCGGCTTCAGCAAGGCTTCGTCGTCGGTGTCGGTCTCGATCGCGAGGTCGATGTCCGAATCGCTCACGCGCACGATGTTGTGGCCGAACTCCGTCACGAGCAGCTCGGCGGTGTCCTGATCGATCGTCTGCGTCATCGTGACGGGCATGCCCATCTTGAACAGCGTCTTGACCAGGTCCGCACCCTTCTCCGCCATACGGTTGGCGAGTTCCTGCACGGTGATCGTCTCGGGCACCTGCACGTCGCGGATCTGCTTGGCCTGCGCCTCGCGCGGGCCGCCCATCCGGCGGTTTTCCTTCTCGCGCGCACGCTTCAGCGCGGCGAGGCTGCGGGCGCGCGCGCCGTCACCATCGCCGAGCGCGCGGTTGACGGTGAGCTTGCCGGCGGTGCGGCGATCGTCGCCCTTGCGGTCGCGCTGAGTCGGGCGCGCCGGTTCGCTGCCGGGGCGCTTCGGCGCGAGGCCGGAGGGCGCGGCGGCGGATGCGCTCGGGCTCGAAGGCGCGGCGGCCGGAGTCGGCGCGGGCGTGGGCGCCGGCGCGGGACGCGGCCGTTCGGGGCGCGGCACCGGTGTGAACAGGCGCGGCGCGGGCAGGCTCGAATCAAGCGTGATCGTCAGCGGCGGGGGCGGCGGCGCGGGCGGGGCCGCGACCGGTGCAGGCGCGCGCACCGGGGCTGCGGCCTGAACCGGCGCGGGCGTCGGGGCTGGCGCGGGTGCCGGCGGGGTGGGCTCCGCAACCGGCGCGGGTGCGGGCGCAGGCGCTTCCGCGACCGGCTCGGGCTTCGGCGCGGGTTCGGGCGCAGGGGGCGGAGCCGCGGCGGCACGGGCGCGCTCCTCGGCGCGACGGCGATCTTCCTCGATCGCTTCCTGACGCGCACGCTCCTCGCGGCGGCGGGTTTCCTCGAGCGCGTTCATCCGCGACTCTTCGGCCTCGCGCAGCAGCTTGGCCTGAAGCTCCTGACGCGACAGCAGCGAATTGGCGGGCGATGCCGGCGCCGGGCGCGGCTCGGGCGCACGCGCCTGCGGGGCTGCCGGGCGCGGGGCGGCGGCCGCCGGTGCGGGCGGCGCGGCGGGCGCCGGTGCGGCGGGTGCCGCCGGCTCGGGCTCACCCGGGCGGCGCAGCGTGCGGGCGCGCTTCACCTCGACCACGACGTTGTTCGAACGCCCATGGCTGAAGCTCTGCTTGACCACGCCGGTCTCGACGGTACGCTTCACCCCAAGCGGTTGGCGCATGCCCAGTTTCGGCTTTTCGTTATCGGTATCGCTCACTCAAATTCCTCGTAACGTCGTATCGGCATCGGGCTCCGGCCCTGAAGTCTCCGGCTCGGCGTCGTTTGGCGACGCCGATGCGCCCTGCGAGGCCGTTTCGCAAGACGAGAGGATGGGGTCGGGTCCGAGAAAATGCAGCCAGCGGTGGATCGCTTCTTCCACGCGCGCGGCGGCATCACGCTCCGTCAGGCCGATATGTACCACATTCTGCCGTCCCAGCGCCACGGCCAATATGGTGCGGGGCACCGGCAAAACCAACCCCCTCAGATCGGACCCTTCGGCATCGCGCCCGACGCGCCATGCCTGATCGAGCTTGCGGTTGCCGTCGGTGCCCGCATCGCAGGCGTGGAGCAGCAGGTGGAGCTGGCCCGAGCGCGCGGCGGTCTCGATCTTTTCCGATCCGGTCAGCAACGTGCCCGAACGCGATTCGAGCCCGAGCCGGTCGAGCGCGGCGCGTTCCAGCGCGGCGGCGAGCCGTTCAGGCAGATCGGCGGGTACCGCGATCGGCCCGGTCTTGAACGCACGCGCGAGCGCACCCTTCAGCTTGCCCTTGGCGATCGCCGTTTCAAGCTCGCCGCGCGTGACGCCGATCCACGCGCCGCGCCCCGGCGCCTTGGCGCGCACGTCGGGCAGCACCGCGCCGTCGGGCGACAGCGCGAGTCGCACCAGCGCCTCGCGCGGCGCACGATCGCCGGTGAGGATGCAGCGGCGGATCGGTTCGGCGGCGGACACATGCCCGCGCTTGTCGACCCGCGCCGGTGGTGGTGGAGCGCCTAGCGTCTCATCGTGAGGATTCCGCATGCGCGTCCTCCTGCACTGTCGGCCTCGGCGCATCGCGGTCGGCCAGCAACCGGCCGCCCGCCGCGTAATTCTCAGTCGAGATTTCCTCGATCACGATCTGCACCGCCGCCGCCGGCTTGCCGAGCCGCGCGACCAGGCTGGCGGTGACGTCGGCGACGACGCCCGCTTTCTGCTCGCGCGTGGCGGTGCCCGCCATCCGGATGCTGACGAACGGCATGCGCTCAGGCTTCCTCTTCGCTGGTCGCGGCAGGGCTGGTCGCGGTGGGGGCGGCGGGCTCGTCGTCGAACCAGTGCGCGCGTGCGGCCATAATAATCTCGTTGCCCTGCTCGTCCGACAGACCGTACTCGCCGAGCACGCCGCCACGATCCTCGCTGCGGCCCTCGGTGCGCTTGGGGGCGTCGTCGTTACGGCGGCGCTGCTCCTGACGCTTCTTCTGGACGAGTTCGTCGGTCGCAAGATCAGCGAGATCGTCAAGCGTCTTGATGCCCGCCTTGCCGAGCGTGACCAGCATCGCCTCCGTCAGATACGGCATCGTCGCGAGATCGTCCTCGACGCCGAGTTCGCGGCGCAGCGTGCGATTGGCTTCCTCGCGGCGCTCGAGCGCCTCGGTCGCGCGGCTCTGCAATTCAGCGGCGAGATCCTCGTCGAAGCCTTCGATGCCCGAGATTTCGTCTGCCTCGACATAGGCGACTTCCTCGAGGCTGGTAAAGCCCTCGGCGACCAGCAACTGCGCGAGCGTCTCGTCGACGTCGAGCTCGCCCTGGAACATCTCGGTACGCTCGGTGAATTCCTTCTGGCGCTTCTCGCTCGCATCCTGCTCGGTGAGGATGTCGATCGCCTTGGCGGTAAGCTGCGAGGCGAGCCGCACGTTCTGGCCACGACGGCCGATCGCGAGGCTGAGCTGATCGTCGGGCACCACGACCTCGATCCGCTCCTCTTCCTCGTCGATCACCACGCGCGACACCGATGCCGGCTGGAGCGCGTTGACGACGAAGGTGGCGATATCGGGCGACCACGGGATGATGTCGATCTTCTCGCCCTGCATTTCCTGCACCACCGCCTGCACGCGGCTGCCCTTCATGCCGACGCACGCGCCGACCGGGTCGATGCTCGAATCGTGGCTGATGACGCCGATCTTGGCGCGGCTGCCCGGATCGCGCGCCGCCGCCTTGATCTCGATGATGCCGTCGTAGATTTCCGGCACTTCCTGCGCGAACAGCTTCTTCATGAAGTCGGGATGCGCGCGGCTGAGGAAGATCTGCGGCCCGCGGTTCTCGCGGCGCACGTTGAGGATCAGCGAGCGGATGCGGTCGTTCACGCGCACCACTTCGCGCGGGATCTGCTGGTCGCGGCGGATCACGCCTTCCGCGCGGCCGAGATCGACCACGACGTGACCGAACTCGACGCGCTTGACGACGCCGGTGATGATCTCGCCCTGACGATCCTTGAACTCTTCGAACTGACGGTCGCGCTCGGCGTCGCGGACCTTCTGGAAGATCACCTGCTTGGCGGCCTGCGCGGCGATGCGGCCGAACTCGATCGGGGGCAGCGGATCGACGATATAGTCGCCGATCTCCGCGCCCTTCTGGAGCTTCTGCGCTTCCTTGAGGTTCACCTGCTTGAAGAAGTCGTCGACCGCCTCGACCACTTCGACCACGCGCCACAGCCGCAGATCGCCGCTGTTGGGGTCGAGCTTGGCGCGGATGTCGTTCTCGGCGCCGTAGCGGGCGCGGGCGGCGCGCTGGATTGCGTCCTCCATCGCCTCGATGACGATGCCCTTGTCGATCATCTTCTCGCTGGCGACCGAGTTCGCGATCGCGATCAGCTCGGCCTTGTTGGCGGAAACGGCGGTGGCCATCAGTTCAGTCCCTTATCCTTGGCGCTCTCCAGCGCCGCATCTTCGTGCAGGTCTTCGTCGGAATCGTCTTCGAACGTCACTTCCTCGTCGGCGCCTTCCATCGAAAGCGGCCGGGTCGCGGCGAGCAGCCGGTCGGTGAACAGCAATTTGGCGTCGGCCACGTCGGCGAAACCGATCGTCATGTCGCCCTGCTTGCGCACCTCGATGGTGATGCGGTCGCCCTCGACGTGCTTGATCGGGCCGGTGAGCTGCTTGCGCCCCTCGACGGCTTGCGCGAGCACGATGCGGGCATCATGCCCGGCCCAGTCCGCGAAATCCTGCAACCGCGTGAGCGGGCGGTCGATGCCGGGCGACGACACTTCGAGGCGATATTCCTCGTCGATCAGGTCTTTGCCCTCCGCCTCCAGCTCGTCCATCCGGTCCGAGATGCGGCGCGACAGATCGGCGCAGTCCTCGATCGTGAGCTGGCGCGTATCGGGGCGCTCCGCCATCACCTGAAGCGTCAGATCGCCCGAGCCGCCGAACAGCTTCACGCGCACCAGATCGAAACCGAGCGCCTTCGCCTCCGGTTCGATCAACGCGTTCAGCTTCGCGAAGTCCGCCATCGATGCTCCAAACAAGCAGGGTTGTCGCCGGAACCGGGTGGCTCCGACCTCTTCACCATAACGATGTAGAGAATATGCCGCCGATATAGGCCGAAAGCCCCTTGCTGGCAAGCGCGACGATTTGCCGCTTGGAACGCGTGCGCCGATCGCTAAGATCGCGGATATGATCCGCCTTGCCCCCGCGTTGCTGCTTGGCCTTGCCGCCTGCACCCCTTTCTCCGCGAATGCAGGAGCCAGTGGCGGCAACACCGCCGCCGCCCGGACCGACACCGCGCAGTCGGGGCCGCTGTTCACCGCCACCAAGCAGGGCCAGTTCGACACGCCATTCGCGATGGCGTTCCTGCCCGACGGCAGCCTGCTCGTCACCGAGAAAGCGGGCAAGCTCAAGCTGCGCGACCCCAGCGGCCATATCCGCGACGTGGCGGGGGTGCCCAAGGTGCGGGACATCACGCAGGGCGGGCTGCTCGACGTCGCGGTCGCGCCCGATTTCGCGGCGAGCCACGCCATCTACCTCACCTACTCCGAATCGCGCCCGCACGGGGCCGCGCTGGCGATGGCGCGCGCGACATTGGTCGGCACGCAGTTGCAGGGCGTCAACGTGATCTGGCGCCAGGGATCGGACGGCGAAGGCGGTCAGTTCGGCGCGGTGATCGCGTTCGCGCCCGACGGCAAGTCGCTGTTCCTCTCCTCGGGCGAGCGCCAGCGCTTCACGCCTGCGCAGGACATCAACCAGAAGCTCGGTAAGATCCTCCACCTCACGCTCGACGGCAAGCCCGCACCGGGCAACCCGTTCGCGGGGAAGACCGGCACGCCCACGGTCACCGTGTTCGAGCCGCCCGAGAATACCGGCGCCGCCTTCAAGGAAAAGGGCACGCAGCAGCCGGTCGACGGGCCCAACACCGCGCCGGCCGAGATCTGGAGCATGGGCCACCGCAACCCCTATGGCCTCGCCTTCGACAAGGACGGCCGCCTGTGGGAGATCGAGATGGGACCGAAGGGCGGCGACGAGGTCAATCTCATCCTGCCCGGCAAGAATTACGGCTGGCCCAAGGCGTCGAACGGCAGCAATTACGACGGCACCGACATTCCCGATCACAAGCCCGGCGACGGCTTCGAAGCGCCCAAGGTGTTCTGGAACCCGTCGATCTCGCCGGGTGGGCTGATGATCTATTCGGGCGATCTGTTCCCGCAGTGGAAAGGCTCCGCGTTCGTCGCCGCACTATCGGGCGAGGCGCTGATCCGCGTGAAGCTTGATGGCGACAAGGCCGCGAAAGCCGAGCAATGGCCGATGCAGACGCGCATCCGCGGCGTGGCGCAGGGGCCGGACGGCGCGGTGTGGCTGTTGCAGGATGACGGCGCGCTGATGAAGCTCATGCCCCGCTGAACCGCCCGGCCCGATCCGGCTAGACCGCCCCCACGCTCACGCGGCTGCGTTAACATAGATCAAACGGTTGCTCGTTACTCTCGTCGTCCGCGGGGGTGGGGAACGAGATGAGCTACCAAAGACTGATCGCCGAGCATGACCGGATCGACACCGCATTGGTGCGGCTGCTCAACCAAGTCGACGCGGTGTCGTCCGATCCGATCGGCGCGTTGCTCGCGCTTTCCGCGCTGGCCGACGAATTGCGCACGCATCTCGCGCATGAGGAGGCCTTTCTCTACCCCGACCTGATCGCAAGTGGCGCGCAAACCTTCCCGCAGATCGCCGCCGATTTCGTGCGCGAGTTCGCCGAAGTGCGCCACGATTGGGGGCGCTATCTGCACGAATGGACCGCGCAAGCGATGGCGGCGGACTGGCTCGGCTTCCGCCACGAGACGCACGCGATGGCGGCACGGCTCGCCAATCGCGTGGCGGCGGAGAACCGCCTACTCTATGCCGCCGCGCTGCGCGAAAGCGTCATCCCGTTACGCGATCCGCCCGCGCGCCACGCGGCCTGAGGCGACGCGCTCCCGCGCGCTGGCGGGAGCGCGCGGGATCAGGCGAGGATGATCGTATCGATCGCCTGCGCCACGCCATCCGCATCGTTTGCCGCCGTGACGTGCCGGGCGAGCGACTTCACCCCGTCGGGCGCCTGCCCCATCGCGATCGACACGGCGGCGCGTGCGAACATCGGCAGGTCGTTATACTGATCGCCGATCACCGCGACCTGCGACAGCGGCACGCCGAAACTTTCGGCAAGCGCACCGATGCCGTCGCCCTTGTTGGCGGCAGTCGCGGTCATGTCGAGATAATAGGTCTGCGACTGGCCGATCGTCGCCTGCCCGCCGAACGCGGCGCGCGCGCGGTCGAGCAACCCGGCGAGCACCGCCGGATCGTCGCTGACGAAAGTGATCTTGTCGGCATGGTCGTACCAGGGCGAGAAATCCTCGACCACAACCGGCGCCTGGTTCGACGAGACTCGCTCGCTGGCAAAATGCGGGCCTTCCTCGGCATGCGCGAACCAGCGATCGTCCGCGAACAGCCACGGTGCAACGGCGAGCCCCTGCGCCAGCTCGAACATGCCCTTCACCACGGCCGGCGGGATGCGGTGCTGGCTCAGCACCGTTCCGTCGCGCTTGAAGATCGTGCCGCCGTTGAACGCGCCGATCGGCACGTCGAGGCCGAGCGTCTCCACGATCGGCATCACCCCCGAACGCGGGCGGGCACTGATGACGGTGAAGCCGATCCCGGCCGCCTTGAGCCGCTCCACCGCCGCGATCGTGCCGGGGGTGAGCTGCTTCTTCTTGTCGACCAGAGTGCCGTCGAGATCGGAGATGAACAGCCGGATACCGTCGTTCGCCACGCTCATTGCGGCATTTCGACATGGCCGCCGAAGCCGAACCGCATCGCCGACAGCAGTTTGTCGCCGAACGTATGCTCGACCCGGCTGCGATAGCGCGCGTACAGGGCAGCGGAGAGGACGTTGGCGGGCACCTTCTCCTCCATCGCCGCGTCGATCGTCCACTGGCCCTCGCCCGAATCGGCGACGCTGCCGGTGAAGTGTTCGAGCATCTGATCCTTGGCGAGCCCGATCGCGGTGAGGTCGAGCAGCCACGACGAGATCACGCTGCCGCGCCGCCACACTTCGGCGATATCGGTGAGGTTGAGGTCGAAGCGCTCGTCCTCGGCGACATGCTCGGACGACTTGCCCTTGAGGATGTCGAAGCCCTCGGCATAGGCCTGCATCAGACCATATTCGATGCCGTTGTGGACCATCTTGACGAAGTGCCCCGCCCCCGCCGGCCCGGCATGGATATAGCCGAGTTCGGCGCGCGGATCTTCCTTCTCGTTGTCGCGGCCCGGCGTGCGCGGGATCGTGCCGAGCCCGGGCGCGAGTGCCTCAAGGATCGGGTCGAGCGTCTTGATCGTCTCGGCATCGCCGCCGACCATCATGCAATAGCCGCGCTCCAGACCCCAGACGCCGCCTGAGGTGCCGACGTCGACGTAATGCACCTGCTTCTCCGCCAGTGCCTTGGCGCGGCGAATGTCGTCCTTGTAGAAGCTATTGCCGCCGTCGATGATGATGCCGCCGGGGCCGCATTGCTCGGCGAGGTCGGCGACGGTCTGCTCGGTCGGCGCGCCGGCGGGCAGCATCACCCAGTAGATCGCGGGATCGGCGAGCTTACCCTGCATGTCGGCAAGCGAGGAGGCTCCCGTCGCACCATCGGCGGCGAGCGCGGCGACAGCCTTCTCGTCGCGGTCGTACACCACCGTCTCGTGGCCCGCGCGCATCAGCCGCCGCGCGATGTTGCCGCCCATCCGGCCGAGGCCGATGATACCGATCTTCATGAGGATACTCCTGCAATTCTGGACACCGTTCCCCCGCGCAGGCGGGGGTTCAGAGCAACAAACGCCGCGCCGCAAGCTCTGGTCCCCCGCTTTCGCGGGGGAACAGGGTCATACGGCAACTGTTACGCGGTCGCCGGCTGCTTGGCGGCGATCGACCCGAGCAGATCGTCGAACGCCTTGGAGAAGGACGCGACGCCTTCCTCGACCAACGTCTCGGTCACGCCGTCGAGATCAAGGCCGAGCCGTTCGGCTTCGGACAGGACGTGGCGCGCGCCGGCGATATCGCTGGTGAGCGTGTTGCCGGGCGTGCCGTGGTCGCGGAACGCGTCCATCGTCTTGGGCGGCACGGTGTTGACCGTGTCCGGACCGATCAGTTCGTCCAGGTACAAGGTGTCGGGATAATCCGGGTTCTTGGTGCCGGTCGACGCCCAGAGCAGCCGCTGCACCTGTGCGCCCTTGGCGGCGAGCGCCTGCCAGCGCGCGCCCTTGGAGAATTCGAGAAACCAGTCGTAGGCGAGCTTGGCGTTGGCGACCGCGACCTTGCCGCGGATCGCCTTCAGCGCCTCGCTCTCCGCGTCGCCGTCCTTGATGCGCGCGTCGATCTTGTCGTCGATCTTGCTGTCGATGCGGCTGACGAAGAAGCTCGCCACGCTGGCGATGCGGTCGATCGGCAGCCCCTTTGCGACGCGCTCCTCAAGCCCCTCGACATAGGCGAGCGCGACCGCCTGATAGGCCGAGTTCGAGAACAAGAGCGTCACGTTAACGTTGATCCCCGCCGCGATCGTCGCCGCGATCGCGGGCACGCCCGCCGGCGTGCCGGGGATCTTGATCATCAGGTTGGAGCGATCGACCGCCTTCCACAGCTTCTGCGCCTCGGCGATGGTCGCATCGGTGTCGTTGGCGAGATAGGGCGACACTTCGAGGCTGACATAGCCGTCCTTCGCGTCGAGCCGCTCGTACACCGGTGCCAGCGTCTCCGCCGCCGCCTTGATGTCCTGGATCGCGAGATATTCGTAGCGGTCCATCGTCAGCGCGCCGGGATGCTCCTTGTCGAACCCGGCAAGCGTCTCGTCATAGGCGTCACCGTGGCCCATCGCCTTTTCGAAGATCGACGGGTTGGAGGTGACGCCGGTTAGGCCGTCCTCGTCGACCAGCTTCTGAAGGCCACCGGCCTCCAGAAACTTGCGATCGACGAAATCGAGCCAGAGCGCCTGACCGTGACTGGTGAGATCCTTCAGCAGACTCATTTCGCGTCCTTTCCGAGCAACTCGCGCGACACCTTGACGACATTGTCGACGGTGAAGCCGTACTTATCCTGCAACTTGGCGAGCGGTGCCGATGCACCGAACGTCGACATGGTGATCGTCGCGCCGTCGAGGCCGACATAGCGGTCCCAGCCGATCTCCCCGCCCTGCTCAATCGCGAGGCGCGCACGTACACCCTTGGGCAGCACGCTCTCCTTGTAAGCGGCGTCCTGCGTTTCGTAGCGGTGCCAGCTCGGCAGCGAGACGACGCGCACCTTGACGCCGTCGGCCGTCAGCTTCTCATAGGCGGCGATCGCCAGCGATAACTCGCTGCCGGTCGCGATCAGGATCAGCTCGGGCGTGCCGTCCGAATCGGCGACGACATAGCCGCCCTTCATCAGCCCCTCGGCCGACGCATATTTGGTGCGATCGATGGTGGGGAGCGCCTGGCGCGACAGCACGAGCGCGGTCGGGTTGTTGCCCGATTCGAGCGCCGCCTTCCACGCATAGGACACTTCGTTGGCATCGCCCGGACGGATCGTGTCGAGCCCCGGCGTCGCGCGCAGCATGGCGAGATGCTCGATCGGCTGGTGGGTCGGGCCATCCTCGCCCACACCGATCGAATCGTGCGTGAACACCCACACCACGCCCAGCTCCATGATCGCGGAGAGCCGGATCGGCGCGCGCATGTAATCGGTGAACACGAAGAAGGTCGAACCGTAGGAGCGCAGGTACGACAGCGCCATGCCGTTGACGACGCCGCCCATCGCATGTTCGCGCACGCCGAAGTGGAAGTTGGTGCCCGCGTAATTGTCCGCCTCGAACGATGGCGCACCCTTGATGTCGGTCTTGGTCGAGGGCGACAGATCGGCCGCGCCGCCGACCAGCCACGGGATTTCCTTGGCGAGCGCGTTGAGCACCTTGCCGCCCGAATCGCGGCTGGCGAGGCCCTTGGCGTCGGGCTCGAAGGTCGGCAGCTTGGCTTCCCAGCCCTTGGGCAGCTTGCTCGCGAACAGATCGTCGAGTTCGGCGGCGAGTTCGGGATGCGCGTCATGATATTTGGCGAACGATGCCTGCCACGCCTCGCACAGCGGCTGGCCGCGATCGGTCATCGCCGCCTTGAAGCGATCGGCGACACCATCGGGCACGAGGAACTTGGCATCCTCAGGCCAGCCATAGGCCTGCTTGGTGAGGCGGATGTTCTCCTCGCCGAGCGGTTCGCCATGCGCCTTCTCGCTGCCGGCGCGGGGGGAACCCCAGCCGATGATCGAATGGACGACGATGAAGGTCGGCTTGTCATCGGTCGCGCGGAACGTGTCGAACGCGGCGGTCAGCGCGGCGATATCGTTGGCGTCGTTCACATGGATGACGTTCCAGCCGTACGCCTCGAAGCGCTTGCCGACATCCTCGTCGAAGGCGAGCGCGGTGTCACCCTCGATCGAGATATGGTTGCTGTCGTAGATCCAGCACAGGTTGGAAAGCTTGAGGTGCCCGGCGAGCGACGCCGCCTCGGCCGACACGCCTTCCATCATGCAGCCGTCACCGGCGAGCGCGTACACGTCATGATCGAACAACGTATAGCCCGGCTTGTTGTACCGCGCCGCCAGCCAGCGCTCGGCGATCGCCATGCCGACCGAGTTGCTCACGCCCGCGCCGAGCGGCCCGGTGGTCGTCTCGACGCCGGTGGTGTGGCGATATTCGGGGTGGCCCGGCGTCTTCGAGGAAAGCTGGCGGAAGCCCTTGAGGTCGTCGAGGCTGAGCGCGGGCTTGCCGCTCTTGTTGCCGTCCTTGTCGATCTCCTCGATCCCGGCGAGGTGGATCAGCGCGTAGAGCAGCATCGAGGCATGGCCGACCGACAGCACGAAACGGTCGCGGTTGGGCCAGTCGGGCGTCGCCGGATCGTAGCGCAGGAACTTGGTCCAGATCGTATGGCCCACGGGCGCCAGCGCCATCGGCGTGCCGGGGTGGCCCGAATTGGCCGCCTGCACCGCGTCCATCGCCAGCGTGCGGATCGTGTCAATCGCGAGGCGCTCGGGCGAGCCGTCCTCGTGCAGATCCGGCGTGGTGCTGATGGTCTGGGCATCGGACATCAAAAAGGCCTTTCTTATCGTGGACGGCAAACGCCACCGCGCTGATGTAGTTGCGTTGACCAGACGGAAATCGACAAGGGACCGATCCGCCTGCGTTACGACCTCCCTATACGGGGCGCTCGATCCGAGTCACCAGCCCGTTTTGCGCAACGATGGCGCTATCGACTTCGCGCAGGAACAGCCCGTGGCCGAGCACCCCCGGGATCGCCGACAGCGTCGCATCGAGCGCGAGCGGATCGCCGGGATCGGCGAAGCGACAGTCGAGCACGAGATTGTCCTGATCGGTGCGGAACGGCGCGGCCTCCCCGCCGCGAAGCGTCACGTCGGCGCTAAGCGCGGCGAGCCGCGCCGCGACGAAGGCCCGCGCGAACGGCAGCACCTCGACCGGCAGCCTGGCCGCGCCGATCGCGTCGACGCGCTTCGACCCATCGGCGATGACGATCATCCGCGTGGCGGACGCGGCGACGATCTTCTCGCGCAGCATCGCCCCGCCCGCGCCCTTGATCGCGTAGAGCCGCGCGTCGATCTCGTCCGCCCCGTCGATGACGAGATCGGTCGCGGCGACATCGGCGAAGTCGAGCACGGCGATACCGACCTCGCGCGCCAGATCGGCGCTGCGCTGCGAGGTGGCGACCGCGCGCACCCGCAAGCCCGCCCGCACCCGCTCGCCGAGCCGCGAAATCGCGAACGCTGCGGTCGATCCCGTGCCGAGGCCGACGAGCATGCCGTCCGCCACCTCGTCCACCGCCGCGTATGCCGCCGCGCGTTTGTCTTCGTCCGCGTTCATGCCGGCCTTTCGCAGCCCCGTCGCCCTCAGGTAGGCGCCTTGCGCGAAAATTCCATGTCATACCGTCGTATCGTGGCGACTTTCCGCTGGCAGCCGCCCGGTTGCCGGGGCAGAGCGAGCGCATGGTCGAAAAGATTCTCGGGGTGCTCGCCACCATCATCATCCACGTCATCTCGAGCGGGGGCTATCTCGGCGTCGCGCTGCTGATGGCGATCGAATCGGCGTGCATCCCGCTTCCGTCCGAAATCATCATGCCGTTCGCGGGCTATCTCGTCTGGAAGGGCGAGCTGAACCTGCTGCTGGTGGCGACGGCGGGGGCGATCGGCTGCAACCTCGGCTCAATCGTCGCTTACGAGATCGGCAAGCGCGGCGGCCGTCCGCTTGCCGAGCGCTGGGGCCGCTACGTGCTGGTGGGCCCAGGCGAACTCGACA
The DNA here is from genome assembly GCF_057748035.1 of Sphingomonas sp. BRN-1R. Lineage (NCBI taxonomy): Bacteria > Pseudomonadati > Pseudomonadota > Alphaproteobacteria > Sphingomonadales > Sphingomonadaceae > Sphingomonas > Sphingomonas sp. BRN-1R. The sequence continues at coordinate 339,694 of NZ_CM173236.1, read as the reverse complement.
CCGCCGACCGCTTCTTCGCGCGTTTCGGTGGGATCGCGGTGCTGATCGCGCGGCTGCTGCCGCTGCTCCGCTCGTTCATCGCCTTCCCGGCCGGGGTCGCGCGGATGCCGCTGGTGCCGTTCCACATCTATACGTTCGTGGGGTCGTGGCCGTGGTGCTTCGGGCTGGCGTGGCTCGGCGCGACGCTGGGGGAGAAGTGGGACAGCGATCCGCGCGTGAAGGCCGCGTTCCACAGCGCCGACGTGGTGATCGCCGTCGTGCTGCTGGCGGGCGTGGCGTTCTTCGTGTGGCACCGCATGCGTGGGCTGAAGAAACGCTGACATTCCGATCCCCGGCGAAGGCCGGGGTCCACTGGGGGGACAGAGTACAACGCTCGTTACGTCTGCGCCGTAACGCGTCGCGGTAACGGCGTCAGCGCAGCGGCTTGCCCGAATCCTTCCACTTGTCGAGGATCTGCGAATCGCCCGGCTGCGCTTCCGCCGGAGCGGGGGTGACGGGCGTGCCGCTCTGCGCATAGGCGGGCTGGATCGCGGCGGGCGCGGTGCGGGGCTGCGGCTGCGGCTGGGGCAGCGGCACGGTCGCCCCCGCCAGCGTGAGCGCGGGCACCGCCACCGGCAGCGGATCGGCGCGCGGGTGCGGTCCGGGCACGGGCTCGCCGCCTGCGTAGATCTGGCGGAACGCGGCGGGCGTGCCCCACCAGCCCTGCCAGCGGTGGAAGAAGTGTGCGCCGATCGCGGCGGTCATCACCAGATGGCGGTTCCACGCCGGGGTGACGGCATAGGTATGGTAATGCGTCGCCAGCCCTACCGGCGCACAGACATAGCCGCCGAGCGCGGCGGCGGCGACGCGCATCGCGCGTAGCCAATAGGCGCGCGAGGGTGCGCCGCGCGCCATCGAACCGTCGCAGGCGAAGCTGAACTGGCAGCCGCTGCGCTCCGACCCCTGATAGACCACGCCGCACACCGTCGCCGGGAAGGCGGGGTGCCGCACGCGGTTGAGGATCACCTGCGCGACCGCCTGCTGGCCGGCGTCGGGCTCGGTCGCCGCCTCGTAATAGATCGCGGTCGTCAGGCAATCGAGGGCGCGCCCGCGATCGAGCGGGCTGGCGCGGCGCATGTCGAACGGCGCGGCCGGGTGGACCGTACCATCGCTCGCGGGCAGCGCCGCCGCCTCGGGCGGGAGCGGCAGGTCGGGCAGCGCGATCGTGCCGGTGGTGCCCTTGGCGGGCGCGGCGAACGACGGTGCCGGATCGGCAACCGCGTCGGCGGCGTAGAGCAGAGCGGCGCCAGGGAAATGATCCTCCGCCTCATATCCGCTCGCCACCGCCACGGCGGGGGCGACGCGCGCGGCCTGATCCTCGATCGCGCGATAGGCGGCATGCGCGGATACGCCGAGACACACCAGCAGCACGACGCCGACGAGGTGCAGCCACGTCACGCGCCGCGAATCGAGGAAGCCCCGCAAGGTCACGAGGCCGCGCATAGCCGATCAGAGGTTACGCGACTGCTGCGATTTGCGGCGTGTCTCGCCGCGAAACACTTGATGGTTAACGTAATTCTTCACCGCGTCGCCCCGGCGCAGGCCGGGGCCGCTGTGTAATTTGGCGACTGTCTCGCATCCAACGCAGCGGCCCCGGCCTGCGCCGGGGCGACATCTCCTTACCTTAGCGCCGCCTTGCCGAGATCGAGCGCGCTCGCCGGGATCACCTCCACCTGTGGGTAGGCCTTCTTCAGCGCGGGCAGGAACAGCTTGGCGTCGCCCACCACCACCACGCTCGCGCGCGCCGGGTCGATCACCGCCTTGGCCGCCGCCTGCACCGCTGCCGGATCGACCGCCGTCACCGCCGGGATGTAGCGCTTCAGCTCATCGAGCGGCACGCCCTCCAGCACATATTGGCCGAGCAGCCCCGCGATCCCGCCCGTCGTCTCGCTGTTGCGGCCGAAGCTGCCGATCAGCACCGCCTTTCGCGTCTCCAGCTCCGCCGCCGGCACCGGCTCGGTGCCGAGCCGCTTCATCTGCTCGATCATGATCGCAACCGTGTCGGGCGCGGTCGGGTTCTTGGTCTGCGTGCGTGCGGACAGCGTGCCGGGGCGGCTGTGGACGTTGAGCGAGCTGCTCGCGCCGTAAGCCAGCCCGCGTTTGATGCGGATCTCGCTGTTCAGCCGCGACGAATAGCCGCCGCCGAGCACGGCATTGGCCACGCTCGCCGGATAGAAGGCCGGGTCGCTGCGCGCGATGCCGGGCCGCGCGACCACCACCCCCGCCTGCCCGGCGTCCGGCATGTCGACGACGATCACACGCGGTGCCGGATAGGGCGCGGCGACCACGACCGGTTCGACGGGCGCGGCGGGGGCGGACCACCGGCCGAAATTCGCCTCGGCCAGCGCCTTCGCGTGCGCCGCCGTCACATCGCCGACCAGGATCAGCGTCGCATGGTCGGGCCGCCACGCTTTGGCATAGGTGTCGCGAACGTCGCCTTGCGTGATCGCCCTGAGCGAGGCGGGCGTACCCGACAGCGGGTGGCCGTAGGGCGCATCGCCGAACACCGCGCGCGCCGCGACCAGCGACGACAGCGGGCCGGGATCCTTGAGCGTGACAGTCACGCCGTCGATCGCCTGCGTGCGGGCGCGCTCGATCTCGTCCGCCGCGAACACCGGATGCTGCGCGACATCGGCAAGGATGGTGAGCGCAGGCGCGGCCTGATCGGACTTGATCGTGACCGCGACGTCCGAACCGTCCCAGCCGGCGTCGGACGAGATCGAGCCGCCCAGCGCCTCGATCTCGCGCGCGATCTGCGTCGCGGAGCGGGTGGTGGTGCCCTTGGTCATCACGTCCGCGGTGAGATCGGCGAGGCCCGCGCGCGTCGCGGGATCGTCCGCGCCGCCGCCGGTCGCCACCAGTGCGGCGCTCAGGAGCGGCAGTTCGTGGCGCTCGACCACCACCACGCGCAGGCCGTTGGCGAGGCGGAATTCGTTCGGGCTCGGGATGGCGGCGGCGACGGCCACGCCCGGTGCAGGCGGGGCGACGCGATCGGCGACGGCGGCGAGTTCGGGCGTGGCGATATGCGCGGGCGGGGTGAGCGCCGCGACCTGGACGGTGCTCGCCACCGCGATCGTATCGCCTTTCGCACCAGCCTCGGGTGGGAGATAGGTGATCGTCGCCGAACCTTCGTCACGCAGATATTTGCGCGCGACGCGCTGCACGTCGGCGGCGGTGATCTTGGCGATCTCCGCCAACTGCTGGTCCGAGGTACGCGGATCTCCGTCGATGATCGCCGACATGGCGAGCGCGCGCGCCTTGCCCTCCGCCGTCTCGCGGCCGAGCAGCGCCTGCGTGAGGATCTGGTTCTTCGCCTCGGTCAGTTCCTCCGCGCTCACCGGCTGATCGCGCAGCCGCGCGATCTGCGTGCGGAGCGCCGCCTCGCCCGCCGCGACCGGCTTGCCGCCCGCCATCATCGCGAACACGAACAGATTGCCCGGCCCCTGCTTGGTATCCATGAGGCTCTGCGCCTGCGCGGCGAGTTGGTCGCGATAGACGAGGTTCTCGTACAGGCGCGAACTTTCGCCGGTCGACAGCACCGCGTTGAGCACGGTGAGCGCGGGGTTGTCGGGATCGTTGTCGGCGGGCAACTGGTAGCCGATCGCCACCGCCGGCAGCGGCGTGTTGGGCTCATAGACGGTGTAGCGCGTCGGCTTGGTGCGCGCAGGCTCGGTGACGGTGACGCGCGGGATCGTGCCGGCGGGCCGCTTGATCGGGGCGAAATACTGGTCGACCCACGCGTCGAGCTGGGTGGGATTGAAATTGCCCGACACCACCAGCACGGCATTGTCGGGCCGGTAATAGACCGCGTGGAACGCGCGCACGTCGTCGATCGAGGCGCTGTCGAGATTGGCGATGCTGCCGATCGTCGAGCGTGCGTAAGGATGCCGCGTGTACGACACCGCCGAAGCATAGGCCGAAAACAATTTGCCGTACGGCTGCGCGAAGTCGCCGCGCAGTTCCTCCTTCACCACGTCGCGTTCGGAGGCGAAGTTGGCGGGATCGACCACGAGGTTCGCCATCCGGTCGGCCTCCGCGAACAACAGCCGCTGGAGGTGGTTGGCGGGAATCGTCTCATGATATTCGGTGTAATCGTCGCTGGTCGAGGCGTTGTTGTTGCCGCCGACATCCTCGGTCAGCCGGTCGAACGTCTCGGGCGGCAGATTGCGGGTCGCCTTGAACATGAGGTGTTCGAACAGGTGCGCGAAGCCCGAGCGCCCGGCGGGATCGTCCTTCGACCCGACATTGTACCACATCTGCACCGACACGTTCGACGTGCCGGTATCGCGGATCGCATAGACCTTGAGCCCGTTGGGCAAAGTACGCTCGGTAAAGTCGAGCGGCTTGAACGTCGCCGAGGGCGCATTCGGCTTGGCGCTTTCACCGTGCGCGGCGAGCGGAAGCAGGGCGGCGCCCAGCATGAGGGCGGCACGAAACAGGCGCATTCGCATCTCCGAACAACGAAACGCGCACCCTTGGCCGGGCGCGGCGTGCTGTCAATCGGCGCGCGAGGTCACTTCTTGCGGCTGCGGTTCACGTAGAGGAACGCCGCCGCCATCGCCGCCGAGCCGACGCCGATCGCGATCGGCACCACCGGCCAGTGATCGCCGTTATAGACCTTGCCGTCGCCGGCCGCTTCGCGCGCGCGCTTGGCATCGCGGGCGGCGGCGGCGATCTCGTTGAGTTCCTCGGTCGCTTCGGTCATGTCACGCTCTCCCTTTTGCCGGTATAAGCCGATCTGAAATCGTTCGCGAACGCCGTCAGCGTGCCGGCCGCGATCGCGTCGCGAAGATCGGCCATCAACGCCTGATAGAAGCAAAGGTTGTGTTCGGTCATCAGCATCGCGCCGAGGATCTCGCCCGCGCGCACCAAATGGTGGATATAGGCGCGGCTCCACGTGGTGCAGACCGGGCAACCGCAGGCGGGATCGAGCGGCCCCTGATCCTCGGCGAACCTGGCGTTGCGCAGGTTGATCGGGCCGCCGCGCGTGAACGCCTGCCCGGTGCGGCCCGAGCGGGTCGGCAGCACGCAATCGAACATGTCGATGCCGCGCTCGACCGCGCCGACGATATCGTCGGGCTTGCCGACCCCCATCAGATAGCGCGGTTTGTCCTGCGGCAACTGGTCGGGCGCGAAATCTAGACAGCCGAACATCGCCTCCTGCCCCTCGCCGACCGCGAGCCCGCCGACCGCATAGCCGTCGAAGCCGATGTCGATCAGCGCGCCCGCACTGTCGCCGCGCAACGTCCGGTCGAGTGCGCCCTGCTGGATGCCGAAGATCGCGGCATTCTCGGCGTGTTCGCCGCCGCTGTCGAAAGCGTCGCGGCTGCGTTTCGCCCAGCGCATTGAGCGCGCCATCGCCGCCGCCTGCACCTCAGGCGTCGAAGTGGTCGGCACCAGCTCGTCGAACGCCATGACGATATCCGAGCCGAGCAGCCGCTGAATCTCGATCGATCGCTCCGGGCTGAGCGTGTGGCGCGTGCCGTCGAGGTGGCTCTTGAAGGTAACGCCGTTCTCGTCGCGCTTCGTGAGATCGGACAGGCTCATCACCTGATAGCCGCCCGAATCGGTGAGGATCGGCCGGTCCCAGCCCATGAAGCCATGCAGGCCGCCCAGCCGCGCCACCCGTTCCGCGCCGGGGCGCAGCATCAGGTGATAGGTGTTGCCGAGGATGATATCCGCGCCCGCCTTGCGCACGTCGCCGGGCTTCATCGCCTTCACGGTGGCGGCGGTGCCGACCGGCATGAAGGCGGGCGTGCGGATCTCGCCGCGCCGCATCTGGAGGGTGCCGGTGCGCGCCTTGCCGTCGGTGGCGCTGATGGTGAACTCGAAACGCGGGGCCGTCATTCCGGGGTGTTAGCCCGGATCGGGCCGATGGGGAACTACCCTGTCGCGCGGCTGACCAGCAGCTTGTCGATCCGCCGCCCATCGAGATCGACCACCTCGAAGGTCCAGCCCTGCTCCTCGAAATGCTCGCCCTCGCCCGGCAGATGGCGGAACTTGGCGAGCGCGAGACCGGCGACGGTGGCGTAGTCGCGATCCTCGGGCAGATCGATGCACAGCCGCTCGGCCAGCGCATCCGCCGCCATGTTGCCCGCCACCAGCAAAGATCCGTCGTCGCGCTCGACCACCGAGGGCGCCTCGTCGGGGTCGGCGTCGGAGGCGAACTCGCCCGCGATCGCGGCGAGCAGGTCGGCCGGCGTCACGATCCCTTCGAAATGGCCATATTCGTCGTGGATCAGCGCCATCGGCACTTCCGCCTGCCGCAGCGCGTCGAGCGCGTCCATCGCGTCGATCTGGTCGAGCACGACCGGCGCCGCACGCATCAGCGCACGCAGGTCGAGCGGCTCGCCCCGGAACAAGGCGATCGCCACATCGCGTGCCTGCACCACGCCGATCACCTTGTCGACCGACCCCTCCGCCACCGGCAGCCGGCTGTGCGACGCGTCCATCAGCGCCAGCCGCACGCCGGCCTCGTCCAGCGTCGCGTCGATCCACTCGACATCGGTGCGCGGCGTCATCACCTCGCGCACCGGCCGGTCGGCAAGCCGCACCACGCCCGAGATGATCGAGCGTTCATGCTCCTCGATCACGCCCGACTTGCTCGCCTCCGCGACGATCAGGTGGAGCTCCTCGGCGGTGACGTGCTCCTCGGTCTTGCGGTCGAGCCGCATCAGCCGGAACAGCAAGGCCGAGGACGAATCGAGCAGCCACACCACCGGCGCGCAGGCCCACGCCAGCACCAGCACCGGCCGCGCCGCCACCGCCGCGATCCGCTCGGGCGCGCGCAGCGCAATCTGCTTGGGCACCAGCTCGCCCACCACCAGCGAGAGATAGGTGGTGATGCCGATCACCAACGCGAAGCCCAGCGTCTCGGTGGTCTGCGCCGGCAAGCCCAGCCATTGCAGCCGCGCCGCCACCGGCGCGCCGAGGCTCGCGCCCGAATAGGCGCCGGACAGGATGCCGATCAGCGTGATGCCGACCTGCGTGGTCGACAGGATCTTGCCCGGATCGGCGGCGAGCGCGATTGCGGTATCCGCGCCGCGCACCTTCGCGCGCGCCATCGCCTCCAGCCGTGCACGACGCGACGAGACGATCGCCAGTTCGGACATCGCGAACAGGCCGTTGAGGAAGATCAGCGCGACGATGATCGCGACGTCGATCCAGGGAAAGGGAGAGAGCGGGTGCATGGCGCCGCTCCTCCTTTGGCGCACAACGCGGCGCTTCACAACAGCACTTGCATGTCTGCTTCGTTTCGCGGCGATTCGGTTCGCAGGTGGAACAGCTTTGTGCGACGGCGGGTTATGCTCGATCGACATCGAAGGGGAAGATCATGCGTCCGTTCCGCACCATAATGACGGGCACCGCGCTCGCCGCGCTGCTCGCCACGACCGCGTGCGTCACCGACCCCGATACCGGGCGGCAGCATCTGTCGAACACAGCGATCGGCGGCATCGGCGGCGCGCTCGGCGGCTATCTGCTCGGCGATCTGGTCGGCGGGCGGCACGATCGCACCGCCAAGATCGCGGGCGCAGGCATCGGCGGGCTGACCGGCGCCGCGATCGGCGCCTATATGGACAAGCAGGAGCGTGACCTGCGCGAGCGCACCGCCGGCACCGAGGTCCGCGTGATCCGGCAGGGCGACGATCTGATCCTGTCGATCCCCTCAGGCATCAACTTCGCCTATAACAGCGACACGGTCGCCCCCGCCTTCCAGCATACGCTCGACGATGTGGCGCGCGTGCTGGGGCAGTACGAGCGCACCTATATCGACATCTACGGGCATACCGATGCGGTCGGGTCCGACCAGTACAACCAGGCGCTGTCCGAGCGGCGGGCGAAGTCGGTGGCGGACTATCTCGTCTCGCGCGGGGTGCAGGCGGCACGCATCGCGACGCGCGGATACGGCAAGACCCAGCCGGTCGCCGCCAACGACACCGAGGACGGCCGCGCAGCCAACCGCCGTGTCGAGATCAAGATCGTGCCGATCGCCCAGAACGATCTGGGGTAAGAGCCGCACCACGCGAGAACACCGCTCGTCCCGAGCGAAGCCGAGCGACGACCGGCACGCAGGTGCCTCGACTTCGCTCGACACGAACGAATTGAGAGCAATGTAACCTTACACCCGTTCGTGCTGAGCAAAGTCGAAGCGCGTGCCATAAGCCGACGTAGCGCTTCGCACACGTCCTTCGACTTCGCTCGGCGCGAACGGTGGCAGGGTTGCGCTATCTCACCGCCGCGCCGCGAAGAAATCGCGCAACACCGCCGCAGCCTCGCCCTCTGCGATGCCGGGATAGATTTCGGGCCGGTGGTGGATGGTGGGTTGCGTGAACAGCCTCGGCCCATGCTCGACCGCGCCGCCCTTGGGGTCGCTCGCGCCGTAATAGAGCCGGCCGATCCGTGCATGCGCGATCGCGCCCGCGCACATCGCGCAGGGCTCCAGCGTCACCCACAGATCACAGTCGCTCAACCGGTCGCCGCCGATCGCTTCCGCCGCCGCGCGGATCGCGAGGATTTCGGCATGCGCGGTCGGGTCGTGCCGCGCGCGCGGGGCGTTGGCGGCGACCGCGATGATCGCCCCGCCGCGCACGATCGCCGCGCCGACCGGCACCTCCCCGGCAGCGGCAGCGGCGGCAGCGGCGTCGAGCGCGGCGCGCATCGGTGGAGGAACGGGGAACATCACCCCATCCATGCCGGAGCCTCGCCGCTTGTCCAGCGCGACGTTGCCGCCCGTTCAGCCCGCGCGGCCGGAGGCGCGGAATTTGCTCACCATGTCGCGGAAGGTCAGCCCGGCGTCGATCGCGGTATAGACCCGCATCGGGCGTCCGTCCGCAGCCGCCTGATACGCGCCACCCTCGGTGAGCCGTGGCGTCGGCAGCGGCGTGTAGCGGCTCGACGACGCATCGGGCTGGAACGGCGATTGCAGCGCGGTGAGCGTGACGAGCGGGCTGTCGCCCAGCACATAGGTTTCGCCCCTTGGCATCCGGAAGGCGGGCGGCGCCTTGGCGATGATCGCAAGCACGCGGTCGACCTCGCCCTTGAGGAAGCGCCCGAGCGGCCCGGTTGCGGCGAGATCGTCCAGCTCGGCATATCCGAACAGCATCTGGCGATAGGCGTCGCGCGGCACCTGCCAGATTTCGATGTCCGATTCGTTGAAGATCACCTGCGCCGCGAGCAGATCGAGACTCACGTTATATTCCACCTCGACCGGCCCGGGCGGCGGCAGCGCCAGCCCGGCATGTTCGCCCCCACCGATCCATACCAGCTTCAGCCGCTTGCCGATGCGCGGTTCCGCCAGCCACGCCAGCGCAAGCTCGGTCAGCCCCGCACCGGCGGCATAATATAGCGGCGCGGTCGTATCGGTGCGCATCGCCTCGCGGACGATCGCGGCGGTGGCGGGGCTTGGCCGCCAGCTTTTCCGCGACGCCATCGCCCGCTCCGCACCGGCGAGCACCACCGGGCGCTGGCCCTGCCCGATCACCTGCAACAGCGCGCGCGCCTTGTCGGCGGCGTCGCTCGCCTGATGCGGGCTATGGTCCCACGGTTCGTCGGCATGGAGATGCGTGCCGACGATCAGCGGCGTCGCGACCGACGGACACAGCAACAGGTGCGCGAGCTGAAACAACCCATCCGGATCGCCGGAGAAATCATTGTCGCTGATGACGCGAATGCGTGGCTCGACGGCTTGCCCACGCACGCGTGCAGGCAGGGCAAGGCTTGCACCAAGCCCGCATCCACCCGCGAGCACCCCACGCCGCGTGATCGCCGCCATCATCCTGCTCCCGCCGTTTCCCGGGGGCGAGCGTGCAACATCGGCGCACGCCTAGTCGAATACGCATTCGCTATGGCGGCATAGCGGCCGCGGATGGTTATTGCGCGGTGGCGTTGCTGGTGCCGTCGCCGGGCTTGTTGACCTGGATGGTCGGCACCGCGATCGTCTTCTGCGTGGTGCCGACCGTTGGCACGTCCACGACCTTGTCCTTTGTGCCGACCGACAGCGTGGCCATGTTGGCGGTGACGGCGGGCGCGGTGCCGGCATCGACATGCACGCTCGGCAAGGTGCCGGGGCGGGTCTGGAACGACAACAGGCCAAGCGATACCATCGCGACCACGATGACGGCGGCAATGCCGACCAAGGCTAACAGGAAACGCATGGAGTCTCTCCCCAAAGAGCAAATCGAATCGTTACCGTAACCAACGCAGCGCCCGCCGGTTCGTTGCATCGGCGTACTCGGACACGTGAATCGGTTGACCTTCGCGGACATCCCCGTTATGCGCCCACGCCTTCACGGGATCACCCCCAGCATTCAGGATTACAGCATGTCGCGCATTTGCGAACTGACCGGCAAGGGCCGGATGGTGGGGAACAATGTCTCCCACGCCAACAACAAGACCAAGCGTACCTTCCTGCCGAACCTCCAGAACGTCACCCTGATGTCGGAAGCGCTCGGCACCAGCGTGAAGCTGCGCGTTTCGACGCACGGCCTGCGTTCGGTCGAGCATGTCGGCGGGCTCGACAACTGGCTGGTCAAGACCAGCGACGACAAGCTTTCGCTGCGCGCACGCCGCATCAAGCGCGACGTCGCCAAGAAGATCTCGACTCAGGCTGCTGCCTGAGATCGCTCAGGGCCGGGCGGCGCTTCGCGGCGCGCCCGGCTCGTCGAGCCTGAACTTCAGCAGCAGGCTGCGCTGAAGCATCGACTGGTTGTCGTCGCACACCAGCCACAGGATCGTCCGCCCACCTTCTCTGGTCGCGGCGATCCCTTCGAAATTCTCATGGATCAGCGGCGGCGCCAGCGTGGCGATCTCGCGACCATGCACCACCGCGCCCGGCCGAATCGCCGCGCGGTCGATCACCACCAGCTTGCTTGAGAAGACGAACGGCAGTTCGAAGCGGCGGTTGAGTACGATCAGCCGTCCGTCGGGCAGCACGGTCATGTCGCTCGGGTCGTAGTGCGCGGGCGGGACGTAGCTGAACCGATAGCCGCGATTCGGCGCGCGAACGGGATCGCCGGTGAAGCGGATCGCGGCGCGACCCTTGCCCTTCGGCCACGGATCCTGCTCGCCGATCGCGATCGCGCCACCGCCCCAGCCGGTTCCGGGCAGGAAGGTGAAGCTTTCCGCGCCCTCGTTGGCCGGCCACGCCGCCATGGCCTTGGGCGCGACCTTGCCGAGCGCGTGGCGGAAATCGGGCGTGTAGCGCCACAGCATGTTGCTCGTCTCGAACCCGGCGACGATGCTGCCGTCCTTGGGGTCGACGCTCATCGATTCGCTATCGCGGTCGGTCTTCGACCAGCCGGTGCCCGGTCCCGCCGGCAGATCGCCGAACGCGGCGCGGCGCGCTTGCCACGCAGCGTCGAGCGTGAACTGCACGACGTTCCCACCATCGCTCAGCAGCGTGATACGGCGGTCGCGCGTGACGTGGATCGAGGAGAAGCCGCCGAACGCCTTGTCCGGGCTTGTCAGCCGCACGCCGCCCAGCCACACCAGCGCGCCGACCCGGTTGCGCCCGGGGTGCGCGGCATCGAGCATGACGGGCGCGGTGTGGATGACGGGGCGGTCGCCCATCAGCGGCAGGCGCGGCTCGCCGACCCAATCGGGTGTGAAGACCAGCGCGAGCAGGCAGGACAGAACGATGCGCATCCGTGCTGCCGTGGGCGATGCCGCGGCGCGGCGCAATGGTGCCGCGTGATGAACGGCGGATAACGGGTGCGTTCAGTCTCGGCTCAAGGCAAGTGCGGCATAACGCTTCCATCGAGCGGCACGGAGCCGAATCGGACCAGCCTTGGCGGCGCCGAAACGCCCGCGCCCGCGTTGGTCCGGTTTTCGGGAGAAGGACGATGATGAAACAGCTTTCGCTCGCAGCTGCCGCATGTGTGATGGCCGCCGGCGGCATCGCCGCGACCCCGGCTTCGGCACAATATTACGGCGGCGACCACTATGACCACGGGTATCGCGACGGCCCCGGCCACGGTGATTATCGCCGCTACGACCGTCGCGGCTATGACGATCGCCGCGGTTTTGACGACCGCGGCTACGACCGCCGCCGCTACCGCTCGAACCGGTGCAGCAGCGCGACCGGCACGATCCTGGGCGCGATCGCCGGCGGGCTGCTCGGCAATTCGGTGGCGGGGCGCGGGGATCGCGGCGTCGGCACCGTGCTCGGCGCGGGCGCGGGTGCGCTCGCCGGGCGGGCGATCGATCAGTCGGATAATCCGAGATATTGTCGCTGACGGCCGGGCGGAGGCGCGGCCTCCGCGCCGGTGCGCGCAAGCGCATCGCCCGGCCCGGCCGGCGGGTCGGCGCCAGCCTAACCCGACCGACGGCGGCGGCTTCGCCGTCGTCAGCTAACCGGAGGGAACCATCCGTCCGCCTAAGCGATCTACAGGCTTCACCCGTGTGGCGTATCGGGTTGAAGCGGGGGGCCGAGGCCGCAAGGTATCGGCCCCCTTGCCTCGGGGCGGCACGTTTGCCGCGTCAGAGTTTACCCCCGTGTTGCGTAGCCGGGGTCGAAGGGGTCGGCGCAGGTATGCGGCGGCCCCTTCCTGTGTTTCGGGCGTGCCGACGGCAAAGCCGTCGGCCAGGTTCGGCTGGTGCCGACCTGCCGGCCGCGCCGGGCGCGGGCGGGCCGGCGTGGCCGGCCCTGCGCCCGTCAGTACATATGCTGCCCGCCGTTGATGCTCAGCGTCGAGCCCGTCACGAAGCCGCCGTCCTCCGAACACAGGAACACCACGCCGCGCGCGATCTCGTGCGCCTGCCCCAACCGTCCGACCGGGATCTTGGCGACGATCTTTTCCAGCACGTCGGCAGGCACCGCCGCGACCATGTCGGTGTCGATATAGCCCGGCGCGATGGCGTTGACCGTCACGCCGGCGCGCGCGCCTTCCTGCGCCAGTGCCTTGGTGAAGCCGTGAATGCCCGACTTGGCGGCGGCATAGTTGACCTGACCGTACTGCCCCGCCTGACCGTTGATCGAGCCGATGTTGACGATCCGCCCCCATTTGCGCTCACGCATGCCGGGGAACGTAGCCTTGGCCATGTTGAAACACCCGCCGAGATTGGTGTCCATCACCTCTTTCCACATCTCGTAGGTCATCTTCAGGATCGTACCGTCGCGGGTGATGCCCGCGTTGTTGACGACGATGTCGACCGGCCCCAGCTCCTCGGCGACCTTCGCGCAGCCGGCGAGGCAGGCCTCATGATCGGCCACGTCCCATTTATAGGCCTTGATGCCGGTCCGCTCGGTGAACTCGCGCGCACGCTCATCGTTGCCGGCATAGGTTGCGGCGACCGTCACGCCTGCATCCTCAAGCGCGAGGCTGATCGCCTCGCCGATACCGCGCGTTCCACCGGTAACAATTGCTACGCGTGCCATGCCTCTCTCCTTTAACTCACACTGATGCGCCTAGGCGGCGGAACGCCACCCTTCAAGTTCTTGTCCGAGGATTTCGCGCAGCATCGCGATTCCGCCCGCGCTGTCGTTGAGACAGGGCAGATAGGCGAAGTCAGTCCCGCCCGCCGCGAGGAACGTCTCGCGCCCGCGAATCGTCAACTCCTCGAGCGTTTCGAGGCAATCCGCCGAGAAGCCCGGCGCGACGATTGCGATTCGCTTAATGCCCTGTCCCGGCAGCGCGGCGAGCGTCGTGTCGGTGGCCGGTTCGAGCCATTTGGCGCGGCCGAAGCGCGACTGGAAGGTGATCGTCAGCGGCCGCCCGAGCGCCTCCGACAACAGCCGCGCGGTCTTCTGGCAGTGGCAATGGTAGGGATCGCCGAGTTCGAGCGTGCGCTGCGGCATGCCATGAAAGCTGGCGAGAATCGTATCCGGCTGGAAGTCGAGACCCGCGAGTGCCGCCTCGACGGAAGCCTTGAGCGCCGCGATATAGCGCGGGTCGTCGTAATAGGGCGGCAGCGTGCGGAGCGCCGGCTGCCAGCGCATGCCGGCAAGCGTGGCGAAGGCAAAGTCGTTGGCGGTGGCGGTCGTCGCGGCGCTATATTGCGGGTAGAGTGGTGCTATCAGGATGCGCTCGCACCCGGCCGCCTTCATCGCCGCCAGCCGCGCCGGGATCGACGGATTGCCGTAGCGCATCGCCCAGTCGACCAGCACGTCCGCGCCGAACGCCGCAGCCAGCGCGCGCGCCTGCGCCGCCGTGATCGCGGCGAGCGGCGAGCCGTCCTCGCGCCACACTTGACCGTAAGCATGCGCGGACTTCTTCGGCCGCGTGTTGAGGATGATGCCACGCAGGATCGGCTGCCACAGCAGCGGTGGCAATTCGACCACGCGACGATCGGACAGGAACTCGCGCAGGTAGCGTTTCACCGCCCGCGCATCGGCGGCGTCGGGCGTGCCGAGATTGACGAGCAGCACGCCGATGCGCGGCGCGGGGACGGGTGGATGGTTCGGGGGAATCATGGCGTGAGCGGTAAGGCACGGATGCGCGCGCCCGTCGAGGCTTGCAGCGCATTGGCGATCGCGGGCGCGACCGCGGGCACCGCGAGTTCGCTCACCCCGCCTGGCTCCGCCTCGCTCGAGATCAGTTCGACGGTGATGTCGGGCGTGTCGGCGAGGCGCGGCAGGCCGAGATCGTCGAACCCGCGCGCCGTGGCGAGGTTCTCGCTGAAGCCGGTGGCGGCGCCGGTCGCCGCCGCCATGCCGAAGATCAGCCCGCCCTCGATCTGCTGGCGGACGAGATCGGGGTTGATCTGCCGCCCGCAATCGACCGCCGCGACGATGCGGTCGACCACCACCGAGCGATCATCGTCGAGATGCGCCTCGGCCAGCACTGCGATGTGGCTGCCGCGAAAGCTGTGGCAGGCGATGCCCTGCCCGCTGCCCGGCACCCCGCCCTCCCACCCGCCGAGCGAGGCGGCGGTCGACAGGCAGCGCGCCAGCCGCGCGTCGCCGCCGAGCATGGCGATGCGGAACGACAAAGCCTCGGTGCCGGCGACATGCGCGAGTTCGTCGATGAAACATTCGGTGAAGAAGGCGGTGTAGCTGTGTGCGCCCGATCGCCAGTGCCCGGTCGGCACGCCGATGTCGGCGGGATGATGGTCGATCGCATAGGCCGGGATTCGGTAGAACGGCCGCGCGCCCGCCACCGCATAGCGATCGCCCGCGCCGGGCAGCGCGAGCACCGCGCGCGCCGTCGCATCCTCGGCGAGCAGTCGGCCCGCCAGTTCCCGCCCGGTCGCGGGGGCGGCGATCTTGGCCTGCCAGCCGAGGATCTGGCCGTTGCCTCCAAGCCGCGCCGCCATCCGCGCCTGCGCGGGCGGGCGATAGCGATCGTGCAGCAGATCCTCCGACCGCGACCAGGTGAGCTGCACCGGCCGCTTGAGATCGCGCGCCAGCACCGCCGCCTGCGCCCCGGCGAGATGTTCGAGATTGGCGCCGAACGATCCGCCGATCAGCATCGGATAAACGATCACCGCACCCTCGGAGATGCCGAGCGCGGCGGCCGCGGCGGCGCGGGCGAGGCCGGGTGCCTGCGTGGGCAACCACAGTTCGAGCTTGCCGTCGGTGTAGCGTGCGGTCGCCGTCATCGTCCCGATCGCGGCGTGGACCGCGAGACCGGCGCGATAGTCCGCAGTGACGACGCGCGCGCCCTTGAACACCGGCGTCAGGTCGCCCTCCGCCCAGATCCGCGTGCCTTCGCCCTTCAGCGCGGCGGCGAGCGCGGCATCGATACTGTCGCTGTTGATGATGGCGCCGGTGGTCGAGAATTTCGGGGCGAGCGCATCGAGCGCGCGGTTCGCCGCCCACCAGTTGCTCGCCACCGCCGCCACCCAATTGTCGTTGGTGACGACCGAGAGCATCCCATGCACCTTCGCCGCCGCCGCGCGATCGACCGAGAGCAGTTTCGAATCGCCGACCGGCGCCTGCCGGATCGCGGCGAACACCATGTCGGGCAGGCGGATGTCGCCCGCGAAATTGGCCGATCCGTCGACCTTGGCGGGCGCGTCGAGCCGGGGCGGCGACTGGCCCGACAGGCGCGTGCCACCTTCGCCACGCAGCGGTAGCGGATCGGGCAAGGTGCCGCCTGCCGCGCTCGCCGCCAACTCGCTGAAGCGCAGCCGGTCCTTGCCGTGCGTGACGAAACCACCCTCCGCCGCGCAGGCCTGCCACGCGACATTCCACCGCTTCGCCGCCGCCTTGCACAGCAGCACGCGCGCGGCAGCGCCCGCCTGCCGCAATGGCGCCTCGAACGCGCGCACCGAGGTCGATCCGGCAGTGAGCAGCAGCGCGCTCCGCCGGGCATGGCCCTCGCGCAGCGGCACCGGCAGCGCATCGAACATGCCCTCGAACAAAGTGTCGGCGGCGAGCGGATTGGCGTAGAGCGGGTTGAGCGGCGCGGGCTGCACCGCCACCGTGCGCCAGTCCGCGCCGAGTTCGTCCGCCAGGATCTGCGGGAGCGCGGTATAGACGCCCTGTCCGTGCTCGGCCTGCGGCACCGCGACGGTGACGACACCATCTTCGCCGATCTTGAGGAACGCGCCAAACCCGGTCTCGCCGCGCGCGAGCGGCACATTGGCCGCATAGCGGCGCGGCCACACCGCCCAGGCCACGATCAGCCCCACGCCCACGCCGCCGCCCACGAGCAGGCCACGCCGGCTGACTGTGCTTCCCTCTCCGCGCGCTGCCATTATCTCGTCCTACCGCGCGTTTCCCCGCGCCACCATCCCTAACGCATCCGAACGGGGATCGGTTCGCATGGCGCGAGGCTTCTTTGCCGCGTGACCGGGCACGTCCGCCTGTTCCACTTGGTATCGCGGGCCACGGCGACTATGGAAGCGAAACGAACGACCGAGGACTTGCCGCTTGACCCTTTCCACCCTCACCGCGCTCGCTGCGTCCGCGCAGACGCATCTGCGCTTCGAGCAGTTTCACCTCAACCCGGTCGCCGTGCCGCTTCACCTCGGCTTCATCAACTTCGACATCAAATGGTATTCGATCGCCTATATCACCGGCATCATCGTCGGCTGGTGGTATCTGCTCAAGCTGCTCGCGCAGCCCGGCAGCCCGATGGCGCGGCGGCATGCCGACGATCTGGTGTTCTACGCGACGCTCGGCATCATCCTCGGCGGGCGGCTGGGGTACGCCCTGTTCTACGCGCCCGAGATGTTCCTCCACCCGCTCAACATCCTGCGGTTGTGGGACGGCGGCATGTCGTTCCACGGCGGGATGATCGGCACCTCGCTCGGCATCATCCTGTTCGCGCGCAACCACAAGCTGAACTGGCTGCGCGTCCACGATTATCTGGCGTGCTGCGTGCCGTTCGGCCTGTTCTTCGGGCGGATCGCCAATTTCGTGAACGGCGAGCTGTGGGGCAAGCCGAGCGACGTGCCGTGGGCGATCATCTTCACGCGCGGCGGCGGCGACGTCCCGCGCCATCCGAGTCAGCTTTACGAGGCGGGGCTGGAAGGGATCGCGCTGTTCGCGGTGCTGTGGTTCTTCTTCTGGCGCACCAAGGCGCGCTACGAGCCGGGCAAGCTCGTCGGCATCTTCCTGATCGGCTACGGGCTCGCGCGCTTCGTCGTCGAGTTCTTCCGTGAACCCGATTCGCAGTTCGCCGGCACCTTTTTCGCCACCACCATCCACATGGGACAGGTGCTGACGCTGCCGATGATCCTCGGCGGCGCCTACCTGGTCGCCACCGCCAAGGGGCGCCGCACCCGTATCGAATCGATCGCGGGCACGGAGAGCGTAGCCTGAGCGCTCCCGAAGCGGCGACCCTCGCCGACCGGCTCGCGCGCGCGATCACGCTCGCCGGGCCGATCCCGATCGCGCAGTTCATGGCCGCCGCCAATGCGCACTATTATGCGACGCGCGATCCCCTGGGCGCGGGCGGCGATTTCACCACCGCGCCCGAGATCAGCCAGATGTTCGGCGAGCTGATCGGGCTGTGGGCGGCCGACCTGTGGGACCGTGCCGGGCGGCCGGAGGTGGCGTGGGTCGAGTGCGGCCCCGGTCGCGGCACGCTCACCGCCGACGCGCTGCGCGCCGCCGCCGGCGCGGGCTTCGCGCCGCCGGTGCATTTCGTCGAGAGCAGCCCGGTGCTGCGCGCCGCCCAGGCGGAGCGCGTGGCCGGGGCGATCTGGCATGACGACGTGACGACCCTGCCCGAGGACGTCGCGCTGATCGTCGTCGCCAACGAATTCTTCGACGCGCTGCCGATCCGCCAGCTCGTCCGCACCCGCGATGGTTGGGCGGAACGGTTCGTCGCCTGCCAGGACACGTTGTTCCTGCCCGTCGCGGGCAAGCCGGTGCCGCCAGAGATCATCCCCGAGCCGTTGCGCGATGCCGCGCCGGGATCGATCATCGAGACGTCGCCCGCCAGCGTCGCGATCTTCCGTGCGCTCGCCCGGCAGGTGGCGCGGCAGGGCGGCGCTATGCTGACGATCGACTATGGCTACGAAGGCCCGGCGATCGGCGACACCTTGCAGGCGGTACGCGGCCATGCCTTCGCCAACCCGTTCGAACAGCCCGGCGACACCGATCTGACCGCGCATGTCGATTTCGCCACGCTCGCGGCCGGTGCGGCCAAGGAAGGCGCGGTCGCGTGGCCGCTCGTAGGGCAAGGCGATCTGCTGCGCGCGCTCGGCATCGACGCACGCGCCGCCACGCTTGGCCGGGCCGCGCCCGACCGTGCCGACGGTATCGCCGCCGATCGCGCGCGGCTGGTCGAGGAGATGGGGGCGCTGTTCAAGGCGCTCGCCGTCACCGCGCCGGGTTGGCCGCAGCCGGCGGGGTTCTTCGCGTGATACACTACCGCGACGCGCGCGCCGCCGACGCCGCGCCGCTCTCCGCGATGGCGCGGCAATCCTTCGTGGAGACGTTCGGCACGCTGTACAGCCCGTCCGATCTGTCCGGGTTCCTCGACGATGCGTTCGGCGTCAATGGGTTTGCCGCGCAACTTTCCGATCCCGATTTCACCGTGCGCCTCGCGGTGGCGGAGGGCGAGATCATCGCCTTCGCCAAGATGGGGCCGGTCACGTTCCCCGGCGAATGGCGACCCGATGCGATCGAACTCTATCAGTTCTACGTGCTCGCGCCCTGGCAGGGACAAGGCGTCGCGCAGGAGATGATGAACTGGGCGATCTTTCACGCGCGCGACCATGGCGCGCGCGAGATCATCCTCAGCGTCTATGTCGACAACCATCGCGCACGCCGCTTCTACGAACGCTACGGTTTCGAGGAGATCGGCGCCTATGCCTTCCGCGTCGGCGAGACCATCGACGACGATCGTTTGATGAGACTGGTGATATGACGGTGGAAATCAACCGCGCCCGCGCGCTCGACGGGGTCGCGCATGGCTTCCTGGGGCGGCGCGGCGGCGTGTCCGAGGGGATTCACGCCGGGCTCAACGTCGGGCTTGGGTCGGACGACGATCCGCAGGCGATCGCCGAGAACCGGCAGCGTGCGGCCGAGGCGGTGCTGCCCGGCGCAGCGCTCGTCACGCTCTATCAGGTCCATTCGGCCGATACGGTGACGGTGCTCAGCGCGTTCGAGGAGCGGCTGCGCCCGCACGCCGATGCGCTCGTAACCGATCGGCCGGGGCTCGCGCTCGGCATCCTCACCGCCGATTGCGCGCCGGTGCTGCTGGCGGACCGCGCGGCCGGCGTGGTCGGCGCGGCGCATGCCGGGTGGAAGGGTGCGCTCGGCGGGGTCACCACCTCCGCCATCCTCGCGATGGAGACGCTGGGCGCGCGGCGCGAGCGCATCGTCGCCGCGATCGGCCCGTGCATCGCGCGCGCCAGCTACGAGGTCGACGACGCGTTCGCGATGCGCTTCGGCGCGGCCGACCCGGAGAACGAGCGCTTCTTCTCGGGTGGGCGCGACGGCCACCACCAGTTCGATCTCGAAGCCTATGTCGCGCACCGGCTGGCCAGCGAAGGCGTCGGCCGCGTCGAGATGCTGGGGCTCGACACCTATGCCGACGAGGACCGTTTCTTCAGCTTCCGCCGCGCGACGCATCGCGGCGAACCGGGCTATGGGCGGCAGGTGTCGATCATCGGCCTGGCCTGATCGTCGCCCCGGCGCAGGCCGGGGCCGCTGCGTAGCTTTGGCGAGCCGAGTGCCCCGCACCCAGCGCCCCGGCCTGCGCCGGGCGACGGATGGGGTGCTGCCTTTTCCCACCCAAATCGTTACATCTGCAACAGACCCGCATCGGCGGGCACGCAGGAGACGAGCATGACCAAGGAAACCGAAGCCGATCTCACCGGCGGTGCACCCCAGCGCCGCGCCAAGCCGGCACTCGAATCGATCGGCGATCGCAAGCTCAGCCCCGCGACGCGGATGATGGGGCACGGCTATGATCCCATGCTGTCCGAAGGCTCGCTCAAGCCCCCGATCTTCCTCACCTCCACCTTCGTCTTTCCCAATGCGGCGGCGGGCAAGCGCCATTTCGAGGGCGTCACCGGCAAGCGGCCCGGCGGTGCGGACGGCCTCGTCTATTCGCGCTTCAACGGCCCCAATCAGGAGATCCTCGAGGACCGGCTCGGCGTGTGGGAGGAGGCGGAGGATGCACTCGCGTTCTCCTCGGGCATGTCGGCGATCGCCACCCTGTTCCTCGCGATTGTCGCGCCGGGCGACACGATCGTCCATTCCGGCCCGCTCTATGCCGCGACCGAGACGCTGATCGCGCGCATCCTCGGCAAGTTCGGGGTCAAGTGGCTCGACTTCCCGGCGGGTGCCACCCGCGAGGAAATCGACGCGGTGATGACGGAGGCAGCCAAGGGCAAGGTCGCGCTGATCTATCTCGAAAGCCCCGCCAACCCGACCAACGCGCTGGTCGACATCGAGGCGGTGGCGGCGAGCCGCGACGCGATCTTCGCCGACGCGGCCGAGAAGCCACCGATCGCGATCGACAACACCTTCCTCGGGCCATTGTGGCAGCAGCCGCTGCGCCACGGCGCCGATCTGGTGGTCTATAGCCTCACCAAATATGCCGGCGGGCATAGCGATCTCGTCGCAGGCGGCGTGCTTGGCAGCAAAGCGCACATCAACACCATCCGCGCGATGCGCAACACGATCGGCACGATCTGCGACCCGCATACCGCGTGGATGCTGCTGCGCAGCCTCGAAACGCTCGAACTGCGCATGAGCCGCGCGGGCGAGAATGCGGCGAAGGTCTGCGCCTTCCTCGACGGGCATCCCAAGGTTGAGCGGGTCGGCTATCTCGGCTTCCTCGAAGCGCAAGGCGATGCGCGACAGGCCGACATTTACCGGCGGCATTGCCTCGGCGCGGGCAGCACCTTCTCGCTGTTCCTCAAAGGCGGCGAGGCGGAGAGTTTCCGCTTCCTCGATGCGCTGCGGATCGCCAAGCTCGCGGTCAGCCTCGGCGGCACCGAAACGCTGGCCAGCCATCCCGCCGGCATGACCCACCTGTCGGTGCCCGAAGCGCGCAAGGCGGCGCTGGGCATCACCGACAATCTGGTGCGCATCTCGATCGGGGTGGAGGATGCCGGCGACCTGATCGCCGATTTCGAACAGGCGCTGGCGGCGATCTAGGATCGACTCCCGATCCGTTCGTGCCAAACCTGCTTCGACGTCGCTCGGCACGAACGGATAAGGACATCAAATTGGCTTTTTCGGTGGCGGGGCGGCGGCGCGCCTGCTTAACTCCGCCGATGCGCCATCCCCTTCTGCTCGCCGTCCTGCTCGCCTCCACACCGCTCGCCGCGCAGACCGCACCCGCGCCGATCGACGCGGTCGATCCGATGATCGGCACCGGCGGCGAGGGCCACACCTTCCCCGGCGCGACCGCGCCGTTCGGGATGGTGCAATTATCGCCCGATACCGACACGCGCTGTCAGGTCCGCGAATGCTACAGTCACGCCGCCGGCTATCGCTACGAAGACCCGACGATCCAGGGGTTCAGCCACACGCATTTCTCGGGCGCGGGGCATAGCGATCTTGGCGACGTGCTGGTGATGCCCGCCGCCGGCGCGCGTGTCGAACTCGATCCCGGCGATCCCAAGCAGCCCGGCACCGGCTATCGCTCGCGCTTCGACCACAGATCCGAGGTCGCGCACCCCGGCTATTATGCGGTGACGCTCGCCGACAGCAAGGTGCGCGCCGAGCTCACCGCCGGCACGCGCATCGGCGTGCATCGCTACACCTTCCCGGCGGGACAGGCGGCGCATCTGCTGATCGACCTGCGCTCCTCGCTGTACGATTATCCCGGCAAAGTGTTGTGGTCGGGACTGCATCTGCGCGCGGACGGCACGCTCACCGGCTTTCGCGAAACGCGCGGCTGGGCGCCGGGACGCAAGCTGTATTTCGCGATGCGCTTTTCTGCGCCGCCGACCGATCACGCCTTCCTCGATCGCGAGGAGAAGGTGATCTACAAGGGCTTTCAGGGTCCGGGGCGCGGCAGCGATGCGCTGGCCGAGAAGCTGGGGCGGGCGCTCGAGGCGCGGCTCGATTTCGGCACACTCGCCGCACCGCTTGAGGTCAAGGTTGCGCTGTCGGGGGTGGACGAGAACGCCGCTGTCGCCAATCTCGCCAGCGAACCCGGCGGTTTCGACGCGATCCGCAAGCAGACCGCCACCGCGTGGAGCAAGGCGCTCGGCGCGGTGCAGATCGACGCGCCCGCGCCGATCCGCACCAGCGTCTATACCGCGCTCTACCATGCCCTGCTCGCCCCGAGTGTCTGGAGCGATGCCGACGGTCGCTATCGCGGGCCGGACGATCAGGTCCATCAGGCCAAAGGCTTTACCGTCCGCTCGACCTTCTCGTTGTGGGATACGTTTCGCGCCGAACATCCGCTGCTCACGCTGGTCCAGCCCGAACAGACCACCGCCGATGTCGTGCAGTCGCTGGTGGCGAGCCAGCAGCAGAGCCCCGACGGCATCCTGCCGGTCTGGCAGTTCGCCGGGCGCGAGACGTGGTGCATGATCGGCTATCACGCCGTCCCCGTCATCGCCGACGCCTATCTGAAGGGCCTGCGCGGCTTCGATGCCGAGGCTGCGCTCGCGGCGATGGTGGCGAGCGCCGACCACCGCGCCTACGGTGGCTTGGGCGAGTATATCGATCGCGGCTATGTGCCGATTGACAAGGAGCCCGAGGCGGCGTCCAAGACGGTCGAGTACGCCTTCGACGACTGGTCGATCGCGCGCATGGCACGCGCGATGGGCAAGACCGCGATCGCCGACCGCTTCGAGAAGCGCGCGGGCAACTGGCGCAACAGCTTCGACGTGAAGACCGGCTGGCTGCGCGCGCGGCTGTCGACCGGAGCCTTCCGCACGCCGTTCGATCCAACCGCGATCAACTATGGTTCGGATTATACGGAAGGCAATGCCTGGCAATATAGCTGGTTCGTGCCACAGGACGAGGCGGCGCTGATCGCCACGCTCGGCGGCGACGCCAAGACGATCGCCAAGCTTGATGCGATGTTCGACTATGACAACAGCAAGCTCGATTACAGCCATGCCGAGGATATCGCCGGGCTGATCGGCCAATATATTCACGGCAACGAGCCGAGCCACCACGTCGCCTATCTGTACGATTATGCGGGCGCGCCGTGGCGCACGCAGGAACGGCTCAAACAGATTGTCGACAGCCAGTACAAGCCGACCCCGCAGGGCCTCGCCGGCAACGACGATCTCGGCCAGATGTCGGCGTGGCTGGTGTTCACCGCGCTCGGTTTCTACCCCGTCACGCCGGGCTCGAACCAATATGTCATCGGCCGCCCGTTCGTATCGCGCGCGGTGCTGGCCCTGCCGAACGGCAAGCGCTTCACCGTGGTGGCGGACGGGCTGTCCGATGCGAACCGCTATGTCGGCGCGGTGACGCTCGACGGTAAGCCGCTCACGCGCAGCTTCGTGACCGATGCGGAGATCCGGCGCGGCGGCGAACTGCGCTTCACCATGGCCGCGACTCCGAACAGGACGTGGGCGAGCGCGCCGGCGGCACGGCCCTTCTCGATGTCGGCGCGCTGAGCGCGTCCAGCCGGAAACGGATCAGCCCGCGCCCGGCGTCTCCAGCATCGCGAGGAAGTTGCGGCACGGCAGCGTCGCATCGCGGTGGTGCACCAGCCACAGCATGATCGACGCGGCCTCATCCGCGATCACGCGGTAGGTCAGCATCGGCGATTGCAGCGTGCGCAGCGATTCGACCACCACCATCACACCGACCCCCGCCGCCGCCAGCCCGAACAGCGTCGTCACGTCGGTGACGACCTGCGCGATGCGCGGCTCGATCCCGCTGTCGCGCAGCAGATCGAGCAGGGTGCTGGTGAACGTGCTGCGTTCGTTCGAATAGAGGACGAGCGGCTCGTCGGCGAGATCGGCGATCCGCACGCTGTCGTGCGCGGCGAGCCGGTGCCCGGGTGGACAGGCGACGTAGAGCCGTTCGCTGAGGAACGGCTGCGCGACCAGCGTCTCGGGCAGGTCGGGCAGCATCCGGCCGCGCTGGAACGCCGCGTCGAGCAGATGATCCTCGATCTGCTGGAAATGGTCCGCGCCCGCGATCTCGCGCAGTACCAGCGCCACTTCGGGATAGCGGCTGCGGAACGCGGCGATCGCGTTCGAGATCGCCGGCACGAACGGCGCCGAGGCGCTGAACCCGATCGCGAGTTCGCCAAGCTCGCCGCGGGCCGCGCGCCGCGCCACCGAAACGGCGTTGTCCGCCTCACGCAAGGTTGCGCGCGCGGCATCGAGGAACAGCCGACCCGCCGGGGTGAGCGCGACGCGCCGACTGGTGCGTTCGAGCAGCCGCACCTGCAACTCCTCCTCCAGCGCGCGGATCTGCTGGCTGAGCGGGGGTTGCGAGATGCCGAGGTGCGTGGCCGCCCGCGCGAAATGCAGATCCTCGGCGACCTGAACGAAATAGCGGAGGTGGCGTAGCTCCATGATTGATAGGGCTACCATATCAATCATGCCGTAAACAATATTGGACAGCGATGTTTCAGCGGCGCACTTCGCCGCATCGCACAAGAACCCACGTCGGCGATTTTCCTCCCTATGACACGCGCACGGCTCGTACCGCCGCACCCGTCCAGCTTCGGAACCCAACGATGATCGGTATCGTCCGAACGGCGCTCCAGCGCCCGTTGACCTTCATCGTGATGGCGATCCTGATCGCGATCATCGGCGTGCTGACCGCGATGCGCACCCCGGTCGACATCTTTCCCGACATTCGCGTGCCGGTGATCGCCACCGCCTGGCAATATGCCGGTCTGCCGCCGGACCAGATGAGCGGGCGCATCATCACGCCGTTCGAACGCGTGCTGACCACCACCGTCAACGATATCGACCATATCGAAAGCCAGTCGCTGCCCGGCATCGGGGTGGTGAAGATCTATTTCCAGCCGGGCGCCGACATCCGCACCGCCACCGCGCAGGTGACGTCGGTCAGCCAGACCGTGCTCAAGCAGCTTCCGCCGGGCATCACCCCGCCGCTGATCCTCAACTACAATGCGTCGACCGTACCGATCCTCCAGCTTGCGCTGTCGGGCAAGGGGCTGAGCGAAGGGCGCATGTTCGATCTCGCGCAGAACCAGATCCGCCCGGGTCTCGTCGTGGTGCCGGGCGCCGCCGTCCCCTATCCATCGGGCGGCCGCACGCGCCAGATCCAGATCGATCTCAACCCCGAGGCGCTCCAGTCGAAGGGGCTGTCGGGTCAGGACGTTGGCAATGCGATCGCCGCGCAGAACCAGATCAACCCGGCCGGTTTCGCCAAGATCGGCAGCTTCCAGTACAGCGTGCAGCTCAACAACGCGCCGAGCACGATCGAGGAGCTGAACGCGCTGCCGATCAAGGTCGTCAACGGCGCGACCATCTATATGCGCGACGTGGCGCACGTCCGCGACGGTTCGGCCCCGCAGACCAACGTGGTGCACGTCGACGGCTCGCGCTCGGTGCTCATCACCATCCTCAAGAACGGCGCGACCTCGACGCTGGCGATCGTGCAGGGCATCAAGGATGCGCTGCCCAAGATCCAGGCGACCCTGCCGCCCGAGTTGAAGGTGGTGCCGCTCGCCGATCAGTCGCTGTTCGTGAAGGCGGCGGTGGAGGGCGTCATCAAGGAAGGCGCGATCGCCGCCGCGCTCACCTCGCTGATGATCCTGCTGTTCCTGGGCTCGTGGCGGTCGACCGTCATCATCGCGATTTCGATCCCGCTCGCCATCCTGTCGGCGATCATCGCGCTGGCGGTAACGGGAAACACGCTCAACACGATGACGCTGGGCGGCCTCAGCCTCGCGGTCGGCATCCTCGTCGACGACGCCACGGTGACGATCGAGAACATCAACTGGCACCTCGAACAGGGCAAGCCGGTGATCCAGTCGATCCTCGACGGCGCCGCGCAGATCGTAACGCCGGCGTTCGTCTCGCTGTTGTGCATCTGTATCGTGTTCGTGCCGATGTTCTTCTTACCCGGCGTGTCGGGCTTCCTGTTCGTGCCGCTCGCTCTGTCGGTGGTGTTCGCAATGATCGCGTCGTTCATCCTGTCGCGCACGCTGGTGCCGACGATGGCGATGTACCTGCTCAAGCCCCATGTCGCGCACGATCACGCCAGCGACAGCGGCATGGACGCGGCCGATCACGACCAGCACGCCGCCGGTGCGCCGGCGTCGCGCAACCCGCTGGTGCGCTTCCAGCGTGGGTTCGAGCGGCAGTTCGAAAAGGTCCGTAGCGGCTATGTCAGCCTGCTCGAACGCGCGCTCGGCGCGCCCAAGCCGTTCGTCATCGGCTTCCTCGTCTGCGTCGCCGCATCGTTCCTGCTGGCGCCGTTCCTCGGCGAGAACTTCTTCCCGTCCGTCGATGCCGGTCAGATGGCGCTCCACGTCCGCGCGCCGGTCGGCTCGCGCATCGAGGATACGTCGGCCGAGTTCGACCGCATCGAACGCCGGATTCGCGAAGTCATCCCGGCGAACGAGCTGGTGTCGGTGGTCGATAACATCGGCCTGCCGGTCAGCTCGATCAACACGACCTATAACAACTCCGGCACGATCGGCCCGCAGGACGGCGATATCCTCATCCAGCTAAGCGAGGGCCACAAGCCGACTGCGGGGTACGTCCAGAAGCTGCGCGAGGAGCTGCCCAAGGCGTTCACCGGCACGACCTTCTCGTTCCTGCCCGCCGACATCACCAGCCAGATCCTGAACTTCGGCGCGCCTGCCCCGATCGACATCCAGGTGACCGGCAAGGTGGACGCGCAGAACCAGGCGCTCGCCAAGGAGATCCTGCGCCGGATCGGCACGATCCCCGGCATCGCCGACGCGCGCATCCAGCAGTCGGCGCGTTACCCGCAGCTCAACGTCGATATCGACCGCAGCCGCGCTGGCCAGTACGGCCTCAACGAACGCGACGTGACCAACAGCCTCGGCAACGCGCTCGCGGGTACGTCGCAGACCGCGCCGGTCTATTTCCTCGATCCCAAGAGCGGCGTGTCCTACCCCGTCGTCGCGCAGACGCCCGAATACCAGATCGGTTCGCTCAGCGATCTCGCCAATGTGCCCGTCACCGCAGCGAACGGCGGCAGCGCACAGATCATCGGCGGCATCGGCAGCATCAAGCGCGCCAATGCGGCGGCGGTCGTCTCGCACTACAACATCGCGCCGGTGACGGACGTGTACGCCACCACCAACGGCCGTGATCTCGGCGCGGTGGCGGGCGACATCAACGCGGTGCTCAAGAGCCTGAAGGACAAGACTCCTAAGGGCGTCACCGTCACGCTGCGCGGCCAATATGCGACGATGCAGACCGCCTTCTCCGGTTTAGGCTTCGGTCTGGTGGGTGCGATCGTGCTGATCTACCTGCTGATCGTGGTCAACTTCCAGAGCTGGCTCGACCCGTTCGTCATCATCACCGCGCTCCCTGGCGCGCTCGCCGGCATCATCTGGATGCTGTTCATCACCGGCACCACCCTGTCGGTGCCGGCGTTGACCGGCGCGATCATGTGCATGGGCGTGGCAACCGCGAACGCGATTCTGGTCGTCAGCTTCGCGCGCGAACGGCTGGTCGAACTCGGCAACGCCACCGCCGCCGCGCTGGAGGCGGGGCAGGTCCGCTTCCGCCCGGTGCTGATGACCGCGCTCGCCATGATCATCGGCATGCTGCCGATGGCGATGGGCTTCGGCGAGGGCGGCGAGCAGAACGCGCCGCTCGGGCGCGCCGTGATCGGCGGGCTTACCGTCGCCACCTTCGCGACCTTGATGTTCGTTCCCGTCATCTTCAGCCTGGTGCATCGCCGCCACGGCAAAACCGCACCCGGCGCGACGCCGGACCATCTGGAGCTTGCACATGCCTGAGGGCAACGGCCGCAATTTGAAGACCATCGGCGCGGGCGGCGTGATCGCCGCGGTGGCGATCGTCGGTGTGGGCATCGCGACGCGCTCGCATTCGGAAAGCCAGCTCGCCACCTGGACGGCGACGCAGGCGGTGCCGACCGTCACCGTCATCCGCCCCGCGCAGAGCAAGGCGGCAAGCGCGCTGGTGCTGCCCGCCCAGCTTGCCGCACTGCAATCCGCGCCGATCTACGCGCGCACCAGCGGCTATGTCCGTAAATGGCTCGTCGATATCGGCGACAGCGTGCGGCAGGGGCAGACGCTCGCGGTGCTCGACGCGCCCGAGGTCGACCAGCAGCTCGCCGCCGCACGCGCCGACTACCAGACCGCACGCGCCAACCAGCAGCTCGCCGCCAGCACCGCGACGCGCTGGAAGACGATGCTCGCCAAGGATGCGGTGTCGAAGCAGGAAACCGACGAGAAGGTCGGCGATCTCGCCGCCAAGACCGCGCTGACCAACGCCGCCAGCGCCAACGTCAACCGGCTGCAATATACGCAAGGCTTCACCCGGCTGATCGCGCCGTTCTCGGGCGTCGTCACCACCCGCTCGACCAACGTCGGTTCGCTGGTGACGGCGGGGAGCGCCGCCTCGACGCCGCTGTTCACCGTCGCCGACATCAGCCGCATCCGCATCTATGTGAAGGTGCCGCAGGCCTATTCCGCGCAGGTCCATCAGGGCATGGAGGTGAAGCTCACCCTGCCCGAATACCCCGGCCGCACCTTTACCGCGCAGATGACGCGATCGGCCGATGCGGTCGACACCGGATCGGGCACGGTGCTGGTCGAATTGCAGGCCCCCAACGGCGACCGCGCGCTGAAGCCCGGCGCCTATGCGCAGGCGAGCTTCCCCGTCACCGGACACGGCAGCGCGGTGGAGCTGCCGGCCAGTGCGATGATCGTCGGGCAGAACGGCACGCAGGTCGCGGTGGTCGGCGCGGACGGTCGCGCGCTCATCAAGACGGTGACGATCGGCCAGGATCTCGGCGACCGCGTGCAGATCAGCGCCGGCCTCTCGCCGAACGACCGCGTGATCGACAGTCCGCCCGATTCGCTGCAATCGGGCGACAAGGTGCAGGTCGCAACCGCCCGGAGCGCGGCCAGTGGCAAATAAGACCGGCTGGCTGCTGACGCTGACGGCCGCATTGCTCGGCGGCTGCTCGCTCGCCCCCGATTACCAGCGCCCGGCCACGGTCGCCGCCCCCGCCTACAAGGAAGCGGCGCCGTGGCAGCCCGCCGCCAGTACCCCGGCGCCGGCCGGCAAATGGTGGGAAGCGTTCGGCGATCCGGCGCTCAATCCGCTGGAGGAGCGGATCGAGAAGGGCAATTTCGATCTTGCCGCCGCGGTCGCGCGCTACGATCAGGCGCGGTCGCTGGTGCGACAGGCGCGCGCCGATCTGTTCCCGCAGATCAGCGCGGACGCGAGCGTCGACCGCACCCGCCTGTCTGCCAATCGCCCGGTCGCGCGCGGGCTCGCCTCGACGCAGACCGACAAGATCGTCGGCGGCTCGCTCGCCTATGAACTCGATCTGTTCGGGCGGGTGCGCAACAACATCGCCGCGGGCACCGCCAACGCGCGCGCCTCCGCGTTCGACGTGGCGGGGGTGCGGCTTGGGCTCCAGAGCCAGCTTGCCGCGACCTATTTCGATCTGCGCGGGCTCGATGCGCGGATCATCCTGCTCAACCAGACCGTTGCGTCCTACCAGCGTGCGTTCGACCTGACCGACACGCGCCACAGCGGCGGCATCGCCTCGGGCATCGACGTCAGCCGCGCGCAGGCACAATTGTCGAGCGCGAGGTCCGAACTCTCCTCGGTCGAGATCGACCGTGCGCGCGACGAACATGCCATCGCCGTGCTCGTCGGCGAAACGCCCTCGACCTTCGCGATTCCGGTGGCCGACGACCAGACCCGCCCGCCGGCGATCGCGCCCGGCCTTCCCTCCACCCTGCTCGAACGTCGCCCCGACATCGCGGCGGCCGAGCGGCGCGTCGCCGCCGCCAACGCGCAGATCGGCGTGGCCCGGGCGGCGTTCTTCCCCAACGTGACGCTCGGCGCGCAAGGCGGGTTCGAATCGATCGGCGGCGACTGGCTCAACACCGCCAGCAGCTTCTGGGCGCTCGGCCCCGCGCAGGCGGTGCTGACAGTGTTCGACGGCGGCCGGCGCGCGGCGCAGGTCCGGCAGGCGCGCGCGCAGTTCGACGAGGCGGCGGCGAACTACCGCCAGACGGTGCTGACCGCGTTCCGCGAAGTCGAGGACGATCTCGCGCAGCAGCGGCTGCTCGTCGCCGGCGAAGCCAATCAGGCCGCCGCCGCCAAGGCCGCCGAGCGGACCCGCGATCTCGCACTGATCCGCTACCGCGACGGTGCATCCGACTATCTCGAGGTCGTCACCGCACAGACCGCCGCGCTCGATGCTGAACGCGCCCTGCTCCAGTTGCGCACGCAGCAATTGCAGGCGGCGAGCGACACCTTCCGCGCGCTCGGCGGCAATGCCGGGCAGTAAACATCCCGAGATTGCACGCGCGCGCCGCTCGCCCCACATAGCCGCCATGACCGAACCTTCCGACCTCGCGGGCAAGACGACGAACACCCGCCAGCCCCGCGCCAGCGTGATGCTGAGCGCCACGGTCGAGCGGTTCGGTGGCGCCGAGCCGTCGAAGCACCGCGTTCGCGATCTTTCCTCGGGCGGCGTCCGCATCGATCAGGCGACCGGCCTCCAGGTCGGGGCCACGGTGCTCGTCTCGGTCGGCGCGCTTCAGGCGGTCGGCGCGACCGTGGTGTGGATCGAGACAGGATCGGCGGGGTTGCGCTTCCTCGAGCCGATCGACCCCGACGCCGCGCGCGCCAAAACCGCGATCACGCCGCGCCCCAAGGCAGCGGCAGCGCACGACGTGCGCATCGAAGGCCCCACCGCCGGCTGGATGCCCGACCGTCCCAACCCGTACCACAAACCGCGCGGCTGACCGGCGGCACCTCCGTCAGTCGTGCGTCCGTCCGAAATCGGGCGCGGGATCGTCCTGACCCGAATCGATGATCGAGCGGCGCACCGCGCGCGTGCGGGTGAACAGATCGAACAGCTCGTCGCCCTTGCCCCAGCGGATCGCGCGTTGCAGCGCGCTGAGATCCTCCGAGAAGCGTTGCAGCATATCGAGCACCGCCTCGCGATTGGACAGGAACACGTCGCGCCACATCGTCGGATCGGACGCGGCGATGCGGGTGAAATCGCGAAATCCGCCGGCCGAATATTTGATGACCTCGGACTGCGTGACCTCCTCCATGTCCGACGCGGTGCCGACGATCGTATAGGCGATCAGGTGCGGCAGGTGGCTGGTGATCGCCAGCACGCGGTCGTGATGGTCCGGCGCCATCGTCTCCACCTCGGCACCGAGCCGCCGCCAGAACTCGCACACCCGCTCCACCGCAAAGGGCGCGGCGCCCTCGGGCGGGGTGACGATACACCAGCGATGCTTGAACAGGGTGGCGAAGCCTGCCTCCGGTCCACTGTTCTCCGTGCCCGCGACGGGGTGCGCCGGGATCACCGTTGCGTCGGGCAGCGCCTCGGCAAGCGCGCGCATCACCTCCGCCTTGCACGATCCGACATCGCTGACGATCGCGTCGGCGGGCAGATCCTCGGCGATCGCCGCCGCCGCCGCGCCCATCGCGCCGACCGGCACGCACAGGATGATGAGATCGGCGTCGATCACGCTCGCGCCTGCCGTATCGGTCACGTCGTCGAACAGGTCGAGCCGATCGGCGGTGGCGCGCACCTCCGCATCGGCATCGTATCCGGTCAGCCGCACGCTCGGCATATAGGCCCGCACCGCCCGCGCGACGGAGGAGCCGATCAGACCGATGCCGATGATGGTGACGCGGGAAAAGGGCAGCATGCGCGAGCGCATGACGGATGCCGCCCTTTAAGGCAAGCTGGGGCACGCCCAAGCTGGCGCTCTCCTCTCCGCCTGCTATCAGGGCGCGGAGAAGGGGCGATATGCGCGGTAGCGGTTTTGTGTGGGAGGCGCTGGCTGCGGCCAGGCGGCTCAATCTTGGTGCGATGGGCGCGGCAGCACCGGAGGCGGGCATGCCCGGCGAGACGCGGCGCGCGGTGCTCAAGGCGCTCGGCGCGGGCGGGCTTGCCGCCGCGTTGGCGGAGCCCGCCTTCGCCGCGCCGGTCGCGCCCGGCCCGGTCGCAATCATCGGCGGCGGCATGGCGGGTTTGAGCGCGCTGTGGCACCTCACGCAGGCGGGCATCGACGCGCGGCTGTACGAGGCGCGGCCCCGCCTCGGCGGGCGGATGTGGACGTCGAAGGTGGCGGGCCAGCCCGCGATCGAGATGGGCGGCCAGTTCGTCAACACCGATCATGCCGACATGCACGCGCTGTGCCGTGAGTTCGGCCTCGCGCTGATCGACCGCAAGGGCTTCGCGCATCGCACGATGATCGTTCAGGACGGCAAGGAAATCCCCGAAGGCAAGCTCGCCGGGGCGTTGCGCGGCATCGCCGGGCAGATCGACGCCGATGCGGTGCGGCTCGACCAGAATTACGCGCAAGTGTCGCTCGATCTCGATCAGCTGAGTTTCAACGGGTATCTCGACAAATATGCGCGGCTCATGCCCGATCCGTGGGTGCGCAACCTGCTCGAAAGCACCGCGCGCACCGAATATGGCTGCGAACCGGCGCAAGCCTCCGCGATCGAGCTGATCTTCAACCTGCCCGCGATCGAGGGGCGGCGGATCGACGTGCTCAGCCGCAGCGACGAACGCTTCCTCATCAGCGGCGGCAGCAGCGCGCTGATCGCGGCGATGGCGCAGCGGCTCGGCGGGCGGATCACGACGGGCAAGACGGTCAAGCGCGTCGATGCGCTGGGCGCAGGCGTGCGGCTGGTGTTCGCGGACGGCAAGACCGCCGATGCGTCCGCCGTGATCGTCGCGACGCCCGCCGGCATCACGCGCAACATCGCTTTCACCGTGCCGCTGCCCCCGCTGTGGCAGCGCTTCATCGCCGAGGTCGGGTTGGGGCGCAATGAGAAGGTGCAGGCGGCGACGGCGACCCGGCCCTGGGAAAAGCCGATCGGGCGCGGCGGCGAGGTATGGGACGTGTCGCGGGCATCGGGCATGGCGCAGGGCTGGGACGCGGGCGTGCGCCCGGCGACCGGGCCGGGTGGCGTATGGAACTGGTTCCTTGGCGGCGCGCAGGTCGGCGCGGCCGACACCGGCGACGCGCGCGCGCAGGCGAAACGCTTCGCCGCGCAGGTCGAAAGCGCGCTGCCCGGCATGGGCGCGGCCACGCGCGCCGCGCGCCGCACCGCCTGGCACCGCGACCCGCTGACGATGGGCGGCTATGTCAACTTCCGTCCCGGCCAGTTGACGCGGTTCGGCCGGCTGATCTGGACCGAAACCGACGGCGTCGCCTCGCGCCCGGTGCCGTCGGGGCCGGTGCATTTCGCAGGCGAGCATCTCTCGGACGCCTATCCCGGCTATATGAATGGCGGCGCGCAGACCGGACGGCTCGCGGCGCAGGCGATCATCGCCGCACGCGCGCCGGCGCGGCGATTCGGCTGAAAGGGGTTCGCATGGACGAGATCATTCTTTCCGACGACAGGTCGCAGCTTCAGGTCGCGCGCATCCACGGCTGGCTAGCGTCGAGCTACTGGTCGCCCGGCATTGCGCTGGCGCTGGTCGAGAAGGCGATCGCAGGCTCGCATTGCCTTGGCGCATATCGCGCCGGTGAGCAGATCGGCTTCGCGCGGATGATTACCGATCACGCGACCTTCGCGTGGCTCGCCGACGTGTGGATCGACGAGGCCGCGCGCGGGAATGGGCTCGGCCGGCGGATGGTGGGCTGGTTCCTCGATCACCCCGATTTTGCCGGGCTGCGCAGGATCGGGCTCGTCACCAAGGATGCGCACGGCGTCTATGCCGCGCTCGGCTTCCACCCGCTGCTGCGGACTGATCGCTACATGGAGCGGCTCGACCCCGCTTTTGCCGAGGCGTTGCGGACGCAGCCGTAAGCGTGAACCATTTTCGCCAACGATGGTTGGTCGCACGAAGGCTGCGGCCGCGTAAGTGGAGCGTGATATGAGCGACGAACAGCTGAACCCCGGCGATCAGGCCGCCCCCGGCACCCCCGGCACCGGCGAGAACCTCTGCCCGACGTGCGGCGGCAGCGGCAAACTCGACGGTGGCGCATGCGAGACGTGCGGCGGCACCGGCCGTGTGATCGAAGGGATCGGCGGCGCCTGACGCGCCGCCGCTACAGCCGCCCCGTCTCGACCGCGCGGAAGCGCGACATCACGTCCGCCGCCAGCACCAGCAGCCCCTGGTGCTGGAGCGGCGTCAGCGCGTCGTGCGGAACCGTGTCGATCACGCACAGCGCGCCGAGCGGTACGCCCGCGTCGCTGATGAGCGGCGCGCCCGCATAGAAGCGGATGTACGGCTCGCCCGTCACCAACGCGGTGTTGGCGAACCTCGGGTCGGCGAGCGCGTCGGGCACGACCATCACCTCGCCGCTTAGCATTGCGAACTGGCAGAACGACATCTCGCGCGGCGTGGCGGTCAGATCGGTGCCGGTGCGCGACACGAAGCACTGGATATGCTCCTCGACCAGACTGACCAGCGCGACCGGCGTATCGCACAGCGAGGCGGCGAAATCGGTGATCGCGCGCAGCGCCGCCCCGCCGGTGAGCGAGGTGAGATCATAAGCGGCGAGCGCTTCGGCGCGGACCGCTTCGTCAAGCCGCCACCCGCGACCGGCGGGTGGCTTTTGCGAGTTCGGCATGGTCAGAACGGAACGTCGTCGTCGAGGTCGTCGGCGAAGCCGCCGCCGCGATTGCCGCCAGCCGGCGCTGCGCCACCCGACCGGCCACCGCCGCCGAAGCTGCTGCCGCCACCGCCGCCATAGCCGCCGCGACCACCGCCGCCGCCGCCAAAGTCCTCGTTACCACCGAAGTCGTCGCGCACGGCACCGCCGCCCCCGCCGCCAGCACCACCGCCCGGGCCGTCGAGCATCGTCAGCACCGCGTTGAAGCCCTGCAACACGATCTCGGTCGAATATTTGTCCTGACCCTGCTGGTCCTGCCACTTCCGGGTCTGGAGCTGGCCTTCGATATAGACCTTGCTTCCCTTGCGCAGGAACCGCTCGGCGACATTGGCGAGACCTTCGCTGAAGATCGCGACCGAATGCCATTCGGTCTTTTCCTTGCGCTCGCCGGTGTTGCGATCCTTCCACGATTCGGACGTGGCGATGCGCAGGTTCACCACCTTGCCACCGTTCTGGAAGGATCGGCTCTCGGGATCGCGCCCGAGATTACCGACGAGAATCACCTTGTTAACGCTGCCAGCCAACACCTGCTCCTAGAATTGCGAACAGCCCTATGCCCCGAGCGCGACCGCGAGCCAATAGGTGGCACCGGCGGCAACGTAGGCAAGCACGAAAAGATATCCTACCATGAAGGCCGGCCATTTCCAGCCATTCGTCTCACGCCTCGTCACCGCAATGGTGGAAATACATTGCGGCGCGAACACGAACCACATCAGGAAAGCGAGTGCGGTCGGCAATGTCCAGCGCGCGTGGAGCGTGTGAGCGATCTGCGCCTCGCCCGCGTCGCTGCCCGATTCGTCGATCGCATAGACGGTGCCGAGCGCCGCCACCGCCACCTCGCGCGCCGCCATCGCCGGGATCAGCGCGAGCACGATGTCGCGGTTGAAGCCGATCGGACGAAACGCCGGTTCGATGCCGTTGGCGATGCGCCCGGCGATCGAATAGTTGACCGGCGACACCGCGCTGCCCTCGGGCGGCTTGGGGAAGCTGAGCAGCGCCCACAGCACGATGGTGGTGAAGGCGATGGTGGTGCCGGCGCGCTTGAGGAAGATCGCCGCGCGGCTCCACAGCCCGATCGCGAGATGGTTGAGCCGCGGCAACTGGTATTTGGGCATCTCCATCATGAAGCCCGAAGACGCGCCCTGCGTCACCGTCCTGCGCAGTACCACCGCCACCACGAACGCGCCGACCACCCCCATGATGTAGAGCCCGAGCATCACCAGCCCCTGAAGCCCTACGCCGGGCAGCACGCGCGTGTTGGGGATCAGCGCGCCGATGATGAGCGTATAGACCGGCAGCCGCGCCGAACACGTCATCAGCGGCGCGACGAGAATGGTGGTGAGCCGGTCCTTCTCGTCGTCGATCGTGCGGGTCGACATGATGCCCGGCACCGCGCAGGCGAACGACGACAGCAGCGGGATGAAGGCGCGCCCCGACAGGCCGGCATGCGCCATCAGCCGGTCCATCAGGAACGCGGCACGCACCATATAGCCGCTCGCCTCGAGCACGAGGATGAACAGGAACATCACCAGGATTTGCGGCAGGAACTTCACCACCGCGCCCACGCCGGCGATCACGCCATCGGTAATGAGCGAGCGCAGGATCGAATCGGGCATCACCTGCTTGACCAGCCCCGACACCCAGTCGAACCCGGCGGCGATCGCGTCAGCGGGGGCGGCGCCCGCCCAGAATACGGTCTGGAACATCACGAACAGGATCGCGAGCAGCATCACCACACCCGACACCGGATGCAGCGCGACCGAATCGAGCGCATGCCCCCAGCGCCGCACCGGCGCTTCCGACACGGTGGCGAGCGCGGCGATTTTCCGCGCGCGACGTTGCAGCGTGACGATATCCTCGTCGGCCCCACGCCTGGCGGAGCGCGGCGCGGCGCTGGTGATGAGCGTGTCGAGCTGCTCGCGCAGATCGTCCAGCCCGCGCCTGCGCACCGCCACGGTCGGCACGACGGCCACGCCGAGTTCACGCGACAGCCGCTCGGGATCGAGCTTCAGCCCGTCGCGTTCGGCGAGGTCGATCATGTTGAGCGCGACCACCACCGGCAGCCCGAGCGCGATCAATTGCAGCGTGAAGCGCAGATGATTGTCGAGATTCGACGCATCCACCACCACCACCAGCGCGTCGGGGAGCCGCTCGCCCGCCTGCGTGCCGGCGAGGAAGTCGCGCGTCACCCGCTCGTCGGGACTGGAGGGTTCGAGGCTGTAGGCGCCGGGCAGGTCGACCAGTTCGACTGGGCGACCATCGGGCAGCACCAGCCGCCCCGAATGCCGCTCGACCGTGACGCCGGGGTAATTGCCGACCTTCTGGCGCGCACCGGTCAGCGCGTTGAACAGGGCGCTCTTGCCGGCATTGGGGTTGCCGACCAGCGCCACCAGCGGCGCGGCGTTCATGCTCAGGCCCCGGTCAAACGTGCTGCGGCGAAACGCGGATGGTATTGGCGACGGTCCGGCGCAACGCCACCGTCATCCGCCCGATCCGGCACGCGATCGGCCCCTTGCCGATCAGCGAGCGGTGCAGCACCTCGACGCCGACGCCCTCGTCGAAACCGAGTTCGCGCAGGCGTCGCGCCTCGGGCACGCTCAGCCGCTCCCAGTCGATCCCCGCGACGGTGGCGGGCTGACGATTGGGCAGCGATTCGAGGCTGAGGATCGAGTCCACGCGCGAGAACATGTTCATTGCGACTGATTATCAATAGAGTGGGGCCGACGCCAGCATTATCGTCGGCCCCGCGCGTCCAATCAGGCCGCCACCGTTTCCGGCAGCGCGGGATAATCGACATAGCCCTTCGGCCCCTGGCTGTACCAGGTCGCCATGTCGGAGGTGTTGAGCGGCGCGCCCGTCTCCAGCCGGTGCGGCAGATCGGGGTTGGCGAGGAAGGTGCGCCCGAACGTCACCGCGTCCGCCACGTCCGCGTCGATCACCGCCTGCGCCTTGTCGGCGGTGTCATAGTCCGAATTGACCGCCAGCGGGCCGGTGAAAACCTTGCGGATCGCGGGCGACAGGCGCGGCACGTCGGTCTTGCCGAAGGTGCCATCGGGGCCGGGTTCGCGCAGTTCGAGGAAGCCGATGCCGAGCTCGGACAGCAGCTTGGCCGCATGGGTGAACAATGGCTCCGGGTTGCTGTCGTCCACGCCCTGCGAATCGCCGTTGGGTGAAAGCCGCACCGACGTGCGCCCTGCTCCGGCCACTGCGACGACGCGTTCCGCCACCTCGCGCAGCAGGCGCGTGCGGTTCTCGATCGAGCCGCCGTACGCATCGTCGCGCAGATTGGCGTTGTCGCGCAGGAACTGGTCGATCAGATAGCCATTGGCGGCATGGATCTGCACTCCGTCGAACCCGGCTGCGAGCGCGTTGCGCGTGGCGCGCTCGTAATCGTCGAGGATGCCGGGGATCTCGTCGACGCGCAGCGGGCGCGCGGTCTCGAACGGCCTGCGCCCGTCATAGGTGTGCGCCTGCCCCTCGGTCGCGGTGGCCGAGGACGAGACCGGCTGCTCGCCCGTCACCGAGGAATGCACCTGCCGGCCCATGTGCCAGAGTTGCGCGACGATGCGGCCACCCGCTTCGTGAACCGCCGCCGTCACCGGCTGCCAGGCGGCGACCTGTTCGTCGCTCCACAGGCCCGGCGCATAGGGCCAGCCGAGCCCCTGCTGCGAAATGCCGGTCGCCTCGCTGATAATGAGGCCGGCGCTCGCACGCTGGCGGTAATAGTCGACCATCAGCGGCGTCGGCACATGCTCGCGGGTGGCGCGGCCGCGTGTCAGCGGCGCCATCAGGATACGGTTGGGCGCGACGATATCGCCAAGCGTGACGGGCGAGAACAACGAAGGCATACGGGCGAAATCCTTGTGGTGCCGGATGCGGCCAAGGTGGGAGCCGCGACAGCGCCCCGCACCCTTGCGCGGTTCCAAGAAAATCTGCGGCCCGGCAAACCGCCGTTTGCCGGTGCGTGGTTGCATCGCCGCGTTCGAAGCACCACAAGGCCAGCCGGAGACCGATGATGCAGACGATATCGCAAGACGCCACGCTGGACGAGATCGCGCTCGGGCTCGCGCCGGCGATCGCCGCCAACGCAGCATTCGACGGCTGGAGCACGGCCGCGCGCGACGCCGCCGCCGATGCCGCCGGGGTGGACCGCGACGTGGCGCTGCTCGCGCTGCCCGGCCAGCTCGAGATGATCGGCGCATGGTTCCACAGCATCGACATCGCGATGCTGGCGCGCGTCACGCCCGAACATGCCGCAACGCTGAAGATCCGCGCCCGCATCACCGCGTTGGTCGAGGCACGGCTCGCCGTGGTCGCGCCCGACCGGGAGGCGCTGCGCCGTGCGTTCGCGATCCTCGCGCTGCCGCAGAACGTCGCGACGGGGGCGAAGCTCGGCTGGACGGCGGCGGACGGCATCTGGCGCGCCGCCGGCGATACCGCGACCGACTACAACCATTATACCAAGCGCGCGACGCTCGCGGCGATCTATGCCGCGACGATGACGGTGTTCCTCGACGATACCAGCGAAGGCTGGGCCGACACGCGCGCATTCCTCGCGCGGCGGATCGACGGGATCATGCGGTTCGAAAAGGCCAAGGCCGGCCTCCTCGCGCGTGCGGAATACCGGCCGAGCCTGTCGCGCTTCATCGGCCGGCTGCGCTACCCCGCCGTTTAGGCGAAGCGCGCGCGCAGATCGAGCATGGCGAGCGCGGCCTTGGCCGCCTCGCCGCCCTTGTCCTTCTCTGCTCGCTTGGCGCGGGTGAGCGCCTGCGCCTCGTTCTCGGTTGTAAGGATGCCGTTGCCGATCGCGAGGCCGTCCATCGACAGCGCCATCAGCCCGCGCGCGCTCTCGCCCGCGACGATCTCGAAATGATAGGTCTCGCCGCGGATCACCACGCCGATGCCGACGAACGCGTCGTAGCGCCCGGTCTCCGCCGCCAGTGCGATCGCGCCGGGGATTTCGAGCGCACCGGGCACGGTGACGGTTTCGTGGCTATGCCCCGCGTCCTCGATCGCGGCACGCGCGCCTTCGAGCAGCAGGTCGTTGAGGTGGGTGTAGAAGCGCGCCTCGACGATCAGAACCCTGGCCATCAGGCGTTCCCCTCGACCACGCGTTCGACTTCGCGTTCACCGACGATCGACAGGCCATAGCCTTCGAGCGCGACGAGGGTGTGATGCGTGTTGGTGAGCAGCACCATGTCGTGCACGCCAAGCTCGGCCAGCACCTGCGCGCCGATGCCATAATCGCGCAATTCCTCGACGTCGCTTTCCTTGGAGCCGTTCTTCAGCACTTCCATCTGGCGCGACACCATGTTCTGCATCGCGCGGTTGATGATGACGACGACGCCGCTGCCTTCTTCGGCGATCATCTTCATCGCGCCGGCGAGCAGCCCTTCGCGGTCCGACTTCTCCCCGAACGTGTCCGCGAACACCGACAGCGTGTGCATGCGCACCAAAGTTGGCTTGGACGGATCGATGCTACCCTTGACGAGCGCCATCGTCTCAGACCCGACCGCCTTGTTGTAGAAGCTGATCGCGGTCCAGTCGCCGCCCCAGCGGCTGGTGAAGCGCGTGTCGGC
Source organism: Sphingomonas sp. BRN-1R (assembly GCF_057748035.1). NCBI lineage: Bacteria > Pseudomonadati > Pseudomonadota > Alphaproteobacteria > Sphingomonadales > Sphingomonadaceae > Sphingomonas > Sphingomonas sp. BRN-1R. The sequence continues at coordinate 298,977 of NZ_CM173236.1, read as the reverse complement.
GCGGCGTTCGAGCAGATGGTCGTGGCGGCGGCGATACGCGATCAGATCGCGAATCGTGCCGATCTTGAGATTATGGCGCTGCGCGAACGCAACGAGATCGTCCAATCGCGCCATCGTGCCGTCGTCGTTCATCACCTCGCAGATGACGCCCGAGGGGTTCAGTCCGGCGAGCCGCGAGACGTCCACCGCCGCCTCGGTATGGCCGGCGCGGATCAGCACGCCGCCGCGCTTGGCGACGAGCGGAAAGACATGGCCGGGGCTGACGATCTCCGCCTTGCCGCGGCTGCTGTCGATCGCCACCGCGACGGTGCGCGCACGGTCGGCGGCGGAGATGCCGGTGGTGACGCCCTCTTTCGCCTCGATCGAGATGGTGAAGGCGGTTTCGTGCCGCGTGCCGTTGTTGCGGCTCATCAGGTCGAGCCCGAGCTCGTCCACGCGCTCCTTGGTGAGCGCAAGGCAGATCAGCCCGCGCCCGTGCGTTGCCATGAAGTTGATCGCGTCGGGCGTCGCCATCTGCGCCGGGATGATGAGATCGCCCTCGTTCTCGCGGTCCTCGTCGTCGACGAGGATGTACATGCGGCCGTTGCGCGCCTCGTCGATGATCTCCTCCGGGCTGGAGAGGAAGCCGTGGCGGAGGCGATGCAGATCGCCCGTGCTGGACGGATTGCGGGGTTCAGCGTTTGGCACGATAGGCTTCCATGCGTTGGAGGTAGCGGGCGAGCACGTCGATCTCGATGTTCATCGTGTCGCCCAGGGCGGCCGATCCGATCGCGGTGACGGCGGCGGTATGCGGAATGATGTTGACGCCGATGCGAACGCCGTCCGCCACGTCCGCGACGCTGTTGACGGTGAGCGACACCCCGTCGAGCGTGACCGAGCCTTTTTCCGCCATATACGGCGCAATCTCGGGGCCGGCGTGGATGGTGATGCGTTTCGAACCACCCTCGTCGTGCAGATCGACGATGCGGCCGATGCCATCGACATGGCCGGTGACGATATGGCCGCCGAGTTCGTCGCCGAGTTTCAGCGCGCGTTCGAGGTTGAGCGTGCGGCCCTGCACCCACTGCGCGGCGGCGGTGCGCGACAGCGTTTCGCCCGAAACGTCGACCGCGAACCAGCCCGGCGCCTTGTCGACCACGGTCAGGCATACGCCCGAACAGGCGATCGACGCACCGAGATCGACAGTAGCGGTATCATAGGCCGTCCCGATCCGGATGCGCGTATCGCCGCGCTTCTCCACGGCCTCTATCGTGCCGACGTCGGTGATGATTCCGGTGAACATCAGTCTTTCCTCACGCGCTCGTAGACCTCGAGTCGATCGCTGCCAAGCGCCCGCGCGTCAAGCAGCGTCCAGCGATGATGCGCTTCGGCAAGATCGGTGAGGCCGATATCGGGCAAGGTGCGCCCGGCGCCAATGACAATCGGCGCGCGATAGAGCAACAATCGGTCGGCGAGATCCGCCGCCAGGAACGCCGCCGCCGTAACCGCGCCGCCTTCGACCAGCAGATGATCGACCCCGTCCAGCCCGGCGATCGCGGCGGGTTCGGCGAGCGTGGTCCAGCCGGGTTCGGGCGTGGCGGAGAGCAGGACGCGGCGCGGGCTGCGCGCGTCGAGGCCGGCGAGCCGCACGTCGAGCGTGGGTGCATCCGCCGCGAACGTGCCGCGCCCGACCAGAATCGCATCGTGGCGCGCGCGTTCGAGATGGGTATGCGCGCGCGCCTCGGGGCCGGTGATCCAGCGGCTGCGGCCATCCGCCATCGCCAGCGCGCCATCGAGCGACAGCGCGAGTTTCACCGTGACATGCGGGCGGCCGAGACGCTGGCGGGTGAGGAAACCGGCCATGCCGCGCGCCGCCTCGGCCGCGCCAGTCCCGACCGCCACCGCGACGCCCGCCGCCGCGAGTCGCGCGACGCCTTGGCCGTTGGTGCGCGGATCGGGATCACCCAGCGCGATCACCACGCGCGCCACGCCGGCGGCGACGAGCAGATCGGCACAGGCCGGCCCGCGCGCCGACACATGCGCGCACGGTTCGAGCGTGACGTAGCAAGTCGCGCCGCGCGACTTTGCGCCCGCTTCGTCAAGCGCCATCGCTTCGGCATGTGGTCGCCCACCCGGCTGGGTCCAGCCGCGCCCGACCACCACGCCTTCGCCCACGATCACGCAACCGACGTTGGGGTTGGGCGTCGACCGCCCGCGCGCGCGTTCGGCGAGCGACAGCGCCGCCGCCATCCAGCGCGCGTCTTCGGACACGGTCAGTACAGGCCGACCGAGTTCATCTGATCGCCGAGCCGTTTGAAGATCGCGCGCTTCTCCGCTTCGAGTCGCCGCTCGGCCTCCTCGCGTTTGGTCTGCTCGGGGCCGTCGATCTTCTGCTGGGCGCGGATCTCGGCATCGGTGCGGTCCGCTTTCCATTGCTGCACGTAGATGATGTCGCGGTGGTATTCGCGCGGTTTGCCCCGCATCTCGATCGTGAAGCCGTAGAGCATCAGAAAGGTAAGCCCGATCGCGGCGGTGAGAAACACGATCTCATGCCGCTGGCGCCTGCGCATATAGGCGAGCAGATCGGTGACCGCGCCGCGCGGCGATGCGGCGTTGGCAAGGTCTTCGGACATCCAGGGCATGCGGAACTTCATGGGACCGAAGATAGGGGCGGCACGCGACGCGCGCCACCCCTGCCCGCCTCGCTCATTCGCTCTCGGCAAGCACGAAGCTGACCGCGACCTCGCGCCACGCCTCGACGGGGATGCCGTCGCGCGTCGCCGGCTTGAAGCGCCATTTGTCGAGCGCACGCTTGCGCGTCACCTCGAAAAACGAATCGCTGGTGGCGGTGACGCGGGCAATGTCCTTCACCCGCCCATCGACGCCGACCAGCACGCGCACCACGACGCGACCGTCATGCCCGGCGCGCTGCTCGTCGGGCGGGAACACCGGCTGGAACAGATTGGCGTAGCGCTGGTCGATGGTCGGCTGGGTGAGCACCGGGGGCAGCGGCTTGGCCGGCAGCACGACACCACCGCCGCCACTGGCCGCGCCATCGACAGGAGTGGGGGTGAAGGTCGGCACCGCGATCGGCGTGGGATCGGCGATCTTGGTGACGATCACGCTCTTGCTGGTATCGACCGGCTGGCGCGTCGCCTGTTCGATAACCTTATGCTGTGGCTCGGGCTTTGGCGGCGGTGGTGGCGGAGGCGGCGGGACCGGGTCGAGCGGGATGTTATCGACCGTGAAGGGCGGATCGAAATGCTTGGTGAAGGTCGGGTTGGCGAACAGCACCAGTCCGCCGAGGATTGCGCCGTTGATGGCGAGCGCAAGAATGACGCTGCCTGGATTGACGTGACGCCGTGCGTGGCGATCCGCATACATGCCTGCTCTCCTTCTCCTGGAGTCGCCGCCCGGTTCGACGGCATCAGCATGATGTTACATCATCACGTCCGGCGCAAGAGAGATGTTATATCCTCAAGAAAGCCGCGCGATCGTGCGTTCGCGGCCGATCAGCGGCAGCAGCGCCTTCATGTCGGGACCGTGATCGAGCCCGGTCAGCGCCCGCCTGAGCGGCAGGAACAACGCCTTGCCGCTGCGCCCGCGCGCCGCCTTCAACGCGGCGGTGAGCGCGCCCCACGGCTCGCCGGTCCAGTCGAGCGTCGCGGCGACTCGGGCTGCTTCGGCAAGGAAATCGGCGTCGGCGGGATCGCGCTCGGACGCGATCGGCCCCTCGATCACGCGCCACCATTCCCCCGCCTCATCGATTCGCGTGAGGTTCGGCCGCACCGCCTCCCATTCCGCCGCGCCCATGCCGGCGGGCAGACGATCGGCGACCCGGGCGAACCCGAGCTGGTGAACGATCCGGCTGTTGAGCGCCGCCAGCTCCGCCTCGTCGAAGCGCGCGGGCGCACGGCCGAAACGCGCGAAGTCGAACCCCTCGACCAGCGGCGCGGTGTCGACCAGCGGCTCGACCGCGTCGCTGGTGCCGATCCGCGCGAGCAGAGCGCGCACCGCCTCGGGCTCGATGCCGCTTTCCCGGAAATGCTGGACGCCGAGGCTGCCGAGTCGCTTCGACAATTTACCCTCGCTTCCGGTCAGCAGCGCCTCGTGCGCGAAGGCGGGCGGGGTCGCCCCCATTGCCTCAAACATCTGGAGCTGGAGCGCGGTGTTCGACACATGATCCTCGCCGCGCACGACATGGGTGATACCCATCTCGGCATCGTCGATCGCGGAGGGCAGCATATAGAGCCACGATCCGTCGGCGCGGCGGATGACGGGATCGCTCATCGTCCTGGCGTCGAAGCGCTGCGGGCCGCGAATCAGATCGTCCCACACGATCGGCGCATCATGGTCGAGCTTGAAGCGCCAGTGCGGGGCGACGCCCTCGCTTTCCAGTTTCGCGCGATCGGCATCGCTCAGCGCGAGCGCGGCGCGGTCGTACAGCGGCGGCAGCCCGCGTCCGGCGGCGATCTTGCGCTTGAGGTCGAGCTCGGCTTGCGTCTCATAGGCCGGATAGACCCGCCCCGCCGCCTTGAGCGCCTCGAACCGCGCCTCGTACAGCGCGAACCGCGCCGACTGGCGTTCCTCGCCCGCCGGGGTCAGCCCGAGCCAGGCGAGATCGGCGCGGATCGCCTCGACATAGCGCTCCTCGCTACGCTCGGCATCGGTATCGTCGATGCGCAGCCAGAACTCCCCGCCCTGTTTCTGTGCCCACAACCAGTTGTGGAGCGCGGTGCGGATGTTGCCGACGTGGAGCAGGCCGGTCGGCGAGGGGGCGAAGCGGGTACGGACGGTCATGTCGCCGCTCTAGGCGCGCCTTCAGTAGATCGGCAAGCCGGAGCGCTCGAGCGTCGCGCGCAGATCCTCGACGCCACCCTCCGCGAACGCGCGGCGCGGCAGGAACTGGAACAAGGTGTCGTTCATATAGATGAGGAATGCGGGTTCGGTCTCGCGCCAGCCTCGGAAATCCGCCCAGGGCGTCTGCCCGCTCGCCGTGGCCGAGTCGCAACCTAGCCCCGCGTCCGACCAGCGGTGATCGAACTGCTGGTGGATGGTGCGCTGCTGGCGGAACAGTTTCGCGGCGCGGCGCGGCAACATCAGCAGGTTGAAGCCGAGGATGATCGCAAGCGCACCGATCCCGCCCGCCGCTCCGCCCAGCGCCGTCGCGAGCGCCGCACCGGGGTCGCCATCGAAGACCAAGGCGATCCCGGTTATGACGGCGATCGCGCCCAGCATGACCATAATGGTGCGAACCCAGAAGCGCCGCGCAACCAGCCTTCTCAGAGAGTTGGCACGAACCGCCGCGACATAATCGGCTTCGGTCGGGGTGAATGTGACACTTCCTGTCATGAATCGCTCCGGCAAGCCCTTCCCCCGACGGTAGCGCGCTTCTAAGGGGGCGGCAAAGATCGCGCGTAAGGGGCCTCGCCATGAAACTGTTGACCGGCAACTCCAACCTGCCGCTGGCGCGCGACATCGCCGCCTATCTTGAAACGCCGCTGACGCAGGCAAGCGTGCGGCGCTTCGCCGACGAGGAGGTGTTCGTCGAAATCCAGGAGAACGTGCGCGGCGAGGACGTGTTCGTGATCCAGTCGACCGGCTACCCCGCCAACGACAATCTGATGGAGCTGTTGATCTGCATCGACGCGCTCAAGCGCGCGTCGGCCAAGCGGATCACCGCCGTCGTTCCGTATTTCGGCTATGCCCGGCAGGATCGCAAACCGGGGCCGCGCACGCCGATCTCGGCCAAGCTGGTGGCGAACCTCATCACCGTGGCCGGCGCCAACCGCGTGCTGTCGGTCGATCTCCACGCCGGGCAGATCCAGGGCTTCTTCGATATCCCCACCGACAATCTGTTCGCCGCACCGGTCATGTCGGCGGATATCGAGACGCGGTTCGGCGGGCGCAACCTGATGGTCGTCTCGCCCGACGTCGGCGGCGTGGTGCGTGCGCGTGCGCTGGCCAAGCGACTCGACAACGCGCCGCTCGCGATCGTCGACAAACGGCGCGAACGGGCAGGCGAATCGGAGGTGATGAACATCATCGGCGACGTCGAGGGGCGGTTCTGCATCCTGATCGACGATATCGTCGATTCGGCGGGTACGCTCTGCAACGCCGCCGCCGCGCTGAAGGAAGCCGGTGCGGCGGGCGTGGTCGCCTATGTCACGCACGGCGTGCTGTCGGGCGGTGCGGTCGCGCGCGTCGAGGCGTCGGAACTGGAGGAGCTGGTCATCACCGATTCGATCGGCGCGCACGAGGTGATCCGCGCCGCCAAGCGTATCCGCCACCTGACGATCGCGCCGCTGCTCGGCGAGGCGATCAAGCGGATCGCCGACGAAAGCTCGGTGTCGTCGCTGTTCGACTGACGCAGCCGGCGCGCAACCCCCGCCCGTTCGTGCTGAGCGTGGAGGTCGCTTAGACCACTGCGTCCCACACCAGCTTCACGCCCACCACGATCATCAGCACGTAGATCGCGGTGTAGAAGCGCGCTGGCGACACCCGCCGCACCAGCCACACGCCCGCGACCGTCGACACGATCGCCACCGGCATCAGCAACGCCGCCGCCGTCAGGGTTTCGCGCGTGAACTGGCCGAGCGCCCAATAGGCAGGCACTTTCAGCCAGTTGGTCGCGGCGAAGAAGATCGCGGTGGTGCCGACCAGCACGTCGCGCTTCAGCCCGCGCGGCAGCACCCACATCTGGAACGGCGGCTGCCCGGCATGCGCAATCTGGCTGGTGAAGCCCGACACCAAACCCGCCAGCGTTCCCACCCAACCCGGCGAGCGACGTGTCGCCACCGCACCCCCGCGCCGGGCCAGCCACAGCCGATAGAGCCCGAATACGGTCGAGATCGCACCGACCAGCCCAAGCACCGCGTCCGGATCGACATGCGCCGCGAACAGATAGGCAAGCGCGATGCCGACGATCGCGCCCGGCAGCATCCACGCCAGCACATAGCCGTCCCAATCGCGCCGGAACGCCCACACGCTCACCACGTCCTGCACGATCAGGATCGGCAGCAGGATCGCCGCCGCGCGAACCGGCGACACCGCCATGGCGAGGATCGGCAGCGACAGCGCACTCAGCCCCGCGAACCCGCCTTTCGACAGGCCGAGCAGGATCACTGCCGGCACCGCCAGCGCGTAGAACAGCACCGATTCGTTCACCGTCCGGTCGGCGCCCGCACGCCCGCACGGGCACGACGCTTGAGTTCGGCCTTCAGCGCGTCGGGCCTAGGCGCGTAGAGGAAGCCGAAGCTGACCGTGCCGTGTTTGGTCTCGACGACATGGTGCAGCCGGTGCGCCTGCACGATCCGCTTCATATAAGAGGAGCGCGGCACGTAGCGATGGGTCACGCGGTTGTGGACGATGATGTCGTGAAACCCCGCGTAGATCGCGCCATAGGCGGCGATCCCCGCGCCGATCCACGTCCAGCCCGGCCACCAGCCGAGTTGCACGCCACCAAGCAGCAGCACGAACGACGGCACCGCGAAGATCACCGCATACAGATCGTTCAGCTCCCAGGTGCCGGTGCGTGCGCGGTGGTGGCTGGCGTGGAGGAACCAGCCCGGCCCGTGCATCACCCAGCGATGCGCGGCGTAGGCGAACAGCTCCATGCCCGCGATGGTGGCGACGAAGAGGAGAAGGGCGTTTGTCCACGGCATGGTGGAGGCGTATAGCGCGGCCATGCCAAAGACGCGACGCCTGATCCCGTTCCTGCTCGCCACCATGCTCGCCGCCTGCGCGATGCCCGAGACCCAGCTCCGCGACGGGCTGATCCACCAGGGCGTACCGCAGCCGGTCGCGAGCTGCATGGCCGCGCGCATGACCGACCGCCTGTCGCTGCTTCAGCTTCGGCGCCTCGCCGAAATCGGCAGGGCGAAGCGCGCGCGGGGACTCGACGAATTGCTGTACCGGCTGCGCTCGCTCGACGATCCCAGGATCGTCGACGTCACCGCGACGTCGGCTGCGCTCTGCGCGCTTACCTCGCGCTGATAACGTCTCGCAAGAGCAATAGAGAGGCGGTTTGATCTGCCCGTGCTGCGCTGCGGGGGTGGATTCCTCGGCGTGGCTGTGCTTTAGGCGGGTGAACTCCCGCAAGTCGAAAGGCGCGCCGACATGAACATTCACGAATATCAGGCCAAGGAACTGCTCGCGAAGTTTGGTGTGCCGGTTCCGGCGGGCTATGCCGCGATGACCGTCGAAGAGGCCGTCGAGGTCTCCAAGAAGCTGCCCGGGCCGCTCTATGTGGTGAAGTCGCAGATCCACGCCGGCGGCCGCGGCAAGGGCAAGTTCAAGGAACTCGCGCCCGACGCCAAGGGCGGCGTCCGCCTCGCCTGGAGCGAGGAAGAGGTTCGCGCAGCCGCTGCCGACATGCTCGGCAACACGCTCGTCACGGTTCAGACCGGCGAGCATGGCAAGCAGGTCAACCGCCTCTACATCACCGACGGCGCGGACATCGAGAAGGAATTCTACCTCGCGCTGCTCGTCAACCGCGCGACCGGCCGCGTCTCGATGGTCGCCTCGACCGAGGGTGGCATGGACATCGAGACCGTCGCGCACGAGAGCCCTGAGAAGATCCACGCGATCGACATCGACACCGCGACGGGCTTCATGCCGCACCACGGTCGCGCCGTCGCCGCAGCGCTCGGCCTGACCGGCGATCTCGCCAAGCAGGCCGCCTCGACCGCGTCGAAGCTGTACGCCGCGTTCCTCGGCACCGACGCCGAGCAGATCGAGATCAACCCGCTCGCCGTCACCAAGCAGGGCCAGCTCCTCGTGCTCGACGCCAAGGTCGGCTTCGACGGCAACGCCATGTTCCGCCACAAGGACCTGATGGAACTGCGCGACGAGACCGAGGAAGATCCCGCCGAGCTGGAAGCTTCGAAGTACGACCTCGCCTATATCAAGCTCGATGGTGATATCGGCTGCATGGTCAACGGCGCCGGTCTCGCGATGGCGACGATGGACATCATCAAGCTGAACGGCATGTTCCCCGCGAACTTCCTCGATGTTGGCGGCGGCGCCAACAAGGAGAAGGTGACCGCGGCGTTCAAGATCATCCTCGCCGATCCGAACGTGAAGGGCATCCTCGTCAACATCTTTGGCGGCATCATGAAGTGCGACATCATCGCCGAGGGCATCGTCGCCGCTGCCAAGGAAGTGAACCTGTCGGTGCCGCTGGTCGTCCGCCTCGAAGGCACCAACGTCCAGCAGGGCAAGGACATCCTCGCCAACTCCGGTCTGGCGATCGTTCCCGCCAACGATCTCGGCGATGCCGCCAAGAAGATCGTCGCCGAGGTGCAGAAGGCCGCGTAAGCGGTTTGCAAAGGCACGTGCGGCTGGTTTGCAACTTTACAATTGCCAACCGGCCGCTCTATCGCTCACGGCGGTCCTGTAGCGCCGTGCCGCGCGAAACGAGAAGGACTGCCGCATGAAGGTGCTGGTGCCGGTCAAGCGCGTGCTTGACTATAACGTGAAGCCACGGGTGAAGGCGGACGGATCGGGTGTCGATCTGGCCAACGTCAAGATGAGCATGAACCCGTTCGACGAGATCGCCGTCGAAGAGGCGATCCGCCTCAAGGAAAAGGGTGTCGCCACCGAGATCGTGGTGGTCTCGATCGGCGAGCCCAAGGCGCAGGACACTTTGCGCACCGCGCTGGCGATGGGCGCCGACCGCGCCATCCTCGTCACGTCGGACACGAAGGTCGAGCCGCTCGGCGTGGCCAAGCTCTTGAAGGCGATCGCCGACGAGGAGCAGCCCGGGCTGGTGATCCTCGGCAAGCAGGCGATCGACGATGACAACAACCAGACCGGGCAGATGCTCGCCGCGCTGACCGGCTGGGGCCAGGGCACGTTCGCCTCCAAGGTCGAGGTGTCGGGTGACAGCGTCACCGTGACGCGCGAGGTTGATGGCGGCGCCGAGACCGAGACGCTCAGGCTGCCCGCGATCGTTACGACCGACCTGCGCCTCAACGAGCCGCGCTACGCCTCGCTCCCCAACATCATGAAGGCCAAGTCCAAGCCGCTCGCGACCAAGGCCGCCGCCGATTACGGCGTCGACATTGCCCCGCGCGTGACGACGCTGAAGGTGGTCGAGCCGGCCAAGCGCTCGGCCGGGATCAAGGTCGCCGATGTCGACGAACTGGTCGGCAAATTGCAATCGATGGGAGTCGCCAAATGAAGACGCTCGTCTGGGTCGAACATGACGGTCAGGCCGTCAAGGACGCCACGCTCTCCACCGTCACCGCTGCCGGCAAGCTCGGCGACGTGACCTTGCTGGTCGCGGGCGAAGGCGTCGGCGCGGTCGCCGACGCTGCCGCGAAGATCGCCGGCGTGTCGAAGGTGCTGCGCGCCGATGATGCCGCGCTGGCGCACGCGCTGGCGGAAAATGTCGCGCCGCTCGTCGCCACGCTGATGGCCGAGCATGACGCGTTCCTCGTCCCCGCCACCACCAACGGCAAGAACATCGCGCCGCGCGTGGCGGCCTTGCTCGACGTGATGATGATCTCCGACATCCTCTCGGTCGAAGGCGCGGACACGTTCACGCGGCCGATCTACGCCGGCAACGCGATCGCGACGGTGCAGACCAAAGACGCCAAGCTGGTGATCTCGGTACGCGGCACCGCCTTCGAGAAGGCGGCGACCGAAGGCGGCTCGGCGACGGTCGAGCCGGTCGGTGGCGCGGCGGATGCCGGCGTGTCGAGCTATGTCGGCAGCGAGATCGCCAAGTCGGTGCGGCCCGAGCTGACCTCGGCCAAGATCATCGTCTCGGGCGGTCGCGCGCTTCAAAGCGGCGAGAACTTCACGCAGATCATCGAGCCGCTCGCCGACAAGCTCGGCGCGGGCGTGGGCGCGAGCCGCGCTGCGGTCGATGCGGGCTATGTCCCCAACGACTATCAGGTCGGCCAGACCGGCAAGATCGTCGCGCCTGAGGTCTATGTCGCGGTCGGCATCTCGGGGGCGATCCAGCACCTCGCCGGCATGAAGGACTCCAAGGTCATCATCGCGATCAACAAGGACGAGGACGCGCCGATCTTCCAGGTCGCCGACATCGGTCTGGTCGGCGATCTGTTCAAGGTCGTGCCGGAGTTGACCTCGAAACTGTAGGTCGGCAGCGCGCTGCCGACCGGTGCCCGCAAGCGAAGCGAGCGGGCAACAGTTCGACCGGCCGGCGCGGCTACAGCCGCGACCGACGACGCGGGGTTTGCCCGCGCGTCGCGTTCCGCTGAAACGATGACACCCGCCACCCTCACCCTCGCGGACCACGGCGCCACCCGCCTCGACGGCGCGGCAACGGCGCTCCTACCTGAATTGTACGCGCTCGCCGCATCCCTCCCGCCCGAACGCGCGGGCACACGCATTCACGCACAGCCCGTACTTTCCGCCCTGCTTGAGCCTGACGCCGCGCTCGGCCGCCTCGCCGCAGCGCGGCTCGGCCCCACCACGCGCGCGGTGCGTGCGATCCTGTTCGACAAAACGCCCGCAACGAACTGGGCGCTGGGCTGGCATCAGGACCGCGTAATTGTCGTACGCGAGCGAATCGACACGCCCGGCTATGGCCCCTGGTCGATCAAACAGGGGCTGATCCATGTCGCGCCGCCGCCAGCGCTTCAGGCGGGCATGCTGACGATGCGGGTTCATCTCGACGCAGTGCCCGCCACCAACGCACCATTGCTGATCGCGCCCGGCTCGCACCGGCTCGGCCGCATCGCCGAGGAGCGCATCGCAACCGTGGTGCGCGATCATGGCAGCGTGATGTGCCTCGCCGAAGCTGGCGACGTCTGGCTGTACGCCACGCCGATCGTCCACGCCTCCGCCGCTTCGCAAACCGCGACGCGCCGCCGTGTGCTTCAGATCGATTTCGCGGCATGCGACGTGCCGAACGGATTGCGCTGGTTCGGCGTCTGATCCCGCAGCGGAACCGCCCGCCCTGCCCCGCGTTGGAACAGACAACGAACATGCGAGGCAGATATGACCGATACCGTTCACAACCCGAAGCTTGAAGATCATCCCGGCTCGAACGCCGAGAAGGACCCCGCCAACTGGGTGTCGGGCGGCGACCCGATGACAGGCGCACAGGCGAGCTACCTGACCACACTCAGCGAGGAAGCGGGCGAGGAGCCGCCGGCGGAGGATCTTACCAAGGCGGAAGCGTCGCAGCGGATCGACGCGCTCAAGGACACGCTCGACCGTTAAGGACCGACCGGTGCCCGGGAATCGACACCCGGGCACCAGCGCTGGGCGTACCGCGCAGCACGGCAAACCGGTGCTACGCCGCTGCACACTCAGGTGGAACTCGAGGGCTGACGCACGGCGGCGCACGTCGAGAGCAGCTTGAGCAGCAAGTCAGCACCCGACGCGACGCGAGTCGCAGCCGGGCGCTACATCACTTCGGCGAGAGCACCATCAGCATCTGGCGGCCTTCCATGCGCGGATAGGCTTCGACCTTCGCGGTTTCGGCGGCGTCCGCCTGAACGCGCTGGAGAAGCTGCATGCCGAGCTGGCCGTGCGAAAGTTCGCGGCCACGGAAGCGCAGCGTGACCTTGACCTTGTCACCCTCACCAATGAACTCGATGATCTTCTTCATCTTGGTGTCATAGTCGTGGTCGTCGATGTTCGGACGCATTTTGATCTCCTTGATCTCCTGCGTCTTCTGCGACTTGCGTGCGAGGTTCGCCTTCTTCTGCGCCTCGTACTTGAACTTGCCCACGTCGAGGAACTTGGCGACGGGCGGATCGGCGTTGGGCGACACTTCGACAAGGTCGAGCCCGACGGCCTGTGCCTGTTCGAACGCCTCGCGCGTGTACATGACACCCAGATTCTCGCCGTCCTGATCGATCACGCGGACCTTGGGCGACTGGATGAATTCATTGAAGCGCGGGCCGTTCATCGGCATCGGCGCGCCCTGCGGGCGCCGGATCATGGGAGGACGTATGGGTATTGCTCCTGATGTTTCAGACCAGCCCATATAGGGGATTTCGCACAAAAGCGAAAGATGCGCTGCGCAGCGCTCGCGATTTTGCCACGCAGGCGCGATTCAGTCTCGTGGGAAGGAGGCCTGCTCCGGCAGCGCGTGCCCGTAGGCACGCGCTGATCCGGGAGAGTGGTGCGGTCGAGAAGACTCGAACTTCCACGGCCTTTCGGCCACAACGACCTCAACGTTGCGCGTCTACCAGTTCCGCCACGACCGCACGTGATACACCGGGTAAGCCCCGGTGGCTGGCAGGCGAGCGCCACTAGCAGGGCGATTTCAGGCTGGCAACACCCAATTACGCTTTCTTCGAAAACGGCACCAGCCCGCTCCCCCACCCGGCCTCCCACTCAGAGTCTAGATGGGAGGCCGGGTGGGGGAGCGGGCTGGCGCCGCGGAAATGCGCTCTTTCGCGCATTTCGCAAACAAACGCTCAATCCCGTCCGTCGCCCGAGAAGCTCAGCACCAGCTTCTTGGCGTTGACCGGCACGTCGAGCTTGGCGCTGTTGAAGGCGACCTGCCCATGCGGCGCGAGCATCATCGCGTCGGGGCGGATCGTCCAGCTATAGACAAGGCGGCCACGCTCGTCGCGCAGCTCGGCGCGAATGTCGGGCACCTGCTGGCGCGTGTCGGTGGGGTTGAGCACGTTGCCGCTGATCGCAAAAATCTCGCTGCCATTGTCGAGATCGTGATGGTCGATCGGCTTGCTGACGATCTTGAGCGGCGTCTCGGTCGGCCCGATCGGCAGGCCGAGCTGCGCGGCGAGCCCCGGCGCGCCCGAATAGAGCACGGCGGCCGCGGCGATCAGCATCACCAGCCCCGCCGCGATCGCCGCCAGCGTCCAGCGTTTGGCAGGGTTGCGGCGCGGCTTGAATGGCGGGCGATGCGCAAAGGCGTCGTAATCGGCGGCGCGGTAGCTGTCGTCCTCATAGACGCGCGGCTGCGGCGGTTCAGCACTTACGACCGGCTCGGCTGGCTCGGCGTCCGGCTCGGGCGCCGGCGCGACGGGTTCCGGCGCGGCAACCTCCGCCTCGGGTTCGACGCCGGGCTGGAACCAGCTATGCCGGCAGTTCGCGCAGCGCACCGTGCGCCCGTCGACGCCGATCGCGGTGTCGGGGACGAGATACCGTGTGCGGCATTCGGGGCATTCGAGGATCATGACGGTTACGCAGTCTCAAGGCAGCGGGCCACCCGCAGCCTCGCCCCGAATCTAAGCATCGCTGCGGCGCGGTGGCAAGTCTTTCGAGTCGCGCGGCTTGATGGATCGCGTGCGATCGTGCGATGGCGTGGCTGGGGCATGACTGAGGAAGCGAGCGGCACGCGCCGATCCATGGCGAATATCGTCCAGTTCGAGAATGTGGGCTTGCGCTACGGCGGGGGCGCCGAGACGCTGTCCGACGTGAGTTTCACGCTGTCGACCGGCGCGTTCTACTTCCTCACCGGTGCGAGCGGTGCGGGCAAGACCTCGCTGCTCAAATTGCTCTACCTCGCGCAGCGGCCGACGCGCGGCGCGATTCGCATGTTCGGCGAGGATGCGGTGACATTGCCGCGCGCGCGCATCCCCGGTTTCCGCCGCCGCATCGGCGTGGTGTTCCAGGACTTCCGGCTGGTGCCGCATCTGTCCGCCTACGACAACATCGCCCTCCCCTTGCGCGTCTCCGGCGTGGCGGAGAGCGATATCGATGCGCCGGTGCGCGAGATGCTGGCATGGGTCGGGCTCGACCAGCGCATCGAGGCCAAGCCGCCGACGCTGTCGGGTGGCGAGCAGCAGCGCGTCGCGATCGCGCGCGCGGTGATCGGGCGGCCCGAGATCCTCGTCGCGGACGAGCCGACCGGCAACGTCGATCCCGACATGGCCGAGCGGCTGCTCCATCTGTTCGATTCGCTCAACCGGCTCGGCACCACCGTCGTGGTGGCGACGCACGATTTCCACCTGCTCGGGCGCATCCCCGATGCGCGGATGATGCGGCTCGACAAGGGGCGGCTGCTCGATCCGACCGGCTCGCTGCGTTTCCCGCCGCCGGACGAGACGGCATGAAGATCGGCTTCGTCACCGCCGCCGCCGATCGCCGGCTGCTGGACGAGCGGCGCGGCACGCGCGCGATGATGTGGATCATGGCGATCATGCTGTTCCTGACGGCACTTGCCGCCGCGCTCGGGCTGGCGACGCTCGCCGCGACGACCCTGCTCGACCGGCAGTTGGTGGGGCGGCTGACCGTGCAGATCGTCGAACCCTCCGCACCGGCGCGCATTGCACAAACGCAGGCGGCGCTCGCCACCCTGCGTGCCATGCCGGGCGTGCGCGACGCCGCCGAAGTCGATCGCGACCGGCTCGCGCGGCTGCTGCGGCCGTGGCTGGGCGCGGATGGTGCCGATCCCGACCTGCCGATCCCCGCGATGATCGACGTCGATCTCGCCTCGGGCAACGATGCCGCGATGGCGGCGGTGCAGGCGGCGGTGGCGCGTGTCGCCCCATCCGCGCGGGTCGACCGGCACGAGAGCTGGATGTCGCCGGTCAGCAGCTTCATGCGGCTGGTGACGTGGCTCACCGCCGGGCTGGTCGCGCTGATCGCGGGGGCGACCGCCGCCGTCGTGATCCTGGCGGCGCGCGCCAGCCTGGAGACGCACCGCGACACGATCGAGGTGCTCCACATGCTCGGCTCGACCGACGTGCAGCTCGCGCGGCTGTTCCAGCGCCGCATCGCGCTCGACACGCTGATCGGCGGGGCAGCGGGCACGGTACTGGCGGCGATCGTGACGGCGGCGATGGGCGCGCGGCTGGCGGCACTCGGCTCGGACCTGCTCGACGGGCTCACGCTCGGCCAGCGCGACTGGGCGCTGCTGGCGATGCTGCCGTTCGCCTTCGCGCTGCTCGCCACCGTCGCCGCGCGCTTCGCGGTGATGCACGCGCTTAGCAAGATTTTGTGATGGGACGTATCTCCCTCCCCCTGCTCGTCGCTCCAGCGCACGCTGGAGCCTTTTGCGGCAAGCGCGCGCGCTATCACCGGGAGACCCCAGCTTTCGCTGGGGTGACGGGACGATGATCCGCAAGCTCGCCGCGTCGCTTGCGCTGCTGTGGGGCGGTGGCTTCGGCGTGTTCCTCGTGACGATGCCGGGGCCGCTCGACGATCGCCGGACCGATGCGATCGTGGTGCCGACCGGGGCTGCGGGGCGGATCGATCGCGGGCTCGCGCTGCTCCAGCGCCACGCGGCGCAGCGCATGCTGGTGTCGGGCGTCGCGCCCGAGGTGCGGCCGGGTGAGCTGGCGCATCAATATCACGTCTCGCCTGCGCTGATGGCGTGTTGCGTCGATCTCGGCCATGAGGCGGTCGACACCCGCTCGAACGCGGAGGAGACCGCGGGCTGGCTGCGCGAACATGGCTATCACACGGTGCGGCTCGTCACCTCTAACTGGCACCTGCCGCGCGCGCGGCTCGAACTGGTCAACGCCACCGGCGACGACATCACCGTGCTGGGCGACGGCGTGGCGAGCAAGCCGCGCTTCGTCACGCTGCTGGGCGAATACAACAAGCTGATCGTGCGCCGCATCGCGCTGCTGCTGGGGATCGGAGCGTGATCGTGCTGCGCAACCTGGCCTTCATGGCGATCTTCTACGGCGGTTCGGTGCCGTTCGTGCTGCTTTCGCCGGTGGCCGCGCTGTTCGGCAGGCGTGCGCTGCTCGGCTATGCGCGCGCGTGGATCGGCTTCCATGCGTGGGCGGCGCGCGTGTTGCTCGGCATCGTGACGCGGGTCGAGGGCGATCCGCAGCTCGCCACCCCCGCGCTCTACGCCGCCAAGCACCAGTCGATGTACGAGACGCTCGAACTGAGCCGCCTGCTCAACCGGCCGACGATCGTGATGAAGCAGGAACTCGCCGCGATCCCGATCTGGGGTTGGGCGGCGCGGCGCTACGGCGTGATCGTGGTCGACCGGGAGGCATCGGCGGGCGCGCTCAGGCGGATGCTCCACGACGCCAGAATCGCGCTCGATGCGGGCCGCTCGATCGTGATCTTTCCGGAAGGGACGCGCGTCGCGCCCGGTGAAGCGCCGCCGCTCAAGGCCGGGTTCGCGGGGCTGTACCAGATGCTCAAGCTGCCGGTGGTGCCGGTCGCGCTCGACAGCGGGCGGGTGTGGCCGCGCAAGGGCTGGAAACGGCCCGGCGTGGTGACGATCCGCTTCGGCGAGGCGGTGCCGCCGGGGTTGCCGCGCAAACAGGCCGAGGCGCTGGTGCATGCCGCGATGAACGTGCTGGAGCGGGACTGAGCAGAGCGACGCCCGCCGGTCAGTGCACTTCCTGCTTGGTCTGCTTGTGGAGGTTGGGACCGAGCAGATCGCGATCGGTCTTCGACCATGCCAGACCGGGGCTACGCGGCAGATTTTCCTGGTAGAAGCCGCCCGGGTCGCCGGTGAAGCCGGGTTGGTTGTGCAGCGCGCCGTCCGCCATGTTCAGCTTGTTGTGCATCGCCTCATGGACGATCATGTTGGCGAGCAGCGCGGGCTGGTCGCAATACGGAGCGTTCCAATAGACCTCCGAAAGGTTGCCGCTTGGTCCGATATAGGTGCGGCCCGCGATGTTGGGGTCGGTCTCGACGGGATAGCGTTTGTATTTCGTCAGGATACTCTGGTTCCGCGACGCGACGACGTGGACGACGACGTCCTGCGCGTTGATGTTGGTCGGTGCAGTTTTGACGATGGAGACGCTGCCCATCTTGATGCTGCACGTCGGCAACGTGCAGATCTCGCCGTAGAGTTTCTCGACCCGCGCCTTCACCGCGTCGGGATCGTCGATCTCGCTGGTGCCGGTGAGCAGCGAACGGATGATGACATGAAAAGCGTCGGGGTCGGTGTTCCAGCTTGCCATCGCGGCGCGGCTCCCATTCCGGTTGGTCTTGGGCTTGCCTCCAGAGCGCGACGTTATACTTCGTGGAAACTATGACGGTGTAGCCGAAACCGCGGCGGTTGACTACCCCGGTTCAGTCGTCCGCCGCGTCTTCCTGCTTGGCGGCGCGCCCCTTGAACCCCTGCGCCACCACATACCATTCCGACGATGCCTTGCGGCTCGCCGGTGGCTTGGCATGCTTCACGGTGGCGAAGTTGCGCTTCAGTTCCGCCACCAGTGCCGAATCGGCGCCGCCCGCGAACACCTTGCCGACGAAGCCGCCGCCGGGCTCGAGCACATCGACCGCGAAGGCGACCGCCGCCTCGACCAGCGCCATCGTGCGCAGCGCATCGGTCTGCGGATGGCCGACGGTGTTCGCCGCCATGTCGGACAGCACAAGGTCGGGCGCGCCGCCGAGCTCTGCGATCAGCCGGTCGGGCGCGGCATCGTCCATGAAGTCCATCTGGAGCAGCACCACGCCGTCGATCGGGTCGACCGGCAGCAGATCGATGCCGACCACCGCCGCCTTGGGCACCTGCCGCCGCACCACCTGCGCCCAGCCGCCCGGCGCGACGCCGAGATCGACCACCCGCCGCGTGCCTTTCAGGAACCCGAACCGCTCGTCGAGTTCGATCAGCTTGAACGCGGCGCGGCTGCGATAGCCCTCGGCCTTGGCGCGCTTCACATACGGATCGTTGAGCTGGCGTTCGAGCCAGCGCGTCGATTGCGGGGTGCGCTTGCGCGCGGTTTTCACGCGGGTGCGCAGGCCACCGCCATCTCTGCTCATCGGTTGAGGCTCAAAACACAGGTCCATTCATCAGGCGGCGGAGAATGCCCTCGCGGATACCGCGATCGGCCACGCCGAGCCGTTCCGCCGGCCACAGGTCGAGAATCGTCTCGAGGATCGCGCAGCCCGCCACCACCAGATCGGCGCGCTCGTTGCCGATGCACGGCAAGGTTGCGCGCTCGGCGAGGCTCATCCGCGACAGATCGCTGCTGATCTTGCGCATCGAGGCGGCGGGCACGATCAATCCGTCGATTGCGGCGCGGTCGTAATGCGAGAGTTGCAGGTGGACGCTGGCGAGCGTCGTCACCGTGCCGCTGGTGCCGAGCAGGCGTGGCCGCTCGACGCGCGGCAGGCGACTGGCGAACCCGGCGAAGCTCTCCGTCACCGCCGCGCGCATGCGGGCGTAGGCGGCGGCGCGCCCGTCGGCGCCCTCGCCGTGGCCAAGGCTCTCGGTCAGCGAGACGACGCCCCACGGCGCGCTATGCCAATCGAGCACCTTCGGGTTCGCCCCGCGCGTATCGACCAGCACCAGTTCGGTCGAGCCGCCGCCGATATCGAAGATCAGCGCCGGCCCTTCGCCGGGCTCGATCAGCGCATGGCAGCCGAGCACCGCCAGCCGCGCCTCCTCCTCGGCGGAGATCACGTCGAGGTGGATGCCGGTCTCGGCATAAGCGCGCGCGATGAAATCGGCGCCGTTGGCGGCGCGCCGGCACGCCTCGGTGGCGACCGCGCGCGACAAGGCGACATTGCGGCGCTTGAGCTTGTCCGAACAGATCTTCAGCGCCGCGACCGTGCGCTCGATCGCCGCATCGCTGAGCCGCCCCGACGAGGCGAGACCTTCGCCCAGCCGCACGATCCGCGAGAACGCATCGACCACCGCGAAGCCGCTGCCCTGCGGCCGAACGATCAGCAGCCGACAATTGTTGGTGCCAAGGTCGAGCGCGGCGAAGTGCCGCGCTTCGGGCCACCGCGCATGCGCCTCCTTGGGGGCCGGACGGGCGGGAGGGACATCCCGCCGATGCGGCATTCCGGGCGACTGATCCCCCATGCCGTCAACTCACTCTCTTACCATCTGCCGTCGCGACGTGCCGGAATGGCCCGCGCCCGGTGCTTGGGGCTTACGCTAACCCAGCCGCGCCGATGCGGCAAGCGGATCACGCACCGGTTGACAGCGCCGCGCGCGCCATCTAGGGGACCAGCCCGCGTTGCCCCGTCGTCTAAAGGTAAGACTACGGACTCTGACTCCGTTAATTGAGGTTCGAATCCTCACGGGGCATCCAGCGGCTTGCACTCAGGTGCTTCAGGTCAGCGTGAGAAAGCTTCCGCGTTCCGGACGCCGCTTTCCCGGCGTGTTCCCATCGGCGACGCAGGAATAGTGTGGTTCAGCGCGCGAATTGCGTGTCGCCGCTCGTGGCGCCATCATCGGCGGACCAGCCGGCACTGGTAAGCTGAAATTCGACATGACTCGCGCGGTGGAACGCCTCACCGTCCCAAGCGACCACCTGAAGGTCGACGAAATTGCTGCGCTCGACCTTCAGCCAGTTGAAGCTCTGCGGCTCGTCGTTGCGCAGCCGCGTAGAGGTGGCGGTGCCGGCCTGTACGATCAGCGCGCGCCCGGCATGTTCGACCATCTTCGCCGCCGCCTCGGCATAGGTGCGGTGGAAATGGCCAGCCAGTGCGATGTGCACGCCCGCTTCGCAAGCCGACCAGACCGCATCGTCATGCCGGCCGATCGCTTCGCTCAGCTCGCCGCCAGCGCCGATCGGCATCGCGAACAGAGGATGGTGTGTAACGAGAATGCGCGTTTTGCTCGGCGCGACGCCTGCGAAACATCGGCGCAGCCGATCGAGCTGGGCATGGTTCAACCGCCCGTCCTTGAAGGTGAGCGAGCGCGCAGTGTTGAGGCCGAGCACCGCCACCGCGTCATCCTCGAACCACGGGCACAGATCTTCGGCGACGTAGCGTTTGTATCGAGTGAGCGGCGCGGCGAACCGGCGCACCACATCATACAACGGTATGTCGTGATTGCCCGGCACCACCAGCAACCTATGCCCGGCCGCGCGCAGGCGTTCGAGATACGCCGCGGCCTCGCGGAACTGCGCAACACGGGCACGCTGTGTGAAGTCACCGCTGATGATGACCAGATCGGGACGATGCGTGTCGAGCCAGGCCTCGGTCGCAGCGACGATCCTCGGGTCGTTCGCGCCAAAGTGGATATCGGACAGGTGAGCGATTCGCGTCATGCGGGACTAACGGGTCACATCATGGCCGGTTGCCACTGCACCCAAATTCACGGTCGGACGTTCCCGATACATGATCACATCTTCCCTGCCGCGCGAGGCGGCGCTCATCGTCAACGCACATTCACGACGGGGCAAGGATCTGTTCGCCGAGGCGAAGCGCAAGCTGGAGGATGCCGGCATCACATTGCGCGTGGCGCATGCGGTCGAAGATCCGACGACACTTGCGACCTTCGTCAGGCAGGCGGTGAGGGACGGCGCGCCGATGGTGATCGTCGGTGGCGGTGACGGCTCGCTGTCCGGCACGATCGACGAGCTCGTCGGGCGAGACTGCGTGTTCGCCGTCCTCCCGCTCGGCACGGCCAACAGCTTTGCGCGCACGCTGGGGTTGCCGCTCGATCTCGACGGGGCAATCGCGGCGATCGCAGGTGGCGCGCGTCGGCGCGTGGATCTCGGCAAAGTCAACGGCGACTATTTCGTGAATGGCGCGTCGATCGGCCTGCCCGCGATGATCGGAGAAACGGTCCCGCACGCGCTGAAGCGCTATCTCGGGCGCGCCGGTTACCTGCTGTGGGCGCTGCGCTGTTCGATCCGGTTCCGCGCATTCCGGTTGCAGATCGACGACGGCAAGACGCAAAGAAACATGTGGTCGACGGAGGTACGCATCCTCAACGGTCGCTATCATGGTGGCGTCGAACTGTCCGACAGCGCCCATCTCCAGAGCGGCGAGATTGTGATCCAAGCGGTGGTGGGCCGGGGCCGCACGCGGCTGGCCGCCGACTGGTACGCGAAGTTCTTCCACCTGAGGAACCGCCACGCCCACACGCAGGAGTTTCGTGGCAGCGAATTCCGCATCACTACGACGCCGCGCCTGAAGGTGTCGATCGATGGCGAGGTTCTGACCGAAACACCGGTCGTCGCGAAGATCGCGGCGAAGTCGGTGGAGGTCGCGGTGCCGGCGGCCTGAAACGATCCTCAGGGAACGGATCGGGCCATCCCAGCTTGATCCTGACGCAAACCGCCGCCGCCGGCTGAATCATCCTCATGCAAGACCTGACCCTCGCCGTCGTCGGCATCGACTTCCCTAACGCGAACGGCAGCAACCGCCGGTCCGAGGCGATGATGACTGCGCCGGGCGCGCCGGTGCAGCTGGTGCCGGAACCCAGGAACAAGCACGACGCGAACGCCATTGCCGTGTTCAGTCCGCAGGGCGTGCAGATCGGCTACGTCAACGCCGAGCGCGCGCCGTACGTCGGGTTGCGGATCCGTCGGGGTGAGGACGTGGCGGCGATCTTCCAGGGCATCGACGGCGGGTCGGCGTTCATCCGCGTGCGGTTTGGCGGCGGCGTACCGACGCTGCCGCCGGCATCCGGCCAGCCGTCAGCGCCATCTCGGGCGCTGCGGGGAGCCGAACCGTTCGACCCGGATGGTTTCCAGCCGGACGAGGAGGGCCCGGAGTGGGGTGCCTGATGAATGGAGTGCGAAGCCCCGCCCTCCATTCATCCGACATGTATCCATCGGGAGCGCCCCTGCCGTACGCCCAAGAACGTCTTGATCTATGTAAGTCATTGGAACAAGAATATTTCACCACCGTTCGCGTCGTAACGGAGGATGATTTATGCTGGCGATGGATTACCGTGGGCCGTACAGAGTACGTCTTTCCGAAAAGCCGGATCCGCGTATTCTTCATCCACGCGATGCCATTGTACGCGTAACGCGCTCATGCATTTGCGGGTCCGATCTGCATCTATATCACGGCATGGTGCCGGACACGCGCGTAGGCACCACCTTCGGTCATGAGTTCTGCGGTATCGTCGAGCAGGTGGGACCAGAGGTGGAGAATCTCAAGCCGGGCGATCACGTGCTCGTGCCGTTCAACATCGCGTGCGGCCAATGCCATTTCTGCAAGCAGGGGCTGTTCGGCAATTGCCATGAGTCCAACGCGCAGGCGACGGCGGTCGGCGGCATCTTCGGCTATTCGCATACGGCGGGCGGCTACGACGGCGGCCAGGCCGAGTATGTGCGCGTACCCTATGCCGATGTCGGGCCAACGGTAATCCCCGACTGGATGGACCCGGACGATGCGGTGCTGCTCACCGATGTGGTGCCGACCGGCTATCAGGCGGCCGAGATGGCGGGGATCCAGCGGGGCGACACGGTCGTGATCTTCGGTGCCGGCCCCATCGGCATCATGGCGGCCCGTTGCGCCTGGCTGTTTGGTGCCGGCCGCGTGATCGTGTTCGATCATCTCGATTACCGGCTGGAGTTCGCGCGGAGCTACGGGCCAGCCGAAGTCTATAATTTCAAGGAGGTGGACGACGTGGTGGTCTTCCTCAAGAAGACCACCGACGGTCTGGGCGCGGATGTCGCGATCGACGCGGTCGGCGGTGATGCCAAGGGCAACTTCCTGCACACGCTGTTCGGCACCAAGCTGAAGCTCGAGGCCGGATCGGCAATCCCCCTGCACTGGGCCATCAACTCGGTGAAGAAAGGCGGTATCGTGTCGGTGGTCGGCGTGTACGGGCCGACGGGCAACAT
Organism: Sphingomonas sp. BRN-1R; assembly: GCF_057748035.1. NCBI lineage: Bacteria > Pseudomonadati > Pseudomonadota > Alphaproteobacteria > Sphingomonadales > Sphingomonadaceae > Sphingomonas > Sphingomonas sp. BRN-1R. The sequence continues at coordinate 275,581 of NZ_CM173236.1, read as the reverse complement.
GGTGCCGATGGGCAACGTCGTGAACAAGGGCATCACGATCCGGGCCAATCAAGCCTCGGTCAAGCGGCTGCTGCCCCGCCTGATCGAACATGTGCGCAACGGCCATATCAACCCCAAGGCGCTCATCACGCACAAAGTGCCGCTCGCCGACGTCGCGGATGCCTATCACATTTTCGCCGCCAAATTGGACAACTGCATCAAGCCCGTATTGGTGCCGAACAATGGATGAGCAGGAGCGGACCATGGCCCTTCCCGTCAAGACCGACAGCATCCGCAAGACGGAGAGCCCCCGGCTCGTCGATCCGTCGACCATAACCGGCTGGGGCGTCGATGCGGATCCGAGGAATGATCCGACCTACCCGATCCGCGATCAGTCGCAGGACCACGGGTTGACGCGCAACTGGGATCGGCCGCCGGTGCAACCGGCCACCGTGGAAATCCTGCAATCGATCGAGCATGTCCGCCAGCCGGCCGTGATCGGCACCTCGGTTCCACCGAGTGGGGTCAGCGGCGTGATGCGACGCATCGCCTTCCGCTGGAGCGAATCGCATTGGCTGCACTGGCTGCTGCTGCTTGGCGCAGACCGGGTGAACGTGGTCGAGGGCGTGGTCGAGGATCTGTCGAAGGCGCAGGTGCCAAACATCCCAGCGGAAATGGGTTTCCGCTCGGAATTGGCGTTCAACAAGACGAGTCTTGCCCGGAAGGCCGCCGCCATCGGCGCGGTTTCCGTGCTCGCCGCCGTACTTCTACGCCAGAGAACGCACTTGAAGGATCGGCAGGATTGAAGCCAACCCATGTTGAACGGATCCGGTCCAGTCGGGCACGGCCTCCAGCCGAACGAGGATGGGCCTGAACGGGTGCTCGGCATGTGAGCTTGCGCGGACATGCCGACACCTAGTCAGGAGAGCAGGCAAGCCGTGAAGGGCACCCGTTCAAAGTGGCATCTGCTCGTCGTCGTAAGAGGGTCCGGTATCGGATCGCGACACTTCGCTCGCCGCCTCGCTCCCTTTCGCGAAGTCGCGGACGAGTGCTTCCCCTATCATGGCGCGCCAGACATCATTCGCCACCTCGACATGGTTCGCCGGGTCATCCCCGGGGACAACCTCCGCACCCGCCTCGGCCATGCCCTTGCCCGGCTCTCGCATTGCCTTGAGCAGCTCGATCGCAGCGGCACGCGCCCCCTCAGGTCCGGGCGCAGCCCCATCCGTTTTCAGCAGGTCGGCAAGGGCGGCAGCTAAGCGCTCGATCATCGTATCATCCATTCGGACCAGCTACCACGCAGGCGATGGAGGCGCCAGATCGTGCGGAAGCCTCAAGCCCCGAGCGTCGAACGACTGGCCGCCGGCCCCGATGGCTTTGACGCGCTCTCCATCCAGTCCGTTACGAGCGCGAGGCGATCTGCTGCGATCGCGCCGCCGCTTAGGCTGCTAGCCGCGCTTCGTTAACGCGCTTCGACGCAGACGAACGCGATGTTGTCGCTGCCGTCGCGCTCGAGCGCGTGGCGCAGCAACGTATCCGCGAACGCATCAAGGTCTTGATCCGCTGCCCTGGTATCGAGAGAGCGCGACAGGCCATCGGAGCAAAGTAGAAGGCGGTCACCGATCACCAGATCCAGAGTTGCCGTGGATATATCGACCGTATCAGACACTCCGAGAGCACGCGTCACGACATTGGCGGAAGGATGTCGAGCGGCGGCGGCGGCGGTGATCAAGCCGGCGTCGACCAACTCCTGCACGACGCTGTGATCGTGGGAAACTTGTGTGAACTCATGGTTCCGGATCAAATACGCGCGGCTGTCGCCTACCCATGCGATCGTCGCGCGTGTCCCGGTGATATGAAGCGCGACGATCGTCGATCCAGCGTCAGTCCCCCGAGCCGAGTTGCGCGCGACGATAGCGGCATTGCCGGTTTCTATGGCAGCGAGCATACCCGCCGGGTCGATCTCTCCGGACGCCCTCACCAGATCGCGAAGACTGTCGACCACCATCTGCGCGGCGACGTCGCCGCCGCTATGTCCACCCATTCCGTCGGCGATCGCCCAGAGCATATGGTCCGGACAATCGAAAACGCGGTCCTCGTTGATAAGCCGGACACGCCCGACGTGCGACCGCGAAACCGACTGCACCGTCAAGGGCTCGCGTTCATGCACCTGCCAGAGACTCACTTGGACTGGTTCTCTGCGGCATCGTAGGCGGCGACAAAGGCCCGTTCGAGCACGCCGCCGCCGGTGTCGAGCTGCTCGGTCAAGTCCGCGTGCCGCCGGGCGACTTCCTCGCTCTGGCACGCCGCCCGGCTCTTCAGGATCGAGCCCCGTCCTTCGAGCGCGCTATCGAGGGCTTTCGGGTCGAAGCTGTCGATCGCGGCGCGCAGAGATCCATGCAGGCCCGCGAACGTGGCGATCAGATGGCGTTTCACGTCGCGAAACGATGCTTGCAGCGCCTCCGGGCCCGACAGAAAGCTGCCCGACCCCGCCAACAACAGGTCGATGGCGAGACGCTGCGTCGGCGCCCATTTGAACGGGTTATTGCCTGTTCCGCCGATCGTGGTGCGGGACAATTTATATTGGCCGCGGGCGCGATCGCGCTCGCTCATCAAATCCCCGATGCCCAGAACCATCTGGCGATACGAAGCACCCGCCCGCCGCATGATCTCGGCCGGATCCTCGCTCGACAGCAGAGAGGCGTCGAGACCCGCGCCTTCGCAGAACGCCTCCAGCAGCGAGCCGGTGCCGCCCGCCGTCGGCGTTTCCCCGTCGCTCCAGCTGTCCGGGACTGCGATCGAATCGCCGAGTGGCGGTGTCAGCACGATCGTCCTTGCCGAGTCGAGGCGGTCCTCGGCATGTGGAGCGTGGCTCGCCTTCATGCGGAACCGACCGAAACGGATCGTCGCGGGAACCGGCACACAGACGTCGGTCGCTTCGGCAAAGCGCTCACCGGTCGCATCGTCGAACACGCCGTTGGCACCCAGCGCCCGCAAAAACAGCCCGTCAGCCAGCACGGCGAATTCGCAATGCGCGCGTGAGAGTTCGCAGTCGGGATCGGCGATCGTCCAATCCGCCGCGCGATCGCGACCTATTCTGATCACGCCCTCGCGAAGCAGACGGGCATCGAGTGGCTGAAGCTCGTCAGCGACGTCGAACAGTTGAAGCATGTACATCGCGAACGCCCTTATGCAGCCAGCCTGGATGACGAGGCGACCCGCGTAGCGAGCACGATCCCCTCGCCATCGTCCTCGCGGCTGAGCCGAGGCTCCACGGCTGCGGCCGCGCGATTGAAGGCATCGAACGTCGCGCCGAACTCGTCGCCGCGCCGATGCGAGATCCGCATCGCGAATGCAGCATCGCAGGCTTGGTCGAGCGCGCGGCGCAGTTGCGCCAACGGTCGCGCGACAAGCGCACCGCTGAGATAGCCGACGAGGCCTACCGCAAGCATGACCACAAGCGACAGGAGAAGCAGCGACGTGCGCGCACCAGCGATCGCCGCGTCGAGGCCGTCGCGGCGCACCACGAGATCGACCGTCCCGAAGCGTGATCCGGAATAGGTGATCGGGTGGACGAAGCGTAACCCTGCCCCTCTTCCGCTGTCCGCGGCGGCGCTGACGGCGGATGCGCCTTCGGATGGCATCACCACTTCGCCGGCCACGGAATGATAGCGACGGCCGATAAGGCTCGGATCGCCGGCGGCGCGGATCACATTGTGCGTATCGGCGACGATCAAATCGCGAATGGCGGGATCCCGGGCAGCCGTGGTGGCGAACGCCTGAAGTGCCGACCAATCCTGCTGACTGTCGGGAAGGCCGGCATTCTCCGCCGCCAGCACCGCCGCGTTGTTTGTGACGAACGCCGTGATCGAGCCGCCTGATGTCCTCGCCATATGTTCCAGCGTGTCGGTCTCGCGAGACAGCGTGGACGTAACGCAAACCGCCAGGGCGGCCGCCGTCACCGCCGACAGGACGAGGGGCAGCTTGATCCGGAACGACAGGCCGCGTCGCGCGCTGCGCGCCTCGACATGCATCGCAAGCTCGCGCTCCAGCGCGCGTTCGAGTGCGCCGCCGTCGGCAAACCGCTGGTCAGGCTTTTTGGCCAGGAGTTTGTCGATGATGAAGCTGAGGCCGGGCGGGCAGTCGGCGGTCGAACGGTCGATCGGCTCGACCTTTTCCTGCGCGATCTGGATCGCAAGCGTGGCGAGCGCCGTTCCCGGGAAAGCGACCTTGCCCGTGATCATCTCATAGAGGACCACCCCCAGCGAAAACAGGTCCGAGCGATGATCGACCGGCAGGCCTAGCGCCTGTTCAGGGCTCATATAGCGCGGCGTACCGATCATCTGCCCCACTTGGGTGCGCGCGAGCTGATCGACGTCACCAATCCTGGCGACCCCGAAATCGAGAAGCTTGGCGGTCCTGCCATCGGCGGAGAGCAGGATGTTCGAGGGTTTGACGTCACGGTGCACGACACCGGCGCGGTGCGCATAGTCCAGCGCGCTCGCCAGTTGGCGACCGATCGCGAGTACGCGTTCGTAGGGCATCCGGCCATGCTGAAGCAGCGCGGTGTCGAGCGGCTGACCATCGATCAGCTCCATCGCGATGTACGCCACGCCATCGCTCTCGCCGACATCGAAGATCGTCGCGATGTTGGCGTGGCTGAGAGCACCCGCGGCACGCGCCTCGCGCAGAAACCGCTGTCCGATCTCCGGGCTTCGCGCGTAATCGGGTTTCAGGACCTTGATGGCGACCGGTCGATTGATTTCGGGATCGTGCGCACGATAGACTTCCGCCATCGCGCCTTCGCCGAGGCAGGAATCGATGATGTAGCGGCCAAGCGAACTCATTTTCGCGCCCTCACGGTTGCCGCGATCCGTTCCGCACGCGAAAGATCGTGCGCGATCAGCGGATTGGCGGGATCAAGTGCAGCAGCCCGGCGCAGTAACCCGACTGCCCGCTGGACGGCGCCCTGGTTGAGCGCGGCCAGTCCGGCGGTTCGCGCAGCGCGGGCTGCGGCGGGGTTGGCGACGGGTTTTGCGGGGGCGGCGGGCGCGGGCTTTGCGGCGGACCTCGGCTTTGCCGGCTTCGGGCTCGGGGCTGCTTGCACTGGGGCGGGACGGCGGGCCGGCTCCGCCTTGGGAAGGTCTCCCGGTATGCGCACGATTTCACCTTCGGTAAGCACGAAGGGCGCTTTCAGGCCATTGTATCGACCGAGCTGATACGCTTTGAGTCGGTTCCCAAGAAAGCGTTGCGCCAGCCCGACGATCGTATCGCCCGTCCGGACGGTGTAGGGATAACTATCCGGTCCAAGCAGTTGCTTTGGATCCTGTTCGATCGAATCCTTGAGCAGATGCGCGGAAGCGTTGGCCGGTTCACGCTTGAGCAACGCGCCGAGCTGCTTGCGCGCGGCCGCTTCCTTGCCCTGTTCGAGAAGATCGGCGATCGCCTCGACCTCGTTGGCAGTCGTCATGGTCGGGGCAGGAGGCGCGGCGCCTGGATGCGGTGCCCTTCCGGAACAGGCCGAGAGCGACACGGCACATGCTGCCACGATCGTCCACCCCGTCTGATTACGCGACGTCATGCACTGAGCCTCTCACCGGAATTGTGTTCGCCGCCACTGAGTGACAGCAGCCTGTTCAGACCGCGCGTGTCGCGGACGAAAGCCGCGAAACGGTCGGCGTCGAGCGGCCGACTGAAGTAATAGCCTTGGAAATGATGGCAGCCGTGCCGTCTCAACCAGGCATATTCGGCCTGCCGTTCCACGCCTTCGGCGAGCACGCGTATGCCGAGGCCGCGCGCCAGAGCGATGATGCTCTGGCAAATCGCCTGGCTGTCGATGCGGGTATCGACATCGGTGACGAACTCCCGATCGATCTTGATCTTGTCGAAGCGCAGCGTTCGCAGCGAACTGAACCCCGAGAAGCCGGTGCCGAAATCGTCCACGGCAAGCTTGACGCCCAATTCGCGCAACTGCCCGAAAACACGCCGGCAGTGGTCATTATTGTTGGTGGCGACGCTTTCCGTCAGCTCGATTTCCAGACAGCCGGCCGTAAGGCCGTGCCGCTGCAAGGTCCGTTGCACCAGCACCGGCAAGTCGTCGTTATCGAGTTGAGCGCCCGATACGTTCACCGCCATGCGCAGGTCGTTGAAACCGCGTTCACGCCACTGGCCAGCCTCCCGAACGGCCGCATTCATCACCCATGCGCCGATCTCGCCCGCAAGCCCGAGTGTTTCCATGAGCGGTACGAACCGCGCCGGTGACACGAAGCCGCGTTCCGGGTGCCGCCACCTCAAAAGCGCCTCGGCACCGCACACGCGCCCGGCGCCGGCATCCACCAGCGGCTGGAACTCCAGGGAGAATTCCCGACGCGCGATCGCTTGCCGCAACTCCTGTTCGAGGTCGTAACGATCGCGTGCGAATTCGACCGGATCGACCATGACGGTGCTTTGCGCGGCAAACTGCTCCGGAAGCGCCAGCAGCGCCAAGGTGCGGACCAGGAAGATCGACGCGCTCGCCTCGGTCGCTCGATCATACGTGCCAAGTCGCAGCTTCAACTGCGGCTCGACATCCCGATCACCATCGGGAATTGTATCCGTCAGCGCGTAACACATCGCTTCGAGTTCCGTCCTCGCGGCATCTTCAGCCGTTCCCGAGCCGAACCATATAGCGAACTGGTTACGGTCGACCTGCGCCAGAAAGCGAGTGGCGGGCACCATCTTGGCCAGACGAGCGGCAAGCACCGCGCAGATACGCTCGCCTTTCGCCGGATCGAACGCCGCCACCCTTTCGAAATCCATGAACGCGACGACGCCGAGGACGCCGCTCGCATCGGCATCGATCCGGGTCAGCAGCGCCTCGCGCAACGGCAGGCCGCTTACCGGGTGCGTCACGTTCAGGCGATGGTTGACGGACGCCAGTTGATCCTCGAGGTCGGTGATGTCGTCTTCGAGCGAGAACGTCGCCAGCGGGCTTTTCGACGTGGATGAAGAAAGGCGTTCCGCCGCCGCGGCGATCGTCCGATGCAGGCGCAAGTTCATCAAGGCGCAGAGGACGACCGTCGCGACGAGAACGCCTGTCGCGACCGACATGCTGTTTCGCGCCAGCCCCGCGCACGCCAGGCCAACGATCGGCGCCAGCACATCGTAGCGAGTCGCCCGGGCAAGTCTTGAGGGATGTTTCAGCACGCTTCCCGCGTACAAGCCAAAGGATACGAGCAGGTTAAGACCCGCGGAGCGACCCCGCGCCTGCCGTGTGCCGGCGCGGGCGGCGTGGCATCACGGTCGTTGCAGGGCCGGACGTGTCGCACGCACGCAAGCTCCCGCCACAGGTCCGGCACAGCGCGATATGTTGACGAAAGCCTGCGCGCCGGCTCGGGGCGACTGCGTTAAGTACATCTCCGAAATCGCGAATCGTCGTCAACGCGCATAGTGAATGCGTACTTGCTTACCGTCGCTCGCCTCGATGCAGCGACAAGCCGGACGGGGGTCTCATGAAGTCGGTGTTTTGGGCTGCGGCACTCGCGGCCGTGTCGTTGCTTGCCCAGCCTGCCGCCGCCAAGGACGAACCCGCGCCGAAGCCCGGCCGGTTCAGCCTGGGCGTGACTGGGGGTACGCTTGGTGTCGGGCCGGAACTCGGCTACCGGGTCAATCAAACGATCGGCGTGCGCGCCAACGCGACGTTCCTGTCGTTCAGCCACAGCGTCAAGTCGAACGACGTGCGCTACGACGGCACCGCCAATCTCAAGTCGGGCGGCGCCTCGATCGACGTCTATCCGTTCGGCGGCGGCTTCCGCCTGTCGGGGGGCGCACGCGCCAACGGCAATTCGGGCCGGCTCCACGCCACGCCGATGAGCAACACCCGCATCGGCGGGGTCGAATTCACGCCTGCGCAGATCGGCACGATCACTGGCGACGTCGAGACCAAGAATTTCGCGCCGCAAGTCACGCTCGGCTATGGCGGAACGCTGCGGCGCGGCCTTACCGTCACCGCCGAGGCGGGCGCGCTGTTCCAGGGCGCGCTGCAATTGCGCGACTATCGGGCGAACGGCGGGCTCGCCAACAATGCGCTGTTCATCGCGCAGCTCGAGAAGGAGCGGCTGCGCGTCCAGAACACGCTCGACAAGTACCGCGTCTATCCGATCGTGCAGATCGGCCTCAAATACCGGCTCTGATCGTTACCCGACGGCACGCGAAGCCGGTCGAACCGCGAGGGGTTCGGCCGGCTTCGTTGCGTTCAGCGCAGGTCGGGCGGGGTCGCCTCCGCGACCAGCCGCGCGATCACCGTGTCGAGCGTCAGCACCTCCTGCTTGGCGCCCTCGCCGAGCGGACGCAGCGCGACGGTGCCCTCCTCCGCCTCGCGCTTGCCGACCACCAGCAGGTTAGGCACCTTGGCAAGGCTGTGCTCGCGCACCTTGTAGTTGATCTTCTCGTTGCGCAGATCCGTCTCGACGCGCAGCCCCGCCGCCTTGAGCTTGCGCGCGACTTCGGCGGCATAGCCGTCCGCGTCCGACACGATCGTCGCCACCACCGCCTGCACCGGCGCCAGCCACAGCGGAAAACGGCCGGCGTGATGCTCGATCAGGATGCCGAGGAACCGCTCGAACGTGCCGAGGATCGCGCGGTGCAGCATCACCGGGCGGTGCCGCTCGCCATCGTCGCCGACATAGGACGCATCGAGCCGCTCGGGCAGCACGCGGTCGGACTGGATGGTGCCGACCTGCCACGTCCGCCCGATCGCGTCGGTGAGGTGGAATTCGAGCTTGGGCGCGTAGAAGGCACCCTCGCCCGGCAGCTCCTCGAAGCGGTCCTTGATGGCGTTGCTTAAGTTCGATTGCAGCACCGCCTCACGCAGTTCCGCCTCGGCCTTGTCCCACATCGCATCGTCGCCGAAACGCTTGTCGGGGCGTAGCGCCAGCTTGACCGCATAATCCTCGAAGCCGAGATCCTTGTACACGCTGTCGAGCAGCTCGCAGAAATCGCGTACCTCGCCGATCAACTGATCCTCGCGCACGAAGATATGCGCGTCGTCCTGCGTGAACTGGCGCACGCGCATGATGCCGTGGAGCGCGCCGTGCGGCTCGTTGCGGTGGCAGCAGCCGAATTCGGCCATGCGGATCGGCAGGTCGCGATAGGATTTGATGCCCTGGCGGAAGATCAGCACGTGCGCCGGGCAGTTCATCGGCTTCAGCGCCATCAGATCGGCCTTGCCCGACAGGATCGGGCCTTCCTCCTCGGCGTTGGGGATCTCGTCGGGCACCACGAACATGTTCTCGCGGTACTTGCCCCAATGGCCGGACTGCTCCCATTGGCGCGCGTCCATCAACTGCGGCGTCTTGACCTCGGCATAGCCCGCCGCGTCGAGCCGGCGGCGCATATACGCCTCCAGCGCGCGCCACAGCACGAAGCCCTTGGGGTGCCAGAACACCGAGCCCTGCGCTTCGGACTGGAGGTGGAACAGGTCCATGTCCGCGCCGATGCGGCGGTGGTCGCGCTTGGCGGCTTCCTCCAGCCGGGTGAGATGCTCGTTCAACTGCTTCTTGTTGAGCCAGCCGGTGCCGTAGATGCGGCTGAGCATCGCGTTGTTCTGGTCGCCGCGCCAATATGCGCCCGATACGCGCGTCAGCTTGAAAGCGTCGGGATCGAGCTTGCCGGTCGAGGCGAGGTGCGGCCCGCGGCACATGTCGAGCCAGTCCTCGCCCGACCAATAGACCGTCAGCGGCTCGTCACCGGGCAGTTCGGCGGCCCATTCGGCCTTGAACGTCTCGCCCTGCTGCTTCCAGCGCGAGATCAGCGTCTGGCGGTCCCACACCTCGCGCTTCAAGGGCTTGTCGGCGCGGATGATCGCGCGCATCGCCTCCTCGATCGCGGGCAGGTCCTCCTCGGTGAACGGGCGATCTTTCGGCGCGAAATCGTAATAGAAGCCGTCGTCGGTCGACGGGCCGAAAGTGATCTGCGTCCCCGGGAACAACTGCTGCACCGCCTCGGCAAGGATGTGCGCATAATCGTGGCGCGCGAATTCGAGCGCGTCGGCCTCGTCGCGCGTCGTCACCAGCGCGAGCTGCGAATCGTGTTCGAACGGGCGCGTGATGTCGCGCAATTCGCCATCGACGCGCGCGCCGATCGCCGCCTTGGCGAGCCCCGGCCCGATCGCGGCGGCGATGTCCGCCGGGGTAGTCCCCGGGGCTACCTCGCGGACGGAACCGTCGGGCAGCGTGATTCGGAACATTTCGGACATCGTGACGACTTCACCATAGAGTTGAATTGCACCCGCTTATGCGGGCGCGGCCTATATAAGCAAGCGCGGGCGCGCCGCCACACCCGTCGCCCCGGCGAAGGCCGGGGCCGTTGCGTGTCGGGGCGACCGGCTCGCCAAGTCATATGCCGGCCTCCGCCGGGGCGACGGGTCAGGCGATTCCGAACGGCACCACCTTGTTCTGCGCGTCGTGCGCGATGTCGGCGCGGCCGAGATAGGGCACGCCCATCTCGCCGCACCAGCGCACGATCATCTGTTCGGGGGTCTCGCCGAACTCGGGGGTGTTCGCCACCACCTCGGTGATGCGGCCGAGCCGGATGCCGGCGATCCCCTTCAACTGCGTGGCGTGCGCCATCTGCGAGAGCATGCGGTCGATCCGGTAGAGCGGTTCGGACACTTCCTCGATCATCAGCACGTGGTCGGTCAGGTCGGGCAGCCAGTGCGTGCCGATCAGCGCACTGAGGATCGACAGGTTGAACGCCGCCGCCGGTCGTCCGTCGAGGCTCGGCTCCAGTCCAGCGCGGTCGCCACGCACCAGCCACGCCAGCGAGCGCATCACGTCATGCGCCTGATCGCCCTGTCGGCTGACCTCGGACGGCATCGGTCCGTGCGCAGGCCGCCCGATCCGCCGCGCATAGAGCGCGCCGAGCAGGAACCCCATGTCCGAATAGCCGAGATAGTGTTTGTGCGCCGCCGCTGGCCCGAGCTGCGGCATGACAGTGTGGAGGATGCGGTTGGAGCCATAGCCGCCGCGCGCGAACCAGATCGCATCGAATGCGGCATCATTGGCGAATTCGAGGAAGGCGGCGGCGCGCATCGCATCGCTGCCGGCGAAATGGCCGTCTTCCATGAAGCATTGCGGGTGGACGACGATCTCGACCTCCGGAAAGGCGAGCGCGGACAGCGCCTTGATGCGCGGCTCCACCACCGGATCGATCGGGCGCGCCGGCGCGCAGATGGCGATTTTCATTCTGAGCTCACCCTTCGTTCGCCCCGAGCGAAGTCGAGGGGCACGCGCTGAAATGTGCCTCGACTTCGCTCGGCACGAACGGTCTAGGTTGCCCTGCACCGCGAAACTTCGGATAGCGTGCTGCGATGCAGTCCACCAACCCCTACTTCTTCGTCGGCGTCGGCGGCAGCGGGATGATGCCGCTGGCGATGATCCTCGCGGGCCGTGGCGCGCGTGTGTCGGGCTCGGATCGCGCGCTCGATCAGGCGCGGCTGCCCGCCAAGTTCGACGCGCTTCGCGCGCTCGGCATCGACCTGTTCGCGCAGGACGGCAGCGGCATCATCTCCGCCGACCAGATCGTCGTCGCCTCCGCCGCAATCGAATCGACCGTCGCCGATATCGTCGCGGCGCAAGCGGTGGGCGCGACCCGGCTCAGCCGCGCGCAACTGCTCGCCGATCTGTTCAACGCGAGTGATCTGCCGATCGGCGTGGCGGGCACCAGCGGAAAATCGACCGTCACCGGCATGATCGGCTGGATCCTGCACGCCACCGGGCGCGACCCGACCGTGATGAACGGCGCGGTGATGAAGAATTTTGCCGTGCCAGAAGCGCCGTTCGCGAGCGCGCTGGTCGGCTCAGGCGCGGCGTTCGTCAGCGAGGTGGACGAGAGCGACGGTTCGATCGCGCTGTACCGCCCGAAGATCGCGGTGCTCAACAACGTCAGCCTCGACCACAAGTCGCTCGAGGAATTGCGCACGCTGTTCGGCGATTTCGCACGCCATGCCGAAACGGTGGTGCTCAACATCGGCGATGCCGAAACCGCCGCGCTCGCCGCCGCTCTGCCCAAGCCGCCGATCACCTTCGCGGTCGAACGCGCGGCCGACCTCGTCGCGGAGAACCTCGCACCTGAACCCTTCGCGATTAGCTTTGACCTCGTTGCGGACGGCGCACGTCACCGTGTGCGGCTGGCAGTGCCGGGGCGGCACAACGTCTCCAACGCGCTCGCCGCGATCGGGGCCGCGCGGGCGGCGGGCGTACCGCTGGCCGAGGCGATTGCCGCGATCGAAGGGTTTGTGGGGCTCAAACGTCGCTTCGAACTGGTCGGGGAAGCCGCCGGCGTCGCGGTGATCGACGATTTCGGGCACAATCCGGACAAGATCGCCGCCACGCTCGATACGCTCCACGCCTTCTCCGGGCGGCTGCTCGTGCTGTTCCAGCCGCACGGCTATGGGCCATTGAAGGTGATGCGCCACGAGCTGGTCGCGATGTTCCGCGAGAAACTTGGGGCCTACGATGTGCTGGTGATGCCCGATCCGGTCTATCAGGGCGGCACGGTCGACCGCGCGGTAACGAGCGCCGATCTGATCGCCGAGATCGGCGGGCACGCGCGCCACATCGCCGACCGTGCCGCCGCCGCCGTCGCTCTGGTGGCGGAGGCGCGAGCGGGCGACCGGATCGTGGTGATGGGCGCACGCGACGATACGCTGAGCGCACTCGCCGCCGACATGCTGCCACAGATTGCTGCCAGACGGGCGGACGCCTAAAAGAGGCAAAGGAGTAAACGCATGTTCCGCCGCCTGTTTCTCGATCACCCCGCCTCCGTCGGCGAGAGCTATGGCGAGCATTTCGGCGTGGCGACGCGGTTCGGCGTCATCATGATCGGTGCGGGCGTGGCGGCGGTGCTCCACGGCGTGCTGCCGTTCGCGTTCAAGACCACCGGCAGCCGCACGATCGTCCGCCTCCACCGTGAGATCGCCGCCAAGCGCGCCGCGACGGCAGCGGCGACCGATCAGGCCAAGACGGTCGAATACGTCATCTGATCGGCCGTCCGCTACGGCGCTAGACGGTGACCTGCTCGCCCAGTTCGAGCACCTTGCCCGGCGGGATGTGGAAGAAGTCGGTCGGGTCGCTGGCGTTGCGCTGGAGGAACATGAACACGCGGTCCTGCCAGATCGGCATGCCCTGATCGGCGGCGGGCTTTATCGTGTTGCGGCCGATGAAATAGCTCGTCTTGGCCGGGTTGAGCCCCTTGCGCTGATCGGTGCTCGCCAGCCCGAGATCATGCGGCACGTCGGGCGATTCCATGAAGCCGTAGGTCAGCACGATCGAGCTGAAATTGTCGTCGATCGGCTTGGTGCGGATCCGTTCGTCCGCTTCGACGAACGGCCGGTCGGCGGTGCGGATGCTGACGATCAGGTTGCGCTCGTGCAGCACCTTGTTGTGCTTGAGGTTGTGGAGCAGCGCGCCCGGCGCGCCATCGGCATTGGCGGTGAGGAACACCGCCGTCCCCTCGACTCGCTCGGGCGGGCGACGCGACAAGGCGGCGGCGAGATCGGCGAGCGGGACGCTCTGCCGCTTCTCGAACTCGCGCACGATGCCGCGCCCGCGCACCCAGGTCGCGACCAGGAAGCCGATCACCGCCGCCACCAGCAAGGGCACCCAGCCGCCTTCGATCACGCGCAGGATGTTTGCGCCGAAGAACACCAGATCGAGCAGCAGGAACGGCAGGATCAGCGGGATCGAACGTGCCCGCGACCAGCCCCAGGTGTAGCGCACGACGATATAGGCGAGGCAGGTCGTCACCACCATCGTCCCCGTCACCGCGATGCCGTACGCCGCCGCCATCGCCGAGGAGGTGCGGAACTGCACGACTAGGATCAGCACGCCGGCCAGCAGCAGCCAGTTGATCGACGGCAGATAGATCTGCCCCGCCTGGCTCGCCGAGGTCTGGCGGATGCGCAACCGGGGCAGCAATCCGAGCTGGATCGCCTGTTGCGTGAGCGAATAGGCCCCGGTGATGACCGCCTGGCTGGCGATGATGGTGGCAAGCAGCGACAGCACGATCAGCACCGGCCGCACCGACTCGGGCGCCATCAGGAAGAACCAGTCCTGATCGCCGATATCCCGCCCGGCAGCGTGCGCCGCTTCGAGTGCGTTGAGCACGAATGCGCCCTGCCCCAGATAGTTGAGGAACAGGCACGGCAGCACGAGGCCGAACCAGCCGATGCGGATCGGCTTCACCCCGAAATGCCCCATATCGGCGGTCAGCGCCTCCGCGCCCGTCACGGTCAGGAACACCGCGCCCAGCACGAACAGCCCCATAACGCCGTGCGTGGCGAGGAACAGCACGCCGTAAGAGGGCAGGAACGCGCGTACGATCGAAAGCTCGTCGCTGATGTGCCACAGGCCGAGCCCGCCGATGCACAGGAACCACAGGATGCACACCGGGCCGAACAGCTTCGACACGCTGGCGGTGCCGCGCGACTGGATCGCGAACAGCCCGATCAGGATGGCGATGGTGAGGAACAGGATGAAATCGTCGCCGAACATCCCCCCCGCGCCCGGCAGCGTCTTCAACCCCTCCACCGCCGACAGCACCGACAGCGCCGGCGTGATGATCGCGTCGCCGTAGAACAACGCCGCGCCCGATGCGCCAAGCACCAGCGCGATCATCGAACGCTTGCCGAGCGCACGCCGGGCCAGCGCGGTGAGCGCGAGCACGCCGCCCTCGCCGTGATTGTCCGCGCGCATCAGGAACACGACATATTTGATCGTGACGATGAAGATGAGTGCCCACAAGGCGAGGCTCAGCACGCCGAGCACCTCGTTCACCTCCGCGCCGTCGGCGGTGGTGAGCGCGAGGGCTGCGCGAAACGCGTAGATCGGGCTGGTGCCGATATCGCCGAACACCACGCCGATCGCGCCGATCGTCAGCGCGGCCATTGCCGGATGCGCGGGGGCCGGGTGCGCGGGAGCGGCATGGGACTGCGTTGGATGACCTGTCGTTTCAGGCACGGTGGACATGCGGTGGACCTGTCATTGGACGCGGCTCGAAAGACGGGGCGCTGTACGCTTGCTGAACGGACGTGCAAAGGGAATTGTTGCAGTGCCGCAGCCGACCTCGGGGGGCTTGATCCGGCGGCCGCTTTGCGGTCTAGCACGGCGATGGTTCGCTTTTCGTTCGCAGGGTTCGATCTGGTCGCGCTGACGCAAGGGGCGCTGTTCTGGCCCGCGCGGCGCGCGCTGATCGTCGCCGATCTGCATTTCGAGAAAGCGAGTTGGTTCGCGATGCGCGGGCAGATGCTGCCGCCATACGATTCGCTGGCGACGCTCGCCGATCTGACCGCGCTGGCGACCGCGACGGGCGCTGCCGAAATCTGGTGCCTGGGCGACAGTTTCCACGACAGTGCCGGCTGCGAACGGCTGCCCGAAGCCGCGCAAGTCGCGCTCCGCACGCTGACGGCGCGCACGCGCTGGACGTGGATCACCGGCAATCACGACGTCGCTTTGGTCGATCGCTGCGGCGGCGACGTTGTGGAGGAGGCGGTGGTCGACGGGCTGGTGCTGCGCCACGAGGCCGAGGCGGGCGAGGCGCGGCCCGAACTGTCGGGGCATTATCATCCCAAGCTGCGGCTGCGCGTGCGCGGGCAGAACATCTCGCGGCGGTGCTTCGTCGCGACGCCGACCAAGCTTGTGCTGCCCGCGTTTGGATCGCTCACCGGTGGGCTCGACGCGGGCCACCCGGAGATCGTCCGCGCAGTCGGGCTCGGTGCGGAGGCGCTGGTGCCGGTGCGCGACCGGCTGCTGCGCTTTCCCATCGCGGCATAGCTGCCGCAGGCGGCAACCGCTCGCCAAGCCATCCGACTCCCCCGTTCGTGCTGAGCGTGTCGAAGCACATGCCCGATACCTCGCGTTGCGGGCACGCCCTTCGACACGCTCAGGGCGAACGGGCTTACTTTGCCGCCGCGAGCGTCAGTCCTTCCAGGCCCAGAACAGGTGCGCGGGCGGCACGTTCCACCATTCGAACGCCGGATCGATCCGCGTGAAGTGCGGCGACAGGAAATCGCGCACCCGCGCGCGGAACTGATAGACCAGGAACGCGCCGCCCGGGCGCAGCACCTTGTGCGTCGCCACCGCGATCGCATCGCCGACGCCCGGCGGCAGCGTCGAGAACGGCAGCCCCGACAGCACGTAATCGGCATGTTCGAAACCGTGTTCGGCGATGATCGCCTGCACATCCGCCGCCGACCCCTCGACCGCGACGAAGCGCGAATCGCGGATCTCGCGACGCAGATGCTGGATGAAATCGGGGTTGGTATCGATCACCAGCAGGGTCGCATCGGGCGCGAGCCGGTCGAGGATCGGCTGACAGAAGGTGCCGACGCCGGGGCCATATTCGACGAACAGCCTGGTCTTGCCCCAATCGACCCGCCCCAGCATCCGCGCGATCAGCTTCTGCGACGATGGCACGATCGAGCCGACCATCACCGGATGCTTGATGAACCCGCGCAGGAACAGCGCCTGCGGGGAGTTGCTCCATTTGCGGTCTCGCGCAGGCGAACGGTCGCCGAGGGTAGAGAGGGTCAACGGCACATCCTGTTGGTCATTGTCACACCGGCGTAACCAACACGTTCCGGAATCGGTTGCAAGCCCGTCGCGTTGCAGGGCATCGCGCGGCGATGGATCAGGATCGTACCGGCCAGACGCTCGTCGTCTTCCTGTCGCGACGCAGCGGCGTGGACGAGGCCGGCTACGCCGCGGCGGCGGCCGAGATGGACGCACTCGCCGCACAACAGCCCGGCTATCGCGGTATCGAGAGCACGCGCGGGGACGACGGGTTCGGCATCACGATCAGCTTCTGGGCGGACGAGGCGAGCGCACTGGCGTGGCGCGCGCACCCGCGTCATGCCGAAATCCGCGCGCTTGGCCGCGGGCGCTGGTACGACTGGTACGAGGTGATCGTCGCGGAGGCATCGCGCGGATATCATCGGACGAAATAACCGTCGCCCCGGCGCAGGCCGGGGCCGCTATGTGGCGGGCGTGACACCCTCCGCACAGCGGCCCCAGCTTGCACCGGGCCGAGGCGTTCACTCCTCGCGCGGCCTGAGCTGCCCCGGCGAGACGAAGCCGATCGGTTGCAACGACGACGCATCCTGCTTCAGCCGCGTCGCCATCTGCTCATACTCGCGTTCCAGCTCGGGCGTCACCGAGGCGCGCGACTCCTTGAGCGCGGCGTCGAAATGCGCCTGCGTCACCTGCCCGACCGACAGCGACTGACGCAAAGCGACCAGACCCGCCCGCCGCACCAGATCGCCGAGATCGGCGCCGGTGAACCGATCGGTCCTGCCCGCCAGATCGGCGAGATCGACATCGTCCGCCAGCGGCATCTTGGCGCTCTGGATACGCAGGATGCGCTCGCGCCCCTCGCGGTCCGGCACGCCGACGTAGATCAGCTCGTCGAACCGCCCCGGCCGCAACAGCGCCGGGTCGATCAGATTGGGCCGGTTGGTCGCACCGATCACGATGACCGCCTGCAACTCCTCCAGCCCGTCCATTTCGGCGAGGATGGTGTTGACGACGCGCTCGGTCACCTGTGGCTCGCCCATGCCGCCGCCGCGCGCGGGCACCAGCGAATCGAGCTCGTCGATGAAGATCACGCAGGGCGCGACCTGCCGGGCGCGCGCGAACAGCCGGGTGATCTGCTGTTCGCTCTCGCCATACCATTTGCTGAGCAGGTCGCTCGACTTGGTGGCGATGAAGTTCGCCTCCGCCTCGCGCGCGACCGCTTTCGCCAGCAGCGTCTTGCCCGTGCCGGGCGGGCCGTAGAGCAGAAAGCCCTTGGCCGGACGGATGCCGATACGGCGGAACGCATCCGGGTCTTTCAAGGGCAGCTCGACGCCTTCCTTGAGCCGCATCTGCGCGTCGTCCAACCCGCCGACATCCTCCCAGCGGACGCGCGGCGCCTCGACCATCACCTCGCGCATCGCGCTCGGCTGGACGCGCTTGAGCGCTCCGAGGAAATCCTCGCGCGTCACCGCAAGCGTATCGAGCACCTCGGGCGGAATCGTACCCTCGGCGAGGTTGAGGCGCGGCATGATCCGCCGCACTGCCTCGATCGCCGCCTCACGCGCCAGCGCGGCGAGATCGGCACCGACGAAGCCGTAGGTGGTCCGTGCCAGTTCGGCGAGATCGACCTTCTCGCCCAGCGGCATGCCGCGCGTGTGGATGCCGAGGATCTCGCGCCGCCCGCGTTCGTCGGGCACGCCGACGATGATCTCGCGGTCGAACCGGCCGGGCCGCCTGAGCGCCTCGTCGATCGCCTCCGGGCGGTTGGTCGCGGCGATCACCACCACGTTGGC
This sequence comes from Sphingomonas sp. BRN-1R, assembly GCF_057748035.1. Taxonomy (NCBI): domain Bacteria; kingdom Pseudomonadati; phylum Pseudomonadota; class Alphaproteobacteria; order Sphingomonadales; family Sphingomonadaceae; genus Sphingomonas; species Sphingomonas sp. BRN-1R. The sequence continues at coordinate 257,262 of NZ_CM173236.1, read as the reverse complement.
GCGCGCCTCGAGACCGTCCATCAGCGTCAGCAACTGCGCGACGAGCCGCTTCTCCGCCTCGCCCGACACCTGCCCGCGCTTGGGTGCGATCGAATCGATCTCGTCGATGAACACGATCGACGGCGCGTTCTGCGCAGCCTCCTCGAACACGTCGCGCAGGCGCTTTTCCGATTCGCCGTACGCCGAGCCCATGATCTCGGGGCCGTTGATGAGGAAGAACTCGGCCGCCGATTCGTTCGCCACCGCGCGCGCGAGCCGGGTCTTGCCGGTGCCGGGCGGCCCGTGCAGCAAAACGCCCTTGGGCGGATCGACGCCGAGTCGCTGGAACAATTCGGGATAGCGCAGCGGCAATTCGACCATCTCGCGCAACTGGTCGATCGTCGGCCCCATGCCGCCGATATCGTCATAGGTGACGTCGGCGCGGCGCGCTTCCTTGGGTTCCTCGTACTCGGGGCGCAGTTCGATCTCGGTGGTCTCGTCGACATGGACGACGCCCTTGGGCGTGGTCGAGATCACGACGAGGCGGATCTCCTGCAACGCATAGGCCGGCGAGCGCAGGAATTGCTGGACGCCCGGCGGCATGTTCTCGACGCGCTGCTGACCGGCGGTGGCGACAACGTCGCCCTGCGTCAGCGGGCGGCCGAAGAAGGTCCGTTTCAGTGCGGTCGAGGAGCCTTGCAACCGCAGATTCTGTTGCGCGGGCGCGAACACCACGCGCGCGGCCGGCTTCGATTCGACCTTGCGCACCTCGACGAAATCGCCCGAACCGACCCCGGCGTTGGCGCGTTGAAGCCCGTCGATGCGGATGATCTCGAGCCCCTCGTCCTCCGGATAGGGCGCGACCGCGCGCGCAGGCGTGGTCGATTTGCCCTCGATTTCGATTACGTCGCCCTCGGCCAGGCCAAGCGCCGCCATGATCGCACGCGGCACATGCGCGAGGCCGCGCCCGCTATCCTCGGGGCGCGCGTTGGCGACCTGCAACTTCTTCACTGGTACTTCGCTGTCGGCCATCGACCCCGCCCCTGGAACGCATGTTCAAGCGCGGGAGATAGGAAGTGGTTCCCGCAATGCGAGGGGGAAGCGGCTTGCGACCGCCAAGTGCCGGACGCAAAAGAAAAAAAAGGCCAGCCCCGCGAGGGGCCGGCCGTGAAAGTTTTAGGAGAGGATGCCTGAAAGGCACCCCTGATGTGCAGCGCAGCGCAGTTTTGTGCAAGTGCGAAAGGTTTCCGCAAAGATGCGTATATTGCAATCGCACGCCAGTTTTTGCATCTTAAGGATGGCGAGGCAGCGCTTCGCCTCCTATGTTGCAGTGCACAAGGAACCGGGAGTTCGATGCGCAGACTGCCACCACTGACGGCGATCGAAGCCTTTGTCCAAGTCGCGCGGCTTGGCTCGATCAAGGCCGCCTCGCAGGAACTGGCGCTCTCCGCGCCGGCGCTGAGCCGCCGCGTGCAGGCGCTGGAGCGCTTCATCGGCAAGCCGTTGTTCGAGCGCCGGCACCAGGCGGTCGTGCTCAATGCAGACGGCGAACGCCTGCTCCAGCAGATCGCCCCCGCGCTCGACAGCCTGTCCGACGCGGTCGAGGTGATGACCAGCGGCACCGAGATGCTGCGGCTGCGGCTTGGCATCATGCCGCTCTACGCGTCGCAGCGGTTGTTCCCGCATCTCGGCGATCTGCGCACCAAACACCCCGAGCTGCATCTCGATATCGACACGGCCAGCCACGGCTTCGCGCGGTTGGGCGAAGGGCTCGATGCGGTGATCGCGCTCGCGCGCGAGATGGACCCGGCGCTGTACGGCAAGCGGCTCGACCGCAATTCGATCTATGTGATCGGCGCGAAGGCGATGGCGGAAGGCCCCAATCCCGTCACCAAGCCCGAGCAGCTCGCCGGGCTGACCGCGCTCGTCCACAAGGACATGCCCGACCTGTTCACCGAATTCTGGAGCGCGGCGGGGTTACAGGACACAGCGCCGCTCGCGATCGACCATTTCGACTCGGGCCCGCTGATGCTGGAGGCCGCCGCGCAGGGGCTCGGCGTCGCCTTCATGCACGAAAGCCACTTCGCCGACGCGCGCGACCCGCGACTCGTGCGGCTGTTCGATATCGAGATCGAGAGCCCGTACAGCTATTGGTTCGCCTGCCGCCCGCGCGCGATGCTGCAACGCCCGGTCAAGCTGTTCCACGACTGGCTGGTGACGGCGATCGCCGATCCGAGCGTTTAGGCGCTTTCGGCCCCGTCGCCCGAGTCCCCCCGTTCGTGCCGAGCGAAGTCGAGGCACCTGCGCGTGGGACCATCCCTCGACTTCGCTCGGCACGAACGGGGGGCTGGCGGATGTCTTTGGCTCGGGGAGGTTTGCACGTCGCCCCCACCCTTCCCGTTCGTGCCGAGTAGGGATCGAGTAGGCGAAGCCGTATCGAGAGCCCGTATCGAAGCACAGGTAATCGCGCGGGGCTGTCCCTCGATACGCTACCTCGATACGCCCGGTGGGCTACTCGGCAGCTACTCGGGACGAACGGTGGGATAGAAAACGGGCGCGGTAATGAGCCCCCTCCCCGCGCACGGAGAGAGGGCCCGAACGTCGATTACGCAGCGACCGCCTTGACGATCTTGCCGGGCGTGCGGGGCGGCTCGCCCTTGGGGAGCGCGTCGACATGCTCCATGCCCGACGTCACTTCGCCCCAGACGGTGTACTGGCCGTCGAGGAAGCGCGCATCGTCGAAGCAGATGAAGAACTGGCTGTTCGCCGAGTTCGGATCGTTGGTGCGCGCCATCGACGCCACGCCGCGGACGTGCGGCTCCTTGGAAAACTCGGCCGGCAGGTTCGGCTTGTCCGAACCGCGCATGCCGGTGCCCGAGGGGTCGCCGCCCTGCGCCATGAAGCCCGGAATCACGCGGTGAAACACCACGCCGTTGTAGAAGCCCTCGTTCGCCAGTTCGGCGATGCGCGCGACGTGCTTGGGCGCGAGATCGGGGCGCAGCTTGATGACGACGTCGCCGCTCTCGAGCGTCAGCGTCAGCGTTTCGGGAGTATCGGCCATCCTGCTAATCCTTGTCCTTGAAAGTGCGGTCCGCACGTAAGGTGTATCCCCCGCGCTGACAATCGCGTCATGCCAACGCGCGAGCGTTGGCTTTGTGGGCAGGCGGCGTTAGGAGCCGCTCGTACCGGCGCCGATTGGCAGGAGGCGAGACGATGAGCGAAACCGAACTGCCCCCGATCGAAGCCGAAGACGAAGCCGAGGCCCAGCTCGACGAGGACGACCGGCTCAAGCCCGAGTTCGTCCGCGCCGTGCTGGATGCGGTGTACGAAGGCGATGCTGAGGGCGCGCGCGCGCTGGTCGAGCCGCTCCACCCCGCCGACATCGCCGATCTGTTCGAGCTGACCCCGCACGAGGACCGCGCCGATCTCGCCAAGGCGGTGACCGACCTGCTCGACGCCGACGTGTTCGCCGAGATGAACGATTACGTCCGCGAGGATTTGATCGACGCGCTCGAGCCGCACGAAATCGCCGATATCGCCGCTGAACTCGATACCGACGACGCGGTCGCGATCATCGAGGACATGGACGTCGAGGATCAGCGCGAGGTGCTCCGCGCGCTCGACCCCGACGACCGTGCCGCGATCGAGGAGGCGCTGTCCTACCCCGAGGAGTCCGCTGGCCGCCTGATGCAGCGCGAGCTGATCGCGGTGCCCGAGCATTGGACCGTCGGCAATGTGCTCGATTATCTGCGCGGCCATGAGGAACTGACCACCGATTTCTGGGAAATCTACGTGGTCGATCCCGCGCACAAGCCGGTGGGGACGTGCAAGCTCTCCTGGATCCTGCGCACCCCGCGCGGCATCTGCATCGGCGACGTGATGCAGCGCGAGCAGACGCTGATCCCGGTCGATATGGACCAGGAAGAGGTGGCGCTCCGCTTCCAGAAATACGCTTTGATCTCGGCCGCGGTGGTCGACATGAACGGGCGGCTGGTCGGCATGATCACCGTCGACGATGTCGTCCACATCATCCAGCAGGAGGCGGGCGAAGATATCCTGCGGCTGTCGGGCGCGGGCGAAGGCGATATCAACGAACCGATCCTGCTGACGGTGCGAACGCGCTTCCTGTGGCTGGTCGTCAACCTCGGCACGGCGATGCTCGCCGCGTCGGTGGTGGGGTTGTTCCAGGGTGAGATCGGGCGGTTCGCGCTGCTCGCGGTGCTGATGCCGATCGTGTCGGGCATGGGCGGCAACGCCGGCACGCAGACGCTGGCGGTGGTGGTGCGCGCGCTCGCCACCAATCAGCTGACCAGCTCCAATACCCTGCGCATGATCCTGCGCGAATTCCGCATCGCCGCCGCGAACGGTGCGATGCTGGGCGTGCTGATCGGGCTGGGTACGTTCCTGATCTTCGGCAACCTGCATCTGGGGCTCGTGATCGCGCTTGCCATGCTCATCAACAATCTGGTGGCGGGCCTGGCGGGCGTGCTGATCCCCGTGACCCTCGACCGGCTCGACGTCGATCCCGCCGTATCCTCGGCGGTGTTCGTGACGACGATGACCGACGTGATGGGGTTCTTCTCGTTTCTCGGGCTGGCGACCCTGTGGGGGCTTGGCGGTTAGCCGCGCGGTGCCCAGATGGAGGCGATGGCACTCCATCTCACCAAGGTCGCGTTCGGGTCCACCAGTTACGACATGCTTGCCGACCGGCTGGAAGCGCGCGTCGCCGCCGGGCCGCTGTTCCTGACCACGCGCTACCTGCCCAAACGGCACGAGGAGGTCGCCGGGCAGGGTTCGCTGTTCTGGATCATCAAGCACACGCTGGTGGCTCGCTCCGCCATCACCGGCTTTGGCGAGGCGGAGGACGGGCGCGTCGCGATCCACCTCGCGCCCGCGCTGGTGCGCGTCCAGCCGCGCCCGAAGCGCGCGCATCAGGGCTGGCGCTATCTCGAAGCCGATGATGCGCCATCGGACTTCGGCGAGGGCGATTACGAGGCGGACGCGATGCCCGCGACGTTGCTGGCGAAGCTCAGCGCGCTCGCCTTGCTCTAGTCGACAAAACCCGTTCGCCCTGAGCTTGTCGAAGGGCGTGACACATGCGCCGACTTTTGGGGCATGTGCTTCGACAGGCTCAGCACGAACGGTGGTGGTGGAATTACCCCCGCAACACCGCACCCTGCTTCGCGGCGGCCGCCACCACCTTGTCGGCGATCGCCTTGAGCGCCTCGTCAGTGAAGCTCTTGTCGCCGGGTTGCAGCGTCACCTCGATCGCGATCGAGCGCACGTCGTCCCGCTCGAACAGGTCGAACAGCCGCACCGCCGTGATCGCCGCCTTATCCGCACCCTTCACCGCTCGCACCAGCGCATCGGCGGCGAGCCCGGCCGGCACGGTGAAGGCGAAGTCGCGCCGCACCGGCTGGAGCGCGGGCGGCGCATAAGCGGCACGCATGAAGCCCCCCGCACCTTTGGCGTCGCCGCGCTTGGCCGGGATCGCATCGAGGAACAGCTCGACCGCCGCGATCGGCCCGTCGAGATCGAACGCACGCGCGGTGAGCGGATGGACGATGCCGAACGCCGCCAGCACCGTCTTCGGTCCCAGTCGCAACGTGCCCGATTGGCCGGGGTGCCAATGCTCGCCAGCTTCGCCGAAAATCTGCAGGTTCTCGACCGGCGCGCCCGCCGCGCCGAGCAGCGCGAGCGCCTCGGCCTTGGCATCGAACGCGTCGAAGGGCTGTGCCTTGCCGCTCTGCCAGCCGCGCGCGCGCTTCTCGCCCGCCAGCACGACGCCCAGCGTGGTGCGCTCCGCCTCGGCGAGATAGCGGCGGCCGATCTCGAACAGCCGCACCCCGTCCGCACCACGCTTGAGGTTGCGCGCCGCCGCCGACAGCAGCCCGGGCAGCAACGAGGGGCGCATGATCTTGAGGTCTTCGCTGATCGGATTGGCGAGGCTCCACGCACCACCGCCAAACGGGGCGGCCTCAGCTTCGGAGACGAAGCTCCACGTCACCGCCTCGCCCAGACCACGCGCGGCGGCGGCGCGGCGCACGCGACGCTCGACCTTCTGCTCGGGCGTGGCGGTCGGCGTGGCGACGCCGGGGATGCGCGGCAGCGGCACCGGCGGCACATGGTCGATGCCAACCATGCGGATCACCTCCTCGACCAGATCGGGCACGCCCTCGACATCGCGCCGCCAGCTCGGCACGCCGACCTGCCAGTCGGCGGCGACGGTGAAGCCGAGGCTTTCGAGGATCGCCTGCTGCCGCTCGGGCGCGACCGCGAGGCCGCCGAGCGTCTCCGCACGCGACGGATCATAGTGGATGACGGTAGCGGGCACCGGCGGTGTGCCGGCGCGGGTGATGCCGCTCGGGGTGCCGCCGCACAGGTTCACCACCATCCCGGTCGCGATGGCGAGGCCGTCTTCGACGAACGCGGGGTCGACGCCGCGCTCGAACCGCTGGCGCGCATCGCTGGTGACGCTGAGTTTCTGGCCGGTACGGGCGATGCTCTCGGGATCGAAATAGGCGCATTCGATCACCACGTCGGTGGTGTCCGCACCGCACCCGCTCGATTCGCCGCCGATGATGCCGGCGATGCCGAGCGCACCGCTGTCGTCGGCAATCACGGTCATCGTGTCGTCGAGCGTGTAGGTCTTGCCGTTGAGCGCGAGCAGTTGCTCGCCGGGAGCGGCCTTGCGCGCGACGAGTCCGCCCGACAGCTTCGCGCGATCATAGACGTGCAGCGGCCGGCCGAGATCGAACGAGACGTAGTTGGTGATATCGACCAACGTCGAGATCGGCTTCTGCCCGATTGCCTTGAGCCGGCGCGCCATCCACTCGGGCGCGGTGCCGTTGGTGACGCCCGTCACACCCTGGCCGTAGAAGGCGGGGCAGCCCTCGGCATCCTCGATGCGGATGTCCGGCCCCGCGCCCTCGCCCGCAATCGCCACGGATGCCTGCGCCGTGCCGGGCACGACCAGCGGCTTGAGCATCCCCAATCCGGCGGCGGCGAGATCGCGGGCGATGCCGCGCACGCCCATGCAATCCTGCTTGTTGGGCGTGATCGCCACGTCGATGACCGGATCGTTGAGTCCGGCGTACTCCGGGTACGGCGTGCCGAGGGGCGCATCAGCGGGCAGCTCGATGATGCCGTCGTGGTCCTCGCCGAGTTCGAGCTCGCGGGTCGAGCACATCATCCCGTTCGAGACGACGCCGCGAATCTCCGCGACTTTCAGCACCATGCCGTTCGAGGGCACGGTCGCGCCGGGCATGCCGAACACACCGACGAGGCCGGCGCGCGCGTTGGGCGCGCCGCACACCACTTGCATCGCGCCGTCACCAGCATCGACCGACAGCACCTGAAGCTTGTCCGCCTGCGGATGACGCTCGGCGGTGAGCACCTTGGCGACGCGGAAATCGGCGAGCTTGGCGCCGGGGTTCTCGACGCCCTCGACCTCAAGGCCGATGCGGGTGAGCGTATCGGTGACCTCGGACAGCGAAGCGGTCGTGTCGAGATGCTCGTGGAGCCAGGAGAGGGTGAATTTCATGCGATCAATCCGTCACCCCAGCGCAAGCTGGGGTCTGTCTGTAGGGTGGCGGCAGCGCGTGCGCTGGGGTGACGAGAGTTGCGGGCGCTCACGCCCCCACCCCACCGCTCAAGGTCGGCACGTCGAGCGCGGAGAAGCCGTGATGTTTCAGCCAGCGCGCATCGCCGTCGAAGAAGGCGCGCAGATCGTCCATGCCGTATTTGAGCATCGCCAGCCGGTCGATCCCGCAGCCGAACGCGAAGCCCTGCCATTCGTCGGGATCGTAGCCGCCCGCCGCGATCACGCTGCGATGGACCATGCCCGAGCCGAGCACCTCCATCCATCCGTCCGATCCGCCGATCACGCGCTTGCCGTTCACAACCGAGAAGCCGACGTCGACCTCCGCCGAGGGTTCGGTGAAGGGGAAGTAGCTCGGGCGCAGCCGCAGCACGATATCGTCGCGCTCGAAGAACGCCTTGAGGAAGGTCTCGAGCGTCCATTTGAGATGGCCGAGCGTGATCCCCTTGTCGATCACCAGCCCTTCGACCTGATGGAACATCGGCGTGTGGGTGGCATCCGAATCGCTGCGATAGGTGCGGCCCGGCGCGATGATGCGGATCGGCTTGGTGCCGCCGGCCGCCTGCATCGCGCGGATTTGCACCGGGCTGGTATGCGTGCGCAGCACGCGCGCCTCCTCGTCACCGTGCGCGTTGAGGTAGAACGTATCGTGCATCGCCCGCGCGGGGTGCGTCTCGGGCATGTTGAGCGCGGTGAAATTATACCATTGCGTCTCAATCTCGGGACCAGTCGCGACCGCGAAGCCGAGATCGGCGAAGATCTCGGCGAGTTCGTCCATCACCTGGCTGACCGGGTGGATGCTCCCCGTCGGCGCGGCCTCGGGCGGCAACGTCATGTCGAGCGTCTCGCGCGCGAGCTTCGCGTCAAGTTCGGCACGGTCGAGCGCGGCCTTCTTGTCGACGAGCGCAGCGGTCAGCCCCTCACGCACCGCCTGGATGCGCGGGCCCTGCACCTGCCGCTCGTCGGGCGACATGCCGCCGAGCGTTTTAAGCAGCGCGGTGACGCTGCCCTGCTTGCCGAGCGCGGCGACACGCACCGCATCGAGCGTGTCGAGGCTGTCGGCGGCATGGATGCGCGCGAGCAGGTCGGTATGGAGTTGGTCGAGATCAGCCATCATCACTTCCTTGGTCGCGGCGCACGAAGCCGAGCGCGCCGCTCAGGTCAAGCGGTCACACGCGGCTGCCGAGCAGCGCCGCGCCGAAACCGATGAAGATCAGCCCCGATGCGCGGTTGAACAACCGCCGTCGGTTGGCCGGCGCAAGCCATGCCGCGAGCGAGCGCCCACCGACCGCATAGACCGCATACCACGTGGTTTCGATCACCACGAAGCTGCCGATCAGGATGCCGAGCTGCGGCAGGAACGCGCGGTGCGTATCGAGGAACTGCGGGAACAGCGCGGCGGCGAAGACGATCAGTTTGGGGTTGGACAGCCCGGTCGCCAGCCCCGTGCCGTACAAGGCACCGAGCGACCGGCGCGGCGTCGCCACCTGCGCATCGTCGGCCGCGACCGGCGCCCGCCACGCCTTGACGCCGAGCCACACCAGATAGGCGACGCCCGCATAGCGGATGATGTCGTACAGCAGCGGCGACGCCTTGAGCAGCGCTCCGAGCCCGGCAGCGGAGGCGAGCAGGCATAGTAGCACCGCGCTCATCAGCCCCGCCATCGCCGCCAGCGCGCGGGTCGTGCCGTGCTGGATGCTCTGCACCATCACGTGCAGCATGTTGGGGCCGGGCATGCCGGAAATCAGGAAGACGGTGGTGACGTAAAGCCACCAGATGTTGGGCGCCATGATGCTTCCTTCGTGCGCCGTTGTCCCGCGCATCACTCCGTTCGTGCCGAGTAGCGATCGAGTAGGCGCCGTATCGAGAGCGTGTATCGAGGCACCTGTACCACGAAATTGCGCCTCGACACGCCCTGCGGGCTACTCGGCAGCTACTCGGCACGAACGGGCTGGTGAGTCTGAAAGAAAAAGGGCGCCGGTGGTACCCCACCGACGCCCCTTGTCTCGTCTTGCGACAGATCGCCTCAGGCAGCCTGGGGCAGAGCCGCCTTCGCCTGCGCGATGATCGCGCTGAACGCAGCGCCTTCGTGCATCGCGATATCGGCCAGGACCTTGCGGTCGAGTTCGACACCGGCGAGCTTCAGGCCGTGCATGAAGGTCGCATAGGTCAGCCCCTCAACGCGGACGGCCGCGTTGATGCGCTGGATCCACAGGGCGCGGAAGGTGCGCTTCTTAACCTTGCGGTCGCGATACGCATACTGGCCGGCCTTCTCGACGGCCTGACGGGCGATGCGGATCGTGTTCTTGCGACGGCCGTAATAGCCCTTCGCCTGATCGAGAATCCGGTTGTGCTTGGCGCGGGTGGTAACACCCCGTTTTACGCGTGCCATTTATTTAATTCCTTCCGCTCAACGCAGGCCGTAGGGCGCCCAGGCCTTCACCGCAGCGGTGTCGGCCTTGGCGAGAACCTTGGTGCCGCGGTTCTGGCGGATGTACTTGCCGTTGTGATGCAGCAGGCGGTGGCGCTTGCCGGCGACGCCGTGCTTCAGCAGGCCGGTGGCGGTGAGCTTGAAGCGCTTCTTCACGCCGCTCTTGGTCTTGAGTTTGGGCATTTTCGTCTCCTTCGTTTCGCGACGAATTATGAACGGCCACGGCAGCCCATACCGGCCGGGCAGTTCCTCTTACTCGCGGGAAGCGGGGCGCTTAGCGATTCGCCCGGCGAATTGCAACCGGAACCGCAGCGCCACGCGAAGGTTGTCCGCGCATGGATAGCGCGACCAGCATCACCCCAGACGCGCCGACCACGCCGCGCCGGCGCAGCCGCAGGTGGCGGATCGTGCGCAACGTCGTGCTCGGCATCGTCGCGGCGCTGTTCCTCGTGTGGCTGGTGCTCTACATCACCAAGGGCCGCTTCCTCAAACATCCGTTCGAGCGGATCACCGCCGGGCTACTCCACCGCACCGTGCAGGTGCGTGGCGATTTCCAGCTCTATTTCGATCCGATCACCATCAAGTTCCTCGCTGAAGGCATCACGATTTCGAACCCCGCCTGGGCGACCAAGCCCAATCTGTTCGAGGCCGGGCGGATCGACACCCGAATCGCGCCGCTGTCGCTGATCTGGGGGCGCAAGACGATGCACTTCCTCGATCTGACCAAAGGCGCGATCGACCTCGAATGGGATGCCGCGCACACGCATAACAGCTGGACCTTCGGCGACGGCAAGGGCGGCAAGCCGCTGACGCTGCCGATCGTGCGGCGCGCGCTGGTAGCGCAGACCAGCCTACGCTACCGCGACCCGAAGATGCGGCTGACCGCCGATCTGTCGTTCGAGCCGATCCGGTCGCAGGGCACCAACATCACCGACGCGATCCGCTTCACCGGTAGCGGCGTGGTGCGCGACACGCCGTTCACGCTGTCGGGCGCGCTGCTCTCCCCCAACGAGACGGTCGCGCGCGGCAAGAACCAGTTGCAGCTTACCGCCAACGCCGCACACAACATCGTCGACGTTTCGGGCACGCTGCCCGGCCTGACCGACATCGAAGGTGTGCCATTGGCGGTGAAGGCGCGCGGGCGCAACGCGGCCGAGTTGCTGCGCATCATCGGTGTCGTCATCCCACGCACCCGCGCCTATACCGCGCATGCGACTTTGGTGAAGACCGGTGAGGAATATGCCTTCACCCGCTTCGCCGGCCGATTCGGCGCGAGCGATCTGGCGGGCAAGTTCACCATCCGCAACGGCGCGCCACGGCTGAAGATCGACGCGGCGCTCGCGACGCGCTCGCTCGACATCATCGATGCCGCGCCGTTCATCGGCTACGATCCCGACACGGTCGCCGCGAAGGGCGCGGTCGCCGCCGCCGCCGAGACCGGCTCCGGCCCGGCGCACGTACTGCCCGACGCCAACCTGCGCGTCGATGCGATCAAGAATTTCGACGCGGCGGTGCACTGGACGGTGGGCGTGGTGCGGTCGCGCAACGTGCCGATCTCGCATATTGACCTCACCGTCTCGCTGGTCGACCGGCTGCTCAAGCTGTCGCCGCTGACCTTCTCGATGGCACGCGGCAATGTCGCCGCCGATATCATCATGGACGAGCGCCGCGCGCCGATGCACACCGATTACGACATCCGCCTCGCACCGACGCCGATGGGGAAGTTGCTCGCCGGCTATGGCGTCGACGAAGCCGGGACGAGCGGCGTGGTCAAAGGCCGCATCAAGCTCGCCGGCGATGGCGACACGCTCCACCAGTCGCTGGCAAGCTCGCGCGGGCGGATCGCCTTCACCATGCCCAAGGGCACGTTCTGGACGCGCAACGTGCAGATCGCCGAACTCGACATCGGCACGTTCGTGCAGAAGATGTTCCAGGGCAAGCTCAAGGAGCCGGTGCAGATCAACTGCGGGCTGATCGGCTTCACCGTGCGCCGCGGAGTCGCGGCGGCGGACCCGATCCTGATCGACACGACCAAGAACGTGATGATCGGGCGCGGCGGGTTCGGCTTCGGCACCGAGGCGATTGACATGGCGTTCCGCGCCGATGCCAAGAAGATCAGCCTGTTCTCCGCCCAGTCGCCGATCGGCATCCAGGGCAGCTTCGCCAAGCCCGCGATCAACCCGATCAGCGCGGACCTGATCGAACGCGCGGGCGCGGGCGTGGCGCTCGGGCTGGTCGGCACGCCGCTGGCGGCGGTGCTGGCGTTCGTCGACGTGGGCGACGCCAAGGCGGCGCAGTGCGGCCCGGTGCTGGCCGGCGCGACCGCCACCGCGCAGCGCACCACCAAGGGCAAGCCACGCGACGACGTCGGCCACGGCACCACCGCCAAGGCCGAGGACGGCAAGCGCTCGGCCGGCGAGAAGCACGAACAGCGCAAGAAATTCCTCGGGCTGTTCTGAGGCCGGCGCTTTCGCCGCCCTACACGACGCTCAATGCCCCCGACAGGCAAGCGCCTCGAGAATCTCCTCGATCCGCGCGGGATCGCCTGCCGCGACTACTTCGCCGATGCTGTCGGCGGTGAGCGGATCGCCCTGCCAGTCGCACATCCGCCCGCCCGCGCCCTCGACGATCGGCACCAGCGCCGCGAAATCGTGCAGCTTGAGCCCGGCCTCGACCACCACGTCGAGCCAGCCGCTCGCCACGCACCCGTAATTGTAGCAGTCGCCGCCCAACACCGTGCTCATCACTGCGCCGTCGAGATGCTCGAACGCATGCAATTGCGTATCGTCGAACAGCGCGGGCGAAGTGGTGGCGAGCAACGCCTTCGCCAGATCGGGGCAGCGCCGCGCCTGCGCCGGTTGGCCGTTGAACGTCGTCGGCCGTCCGATCGTGCCGACCCAGCGCTCGTTGAGGATCGGCTGATCGAGCACGCCGAGCACCGGCCAGCCGTCCGCCACCAGCGCGATCAGCGTGCCGAAGATCGGCCGGCCTGAGATGAACGCGCGCGTGCCGTCGATCGGGTCGAGCACCCACGCCCGCCCGCTCCTGCCCTCGCGTACGCCGTACTCCTCGCCGATGATCGCATCGTCGGGGAAGCGCCGTTCGATGATCGCACGCATCGCCGCCTCCGCCGCGCGGTCGGCGAGCGTGACGGGGGAAGCATCGTCCTTCGCCTCCAGCCCATGCGGCTGCCGGTAATAGGGGCGGATCGCAGCCCCCGCCGCAGCGGCGAGTTCGGCGGCGAGATCGAGATCGGCGGGGGAGACACGCATGCCCCCTGCCTAGCCGCGCCGCTTCGAAACCGCCAGACTCCGCGCCGCCTTCCAGAATCGAAACGGCATCGAAACATCCGACCCCGGTGACGGGTTGTTAGCAGTTGTGGCCGTAGCCGAACCTCGGGGAGCACGGCGGCGCGGGGGCGCGGCCGTTTGCTGAAGGGTGAGCAGAACGTGACGATGGCAGCGCTCAGACACGGCGGCAGGGTCGAAACCGGTCCGGAAACGCTGTTCGACCGGATACGCGACTTCCTGCTCGATCAGCGGCTCAGCCCCGATCCGCGCCACTATCAGTTCGCCTATCGCATGATGACGGAAAGCGACGGCGGGCTCGCCCGGTCGGTAAAGACGCTTACCGACGGCGGCTTCCGCCTCAGCGCGCAGGATATCGAAACGCTCGGCGGCGAAGCGGTGCCGACGCAGGCGACCGTCGTGCCGCTGCGCGCGCCTGTGCAACGCAGCAGCGACGCCGACACGCCGCCCGACCCGGTGGCGATCGCCGAGGGGCTGGTCGCGCGCACGCAGATGCAGGTGGAGGGCTTCACCGACATGATGCAGGCGATCCGCAGCGAGACCGAGGATTTCGGCCGCGATCTCGCCGCCAGCGCCGATGCGATGCGCCGATCGGACCGCGCGGCGGACGAGGTGGTGCGGCTGACCAGCGTGATGCTCGCGCGTGTCCAGGCCGCCGAGAGCCGGCTCGCCGATGCCACTAGCGAAGCCTGCGAGTTGCGCGCCAAGCTGGAGGAGGCGCGCGACAATGCCCGCCGCGATCCGCTCACCGATCTGCCCAACCGCCGCGCGTTCGAGGAAGCCTTCGCGCTCGCCTGCGCGGAACAGCCGCTCCATGTCGCGGTGTGCGACGTCGATCGCTTCAAGTCGGTCAACGATCGCTTCGGCCATGCCGTTGGGGATCGCGTGCTGAAAGCGATCGGTGCTGCGCTGAGCGCGGCCTGCGCCGGGCATCTTGTCGCGCGCTACGGCGGCGAGGAGTTCGCGGTGCTGTTCGTCGGCATCACCCCCGATGCGGCGGTGGCGACGCTCGAGGCCGCGCGCGAGCAGGTCGCCGCACGACGCTTCCGTGTGCGCGAATCGAACGAGGCGATCGGTACGATCACCTTTTCGGGCGGGATGACCCCGGTGGTGCCGGACGAGGATCTTGCCACCGCGTTCGGACGTGCCGACCGGCTGCTGTACGAAGCCAAGAACGCTGGCCGTAACCGACTGTTCACCGCATAGGGTTTTTCGCCATATCTTGGCGCGATACGCTGTTCGGGCCGGGCCGATTACAACGGCGAAATCGACTATCCTCAGCCGATTGCACGGTTTTCCTGTTTGGCACGCCCTGTGCAACTCCCATGACATCGGCCGCCGGATGGTCCGGCTTGCCGACATAAAGGGACAGACCTCATGAACGCTCGTTTCGCCTCGCTCCAGCAACTCGCCGTCTCGCTTGCGGGGGCGCTCGTCTTTACCGTGCTGCTCGCCGGCACTGCCGTCACTGCCGCCCCGATCGCATGATCGGGCGGCAGATGGCCCGTCCGATCGCCTTCGCCGCTGCTGCGTTCGTGCTGACCAGCCTGATGCTGTTCGGCCACTTCAAAGCCGTCGGGCTGCTCTGACGCCCGGCGGTTACGCCAGCGCCTCGATCGCGCGGGCGAGATCGACATCGCGGTGCGACAGCCCGCCCGCGTCATGCGTCGTCAACAGGATGTCGACGCGATTCCACACGTTGCTCCATTCAGGATGATGATCGGCCTTTTCGGCGAGCAGCGCGACGCGCGTCATGAAAGCGAACGCGCCCGAAAAGTCCGCAAAGGTGAAGGTACGCGTGATCGCATCGCGCGCCTCGTCATAATCCCATTCATCGAGTTCATCGAGCGCCTCGGCCCGCTCGGCATCGCTCAGTTGCTCGATCATCGTCGCCATCCTCACCGCTGGCGCAGCGCGCGCCTTCTCGCCTAAGGCATAGCCGATGGCCGCCCCCGATCAACCGCCCACCGCACTCGCGTTTCGCGACGTGACCTGCGTGCGCGGCGGGCGGCAGTTGTTCGCACGCCTCAGCTTCACGCTCGCGCCCGGGGACGCCGCGCGCGTGACCGGCCCCAACGGCGTCGGCAAGTCGAGCCTGTTGAGCATTGCCGCCGGGTTGCTCGCGCCCGCGGGCGGAACGGTCGAAACGCCGCCGTGCGCGCTGATGGCGGAGGCGGCCGCGCTCGACGGCGGGCGTCGGCTCGATGCCGCCCTCGCCTTCTGGGCAGCGCTCGACTCAGCGGACGATCCGGCGCGCCGCGTGTCGGATGCTCTGGCCGCAACCGGGCTCGCCTCCCTCGCCGAGGTGCCGGTGCGCTTGCTTTCGACCGGTCAGCGCCGTCGCGCCACGCTCGCACGCGTGGTGGCGAGCGGCGCACCGCTGTGGCTGCTCGATGAACCCGCCAACGGGCTCGACGCCGCCAGCGTGGAGATGCTGGAAGCGCTGATCGCCGCGCACCGCGCGCGTGGCGGCATCGCGCTGGTCGCCACCCATACCGAGGTCGCGCTGCCGGACGCGCAGGAGATCGCGCTGTGACCGGCCTCGCCCGCCTCGTCATGCGCGATCTGCGGCTCGCCTGGGCTGGCGGCGGGCTGATCAACCCGGTCGCGTTCTTCCTGCTCGTCGCGATCCTGTTTCCGTTCGCGATCGGCCCCGACGCGGCGCTGCTCGCGCGTGTCGGTGGCGGCGTGATCTGGGCGGCGGCGCTGCTCGCCGCGCTGCTCCCGGTCGAGCGGCTGATCGGGCCGGATGCGGAGAGCGGGGTGTTCGATCAGCTCGCGGTGCGCGGTTTCTCGATGAGCGGGGTCGCCGCCGCCCGCATGCTCGCGCACTGGCTCGGCTTCGCGCCGCCGCTGATGCTGGCGGCAGTGGTCGCGGCCGGGTTGCTCGGCATCACGGGAGAGACGCTTGCCCGCGTCGAACTCGGGCTGCTGATCGGCACCCCGGGCCTTGCAGCGCTCGCCGTGGCGACCTCGGCGCTGATCGCCGGCCTGCGCGGCGCAGGGGCGATCGCCGGGCTGCTGATGCTGCCGCTCGCGGTGCCGTTGCTGATCTTCGGCGCGGGCGCGCTCGACACCGGCGCGGGCGTGGGCGCGCTGAAGTTGCTCGGCGCGGTCAGCCTCCTGCTGGTCGCAGGCGCGCCGTTCGTCGCGGGCGCCGCGATCCGCGTCGCGATGGAATAGCGGCGGAGCGCCGGCCCCGCCCCCTTTCGATCAGAAGCGGTAGCCGACGCCGCCGACCACCTGATGCCGGTCGAGCGTGACGCGCTTGCGCGCATCGACGAAGTCGGTACGGCCAATTTCGTAATGCGTGTAGGTATATTCGAGCTTGGTATAGACGTGCGGCGTAAGGCCGATCTCGGCGCCCGCACCGGCGTGGTAGCCGTTGAGATCCTGCGACAATACCACCGGCTGCGAGAACGCCGTGCTGTTCGCGCGGAAATCGAGCGTGCCGTTCGAATAGCCGCCCTTGATATACACCATCGAATTGTGCGGAAGCGCATAGCCGACGCGCACACCCGCAGTGATGTTGCGACCCGCGCTGAGGCATTCCTCGACGATGCCGAGCGATTGGCAATCCTTGGTGGTCGCCCCCGCGATGCCGGCATAGGCACCCACGAACGCGCTGCCGTTGAACACCGCGTCGTAACCGATTTCGGTGCCGTAGGTGAAGCCGCTGCGGCCGCCGCTGAACCGCTGGCTACCGTTCGTGTCGGTGTAGGTGACGACCGGCGCGGCATTGTCCCAGCCGCCGCGCAGTTCGATACGCGCGCCGCCGACCGGCTGTTCCTGCGCGAGCGCCGGCGTGGCGACGAGCAACGCTGCGCCGACGATGACAAAAGACTTCATGATGCCCCCCGATGATCCTTCACGCGGCGTGACTAGGGGAGAAGGCGTTGATCTTGCGTTAAATCCGTGCGGTGTTCTTGATGCAGGCGCGGTGAGAACTTGCGCCGAACTGGCGGCATCTCGCGGGCGCGCCGCGGCGAAGCCGCGTCGTTGGACGGGGCCCTCGGCCCCGCCGGCCGGGCGATTTTCGCACGGTGGCGTGGCGCCGGGCTTAAGCCCGGTCGCCGCGCCACCGCGCGAAAATCGCCGTCGGCAACAGCAACCCGCGCGCCTCTTCACGCACCGCCATCTCGCCGACCTCGACCGTCCCGCCAAGATCGCCGAGTGCCTGACGCACCACCTCGCCGATCGCCAGCGCCGACATCCGCACCGCATAGACCGTCAGCACGAGGAACTTGCTATCCTTGTCGAGCAAACGGCGGCAATCGGCGATCAGCCCGGGCAAGCCTTCCTCCAGCCGCCACACCTCGCCGTCCGGCCCGCGCCCGAATTTGGGCGGATCGAGGAAGATGCCGTCGTACCGCTTGCCCCGGCGCACCTCGCGCGCGGCGAACTTGGCGGCATCGTCGACCATCCAGCGGATCGGCCGGTCCGACAGGTCGGAAAGGAAGGCGTTGGCCTTGCCGGCATCGACCGATTTCTTCGAGGCATCGACATGCGTCATCGCCGCGCCCTTCGCAGCCAGCGCCAGCGTGCCGACCCCGGTATAGCCGAACAGGTTCAGCACGGAATCGCCCTCCGCCACGGCTCCACGCATCCACGCCCATTGCGGCGCCATGTCGGGGAAGAAGGCGAGATGGCGGAACGGCGTGTTCTGGGCGGTGAACAGCAGCTCCTCCCACCGCACGTGCCAGCCGCCGCGCGGCACGTCGCGCGACAAATGCCAGCGTCCGCCGCCCTCCTCGTCCGACGCGCCGATGAAATCGCCGTCGGCTTCCCACGTATCGGACGCAGGCGCCCACATCGCCTGCGGCTCGGGCCGGATGAAACGGAAGCGGCCGTAGCGTTCGAGCTTGCGACCGTGGCCCGAATCGACCAGCCCGTAATCCGCCCACGGCTCGGCGATGAGAGTGTGGAGCTGCGTCACCCCCGCGCGACCGCACGCTCGGCGATATAGGCGGTCACCGCCTCGAACGTGCCGGGCAGCGAGGCGTAGCGCTCCTCGCGGTCGAACAAATCGCCCATCCGCGCCGGCAGGCTCGGGCGGATGCCGGTCGCACGCTCGACCGCATCGCCGAACTTGGCCGGATGCGCGGTGGCGAGCGTCACCACCGGCACATCCGCCGGCAGCCCCGCCCGGCGCGCGGCGGCGAGGCCGATCGCGGTATGCGGGTCGATCACCTGTCCGGCATCCTCGTGCGCCCAGCGCATCGCCAGCGTCATGTCGTCGAGATCGACCGCGTCGCTCGCGAACAGCGCAGACGCGCCGCCAGCCTGCGCATTGGTGAGTCGCATCGCCTTGGTGCTCTCGAACCCCTGCATCTGCGCGGCGAGGGCGCGGCCGTCGCGACCGCCGAGATCGAACAGCAGCCGCTCGAAATTGCTCGACACCTGAATGTCCATCGACGGGCTCGGCGTCGGCACGACGGTGCCTTGCGAATAATCGCCCGCGCTCAGCGCGCGGTGAAGGATGTCGTTGACGTTGGTGGCGACCACCAGCTTCGCAACCGGCAGCCCCATCTTGGCGGCGACGTACCCTGCGAACACATCGCCGAAATTGCCGGTCGGCACCGAAAAGGCGACCGGCCGCTCAGGCGCGCCGAGCCGGACCGCGGCGTAGAAATAATAGACCACCTGCGCCATCAGCCGCGCCCAGTTGATCGAGTTCACCGCCGACAGCGCATAGGTGCCCGAGAAAGCGGCGTCGTTGAACATCGCCTTAACCAGCGCCTGACAATCGTCGAAACTGGCGTCTTCCAGCGCAAGGTTGTGGACGTTGGGCGCGAACACCGTCGTCATCTGACGGCGCTGCACGTCCGACACGCGGCCCTTGGGGTGGAGCATGAAGATATCGACGCCGGCCCGCCCCGCCAGCGCATCGATCGCCGCCGAGCCGGTATCGCCCGACGTCGCGCCGACCACGGTGACATGATGCTCGGAACCCTTGAGGAACCGCTCGAACAACAATCCAAGCAATTGCAGCGCCACGTCCTTGAAGGCGAGCGTCGGGCCGTGGAACAGCTCCAGCAGCCAATGTTGGTGGTCGAGCTGCACCAGCGGGGTAACGGCGGCGTGCGCGAAACGGCCATACGCCTGCTCGCATAAGCCGCGCAGATCCTCGCGCGACAAGGAGCCTTCCACAAACGGCGCCATCACCGCGACGGCGGTGTCGACATAGGACGCACCACGCAACGCCCCGATCTCCTCGGCCGACAGGCTCGGCCAGGTCTCGGGCAAATACAGCCCCCCGTCGCTGGCGAGGCCGGCGAGCGTGACCTGTTCGAAGTTCAGGGCGGGCGCATCCCCGCGCGTGCTGATGTAGCGCATACGCGGCGGGTTAGCGGGGTGGGCGGTTCACCGCAACCTGCCGGTTGATGCACGCGCGCTTGCTACGCTTGGGCCAAACCGACTGCGGACCGGTCAGCGGCCGCGTCGCTTGCGGAGCGCCAGCGCGTAGATCACCACCGCGATCCCGGCGAACACGAACCATTGCACCGCATAGGCAAAGTGGTTGTTCGGCACCGACGACAGATCGGCCGGCGGGTTCGCCGCCAGCCCGGCCAGCGGCGGATCGGCGACCAGCATCAGCACCTTCGGCGCGGCGCGGCCGACCATCCCGGCGATCAACGGCTGATGATCGGGCGCATAGGCGAGGTAGCCCCGCACCGCCCCGCCACGCCACGTCGGCCGCGCGTTGGGACGATCGCTCACCCCGATCTGCACCGCAAAGCCCGGTCCCTCTGCACCGGTACGGCACCGGGCGATCTGCCGCCAGCCGGGCTTGCCGCGCGCATCGTGCCCGCCTTCGCTCGTCCAGCCAGTCGGTTCGAGGCAGAACGCGGACGCGCGGCGGAACAGCAGATCGTCGCCGAGCGGCACGCGCGGAAACGCGATCGGCGGCAGCGCGCGGTTCGCGGTCAACCGCGCGAGCAACGCCTCTTTCTCGTGCAATCGCCGGAGCTGCCACATGCCCAGCGCGATCATCGCCGCCACCGCCAGCGCGACGAGGATCGTGGCGAGCACCGGCACGCGTTTGCTCAACGCTCGATCCGCCCCTCGCGCGCGGCGTTGCGAAATTCGCTGGCGATCAGTGCCGCCTTGGCGATGCGCAGCGACCAGACCGTGCCCGCGATCGTCACCGGCACCCATATCAGCAGTTGCAACCAGATCGGCACGTCGAACGCGAGTTGCAGCCAGATCGCCAGCCCGACCACGATCGCACCAAGGATCAGGATCAGGAACGCCGCCGGCCCGTCACCCACGTTGAAGCCCGCGAAGTCCAGCCCGCACACGCGGCAACGATCGGCGAAGGCGGTCCACCCGGCGAACAACGTCCGCGCACCGCAGCGCGGGCACAGCCCTTTGAGCGAAACCTGCGCGAAGCTCGGCAGGGGGCTGGGCGCGGGCGTGCCCGGCGCGGTCGGATCGGGATCGGGCAGCTTGCTCAGCCCGCGTGGACCGGCGCGCCCCAGCCGCCCCACACGTAGATCGCGGCGAACAGGAACAGCCACACCACGTCGACGAAATGCCAGTACCACGCCGCCGCCTCGAACCCGAAGTGCTGGCGCGGGGTGAAATCGCCGCGATAGACGCGCACCAGATTGACGATCAGGAAGATCGTGCCGATCATCACGTGGAAGCCGTGGAACCCCGTCGCCATGAAGAACGACGAGGTATAGTTGATACCCTTGAACGGGAACGGCGCGTCCGAATATTCATACGCCTGGATCGAGCTGAAGGTGAGCCCAAGCAGGATCGTCAGCCACAGCCCTTTCTTGACGCTGTCACGATCCCCGACGCCGATCAGCCCCCACAGGCCCTTCATCTCGCCGCCGCGCTGATTGTGGATCAGCGCATGGTGCGACCAGGTCAGCGTCGTGCCCGACAGCAGCAGGATCAAAGTGTTGAGCAGCGGGAAGCGGAACGCGTCGATCACCTCCATGCCCTTGGGCGGCCAGACCGCGTTCGCCGCCGCCGCATCGGTGGCGAGGCTGACGGTGTGGCTCGCCGCATCGTAGATCAGCGGCCTGGGGAACAGCGAATAGTCGAAGAACGCCCAGAACCAGCCGACGAAGAACATCACTTCGGAGGCGATGAACAGCACCATGCCGTAGCGCAGGTGAAGCTGGACGACGGGGGTGTGATCGCCGGCATGCGCCTCGGTGATGACCTTGCTCCACCACAGGAACATCGTCGCGATGACGAGCGCCACGCCGAGGAAGAACACCGCGCCGCCATAGGCTGCCGAATGCATCCACATGATGCCGCCGACCGCCATCACGCCGCCGGCCATCGCGCCCATGATCGGCGCAATATCGGGGGGCAGGATGTGATATGCGTGGTTCTTCGCGCCGGCCATCTCTCTCGTCCCCGTTTCTCGGTTTGTCGTTACCCTAGCTCGTCGGTTTCGCAGAATCCACCGGGTAAAACGTATAGCTCAAGGTGATCGTCTGCACGTCGCTCGCATCCGGATCGGCGAGGATCTTGGGATCGACGAAGAAGATCACCGGCATCCGCGCGGTTTCGCCCGGCTTGAGCGTCTGCTGGGTGAAGCAGAAACACTGGATCTTGGTGAAATATTTGCCCGCCTGCGCCGGCGTGACGTTGAAGGTCGCGCTGCCGGTGATCGGATGGTCCGAGGTGTTGGTCGCGGTGAAGAACGCCATGTCGCGCGCGCCGACGTCGACCGTGTCGCTGCGCGTCTCCGGCTCGAACTTCCACGGCATGTGCGGCGCGACGTTGGTGTCGAAGTCGATTCGGATCTGGTGGTTGACCGCGCCCGGCGCGATCTTGCCTCGCTGCGTGGTGCCGTTGAGGCCCGTCGCCTGGCAGAACATCCGGTACAGCGGCACGCTCGCCCAGCCGAGCCCGGTCATGAAGCAGACCCCCAGCAGCGCGAGCAGCGCGGTGCGGAGGTTACGGCTCAATGCGCCATCCCGCCTTTGATCTTGGCGATGGTGATCGCGAAGACGAGGATCACGAAGCCCCCGAGGATCAGCCCGAGCACCATCGCGCGCTGGCGCTGACGTGCGCGGATCTCGTCATCACGCTGGCCCATCAGCCCAGTCCCCTACCGTAGCCACACATCGGCGACGACTGCGCCGAACACGATGAAAAGGTACAGGATCGACCAGGCGAACAGCCGCTTTTCCGGCTTCATCCGGTCGTCCACGCCAGTGGTGCGCGTCGCCACATGGAGCGCGAGGACGCCGAACACCGCGGTCGAGATCAGCGCCACCACGCCGTAGATCCAGCCGCTCAACCCCAGCGCCCATGGCGCGAGCGCGGCGAGCGCCATCGGGATCGTGTAGAGCCCGATCTGCGTGCGCGTGGTGCGCTCGCCCGCTACCACCGGCAGCATCGGCACGCCGGCGGCGGTATAATCGGTACGCATGAACAGCGCGAGCGCCCAGAAATGCGGCGGCGTCCACAGGAACACCAAAGCAAACAGCAGCAGCGGCAGCGGCGCGACCCCGCCGGTGGCCGCGGCCCAGCCGATCAGCGGCGGAAACGCGCCCGCCGCACCGCCGATGACGATGTTCTGCGGGGTGCGGCGCTTGAGCCAGACGGTGTAGATGATGACGTAGAACAGGATCGAGACGGTGAGGATCGCGGCGGCGGCGAGGTTCACCGCCAGCCCCATCAGGATCACCGAGAAGCACGACAGGCCGACACCGAACTGGAGCGCGGTCTCGCGGTCCATCCGCCCGGCGGGAAGCGGGCGGCGCTCGGTCCGGCGCATCTTGGCGTCGAGATCGGCCTCATACCATTGGTTGAGCGCCCCCGCCGCACCCGCGCCAAGCGCAATGCACAGGATCGCGGTGAAGCCGATCACCGGGTCGATATGCACCGGCGCGGCGAGCATCCCGCACAGCCCCGTGAACACGACCAGCGTCATCACGCGCGGCTTGGTGAGCGCGAGGAAATCGCGCCAATGGGCGGGCAGGTCGGGCGAAGGCGCGGTGGCGATGGTCATGATCGAGGCGCGCTATAGGCGCATGGGACACAGGCGAAAAGGCCGCGACGTGAAACGATCGCGGCCCCGCCCATCCGATCAGTGGTGGCCATCGCCGCCGTCGATCACCGGCAGCGTCTCGAACTGGTGATAGGGCGGCGGGCTCGACAGCGTCCATTCGAGCGTCGTCGCCCCCTCGCCCCACGGGCTGTCACCCGCCGGCTTGCCCGCAAACAGCGACCAGATCACGTTCACGAAGAAGAAGATCATCGAGAACGCCATGATCATATAGCCGATCGAGGCGAAGTGGTTCCAATATTCGAGGCCGTCGGTGTAGTCGGGCACGCGGCGCTGCATGTTCTGCAACCCCAGGAAGTGCATCGGGAAGAACAGCATGTTCACGCCAATGAAGAAGACGTAGAAATGCACCTGGCCGAGCGCTTCGTTGTACATCCGCCCCGACATCTTCGGGAACCAGTAGTAGAAGCCCGCGAACAGCGAGAACACCGCGCCCAGCGACAGCACGTAGTGGAAGTGCGCCACCACGTAATAGCTGTCCTGCATGTAATCGTCGATGCCGCCGTTCGCCAGCACCACGCCGGTGACGCCGCCGACCGTGAACATGAAGATGAAGCCGATCGCCCACAACATCGGCGTGCGGAAGGTCAGCGAACCACCCCACATCGTCGCGATCCACGAGAAGATCTTGATGCCGGTCGGCACCGCGATCACCATCGTCGCGGCGGTGAAGTACATCTTGGTGTTCACCGAAAGACCGGTGGTGAACATGTGGTGCGCCCACACCACGAAGCCGACCACGCCGATCGCCACCATCGCATAGGCCATGCCGAGATAGCCGAAGATCGGCTTCTT
This sequence comes from Sphingomonas sp. BRN-1R, assembly GCF_057748035.1. Taxonomy (NCBI): domain Bacteria; kingdom Pseudomonadati; phylum Pseudomonadota; class Alphaproteobacteria; order Sphingomonadales; family Sphingomonadaceae; genus Sphingomonas; species Sphingomonas sp. BRN-1R. Next base: position 233,107 of record NZ_CM173236.1, on the reverse strand, counting down.
CGAGAAGGTCGAGATGACATGGCTGACGATGCCGAAGCCCGGCAGGATCATGATGTACACCTCGGGGTGGCCGAAGAACCAGAACAGATGCTGGTACAGGATCGGGTCACCACCGCCGGCCGGATCGAAGAAGGTCGTGCCGAAGTTGCGATCGGTCAACAGCATGGTGATGGCGGCGGCGAGCACCGGCAGCGACAGCAGCAGCAGGAACGCCGTCACCAGCACAGACCATACGAACAGCGGCATCTTGTGGAGCGTCATGCCCGGCGCGCGCATGTTGAAGATGGTGGTGATGAAGTTGATCGCGCCGAGGATCGACGATGCGCCAGCCAAGTGCAGCGACAGGATCGCCATGTCGACGCTCGGCCCCGGCTCGCCATAGGTGGAAAGCGGCGCGTACAGCGTCCAGCCGGTGCCGGCGCCGCCAAAGAACGGCGAGGCGAGCAACAGCGTGAACGAGGGGATCAGCAGCCAGAAGCTGATGTTGTTCATGCGCGGGAACGCCATGTCGGGCGCGCCGATCATGATCGGCACGAACCAGTTGCCGAACCCGCCGATCATCGCCGGCATCACCATGAAGAACACCATGATGAGCCCGTGCGCGGTGATGAGCACGTTCCACAGGTGCAGCGAATGGTCGAGCCCCTGCTCGCCGCCCGGCAGATAGGCGGCCCATGTCGTCAGATACTGGATGCCAGGATGCGCGAGTTCGGCGCGCATCAGCCCGGAGATGCCGCCGCCGATGATCCCCGCGCAGATTGCGAAGATCAGGTACAGAGTCCCGATATCCTTGTGGTTGGTCGACATGAACCAGCGCGCGAAGAAGCCGGGCGTGTGGTGCGCGTCATGGTCGGCATGGCCGTGGCCGTGATCGCCATGCGCTTCGAAGGCGGACGGGTGGAGCGCGGTGTCGGTCATGCCTTATTGTCCCGCATTGCCGGCGCCGGCGGGGTTGGCCGTCGCGCCCTGAGTGACTGTGGGTGCCTGCGCGGTGGCGTTTTCAGCCGGCGCGGTGGAGTTGCCCGCTTCGAACGCCGCGCCCGTTTCGGGCAGCGCCGCGCTGCCGACCGTGGCCACGGCGGGTTTGGCGCTCGGCATGGTGCCGCCCTTCGCCTTCACCCACTGCGCGAACACCGCCGGGCTGACCGCCTCGACCGTGATCGGCATATAGCCGTGGCGCGCGCCGCACAGTTCGGAGCAGACCCCGAAATAGACGCCCGGCTTCTCGATGGTGAAGCTCGTCTCGTTGAGGCGTCCGGGCACCGCGTCGAGCTTGATCCAGAAGGCCGGGATCGCCCAGCTATGGATCACGTCGTTCGAGGTGGTGATGAGCCGGATCGGCACGCCATAGGGCAGCACCACGCGATTGTCGGTGGCGAGCAGGCGCGGCCCGTCGACGTCGGTGCGCGCACGCTCGCCCTTGCCGACCTGATCCTTCTCTTTCAGCATGTTGGCGGTGATCTCGAACCCGCCGTTGTCGGGATATTGATACGACCAGTACCATTGGTTGCCGATCGCCTTCAGCGTCACCGCATTGTCGGGCGCGGGCTTGTACTGCGCGTTCAGCAACCCGATCGAGGGCAGCGCGATCGCGAGCAGGATCAGCACCGGCAGACCGGTCCACAACACTTCCAGCACGGTGTTGTGCGATGTCTTGGTCGCCACCGGATGCGCGGCCCGGCGGTAGCGCACCACCACCCACACGAGCAGGAACAGCACGAACACCGAGATAATCGTGATCAGCGGGAACAGGATGACGTTGTGGAACCACAAGGCGCGGCGGCCATTGGGCGTCACCTGCGGCTGGATGGTGTAACGGCCATCGACCGGCATGCCGACCCCGGCGACCGGCCGCATCTCGGGTGCGCCGTCGCGCGCAAGCATCGGATCGGCGGTGGTCGGCACCACGGCAGGTGCCGGCGTGGTCTGCGGCGCCGTCGGCGGCACGACCTGGGCGGAGACACCGCCCGGACCCGCCAGTGCGAGGCAGGCCGCAAGCACGACACCTTTCAAGCCCGTTATCCGCATCCCGTATCCTCACCCCTGTAGAATACGCCGATCTGGCCGACGCCGGGCGAGATTACGCCCAATTTTCCTGACCTATACGCGGGCGACCCGCCGCCCTCAAGCACCAAGCCACGTTTATTTGGCGCTGGTGGACGCCGCAGGCGTTGCGCGCGTGCGGTCGCGTGCCTAATCAGGCGCACCTTCAACCGAGCCCGCAGCCATGACCGAAGACGACGTCCTTGCCGAATTCCGCGCCGCCGACGCGCTGCTGGAAGGGCATTTCATTCTCTCCTCAGGCCTGCGCAGCCCGCGCTACCTGCAATGCGCGCGCGTGCTGATGGACCCGCGGCGCGGTGCGCGGCTGGCCGAGGCGCTTGCCGCCAGCCTGCCGGCCGATCTGCGCGCGAGCATCCAGGCGGTGGTATCGCCGGCGATGGGCGGGGTGATCGCGGGCCACGAGATGGGCCGCGCGCTCGGCGTCGAGGCGATGTTCCTCGAACGGCCCGAGGGCGTGTTCGAGCTGCGTCGGGGGTTTCGCCTCGCGCCCGGCACGCGCGTGCTGATGATGGAGGACGTGGTGACGACCGGACTCTCCTCGCGCGAGGCGATCGCCGCGATCGGCCGCGCGGGCGGCGAGACGGTGGCGGCGGCCTCCCTGGTCGACCGCTCCAACGGGACGGCCGATCTCGGCGTGCCGTTCTTCCCGCTGGTGCGCATCGACGTACCGACCTACGCGCCCGACGCGCTGCCGCCCGCCCTGGCGGCAATCCCGGCGATCAAGCCCGGCAGCCGGGCGGCGGCGTGATAGCCGAAATCCCCCCGTTCGTCCCGAGCGAAGTCGAGGGACTGGCTTGTAGCGCAGGTGTCTCGACTTCGCTCGACACGAACGGTTTGGGAGCGCGGGTATGACGGACCATCTCCGCCTGGCCGATGACGGCCGCCTCCGGCTAGGGGTCAACATCGATCACGTCGCGACCGTGCGCAACGCACGCGGCGCGGGCTATCCCGATCCGGTGCGCGCCGGGTTGCTCGCGGCAGAGGCAGGCGCGGACGGCATCACCGCGCATCTGCGCGAGGATCGGCGGCACATCACCGACGACGATATCGCCCGTCTTGCAGGCGAACTGACCATCCCGCTCAATTTCGAGATGGCGGCGACCGACGAGATGCGAGCCATCGCGCTGAAGCACCGCCCTCACGCCGCCTGCATCGTCCCCGAAAAGCGCGAGGAACGCACCACTGAAGGCGGGCTCGACGCGGCGGGTCAGTTCGCGCACCTCCAGCCGCTGGTCGCGGACCTGCGCGATGCGGGCATCCGCGTGTCGCTGTTCATCGAGCCGGCGGCGGCGCAGATCGAGGCGGCGCTGCGGCTCGGCGCGCCGGTGGTCGAGCTGCACACCGGGCGCTATTGCGAACTGTCGGGCGATGCTCAGGCGGACGAGTTGCGCCGGCTGACCGACGCCGCCGCGCTGGCGGCGAAGAACGGCATCGAGGTCCATGCCGGCCACGGGCTGACCTATGACAATGTCGCTCCGATCGCAGCGATCCCGCAGGTCCGCGAACTCAACATCGGCCATTTCCTGATCGGCGAAGCGATCTTCATCGGCCTCGCCGAGAGTGTGCGGCGGATGCGCGACGCGATGGACGCGGCACGGTGAGCGGCCACCGTCGCCCCGGCGCAGGCCGGGGCCGCTGCGTGTTGCGAGGTCGGCTCGCCACGTTACCCAGCGGCCCCGGCCTGCGCCGGGGCGACGCCTTTCACACCCGTCACCCCAGTGCACGCTGGGGTCTCCCCGTTACGGAGCGCGCACGTGCGGCACGAGACCCCAGCGTGCGCTGGGGTGACGGACGGGTGCGATGATCATCGGCCTCGGTTCCGACCTGTGCAATATTGAGCGGATCCAGAACTCGCTCGATCGCTTCGGCGACCGCTTCCTCCAGCGCGTGTTCACCGATCTCGAACAGCGCAAGGCCGCGCGCCGTCCGCTCACCGGCGCCGGCACGCTCGCCAAGCGCTTTGCCGCCAAGGAGGCTTTTTCCAAGGCGGTCGGAACGGGTTTCCGCGCCGGAGTGTTCATGAAGGACATCGGCGTGATCAACGCACCCTCGGGCGCGCCGACATTGGCGCTGACCGGCGGCGCGAAGGCCAGGCTTGACGCCATCACCCCCACGGGCCACGTCGCGCTGGTGCATCTGACGCTGACCGACGACCATCCTTGGGCGCAGGCGTTCGTCATTATCGAAGCCGTACCCGTACAGGACCCAGTGAATGCGTGAGGAAGTAGCGTTGGACCCCGCGAGCGAACCGGTCGAAACCCGCGCGGCCCCCGCGCCCAAGCGCCGGACCGACTGGTGGGCGGAACTGCGCGGCATCGTCTGGCTGGTGCTCGCGGTACTCGGCTTCCACACCTTCATCGCCAAGCCGTTCTACATCCCGTCCGAATCGATGCTGCCGGGGCTCGAGATCGGCGATCAGCTGGTGGTGAGCAAATTCCCCTATGGCTGGTCGTTCATCTCGCCGACCTTCCATCTGCTGCCCTTCATGCACGGCCGGCTGTTCGGCCGCATGCCCGAACGCGGCGACGTGGTGATCGTCACCCCGCCGGGCACGGAAACCGATTACATCAAGCGCCTGATCGGCCTGCCCGGCGACACGTTGCAGGTGAAGGACGGCGTGGTATTCCTGAACGGCGTCGCGGTGAAGCGTGGTCCGATCCACGACACGCGCATCCCCGTCGACACCAACACCAAGTGCAGCCCCGACGTTTATCCCGGCGCGCTGGAGACCGGCGCCGACGGCAAGATGTACTGCCGCCTGCCGCTCGTCACCGAGACGCTGCCCAACGGCCGCCACTATGACACGGTGGAACTGGGCTATAGCCGCGGGGACGATTACGGCCCGGTCAAGATCCCGGCGAACCACGTCTTCCTGATGGGCGACAACCGCGATCGCAGCTCGGACAGCCGCTTCCCGCTCGCCGCGCCCGATCTCGGCCTCGGCGGACCGGTGCCGTGGGAATATCTCGGCGGGCGCGCGGAGTTCATCACCTTCTCCAAGAGCGGTGACGGCACCTGGAACCCACTGACCTGGTGGCAGTCGTTCCGCAGCGGTCGCGCGGGCACCTCGCTCCACCCGGCGCGTGACGCGAAATGAGCGCCGCGCAGGACAGCCACACCTCGCTCGAAGTTTCCTCGGAGCCCGGCCCCAACGAGATGCGCGATCCGTTCGTGCGCAAGGAGATGAAGCGCGCGGGCGTCTGGTTCGGCATGGGCGGCGCGATCGCGCTCGTCGTGCTGCTGATCCAGCCTTTGCTCATCATCTTCGGCGGGCTGGTGTTCGCGGCGATGCTCGATGGTGGCGTGCGCTTGCTCGGCAAGGTGCTGCCGATCCCGCGCGTATGGCGGCTCGCGATCGTCGTGCTGCTGACGGTCGCGTTCGTGATCGGCACCGCCTATCTCACGGGCATGCAGGTCGCCGCGCAGTTTGAGCAACTGCGCGCCACGCTGATGTCGCAGGCGACGCGGCTGATGGCGTGGCTGTCGAGCATCGGGCTGATGCCGGGCAAGGCCGACATCAACGGCATGGTCCAGCAGGCGCTCGGCTCGTTCGGCAAGATCACCTCCTATCTCGGCACCGCGCTCGGCGCGCTCACCAGCCTGGTGATGATCATGGTGATCGGGCTGTTCATCGCGATGGAGCCGCGTCTTTACGAGGCCGGGCTGCAATGGATGCTGCCGACCGATTCGCGCCGGGAATTCGCGATCACGATCGAACGCATGTCGAAAACGCTGCGCAGCCTGCTCGCCGGGCGCCTGCTCGGCATGGCGCTGGAAGGCGTGATGACCGGCGTCGCGCTCGCCTTCGCCGGCGTACCGATGGCGCTGGTGCTCGGCATCATCACCGGCACGCTCGCCTTCATCCCCAACATCGGCGCGATCGTGTCCGGGCTGATGATGATTGCGGTCGGCTTCAGCGCGGGCGTGCATACCGGCGTGCTGGCGATCATCATCTATTGCGTGATCCAGACGTTCGACGGTTACGTCGTCATCCCGATGGTGGCGCGCAAGACGGTCGATCTGCCGCCGGCGCTCACGCTGTCCGCACAGATCCTGACCGGCACGTTGTTCGGGGTGATGGGTCTCGCGCTTGCCGATCCGATGACGGCGATGATCAAGGTCGCGCTGGAACGTAACTCGGAGCGAGCCGCGCGGGATGCCAACGAAGCGGCTGGTGACGCCTGAGCCGGCGCGCCAGCACGGTTTCGTCGAACAGATCGAGATAGGCCGCGGCCGAATCCGCGCCGGGCTGCGGCACCGGTTCCGGGCGTGGCTGCTGCGGCGCGAGCCAGTGATCGAGCGCGGCGACAAGGCCGTGCGAATCGCCCGGAGCGACCACGGTGCCGAGCGCGGGCGAAGCGACGATCTCGCGCACCGCCACGCTTGAGTCGGTGGAGACGACCGGGGTGCCGACCGCCAGCGCCTCACGCAACACGCCGGGCACGCCTTCGAAGTCGGAGGTCAGCACGAGAGCGGCGGCGCGTGCGATCGCGAATGTGGGATCGGCGACATGGCCGGGCATCGTCACCCGGTCCGCCAGACCGAGCGCGGAAACCTGCGCCTCGAGAGCGCCCCGCTCGGCGCCTTCGCCCAGGATCATCAGGCTGGCGTCGCGATCGGCGAGCGTTGCGAACGAATCGATCAGCCGGTCCCAGCGCTTCTGCGGCGCGAGCCGGCCGACGCCGAGCAGGAAGCGCCCGGCCGGGATCGGCGGCGGCGTCGCGCAGGCGGCGTGACGCACCGGCGGATTGGCGATCACGCTGAGACGCGACGGATCGACGCCGATCGTGCGAATCGCCTCGTCGCGCATCGCCGGCGTCATCGCGACGAGATGGTCGACGAAGTGACGATGCCAATGCAGCCACACGCGGTATGCGGGGGCGAGCGGCCAGCCCTGGTCGCGCCGGTCGAGCGCATTCGAAATCTTGGCGACGATCGGCGGGCAGTCGGCGCCGAGGCGCAGGCGGGTCCAGGCGGCGATCGCGGTATAATGGTTGCCAGGGCAGAAGATCACGTCAGGCCCGACCTGTTCGGCGACTTCGGCGACTCCGACCATCCCAACATAGGTCGAATCGCCGAGCATTACGATTTCGACACCCGGCGGAATCTCCGCAGCAAGCGGACCGCCGGCATCGCCGATCACCAGCGTCACGCGTCGGCCGAGTTCGACCCAGCCGCGCATCAGCCGCAACAACGCATGTTCGACCCCGCCGCCGTTCAGCGTCTGCGCATACGTCAGGATGTGAGCTGAGGGCGCGCGCGGGCTGAGCATAGGCCGTTCCGTAACCATCGATTGTCGCAAAAGTTTCGCAGGCGACATGGATAATGTTGCGATGCGATAGGATGGGAACTAGACCGCATTGTGGCCGTTTGTGTCTGCCGGTTCATCTGATCCGGTTTGCCGAAACCGCGATATCCGGCTAAGCGCCGCCGGTGCTCGACACGATCGGGCGGTTACGGACTATCCCAGGTGGACAAATTTCCTTCCGGGGCCGCGGCACCGATTCGCGCCGTGGACGCACCGGTTCCCCTTGCCCCCGATCTCGCCGGCCTAGAGCCGATGGAAACGCTGAAGCGCCGCTGGCCCGCCTATCTGGGCGCCGCGCTGACGGTCGCGATGGTCGGGTTGCTCGCGCGGCAATTGCTCTCGACCGGGCTCGCCGGGCTGGCGCATACCTTCCCGACCAGCCCGTGGTTCTACGTGTTCTTCCTGCTGCTGTATTTCTCCCCGGTCACAGGCGATTACGTCATCTTCCGCAAATTGTGGAAGATCCCGCCAGAAGGCTTCGTCGCGCTCGCCAAGAAGCGGATCGCCAACGACATGCTCAATTATTCGGGCGAGGCGTATTTCTACACCTGGGCGCGGCAGCGCACGTCGCTGGTCGCCGCCCCGTTCGGCGCGGTGAAGGACGTCAGCATCCTTTCGGCGATCGCCGGCAACGCCGTCACCTTCGGCATCACGGTACTGGCGCTGTCGCTGTACCTCGGGCTGTTGACGGCGCACCAGCAGCAGATCGCGATCTGGTCGACCGTGATCGTGTTCTTCATGTCGGTGCCGTTCCTGATCTTCTCCAAGCGGGTCTTCTCGCTCGACCGGCAGACTTTGTGGTGGATTTTCAGCGTGCATATCGTGCGCCTGATCGCGGGTTCGGTGCTGGTCGCGCTGACCTGGCATTTCGGCATGCCGAGCCAGACCGTCGGCATGTGGCTGCTGCTCGCATCGCTCCGCATGATTGTTTCACGCCTGCCGCTCGTGCCAAACAAAGACCTTTTTTTCGCCTTATCCACTCCACTGATCGGTCAGAGTGACGAGGTGCGGAACCTCATCGCGCTGACGGCCGGACTCACGCTCGTCGTCCATGTGGTGCTGGTGGCGATATTCGGCCTGTACGGGCTGCTGAGGAAGAAGAATGCGGTTTCGTAAGTATCTGGCGGCTGCGGCTGCCGTCTTCGCGGTGCTCGGCGGACCCGCCGCCGCACAGGCCGGCGTGCTCGGCAGCGACAGCGCCGCGTGCCTGAGCGGTGGCGGCCCGGCGATCCGTGTCAACGTCGATGGCCTGAAGGACCGCGCGGGCGAGCTGAAGCTGGAGTTGTACCCGGCCAACGACGCGGACTTCCTGAAGGACGACCGCGATCTCATCAAGGAAGGCAAGTTCTTCCGCCGCGTGCGCGTGCCGACGCCTGCCACCGGCGCGATCGCCTTGTGCATCAAGGCGCCGACGCCCGGCAGATACGCCTTGCTGTTCACGCACAATCGCGACGGCAAGAACAAGTTCAACTTCTGGTCCGACGGCGCGGGCTTCCCCAGCAACGCCAAGCTCGGCCGCTCGCGCCCGAAGCTCGACATGGCGACGATCACCGTGCCCGAAGGCGTCGTGACGACCGACATCCACGCGCAATATCTGCGCGGCCTCGGCGGGTTCGGCCCGTTGCAGGGGAGCTAAGCGGCATGCGGATCGTCGACGTCAACGAGTTCTACTCACCGACGGGCGGCGGAGTCCGCACCTATATCGACCGCAAGATGGGTGCGATGTCCGATCTCGGCCACGAGCTGATCGTGATCGCACCGGGCCGCGAAAACGCGATCGAGGAGCGTCCCGGCGGCGGGCGCATCATCTACCTCAAGGCCGGACGCCTGCCGTTCGATCACAATTACGGGCTGTTCTGGGATCCCGCGCCGATCACACATGCGCTCGATCGGCTCCAGCCCGATCTGGTCGAAACCTCGTCGCCGTGGCGGCCGCCCTGGGTGATCGGCCAGTGGCAGAGCGATGCGGTGAAGACCTTCTTCATGCACAACGACAATGTCTCGGCTTATGCGTTGCGCTGGTTCGAGAATGTCGCGCCGACCGAGCGGATCGAGCGATCGTTCCTGTGGTACAGCCGCTACATGAGCAAGTTTCTTGACGCTTTCGACGCGGTGGTGACGAACGGCCCCGCGCTCGAGAAGCGGCTGAAGGCGCGCGGCGTACGCATCGACGCGTCGATGCCGCTGGGGATCGAGCGCGGCCATTTCTCCCCCGATCTGCGCGACGAGCGGCTGCGCGCCGCCTTGCTCGCGCAGTGCGGATTGCCGCCGCACGGGCAGTTGCTGCTCGGGCTTGGCCGGCATCACCCGGAGAAGCGCTGGCGGCTGGTGATCGACGCGGTCGAGCGCGCGGGCGCGGACCTGCCGGTCGGGCTGATCCTGCTCGGCGCCGGCGTCGAGACGCAGAAGATCGAGAAGCGCGTCGCCGGTAGTCCGCACATCCGCATGTTCCGCCCGGTCTATGATCGCGAGCGGCTCGCGCGGATCATGGCGAGCTGCGACGCGCTGATCCACGGATCGGAAGCCGAGCCGTTCGGGCTGGTCGCCTCCGAAGCGATGGCGGCGGGCCTGCCATTGATCGTGCCCGATACCGGCGGCTGCGCGGAGGTCGCCGATCCGTTGTCCTCCGAACTCTACACCGCACGCGATGCTGGCTCGGCGGCGCTGGCGATCGCGCGGCTGTTCGCGCGCGACCAGTCGCTGCTGCGCCGCGCCGCGCGGGTGGCGGCGGGCAAGGTGCGCAGCGACCGCGAGCATACGGTCGACCTGATGACGTACTACGAGGGTCTGGTCCGGGCGAAGCGCGACGGCAAGCGGCAAGCGGCCGCCTGACGCATCAGCGTTTGTAGATCGCGATCCTCTCGCGCCCCATCGGCACCTGCGCGGTGAGGCGGTAATCCCGCGCCATCACCGCGAGCACGATCGCACGAATCTCGGGCCGCTCGCCCCGGAACGGCGGGCGCATCACCACCACCGCCGGATGCGCCGCGAGGATGCGGCGCAGTTCGGTCGCCTGATCGACCCCGGTCGCGCCGCTTTCGCGCGCGCGGTTGATGTGCGCGGGCACGACATAGCGCGACAGCCGGCACCGCCCAGTCGCCGGGTACAGCATGGTCGAGCCGGCATAGACGTAGAGGCACCCCGGCCCGCGCCCGACCGCCTCGGTCATCTGCGCGAACTGCGCGGCGGTGCCTCGGTTGACGATGTTGATGACGACCGCGATCTGCCCGACCAGTGCGATGAGCAGCAGGATCGCCGGCCCGATCCGGCGGCGGATGTCGGCGCGGCCGAAGAAGCCCGCCGCGCAGGCGGTGCCCGGCACCAGCACGGGCAGGCCATAATGGTCGAACCAGGTGCCGAACACCGCCACGCCGAGCAGCGCCGCGACGAACCATGCGAACAGGAACTGCCGCGCGACCGGATCGCCCCCGGTCGTCCGCCCACGCGCGCCGACTGCCATCGCCACCAGCGGCGACAGCAGCAACACCAGCACGCCGATGTTGCCGAGCATCTCGGGTATCGGATTGGCGTTGCGGTGTGCGATCGAACCGAAATTGGCGAACACGAACGCATCCGTCTGGCCGAGCCACGCATACACGCCGAACGCGAGTCCCGTCGGCACCAGCGCGAGCGCGACGAGCAGGATCGCATGGCCTGCCTGCACCACCAACGGCGTGCGCGCGCGCCACTCGCGCAGCAGCAGCCACAACCCGAAGAACACGCCTTCGAACACCGCGCTGTATTTGATCTGGAGCGCGACGCCGACCAGCGCCATCGCCGCCGCGCCGGTCAGCCGGGGCCGCGACTGCGCGCCCGCAAGGATCAGCGCGCCCGCCGCCGCCATCGGCAGATTGTAGAAGATCGGCGCCTGCCCGCCGACCCCGTTGAGCAGATCGGGCCACAGGACATAGGCGATCGCTCCGGCGAGCGCGCCAACGCCCCATCCCGCGCGCTCCGCCATCCAGAATACCAGCCGCGCGGTCAGCACCAATGCGACGAGCGCCATCACCTGATAGGCCACCACGCCCCACATCAGCGGCAGCGCGGCGGGCGGCAGATAGAGCAGGAACAGCCCGATCGGCTTGCGATCCCAGATGTCGACGAACGGCAGCGCGCCCTGCCACATGCCGCGCGCCATCGTGAAGTAGAACTCCTCGTCGACATGCACGACCGGATCGCCGAGCGTCACAGCGCGCGCCGCCACCGCGACCGCGATCAGGATCAGCCAGCGGGCGGTGCCGAACGGGCGGGCGGAGCGCGCCACCGGCGCGGAGGAAGGACGCAACATCTGCGCCGGGCCTTAGCCGCGCCCGCCCCGCCTGTCACGAGCGCAGGCCGGCGGCGCCCTATCGGCCGACCTTCACCGCGTCGCTGTGCCGTCGGCCATACGCGACGTAGAGCGCCAGCCCCGCCGCATTCCACAGGATGAAGCGCCCCAGGGTGAGCGGCGGCAGGCTCGTCATCAGGTAAAGGCAGCCGACGATGGCCAACCCGCCGACCAGATAGGGCGCGGGCGCACGGAACAGCCGCACCGCGTGCGGTGCGCACCGACGCAGCACGATCAGGCACGCACCGACCGCGATGAAGGCGAGCAACGTGCCGGCATTGGCGAGTTCAGCGATCTCGTCGAGGCGGAAGATGCCGGCGATGATCGCGATCGACACGCCGGTCAGCAGCGTGATGCGCGTCGGCGCGCCGGTGCGCTTCGACACCTTGGCGAGGCTGCGCGGCAGCAATCCGTCGCGCGCCATCACGAAGAACACGCGGCTCTGCCCGTACATCATCACCAGGATCACCGAGGGCAAGGCGATGATCGCGGCGAGCGCGATCAGATGCGCGGCGGTAGGCGCGCCGAGCGAACGCAGCACCAGCGCCAGCGGCTCGGGCGAGTTGGCGAGCGCGGTGAACGGCATCGCGCCGATCGCCGACACCGCCACCGCGATATAGATCACCGTGCATACGACCATCGATCCGACGATGCCGATGGTGAGATCCCGCCCCGGGTTCTTGGCCTCCTCGGCCGAGGTCGCCACCGTATCGAAGCCGTAGAAGGCGAAGAACACGATCGCCGCCGCCGCCATCACGCCATGCTTGCCGTTGCTGCCGAAGCCGTAGGGCATGAACGGGTGCAGGTTGGCGCTGTCGAAGTGCGGCGTGGCGAACGTCACGAAGATCGCCAGCGCGACCAGTTTGATGACCACCAGCACGATGTTGAGCGTCGCGCTCTCGCGCGTGCCCGCCACCAGCATGCCCATCACCGCCAGCGCCACGGCGACTGCGGGCAGGTTGACGATACCGCCGCCGTGCGGACCGACCAGCAGCGCGTGCGGCAGGTGGATGCCCGCCGACTCGATCCAGCCGACCAGATAGCCCGACCAGCCCACCGCCACGGTCGAACAGGCGAGCGAATATTCGAGAATGAGGCTCCAGCCGACCACCCAGGCGACCCCCTCGCCCAGCGCGACATAGCTGAACGTATAGGCGCTGCCCGCCGCCGGGATCATCGTCGCGAGTTCGGCATAAGCGAGCGCCGCGCAACCGCAGACCAGCCCGCAGATCACGAAGGCGAGGATCACCGCCGGCCCGGCCCGCTCCGCGCCGACACCGACCAGAGTATAGATGCCGGTGCCGACGATCGCGCCGACGCCGAGCGCGATGAGGTGCGGCCAGCTCAGCGTCTTGGCGAGGCTCCGTCCCGCCGTGTGCTGCGCCACGCCCTCCAGCGATTTGGTCGGTCCGAACATCATGACTCCCGAATTCGCAGATCGGCTCCGCGCGCGGCACCGGTGCGGCGCGCGCACCGCCGGAGTGTAATCCCGAAGCGAAAGATCGAGATAGTGGTAATCGGTACTGCCGGTAATGACTGCACGCACGACCCCGACCGTATCAACGGACGAACCGGCCTATCGCGCTCGATTTGTGCGGCTGTCCCTTCGATCCTCGACGATGGCGCTGCCCAACAGGATGCTGTTGAAGAACAGCTTGAATGTACCATAGGATTGCGCGCGTTGGGTGACTTCCGGCGCAAGCACGAACAGTTTGCCCGCGCCCAGATCGACCTGTGCGAGCGCTGTCGTGCCGGCAAGCTTCTCCTGCCCGACCGCCCAACCGCTGCGCAGCGGCTTGTCGGTGTCGAACCAGCCCACCTTGTGCAAAGCGGCACCCGCGCCGGGTGCGATGGTGAAGCTCTGTTCCTTGTCGAAGAACACATCGGCATGGTCCGTCATGCCGAAGGCGAGCGGCTCGCGCGGGTCGATGCGGACGTTCAGGATCGAGCCGGGGATATAGAAATCCCGCGTGTCGAGCGCCTTCTCGACGCCGTTTTTGGTCTGCGACAACGCGGCGGTCAGCGGCGCGCCGAGCCATTCGGCGATCCGCGTCGCGCCGCCGACCGCCACGACGTTGCCGCCTTGCGCCACGAACGCCTTGAGCGCCGGCGCGGTCTGCGCGTCGCTGACCACGCCGAGCGTATCGCGCAGTTCGGCAGGTGTCGCGTTGGCAGTCGGCGGCGGCGCGGACCGATCGACCTTCCACGGACTGCCCGCCGGCGCCGGCACCGATCCGTCGGTGAAGACGATGACGTCGAAATCGCGTTTGAGATCGCCCGCGTTGAGGCGATTGGGATAGACCAGAGTGTAGGGAAACTCGAACTGTTCGAGGATCCAGCGCGTCCATCCCGACGAGATCAGGCCGCCGTAGCGATCGACCAGCCCGACGCGGAGCGGCTTGAGCGCGATGTCGCCACCCGCCGGCTTGCGGGCCATGGCATAGGCATGGATGCCGAGATCGCGCACGCCGTCGCGCAGGATCGCCGCGGCGGCGGGCGAAGCGGGGATCCACACCGCGCCGGGTGCTGCCGGCGCCTTGCCGACGGCGACCGGAGCGGTAAGCCATGCCGGTGTGACACCCGCCTTGAGCAGACGATTGGTGAGAATGAAGCCGTTGTTGGTCTGGTGGCTGACCAGCCAGCCTGCCGTTCCGTGGCCGACGATATGCCCCGGTGTCGGCACGATCAGATCGGGCACTTTCGCGAACGGGCCATCGAAGCCGTCGAGCTCGCGGTCGAACTGGACACCCATCTGATAGGCGAGCGTATAGCCGGTGATGTCGTACGGCGCCTTGGGCGGACCGCCGGGATATTCGAGATCGCGCGGATGGTCCTGCGGCTCGAACATGTCGAGGATGTGCGGCCGGTACGCCTGCGCGGTGCGAACGACGAAACTGCCCGCCGGATAGGTCTTCCGTTTGACGGTGAAGGGCGCGGTCGCGCGCTCGACATCGACGCCGTTCTTGATGAGCGCGTTCATGAACGCGACCACGGTCGGCATGTCCGGCTGATCGGCGGAGAGGATATAGCCGCGCGGATCGCGGCGCTCGGGCGCGTGCAGCACCGTGTCGTACAGCTTGGGATCGACCGCTTTCGGCCCCATCGGCGGGCGGCCATATTCGTCGGCGCGCGCTTCCTTGACCGGCTCGGCCGCTTCGAGTGCGGCGATGCCGCCGGGCGTCGTGGTCCAGCTATCGCGACTCCCGCGCGCGATGCTGTTCGCGCCCATCCGGTAGATGTTGAGCAACAGCCGCTCACGATTGCGCGAGGCGTAGTCCATCACCGCGCGGTCCATCGTCCATTGATAGTCGAGCGATTGCTGGAGATGCCACATCTGCGGCGCCGGCGGCATCTTCTCGTCGTTGCGCGGCAGTTGCGTCGTCGGCACAAGCGGAAGCTGTTCGGGGGTCGGGCCGCCGATGATCTCGGTCAGCAGGCCGACCGCGTTGTGGAAGTAAGCGACCGACCGTTCCATGCCGTTGTGCCAGGTGGAATAGGGCGCGGCCGAGCGCATGCCCGAACCCGCCTTGCCTTCCTCGATCAGCCGCGAGTGCATCGCCGAGCCGACCTCGTCGAGTTCGGTCATCACGATCGGATCATAGTGGAAGCTGAACGGATCGCGGAACGGCGGCACGAACACCACCATGCCCTTGGGGCCGGTCTGGTGCTGGTTGTAGATGATCTGCGGATACCACTCGCGGAACAACTGCCGGTTGACGTTGGTCGTCTCGGGCATCTGCGACATGAAGCTATCGCGATTGTTATCGTGGCCGATATATTTCTGGTAGAGCCTGGGCAGCGTCCGCAACGTGCGCTTCTTCGGGTCCGCCTCGCGCATGTACCAGTTGGCGATCAGCTCCATGCCGTCCGGGTTGTCCTGCGCGAACAGGATGATGTCATCGTCCAGAATGCGCTTGGTCTCCGCGTCATTCTCGCTCAGCATCCGGTGCAGCACCTGGATCTGTCCCTGTGCGGTGATCGATTCGCTGGCGTGCATCCCGGCGTCGATCCACACGATCGCCTTGCCCTCCGCAGAGAGCGCGCGGGCTTCGGCTTCGGTCAGCGTATCCGCGCGGGCGAGCCGCCGCGCGATCTCCTTGTAACGGTCGAGCTTCGCGAGATTGGCGGGTGACGAGACGATCGCCAGCCACTGTGTGCGGCCCTCGGCGGTCCGGCCCATATCAACGAGCCTGATCCGGTCGGACTGGCTCGCAACGCGCTTCAGATACGCCTCGTACGCAGTGTAATTCGCCAGGAAGTAATCGGTCCCGATCGGCTGCGCGAAGAACTCCGCCGGTGTGGTGATCTGCGCGGCGACCGGTGTCGCGACGCAGAGGCCCAGTGCGAGTGCCGTGGTGAGTGTGAAGCGCATGTTGAGCTTTCCCCCGATGCATCGCCCGACCGGCCCCCGTGCCGGCAAAGGATGGTACGTCAACGTCCATGCGGCAGTAGCCGCTCACAACGGTCGCGCGGGTATAGTCTTCGGCATGGCGGCCACCGGGCAAGTGCGATTATGCTTCGGCCGCGTTGTGCGATGCACAACGCTCACCCGCTACGTCGGTCTGAACGCGCCTACGACGGAATCGCAGAACAGGCGGGTGGCGCGCGATAGGCGCCGTCCGCTGCGCACCACCACGACGAGGCGGCTGCTGTCGAGAACCGGGGCGTCGATGGCGACGAGAACCGCCTGGCGCTGTTCCACCAGCGCGATGCCGCCGCTGCGGGTCAGCAATGCACCGCCCAGTCCGAGCCGCACGAATTCGCGAAGCACCTGGAGCGAGTTGCTGGACATCGCCGGCGTCAGCGTCGCGCCGTGCGAACGAAACGCCAGATCGACCAGTTGGCGCACGCCATGCGGGCTTTCATGCACCGCAAGGTCGAGTTGCAGCAGTTCCTCGATCGCGACGCGCTCCCGCCCGGCGAGCGGGTGACCAGGCGGCAGCGCCAGCATCACCGGCTCGGGCGCGCCGTACAGCACGCGCAACTCCGGGTCCTGCACCGACGTCAGCGTCAGGCCGATGTCGCACGTACCGTCGCGCACTGCCTCCTCGACCTCCGACGCCGTGACAGCCATCACCCGGAACGTGATGCGCGGGAACTCGGCGCGAACGTGCCGCATCGCCTCGAGCGGCGGCCCGATGACGCTTTCGATCGCGGCGATGCGGATGATCGCGCGGTCCCCGCCGCGCAGATCGTCGATATCGGCACGGAGCGTCTCGAAATCGAGCAGCACGCGCCGCGTGAAGTCGGCGACGAGCCGCCCCGCGAACGTCAGCGTGATGCCCTGCGAGGAGCGTTCGAGCAAAGCGGTGCCGAAGTGCCGCTCGAAGATCGGCAATTGCCGGCTGATCGAGGAGGGTGACACGTCGAGCGAGTCGCTCGCACGGCGGATACTGCCCAGCCGGGCGACCTCGTAGAAATAGCGGAAAAGCGTGAGCATACCGCCCGTGTAACCCTCGGCCGTAAAATCGAAAATGTTTATTGTGGAGAATGGCGACATCGCCTAACGGTCGCGGCATCGGCAGCGACCGATCAACGATCCGCTCCACACCCCTGGTGTCGCGAAGCGCTTAATCATCAGGAAAACGGCTTTGAAACTCATCGCAACGCGCGCGCTGCCGCTGCTGCTGGCACTCTCCACCGCTCTGCCGGCGGCGGCGCAGGCACAGGCCGCCGCGTCGGCCGATCGCACGCGGATCGATGCGGTTCTCGACAAGGCCTATCCGTCGCTCGACGCGGTGTACCGCGACATTCACCAGCACCCGGAACTCGCCTTTCAGGAAAGCCGGACCGCCGCGTTGCTCGCCCAGCGGATGCGTGCGCTCGGCTTTACCGTGACCGAGCATGTCGGAAAGACCGGGCTGGTCGCGGTGCTGAAGAACGGTGCGGGGCCGACCGTGCTGGTGCGGACCGAACTCGATGCGCTGCCGCTGCTCGAGAAGACGGGTCTGCCCTATGCCAGCACCGCGCAGCAGACCGTCGATGGCAAGATCATGCCGGTCGATCATGCCTGTGGCCATGACGTGCACATGGCATGGTGGCTCGGCACCGCGCAGGCGTTGCTTGCCATGAAGGATCGCTGGCACGGCACGTTGGTGTTCGTGGCGCAGCCGGCGGAGGAGATCATCAGCGGCGGCAAGGCCATGCTGGCCGATGGACTGCTGACCCGCTTCCCCAGGCCCGACTTCGCCTTCGCGGCGCATGTCGGCCCGGAACGCGCCGGCACCGTCACCATCAAGCAGGGGGTGATGAGTTCGGCCTCCGACACGGTCGCCATCACGTTCCACGGCGTCGGCGTGCACGGGTCGATGCCGGACAAGGGCATCGATCCGGTCATGGAAGGCGCGCGTTTCGTCGAGGATGTGCAGACGGTGATCAGCCGCCAGAAAGATCCGCAGAAGTTCGGCGTGGTGACGGTCGGGTCGTTCAATGCCGGGACGGTAGCGAACATCATCCCCGACCACGCCGATCTCCAGTTGACGTTGCGGTCGTTCGATCCGGAGGTGCGAACCCTGCTCAACGAGGGAGTCGCCACGACGGCTAACGCGGTTGCCGCGATGTCGCGGGCACCGGCGCCGGATGTGCGGCATCTGTTCGGCGCGGCGCCGGTCCGCAACGATCCCGCCCTGAGCGCGCGGGCGGCGGCGTTCTTGAGCGCAGGGCTCGGCGCCGACAGCGTCAGGCTCGTACCCGCATATCTGCCGGGCGGCAGTTCCAGTGAGGATTACTCGGAAATCGTCGATGCCGGGATCGGCCAATCGGTCTATTTCGCGATCGGCGGCTATGAGGCGTCGATCATCGCGCGCTTCAAGGCCGAGGGGAAGCCGCTGCCGGTGAACCATTCGCCGTTTTTTGCACCCGCCGCGGAGCCGTCGATCCGCACCGGCGTGCGGACGTTGACGCTCGCGGTGCTGATGGTGGCAGGGGAACAGGCCGGCGCACGCTAAACCGCTGACGCTTCCCCCGGGAAGGTCTGTACCCAATCAGGTGTTGCGCAGGGAGCAACGGGGGCAATCGCACTTTTCGCTTGCAAAGCGGAGCGCGATACGAAAGTTTTGTGCATCTCAATACCCCTGCGGCGTAGTCGGAAATGGCGCCGATAAAGAAAAAGTGATGACGCGGGGGTTTGAGCAACGCGCTACGATTGCGACGTGAAAGCCGTGGGGGAACGCGGTGAATATCTGATCCGGGAGGGGATCTGACCGGGCCTGGCGGCGCCACGAAGCGTGCGCCGGCCTATCGAAGATTCAAAGGGGGACACATGAACTGGACACCGCTGCGGGCGCTTCTGGCGTCGACGAGCATCCTTGCCTCGGGCTGCCTCGCGCCTGCCGCCTTTGCGCAAACGGCAACGCCGCCGGCCGACGCGACGCAGAACGGCGCGACCGGCGAACCCGACGCGAAGCCTCCGGAAAACGGCGACATCGTCGTGGTCGGGTCGCAGATCCGGGGCGCCAAGGTCAACGCGGCCTTGCCGGTGACGATCGTCGGCCAGGAACTGATCGCGGCCAGCGGGGCGGTGTCCGGCGACGACCTGTTCCGCTCCATCCCGCAGATGGGCGACGTCACCTTCAACAGCCAGTATCTGCCCGGCAGCAGCAACTCCGCGCGCGGCGACGTCAGTTCGGTCAACCTGCGCAATCTCGGCATCGGCAACACGCTGGTGCTGCTCAACGGCCGCCGCGTCGTGACGCATCCGACCAGCCAGGCGAACGATCAGCTCGTGCCGGTGCTGAGCTACAACTCCAACGCGATCCCGGTGAACGGCCTCGAGCGGCTCGAAGTGCTGCGCGACGGTGCGGCGGCGATCTACGGTGCCGACGCCGTGGCGGGTGTGGTGAACACCGTGCTCAAGACCGACTACAATGGCGGCGAGATGTCGGTGCAATATGGCGGTGCAGAAAGCACCAGCCTGCGCGAACTCAACGCCAACGGCGTGTTCGGCAAAAATTTCGCGGGCGGGCGCGCGAACATCACGCTGTTCGCCAGCTACGATCACGGCACGGGGCTGAACTCCACCGATCAGGCGTTCACCGCCTCCTCGGACCGCACGTCTCTGTTCGCCGATACGCGCTTCGCAGGCGCGACCTCGCTCGACAGCCGCAGCACGACCACGCCCTGGGCCTCGCTGCAAAGCCCGTCGAGCTTCGGAACGATCCGGCAGGGCACGACCGCGCTGACCAGCGCATCCGGCCTGTTCCATATCCAGCCGACCACCAACGCCGGGTGCCAGATCGGTATTGGTAACGGTCTGTGCATCGACGACGGCGCGCTCTCGACATCGGGTGCCGATCGCAACCTCCGGCTCGACACTGCGGCGGGCGGCGTGTCGGTGATCCCGTCGCTCAACCGCGTGAACCTGTTCTCCAGCGGGCATTTCGACTTCGACAGCGGCGTCACCGCATTCTTCGAGGGCGGCTATTACTACGCGAAGACTCACGCCACGCAGAGCCCGATCGCGACACTCAGCTCGATCCCGATCACCATCCCGGCAAGCAATTACTGGAACCCGTTCGGCGCCGCGGTGTTCGCCAACGGCACGATCAATCCCAATCGCATCGCCGGCACCAACGTGCCTGCGTCGGGTCTGGCGCTCACGTTGTCGAGCTACGCGTTCGCCGATCTGGGCAACATCAATGTCGATGTGACCAACACGCAGTTCCGCGCGCTCGGCGGATTGCGGGGCACGTACAAGGGATGGAGCTGGGAATCGGCGATCAGCTATTCCGAGGCGACCGTGCGCGACGTCAGCGACAACATCTCGCGCACCAAGCTCGCCGCCTCGCTCGCCTTGTCGACGCCCGATGCCTATAACGTCTTCAACGGCGGTACGCTCGCCAACCCCTCGCTCGGCGACGCCACCGTCAACAGCCAGGCGACGATCGATTCGATCCGCGAAAAGCTGACGCGGTTCGACAAGACGACGCTCGGCACGTTCGATTTCCGGGTATCGCGGCGCGACCTCTTCACGCTGCCCGCCGGTCCGGTCGGGATCGCCGCAGGCCTCGAGGCGCGGCGTGAGACGCAGCTCGACGATCGCGACCCGCGTATCGACGGCACGATCACCTATACCGATCCGCGCACCGGCGCGACGGCGGGCGATTTCGTCAACAGCAGCCTCAACCCCGATACGCAGGGCCACCGCGAGGTGTTCTCGCTCTACGGCGAGTTCGCGATCCCCGCGATCTCCCCCGACATGCACGTGCCGCTGATCCACAATCTCGAGTTCCAGGCGGCCGGACGTTTCGAGGATTACAGCGATTTCGGCTCGATCGCGGTGCCCAAGGTGGCGGGCGCGTGGGATCTGGTGCAGGGCATCCGCCTGCGCGGATCATGGGCGAAGTCGTTCCGGGCGCCCAACCTCGAACAGACCAACGCATCGCTCGTCACCCGCACCAACACCCGCACCGATTATGCGTTCTGCGAGGCCGATCTGCGGGCCGGCCGCATTTCGAGCTTCAGCGCCTGTACGCGTTCGAACACGGTCACCGCGCAGCGTTCGGGCAATCCGGACCTCGACCCCGAACGGGATACCACCATGTCGTTCGGCGCGGTGCTGGAGCCGCCGCTGCCAGGCCGCTTCGGCCACCTGACCCTGACCGGCGATTATTGGCAGGTGAAGCAGAAGGGACTGATCGGCATCTTCGGCGAAGGCAACGCGCTGATCCTCGATTATCTGCTGCGGCAGAGCGGCCAGACCAACCCCAACGTCGTGCGCGCCGCACCGACCGCCGACGACATCGCCGCCTTCGCCGGAACCGGCCTCACGCCGGCCGGACAGGTGCTCTACGTCACCGACAAATATGTGAATTTGTTGCCGCAGACCGTGCGCGGGCTCGACCTCAACGTCATCTATCGTTCGCCGCGCACCAGCGTCGGCCGCTTCGACGTGTCGTTCAACCTGTCGCATCTGCTGAAATATTATCAGGATCCGTCACCGGGCATCGCGCAACTGCTCGCCGCGCGCGCGGCGGGGCAGATCAACGCCGGCACCGCGATCACCGGCGGCGGCGATCTGTTGCGGCAGAACGCGCGTCCGACCTGGAAGTGGTCGGCTGCGGTCACCTGGTCGCTCGCCAACGTCACCGTCGGCGCCTTCACGCAATATACCGGCAGCGTGGAGGATACCGGGCTGATCGACTCGGTCGGCAACGACTGGATCGTCGACAGCCAGATCACCGCCAACCTGTATGCCGATTATCGCTTCACCAACGGCGCGCTCAACGGCACCAGCGTCCGGCTCGGCGTTCGCAACCTCACCAACGCGCAGCCGCCGCTGTCCTCGTCGGGATATCTCGGCACGTTATACTCGCCGGTGGCGCGCTACTGGTACGCCAACGTACGCTACAAGTTCTGATCCGACCGGGGCGGTCTCGCGATCGCCCCGCCGATACCTGACATTCGGAAAGTTTCGTCATGCGCCTGAAGCGGTCGTCACGGGGGAAAGGGTCGCTGTCGGCAGGCGCCGGATGCTGGCTTGCGGCGGTCGCGCTGGCGACCGTGGCGGCTGGAGCCGCCTCTGCTCAGGCGCCGGCCGGTACGGCGGCCAACACGCCCGCCTTGTTCGGGGTCGTGCCCGATACGGGCGGCCAGAAGGTTCAGATCCGGCTGCCGGCGGCCGGGCCGGATGGCGTGCTGGGCCGCTTCCTCTACACGCCCTCGATCGCGGCAGGGCTCGGCGTGACGGGCGTCGGCGTCGATCGCGCCTTGCTCGGCCCGACCCAGATCATCGTCTTCCGCCGGATCGGCAAGCGCGTCCTCGCCGAGTTCGAGAACAGCCGTTTCGTCGCGCTCGGTGCTGACCGGGGCGAGGCGCAGGCGGTCCGCACGTCCTTCGCGCCATCGACGCTGTGGGCGGGGGACATCGTCGCGGAAGCCGATGGGCAGGTGACGATCGACATCGCCGGCCTGCTCACGCGCGACACGCTCGACGTGGCGGGCCGCCTGAAGCGCGGCAAGGCTGGCACGTACAAGCTTGCGCCGGCGCTCGGCTATGTCGATGCCGCCGACACGCAGGCCTTCCCCGACAATGTCGAGTTCCAGACGGTCGAGACCTTCACCTCGGACGATCCGGGCCCGGCGCTGCGCCGCGCCGTTCCCGATCCGCGCACGGTGACGATCGCGGTGCATCACAGCTTCGTGCGCCTGCCCGATGCGGGTTTCCACACGCGCGATCACGATCCGCGCACCGGCACCTCGGTGCAGGTGATCCGCAACAATTACGCGGCAGCGGTCGATCAGCCGATCGTCACGCGGCTGGTACGCCGCTTCCGTCTCGAGAAGGTCGATCCCGGTGCCGCCAGATCGCGGGTGCGCAAGCCGATCGTGTTCTACGTCGACCGCGCGGCGCCCGAGGAGATCCGCGCCGCGCTGATCGAGGGCGCGCGCTGGTGGGCGCAGGCGTTCGATGCCGCCGGCTATATCGACGCGTTCCGGGTCGAGACGCTCCCGGAAGGCATCAACCCGGCGGACGTGCGCTACAACATCATCGCCTGGGTCCACACTGATACGCGAAGCTGGTCGACCGGCGCGACCATCGTGGATCCGCGCACCGGCGAGATCGTGCGCGGCGTCGTCCAGCTCGGCTCGCTGCGCGCATGGCAGGACCGGCTGATCTTCGACGCTCTGGTCGGAGCAGGCCGCGAGCATAGCGGCGGCGCGGACGATCCGCTCGTGCTGGTGCGCGCGCGGCTGCGGCAGTTGGCCGTGCACGAGGTCGGCCATGCGCTGGGGCTGGCGCACAATTTCGCCGGCAGCACCTTCGCCGGGCGAGCTTCGGTGATGGATTATCCGGCACCGCTGATCCACGTTCGTGGCGACACGCTCGACTTTTCCGATGCTTATGCGACCGGCGTCGGCGCGTGGGACCGGTTCGCGATCAAGTGGCTCTACGGCGCGACGCCGCCCGGCGCGGATGAGAACACGGTACTCGACGGCTGGGCGCGCGATGCTCAGGCCAAGGGGTATCGCTTCGTCAGCGACGGCGATACGCGCGGCCCCGGCGATGCGCAGCCCTACGGCAACATGTGGGACAATGGCAGCGATGCGGTCGCGGAGTTGCGCAACGTGCTCGCCGTGCGGCGTATCGCGCTGGCGCGCTTCGGGCTCGCCAATCTGCCCAAGGGCTCTCCCGCCGCCGATCTGCGCCGGATGCTCGTGCCGCTCTATCTGTTCCACCGCTATCAGGTGACAGCGGTTTCGAAGCTGATCGGCGGCGTGGACTATGGCTATGCGGTGAAGGGCGACGGGCACGAACGCGCGCCAGTGGTCGCTGCCGCGCAGCAGCGGGCGGCGCTCGGCGCGCTGATCGGGACGCTCGATCCCGCCGTGCTCGATCTGCCCGACGATCTGCTGTCGACGCTGTCATCGGTACAGCCGGGCACCGCCGATCCGCAGTTCGACATCGAACTGCTGCCCTCGAACACCGCCGCCAGCTTCGATCTCCCGACCGCCGCCGAAACCGCCGCCGACGCGACCTTCGAGGCATTGCTCGATCCCGAGCGGATCAACCGCCTGATCGAACAGGCCCGCACCGACCCCGCGCAACTGTCGCTGCCCGAACTGCTCGACCGGCTGTCGGACGCGCTCGGCCCCAAGGCAGGCGGTACGCCGCGACAAGCCGAACTGCGCCGCCGCATCCGGGCGCGCTACGCGGTCCGGCTGGCGAGCCTGATCGGGAACAAGCAACTCTCCTCGACCGCGCTGGCGATCGTACACGGCGCAGCCGGCCGATTTGCAGAGCGGCTGAAGACGTGCGGGGGCGACACCGCCGAAACCGATAGCTGCACCTACCTCGCCACCGTGCTGACCGCCACGCCGGAGCGGCTGGCCGCGCTCGCCGAGCCGATCGCGACACCGCCGGAAATCCCGCCGGGCGCTCCGATCGGCAGCGACGAGGACGATTGGCTTTCCTTCGGGCCAACGTCGATCGCGCATCCGGATAGCGTGCCGTGACCGCGCCCCGCCTGCCGCTGCCGACACCCCTTCCTTGTGGAGCTTACGCATGAACAAACGCCTCCTATGCCTGCTGGTCGCGGGTGCCGCGCTGGCTCCGATGATCTCGGCACAAGCGTCCCCGGCCGCACCCGGCCGGATCGCGATCGTCGGCGCGACGGTGTTCGACGCGACCGGCGCCGCGCCGAAGGTCGAAACGGTGCTGATCGAGAACGGACGGATCGCAGACGTCGGCGCGAACATCCGCGTGCCCGCCGGCTACACCCGCATCGACGCGAAGGGCGAGGCGCTGTTGCCCGGCTTCTTCGATCTCCACACGCACTGGACGGCGGGCGGCAGTCCGGCGGTCACCCCTGCAATCGCGAACGCGTATGTCGCGGCGGGTGTGACGAACAGCGCCGACTTCAACTCCGCGCCGGAAGCCTTCGCGTCGCGGCGCGCGTGGCTCGCATCGCTGGCGGTCGCGCCGCACGTCGATATGTGCGGGCGCCTCTCCACACCGGGCGGGCACGGCGCGGACTGGGCCGACACCGCCACCACCAAGATGATCGTCACGCCGCAATCGGCGCGCGCCGGGGTGAAGCAGATCGTCCCGTACAAGCCGGATTGCCTGGGCGAAGTGATGGTCGACGGCTGGCGCTATGGCCTGTCGCCGGACAACACCAGCATGAACGAAGATGCGCTGACCGCTTTGGTCGACGAGGCGCACAAACATAACATCCCGGTGCTCACCCACATCCTGCGCACGGAGAAAGCGGCCGAGGCCGGTCGCGCCAAGGTCGACGTCATCGATCACGCCTTGCAGGATCTCCCGCTGACCGACGCGCAGATCGCGGACATCAAGGCCGGCGGCGACACGTTCGCGCCCACCCTGGCGGTGTATAATCCCGACAAGCCCAATCGCCGCGCCACGCCCGACATGACGGAGGCGCGCCGTGCGCGCGCCGCCGCGAACTGGGCCAATGCCAATATCAACACCAGGAAGCTCTACGAGGCTGGCGTCCCGATCGTCGCGGGCACCGATGCTGGGATGCCCGGCACCCCGCACGGCATATCGACGCTGATCGAGATGCAGTTGCTCGTGAAGGCCGGCCTGCCGCCCTCGGCCGCGCTGATCGCCGCCACCGCGAACAGCGCACGGGTGATGCGCCAGATCGAGGATCGCGGCACGATCGAGAAGGGCAAGCGCGCCGATCTGGTGCTGATAAAGGGCGAGCCCTGGAAAGACATCGCCGATGTCGAGAAGACCGACCGGGTCTTCATCGACGGTCGTCTCGTGTTCGGTCCGGGCGCGCCGCCGCTGAACCCAATCGTGCCGATGCCCTCGGTCGCGGTCGAGCCGCTCATCGATGATTTCGAGCGCGCCGACGGCCGCTCCGCGCTCGACACGCTCGTGGTCACCGCACCCGACGGCGGCATCGAACGCAGCGTGGAGGTGATCGACACGGTCAGCCGCGAGGACGGTGGTCACGCGCTCAGCATGATTGGCACGATGGCGGTCAAGCCCGATCCCCAGATCGCGGTGGTGATGCCGCTTACCAAGGGTTCGATCCAGCCTGCCGACGTCCGCAAGTACAAGGGCGTCACGCTCGAACTGCGCGGCGACGGCGCCTATGAGGTGGCGCTCAACACGCTCGGCGGAACCTATGTCGCCAGCACCAGCGGCGGCGCCAGATGGCAGAAGGTGACGCTGCCGTTCAGCGCCTTCAGGAAAGCCAAAGGCCCGGCACAGTTCGCGACGAACGGCTGGACCGGCGACAACGTGCTCGAACTTGAGGTGCGGGCAAAGCGCGCGGCAGGCCAGAAGGCCTGGCTGCTGATCGACAACGTCGGCTTCTACTAGGAAGACAGCGGAGCGGCCGTGCCCGTCACGACCGCTCCTGCCGCCCGTGCGGCGGCAATCGACCGGTCCCCCGCACCCGACGGCGATTCGCTCGGCACATGGTGTGGCGACCGAAGCGCCAACTCAGGGTGCCTCCGCTATCCGAATACCACGACGCGGCGGGCCATCGGAGCTGGCCCGCAGTGGCTTGCCACGGCTCCACTCCGCGGCGTTTCCGGCAAGGGCCCCGAAGGGCAAGATCAACGATCGTTTTATGAGAAAATGGTGCTGCCGGTGAGGATTGAACTCACGACCTCAGCCTTACCAACTAAAGTATAGACTCTCCCCGATGCTTTCCTATCGTAGCCAATACTACGACAAGCCCCTATAATCGTTAGTCTTCTTGCAATACACCGCCGCCGCACGTATCCTGCTCTACGACATGATTTCCGTCGGATTGCTTCCGTGGTGCTTCCGCGGAAGCGGCCGTAGAGCGCAGGAACTCGCGGATGCCGAAGCTGACCAAGCGCATTGTTGAAGGAACCGTGCCTATGGACGCGGATCTCTTCATTTGGGACGACGACGTGCAAGGCTTCGGGCTCCGCGTGTTCAAGTCCGGACGGCGAAGCTACCTCATCCAGTACCGCGTCGGGAAGCGCACTCGCCGGGTCACGATCGGCAGTCACGGAGTGTGGACGGTCGAGACGGCTCGGCGCGAGGCGAAGGCGCTCTTGGGACAAGTTGCGGCCGGGGTCGATCCCGCCGACGAGAAGCGGCGGGACGCGGCCAGGCTCTCGATCGGCGACGCTTGTGACATGTATCTCGAAGAGGGGCTGGCGACCGCAAAGGACAGCTCGATCCGCCAGGCACGATCGAACATAGAGAATCATATCAAGCCGCTGGTCGGCAGGCATCTGCTCTCCACCTTCACGAGAGGAGACGTGCAGCAGCTCATGCGCGATGTCGCCGCGGGCAAGAGCGCGAAGACCACCAAGAACGGTCCTCGCTCGAAATCGCGCGTCCGGGGCGGCAAGGGCACCGCAAACCGTGTGATCAACACGTTGAGCGCCGCATTCAGCTACATGGTCGACGAACGATTGCGCGCGGATAACCCAGCCATCGGCGTCAAGAAGTATCCTGGAAAGAAGCTGGAGCGCTTCCTCTCGCCGGCCGAGCTGCATCGCCTGGGTGGAGTGCTCGCCGCTGCGGCCTCGCTTGGTGTCGAAAGCGAATTTGCGATCGCCGCCATTCGGATGCTGATCCTGACCGGGTGCCGCAAGAACGAGGTCCTGACGCTGCGGTGGGCCTGGATCGACCGTTTCCACAGATGCCTGCGGCTGCCGGACAGCAAGACCGGCGCAAAGGTGGTTCATCTCGGCGCCCCGGCGCTGCGCCTCCTGGCTTCGCTGTCCCCGCGGCCGGGCAATCCTCACGTATTTGCTGGGCGGACGGCCGGCACCCACGTCACCGACCTCCAGTCGGTCTGGAGCCGGATCCGCAAATCGGCTGAATTGGAGGACGTTCGCATCCACGACCTCCGCCACAGTTTCGCGTCGATCGGCGCCAACAACGGCGATAGCCTGCTCGTCATTGGTGCGTTGCTCGGACATCGTTCGGCGAAGACGACGGAACGCTACGCTCACCTGGCTGACCATCCCATCAAATCCGCCGCTGATCGCATCGCGGAACGCATCGCGCTCCACTTGGACATGACCAAGGGCGACGACGGGCCCGAGGAGCAGATGCAGCACGGAGGTTTCTGGGGTGCGGAGATTGCCGAAACTGAGACAGAGACCGCTGACCCGATCTTGGGATCGATCATCCGCACCAAATGGATCGATACGCAGGCAGCCGCCGCCTTTTTAGGCATGACGGTGGGGACGCTCCAGACCTATCGTTGGCAGGGCACCGGACCAGCATTTCAAAAGGTCGGACGACGCGTCGTGTACTCTCAATCGGCTCTGGCCGCTTGGAAGGTCATTCATGAGACCAAGGGGGCGCGGTGTGCCGCGTGACTGCGCCCATCGGGGGCGAAGGACCCAGGTTCGCATTCTGTCGTGTACGACGCATCTTTCCAAGACATGATCGCCTAGCACCGCCGCAGTACGCCGCGGGCGGCAGCTAGCGTTTGAAGCACCACGCTCCGCGGGCCTTCAATGCCGATCCCTCACGGTGCATCACCGTTCTGCGGACCGCGCGAGTGCATCGCGCGGCTGATACCGACGCAGCGACTGCGGGAGCAAGCGGCACACCGTCAGGCGTTGTTCTACCAAGACCCGACGGCGTTAGCTTCACCGTGCCGCCAGCGCGGCCTCGATCGGATGCTCTCCATTGCTCTCAAACACGCCCATTTGCACGAGGAGCGCGGTCCTGCTGTTTTCGAGGTGAGGCTTGGAAAGAAACGGCCCGAACGCCTCGAAGAGGCCGGTGCGTGGCGCACGCTCCACCGTTGCAGCGAGCGTCGAGGGCTCGATCCGGCGGACGTAGGCGCCGAAGATGTCACACGTTGCGCCAACTGCAAGCAAGGTGTTCTCGGCTGGATATTGGTCCAGCGGAACGACCAGGCTCATGTGCGATGAAATCGCCTCACCGACGCGAACAGCCGCCTCGCCATGCCCTTTCTCGGACAGGTGCTCGCAGGTTAGCTTGCCCCCGCTGTGCGCGAAGCAGCACGTTGCCACCGATCCCGCGGCATCCTCGTTGACGCCCGCGTCGTGGCAGATCGCCGCCGCGTAGAACAGCTCGCGGTCGAACTTGATGTCGTCGAAGGCGGCTACCTGAACCCCAAAATAGTAGGTCCGTAGGCAGTGGTCCCACAGCACATCGTTGTAGAGGCTGCGCGCGAATTCGTCCGCATCACGAACGAGCTTGGTGTCCGGCGGGGTCAGGCTGTCCAGCTCGATCTTCGCCGGACGAAGCAAGCCAAGCCGGTACCGGGCTTCGTCAAACACCATCTCCGCCCTCATCGCAGCCACATTGCGCGCGAGCGCGATCTTCTCGTGTTCGCTCAAGCTACCGCCCGTGCTCTTAGCCCAGGCAAGCGTTCCCATGCGTTCTGCCGTCATCATCGACCTCCGACCTGTTCCCTGCCAAATTGACTTTCCTGCGATGCCGCAGGATAAAGCGGGGGTCAATGATTCCTTGCGAATCCGAAGGGAAATGGATTGGAAGGTTCTCGCCCTCGTGGTCGCCCACTGAGCTTCGATCGCGGAGCCGCGCTCGATCGAGTGCTCCCGGTGTTTTGGCTCAAAGGCTTCGCCAGTGCGTCGCTCGACGAGCTCGCGGCTGCGGCCGGCCTTAACCGCCCCAACCTCGCAGCAGCGTTCGGCGACAAGCGCGGGCTCTATCTGGCAACCCTGGAGCGATTTGAGGACCAGTTCACGAGCGAAGCCGGGAAGGTCTTGAGCGAGCCCGCTACCCTGCAAGTCAGCCTAGATCGCTTCTTTGACTTCGCCGTGTCGGTCTATGCAGGCAATGGGTTGGGTTGCTTCCTGTTCGGCACCGCGCCGGCGGCGAGCGGCGATGATCTCGATATTCAGGCGGCGCTGGCGAGCGGACTGGAAGCGATCCGATCGGGCTTGCGGCAGCGATTATCGGAGGCGGCGGGACTAGAGCTGGTCTCCGATGCTGACGTGGAGGGGTTAGCGATCTCCCTGACCGGGGTGCTGCTGACCCTCTCGCTATATGCGCGCGCAGGCGCCTCCTCCGCCGATCTTCACACGATGCACCGACAGGCGTCGGCCACGATATTGACGGGAAGCTTGTTGAAATGATCGCGATTCAGGCTGATGACGACCACCACCTTCAAATCGGGACGTTTCTTTTCGATGGCGTCGACCAGATCGACGTGACCGGCCCATTTGAAGTGCTCTCGCGCCTGCCGAACGTGACGCATCGCTTCTATGCCGTCGAGGACCGTCCCATCCGAGACATCATGGGTATGCACCTTGTGCCCGACGCGACGCTCTCTCAGGCACCTCAGCTCGACATTCTGCATGTGCCAGGCGGGCCCGGAAACGAGCCGCTGATGGATGACGAGACGGTGCTGAACTGGCTTCGTTCGCAGGCGGGTGGCGCAACGACTGTCCTTTCGGTCTGCACCGGCGCACTGCTACTGGGCGCGGCCGGATTGATCGTCGGCAAGCGCGCCACCACCCATTGGACCGCGCATCACCTGCTCCGATGGTTCGGAGCTACTGCCGTCGAGGAGCGTGTCGTGCGCGACGGCACCTACCTGTTCGCCGCGGGCGTCACCGCCGGGATCGACGGCGCGCTCCAGCTTGCGGCCGATCTGCGAGGACAGGCCGCAGCCGAGCAAATCCAGCTCGAAATGGAATATGCACCCAAGCCGCCCTTCGATAGCGGCACGCCTCAAACGGCTCCCGCCAAAGTATTGGACGCAGCAAAGCGACGCAATGAAGACCTAGCAACGAGACGAGCGGCCACCGCGGAGCGGATTAGTGCTCAACTAGGTCTGTACAAGGGCGGGAAGGTACACGCCTAGATTGCAACAAACGGGAGGATAGAATTGTGCGTGCGTACCAGCGGTTCCGCAATTGGCTTTTCAATACCATGCAGGCTCTGCAGGATATTGACCTCACCCCGGCGGAGCGCCTCGAGCACCGTGTCAGTGCTATTGAGCGCCGTCTGGAGGCCTTAGAACGACGTTAGCAGTCGGCGGGGTCAGCCTGAATGCCAGTCGACGTTATCGCTCTCCGGTATGCCGTACTTGCCGCGGAGACGCTGAGCTTCGCTCGAGCCGCTGCTCAGGCCGGCGTCAAGCAGGCGACGTTGAGCAAGCGGATTGCTGGCCTCGAAGCCCGGATCGGGTTCAAGTTGTTCGAGCGATCGACGCGGGGAGCGCTCCCGACCGACTTGGGCCTCGGATGGCTCGACGACGCCAAAGGGGTGCTGAGCAATCTCAACGTCCTCTACGCAAGTGGGCTAGCGATCGGCGAGGGGCAGTCGGGGAGGGTTGGCGTAGGTTTCTCGACCTCTCTGGCCGCCGGCAACATGCGAGCGCTGATCAACGAGTTCGTCCAACGCTTCCCCGAGGTGCGCGTTATCGGCCTTGAGGGTGATCGAGCCCGTCTCTCGCAGGCACTCTTTGCTCGATCGATCGACTTCGCCGTGTTCTCCGGTGACTTACCTGACCTTGGCCTGAAGCGGCGTCCCCTCTGGGCTGAGCGTGTGATGGTAGTCCTGCCTGAAGGTCACTTGCTGGCGGAGAAGAAGCGGATTTATTGGACAGACATGCGCCAGGAGCGCTTCATTGTTTCACGGCAAGACCCGGGCACCGATCTCGCCGAACTCGCGAGAGCGCGTCTCGGCGAACCTGGATGGCATCCTGATGTCGAAATCCATGACGTCTCGCGCGACAACGTAGCCAACATGGTGCCGATCGGCGGCTTCATCAGCCTGACGACGGACGCTGCTCTCGGCCGAACGTTGCCCGGTATCGTCCTAAAGGAAGTCTTCGACATGGCAGGCGCCGTCGCGAACATCGACTATGCGGGCTACTGGCGCGGCGATAATCAGAACCCGGTTCTTGTCCGCCTCCTGAAGTTGCTGGGCAACCGCTACCCGGCCTGATCGGGCTTTGCGTGACGCAGTTTGGCGAAGCCGCGATCCGTCGCCATGAACCGCGCCAGCATCGGAGCCACCAGACGGGCCGCATCGATCGGCGCTTGATCGCCGGTCTCGCGGGCTAGGACCTCCCCATATCGGACGAGGTCGCGATGAACCGCGGCCGGCAGCTCGACCGTGACCTTCACCGGTCGCTCCTCGTCGAGGCGGCCCAGCTTCAAACTCGTCATCGTGGAACTCCCCATGGCGCCAGCACGAGATCGCGGCTGACGAGCACACGTATCGGAAAGCCAGGCCGCACTGTGAGCGTGGGCGGAACATTGAGCTGCCGGCGCACGATCTCCTGCCCGGCCTGGTTCAGCGTGTTCTGCCCGCCGTCGCGAAGGGCTCGAACGAGTTCGCTCGAGCTGTCCTCGGCGGCAAGCTGCGCGCCGAAACTGAGCAGCGTGGAAAGGCCGGCCGCCTTGGCGAGCGCGCCCCAGTGCTCGTCCACGCGATCCTCAAGGCCCGCGAACCCGGCGGCGTCGCCGACAGGCTGACGCTCCAGCACGATCGAACGGCCATCGGGGAGAATGAGCCGGGTCCAGGCAAGCAGGACGCGCCGTTGGCCGAAGCCGACCTGATCGTCATAATCGCCAATCAGCCGCGATCCCTGCGGGATGAGCAGGATGCGGCCGGTCGGGCTGTCATAGACGTTTTCGGTGACCTGCGCCGTCACCTGGCCGGGGAGGTCCGAGCGGAGTCCGGTTATGAGCGCGCCGGAAATCACGCTACCGGCCTGGACAACATAAGGTGATGCCGGTGGCGCAAGGCGTTCGGTGCTGGTTGTCCGGCGATCGGTGTCGCCGTTGAGGAACGCCCTCTTCGCGCTTTTTGCCGGCGCGGCCGGCGAAGCCCGGCTCGGGGTGCTGGCCTGTCCGAGCGCGGCGAGGTCAAGCAACGGGTTCGATGGTGCGGACCCCGCCGCAGGACCAGCGCCGCCTGTGCTCTGGCGTCCAAGAAACACGCCGCTGGTGCGCGCGGAATCGCGCTCCTGCTGCGCGCGTAAGCGAGCCTGCTGCGCGGCGGTCTCGGCGGGAGTCGGCGGCGGTCGCGTGCCGCCCGTGCCCATCGGTGGTGGGGGCACGTCCTGGCCGCGGGCCTGAGCACTAACGATCGGGCGGCCGAGATCGCCGGGCAAAGGAGGGCCAAGCTGGGGCACTTTGCCGTAGTCCTCCGGCGCGCTGGAGATCGCCGCCGCTGTCGTGCGGCTATCGGTGTTGTAGAGCTCCTCGGCGGCCCGTTTAGACGGCGCTTGCAAGGCGTAGATCAGCGCGCCCCCGATCGCGAGGCCCGCGACTGTGCCCATCAGCGCGAGAGCGCGGCGGGACAGCCGCATCACGCGCGGCGGGTCCCTCCGCAAGCGCAGGTCTGGCGCAGGCCCGTGCCGCTCCGGCTCGCCCTCATCTTCCCGGCTCCGGTCAAGGTCGCTCATCGCCGGGCCCTTCCGTCGGTGCGCTCGATACGAACGCTCTGCTCGGAACGGCCGCCGCCCATCTTCAATTCGGCGGCGGCGAACAGCCGATCCACGACGATGTGCCGGCCCGAGACCCGGTAGTTGGCCAGCTCGCCGCCGCCTTCGGGACCGACGACGAACAAGGGCGGCATCTCGCCTTGACCGATGCCGGCCGGGAACTCGATAAACACCTGCCGGCCGTCGTCGAACGCCCGCAGCGGGCGCCAGGGGGGATTGTCGCCGATGATGCGGTAGCGAAATTGCAGAGCGCCGACATCGACGCCTGAAGCAATCGGCGCCGTGGCTTGCGCGGCCGCGTCCTGGCGGCGAAGGGCGATGAGTTGGTCGGCCGGGTAGGTCCACGAGACCGACGCCATCCAAGTCCGCTGCGTTGCGCGCAGCTCCAGATGGTAGGTCCGCCGATCGGTATTGATGACGAGGTTGGTGGCGAGATCGGGCCGCGTGGGCTTCACGAGGATATGGACGCGGCCGGTCGGACCGGCGCCGCTGGTTGTGTCACCGATCACCCACCGCACCGTGTCGCCGGCCGCGACGGGACCGGGACCGACGAGCTGCTCGCCCTCCTGAAGCACGATGTCGGTGACCTGGCCTGGCGCGGCATAGACTTGATAGAGCGCGCCATCGCTCCATGGATAGAGCTGCATCGCATTGATGAAGCCATCTCTCACCGGCTCCATTCGGGCGGCGGCATTGGCCGCACCGACGCGGACCTGTGGGTCGGCGGGCTCCGGGGCACGCTTGGGCGCCTCGACCGGCTTGAGCTGGCCGGGAAGTGGCAGAGGCTGAGGGATGGCGACCACCTCAACGCGCGACGGCGGCGGCGGCGGCGCTGCGACCGCCGCGACGGGAGCGTCATAGCTAATGGCTGGAGGCTTGGCGCCCCGGGTCGCGCAGCCCGCCAAGGCTGTCGCGCAAAGCAGGATCGCCGAAAGCGCGGCTTTACGGAAAGGCGTGGAGACGTGGTTACGGCTATGCGCGGTTGCGGAGGTCCGCAGAGACGACAGGGTCATTGGGACAGCTCCTTCGACCAGTTGATGGCGTTGACGAACAGACCGAGCGGGTTTTTTCGGAGCTGATCGGGCGTGCGGGGCGGTTGGATCACGACGGTGACGATCGCCGACCATCGCTCAGTCGCGGCAAGGGAGCCGTCCTGATAGCGGCGCTCGGTCCAGGCGACGCGGAAGCTGTCCGACGAGGCGCGGATGACGCTGGAGACGTCGACGGCGACCTGCACCTTGCCGACGTTGGTGAACGGGTCGTTCGTGCGCGCGTAGTCGTTGAGCGCGAGCGCGCCCTTGTCCGTCGTGAAATCGTAGGCGCGCAGCCAGTTTTGCCGGACGATGATCGGGTCGGCCGGGATCGAGCGCACTTGCTCGATGAAGCGGGCCAGGTGGAAGGCGACCTGCGGATCGGTCGGCCGATACCCCGCGGTGGCGGGCTCGACGGCGCGAGCCTCCCCGAGTTTGTCGACCTCGACGACCCAGGGAACGATGTGGCCACGCGCCGACTGCCAGACAATGCCTGCCGTCAGGCCGCCGGACAGCGCCAGCGTTCCGAAGAAGGCGAGCCTCCAGTTTCGGGCCTGCACGCGCGCCGAGCCGATCCGGTCGTCCCAGGCTTGGGCGGCTCGCTGATAAGGCGTCTCGGGCTCTGGCGTCTTCCCGTAACGGATGGAGGGGCGTCTGAACATCGGCTCAATCCTTCTGGCTCACGTCGACCGCAGCGCCGGACCCGCCGCCGTCGCCGCCGCGCAGCGTGTGGGCGGCGACCGTCGCGCCGTGGGTCATGGTCTGGCGGCGGCGCATGGCTTGCGCCCAGGCAGGCGGCCCGGCAGGTCCGGTGTCGTTCGATGGCGTAGCCCCGCCGCTGATCGTGCCGCCGGTAGAAGTTACGGCGGAGCGCGCGCCCTGCCGGAAGTTGTCGCGCAAAGCTTCGGCGGCGCGCCGCAGCGGCGACGTCGCCGCAGCGCCCGCAGTCTGCCCGACCGCTCCGAGCCCGCCAGCGACAGCGCCTGCGCCGGATCGACCGGCGGAGCCCAGCGAATACGCGCCGCTCGCAGCGCCGACTGCGCGCGCGCCGCCCGTTGCGGCGCCGGCGACGGCGCTCGCACCCGCGCCCATGGCGAGCCGTCCGGCCGCGACGCCACCGCCGAGGACGCCACCCGCAGCAAGCGCGGTGCCGGCCGCAGCGCCAGCGCCGAGCTGCGGGCCGCCCGAGACGATGCCGGTCGCGATGCCGGGCCCGAAGATGCCGAGGCCGAGCAGGCAAAGCGAGGCGAGGACGATCACCATGGCGTCCTCGATCGAAGGCTGGACGCCGCCGAACCCGGCGCGGAACTCGTTGAAGAGCGTCGAGCCGATCCCGACGATCACGGCGAGCACGAGCACCTTCACGCCGGAGGAGATGACATGGCCGAGCACGCGCTCAGCCATGAAGGCGGTCTTGCCGAAGAGCCCGAAGGGAATGAGGACGAAGCCGCAGATGGTGGCGAGCTTGAACTCGATCAGCGTGATGAAGAGCTGGATCGCGAGAATGAAGAACGCGAGGATGATGAAGAGCCAAGCGATCAGCAGCGCGAAGATCTGGACGAAATTCTCGAAAAACGAGACCCAGCCCATCAGGTCGGAGATGGATTCGAGGATCGGCCGGCCGGCGTCGACACCCACCTGAGCGACCCGGCCAGGCTGCAACAGCTCGGTGGCGGTAAACCCCGTGCCCGAGGCCTTCAGGCCAAGCCCTGCGAAGCTCTCGAAGACGATCCGCGAAAGCCCGTTCCAGTTGCCGATGATGTAGGCGAAGATGCCGATGAACAGCGTCTTCTTGATCAGTCGGGCAAGGATGTCGTCGTCGGCGCCCCAGCTCCAGAACAGGGCTGCCAGCGTCACGTCGATGACGATCAGTGTGGTTGCGATAAAGGCGACTTCGCCGCCGAGCAGCCCGAAGCCGCTATCGATGTAGCTGGTGAAGACTTCAAGGAAGCGATCGACGACGCCGGTGCCGCCCATGTCAGTTCTCCTTGAGGACTGCGCCGTCGGCGATGCGGGCGGCAGGCCGCGAGCCGGGAGCGAGGAAGCGACGGCGATTCTCAGCCCATGCGCGCAGGCAGTCGGGATCCGATCCGCCGGCGGCGCCGAGCAGCTGACAGCGGCGAAGCTCGATCCGTAGCGGATCGTCGGTGAGGACGGTCGCTGGCGCGATCCGCGGCTCCTCGGGTCGCGCCTGTTGACTTCGGCTCATCTCGATCGCCGTCATCGTGATGGCGATCGCGACGAAGATGACAGCGCCGATGCGGGCGAAGAGCTTCGTGTCCATGCGATCAGTCGTGGAACATCCGGGCATTGCCGGGCTGGTATCCGACGCCGGGTGTCAGGAAGCGGCGCAGCTGCTCGCGTGCTTGCGCCTGGCCGGCTGCGCGCTGCGCCATGTCGAGGGCTTGGGCGCGCCCCTGCGCCGCGACCAGCGCGGTGAGGTCGGCAAGTTGCTGGGACTGAAGGGCGACGAGCTGGTTGCCCGCCTGCGCGGCCTGCAGGGCCCCGTCGGCCGACTGGCTGGCGGTCACGAGCCGGTCGAGCGCCTGACGAGAGCCGTCAATGTTGCCGACCACACCGGCTTGGACCTTCAGCGCGTCCTCGAACGACGC
Organism: Sphingomonas sp. BRN-1R; assembly: GCF_057748035.1. Taxonomy (NCBI): domain Bacteria; kingdom Pseudomonadati; phylum Pseudomonadota; class Alphaproteobacteria; order Sphingomonadales; family Sphingomonadaceae; genus Sphingomonas; species Sphingomonas sp. BRN-1R. Next base: position 195,890 of record NZ_CM173236.1, on the reverse strand, counting down.
AACGCTGTTTTCCCAGCGGCTCTTGGCGTCGTCGACCAGAGCGCGGTCGTTCCCGGTCAGGTTTGTGCCGCGATAGTTCTGCTCGAACATCGAGTCGATATTCTGGACGTTGTAGGCGAGCCGCTGGGCCTGGCCGAGCAGCTGCTGAGTGCGCTGGAACTGGCTCTGTAGCTCGGCGAGCTGGCTGAGCGGCAGCGACGTGAGGTTGCGGGCTTGGTTGAGGAGCGATGTCGCCTCGTTCTGCAGGCTCTGGATCTGATTGTTGATCTGCTCCAGGGCCCGCGCCGCCTGCAGCACGTTCGAGGCATAGTTGGTTGGGTCGTAAACGATCCCGCCGAACTGGGCGTGCGCCGGCACCGACGCGAGGCCGATCGTGAGGGCGGCTGTCGCAGCCAGCAGGCTGCGGCGGAAGGTATGTTTGGTCATCGCGACAAGTCCTCCTGCGCGGAAGGAAGGAGATCGGCCGCCCAGCCGGCTCCGCGCGCGCGCAGCCAAGCGGCCGCGAAACCGTCGCGGCCATGCTCTTCGATAAGTTCAGCGATGCGTAGCTGGTCCGCCTTGGCGGAAGCGGCGACAAAGGCGATCGCGACTTCGCCGAGCCCTAGCTCGAACAGGCGATTGCCGCGTCGCGATTGGCAGTAATAGTCGCGCTTGGGTGTCGCGCGGCTCAGAATTTCGATCTGTCGGTCGTTGAGACCGAACCGCTCATAGATCGCCGCGATCTGCGGTTCGAAGGCCCGCTCGTTCGGCAGGAAGATGCGCGTTGGGCAGCTTTCGATGATCGCCGGTGCGATCGCGCTGGTTTCGATGTCGGCAAGGCTCTGGGTCGCGAAGATGACGCTGGCGTTTTTCTTGCGCAGGGTCTTCAGCCACTCGCGGAGCTGGGCGGCGAATGCCGGGCTGTCGAGCACGAGCCAGCCCTCGTCGATGATGATGAGGGTAGGCGAACCATCGAGCCGCCCCTCGATGCGGTGGAAGAGGTAGGACAGGACCGCCGCGGCGGAGCCTGCGCCGACGAGCCCTTCGGTTTCGAAGGCTTGGAAATCGGCCTCGCCGAGCCGTTCGTGCTCCGCATCGAGCAGGCGTCCCCAGGGGCCGCCAACGCAGAAGGGCTGCAAAGCCTGCTTGAGAGGCTGGGACTGCAGCAATACGGCGAGACCCGTCAGAGTTCTCTCGGCCGGCGGCGCGGACGCCAGCGAGGTGAGCGCCGACCAAAGGTGCTCCTTGACGCCGGGATCGACGGCGACCCCCTCGCCGGTCAGGATCGCGGCCAGCCATTCGGCGGCCCAGGCTCGCTCCACGGGCTCGTCGGTGCGCGACAGGGGTTGGAGCTGGACACCTTTGCCGGTTTCCTCCGTCAGGCTGCCGCCGAGGTCTTGCCAGTCGCCGCCGCACGCGAGCGCAGCGGCGCGGATCGAGCCTCCGAAATCGAAGGCGAATACCTGGGCATTTTCGTAGCGGCGGAATTGCAGCGCCATCAGCGCGAGCAGCACGGACTTGCCGGCGCCGGTCGGGCCGACGACGAGCGTGTGGCCAACGTCGCCGACGTGAAGCGAGAACCGGAACGGGGTCGAGCCCTCGGTCTTGCCGTAGAGCAAGGGGGGCGCACCGAAATGCTCGTCCCGTTCCGGACCCGCCCACACCGCTGAAAGCGGGATCATGTGGGCGAGATTGAGCGTAGAAACCGGAGGCTGCCGGACATTGGCGTAGACGTGGCCCGGCAAGCTGCCCAACCAGGCTTCGACCGCGTTCATCCCCTCGGCAATGACCGTGAAGTCGCGGCCCTGGATGATCTTCTCGACCAGCCGCAGCTTCTCCGCAGCGATGTTGGGGTCGGAATCCCACACTGTGACCGTCGCGGTGACGTAGGCCTGCGCGACATGGTCGGCGCCCAGCTCCTGCAACGCGAGGTCCGCGTCCGCGGCCTTGTTGGCGGCATCGTTGTCGACGAGCACCGAGGCTTCGTTGGTCATCACCTCCTTGAGGATGGCGGCGACCGACTTGCGCTTCGCGAACCACTGCCGGCGAATCTTGCCGAGCAGTTTGGTCGCGTCGGTCTTGTCGAGCATCATCGCCCGCGTCGCCCAGCGGTAGGGAAATGCGAGCCGGTTGAGCTCGTCGAGCAGACCGGGGAACGTCGCGCTCGGGAAGCCGATGATGGTGAGCGTGCGTAGAAACGACGTTCCAAGACGTGGCTCGAGGCCGCCCGCCAGCGGTTCGTCCGCCAGCAGCCCGTCGAGGTGCATCGGCGTTTCCGGCACCCGAACACGCTGGTGCTTGGTCGACACCGTCGAGTGGAGATAGGTCAGCGTCTCGGCGTCATCGAGCCACGCTACTTCGGGAACGAAGCCTTCGAGGAGCTGGACCAGTCGATCGCTGCGGTCGGCGAAGCCCTTCACCTGCTCCCACGGATTGACACCGGTGCGGGCACGGCCTTCATAAAGCCAGCTCTCTGCGCGCGCGGCGTCTTCGGGTGGCGGCAACCAAAGAAGCGTCAGGAAGTAGCGGCTCTCGAAATGCGAGCCCTCCTCGCGGAACTGCTCTCGGCGTTCGCGCTCGACTAGCGCCGACACGGGGTCAGGGAAGCGGTTGTCCGGATAGGCGTTCGCGGCGACACGCTGCGCTTCGACGAAGATCGACCACCCCGAGCCGAGGCGCCGGAGCGCGCCATTCAAGCGGTGCGTCGTCGCCACAAGCTCGGCCGGCGTCGCCGAGTCCAGATCGGGGCCGCGAAAACGGGCCGAACGCTGGAGCGAGCCATCCTTGTTCAGCACCACGCCTTCGGAGACGAGCGCAGCCCAGGGTAGGAAGTCCGGAAGCGAGGCGGCCTGGCCGCGATATTCGCGTAGCGACATCATGCGCGTCAGACCCGCATCCAGCTCGGGTAGCGCAGGTGTCGCCGCGCCACGTCGACGAACTGGGCGTCACGCTTGGCGGCCCACACCGCCATGAAGTGGCCGATTGCCCAGATGGCGAGGCCGGCGAGCCAGAGGCGCAAGCCCAAGCCGATGGCGCCGGCGAGCGTGCCATTGGCGATCGCAACGGCGCGCGGCACGCCCCCGAGCAGGATCGGTTCGGTCAGCGCGCGGTGGACTGGCGCCATATAGCCGGGGATTGGCTCGCCGGCCGCCATCAGACCAGCGCCCCGCCGCCGAAGCTGAAGAAGCTCAGGAAGAAGCTCGACGCGGCGAAGGCGATGGAAAGGCCGAACACGATCTGGATCAGCCGGCGGAAGCCACCGGAGGTATCGCCGAACGCCAGCGTCAGCCCGGTGACGATGATGATGATGACCGCGACGATCTTCGCGACAGGGCCCTCGATAGATTCGAGGATGCTTTGCAGCGGGGCTTCCCACGGCATTGATGAGCCGGCAGCCTGGGCCGGGCCGGCGGTGAGCGCAGCCAGCATCCCGGCCGCGCCCGCGAAGCGAAGCCGGTGAAGAAGGGACGCCGGGGATAAGCGCCGGCGCGCGATGACATTATTCTGCATCATGCGTCTCCGTGGGGGCTGAGGGAAAAGTCGCCCTGCGCGTCGAGCCCTTCGACGCGGGCGAGTTCGGCCAGACGGCGCTGGGCGCCCCGTCCGCTGAGCACGGCGATCAGGTCGATCGTCTCGGCGATGAGCGCGCGCGGGACGGTCACCACCGCCTCTTGGATGAGCTGCTCCATGCGTCGGAGGGCGCCGAGGCCGGATCCGGCGTGGATGGTGCCGATCCCGCCGGGATGACCGGTGCCCCACGCCTTGAGGAGGTCGAGCGCCTCGGCACCGCGCACCTCACCGATCGGGATGCGATCGGGCCGCAGCCGCAGCGACGATCTGACGAGATCCGCGAGGCTCGCGACGCCATCTTTCGTCCGGAGCGAAACGAGGTTCGGCGCGGCGCACTGCAGCTCGCGCGTGTCCTCGATCAGCACGACGCGGTCGGACGTCTTGGCGACTTCGGCGAGCAGCGCGTTCGTGAGCGTCGTCTTGCCGGTCGAGGTGCCGCCGGCGACAAGGATGTTGCGCCGTTCCGCCACTGCGACGCGCAGAGCGTCCGCCTGTGTCGCAGTCATGATGCCGGTCCAGACGTAGTCGTCGAGCGTGAAGATCGCGACGGCGGGCTTGCGGATTGCAAATGCTGGCGCCGCGACGACCGGCGGGATCAGACCTTCGAAGCGCTCACCGGTTTCCGGCAGCTCGGCGGAAACACGGGGGCGATCCGCATGGACCTCGGCACCGATATGATGCGCCACCAGACGGATTATGCGTTCGCCGTCTGCGGCGGTCAGGGTGTGTCCGGTATCGGCGAGGCCCGAGCCGAGCCGATCAATCCAGAGGCAACCGTCGGGATTGAGCATCACCTCGACGATGCCCGGATCGTCGAGCCAGGCCGCGATCGACGGTCCCAGCGCCGTGCGAAGCATCCGCGCGCCGCGCGCGCTGGCTTCGGACCGGAGAGGATGAGTGGACACGCCCGCAACCCTCGACAGGGCGGCCGACACACCGTGCGCCGGCGCCCGCGGACGCCTAAGAAGACCTTGGAATCTTCAATCGCAACAGCCGTTTGCGGCGAGCGTAGTGTGGCGCAGAAAGACAAAGAGACGGCGGGTTTGACAGCTGCGCCATTCCGTCCCTGCGCGGGCGATGCCCGATGGCGAAGGCGGCGCGCTGGTCAATCGTCGCGGGAAACGACGTCCGTCGACAGTTCGGCGCCGAGTTTAGGGCCCAGCTCCATGCGCCGGCTCAGCGCCTCGACGAACGCTTGGTAGCGCTCGCGACCCATCGCTTGCGCGGCCGCTAGCGCGGTGTCGGGAAGTGGGGCGTTGTTGGTCAACCAGAAGCGGACGAACAGCGCGATGGCCTCGTTGCCGAGTTCGGTGTGCCAGGCGATCCGATCAGCCTGTCGGTTAAGGCGGTCGAGTCTGCGGGTGAACGCCGCCTCCAGGCGCTCCGAGCCGTCCGGCGACAAGAAGGACGCGAGGGCCGTTTCGACGAGCTGGGCCTGGCTGACGCGCTTGCGGGCGGCATAATCCGCAAGCTGCGTCGACAGGTCGGGCGGCAGGCGGAAGGTGTGCTTGATGCGCTTGGCGGTCACAGTTCGATGCCGTCATTGGGGTCCAGCGCGGCGCGCTGCGCGGCTCCGCGCATCTGGTCCTGCATCCGTCGGGCCCTCACAGCGTCGGCATCCGCCCCAGCTTCATCGCGAAAGACGAACTCCTGTCGCGGCCGCTTCGGCAGCGGCGCGACGTCTTCATGTCGCTGGAGTTCGGGCTCGCGCCGAATGCCTCCGTCGGCGGGATCAGAGTTATGCGCCGTGGGCGGCGGAGCTGTCGGCCGCGCGATGGCCGCAAGCTTGCTCCAGTCGTCCGTTGGCGGCCGCACTGGTCGGTTCGATTCCGGCAGCTTGCCGATGCGCTGCGACAGCCGGGGATCTTCGAAATATCGAGCCTTCTTTGCGCGGATCGGCTGCACGCCTGACACCATGACGATCTCGTCGCTGGGCGGGAGTTGCATGATCTCGCCGGGAGTAAGCAGCTGGCGCGCTGTTTCCGAGCGCGACACCATCAAATGGCCGAGCCACGGTGATAGCCGGTGGCCGGCATAGTTCTTCATCGCGCGCATCTCTGTCGCGGTGCCCAAAGCATCCGACACACGTTTCGCGGTCCGCTCGTCGTTGGTCGCGAAGCTGACCCGGACATGGCAATTGTCGAGGATCGCGTTATTGGGCCCGTAGGCCTTCTCGATCTGGTTAAGCGACTGCGCGATCAGAAAGGCTTTCAACCCGTAGCCCGCCATGAAGGCGAGCGCGCTCTCGAAGAAGTCGAGGCGGCCAAGCGCCGGGAACTCGTCGAGCATCAAGAGCAGGCGGTGCCGACCGGCTGCGGGCTTCAGCTCTTCCGTCAGGCGCCTCCCGATCTGGTTGAGCACAAGGCGGATCAGGGGCTTGGTGCGGCTGATGTCCGACGGTGGCACCACCAGATAGAGGGTCACCGGCTCTTTGGCCGAGACGAGATCCGAGATCCGCCAGTCGCATCGCCGCGTCACCTGGGCGACCACCGGGTCGCGGTAGAGGCCGAGGAACGACATGGCAGTGGATAGCACGCCAGACCGCTCGTTCTCTGACTTGTTCAACAGCTCTCGGCCTGCCGAAGCGACCACCGGGTGGACGCCAGCGTCGCCGAGGTGTGGCGTCGACATCATCGCCGCCAGCGTCGCTTCGATCGTGCGGCGCGGATCGGAGAGAAAGGCGGCGACGCCGGACAACGTCTTGTCGGCCTCGGCATAAAGAACATGAAGGATCGCGCCGACGAGGAGCGCGTGGCTGGTCTTCTCCCAGTGATTACGGCGCTCCAGCGACCCCTCGGGGTCGACCAGCACGTCGGCGACGTTCTGGACATCACGAACCTCCCACTCGCCGCGGCGCACCTCGAGGAGCGGATTGTAGGCGGCGGACTCCGCATTGGTCGGGTCGAACAACAGCACGCGGCCGAACCGACCGCGGAAACCGGCGGTCAGACCCCAGTTCTCGCCCTTGATATCGTGGACGATCGCCGACGCCGGCCAGGTCAGCAGTGAGGGCACGACCAAGCCGACGCCCTTACCGCTGCGCGTCGGAGCGAAGCACAGCACATGCTCCGGACCGTCGTGGCGGAGATAACGCGGTCCAAGCTTGCCGAGCACCACACCGTCGTCGCCGAGCAGTCCCGCCGCGTGCGCTTCACGTTCCGTCGCCCACCGCGCCGAGCCATAGGTTTGCGCGTTCTTCACTTCGCGCGCGCGCCATACCGACATGGCGATCGCGACGATGATCGCGATGAAGCCGCTCGAAGCTGCGATGTAGCTGCCGGTCAGGAAGATGTGAGGCGCATAGGCGTCGTAGGAGAACCACCACCAGAAGAACGCCGGCGGCGGATAAAGGGGATAGTCGCCCAGCGTGAACCATGGCGGACCGAGCTGAGCCTGATAGCCCAGCGCCTGCGCGGTCCATTGCGTGGCGCCCCAGACGCCGGCGAGAACGATGAGCCCGACGGCGAGGAGCTGCCCCCAGAGGATCTTGGTCGCGGACATTCCGTCATCTCCTTCGCTTGAGGAGGTCGGGTCGGATGTGCCGTTTGTTCAACAGGTTTGAGGCCTGGTCGCACCGAGGCGCAGGAAAACAGACGCTGGCGTAGCTATCCGATCCGCGCGGGTGTGGCTGGCATTGGGGACAGAGCGGTCGTTTCCGGTTTGCCACCAAGCCGGCTGCTTTCGACAAGAGCGGACGTATCAGCCTTGCGAGAGTGCCATGTTCGATCGGCTGATGCTGGGCCGATTGTGGACTGGCAGCTTTCAGGTGATCACGCGCAAGAATCGGACGCTTCGCGCAATGCGATCCGGCCAGCGGGAAAACCCATGCTGGCTCGCGCCATGCCGTCGATCATGGCGCTGCTGAGGCGACTAGTTTCATTAAGGCGAAAGCGCTCCAGGTGCTACTCGCCTTTGATCAACTGGCCTTTTTACGTCTGATTGATCCCTAACGGTTTCGTCCTTCACTGACCTTGTGGGTGAATGCTTGCGCGGGCCTAGAAAAAAATCGGCGCTGTAACTATCCTTTTGAAAAAATCGGCGGGCGGGGAACCTCATGTCTCAGGACGACCTATTTGCTGAGGAGAGCACGCTGGAGCTTCCAGCGGTCCGCTACGGGCCGGTGCGCGTTGCTGTTGGTGTCGTTGAAGCAATTTTGCGCCCGGCTTCCACCGTTGAAGCAAAGCGTGTCGGCGAAGTCCTCGTCTCAGCGCGCTTGAAGGAGCCTCTCTACCAGACCACCAATGGTCAGCGGCTGGTAGTCACGACGCGTAAGAACATCGCGCGTCCGAGCGACGCCGACGGTGTTCTGCTGCAGAGCGAGAGCGGCAAGCTCTCGTGGTTACACCACCGTCTCATTGAAGAACTTGAAGGCGAAGCGGCGAAGCATGGCTGGCCAGCGGTTGTCCGCAAGCGTGCTGAGCAATGGAACGGACGGTTTTCCTTTCGCGCGGAGCAACCGAACGAGGATGGTAGCGTCGACGAGGATAAGCGCGGGCTTCGGCCGCCGCAGCTCGGCGCACTGCACGCGATTGGCGCCCACTGGAGCATCAACACGCAGCCGGCGACCATCGTCATGCCAACCGGGACCGGTAAGACCGAAACGATGTTGGCGGCGCAAGCGGCTTACCTGCGCAAACCATTGCTGGTAGTCGTGCCGTCCGACGCGTTGCGGTCTCAGACCGGTAGAAAGTTTCTCACCTTTGGCCTTCTTCGCTTCTTGAAAGTGCTGCCGGACGACGTGCCGAACCCTATCGTCGGTCTCGTACGCAAAGTGCCAAAAACGACAGATGACCTGGAGATTTTTGACCGCTGCAACGTGATCGTTGGGACGATGGACTCGCTAGCGGATAGCTCGGCCGAAGGTGTCTGGCCGGAAATTGCCGAGCGGATCGGTGCGCTCGTCATCGATGAGGCCCACCATATCAGCGCCAAACGCTGGACGAGCTTTCGCGAGGCATTTTCTGGCAAACCGATTTTGCAGTTCACGGCGACGCCGTTCCGCCGAGACGGGCAATTGGTGGATGGGCACGTCATCTACTCGTACCCGCTGCATCGGGCACAGCAGGATAAGTATTTCAAGCCCATCACCTTCGAGCCGGTCTATGAGACACTGGCCGCCAACGCCGATCAGGCGATCGCCGAAACGGCGGTGGCCCGCTTGCGGGAAGATTTGAGCCAAGGTCTCAATCATCTAATGATGGTCCGGTGCTCGCGGATCGAGCGGGCTCGGGCCGTGTTCGATATCTACAAGGCCCTAGCGCCCGATCTGAAACCGCTGCTTGTTCACTCGGACATGGGCGATACCCAGCCGGCGATCGATGCTTTGAAGGCCGGTGACAGTCGGATCGTCGTCTGCGTCAACATGCTTGGCGAAGGGTTCGACCTGCCGGAGCTCAAAGTCGCGGCGGTCCATGACCTCCACAAGAGCTTGGCGATTTTGCTGCAGTTCACCGGCCGATTTACGCGCAGCGCTGCCCCGAATATCGGCAATGCGACTGTCATTGCGAACATCGCCGAGCCCAACGTGTCAGAAGCGCTCGAGCGGCTTTACAGCGAGGACGCTGACTGGAACGAGCTGCTGAGCGAGTTAAGTTCGGCCGCAGCCCAGGAACATGCCCGGCTGGTCAAATTCCTCAACGAAGCAAAGCGCTTGGACAGCGGGCCGGACGATGAGGACGTGCCGATTTCACATAAGCTGCTCAAGCCCGGCATGAGCACATTGTTCTATCAGGCAGACAAATTCACCCCAAAGGCATTCCATGACGGGCTGCCGTCGTCGATGGTGCCATATCGGGTCTGGCTGCACTCGCCTTCAAGCACATTGTTCTTCGTCACCCGCTCCGAACCCACGGTCAAATGGAGCCGGTCGAAGTCCGTGAAAGATCGGACATGGACGCTGTTCGTGCTACATTACGATGCGGCGCGAAAACTTCTCTACCTCTCCTCCTCGGACAAAAGCTCGGCGTTTCCAGACCTAGCTACGGCGGTCGGGGCGGGAAAAATCATCAATGGGGACGTGGTGTTCCGGGCGATGGGTCGGAACACTCGACTCATCTTCCAAAATCTGGGCGTGAAGAAGCACGGTCGTCGCAACCTGTCCTATGCGAGTTATACCGGCGCGGAAGTGGTCACCGCCCTCAGCCAAGCGGAGAAGAGCGGCTCGCTCAAGGCGCTGTTGAGCGGCATCGGCTGGGAGGGTGGAAAGCAAGTCACCATCGGTTGCTCGGCGAAAGGGCGAGTGTGGTCGCGCGAACAGGGTCCGATCCCGCGCTTCAATGAATGGTGCGAAGCGGTGGGTGACAAGCTGCTCGACAGTTCAATCGACACAACCAAGCTGATCGACAACGTGCTGCTGCCGACCGAGATCACAGCGCTGCCGGCCGTTGAATTACTGAGCATCGAATGGCCCTACGAAATTTTGAGCCAGGCGGAGGAGCGGGTCGGGTTCGCCGACGGCACACGCGAACAGACGCAAACGATGTTCGAGCTTCGCATCACGGGATCTGACGTGTCGGCGAACACAATCGATTTTGAAATGATTGAAGCGACGTTTGGGAGTTGGGCATCGTTCCAATTCACGCTGGGCGGGGCCGAGGAATTCAAGGTCGAGCAAATTTCGGGCAACCCGCTTACGGTCACAATCGGCAAGCTCTCCGCGCGGCTAGCGGCATATTTCTCGGAATACCCTCCGCTTTTCCGGTTCGTCGACCTCTCGGAGCTCGACGCGAACCTGCACATCGTGCCGCAAACGCCCTATGATCTTACGATTGAAGATGACCGGTTCGAGGTGTGGACGTGGAAGGATGTCGATCACAAGAAAGAGTCGATATGGAAGGGCAGCGCGGTTCGCAAGGACTCCATTCAATGGCACGTCGCGCAGCAATATCTGGGAGAGGATTTCGACATCGTCATCGACGACGATGACAGCGGCGAAGCGGCCGATCTCGTTTGCCTGAAGGTCACTGAGGACGCCATCCGCATGGCGCTCGTGCATTGTAAGTTCTCGGGCGGTTCCACGCCTGGCGAGCGTGTGAAAGATGTGATCGAGGTCTCGTCGCAGGCGCTGCGGTCGGCTCGCTGGGTCGGAAAATTCCCGCAACTCGTGCAACACCTCAAGGCGCGGAACGAGCCGGCAAAACGCGGTGGCCGCCCGACCCGCTTTCTTAGAGGGGACGCAACCGCTCTCAACCGGATCGTCAAACTCCATCGGTTCCGCCCGATCAAGACGGAAATCCTGATCGCGCAGCCTGGTTTGTCAAAATCCAAGCGAACCAAACCGCAATCGTCGGTCTTAGCGGCTGGTCTGACCTACGTGAAAGAAACCGTGGGCATCGACGTGACAATCCTCTGCAGCGAGTGATGCTCTGCGCTGAGCTCGCTTTGCGGACCTGGTTCACCGGATTGTGATGCCCGTGATTAGAGCGCTAAGCTGCTCATGGGACGCAACCCGCTTGCGACGCTAGAGCGGTTCGCCGACTACATATCTGGGCCTAGCTATAGCCATGATGATAGATACGGATTGCGACGATTTGACCCTCTCGAAGAGTTGGTGAACTGAGTGACGACCCGGCAGGCGTCACCCGCGCGGCGGCTACGATCGGGACGGTTGTCACGCTGAGCGACTGATAGCGCGCCTCTGGTCAATTCTTGAACGTCTCGATCTCGGCCTCGATGCCGTTGAGCCGAAGTATCAGCGCGACCGCCTGCGCCCAGGCCACCGCGCGGTCGAACGACTGGGTCGGAATCGGGCTGAACGCGACTGCGCCGCCATAGCCGTCGCGCTCCCCGGAACCGTGCTTCAGCAGCCAGCGCGCCAGCCCGCGCCGCGCGTCTGGCACCCGGACCAGCGCGCTGCCGACCTCGCCCTCGGCGATCGGTGCATAGCCGACGATATACATCGGCGTCGGCACCATCTCCTCGCCGGCGCGCACGCCAGCATCGTTCGCCCAGCGCCATAGCTGCGCCCAGTCATCATCGCCGTGCGGACCCGGCGGCAGGATCGGCACGTCGCCCGGCTCGACTGCCTGCGCGTCGCGCCTCCCTGGAAACGCGGTCGATAGCGACGGCAGCTTGCCCGGATTCATGTTCCAGCCGGTGCCGAGCACGGCGGTTTCCCCCGCGCGGTTGCGCACCCGCATCATCACGTCGAAGCGGACGCCGATTCCGTCCTTCCATTCGTTGAGCTTGACCGCTTCGGGCTGCGCCTTGGTCAGGCCGACATAGAACTGGCCGGCAAGATAGCGCCAGTCCTCGGGATCGATCCCCAGCTCGTCGATGATGAAGGCTGCCTTCGGACCACCGTCCTTGTGCTCGCGATTGAACAGATAGTGCGTGAACTTGCCCTCGGGCATCAGCGCCTCGAGCACGTCCTCTTTCTGGCCGACCGCGTTCAAGGCAAAGGTCTTGCGCTCGGCATTGAGAAAGAAAACTCGGCCCATCTCGTCGAGCACGCGCCGCTCGATATTGGGCGCCGCCTTGCGCGCCATCGCCGCTGCCGCTTGCGCACCGCGCTCGGACAACGCGGCGCTGGGCAGGCCGTCCGGCCCTTCGCGCTGCAGCCAGCCATAGTCCTTCCAGACGAGACCGCGCGGCTTGAAGGACGCAGCACCTCCCCAATCGGGATCCTCGTCGCCGTCGATCGTCCGCTCATGATAGACCGTCCCGTCGACGATCGCCGCGGCATAGATCAGGCCGTCGAAGAACCCGCCGCGATGCACCGGGTTGCCGGGATCGAGCGCGAAGCCGCCCACATAGCCCGGCACTTCCTTTAAATCGCGATCGACCTGATCGCGCACCTCGTCCGACAGCGCCGACAGCGCGACGCATTCATAGGTGTGGCGGCGAAAGATGCGCTCGCCGGCTTCGCGCTCGACGCTGCTCCAGCCGCCGCCCAACGAATCGAGCCATTCCCAGATCACGTATTTGTAGACGTCGAGGTCGCTCGATACCGTCCGACCGCTGCCCGACTTGGTGCCGTGCACCGCAGTCGTGCGATCGGCGAAGCCGAGCAAAGAGGGCAGGCCGGCGCGCACCTGCGTGCGTACCGATCCGACCGGGTCCGCGTGCGACACCGCACCGAATACCGCCGCGACGAAATCCTCGAGCGGTGAATCCGGCAGGCCGTCGGCGCTGCCGTCGAACAGAAAGGCATAGGCGCTCGTCGTCATCGTTTCATCCTCGGTCGATCAGGAGCCGTACGCCCTGCCGGCTGCTCGGCCGGAACAGCCGCATGTTCCCTTCCGAGAACGGATTGGCGAGCTCGTGCACGGTGATCGCGTGCGGGTCGAGGACATGCGAGATGTAGAGGATCTTCCAGATGCCCTGCCGCTCGTCGGCGAATTGCACTGCCGCTTCCACCTGCGAGCGCTCCAGATCGATATATTTGGGGTCACCGCTATGGCCTTTGACCTCGTAATAGAGCCCGCCGCGCGAGCGCGGCACGTGAAAGTCGTAGCCGCGATCGACGATCGTCTTGAGGCACAGATAGCGCCGCCCGATTGACGAGATCCAATGTTCGTCGGCGAAATTGCGCACCGTGCGCTGCAGATGAACATAAGCGGCATATTCGCCGGCGAACCCGATCAGGTCGCGCTGCGCGTCCGTTAGGAAGAAAGGGTCCTTGCCGCCTTCGCTGCGCCCCCGCTTGCGCGGGGCGCGGTCGTCCCCTTCCGGGAACGGACGGAGCTCGGCTGGGCCCGAGCGGGTCTGGAACGCTTTGCTCGCCAGGCCGGCCGCGAGCGCGTCCGCGACCTTCTGGAACGACGCGCTTTCCCCGCCCTCGACCGGAACACCCCCGAACGTCATCGTCCGATCGCGCCGCGCGTCGTCGTCGCGGCGGCGCTGCTCAGCGCGCGCCTGCTGGTCGAGATCGTCGGCGACCAGCCCCAGCGCGTCTAGCGCGGTCGTGGCAGGCATCCCCGCCGGCCAAAGGCCGCCGTGCGCGAGTGCTGCCGGCAGGTCGTCCGGCGCCACGCTCGCAAAATCGAACGCGCCGGTCGCGAGCGCGTCGCGCACGATCGTTTCTGCCTTCGCCGTCCAGACCCCCGGCAGGCTGCGACCTGGCACCTTCGCCACCCACGCTGCCGCCACGCGCCGGATCTGCTCGGCCTCGGCCGTCAGGATTGCACGATTGCGCTGGCGCAGCGTATCGACGCTCGCGTCAGCAGTGCCGCTACTCGCCGGCAAGGCGCTGACCGCCAGCGCCTCGATCCGCGCATCGATCACCGCATCGTCGAGCGCGTCGTGCGTTTCGACCCAGCCGGGATCGAACGTGATCCAGTCGAGCGCGAGCGCGGCGCGATAGGCCGCGAGATCGATTGCGGCACGATCGCTCGCTGCAAACGCGTCGCGCACCCGGTCGGCAAGCGATGCCCGCCGCTCGTCGACCCGTTCCTCGAATGCCCGGGTTAGCGCGCGCTCGAAGCGCAGCGGCGGGAAGCGGGGGCCGAGCGCGGCGCACGCGGCATTGAACGTGGCGAGCTCAACCCCGAGCCCGCGTCGCAACTCGTCGAGACCTTCCGCCTCGCGGCACGCCGTGACCAAGGCGCGCGCCGTATCGGCATCGGCGCCACTCGCCATCAACGCCATGACGATGTCGTCATCCTCGACCAGCGACGCCTCGCGATCGAGCAGCGCCTGCGCCGCCTCAATCCCTATGAACGCACCGACGATCGGTGCAAGCCAGTCCATGATCCGGCGGCTGCCGGCCCGAAGCGCGCGCTGGATCTCACGGACCCGTGCAACCGGCTGGCAGAATGCCGCGGCGACTGCCTCATCATCGGGCGGCGTCAGTGTGCCGGCGATCATCGGCTGGTTCGCGCCGATCGCGAGGAATGCCATCCGGAAATCGGTCAGCAGCCAGGCGCGGCCGAGCGCCAGCGCAATGCCGCTCGCCAGCCGGCCAAGCATCGGCCAGTCGAGATCGCCCCCGGCACTCTCGACCAGGATCGTCGGCCGCTCGGGGTGCGGCACCGGCAGCACGCCGGCGAGCATGTCGGGAAGCGGTCCCGTCCGCCCGTCGATCTCGACCGCGACATCGCGCGCGCGCACGAGCCGCAGCCGGCGGAAATCGTCGTAGAGCGCTTGGCGGCTGCGCGGCGTGCTGCGGTTGATCGCGCTATTATGGAACTCGAGCGCGAGCACCGCGATCTCGGCTAGCCAGTCGCGGCCCTCCGCGACCAGCCGCCGCCGCTCCGCGGCAAGGTCGAGCTCCTCGCCATCGACGATGATCCTCGGAGTCACCGCATCAGCCAGCCGGACCGTCTCCGCGTCCCGCGCCGCCAGCGCATCGGTCGCCGCCTTCGCCGTGCCTAGCGGCACCGACAGCAAGCGATGCCCCAGCGCCATCAGCAGGTTGTCGAGCGTCGGATCGGCGCCGCCGCTCACAAAGAGCGTCTGAGGGTCGGCCTTGTCGGGGACGTAAGCGGCGAGCCGCCCTATGACCTGGACCGCCAGCGTCAGCCCGGCACCGAGCGCCGGTCGCGGGTTGAGCTCGTGCCAGTCGGTCCATGCCTGACGATACTCGCTGCGGAACGCGACATGCTCATGCTCGGCAATGCCGCGCGCGAGCGTTTGTCCCAGCTCGTCAAGCCGCGCCGGCGCGCTTGCCCGATCGTTCCACAGCCTCAATCCGAGCCGTCCGGCGAGTGCCTCGCCTACCGCGACGCTGCCATCGATCGCGTCGCGGATTGGCCGTTCCAGGCGCGGCAGGAAATAGGGCAGGCTGTCGCCGCGTGGCGCGAACCAGCACGCCGCCGGCGTCTTCCAGCTGAGCTCGTCTGCGAACATGACCGGCAGCCACGCCGCATCTGTGAGGAACGCCTGAAGCGGGCTCGGCCACGGCACCGTGTCGCTCATCCCGCTCGTGCGGCTGAGGATGGTCGTGAAATAACGTTGGTCGAGATCGGCGAGCATGGCGACCACTAGGCTGGCATAGGCCTGTTTTGCGCGGTCGCTCATTGCTGGGTGCTCGGCCTGGAGCGGCAGCGCGAACAACGTCTCGCCGGTCGAATAATTGCCGCTCTGATAGCCGAACCCACGCGTCACCTTCTTGAGCGCGACCCGCCAGCTCGGCCCCAATCGCGCCTCGATCGTGAACGCCTCACCGTAACCGCGCCTGAGCCCGATCCAGTCGCTAACCCAATGCGTCTCGGCCTTGTAGAGGAGTGGCGTTAGCCCGTCCTTCACGCCGAGCAGGCCGAGGAACTGGACCCAGTCCGCCGCACTCCCGCGCTCACGCAGCGGCCAGGCCTCCCAGGAGGCGAGGAGGCTGTCGCACAGCGTCTTCGCCGCCCGCGAGACCGGACCGACCGCATCGCACAGCCCTTGCAACAAATCGCCTTGCGTACCGCGCCAGCCCGCACCGAACCGCGTTCCGCCCGCCGGCCGCAACCGGCCGTCCGCGGTTGGTACCGGCAGCTGCGCCGCGCGCAGCGCGCGCTCGACCTCGGTCGATTTGTGCGACATCCAGGCGCCGAACGCCCAGTTGATCGCGGCGAGCGCCGTCTGACGTGCCGGGCGCTTGCCTAGCAATCGGCCCATCCCGGCGATCACCCGGGGCAGGCTATAATCGGTCGCGAGCCCCGCACTCACGAACGCGGCGGTCACCGCCTGCGGCCAGGACAGCGCCGCGTCGGCGAACTGCATTCGGTTGGCCACCGCCTTAGGCGGGAACAGGCTCGTGCCCGCCAATCGCTTGCGCCGCCGCGTCGCATGCTCGGGGTCGGCACTGATGAATAGCTCGCGCTCACCGAGCGTGTCGGGCGCGTTCGCCGCGCCCAGGCTGCCGTCCTCCAGCCGGAAAATGACCGCGCCTTTCAGATGCGGGAGCGCCGCGCGTGTCGCCGCCACGTCGTGGTAGAAATCTTCCCAGTTTTGCTTGGTCGCCTTCCGCCGTCGGCCGGCGAGGTCGCTGGCAAGCAGCGGCACCCATCCGGCGATCGTCGCGCCGTCGGGCTCCAGCTGGAAGTCGGTGTCCTTGAGCAGCGCTTGCAACGCTTCGATCCGTCGCGTGCCGAGACTTCTGCGCAGCATCGCGATCCCGCACGCCCGCACCAGCCACTGGCCATCGATGATCCGGTGATCGGCGTCGGTCCAGTCATAGATGTCGGCCAGCCGCGCCCAGCGACGCTGATCGTCACCACGGCGTACTGCCGGCAGCAGCAGATCGTCGAGTGGCAGCGCCGTCCGCTCGCACGCGTTGAATAGCCGCTCGGGATCCGCTGCCCAGGCGAGCGCATCGACAGCCGCGGCCGAATAGGCGAGCGACGTCGTATCCGAGGCCGCGATCGTGCGCGCGACGGCGAGGCACAGGTCGGCGACGCTATCGAGCAGGAAGGCGTTGAGCGGATTGTCGAGATCGAGGTCGCGCCGATTGGCATTGGGATAGAAGGGCGCGTCGAGGCAACCGTTGAACGGCGCTACCGTATCCATCGGCAGAAAGGCGTAGAACGTACCGGCCCGCGCTTCCTGCGACAGCGGCAGCGCGACCGAAACAGTCGGCGCCCCCTTCCATTCGCGCCAGCGCTCGACCGGATGGTTCGCCGCTACGGCCTTGTCGACGCTTGCGCGGAACCCGGCATCGTCGACCGCCATCCGGCCAACCAGATAGCGGTGGCGATCGACCGCTACTTCCTCAAGCGTGAGGGATCGCCCAAAGCGCGAGTGCTCGCTCCCCTTGCTAGTTCGACGCAGTTCCTTGCGCTCGCACTGTCCGTCCCGATCGATCGTTTCAAGCATCAACGATTCGAGCCGGTCGAGGAACAGCGTCATCGGCGCCTTCTCGTCGACGAGAAACTGCATCTCCTCAACCGCGCGTCCGGTCGCGATGGCGTCGCGCAGCGGCAGCCGGATCACCGTCGAAAAGCCCTCGGCAGCCAGGGCATCCATCGCTGGTTTCGCCGGTGGCACCGGCACCGGCAGCGGCAGCTGCAGTCGGTGAACCCGTCCCACTACCGCTGGCGCCATCGCCGCCTCGCCTGCCGCGTCGAGCCAGGCGCGTTCGTCGGTCGGCGCGGCGAACCGGAAGCAGAAGCCGTCAAACCATGTCGCGCCTGCATCGAGCTTAGAGAAAATTTGCACGTCGTCGGACAACAGCTCGACGCTCCGGAACCCCAATCCCTTGTGCCCGATGAAATTGCCGGGCGTCTTGTTGCTCATCGCCGGGTTAGAGATCGCGTCGACATTGTCTGCAGTGAAGCCATCACCGTTGTTCGCGATGAGAATCGTGCCGTTCGGCCCGTCGCTCAGATCGAGCCGCAACAGAATGCGCGGAGTCAGGGCGGTTCGAGCGCCATCGTAGGCATTCTGGATCAGCTCACGGAGAACCCGCCGCGCATAGAGATTGGCCGCTTCTTTGGTAAGCTCGCGCATCGCCTCGTCGCGCTTTGAGCCGGCCTTCGCGTTGTTGAGGGTGACCCCCATTTCGCGATCGAAGATCGCTTGGACGAACGCGGCCGCGGCCGCTGCGTTGGCAATGCCGCGAACCGTCAAGACAGGAGCTTCAAATGCGATATTCGTTTGCGGCATAGACTCTTTTGATCATCGACGACGATCCACTCTAATCCAACCGGCAATAGAGCGCGAGCAACGCGATCGACCGCTTCAAGTGAAGGGCAGCGACTGACGGCCCAGCAGGACGCAAGAAGCGCCGACGCTCCGCCGCGCCGACCTAGACGCCTACAATCATTCGTTAGTGAAGAGAAATGAGCTGCTGCCGGTTCCGCGGACACGAGGTTAAGCTACCTGCGCTTGCCGCTCGAGCTCAATGGGGCTGAGATAGCCCAAGGTCGAGTGCCTGCGCGTCGGATTGTAGAAGCGCTCGATATAGTCGAACACGTCTGCCTTCGCGTGATTGCGCGTTCAGTAGGTTTTACGCCCGATCCGCTCGGTCTTCAGTGAGGAGAAGAAGCTCTCCATCGCCGCGTTGTCTCAGACGTTGCCCGACCGGCTCATCGAGCAGGTCACGCCGTTGTCGGCCATCAGCCGCTGGAACTGCTCGCTGGTGTATTGGCTGCCCTGGTCCGAGTGATGCAGCAAGGCATCGGGCTTTCCACGCCGCCAGATCGCCATCATCAGCGCGTCGGTCACGAGCTGGGCGGTCATGCTGCCCTTCATCGACCAGCCGACCACCCGCCTGGAGAACAGGTCGATGACGACGGCGACGTACAGCCATCCCTCGGCGGTCCAGATGTAGGTTAAGTCTGCCACCCACCTCTGGTTGGGCGCCTCGGCCGTGAACTGGCGGTCGAGAACGTTGTCCGCGATGACGGACCGCATGCCGTTGACGCGACGCGCACCGTGCGTCCGATAGCTGGAGATGAAGCTAGCGCGGACCCTGGCGCCAAACTCCTCGTCGCTCCGGGCGCGGGCACTCGGCACACGGACCAGCCAGGCGTGAAAGCCGCTGCGCGAAATACCGAGCGCTTCGCAGATCCACGATACGGGCCAGATCTCTCGGTGCTTCGCAACGAACTCGAACCTCATATCGAGTCCTTGGAGAAGTAGGCCGCCGCTTTTTTAGGATGTCGCGCTCCGCCTTCATCCTGGCCAGCTCGCGGCGCAGCCGCTTAATTTCCTGCTGCTCGGGTTTCATCACGCCGTGACCAGGAAACGCCGATCCCGGGTCCGCCGCCTGCTCACGCACCCACTTGCGCAACACGTTCTCGTGCAGGTTCAGACCGCGGGCAGCCTGCGACACCGATACCCCACGTTCCCGAACCAGCTTCACCGCCTCGAGCTTGAACTCGCGGCTGAACTTCCGTCGTTGCATCCACACCTTCCGGTTCCAAAAACACCCTATCTCGGTGTCCACGGAACCGGCAGCAGCTCAGAATGGCGGGTTCTGAAAGGAGCCGCCATTCCCACGCACGCCTTGGAACGGCGTGAGTTGATCGGGAGCTGACCTAGGCGCGCTATATGCCGAGGCCTCGGGTCCGACCTATCGTCCAGTCGACCGTACCACCGGGTGTTAACGTGCCCGCGACGTGCCGTCCAAGGCTGTGTTCGATTGCCGGGCGCCATGGCACGAGCTGGAAACACAGACCGTCGTCGATCATTGCGAAGCGGCCGGATGACAGGTTGATGCGCTCACGGTAGGTGCCTGAGACCAGCTCGCCAGACGCCGATGGCCGATGCGCGAGACCTGTCCGCGCCGAGATTGTTGCGGCTGCATCCGTCAGCTCGCGCTTGGCCAGCGTGTCGAGCAGATCGCGCTGGAAGATGACCGCCTGCCCCTGGCGCCGCGCCAGTCCGCCGTCGACGAGATGGTCGGCGCGGGCGGCCATGGCGTCCCGAACCTCTTGACCAAAGCCATTGCCCGTCGCGACAGGCGTGCGGCTGAGATTTTGGCGGTCGAGCCATGTCGCGCCTGGCGCCGTCACTTGAGCCTCGATCGACAGGTCGGACCGGACGGCGAACGACTGACGCCGGGCGCCTTTCGCATCATCCCATGACCGAAGCTCCAGGATCGCGCCCGGGCTGGCATCGCCCGTCATGTCGAGGTCGGAGAAGGTGAGATGGTGGGTCCGGCCGTCGACACCATCGATCACTGCATAGGCCGAGCCCGTCAGTTCGTCGTGGAGGCCCCGTGCCACGAGCCTGCCGATCACCGGATCGGTCGCGGCTTCGCCGTGGATCGCGAACCCCGAAGGGTCCGGCGACCGACCCGCGTCGCTGAGCGTGCGGTGCATCGTCTTGATGATGTCGTTGCGCACCGCGAGGTCACGCAACGTAGTCTCTACCCCGGGCTTCAGCGTCCAAGAGGCTGGCTCAGCCGGATCGGCGAGGCCCATCCGCTCCAGCCTCGCGGCGCGACTTAGCAGGAGAGCACGCCGGTCCTCGCTGATCGGAATGCCGGGCTGCAGGTTGGCGATGCCGCCGCCTTCATCGGCGAGCGACTGGAGGTGCCGGTCGAGGCTCGTCCAGCGGTCGGCCGTCACCTCCCGCACGAGCGCGCGGTGGATCTCATGCTCGGTGCGCGGGCCCAGCTCCAACGTCACCCGCTCCTCCGCGCACTGGCGCATGCCCTCCTTGATGTAGCCCCGGTCGATAACGAGGTCCGCGCCATCGTCGGCGCGGCCACGCACCAAAACATGGATGTGCGGGTTGTCCGTATTCCAATGATCGACGGCAACCCAATCGAGATTGGTCCTCAGGTCGCGGGCCATGTCGCCCATCAGTTCCCGCGTGAAGCCTCGAAGGTCTTGCATCTCTCCCGCGTCCTCGGGCGAGATGATGAAGCGGAAGTGGTGGCGGTCTCCGTCGCAGCGCTCGGCGAAGGCGTCCCGGTCGGTGGCATCTGACGACTGGTCGAACATCGCAGCGTCACGTCCGTCGCGACTGACTCCGTCGCGCTCAAGGTAAGAGATGTGTCGGGCGAGCGGCGCGGCTCGAAACCGGCTGCCGCCGTGCCGGATCACGCGGGCCATGATCACCACCCGCCGCTGGCCGGGCAAACGGCGGCCGGCGAGCGCCGCCGCCCGGCCGCGGCCATGCCGTCCGGTGCCGCCACCGCGCCGACCCGCAGCGCCCGTGCGCGTGTAGCCCGCCCGCATCGCCGCTTGCTTGACCTGGGCGGCCAGCTTCTTGCCCTGCCGTCCGGCTCCCGCCCCCCTGTCCCGGGCCGGTGACGGCCGGACGGGGAACTCGTAATCGTCAGCGTCCATCGCACCTGGTCCCGCAAGAAACGAGTGGCGACGGCGCGGCGCGCGTTGATTTCTCACGGTTTTCGGAGCCAAGCGACGGCTTGGTGCTGCCGATGCCGGCGCAAATTATCATTACGATCCAATCACATGCGCCCCGTCCGACGGCGGCGCTTTTATCTTGCCATCGTCTGGTTGTTTGGTCTTCCAAGACCCGAAATCTGCGCCTCTCTACCCCACAGACCGCTACCGTTCGCCTTCCTACGAGATGCCCTGCGATCATGGACGCCGGCCGGAAAGAGGGACGAACAGGCTGGCGAGCGTGCGGTTGGAATGCGCATCGGCCGACGTCGCGATGGGCGCTGAAACGCTCGGCGACTGCTGCGGGACAGCCGGCCCCGCCGCACGTTCGGCAGCCGCCCAGTTGCGAGCGAACAGGCTCGCGCGCGTCCACGCCAGCGGGTCCGGTAGCGCGGCCGGCTGCACCGCTGTGCTGCCGTCGACGTGCGGGGCGAGGCGCGCGAGATAGCCGCGCGTCTCCGCTGGAAGCGTGCGGCCGGCGAGGTAATCCTCGTAGCGGCCCGGCCCCGCATTGTAGGCGGCGAGGAAGCCGGGCGAGCCATAGCGATTATACATCTCACGCAGGTACGCGGCGCCTGCCATGATGTTGTCGCGCGGATCATAGGCGTTCGGGCCTAGGCCGTACCGCGACCGCAGGTCGGCATAAGTCGCGGGCATGATCTGCATCAATCCCATCGCTCCCTTGATCGACCTCGCTGTCGCATCGCCTGCGCTCTCGACGCCCATCACCGCGCGGATCCATGCCTCGGGAATGCCGAAACGCTGCGCCGCCTCGGCAACATAGGAGTCGATGGACGTCACGCTCTGGGGCGGCGCGATCGTCGTTTGCGCGCGCGCCGGCGATACGGGCCCGAGCGAGCCCGCTGCCACCACCGTCGTCAGTGCGACGGCGGCGGCGCGAAACACCGGGCGTGTTGCACGACGCACCGTCAGCTCCGTTCGTCGGCCCTGCCGGTCGCGTTTTCGCGCCGGCTCGGCCGGCTCCAGATCAGGTGGTTCGACGGGTCACCCGCGCCCGACCTGAACAGGTTGGCGCGGAGCGGCTGCACGAAAGCCGGGTCGTCGAGCTGCACGGTGACATAGGCGCCCGCGCGTTCGCCGGTCCGATTCCAGCCGGCTCCGATCTCGGGTCCGTCACCGTCTTCGCCCAAGCGAACACGGTAGTCCGGCGCACCCTCGGTGTCGCTCGGATCGGCCGGGACAAGCCGGATGGCGAAGTCCAGCGTGATGGTCTTGATGCGCCCGGCGTAACCATCGCGGGTGCGGGTCAGTTCTCCGATCTGCATGTTGCTCTCCTGTCTGCTGAGAAAAATCTTGCTGCGGCGTCAGCCGTCAGCTGCGCCAAGCTCGCGCGGTGGGTCGGTCCAGAGCGAGGTAGCTCGGCCGAGTACGGAAGAAGCGGGAAGCGGCCCGAAATAGCGCCCATCTAGGCTGTCGGGCGCGGCCATGTTCATGAGGAAAAGCTCGCCTGCGGCGATCGTCCGGCATCCCGTCCAGACCGGCAGCGGACGGCCGCGTCGGTCGTGCTGGCGGGCCTGTCCGACCAGTTTGCCGTCGATCAAAATCGCGCCGCCGGCTCGGCAGATGCGCTGTCCCGGCATCGCCGCGACGTGCTTCAGAAGCGGCACGCCTCTTGGCAGATAGCCGCCTGCCGCGAGATAGCTGGCAAGCGGTTCGGGCGGCGTGACAGCGACCAGTTCACCCGGCCGTCGCGAACCGCCCGGATGCAGGGCATAGAGGCCGGTGGGCACGCTGGCCGTGGCATTCCACATGAACCTCGGCAGCGGGTCGATCATCGATGAGATCGCGATGAGCCCGACTCCGGCGACGCCCCACTGGAAGAGTCTGCGGCGGGTCATGCCGTCACCACGGCGCGGCGGAGCATCCAGGCACGGTGACGCGCGAGCCCATAGGCGCGCGGCGGTTCGCCGACGAGCAGGCGGGCGTGGACGTGACGCCAATAGTCTGGCGCGGCGTCGGCAGGATCGATCCCGGCCGCCTCGATGGCGTCTATCGCCAGCAGCACGCGCTGGACCTTCGGCCAGCCGTGAAGATGCAGCAGGACGTCGGCGCCAGGGTTCACGAAGGGCACCGTCGCGTAGGCTTCGCCTGGTGCGACGGCCTGCAGAATGTCGATGCGCGACAGCGCCGTTCCGTAGTCGTTGGCAGCCCAGCGCACGAAGCCGAATATCGCGCCAGGCCTGAAAGCGACGTGGCGGCGGCGGCGATCGACAATTCGCTCGCCTGCCCAGTGCCCGAAGCGTAGCCAGCGTTCGATCTGACCTTCCTGCCAGAGTAGTTCGACACGGGTCGTGCCGGCCGGGAGGCGGGTGGGTTCGCTCATAAGGCGTCCTCGTTGGACGTGGAGAACTCGCGCTCGAAGAGCGCTCTCAGCATGTCGGCGACCGTTTCACCGCGCTGGAGCGCCGCGAACTTGAGACGTCGGCGAAGCTCGGGTGTGACGTCGATGGTCAGGCGCGCGCTGAACTGGTCGGCCGACGGACGCCGCTCGCTCTCTGGCGCCTTCACCCAGCGGTCGGCGTTCCCGGGACGGGCGGCGAACCCGCGCCTGCCATCGGGCGGGCTCATCGCATCACCTCATCGATCTCCGCGGCCAGTGCGGCGATCTCGGCCGCCGCCGGGCCTTCGGGCGTGCATTCGAACGCAAGGCGTCCCGTGAGAGCAGCGCCGGCGAACACCACACGCTGTCCGACGCGCGTGGCGAGAAGCGGTGGATCATGCGCAACCAGCGCAGCGCCGGTGTCTCGCGCGATCACGGTCCGAGGCGTGCAGCGGTTGAGCACGAAGCGCGCCGCGAGGCCCGGTCGAAACAGGCGCGCCTCGCCCAACAGCGACAGCATCTCAGCCGATGCCCAGCCATCCAACGGAGAAGGTTGGACCGGAATCACCACTAGGTCGGCGGCAAGCAGGGCCGAGCGCATGAGGCCGGCGACGCGGGGCGGCCCGTCGATCACGACCATGCTGGCATCCTGCGCCAGCTCGGGCGCCTCGCGGTGGAGCGTGTCGCGCGCGAGGCCGACGACGCCGAACAGCCGTGGCAGGCCTTCCTGCGAGCGGACCTGCGACCAGTCGAGCGCCGAGCCTTGCGGGTCGGCGTCGATCAGCAGCGTCTTGCCGCCGTGTCGCGCCCATTCACCCGCCAGGTGGAGCGCGAGTGTCGTCTTGCCGACGCCGCCCTTCTGATTGAGGAGAGCGACGATCATGGTCGTCCGTCCACAATCGCGGCGGCCGTTAGCAAGAGTCCGAAGGACTCTTTGTTAGCACAGTTAGAGTCAGGCCGGATCCCGCTTTGATTCCAATGGCCTATGACCGATCCGGGTTTTCGATAGTCCGAATACCGGGTCAACGATCGTCCGAATCCGGCGGTCAACGATAGTCCGAGCGCGGGCATCAGTTATCCACAGGCAGGCCGAAGCGGCGCCAGGCGGCTTCGAGCGGGTCGAGGGGGATGGGGATGAAGCTGAGCCGTTCGCGGCCGTAGGCCGTTTCCAGCGCCAGCGTGTAACCGGGCAGCGGTTGCTTCGCGACGATGGCGCGAAGATCAAAAGCGAACTGCTTGAGCGGCGACAGCACGCCCGATTTCAGATGGAGGTGGGAGACGTCGAAGGACCAGCCGCCAGCCTGCTTGCCGCCATGCTTGCGGACGATGCGGTAGAGCCACCGCTCCAGTCCGCCGGTGAGCGAGAAATACTGCCGATCGATGGTCAACACGAGCGCCTGATCGAGGACACCGGCATAGAACCAGTCGGGCACGATCATCTCGATGCCGAGCGGCCGACCCTTGTCGTCGAGCCGCTCCTTCCACTCGTTGATCCAGGAGAATCGGTGGCGGCGGCGCTGGTTGGTCTGCCGGATCGATGTCGCGATCGTCGTCGACTGGAGACGATCGAGACCGGCCTTAAGCCGATCGTAGGAGGCTTTACCGGTGCCCCGCTCGGTGAACGCGAGGATTTCGTGCGGCGTCGCTGCGATCAGCCGGGAGGTCGGCCGGCCGGCGTCACGCGCCTCGACGATCTGGCTCGCCGCCCAGATCAGCACGTCGGCGTCCCAGATGGTCGCCATGCCATGCTCGATCGTTGCCTCGACCAGGATCCACGTCGCGCCCATCTTGAAGTCGATCGGCGCGATGCGCTTCGATTTGGCGAGGCTGAAGAACGGCCAGGCCATGAGATCCTGCGCGTCGCGGGGCGCGATATCGCCGGGGATCGACCGGAAAAGGTCGAGCTGGGCGCGAAGGTTCGGGCTCGCCGGCATGGCGCGGTCAGCGCCGGACGACGTCGGTGGCGCGGCGCCTGGCGGGGTGGACCACGCCATGCCCCGGATCGCTCGTCGAATTGCGGGTGCCGAGCGCCGCCCAGGCATCGAGATCCTCGATGGCGTAGACGATGCGCCCGCCGAGCTTGCGGAAGACCGGGCCCGTTCCGAAGCAGCGATGCTTCTCCAGGGTGCGGGCGGACAGGCCGAGATGCACCGCCGCATCGGGCGTCTTGAGGAAGCGCGGCGTAACCGCCGCGACGGCGTGCTGCATGATCGTTCTCCTGCGCGGGGCCGGACCGTCTGGCGGTGCGGCGGAAGTTCAGGGGTGATGCTGGCGGAGAACTGGCGGGCGGCCGGAGCGGCTGAATCAGGCCGGTGAGAAATGTCCCCCCTCATCGGGAGCGCCGCAGCTGGTGTTGGGCTCACTTGCCGGCGAGCAGCCGACGATAGCCGGCGGCCACCATCGCCTTCGCTTCGTCGCACAGACGCTGCGTGCGGCGACGTTCGGCCGATCCCTTCCATTCGGCGGCGGACGCGGCCTCGTGTCCTGGATAGATGATGTCGCGCGCGATCTCGCGCTTGCTGCCGCCGGCGAGCAGGCGGTCGAAGATCGCGAGAAGAAGCGCCAGACGGGCGCGCTGGAACGGGGTGACGTGCAGCCGCGAAGGCAATGCCGCGGGCGGTTCGCCGCGGAGGCTTTGGAAGAAGCGCAGAGCCGCGCCGAGCCTGAGGTCAAACGCGTCGTCGATGGGCAGGACAACGGCCAACGCCGTGCCCGGGCGGGTGCGCACCCAAAGCCGGTGGTCGCCTTCGGGCGCGGCGATGATCAGATGGCGACCGTCATCGGCATCCCCTGCGCGGCGGATCAGGCCGGATGCCTCTATGTCGACCGGGTGGAGGTCGTCATAAGCCGGCGGCACGGCGTCGAGCGCGAGCGTCGCGGGAGCAAGGTCGGGGCGCCAGATGGCGGGCGCCTGGATCGGCGAGAGATCAGGATCGCAAGCGAAAGACCAACCCCCATTTGCGAACGGCCTGCGAGGCGCCGCTTTCGCTCATCCGCCCGGCGGCGACCCAACGGGCGATACGGCGATAGTCGCGTCGGTAATCGGCATTTCGGCGCAGGAATTCCTGCGCGAAGTCGGGATAATCGTGTTGCGTGAAATCCTGCACGGCCGCAGGCGACCGCCAGCTACTACCTCTCGACATGGGTTTCTCCAGACACTTCGGATGCCCCAGCGGACCACCATCGCAAGTGAAGGGAGATGCGGAAGCCCTGCTGACAGTCTGAGGTTATTCGCGCGCAGGTAGAAGCTCCGGGAAGTAAGCTTCTGGTTTATGGCCTTTAACTCTGTTGCCGACCTCTTGCGGCAAGTTGGCGATAGCCGTGCTCGGTCATCCAGCGAGCGCGGGCCAAGTGGCTCTCGTAAACCTCGCGCGAATGAGCTTCCTGAGCTGCCGAGTTCAGGCCGAATACCACTGAGGCAACTTCGCGCCAGTCGGCACCCTCGGCGGCCGCATCCAGCAAGCGAAGATATGTAACGAGATGCTCCTCGTCGTAAGCGGTGATGGTGTCCGCGGTCGGCGGCGCCTCGAGAAAGGCAGGTTGCGTCACGAGACGAAGATCCTCCACGCGCACGAGGCCGGCTTCCGATCGCACGGCCTGGATGCCTTTCGCCCGGCGGTGATCCCCCTCAGCGGCATGCCTTGTCCCCCAACGGGGAGAGCCGTGAAGCGGGCCCGGCCGTGCTGACGGCTGCCGCGACCGGAGGTCGGCCAGTGAGCTGCACCAACACCGATCCAAATACATCCGAATCGGCGCGATCGCCGTTAACTATGTTGGCGGAAGAACTCCACTGGATCGACCTCCAACGCCCTCGCCAGTTTCTCGAGCACGTCGACGCTCGCGGCGTAGCGTTCGTTCTCGAGCAGGCTTGGATAGTTGCGGTTAAGGCCGGCACGGTCCGCCAACTCCTCCTGCGTCACCTTCTTTTCGGCGCGCAGTCGACGTAGGTTGTTCGCAACGATCCCCCGCAAGCTCATCCACGAGGAGTCGACGCGACCCCAGTATACGACCACCTAGGATACTAGGGAATCGTATTTACGCGTTCTCGTGGGTCCGAATGAGCGCCCCGCCCGGTCTCCGGGCGGGGCGTCGAAGCGATCAGTCGTCGCGGCGCTTGGCCGGGCGGCTCCAGACGAGGTCGAAGGCGCCATCGTCGCGCTCGACCAGGGTCGCGTAAATCGGGGCGGTGAAGCTCGGATCGTCGAGCTTGACCTTGTAGCTGGGGCGCTTGTCGCCGTTGCCGGGGTTCTTCCAGGCGGCGCCGATCTCGGCGTCGCCGGCGCTCAGGCGGTGGGACGGCGCCTTGTCGGAGGTGCTGGTCGTCTCCGGGATCATGCGCACGGACTTGGCCTGAACGCTGAGGGTGATGATGGAGCCCTTGAACTCGTCGCCGGTCTTGGTGAAGTGGCCGATGGTCGCCATGATGCAGTTCCTTGTCTGTCGGACCGCGCCCATCGCGGCCTCGATGGCGATCGCGAGGCCGGGGCGACCGACGCCGCAGCGTCAGCCCGCAGCGAAGCGGAGGACGGCGCGCGGGCGACTTTCTTGGCTCGCGAGGAATGATCGAAGATCAGGGGAAGAAAGTCGCCCGCGCGCCGTTGCGGCTAGTCGGTCGAGCCGCAGGCGACCCCGGCCAGATCAGCCATGGGAGAGGCCGTGCGGGGCGCGGTCGGAGCGGAACGGCCTGTCAGCGACCCTCACTTCATCGGATCGACCGGATCTCAGGCTTCGACGTCCGCAACCGTCCGGCCAGCCTCAGCCGATTGTCGGAGACGATTGCTCGATCCGGCGCACCACCGCGCCGCCGCTCGCGATGCGAAGCCAAGCCGCGCCCCCGATGAACAGCGCGCCCACGGTGCCGAGCGCCTGACGCCAGCCCTCGGACTCGACACCCATCCCGGTGATGCCGTGAACGGCGTGGTAGCCGGCGAATGCAGCGGGGATGGCAAAGACAAGACCGATCCCGAGCCGAGCGAGCGGCGATCGCGCCAGGGCAAACGACAACTGCCCGAGGATCAAGGTGAGCACGCCAACCGCAAGACCGACAACAAGGGAGCTGAGCGGCCCGGCGCCTGTGCTGTAGGCCCACATCCCGGCGGAGACGGCCGCCAACACCGGCAAGGCCAGGGTTGCGAGGGTATAGAGAAGCCAGCAGGCGAAACCCACGGCCAAGGCGGCGAAGATCAGGGCGAGCGTCACGGCATGCTCCGTCATCAACGGATTTCGGGCCGCGCTCTCCACCACCACCACAGCGCAAATGCAGGCAAATCATAGACGATCGGCGCGACGGGCGAAAGTCGACGATGCCGATCCGCAAATACGGAAGGCCGCAAAGACGTATCTCCACATGGGCGTGGGTCCACAAATGCGCCGCCGCCCGTGGGCGGCGGCGCCCAAAAATCCGGGGCGGTCGCAGACCGCCCCGCATCGCTCACGCGGCCAGTTGCTGATCGGTTTCCGGATGAGGGGCCGGAAGGGCGAGAATGACGGCACCCCGCTTATCCTCGTCCAACGCCGCCCGCGCCGCTTCGACCTTGCTCGCGGCGCGCACCGTTCCGACGCCGCCACGGTCGGTGTAGGCCGAAGGGGCGAACCGCATCCAGCGCGGCACCCACCGCTCCACCTTCTGCCGTCCATCCGCGCCATCGAGGTGCGCGCGGACGATCGCCTTGAGCGTCTTGGTCTTCTCGCCAGCGTTGGCGTCGGCGACCCGTTCGCCCGCGATCTCGCCGACCATGCGGGTCAGCACCTCGCGATCCCGGATCAGGTCGAAGAAGGCGGTATCCGTCTCCCACCAATCCGCCATGTCGATACCGAGCGTCGTGCCGACCGCCTCCACGGCGGCGGTGCCCGCCATCAAGGTTTCGCCCATGACGATCGGGACCAGATCGAGCACGGCCTCGTCGGACAGGCTGAGCAGGCGCAGGAAAAGCCCGGCGACTCCGTAATCATCGCCATTGCCACCGGTCACAGTCGGCTCCTCGGGCGAGAAGTCGAGCAAGGCGAGTGCCTCGCGCCGGGCGGCGTCGAACACCGCCTCGGCGCGGCCTCCCTCGGCACTTTCGGCCGTATCGGCGTGGCGCGTGCTGCGCGGATCGGGCCGCACCGTCCAGAGCGGAGAGCCGACGATGGCATGGGCGACCATCAGCCGCAGGGCGAGCATCGGGCGGCCCAGCATTTCGGTGCGGGCGGCCGAATGGCGGTGCAGGTCGATATAGGTCTGCATCCCGCTGGTGATCTCCGGCCGGACGATCTTGGTGCCGGTGTCCTCCTGCCGCTCGGCGCGACGCGCTTCCTTGCGGGAGAGATAGCCTTCGTGGAGGGTCATCTCGCCGGTCGAGCGGACGTCGATATAGACCCGGCCGCCCTTGCGCTTCGCGGCTTTCTCATACTCCCACGAGTGGAAATGCTCGCTCGGGGGCACGACGATCGCATCGGTCCACCCTGCTTCGAGATAGGCGGTGCGGCGTTCCTCGACCGCCGCCATCTGCGCCGCCCAGAATTGGTCGGGATCGGCGAAATAGGCTTCGTCACCGAATAGGGTGGCGACGGTCTGGCCCGGATACGAAGCCAGGTCGAACAGCGCGACATTGGTGGCGATCGATGCGCCGCCGAACAGCCATGCTTTCAATTGGTGCCCGCTCGGCGCGCGCTGGTCGGGATCGTCGAACAGGGCCAGCCAGTCGCGCTGCCGCTGCTTGGTCGCCATCGTGAGGTGCCGTACCGTGGCCGCGTCGATCTTCTCGCGGCGGTAGAGGTCACGGATGCGGGGCAGCAGATTGCCGAGCGCCAGCACTCGCCGCACCATCGGCTCGGGCAGGCCGAAGGTGGCAGCGATATCCTCGACCTTGCGGCCCTCGCGGACCAGCCGGACGAACGTCTCCCACTGCGTCACCTCGTCGGGATCGAGCCGGGCGATGTTTTCGAGCAGCGAGGCTTCCAGCGCGGCGGCATCGTCACCGGGATCGATGATCGCGGCGGGCAGCGGTTCGGCAACGCCGTTCTCCTCCGCAATCGCAGCGGCGGCGGCATGGCGGCG
Organism: Sphingomonas sp. BRN-1R; assembly: GCF_057748035.1. Lineage (NCBI taxonomy): Bacteria > Pseudomonadati > Pseudomonadota > Alphaproteobacteria > Sphingomonadales > Sphingomonadaceae > Sphingomonas > Sphingomonas sp. BRN-1R. The sequence goes on along the minus strand of NZ_CM173236.1, from coordinate 165,241 downwards.
GCGGCCGGCGACGATCTCGTACCGGTCGCCCTCGGCTTCGGGGCGAACGATCAGCGGCACGAGCACGCCACGCGCGCGGATCGAAGGCAGGATGTCGGCGATGTCGGGCGCCTTGCGGCCCGCACGCATGTTGGTCTTGCTGATGGTGAGCTTGTCGAGCGGGACAAATTCGAGTTTCATGGCACTGCTCCTTCGGAGTGCCGGTCCCGTTGATCTTGCAGGATGGGCGGGACCGGCTTGGTTTGCGGCGAGAACGCGCCGCGCGTCAGCCGTCGTCGGACGGAAGCTCGGGCGATGAACCGGCGCGCAGCACGCGCTCGGCATCGAGAATGGAACCGTGAACGCGGGCAAGATCAGCCCAGCGTGACAACGGCGCGAGGCCGGCGAACCCCTCGTCGCGCTCGATGGAGAGGCCGAAGGGAAGCCGGACGCTGGCGATCTCGGACAGCGAGAAGGAGCCAAGCTCGGGACAGCCGAAGCCAAGGTCGGCAAGGCCGAACAGCACGTCGCCATCCTCGTCCAGTTCGATCGCGAGCCATGTCGCAGCGCCTAAGGGATTGAACAGCTTGAGCACCGGCACCGGATCGGGCTCGGCCATGCCCCGCGCCGCTGCGGCCCGACGGGACACGTCGTTGGCGCGCAGGGCAAAGCGAATCCTGGGAGGCAGGAGGATCATGCCGCGATTCTCCCTTCCGCCACCGGGTCATGATGGAAGGCCAGCAGATAGTCGGCGGCCTTGCTGGCGGCGCTCGCCGCGCGGAAAATCGCTCGATTGTCCTCGCGCAACACCTCCAGCCAGCTTGCCAGATAGTCGGCATGGCGGACGGTTGGCACGATGCCGAGAGCGGCGCAGAGGAAGGCCGAACCCATCTCGGCGACCAGTTCCTCGCGGGCATAGAGCTTGGTCCCGAACCCGCCTGAAAAGTCGCGTGCCAGCCGGGAGGCGTGGCCGGTCCAGTGGGTCAGTTCGTGGAGACAGGTCCGGTAATAATTGATCTGCTCGAAGAAGGCCGGCTGCGGCGGTACAGTTACGAAGTCGGCGGACGGCACATAGAAGGCCTTGTTTCCGCCGATACGGAAATCCGCCTTTGAGGATTTGATGAGCGCCTCGGCGACGGGCACGATCTCGCATTCGGGAAGCGGCTCGGGATCGGGAGCCAGCCCCGGCCTCAGTCCCTCGCACTGCGCCACGTTGAACACCGTGAAGCGCTTGAGGAACGGGACCGCCCGGGCGCTCTCGTCCTCGCGCGCGGCCCGCTCAGCCTCACCCTTGGGTATGAAGCGATCGGCATAGACCACGGTCACGCCACGCTCGCCCTTGCGAACGCAGCCGCCCGCCTCCTGCGCCTGCCGGAAGGTCAGCCAGCTTTGCGACGGATGCCCATGCTCGATGACGGCGCCCCACAAGAGGAGCACATTGACGCCGCTATAGGTGCGCCCGGTCAGCGCATTGCGCGGAAGTCCTGCCGCGGCGGCACCGGACGTGCCCCAAGGCTGGACCCACGGGATGCGCCCCGCCTCCAGCTCCGCCACGATCCTGGCGGTCACCTCGTCATAGAGATTGGCGCGCGGCGCCTCGGCCGGAACCTGCCGAACCTCTCCACGGGCACGGCGACGATGGGTTGAACGCATGTCCTCACCTCCTCACCACCCAAAATCCAACAGGCTCCCCCGGAAGCGGGGGTGGGCGGCGAGAGCGACCGGAAAGGCCCGCTTCGAGCGGCGGCCAGCACCCAAGCGGCACGCGCAGGGGCGGAACGGAGTGGAGCAGCCGGCAGGCTTGCGGGCCGCCGTGGCGGGCCTAGGAGGAAGCGACGCCCGCACCCGCTCTACGGGAGACCAACAGAGACGCCGTCGCGCGTGCGCGGCGTCCGCAGCATGGGGCGCTGCGGGGTGTCCCCGCAGAAGGGGTAGGGCGAGACTACAGGCTCGCCGTCAGGGGAAGGCTTTCCCCTCCTGGTTCATGAACTGAATTTCCGACCTTTGCCCAACTCATCCAGCCACGCCGGGCTCAAACGGTGCCACGCAGGATCGTCGACATCGGCCTACCTTTGGCGAGTTCGTCGATCAGTTTGTCGAGATAGCGGATCTCGCGCATCGTCGGCTCCTCGACGGCCTCGACCCGGACCCCGCAGACCACGCCCGTGATGAGAGTGCGATCAGGGTTCATGCGCGGCGCGGTCGCGAAGAAATCTTCGAAACTGGTCTTGTCCATCAACGCGGCATCAAGGCTTTCCTGGCTGTGCCCGGTCAGCCAGCAGATGATCTGGTCGACCTCGCTCTTGGAGCGGCCCTTTCTTTCCGCTTTGGCGACATAGGCAGGATACACGCTGGCGACGCTCGTCGCGTAGATGCGGTGGCCGGCCATTCGTCTCTCCCTCTCTGCACGCCGCTATCGCAGAATGCCGCGCGAGCGGGATCGTGAACAGCGCTAGCGTTCACCCTCCTCAAGGCCGGCATACCATTGGGCATAGGGACCGGTGCGCGCGAGATGGCGGTTGAGATCGGGCGCGCCGTCGTTCCACCAGACCGGGCCGCGCTCCCCCAGCGCGACCTTCGCCCGGTCGACCGCGTCATGCGCCGCGGCCTCTGCGGTGGGATCGCCGGATCGTCGCGCGGTGGCAACGCTGCGGCGCGCTGTCATCAATTCATGAACCAGGCGATCCCGGGCATCCGCGTCGAGGGCCGGATTGCTCGTTCGCCAGAGCCGTCCCCGCACCACGAAATAGCGCCCGTCCGGCGTGGTCGGATAAGAGCGCGCGCTCACGCGGGCAGATAGGGGATTGCGCCCGCCGCGACCGTTAGCGCTCCGCTGGCCGGGTCGGGCACGAGGATCGGGATCGCCGGATAGAGCGCCGGCCAGGCCGAGTAGCGCGCGATCCAGCCGGCGGCCGAGGGCGACAGCCATCCCGTCAGCGTCGTGATGTCGGCGTAGCGCTGCGCCAGCGGCAGCGCGATGATCGGCTCGTAATGGGCGATGCGATTGCGCAGCAGGCGGAGCTCGCGCAGGTTCTGCGCGACGGCGCCGCGCTGGATGCCGCGCGCCTGGAAGATCGGTCGCAAGGTCTGCCAGAGGTGGTGCGACTGGCGCCCGAACAGCGAGGACCAGAAGCCGAAATTGAGCTCGGCGATCACCTGTGATCGCGTCCCCGCCTTTCCGGCAAGCTGAAGAGACTGAACGGCCTTTGCGACATTGTCGCGTTGGTAGCGATCGATCAGCACCGCTGGATCAAGATGCCAAGCCGGCCCGTAGCGCTGTGCCAGCGCCTGATCCGCCATGTTGCGGAGCGAGACCTCCTGCATGTGGAGCGGCCCATAGAGGGCAGCGGACAGCTGCACGTTATAGGTGTAAAGGCGCTCCGCGAGCGCCTGATCACCCGAGGCCCATTGCAGGTAAGTCGCGAAGCGATCGGCCGATAGAGCAGTGGTCAGGGTCGGCACGGGCACTCGTCTCTTGATTTTCCGCGCCCAATGGGCCACATAAATCCGGTATCCCCCGGTGGTCCCTGCCAGCATACCACCGGGGCACAGATATCCCAGACAGATTACTCGCGAGCATGGCGCACGCATAGCGATGCGCTTCGGTGCGCGCGAATGCCCCGCAAAACGACGGGCCCCATGCCGTTGGTCTCGCTCCAGGCGGCTAAGCCTGCCCATCCCATTTGATTAAAGCGACTGGCGAACGGCGTGACGTATTCTTGGCCATTCACGTGGCCTGCCATCGTCGGTTCCCAAAACCAGTCAGTCGTTAACGTGAGCGGCCCGACCGTTTCAGTAGCTCCAGCAACGTGCTTGGGGCAGCCTATGGGACAAAACTGCCGGTCCAACGCGATAGGTTGACCGGCAGCTCATGTCAGGAGCCGACTTTCCGAGGTCCACGGTCACCGTCGTAAGCAGACGCACGTCTCGGCCAGTCGAAGTCGGAGACCGGACATCCGAACATTGAAGGTGGTTTCACCAGAGTGCGCGCAGCCGCTGCAACTCAGTATGTTCAATCCGTGTGCGGGCTAGGTTACCGATCGCCGTATCGAAGGCGGTCCGGTCCCGCCGCGCGAGCGCCAGCCTCACTAGGACAACCTGGACCGGCACGTTATGAACCAGCATTATCGAGATGGGGACCGCCGCCGCCTGCGCGATGAGCGCGTCGCGCTCGGCCAGCGTCTCGGCCCTTTCGGCTCCCCTCAGGAGCGCGTCGATGAGGAGTGCGCCGATTCCCTCGTCCTCCTCGAGATGATTGCGCAGAAGCTCCGCCGCCCCGAGCCAATCGTCCTTCGCCGACATCACTTCGGCGGTCGCCATGATCGCAAAAATCTTCAGTCCGCCCCTCGCTTTCCTGGACGCCGCCTTCGCAACCTTGGCTGCCTCGTTGGCCGCATCGGTCCTGAGAAGGATTCTGACCAGCGACAGTGCCGCGCGGGCGTTGCCGGCGTCGTCCGAGACCAAGCCGCGCAGCAGCGGGACTGCCTCGTCATCCCTTTTCGCACGTTCGAGATTGTTGCCGAGGGACGTCCTGATAGCGACGTTGTCCGGGAAGTCAGTGATGCCCTTCTCCAGCACCTCGATGGCAAGATCTAGGTCGCCGAATTGCTGCAACGCCCTCGCCATATAGGTCACGACGAACGGATCGTCCGGCGTCTTCTCCCGAAGCGCGCGGAATATATCAATAGCGCTGCCGTAGTTGTGCAGGCCGAGCTCCGTCCTGCCCCACTGCAGCGCGTGCCAGTTATTCTGTTCCGGCAGTAGCCCATGCTCCTGGAGCATGGTGCGGGCCAGCTTGAACTCCCGACGGTAGAGGAGCGCGTCGACGTGCGATCTTCGCATGCCCACGTTGTTGGGGAAGTCCGCGATCAGCCGGCGATACTCGGTGTTGCCACTTTTAACGTTGCCGGTGCGGACCAGACAGGAGGCGCGCCGCATGAGCGAACTCTCATCCAGCGTCCCCAAGGTCGCGGCCGCATCGTAGAGGCTCAGCGCGATCTCGTAATCGCTCCGCTTCTCGAAACAATAGTTGGCCGAAGCGACGAGCTCGGTGAGGTAGTAGCTCCCGGCGAACTCAGTGAGGCTCAGCCCCTCCGTTTGGCCCGACAGCATCCGGTGGTAGTAGCTCTCCCGTATCCACTTCGGATCGTCGTCCTCGCGATACAGCTGCTCAAGTGCATCGGCGATGCGAGCGTGGCTGACGCCGCCGCTCTCGGAGACGTCGTGCTCGGAGGCAGGCATCAGATCGTTGCCGGCGCGCTTGCGAAACAGGCCGAGAGAGGTCAGCAGCTCCGACCAGCGGCGGTCGGGCACGGCGTATATCACCTCATTGGTGCGGGCATGGTGGACACTCTCGCGACCAGCCAGAAACTCAAGCGTCTGCGCCGGCACGGGGGTGCGTAATTCGGCCGCCACCTCCATCGCTGCTTCCGATGGCTCATCGACCAGCCGAGCCACCAGGTCGTCGCGGAGGCGCTTGCGGAGCTGCTCGAAGAACCGTTGGTCAAGCAGCACGTCCTGCCCATCCTGCTCGAGGATGCGACCTGCGAGCTCCGCGACGAGCGGGTGCCGGTCGATCGCGTCGATGAGCGACGCAGGGTAGTCGGCCAGACCCGCGCGCCCACGATCGAAATAGTCGTCGAGCACGTTCGCCACGGTCGCCGACGTCGCGTAGCGACCCATCGCGATCGACGGTGCAAGCTGATTGCCCGCCGCACGCTGGATCGTTGCCGGTAGAAACTCTCGCTTCGAAGACAGGATGACCTTGATGCCCTCCTTGGCGATGAACTGCGTCAGGAAGGACTCGATCTGCGGGTCAATGAACCTCTGATTCGAGTCCAGCACCTCGTCGATATTCTCGAAGACCACGACCAGCCTAGAAGAGAAGCGGTTCAAAAGCCGTCCTACCGAAGGCGCGATCTGCCCATATGTCAGATGCTCCATCACGCTGATCACGTCCGCCGCCAGATTCACGCCCAGCTGGGACATGAGCTGCTCCAGCATCGGCCAGACGCCTCGCGCCGCGCGGGCGTCGATCACAACCAGCGTCTTGTCGTAAAGGCGGTTGGCGAGCAGCTGTTCTATAAAGGTAGTCTTGCCCGTTCCTTTGCCTCCGTGGACGACCGCGAGCCGCGATCCCGAACGCAGGAAATCCTCCGCGATGGTCAATTGAGCGCCCCTCTCGCGAAAGTGCGCGGGAGCGACGAGTGTGGATCCGACCAAACCGTCAAGATCGGCGAGCCCCTCGATCCGCTTAACGATCTCGTTCGCGCGGATGGTCCGCTCGACCTCGGGATCGAGCTTGAGGTCCAGTCCGCCGGCGCTTCGGAGCTCGCGTGTGAGCGAAGCGAGCTGCAGCGCCATGTCGATGGCCTCGATCAGCTCGCCCCGCGCTGGCAGAGTACTTCCCGCCGTCTCCACCGCCGACCAGATCAGCCATTGCGCCTTCCGCGCCTCGAACAAAGCGGCGTATATCCGCTCAACGGAAGGCGGGTTGCCCGTGAACCGCTTCGCGGTGAGGTTGAACCACGCATTTCCTGACTTGGTCCCTTGGCTCAGCTCGGTGACGCTAGAGAATCCTATCGATTCTAGCGCCTGCGCCAGCTGGTCGGCCGTCCAACAATGGTTATTACGCTCACCCTCGGGGAACCTGAGCAAATCCTGCACAAAGAAGAGATCATCTGGACCAAAAAGGCGGCAGACTGAATGGACAAGCTGGGCTGCCTCGCCGAGTTTCAACTCATGAAAGACATTGCGGCAGAAGAATATCTTTAGGTCCGCATCGGCCGCCTCCGACCCGAACTCCTCGATTGTCAGCGGCTCCATCCGTTTCAGCAGCTTCAGCTTGCGGGCGAGCTTGCCGACCTCGTCGATCTTGTCCTCGAAGTCGACGGGCGCATACCTCCAATCGGGATTGTTCACGAACGCGGGGACCGTCGCGAGGCGCGCGAGCAATGACCCGTGACCGCAACCCAGATCAAACAGGCGTCCACCCGGATGATCCGCCAGGCGCTCGTTGAGCATAATGACGGCGGTTGCGAGCTGGGGATCAACGTCGGCCCCTTCAACTCCTTGGATCAGCTCACGCTGGAGGTAGCCGTTGACGTATTTCAGCACTGCAGCATCGAGCCGTTCCTGGCCACCTGACATGATCACCCCCCATTTCGTTAGATATGGCCAATGCTGGAGGGCAAGGAGCGTCACCACCCCTCCCTGCAGACAATGCGCGCCATCACTGCGATGGAACTGCAATCGCTGACGATAGAAGCGCGCGACTCTGCACGTCCAGCATCGAAAGCACTTCATCCGCCAAGTTTATACCGGCCATTGTCCGAATGCCGGAGTTCGGGCGCGCTGCTGCCGGTCTGCTCAAGGAAGCGGGATGGCGGTTTACGGCAAGAGCTGCCGTTCTAGCGCGAGTCTTGGAACGGCGAGAGTTGGTCGAGTGTCGCCGGAAGCGGAACGCCGCGTCGTGGGACTTTGCTGCCGTTCGTAGGCGACATGTCGGACGGCAGCTCCTGCCGGGAACGGACATCCGGCATTTTTTCAACTGGGATCGCAGAACGACGCGAGCTGGGCCGCAACCGGAATTGCAGCTTCCGGATGCGTTACTAATAAATCAGCCGCCGCAACCACTCACGCCGCGAGCAGCTCATCCTCCCTTGCTAGGAGTTTCGGATCATAGACCGTGTCGGTGCGGAAGGAGAAGAGGGCGTTGATCGCCTGTCCGTTCCACATATACTTGAAGTGCTCGCCCTGGATAGGTCGTCCAAGGCACTCCGCCTTCAGGACGACGACGCAGCGCGCGCTCCTCCGCTCATCTGGTCGGTAGAGTATCCCGTCCAGCTTCTCATCAACCGCGAACTTGCCGAGTTCCAATCGGCGCGTCTTATCCTCCATTCCGTCCCAACCGGTCGCGTCGAGATAGGTGCCGCGGACGGGGCGGATGATCTGCCGCATCTCCAGGTAGGTGGATGGCTCGGAAGTCCGCCGCAGGAAGGCCGTCCGCCTACCGATTGAAATCGCGAGCGCCGTCTGTAGCTCGTCCGAGAGCTCCGCGACGTTGCGGTCTGCGGTGTAGAACCGGCTGCCCTCCGGGTTCGGGTAAACGAAGGGAGCATGATTCCAGTTCTTGAATCTCGGTTGGTCCTGGTCAACGGGCGCCAGCCCTCGGGTCAGCCGCTCCTTCTCGCGGACGCGCGGGTTCGTCATCTCCTCAATGGCGGTGAACAGCTCGTCCCGCCCCTCGGCGATGCGCTCGTAGACCGCCACGGGGGGGAACCGTGACGGGATGAGATTGTGGAAAGGCTGGTCGAGCTCGACCAGCGGAAGGTCACCCGCCTCGCTGTGCATCGAGATACTGCCTCACCCGCGCGATGTCGAAGAAGTTGCCGTCCGACAGCATCGTTTCGAGGGCTGAGACGCCCCCGAAGAAGTCATTGGGACGCCTAAGCCAACCTTCGGACCGGGCGGGGTCGGTGAACAGGATTTCCAGGGATTTCCATATGGCCAGCAGGTTCGACACCCGTTCGGCTGTGTCGCGCGGCAGGGCGCCGCCGTCCTTCTTCCACTTAAAGTAGGTCGATCGCGGCGGGGAGCCCAGCAGACGCATCTGCTCATCAGTCGTTAGGCCCCAGGCCTCCGCCATCGGCGTGAAGACGTCCAGTTTCACGGGAATCGCTGCCCTCCCACCGCCCTCAGGAGCGACGGCCGTCACAGACATAAATTTCTCCTCGTCCCGATATGGACTTGATAGGCGATATAGTCTCGATGTAGACAGTCCACAGCGAGACTCGGTTGTCACTTTAGTCCAACGCCGATTCGCCCGCAAGAGTCCCCGGGAGCGGACGCAGGAGATTGCTGATGTCCAAGATTGAATATGAGGTCGACGGCGCGGTCTTCGCGACGCACGACGACCAGCTCGACGGCCGCCAGCTGCGCGACAGCGCCGGCCTCAGCCCCGCCAGCGACTACGTGCTGGTCCGGATCGACGAAGGCTTCGCGAGCTCGATCGCGTTGGAGGAGGCCGTGGAGCTGCCGCGCGACCGCAAGGCAGTCTTCCGCTCCTTCGAGATTGACCACGTCAACACCCTCACCGTCAACGAGCGCGGGTGGGAGTGGGGCGCTGACGAGATCGCGGAGGCCGACGTCCGCCGCATCGGCCACGTCCCTGAGGACCACGAGCTCTTCATCGACTCCGACCACGACGTCGTCATCGAGCATGGCGCCACGATCCCGCTCGCCGGCCACGGCGTCGAGCGCATCCGCTCCCGTAAGAGGAAGCCGCCGCGCGTCACCATCCTGGTGAACGCCCGCCCGCGCGAGGTCGAGCCGGGTCTCATCAGCTTTGAGCGCCTGATCGCCCTCGCGTTCGCCGAGCCGCCGACCGGCCCGCAGGTCTCATTTACGGTGAGCTACCGCAAGGGGCCCGCCGACCGTCCTGAGGGCTCGCTGCTGCCGGGCCAGTCCGTCACCGTCGTGCAGGGGATGACCTTCAATGTCACAGCAACTGATAAGTCGTAATGCTGACCTCCTGCGGCTGCAGGAGGAAGGTTACGAGGTGGAGGTGGTCTCGAACCACCTCCACGTTCACAACGTGCCCTATGTTACCGCCGAGCGCACCGTGGCCCGCGGCACCTTGGTCTCGACGCTAAATCTCGCCGGAGACCTCACCCAGCAGCCTGACACGCACGTCGCCATGTTCATCGGTGCCCTTCCGCACGACGCGGCCGGCGTGCCGATGCACCGGATCATCAACTTTAGCAGCGAGCAGCCCATTGGCGGCGGCCTCACGGCGAACCACTCGTTCTCGAGCAAGCCAAGGGTCGGCTACTACGTCGACTATCACGAGAAGATGACCACCTATGCCGCGATCCTCTCCAACGAGGCGGCGGCGATCGATCCAGAGGCCACGGCCCGCACGCGCCGCGTCGTCGCCAACGACGACGAAGACTCGCCCTTCCACTATCTCGACACCGCCACTTCGCGCGCCGGCATCGGCGAGGTCTCGGAAAAGCTGATGGGCGAGCGCCTCGCGATCGTCGGCCTCGGTGGCACGGGCTCCTACGTACTCGACCAGGCCGCGAAGTGCCCTGTCGCGCGCATCGACACGTTCGATGACGACGACATGCTCCAGCACAACAGCTTCCGCTCGCCGGGGGCGGCGTCGCTGGAAGACCTGCGCGCCCGTCCCAAGAAGGTCGACTACCTCGCACGGATCTACTCGCGAATGCACCGCAACATCGTGCCGCACGCGGTTCGCCTCGGGCCGTCGAACTTGGAGCTCATCGCCGACGCCACCTTCGTTTTCCTCTGCATGGACGCGGGCGACGACAAGGCGGCGATCATCACAGAACTCGAACGCCTTGACATCCCGTTCGTCGATGTCGGTATGGGACTACACCTGGTCGATGGTTCGCTCGTCGGCCAGCTCCGCGTGACGACCAGCACACCCGGCATGCGCGAGCAGGTCCGCGCCAAGGGCCGCATCCCGCTCAAGGGCGCCGGGCTGGACGACGTCTACGCCCGCAACATCCAGGTGGCGGACCTCAACATGGTCAACGCTGGCCTCGCCGTCATGCGCTGGAAGCGATACCGCAGCTTCTACAAGGACCTCGAGCACGAGCACTTCTCGCTGCTGACGCTCGACGGCAACCATCTGCTCAACGAGGACCGTCCGGGAGAGGCCGCGTGAAGGTGAGCCACATCGCGCCGCGGTTCGTCGAGCACGTGCCGGACATCCTCGAGCCGGGCCTGCTCTACGTCTCCCTCGAGCACGGCGCGATGGTGCACCTGTGCGCCTGCGGCTGCGGACACGAGGTATCGCTGCCGCTCTCGCCGATCGACTGGAAGCTCTCCTACGACGGCCAGAACATCTCGCTCAGGCCGTCGGTCGGCAACTGGAGCTTCCCGTGCAGATCGCACTACGTGATCGAAGGCGGCCGCGTGAACTGGGCAGACGACTGGAGCGAGGAGGCGGTGGCGGCCGGCCGGCGGCGCGACAAGCGTCGGCGCGACGCGCGGCTCGGCATCTCGATGCCGGAGGATGCGCCGGCCGACCAGCCTACCGAGGTCGAGGTCTTGGCGCCCGTTCCGGCTCAGCCGTGCGAACCCGAGCACGCGCCGCCGCCGCGTCGCCGCGGGTTCGCCGGCTTCCTTGCCTGGATCACCGGCCGGTGATCGCGCTTCGAGGGCAGGCCTCTTCGCGTTAGGATGAACTGGATGCGCGTATCCGGGGGCCACGGGGCCGCGCATCCGAAAGGGAGGACATGATGCAGCAACGGGATGGCGCGACGCTCTTCTCAGCGAGCGATCTGGTGAACTTCATGGGATGCACGCACGCGACCATGCTCGACATCCGGCAACTTACCGATCCGGTTAAGCTACCTGGCGACGACGAGCACACGCGCCTTCTGCAGGAGAAAGGGCTGGAGCACGAGTACTTCTATCTCGAGCAGCTCCGTGCAGAAGGGCGCTCGATCAGCGAGATCGTCGGCAATGACGACATCCACACCAAGTCAGAGCGGACCAGGGCGGCGCTGCGCGAGGGGGCGGACGTCATCTATCAGGGCGCCTTCCTCGAAGGCCCGTGGCAGGGCTATTCCGACTTCCTGCTCAAGGTCGACCGCCCGTCGGCGCTCGGCGCGTTCTCGTACGAGGTCGCGGACACCAAGCTGTCGCGCTCGGCGAAGCCCAAACACCTCATCCAGATGTGCATCTACTCCGACATCCTCTCGCGTGAGCAGGGCGTGGCGCCTGAGAAGATGCACGTCGTGCTTGGTAACGGCACCATCGCCACCGTCCGCGTCGACGCCGTGATCCACTACTTCCAGTTCGCGCGGGAGCGGTTCCTAGCCTTCACCGGGCTGCCACCCGTGGCTTCGGCCGGATCCCCCTGTGGTCACTGCACCTTCTGCCGGTGGTCCAACGAGTGCGGCGAGGATTGGGAGGCGGCCGACCATCTCAGCCTCGTAGCCGGCCTGACGCGCGGCCAGGCCGAGGCGCTGCGCGCGGCCGGCGTGCCCGATCTCGTCGCGCTCGGGGCGCTGCCTGCGGACGCGCCTGTCGCCGGCATCCAGCCCGAAGCGCTCGAGCGGCTGCGAAATCAGGCGCGCCTGCAGGCGCAGCAGCGCCAGACGGGCGAGCGCTTCTTCGAGACGCTGCCGGCTGCGCCCGGCCGAGGGCTCGCGCGCCTCCCGCGGCCCGACGATGGCGACATGTTCTTCGACATGGAGGGCGACCCACTTTTCGAGGGGGGTCTCGAATACCTCTTCGGCATCGTCACCGTAGACGACGGGGAAGAGCACTTCCACGCCTTCTGGGCGCACAATCGCGACGAGGAGCGCGCAGCGTTTCAGGCGGCGATCGACTTCATGACCGACCGCATCGCGCGCCACCCCGACGCGCACATCTACCACTATGCCTCCTACGAGGAGCATGCGCTCAAGCGGCTGGCGATGCTGCACGGGACGCGCGAGCGCGAGGTGGACGACTTCCTGCGGCAGCACCGTCTGGTCGACCTGTACCGCGTGCTGCGCGAGGCGATCCGCACTTCGGAGCCCGCCTATTCGATCAAGAACATGGAGAAGTTCTACCTCGCGGAGAAGCGCGCGGGCGACGTTACCACCGCCGGCGACAGCATCGTGATGTACGAGCGGTGGCGCCGCATAGGCGAGCGCCATCTGCTCGAGGAAATCGCCGACTACAATCGGATGGACTGCAGCTCGACGCTGGCCTGCCGCGACTGGCTCGCTGACATGCGGGCGCCGGGGTCTGCCTGGGCGAAGCTGGTTGAGGAGGAGGAAAAGGCGGCACGCGGTGACGCCGACGAGCGCAACGAGGCCGAGCGTCGCGTCGCCGAGTTGGCGGCAGCGCTGCTGACCGGCGAAAATGGCAGCGAGCCGTGGCGCCAGCTGCTGGTGGATCTGCTGGAGTTCCACCGCCGGGAGAGCAAGCCCGCGTGGTGGGCGGTGTTCTCGCGACAGGACCTGCAGCACGTCGAGCTGCTGGAGGACGCGGATTGCCTCGCCGGCCTCACACCGCACCCCGACCACCCTCCACGGCCGGAGAAGCGGTCGATGGTGCATACCTTCAAGTTCCCCGCGCAAGACTTCAAGCTCAAGGTCGGCGACACGCCGCGACGGGCCGGCACCCTTGAACCAGCCGGCGACGTCTTCGCGATCGACGAGGACGCGCTCACGATCGAACTGAAACTCGGCCCGAAGCGCACGCCACTCGAGGCCGGAGATTCGCTCATCCCCTCGGGACCCGTCGGCGACCGCGAACTCCGGGCTGCGGTATACCGCTTCGCCGAGGCCGTTCGCGACGGCAACGAGGGCCGGTATTCCGCCGTCGCTTCCGTGCTGCGGCGCGAACTGCCGGAGATCGCGGGACGCGAGCTGGGCGAACCGGTCGTGCCGGAGGGCGCCGACCAGCTCACCGCTACCATCGAGGCCCTCCTCGCGCTGGAGGACAGCCACCTGCTGGTGCAGGGGCCGCCCGGCGCCGGCAAGACGTACACGGCATCGCAGTCCATCGTTGCGCTCCTGGCAGCCGGCAAGCGCGTCGGCATCGCTTCCAACGGCCACAAGGCAATTAACCAGCTGCTCCGCGAGGTCGAGGCCCTAGCCGAGGCGCAGGGCCTCCGCTGCCGCGGCGTCAAGAAGAGCAGCCGCGAGGACCAGATGCTCGGCACCGGGCGCTGGATTGAGGAGACGCTCGACAACAAGATGGTTTCGCGGGATCACCAGCTCGTCGCCGGCACGGCGTGGCTGTTCGCGCGGGAGGAGCACGACCAAGGGTTCGACTACTTATTCATAGACGAGGCCGGCCAAGTCGGCCTCGCCAACGTCGTCGCGATGGGCGTCGCGGCCAGGAACATCGTGCTCGTTGGCGACCAGATGCAGCTCGCCCAGCCGATCCAGGGAACGCATCCGCGCGGCAGCGGCACCTCGGCGCTCCTTCACCTGCTGGGCGACGCCGCGACGGTGCCGCCGGAGCGTGGTGTCTTCCTTGCCGAGACGCGACGCATGCATTCCGACCTGTGCGGGTTCATCTCCGCCGCAGTCTACGACCGGCGACTGGTGTCCGCCGACGGCACCGACGTGCAACAGGTGCTGGCCGACCCAGCGCTCGACCCAGAGGCGATCGCGCCCGCAGGCCTGCGTTTCGTGTTCGTCGAAAGCCTGGGGTGCACGCAGCGGTCGCGGCCTGAGGCCGTGCGCCTCGACCGGACCTACCGGGCGCTGATCGGCCAGCGCTGGCGCGACAGGCACGGCGAAGAGCGGGTTATCAGCCTCGACGACATCCTCGTGGTCAGCCCGTACAACATGCAGGTCGAGCTGCTGAAAAGCATCCTTCCAGACGGCGCGCGGGTCGGCACCGTCGACAAGTTCCAGGGCCAGGAGGCCGCGATCGTGCTGGTCTCGATGGCGACGTCCAGCGGCGACGACCTGCCGCGCAACATCGAGTTCCTCTATAGCCGCAACAGACTCAACGTGGCGATCAGCCGCGCCCGCTGCCTTGCCGTAATCTTCGCCAACCCCCGGCTGCTTGAGATCCCATGCTCCACGATCGCGCAGATGGAGCTGGTCAACGGCCTGTGCTGGGCCAGGAGGTACGCCGTGCAGCAGGCGGCGGGGGCGCCCGACCCAACGGCGTAAAGGCGATGTCCACCACGGGGTAGGAACGGTCGATGCGGCGGCGAACCATTCCCCTGCATGCCGGGTTGGCCACATCGTGACGCTGGGGTATCGATCTGGCTCCCTCAGCGGCACCGGGATGACGACATGGAATGGGAAAAGCTGCTTTGCAGCAAGCGCCTCGGCGACAACAATTATGAGGAAAAGCCCGACCGGTCGATATTCGTCCAGGACCATGACCGCATCGTCTTCTCTGCTCCGTTCCGCCGCCTCGCCAACAAGACGCAGGTCCAGCCGCTCTACGAGCACGATCACGTCCACCACCGGCTGATCCACTCCGTCGAAGTCAGCAGCGTCGGCCGCTCGCTGGCGATGCGGATCGGCGCGTGGCTCGAGGAAACCGGGCAGATCGGCCCGGGCGAGGCGAGCATCCTCGCCAGCATCGTCCAAGCTGCCTGCGCGGCGCACGACATTGGCAATCCGCCGTTCGGCCATTCGGGCGAGAGTGCAATGGGCGACTGGTTCGCCGAGCGCTTCGTCGATCCCAAGGGCATCCTCGCCGACATCGAGATACCGGACCGGACCGAGTTCATCGACTTCGAGGGGAACGCGCAGGGCTTCCGCATCATCACGCGGCTGGAGATGTATCGCAACAAGGGCGGGATGCGGCTCTCCAAGGCGACGCTGGGCGCGTTCACGAAGTACCCGGTGTCCGCGGCCGTCCGAAAAGACATCGTCGGCGAGGGGAAGGCACCCTATGTCGGCCTGAAAAAATTCGGCCTCTTTCGATCGGAGGCCGATCTGTTTTATGACGCGGCCGCCACACTCGGTCTCCCACGCGAGGAAACCGGTTCCGGCAGCTGGTGGAAGCGGCACCCGCTCGTGTTCATCGTCGAGGCGGCCGACGACATCTGCTACAACATCGTCGACCTCGAGGACGCGTTCACCACCGGCGAGCTCCCCTTCGAGACCGTAAAGCTGCTGCTTCACAAGGCGACGGGCAGCTCCAACAAAGACGCCTCCGGCCTAAATCAAGCGGAGCACATCGCCATGCTGCGGGCCATCAGCATCGGCAAGGCAGTCGATGCCTGCCTCGAGGCTTTCAAGACCCACTACGACGCGATCATGTCCGGCGATTTCTCCGGCTCTCTGTGCGGCAATGGCCCGATGGGCAAGATCTTCGACGAGATGGAGGATCTGGCGAGAGCCCAGGTGTTCACAGCCCGGCGGAAGACCGAGCTGGAAGTTTCCGGCCGCCGCGTGATAGAGAACGTGATGTCCGGCGTACTGCCGGTCTTCGAGGACCTGGCCGGCGCAGGCTGGGACGGAAAGAAGCTCAAGCCTCATAATCGCCAGCTGATCCGCGCGCTCGATCTGGACATCCGCCACGTCGGCGACGCCAACCAAGCCCTGCACGCGCTAGCTGACTTCACATCCGGGATGACCGACAGGTATGCAGTGCGAATTGCTAGAATGTTGTCCGGCGTTTAGGATTGGCAGCTACCTGACAACCTCGTTCGTTTGAACGAGCGGCGGCTTTTAGGATTGAGCGCGCTTCCGGGATGACCGATGTCAGGGCGCACTGCTGCCAAACGGCTTCGTGCTGGGCTACGGCTGATTCTGGCGAAAGATGCCGTTCGAAGCCCGATCGTCAAACGACATATTCTGGTCGACTGCCGCCGCAAGCGAACGCCGGACAGTGGAGACGAAGCCGTCACTTTCGGTGCCCCTCGATGCACGCAACGGATTGGGGCACTGCATTCCTGGCGCCTGCCGACCGGTGCCAGGGCGTAGATCTCGACTCAGTGACATGGCTTATGCATGATCAGCTCGTTCTGAAGCATGCGCCACCACACCGGTCACGCAACTCACGTCGAAGGTCCGCTTGACCAGTTTCGCTTTCAATCAGCTTCTCACGGCCGACCTGCAAGTCGACGCCACGTATCTTGGCGGCGTCCAGGGTCACGCCGGTGACGAGCCGCTCGTCCCCCTGTTGCGCGTCAGCAACAACGGCGGCTTCCGCTATCGCGGCACGATGAAGCGGCTGGAGATGCTTGTGCTCACGACGAGCATGTCGAGCCCGGACTGGCCCGACAACATCGACCGCGAGACCGGCATCCTGACCTACTACGGCGATAACAGGAAGCCAGGGCAGGCTCTCCACGCAACTCCCCGGCGGGGTAACGAGATACTCAGGCGCATCTTCGCCGATGCCCATTGCGGTCCCGAAGGACGCCGCCGCGTGCCCCCGGTCTTCGCCTTTTCGACACGCCGTCCGGGTCGGAACACGGAGTTTCTGGGCTTGGTCGTTCCGGGCACATCCGGACATGCCACGATGGAGGACCTCGTCGCCGTGTGGCACAGCAGCGCCGACAAGCGCTTCCAGAACTACCGCGCCCGTTTCACGGTGCTCGATGCCGGGACGGTCAGCCGCTTATGGCTAGACGACATCATCGAGGGCCGCGACGTCCTGACGAACGCCCCTCCCGTATGGCATCTCTGGCGGGAGACGGGGCAGTATAGAGCGCTGCGCAGCCACCGCTCCCTTCCCTGGCGCAAGCGGGCCGAGCAGCAGCCCGAGGACGACGAGGGTCGCGCGATCATCGAGCTGATCCACGGGCATTTCGCCGAGCACCCGCAACGGTTCGAACACTTCGCGGCGAGGCTGGCGGAGCTGCTGCTTCCGGGCGCGCACGACCTGGATGTCACGCGGCCGTCCAGAGACGGCGGCCGCGACGCCGTTGGCCTCCTGCGGGTGGGTGATGGGCCAAGCTCGATTTCTGTGGAGTTCGCGCTCGAGGCGAAGTGCTACGGCCCGACGAACTCGGTTGGCGTGCGGGAGATGTCACGTCTGATCTCGCGCCTGCGTCACCGGCAGTTTGGGATCCTGGTTACGACCAGTCATATCGACCAACAGGCCTATCAGGAGATCAAGGAGGATCAGCACCCGATCCTGGTGGTGGCCGCTCGCGACATTGTGCGAATCCTCCGCGCGAACGGACGCGCGGATCGTAGGGCGGTGGCCGATCTGCTGGCGCTGGAGTTCGGAACTGCAGCTCAGGCTGCGGCATGACCGACGAGGATCGAGTTGAGGTTGAGGATGGGCTTGGTGGCCGTCATGCTGGGCGCCGGAATCGAAGTTCGGACCGGAGGGGTGACGAGGCGGTGAGCGGGACGCAGGGATGAAGTTTCTGATTCTGAGGGTGCTCACTCACAGCGAGCTGGGCATGTTCCACGAGTATCGGCGGCAGGGCAGAGAGGGCTCCAAGCAACGGGCGATCAACTTCGATGGGGATGTGGTCGACCGCGTGTTCCCCACCGCGGCCGATAGCGAGCGGATCGCGCTGCAGCTTGGATACGACACCGACGCCGGAGTCGTGTCCGCGCCGCACTGGTTGACTAGGCAGGCGAAGAACTGGCGTCTGGAAGGTAATTGCCCGCGTGACGCGATCTACGCCTTTGTCGAACCGGGGTGCCTGTTCGCGATGGACGTGGATGCGGGGCGGGATCCCGCCGCGGGGAATTGGGTCGTGTTCGCGTCCGACGATCCGGTCACTCTGGCTGTCCTGGCGGATGGCGCGACGGCGGGTCTGGCGCGCGCCGGAATGATCGCGCTGCACGCGGAGGAGGGATCGAAGGTTCGCTCGGTGCTGAGTGCGGCGAGGCCGGACATGTTTGAGGCGGACGAGAAAGGGGAGCAGGGGATGGGAGCAGGGGTCGAGCAGCCGGCCGGAGGTCGACGCCTTCCGCCCCGTCCCGCGCGGATGGCGGAGATCATCGCGCAGACGGGGCACACGCTTGCCAGCGCCGTCGCTGATATCGTCGACAACTCGATAAGCGCGGATGCGACGGAGATCGACATCCGCTTCTCGGAGCCGAACGGCGGCCACGGGCGCTGGATGACCATCCGGGATAACGGTCACGGGATGGATGCGGCCGAGCTCGACGAGGCCATGACGCTGGGCAGCGAGGTCGACTACGAGAGCAACAGCCTGGGCAAGTTCGGCTACGGACTGAAGGGCGCGTCCTGGTCGCAGGCGCCGGTCTTCACCGTCGTCAGCCGCCGTCGTGGCGGAGCGATGGTGCATCTCAGCTGGGATCGTCGCAATCTCGCCGACTGGGTCGCGAGCTCAGCGCCGCTGGAGGAGTGGGAGGCCGAGGTCGCGACGCCGGGTGATCAGGGCACCGTCGTGCTCTGGAAGGAGATGAAGCCGCCCGCGGCCGCGCTGAATGTCCCGGGTGTGACGCCCTGGACGGCCGAGATCTCGCAGCTGACCCGCGAACTGGCGCTCGTCTTTCATCGCTTCCTCGAGGGAGAGGCGACGAACCGGAAGAAGGTCACGATCAGGATCAACGACAAGGCTGTGGCGCCGAACAATCCCGTCGGTCATGCGCTCGTGACGCCATACGATCAGAAGACCATCGGCATCCCGGTCGAGGGCGGGAACGAGCCGGTCAAGGTGCAGGCCTTCGTCCTGCCCTCCGAAGAAGAGGTTCGGCAGCACCACAAGCCCGAAGGTCCCGCCGTGGTGAACGAGGAACTCAACCGGCTTGGGCTCTACGGGCGCCGTAACGAGAGCCAGGGGCTGTTCGTCTACCGCAACGACCGTTTGATCAAGTGGGGCGGCTGGCACGAGATCTGGACCACCAGCGACGAGAAGACCAAGCTCGCCCGCGTGGTCGTGTCGTTCGGGACCAAACTGGACGGCCCCTTCGCGATCAACATCACAAAGCGGTCTGTCAGCCTGCCGGGATCGCTCCAGGAGAAGATCAAGGCCCAGGCGACGCCCGCGCGTAACGCCAGCAAGGCAAAATACAGCAAGACCGGCCAGAAGCCCGCACCGATACCGACGCCAGCACCTGTGCCGACGCCGACCCCACCGATCACGGGTGGCGGACCTGCCCCTCAGCCCCCGGCGCCGGGCGAACCGATCGGAGGGCCGGGCGACATGGGGACGCCGCCGACGCCCGCACCGGTGCCGGAGGAGGTGCCCGTCACGCTGCGCATGGTCACCAGCCCGCGCTTCGGTTGGAAAATCGGTCCGAACCTGACCGGCGGGCGCGACCTCCAGGTCAGCAATCGGCTCGGTCCGCTTCGCGCCCTGGCCGCCCGTCTCGACAAGGATCCGGAGGGCGTCCGCGAGCTGGCGGCGTTCCTGGCCCTGCTCGACGCGAAGGATCTGCAGGCCGACCTGCTCGGCGACGAGGACGCCGCGTGATGTCATTGCGCATCCTGTCGACGCCGCCGGCCACCCCGGTCTGGACCGACAGGCTGGGTCCGGGATCCTGGCGCAACTGGGACAGGCTGGAGCGGCTGTTGCTGGATGGTGGCCGCTGGGAGCAGCCGCAGATCGACTCGCTGGAAGCCGAATCGTTCAGGGTCCTCCGCCACCTGCACGACCCGCTGTCCAACGGCGACTTCAGCGGACGCGGTTTGGTCGTGGGTTACGTCCAGAGTGGCAAGACCGCGAACTATACCGCGGTCGCCGCGCGCGCCGCCGATGCTGGCTACCGCCTCTTCATCGTGCTGTCCGGCATCCACGATGCCCTGCGCAACCAGACGCAGGTCCGGCTCGAGCGCGAGCTGGTCGGAGTTGGCGATGATGGGCGGGTCCCGTCGGGCTGGACGCTGCTGACGTCGCGGACCTCCGACTTCAGCGCCGCCGATCCGGAGGTCCTGCGCGGGCCGGGCGCGTTCCTGGTCGTTCTGAAGAAGAACACCCGGATCCTCGACCGGCTGAATGCCTTCCTTCAGGGAGCCGGCGCGGACCTTGCCGGTCTGCCGGCCCTCGTGATCGACGACGAGGCCGATCAGGCGTCGATCAACACGGGTTCGAACCGATCGCGGGACCCCGCCATCGACGATGGCGACGATACTGAGGATCAGGAGAGCGCGCCCTCGCGCACAAACGCCAAGATCCGGACGATGCTCGGTCTGCTGCCCCGGGCCTGCTACGTCGCCTACACCGCCACTCCGTTCGCGAACATCTTCATCGACCCGGACGGGGTGGACCGCGAGGTCGGTGAAGACCTTTTTCCTCGAGACTTCGCGATCCAGCTGCCCCGGCCTGACGGCTACACGGGCACCGAGGAGCTGTTCGGCGTCTCCGCACAGGGTCGCGACGTGCTGCGCGACGTCCCGGACGATGATGTCGCGGCGCTGCGGCGAAACCGGGGCAAGCGCAACACCGGAGTGGTGATCGGTCCGGAGGGCGCCTCAGTTCCGAAGTCGCTTTCCGAGGCCTTCCTGACCTTCTGCGTCGCGGGAGCCGTGCGGGAGTTTCGGCCAGATCTGGCAGGTCAGCCGCACACCATGCTCGTGCACGTCAGCGCACGGACCGACGACCAGGCACGTATAGCGGGTCTCATGCGCTCGCAGCGCGACCTGTGGATCGAGGCGATCCGTCAGGGGCAGAGCCTGGATGCACTGTTCGGTGGTGTGATCACTCGCCACCTCCAGGGCACGGACCTGTCCGCGCCCATGGAGACGGTGCTGGCCCGTGCGGCCGAGATCCTGGCGGGGCTCGAGATCCTGGAGCTGAACAGCGTTTCAGGGGAGGACCTGAGCTACGGATCGAGGATCGCCCGTCACATCGTGGCGATCGGTGGGAACCGGCTTTCGCGCGGGCTGACGCTCGAGGGGCTGACCATCTCCTACTTCCTGCGCACCACCAGCATGGCAGACACGTTGCTGCAGATGGCCCGGTGGTATGGCTTCCGCACCGGCTACGAGGACCTGATCCGCATCTGGACGACCCAGGGCATCGCACACTGGTTCACGGAACTTGCGCTGGTCGAGCAGTCGCTGCGCGATGCGCTCCAGACGCTCGCGCGTGCGGGCAGGCGACCCGACGAGATGGCCATTCGGCTGCGGGCCCACAGCGGCCTGCTGCTGACGTCCCGCAACAAGGCGGGGATGTCCTCCGAAGTGCCGGACTCCTGGTCGGGCGAGCACCCGCAGACGGTCATGCTGCCTTTGTCGGAGGGGGACAAGCTCAGTGACAACCGGCTCCTTGCCGAGCGCCTCGTGGCAGGCGCCGGGCCCGGCCGCGCCGTTTCGGGCGGCTTCCTCTTCCAGGACCTCGCACCTGAGATCGTCTGCGAGTTCCTGCGGCTCTACCGCACCCACAACGACGTCGTCGCCTTCCGCGGCCCCGAACTGGCCGATTGGATCGAGGGTCGTGCGCGCGTCGGCGAACTCATCGATTGGTCGGTGTTCGTCGCCGGCTCGGCGAAGGGCGCGGACATAAGGCTCGGCGGCCACACGCTGGGTGTGGTCACGCGCTCTCCGATCAGCTCCGAAGGCATCGGCATCCTGATCGACCCGCGTCACGAAGGTGTCGACCTGCCCGGCGGGCCGGATGCCTACCGGCGTCGGAACGGCGATTTTGACGCGGGCGCGATGCGCGCTGCCCGGCCTGTTTCACAGGGCTTGCTACTGCTCTACCCTCTCGACCCGGGGCCGTTCGGGATCACGGGCGTCGACAGCGTTATCGCCGTGGCGGTGAGCCTGCCAAGAACGTCCGATGGTTCGGGCACTTCCGTCGTCAACCTCGGCGTTGCCCGTGGAGACTGATCTCACCGAGTCCGGGTGGGCGATACTCCGCGCGGAGCGCCCGCTGAGCGACGGCAGTCTCGCGACGCGCAGCGTAGTGTGGGACGAACAGGTCAGCGGCATCCTTGCAGGCATGGACGCGGCCGGAGCACTCCACTTGCTCATTCCCGTCCCGGACGCGGAGGTCCTACGCACCATCGCCGACCTGAACGGGCTCCGGGTGCGATCCAGGATGACCGACGCCGGCCCCTACCTGAGCGTCACCGCCGAGCCGCAGCACGAGCGCGTGTTCACACCGATCTGCCGCGAGATCGTGCAGGCGGTCTTCAGCGAGGGGCGCGAGCCCTGGGCGGCGGTGGACTCGATCGTGCGGCGGTGGCTTGCCGCGTTCCGCGCGATCCGGCCCGCCATGTCGAGGTCGGTGCAGATCGGGCTCGTCGGGGAGCTGATCATCCTCGCCCGCGTGATGATCCCCGCTCTCGGCGCAGCTGCGATCCTCTCCTGGAGCGGCGCGGAAAGCGAGCGCCACGACTTCATCGCCGGACTGCTCCACATCGAGGTGAAGACGACCACCCGCGCACGGCACGAGCACGAGATCTCGCGTCTCGATCAGCTCTGGATCGGTGGAGACGCCACCCTGGTGCTCGCCTCAGTCAGGCTGGAGTCGACGATCGGTGGAAAAACGACGGTCGCGACGATGGTCGACGAGGTGCTGCACCTGATTCGGGACGAACCCGGACTGGCGGACGCCTTTTTGCTGAAGCTCTTCAGGCTGGACTGGAGCGACGGAATGCGCCGTTCCGGAGAGCTGCTGACCTTCAACCTCAGCGAGGCCGCGTTCTACGAGGTGGACGACCAGTTCCCGCGACTGACGGAGGATTTCGACCCGCCGACTGGCGTCGTTGCGGTGAGATACACGATCAGTCTGGCGAACCTCCCGACGCTCGATTTGGACGAGGTGGCCGTTCTGCTCGAAGCGTCCGTGGCGGCGCGCTAGCCTGCCGCCGCGCGAAGGGTCGGCTGCTCGTTCGCCGCGACGGCGGCCTGCACGAGGTCGGCACGGATGATCTCGGCCAGTGCGAACGCCATCAGCGGCGGCACCGCGTTCCCGATCTGCCGGAACG
The DNA here is from genome assembly GCF_057748035.1 of Sphingomonas sp. BRN-1R. Lineage (NCBI taxonomy): Bacteria > Pseudomonadati > Pseudomonadota > Alphaproteobacteria > Sphingomonadales > Sphingomonadaceae > Sphingomonas > Sphingomonas sp. BRN-1R. The sequence continues at coordinate 141,944 of NZ_CM173236.1, read as the reverse complement.
CCGGGTTCATCGTCCCCGAGAAGCGGAAGCCATCGGGGAACGACTGCAGCCGCGCCGCCTCGCGCACCGAGATGGTGCGCGCTTGGTCGCCGTCGTAATGGATGTGCGAGTAGGTATCCTTGCCGATGTGGGCCATAAGCGTCCGGACCGGGAAGTCGGGCCGCAGCTTCCACCAGCGGTTCGGGAACTTCGTGACGTCGTAGGGCGGCACGATGGACGCGTGCAGCGCCTTGAAGGCCGCCGTGCCGCGCCGCAGTCCGCGCTCGCCGGCTAGACGTTCCGCGATCTGCTCTGCCGTCCTGCGCGCCTCAGGATATTCGGCGCCCGGCCGCATCTCCGAGAAGGTGGCCGTGTCGCGCGGCAGCGCCCGGATGACGTGATCCCAGACGCCGTGCTCGGACGAGAACCCGGGCCAGCTCCTCATGTCGCGGGCGTATGCGGAAGGCGGCGTCTCGCGGTAGCCTGCCAGCGTGTCGAAGCGCCGGGCGCCGCGCTTCACGCCGCGACCGCTTACCGGCGGCAGGTCGCCGATCGCGTCGGTCGCGCTGATGGCCGCGGGCAGGTCCTCCTGCCCGAGGTCGGGCTGGACGAAGCCACGGCCTCCGAGCCGGTCGACGTAGCGCAGGGCGACCGCTCGCGTCCCGGCGTAGCCGGGTGGGAGCGTGAGGTGATGGGTCGCGCTCGGGAAACGCACCCGCAGGCCGAGCTCGCACCGGTAGGCGACGAGGAAGACGCGGTCGCGCATCTGCGGAACGCCGTGGAACGCCGAGTTGATAAGCGAGTAGCCGGCGACGTAGCCGAGCGCCTCGAGCGCCTCGACGATCTCCTCGGCGACGTTGTGGTGCCCGTAGTGCAGGATGTCCGGGACGTTCTCGATCAGCACGGCGAGCGGCTGGAAGGCCCGGACGTATTCGAGGTAGCGGAGGTAGAGGTTGCCGCGCGGGTCGACGCGGAAGGCCTCCGGGTGGTCGGCGACCTCGCGCAGCTTGGCCCGGCCCACGCGGGCGTAGGCCTGACAGGGCGGCCCTCCGACCAGCACGTCGATCGCACCGGCGACGTTGCCCAGTCCGAGTTCCGCGACGATGTCGTCGGGTTCCGTCGTGGTGATGTCCCGCGCCTTCGCATGCGCGGCGAAGCGGTTGGAACCCGGGTGGAAGTTGCTCGCGTGGGTCAGGGCTGCGAGCGGATCCATCTCCACTGCGCCTTCGATGCTGAAGCCGGCTCGGTGGAAGCCGAGGCTGATGCCGCCGGCCCCGGCGAAGAGGTCGAGAACCCTAGGGCGGCCGCCCGCCCTCAGCCGCGTCAGCTTTTCGGCGATGATGACGTCTGCATTGTCGTCTGCGGCCTTCATGTCCGTCCCGTGGTGTTCCGACACTCCGGGCACGCCCGCGAGTTCTCCCTCTTCAGCCTGTTCCTAGCACATCGGGCTCCGCAGGCGAGCACGAACCCCGCAGCTCGGCCTCGAGGCGCGCCAGGAGCGCAGCCTCGTCCCTCAGCTCGCACTCCCAGACGACCACCGTCCTCCATCCGAGGTCGTCCAGGTCATGCTGGTTCCGGCTGTCCCGTTCGACGTTGCGGTTCAGCTTGGCCTGCCACCAGTCGGCGCGCGTTCGCGGCAGCACCGACCTGCTGCAGCCGTGCCGATGCCAGAAGCACCCGTGGACAACGATCACGACCCGTCGACCGGGGAGCACGATGTCGGGCTTGCCCGGAAGGTCAGTCCTGTGCAGCCGGAAGCGATAGCCGGCGCGGTGGAGCAGGCTCCGGACGCGTATTTCGGGCTTGGTGTTCTTGCTCCGGATCGCCGCCATGTTGCGGCGGCGTGCCGGAGCGACGTCCTCGAAGGAGGGTCGTGCGATGAGCTTTCCTCCTTCGGTCGACTGGTCCGTCTGCTTCGCTGGTCGCCTGTCACCCAGCATTGAGCACGTGCCGGCACGAGTAGAACGGCTCGGTGCACAGGATCAATCGAGTCGGGGCATCGGCGGCCTATTCCTGACGCGTACTCGTCAGCGGGAGCGTGCTTCGCCGAAGCTGCAACCGGCGCTGAACCGCGCCGGCCATACGCCACAATTCCCTTCGATTTGCTTCCGTGGTGCTTCCGCAGCCTGCGCGCGGGGATTTCGGATCCCCGAAGGGAGAAATTAAGCTAAGCTTTTCAATGAGATGCTGGTGCTGCCGGTGAGGATTGAACTCACGACCTCAGCCTTACCAAGGATGCGCTCTACCACTGAGCTACGGCAGCATTTCCGGTTATCGCGGAGCGCGCGTAAGAGACGAGGCGGACCCGATTGTCAAGGCGTTATGCGAATGAGCGACAAGGAAACCCGTGAAGACCGGCTGGCGGCGGCGCTGCGTGAGAACCTGCGACGGCGCAAAGCCCGCGCGCGCGGCGAGGCGGATGCCGACGGTGCCGCCGACTCTCCACCCCGCGCAGGCGACCGCGAGGGGTGAACAGGCGCGCGCGCGCTCAGGCGATCGGCGCGCATTTGGCGGCGAGCCACATCCGCTCGGCATCGTCCATCTGCGGGCCGAGCACCGCCAGCACCTGGGCATGATAGGCGTCGAGCCATGCGCGCTCGGCGGCGCTCAGCATCTCGGCGACGATCAACGAGCGTTCGATCGGCACGAAGGTGAGCGTCTCGAATCCGAGCATCGCCTGCTCGGCGCCTGCGATCTCGCGCGGTTCGACCAGAATCAGGTTCTCGATGCGGATGCCGTACTCGCCCGCCTTGTAATAGCCGGGCTCGTTCGAGAGGATCATGCCCGCGCGCAGCGGCTCGGACGGGCCGCCGCCGGGGTAGAACGGCTGCGCGATGCGCTGCGGCCCCTCGTGCACCGCGAGATACGCGCCGACGCCGTGGCCGGTGCCATGCGCATAGTCGAGCCCCGCCTCCCACAGCGGCCGGCGCGCGAACCCGTCGAGCTGGCCGCCGGTGGTGCCGGGCGGAAAGATCGCGGTGGCGAGCGCGATATGGCCGCGCAGCACGCGGGTGAAGCGGTCGCGCATCTCCTCGCTCGGCGTTCCAACCGGGATCACGCGCGTCACGTCGGTGGTGCCGTCGCGGTACTGACCACCCGAATCGACGAGGTAGAGCTGGCCCGGTTCGATCGCCGCGTTCGACTCCTCCGTCACTTTGTAATGCGGGCTCGCCCCGTGCGCGCCGGTCGCGGAGATCGTGTCGAACGAACTGTCGAGCCACACGCCGGTCGCTTCGCGGAACGCCTGTAGCTTCGCCGCCGCCGACAGTTCGGTCTCGCCGCCTGCCGGCAATGCCGTCTCGGCCCAGCGCAGGAACCGCGCGAGCGCGGCGCCGTCGCGCGCGGAGGCCGCACGGTGTCCCGCGATCTCGGCCGGGTTCTTGGTCGCCTTGGCGAGCACCGCAGGGTCGCGCAAGGGAAGCACGGTCGCGCCGCCCGCCTCGAGCGACTCGAAGATCGCCGCGACCGCGCGCTCGGGATCGGCGGCGACGCGCTTGCCCGCGAAGCCCGCCAGCGCGCCCGCGAAGTCGGCGCGATCGCGCAGGCGAATCGCATTACCGAGATGCTGGCGCACCGCATCGTCGATCTTGTCAGGGGAGACGAACAGGTCGGCGGTGCCGTCGGCAGCGACGATCGCATAGGACAGGGCGACCGGCGTGTGCGCGACGTCGCGACCCCGCACGTTGAGCGCCCATGCGATCGAATCGAGCGCGGTCAGCACCACCGCATCGGCTTTGCGCTCGGCCAGCCAGTCGGCGATCAGCGCGCGCTTTTCGGCCGAGGAGGCACCGGCGATCGCATCGTCCTGCACCACCAGCCGCGCGTCGGAGGGCGCTGGCCGGTCGGGCCACACCGCGTCGACCGGATTGGTATCGACCGCCACCAGCGCCGCGCCGCGCTCGGCGAGTGCGCGGGTCGCCTCGGCCACCCAGGCGCGGGTGTGCAGCCACGGGTCATAGCCGATACGCGCGCCTTGCCCGGCATGCGCGCCGAGCCAGCCCGCGACGCTGGTCGCGGGCACCGCGACATAGTGCCAGTCGTCGGCCGACACCTGCTCGCGCACTTGCAGGGTGTAGCGCCCGTCGGTGAAGATCGCCGCCGCCTCGGGCAGCACCACCGCCGTTCCGGCCGAGCCCTGGAACCCGGTCAGCCAGGCGAGCCGCTGCGCATAATCGCCGACATATTCGCTCATATGCTCGTCGGTGAGCGGTACGACGAACCCATCGAGCGACGCGCGGGCAAGCTGTTCGCGCAAGGCGGCGAGGCGGGCTGAGTAGGTCGACATGGCAGCGGTCCCGGTGGTGCAGCGTGGAAAGAGCGCCGGTCTGCCAGAAACCCGCAGCGCTGCACAGGCCGGCTATACGCGGCCGGGCATCCCGGTCGTGGTGGAAGAGTGAGCGCGCGGTGCGGGCGAAGGCGGCGGCTCTGGACGGGCGCGGCACGGTCTGCGATAGCCACCCGCATCTGCTGCACTGCGGCACGCTGCGACGCGGCCATCCGCGCGCCGGGGCCGATACCGCGAATGGATTTACGGAGACCGCTATGCGTCGATATCGCTGGATCATCGTCGCCGTGATCGTGCTGGTTGTGGCGGCGCTTGCGGCGTGGTGGTATATCTCCGACGACGGCCGCGCACCTTTCGCCGACAAGCAGGCGTTCAGCCGCGGCCAGTACATGGCCTTCGCGCAGCCATGGGGCGGTGACGCGACCGCCAAGGGCGGGGCCGCCGCCGGCAGCGACCAGATCCGGGTCGATCTCGCCAAATTCCCCGACAACACCGGCATTTCGTGGCGCTGGCCGCTCCACCGCCCGGCCGGGGTGGCGGTCGGCGTATGGGGGTATAATATGGTCGCGTTCGGTGCCTATGACGGCGGCGAAACCGATGTCGCCGTGCCGCCCCGCCAGGTCAAGGCGATCAAGGCGCTGAAGCAGGCGTTCGACTGGAGCTATTCCGCGCCGGCGGGCGAGGCCAACCTGCTGACCGAGTTCTACCTCCGGTCCGATCCCGCGAACAGCGAATCGAAGCTGATCGAGATCGGCTGGTTCCTCCACACGCCCAAGCCCAGCGCCCAGTTCGCGGCGCGTGCCAAGCCGGTCGGCAGCTATACCGATCCCCAGGGACGGCGCTGGAACGTGACCATGGACGAGCGCTACTGCATGTTCGTCCCCGCCGACGGAGCGGATATCGGGCGCGGCGAGATCGACATGCTCGCGGCGCTCGGCTGGTTGCGCACCAAGCGACTCGTCACCGGCGAGGAATGGTTCAGCGGCGTCGCGATCGGCGCGGAGCCGTTATGGGGGATCGGCCATGTCGAGATCCGCCACTGGGCGGTCAGCTATTCCTGAACGCGGGCGCGCTCGACAAGCCGCCGTCGCGCGTTAAGGGTCTGGGGATGACCGACACGCCGCAAGACCGCCCGACACCGCCCGTCGCCGAGCGCCGCCCGCACAGCTTCACCTGCCACGGCATCACCGTCACGGACGATTATGCCTGGCTGAAGGACGCGGGCTATCCCGAGGTGACCGACAAGGACGTGCTCGCCTATCTCGAGGCCGAGAACGCCTATTTCGAGGCGCTGATGGCACCGCGCAAGCCGCTGGTCGATCGGCTCTATGCGGAGATGAAGGCGCGCATCAAGGAAGACGAGTCCTCGGTGCCGCAGAAGGACGGCGACTGGCTGTACTGGACCGCGTTCGAGACCGGTGGCGAATATCGCAAATGGTGGCGCAAGCCCGTCGCGGGCGGCGAAGACCAGCTCATGCTCGACGAGCCGGCGCTGGCAGAGGGCAAGGAATATTTCCGGCTCGGCACCCTGTCGGTCAGCAACGACGGCACGCTGCTCGCCTATGCGATCGACGACAATGGCTCTGAACGGTTCGAGCTGCGCGTCAAGAACCTGGAAACCGGCGAGCATCTCGCCGACGTGATCCCCGGCACGCTGTCCGAGATCGTGTGGACCGCCGACGACAAGGGCTTCCTGTACGGGCTCGCCAACGAACAATGGCGTACCGACAATGCGCGGCTGCACTGGCTCGGCACCGATCCCAAGGACGATATCGAACTGTTCCGCGAGGCGGACGAGGGCTACCGCGTCGGCGTTTCGGAGACGAGCGCGCGCAACTGGATCATCATCGCGACCGGCGATCACGTCACCAGCGAAGTGTATCTGCTCCCCGCCAACGATCCGCTCGCCAAGCCGCTGTTGGTCTCGGCGCGGGTGCCCGGGCGCGAATATGACGTGGACGAGCATGACGGCACGTTGTTCATCCACACCAACGACATCGACCCGATGTGGCGGCTGTGCACCGCGAGCCTCGACGCGCCGGGCGACTGGTCCGAAGTGATCGCGCCCTCGCCCCACTTCTACATGACCGGCGTGTCGTGCTTCCGCGACTTCTTCATCGTCGACGGGCGCGAGGACGGGCTCGATCAGGTCGAGATCCACCGCTATGACGGCGGCGCGCCAAAGCGCATCGCCTTCCCCGAGGCGAGCTACGACGCAGGCCTCGGCGACAATCCCGAATATGCGATGGACGTGCTGCGGCTCGGCTACGAATCGATGGTTACGCCCGGCACCGCCTATGATTACGACGTCGCCACCGGCGAGATGACCGTGCTGAAGGTGCAGGAGATCCCCTCCGGCTACGATGCGGACGGCTATCGCACCGAACGGCTCAAGATCACCGCGCGCGACGGCACGCACGTGCCGGTGTCGATCGTGTACCCGAAGGATTTCGTGAAGGACGGTTCGGCGCCGCTCTATCTCTACTCCTACGGTGCCTATGGCCACGCGATCCCGCCGGGCTTCTCGACCGGGCGGCTGTCGCTGCTCGATCGCGGCTTCGCTTATGCGATCGCGCATATTCGTGGCGGCGACGATCTCGGCCAGCAATGGTATCACGACGGTAAGCTCGAAAAGCGCACCAACACGTTCAACGATTTCGTCGACGTGGCGAAGGGGCTGATCGAACAGGGCTGGACCAGCGCAGGGAAGATCGCGATCGCGGGGCGCTCGGCGGGCGGTGAGCTGATGGGCGCGGTGGTCAATTCCGATCCCGAACTATGGGGCGCGGTGATCGCGGACGTGCCGTTCGTCGATGTGCTCAACACCATGCTCGACGCCGAGCTGCCGCTGACGCCGGGCGAATGGCCCGAATGGGGCAACCCGATCGAGGACAAGGCGGCGTTCGAGCTGATCCGGTCGTACTCGCCCTACGATCAGGTCAAGCCGCAAGCCTATCCGCCGCTGTTCATCTCGGGCGGGCTCAACGATCCGCGCGTGACCTATTGGGAGCCCGCCAAATGGGCCGCCAAGCTGCGCGCGACCAAGACCGACGACAATGTGCTGTTCCTCAAGACCAACATGGGCGCGGGCCACGGCGGCAAGTCGGGCCGGTTCGAGTCGCTGCGCGAGGCGGCAGAGGAACACGCCTTCGTGCTGTGGCAGTTGGGGATCGAGGACTAGGCCCGAATCGTTCGTGTCGAGCGTAGTCGAGACACCTGTGTACGGGTGGCCCCTCGACTTCGCTCGGAACGAACGGCGTAAGAGCAAAATTCGCCGCGCGACTCGGCTGTGGGGCTTGCGCGACGGGCGCACTCGTGGCTTGGCGCGCGGATGGCAAAATCCGCAACCGACCTGATGCAGGACATCCTCGTCGCCGCGACGCTCGATGCGTTCATGGCGCTCAAGAAGGCGTCGGGCGGGCTGCCCAACGCGCTGGTACGTGACCTGAACGCGATCCACGCCAACACCACGCTGGCCGATCTGCCCGCCGAGGTGCAGGCCGCGATCACCGCCAGCGTGCGCGATGCCTTCTCGCGGCTGCTGAAGGAAGGCTACACCGTCGCGCCGAGTCGCGGCACGCCGCCGCCCCCGGCCCCGCGCGGACCCACGCCGCCGCCCCGCCCACGCGGCAAGTCCGGCCCGCCCACGGTCGAGACGCGCCGCCCGCGCCCGCCGGTCAAGCCGAAGGCGCGCTGAGCCTCACTTGCCGGCCATGACGTTGGCGAGGATGGCGAGATCGTTGCCGTCCACATCGCTGCCGGTCGCATCCGTCAGCGGATCGGCCGCGTTCGCCGTGACCGGCTGCTTGGCGGGCGCCACGCCGACGACGTCCACCGCCGTCCACAGGATACCGCCCGCCCACAACACGGCGGCCCAGCGGCTGCGGAAGAGTTTGGCGTAGGGCATGCGATTACGTGTAGCGCATGACGGTCAACCGATCCTTTGCGAGGCTGGTTAATACAGGCCAGGTCGAATGGTTCGCGCAAAGCGCCGCAGTCTCTTCCCTTTCTCTGCGTCCCCTGCGCCTCTGCGCGAATTCAATCGCCCTCCGCCGGAACAGATTTTGCACGCGGAGGCGCGGAGCGCGAAGATAAGAAAAGAGTGAAAGCTGGCCGCGTGCTTGGTGAACCGCCTGCCCCATGCGCAACCGCTCCGCGTCTCCGCGCCCCCGCGTGAACCAAGTCTCCGCTCGGAAGGTGCGACACCGCAACCCAAGCCGAGCGCTTACGTGACGCAAAAGCCACACGCTCGCCCCCACCCATTCTAAGCCTTTGTGCTGTCCGCCACGCTGGGCTATTCCGCGCCCACAATGCCACATCTCTATCTTGTCGACGGCTCGGGCTATATCTTCCGCGCCTATCACCGCCTCCCGCCGCTCACCAACAAGCATGGCGAGCCGGTCGGGGCGGTCTATGGCTATACCACCATGTTGTGGCGGCTGGTCGACGAGCTGAACACCGCCGACGGCCCCACGCACATGGCGGTGATCCTCGACAAATCCTCCAAGACGTTCCGCAACGAACTGTACGACCAGTACAAGGCGCATCGCCCGCCCCCCCCTGAGGATCTCGTACCCCAGTTCCCGATGATCCGCGATGCCACGCGCGCCTTCTCGCTGCCCTGCATCGAGGAGGAGGGGCTCGAGGCGGACGATATCATCGCCTGCTACACCAACGCCGCATTGGCGCAGGGCTGGCAGGTGACGATCGTGTCCTCGGACAAGGATCTGATGCAGCTCATGACCGATCCGTCGGTCGATATGTACGACACGATGAACAACCGGCGGCTTGGCGCGGATCACGTCGTCGAGAAGTTCGGCGTCGGCCCCGACAAGCTCGGCGACGTGCTCGCGCTGATGGGCGACAGCGTCGACAACGTGCCCGGCGTCACCGGTGTCGGCCCCAAGACCGCCGCCAAGCTGATCCTCGAACATGGCGACCTCGAAGGCGTACTCGCCGCCGCCGAGGGCATGAAGAAGGGCAAGCTGCGCGACAATCTGATCGAGCAGGCAGCCAATGCGCGGTTGTCGAAAGTGCTGGTGACGCTCAAATGCGACCAGAACCTGCCCGAGCCGCTCGACGATCTTGCGTTGCAGGGCATCCCCGATGCACCGTTGCGGGCGTTCCTCGAACATCACGGTTTCAAGTCGCTGCTGACCAAATTGTCGGCAGTGGCGGACGCGCCGGTCGAGACACCGAAAAGCGTGCTGACGCCCGAGGAGGAACCGGCCTGCGACCACGACGGCTATGAGACGGTCGTGGACGAAGCCGCACTCGACACGTGGATCGCCGCTACGCGCCATCAGGGCTGGGTCGCGATCGACACCGAAACCACCGGCATCGACGCGACTCGCGCCGAACTGGTCGGCATCAGCATGGCACTGCAAGCCAACCGCGCGTGCTACATCCCACTCGCGCACGGCGGGACCGGGCTGTTCGCGGAGCGGCCGGCGCAGATCGCCACGGTGGTCGCGCTCGACAAATTGAAGGCGCTGTTGGAGGACGCCTCGGTCCTCAAGATCGGCCACAATCTCAAATACGACATGATCGTGCTGGGGCGCCTCGGCATCGACGTGGCGCCGTTCGACGACACGATCCTGATGAGCTTCGATCTCGACGCCGGCCTGCACGGCCACGGCATGGACGAGCTGGCCGCCACGCACCTGTCGCATAGCTGCATCGCGTTCAAGGACGTGATCGGTGTCGGCAAGACGCAGCGCCAGTTCAACGAGGTCGATCTCGTCGCCGCGACGCGCTACGCCGCCGAGGATGCCGACGTGACGCTCAGGCTGTGGCGGCGCTTCAAGCCCCGCCTCGCCGCCGAGGGCGCGACGCGCGTGTACGAGATGGTCGACCGCCCGCTCGCTCCCGTCATCGCGCGGATGGAGCGCCACGGCATCAAGGTCGATCGCGACAAGCTTGCCGGCCTCTCGGGCGAGTTCTCGACGCAGATCGCCGCACTTGAGGTCGAGATCCACGAGATCGCCGGCGGCCCCTTCACGATCGGCAGCCCCAAGCAGTTGGGCGACGTGCTGTTCGAGCGCATGGGCATCAAAGGCGGGCGCAAGGGCAAGTCGGGCGTCTATTCGACCGATGTCAACGAGCTTGAGCGGATCGCCGCCGACAAGGACTCAGTGGGCGCGGGCATCGCCGCCAAGGTGCTTGAGTGGCGGCAGCTCACCAAGCTCAAGAACACCTATACCGATGCGCTTCAGGCACAGATCAACCCCGAGACGGGCCGCGTCCACACCAGCTACAGCCTGACCGGCGCGCAGACCGGGCGGCTATCCTCGACCGACCCGAATTTGCAGAACATCCCGATCCGCACCGAGATCGGCCGTCAGATCCGCGACGCGTTCGTGGCGGAGGACGGCAATGTCATCCTCGCCGCCGACTATTCGCAGATCGAGCTGCGCCTCGCCGCGCACATGGCCGACGTGCCGCAACTGCGCGAGGCGTTCGCCAGCGGCGCGGACATCCACTCGCTCACGGCGCAGGAGCTGTTCGGCGAGGTCAACCGCGACACGCGCGGGCGCGCCAAGACGATCAACTTCGCGATCCTCTACGGCATCTCGCGCTGGGGTCTGGCGGGTCGGCTCGACGTCACCGCCGACGAGGCGCAGGCGATGATCGACCGCTATTTCGAGCGCTTCCCCGGCATCCGCAACTATATCGCCGCAACCACCGAGTTCGTGCGCGAGCGTGGGCACACCGAGACGCTGTTCGGGCGGAAAACCCACTTCCCGCGCATCAAATCCAAGGTCCAGCACGAGCGGCAGGGTGCGGAGCGCGCCGCGATCAACGCGCCGATCCAGGGCACCTGCGCCGACATCATCAAGCGCGCGATGGTGCGGATGGAGCCGGCGCTGGCCGAAGCGGGCCTCGGCCATGTCCGCATGCTGCTTCAGGTGCATGACGAACTGGTGTTCGAACTGCCCGAAGCCGATGTCGAAGCGGCCAAGCCGGTGATCGAGCGCGTCATGGCCTCCGCCGCCGAGCCCGCGCTGACGCTGTCGGTGCCGCTCGGCGTCGAGATCGGCGTAGGCGCAAGCTGGGGCGCGGCGCATTGAGCGACGCGGCCACAGGCGCGGGGGCGCCTGACGATATCGACGCGCTCGCCAAGGGCGGGCGAACCAACATCTTTGGTTTCCTGCTGCGGCTTGCCGCGCGGCTGCCGTTCCTGTTCATCGCCGGGCGCAGCTATGGCCCCGATCTGGTCGGGCGGTTCGCGCTCGCGGTGGTGGTGGTCGAGTTCGCCGCACAGCTCGCCACCTTGGGCCTGAAGCGCGGCCTCGCGCAGGCGTTCGCCGATTCGGGCGAGCGGAGCCACACGCATGTGGCGTGGGATGCGCTGGCGGTGGCGTTCATCGCCTCGGCGATCGCGAGCGTGGTGCTGTTCGCCGTCCCCGAGATCATGTTTCCAAGCGGGCTGACCGGCGAACTCGAACGCTATCTGCCGGTCGTGGTGGTGGCATGGGCGTGGACCGAGATCAGCCTGGCCGCGCTCGCCTATCGCCGCAACGTCGGCGCATCGGTCACGGCGCGCGCGATCGTCGAGCCGTGGACGATCAGCATCGCCGCCCTCGTCTTCTCATTCTTCACCAAGCAGGACGGGCTGGTCCTGTCGTACATGCTGTCGATGCTGGCGGCGCTGACCGCGGCGTTCGTGCCGTTCCTCAAAAGCTACGGCCTGCCCTATGGCTGGCGGCCCGATCCCGGCCGCCTCGTCGCACTGGCGCGGCATAATGTGCCGCTGGCGGGTGCGGATGCGATCGAATGGGGATCACGCAACGTCGATCGCGCGATCCTCGGCTATCTGTTCGAGCCCAAGATCGTCGGCATCTACTACATGGCGGTGCAGATCGCCTCTTTGCCGGGCAAGCTCAAGACCAGTTTCGACCCGATCCTCGGCCCGGTCATCACGTCCAGCCTCGCGCAGAACGATCGGAAGGCGGTGGCGCAGCAGGTGCGGCAGGTCGGCTTCTGGATCATGGCGGCGCAGGCGGGGCTCGCGCTGATGGGGTCGATCCCGGGCGAAGCGGTGATGGGCGTGGTCGGGCCGCAGTTCGTCGCGGGCACGGCGGCGATGGCGTTCCTGCTCTGCGCCGAGGTCGCCGCGTCGACCGGCGCGGTGTGCGAGAGCGCGCTCGTCTATATTGCGCGGCATCTGAACCTGATGCTGTCGATCGGTGCGCTGACCTTGCAGGTGGTGCTGAGCTTCGCGCTGATCTTCGCGATGCGTGCGCTCGGCTGGCCGGACAATTACCAGGCGGCGGGGCCGGCGGTGGCGCTGCTGCTGGCGATGGGCACGTCGTCGCTGGTCAAATCGAGCGTGCTCGCGAAGATGCTCGGCGCGCCGGTGCGCGGCTGGCGCTGGCAGATGCTGCTGGCGATTGCGGCGGCGATCGCGGTGGGGACGATCTTCACTTCGCTGCCGCACCGGCTCGAATGGGCGGAACTGACCTTCGGCGAACCCGCCATCGCGGCGAGCTATCTGTTCGTACTGTGGACCTTCGCGTTCGGCCCGGAGGATCGCGCACTGTTGCGGCGGACACCCAAGGCCACCGCCGCACCCAACGCCGCGACCTGATCCGCCGCCATCGCGCCTAGGGCGCGAGCCGGCTCGGCTGCGCTTCGGCGAGGATCACCGCGAACTTGCCCTCGTCATCGGTCCACTCGGCGATCGGCGTCCAGCCGCCCGCGCGCAGCAGGACGCGCGCATCACGCGCGCCATATTTGTGGCTGTTCTCGGTGTGGATCGTCTCGCCCTTGGCGATCGCGAACGGCCGGCCCTCGATGGTGAAATCGAGATCCTCCAGCGCTTCGAGATGCATCTCGATCCGCGCGCGATCGTCGTTCCACCGCGCGACGTGGCGGAAGCGATCCACCGGAAGCGTGCCGCCGAGTTCGCGGTTGATGCGTTCGAGCAGGTTGAGGTTGAACGCCGCCGTCACCCCGGCGGCATCGTCATAGGCGGCGGTGAGCACGGCTTCGTCCTTGATCCGGTCCATGCCGATCAGCAGCATCGCGCCTTCTCCAAGCGACGCCTTCATCGCGCGCAGCAGATCGACCGAGGAATGCGGCACCATGTTGCCGATCGTCGAGCCCGGGAAGAAGCCGAGCTTGGACGCGTCCGCGATTTGGCCGGGCAGCGCGATCGGCTTCATGAAATCGCCCTCGACCGGCAGCACCGCGAGGCCCGGAAACGCGCTGGCGAGCGTTGCGGAGGAATCGCGCAGGAAATCGCCCGAAATGTCGATCGGCACATAGGCCGACGGGCTCACCGCGCCGAGCACGATCGGCGTCTTGGTCGACGAGCCCGATCCGAATTCGACCAACGCGCGACCCGGCCCGGCGATCCGCGCCACTTCGGGCGCGATGGTGCGCAGGATCGCGGTTTCGGTGCGGGTCGGGTAATATTCGGGCAAATCGGTGATCGCTTCGAACAGTTCGGAACCCCGCCGGTCGTAGAACCAGCGCGCGGGGATCGCGCGCGGGCGCATCTCGAATCCGCGCAGCACGTCGGCACGGAAGGCGGGGTCGGCGAGGCTGGCCTGACCATCTTCGATTTCGGGCTTGAGCATCAGAGATCCTTTGCCAGCCGCACGCCGGTGAACTGCCAGCGCTGGTGCGGATAGAAGAAATTGCGGTAGCTCGCGCGCGCATGCCCACGCGGCGTGGCGCACGATCCGCCGCGCAGCACGAACTGCCCGCTCATGAACTTGCCGTTATACTCGCCGACCGCGCCCTCGACCGGGCGGAACCCCGGATAGGGGCGGAACGCGCTGCCGGTCCATTCCCATACGTCGCCGTAGAAGGCCGGACCGCCCGCCGACGGGCGCGGCTCGACCGGGCCGGCGACGTCGAACTGGTTGCCGCTGTCAGCATCGTACCCGGCCGCCGCCGCTTCCCACTCGAACTCGGTCGGCAGCCGCGCGCCCGCCCAGCTCGCATAGGCGTCGGCTTCGTAGAGGCTGACGTGCGTGACCGGCGCGGCCGGGTCGATCGGGCGACGCCCGTCGAGCCCGAAGCGCGTCCACACGCCTTCGCGCCGTTCCCAATAGAGCGGCGCGTCGATCGCATTCGCCTTGACCCATGCCCAGCCGTCCGACAGCCAGTGGCGCGGATCGGCATAGCCGCCATCGGCGATGAACGCCGCCCATTCGCCGTTGGTGATGGTGCGATCGGCAAGCGCATGCGGGGTGAGCAGCGCGCCGTGGCGTGGCCCCTCGCAATCGAAGGCGAAATGCGGATCGTCATGCCCGATCTCGGCGATGCCGCCGGCGCGCTCGATCCAGCCGATCGGCCCCGGCATCTCGACCGGCACCTTCCGCGCGCCCGGCCAGATCGCCGGTTCGAGCGGGTTTTCGGACATGAGGTGGAGAATGTCGGTGAGGAGCAACTCCTGATGCTGCTCCTCGTGATGGCACCCCAGCCGGATTAGCTCGCGTGCGTCGTGCGCGAGACCGGGCAACGCCGCGTCGATCGCAGCATCGACATGCGCGCGGTAACCCAGCACCTCATCAAGCGTCGGCCGCGTCACCATGCCGCGTCGTGCGCGGCTGTGGCGGCGGCCTTCCGCCTCGTAATAGCTGTTGAACAGGAACGGATACCGCTCATCATACCGCTGGTAGCCGGCGACGAAATCGCGCAGCACGAACGTCTCGAAGAACCATGTCGTATGCGCGAGGTGCCATTTGGCGGGGGACGCATCCTCCATCGACTGCACCGTCGCGTCCGCATCCGACAGCGGCGCGACCAGCGCGACGCTCAGCCGACGGACGGCGTCGAAGCGTGCGGAAAGCGCCTCGGGAGAGGGGGACAGGCCGAGACGCGTTCTCATGATGTTCTCCTTATCAGCCGCGACACCATGCGTGTCAACGGCTGACCGGGGCGGCTATGCGCGCGAGTGGCCCGGCACCCACAAAACGTCGCCACCTGCCGTTTTGTTCACGTAACGACTGGCGACGAACAGGAAATCGGATAAGCGGTTGAGATAGCTGAGCGCCTGGGGGTTGAGCGCGACATGCTCGCCGGCTGCGACCGCCGTCCGTTCGGCGCGGCGCACGATCGCACGGGCGAGATGCAGCGCCCCGCCGCCCGCGCTGCCGCCGGGCAGGATGAAGCTGGTGAGCGGCGAAAGATCGGCGTTCAGCGCGTCGATCTGCTCCTCCAGCCATGTCACCTGCGCGGGCACGATGCGCAGCGTCATGTCGGACGGCGCGAAATCCTCGCCCGGGGTGGCGAGATCGGCGCCGAGATCGAACAGGTCGTTCTGGATGCGCAACAGCGCCGCCGACGGTTCGGCTCCGCCGAGCGAGACGACGGCGAGCCCGATCGCGCTGTTCGCCTCATCGACGTCGCCGATCGCGGCCATGCGCGAATCGGCCTTGGACACGCGCGACCCGTCGACCAGCCCGGTCGTGCCGCCGTCGCCGGTGCGCGTGTAGATCTTGTTGAGCTTGACCAACGTCAGCTCTTGCTGCCGCCGATGACGAGGATCAGCACGATGATGAAGATCGCGATCGCCTGAAAGAAGATGCGGTATTGCATCATCTTGTTCGACTTGATCGACGACTCGCTCGGCCCGGTTTCGCCGCTGCGCGCCTCGGCGCTGGCGTTGAGCAGGAACACCGCGAGCCCCCGCACGAGCACGACCACCACCGCGATCATCGCGGCGATCAGAAGCAGGAACAGGAATGTGCTCATTCCGCTAATCTAGGCGCTCGCGGCGGCAATGCCAATGGGGAGCCGTCGCCCCGGCGCAGGCCGGGGCCGTTGCGCGTGGTTCGAGCGTTTCGCCCGGTTACACAGCGGCCCCGGCCTCCGCCGGGGCGACGATGCGTGCGGCGCGCAGATCGGCGGCGACACGCGCCCCGTCCATCCCCGCCTCGCGCAAAGCCGCCAGCGTCGGCGCGCCATCGCGCTTGGCGAGGCGCTTGCCGTCAGCGCCTGTGAGCAGCGCGTGGTGGTGATAGCGCGGTGTCGGCAAGGCGAGCAGCGCCTGGAGCAGCCGGTGGACGTCGGTGGCGGCGAACAGGTCCGCGCCGCGCACGATCAGCGTCACCTCCTGCCAAGCATCGTCCACCGTCACCGCCAGGTGGTAGCTCGCCGGGGCATCCTTGCGCGCGAGCACGACGTCGCCATGTGCCTGTGGAGCGGCCTCGACTACGCCGGCGATCTCGTCGTACCAGGCGAGCCGCCCGGCGCGCGCCACCGCCGCCGCCATGTCGAGCCGCCAGCAATGCGGCTCCGCGATCCGCGCCGCGACCTCGGCAGCGGAAAGCCGCCGGCAGGTGCCCGGGTAGAGCGCGCCCTCCGGCCCGCCATGCGGCGCCGACACGCTCGCGGCGATCTCCGCGCGCGTGCAGAAGCATGGGTAGAGCAGCCCCATCCCGCGTAACCCGTCGAGCGCCTGCGCATAGGCGTCGAGCCGGGCCGACTGCCGCACCACCGGACCATCCCACCCGAGCCCGAGCCAGCGCAGATCGTCCTCGATCGCGGCGATGAACGCGGGCCGGCTGCGCGTGCCGTCGATATCCTCGATCCGCAGCAAAAACCGCCCGCCGTCCTCCCGCGCGCGGTCGTGCGCGCGGATCGCGGAACAGGCGTGGCCGAGGTGGAGCAGCCCGGTCGGGCTGGGGGCGAAGCGGGTGACGGTCATCAAATCCGTGCCGGCCCTTGACCGCGAGTCGCGCGCTGTGCTGTCATCACCCCGTCATCCTAGTGGGCGATTGCCGCACAAGGAAGCGAGGGGAACGCGCAAGTGTATCATCCCGACTTGATCCGCCACCCGGACAGTTGCCCGGCGCTGGTGCTGAACGCTGACTATACGCCGCTCAGCTATTATCCCTTGAGCATCTGGCCGTGGCAGACCGCGATCAAGGCGGTGTTCCTCGACCGCGTCGATATCGTCGCCGAATACGAGCGCGAGGTGCGCAGCCCGACCGCGAAGGTGAAACTGCCCTCGGTCATAGCGCTCAAGCAATATGTGCGGCCGAGCGCGTTTCCGGCGTTCACGCGGTTCAACCTGTTCCTGCGCGACAAGTTCGAATGCCAATATTGCGGCACCGGGCGCGACCTCACCTTCGACCATATCATCCCGCGCGCGCAGGGCGGCCGCACGACGTGGGAGAACGTCGCCACCGCCTGCGCGCCGTGCAACCTCAAAAAGGGCGGGCGCACCCCCAAACAGGCGGGCATGCCGCTCCACATTGAGGCGATCCGCCCGACGAGCTGGCAGTTGCAGGAGCATGGCCGGCGCTTTCCACCCAACTTCCTCCACGCGACCTGGCGCGACTGGCTGTATTGGGACGTCGAGCTGGAGGCTTGACCGTCGCCCCGGCGAAGGCCGGGGCCGTTGCGTTGCTGGGTGAGCCCGGTACCCCACGTGAAGCGGCCCCGGCCTGTGCCGGGGCGACGATCCGGTCAGAACGGCACCTTGAGCGTCACCTTGGCCTGAAGGTCGCCGAACCGGCCCTGATCGGCATGCGGGGTGATCTCGCTGCCGCCGGGCAGCTTGAGCCGGAACTGGCGATCCTCGGCATAGCGCTCCGGCGTCGAGCGCAGCCGATACGCCTCCTGCGCGTCGCGGCGGCCGCACACCACGATGTCTTCGCTCGGCTGCGCGGGACAGGGCGCGGGCACGACGCTGGTGCGCGCGGGGGGCGCGGCCGGCGGCACGTCGGGCAAGGTTGCCGCTTGCAGGAACATCGCCGTCCAATCGAGCATCGCCGCCGCTCTCCCGCTCCCCGACACGCGCGAGCGTCGGCCACGAACGTGGCGGCAAGATGGTCGATCAGCATTGACCCTGCTCCTTCCGCGTTGCAGCATCGCGGGCATGGCTGACCTCCCCTCGATTGCGAACAATCCCGACGTGCGTTTCCTGGGCAAGATGCTCGGCGACGTGATCCGCGCTTATGGCGGCGAATTGCTGTTCAAGCGCACCGAGTATATCCGCGCCGCCTCGGTCGACCGGCATCGCGGCGTGGCCGGCGGCGAGGTCGATCTCGGGCTCGGCAGTCTCAGCCTCGACGAGACGCTCGATTTCGTGCGTGGCTTCATGCTGTTCTCGATGCTCGCCAACCTCGCCGAGGATCGCCACGGCGTCACCGCCGAGAAGGGCGCGGACGTCGCCTCCGCGCTCGCCCGGCTGGAGGCGGAGGGGATCGACAAGCCGCAGGTGATGGCGCTGCTCGGCCACGCGCTGATCGTACCGGTGCTGACCGCGCACCCGACCGAGGTGCGCCGCAAGTCGATGATCGACCACCGCAACCGCATCGCCGAACTCATGGCGTTGAAGGACGCCGGACTCGCCGAGACGCCCGATGGGGATGACGTCGATGAGGCGATCTACCGCCAGATTGCGTTGCTGTGGCAGACGCGCGTGCTGCGGCGCGAGCGGCTCTACGTCACCGACGAGGTCGAGACCGCCCTCAGCTATCTGCGCGACGTGTTCCTCCCCACGCTGCCCGCGCTGTACCAGCGCTGGGACCGGGCGCTGGGCGAACGCGCGCCGAGCTTCCTGCGCCCCGGTAGCTGGATCGGCGGCGACCGCGACGGCAATCCGTTCGTCACCGCCGACTCGCTGCGCACCGCGCTCGGCACATCGTGCGCGGCGGTGATCGGCTATTATCTGGAGGCGCTGAGCGGGCTCGGCGCCGAACTGTCGATTTCGAGCGACCTTGCCAGTGTCGCCGATTCGGTACAGGCGCTGGCGGAGGCGAGCGGCGACGCCGCGCTCAGCCGCAGCGACGAGCCGTATCGCCGCGCGATCACCGGCGTCTATGCGCGGCTGGCGGCGACGCACCTCACGCTCACCGGCAAGCCCGCGCCGCGCCCGGCGTCGGTCAAGGGCGAGCCCTATGCCGATCCGCAGGCGTTCCGCGCCGATCTGGTCGCGATCGCGCGGGCGTTGCGCGACGGCGGCTCGGGCGCGCTGTCGAGCGGAGGCGCGCTCGGCCGGCTGATCCGCGCGGTCGAGACGTTCGGCTTCCACCTCGCCACGCTCGACATGCGCCAGAACAGCGCGGTGCACGAACGTGTGGTGGCGGAACTGCTCAAGGTGGCGGGGGTCGAGGCGGATTACCTCGCGCTCGACGAATCGCAGCGCGTGTCGCTGCTGCGCCACGAGCTATCGAACGCGCGCCCGCTCACCAGCCCATTCGCTGCCTATTCGGACGAGACGCAAAGCGAACTGGCCATCGTGCGCGCGGCGGCCGAGGCGCATGCCAAATACGGGCCGGCGTGCATCACCAACTATATCGTTTCGATGGCGCAATCGGTGTCGGACCTGCTCGAAATCAACGTGCTGTTGAAGGAGGTCGGGCTCTACCGCCCCGGCGACACGCCGACCGCCGCGATCATGGCGGTGCCGCTGTTCGAGACGATCGGCGATCTCGAGGCCGCGCCAGCGATCATGGCCGAATGGTTCGCGCTGCCCGAAGCCGGCGCGATCACACGGGCGCGCGGCTATCAGGAAGTGATGATCGGCTATTCGGATTCGAACAAGGACGGTGGCTATCTCACCTCGACATGGTCGCTGTCCAAGGCGTCGACCGCGCTGAAGGCGGTGTTTGAACAGGCCGGCGTCGGCATGCAATTGTTCCACGGGCGCGGCGGCGCGGTCGGGCGCGGTGGCGGTTCGTCGTTCGCGGCGATCCGCGCGCAGCCGACCGGCACCGTGCAGGGCCGCATCCGCATCACCGAACAGGGCGAGGTGATCGCGGGCAAATACGGCACGCGCGAGAGTGCGATGATCAACCTCGAGGCGATGACGTCGGCGACGTTGCTCGCGACGCTCGAACCCGATCCGATCTCGCCCGCCGATCAGGCGCGCTTCTCGGCCGCGATGGACCGCATCTCGGACGCGGCGTTCACCGCCTACCGCGATCTCGTCTATGGCACGGAAGGGTTCCGCACCTTCTTCCGCCAGATGACGCCGCTGACCGAGATCGCCGGGCTGAACATCGGCTCGCGGCCCGCCAGCCGCACCAAATCCGACCGGATCGAGGATCTGCGCGCGATCCCCTGGGTGTTCAGCTGGGCGCAGGCGCGCGTGATGCTGCCGGGCTGGTACGGCGTCGGCAACGCGCTCAGCGGCTTCGAAGACAAGGGGCTGCTGGTCGAGATGGCGCAGAGCTGGCCGTTCTTCGCGGCGATGCTCGGCAATATGGAGCAGGTGATGGCCAAGTCCGACATGGGGCTGGCCGAGCGCTACGCCGAGCTGGTCGAGGACCGTGCGATGGCGCAGGCAATCTTCCCGCGCATCCGCGACGGCTGGCAGATGACGTATGACTCGCTGCTCGCGGCGACCGGGCAATCGCACCTGCTGGAGAAACACCCCGCGCTGGATGCGTCGATCCGGCTGCGCCTGCCGTATATCGAGCCGCTCAACATGCTCCAGATCGAACTCATCAAGCGCCGCCGCGCGGGTGAGGAGGACGAGCGGGTCGGACAGGGAATTTTGCTGTCGATCAACGCGATCGCGACGGCGTTGAGGAACTCAGGCTAGGCACGCCGCGCGAAAGATTAGCGTAGCTAATCACAAGCCCGGCGGCAGCCGGAGGCGTGCCCGGCCGGCGGCGCTACAGCGCCGACCGACGACGCGGCTTTGCCGCGGCGGGGCCTGTGTGGTGGCAAAGCGCGCGCATGTCCCTCGACTACGCTCGGGATGAACGGAGGTCAGTGGGCGCGGCGACGGCTTTGCGCTTGCCGACGGCCTTTTTGCGCGCGGAGCTTTCCCTTTCGACTTCGCTCAGGGCGAGTGTCGGAGCGTAGCCCCCAGCCAAACTCAACTCGCCGCAAACACCCCGCACGCCACACGCCCGCCGCTGTTCCCCGACGGATCGGTCATCAGATCGTCGGGCTTGGCATGCACCACCAGCGCCGAGCCGTCGGCATCGAGCAGCCCCGCCATCGTCGCGCCCGGCACCGTCACGCCGATCGTGCCGCGCCCGTCCGCGCCGATCACGAGGTTGGGGAGGTCGCCCTCGTGCGGCCCCTGCGGGTTCATCGAACCATGCTTCTGCGCGGTCGGGTTCCAGTGGCCGCCTGCGCTCGCGAAGTCGGGGCCGGTGCATTGGCCGGTGGTGTGGATGTGCGCGCCGTGCGTGCCCAGCGGCAGCCCCTTCGCGTCGACGGTGATGCGCAGGCCGCCCGATACTTCGGTGGCGCTGGCGCGGCCGACCTCGGCACCGTCGGCGGTGTGCAGCATCGCGACCGCGCGCGCGCCGCCCGGCGTCGGCGTGCCGAGTTCGGTCTTGCTCTTGTCGCACGCCGCCAGCGCGAGCGTGGCGGCGAGGCCGGCCGTGACGATACCGATCCGCATGCGAAAGTCTCCCTGTTGCACGGCAGACTAGCCGCGATCACGCCACGCGCACAAGGGAACGTCTTGCGGTCAGCGCGTCTCGAACGCGCGCACGCCCTTGCCGAGCGTGTTGTTGCCGATCGCGAGCCGCTCGTGGCTGTAATCCGCCACGAACGCGGGGCTGCGCGTCTCGCCCGGCGCGAGGCTGGCGGTGTTGCCCTCGACGCGCAGCCCGGCGGCGCTCTGTTCGCGCACCTCGGCGGCGACGACGATGAAGCCGGTCCAATTCTCCTTGTCGTGGCCCTGCACGAAAGTGTTGCCGGCGATCAGCCCGGTCGAACCATTGGGCAGGTCGATCATGTAGTTGGTCTTGTGCCCGGCGGTATCGTCGAAGCTGTTGTTGGTGATCGAAACCCGCGGGCCCCGCACCTTGATGTAATGCCCGCCGCGCCCACGCTCGAACCGCGAGTTGGTGACGGTGACGAGCCCCTTGGTCTCCAGATAGATCGAATGCGCGCAGCTTGGGGATTCATCGCACTGGCCGAGGCCCGCGAAGGTGGTGTGGTCGATCGTGATCGGCATGGCCTCGCCCGAGCCGCCGAGGATGCCCTCCTGACTGTCGAGGAACATGGAATTCCGCACGGTTAGCGCACCGGTCTCGATGCGAATGCCGGCACCATTGCCGTCCCCGACACGGAAGCCCCGGAAGACGATGCCGTCGACGGTCGAGCCCGCCCCGCGCAGCACCAGCGCCGCCTTGCCCTCGCACGCGGTCTGCTCGAAGATCACCTGCCCCGGCACCGCCGCCTTGAAGGTGATGTGCCCGGCCTGCTGGATCGCGCATTCGTGGTACGTGCCAGGCGCGATCACGATGGTGGCATCCTGCCCGCGGATCGCCATCAGCGCCTCGTCGAGCCGGCCGAAGCTCTGGCCGCCCTGCACGGTGAACGGCGCACCGCTGGATTGGGCGGCAACGGGCGCGGCGAGCGCGAGCAGGCTGAGGGCGAGGATGGTGCGCATCGAGACGGACTCCCTTTGGGCGGGAGATGCGCGTGCGCGCGCGGCTTGTGAAGGCGAATAGAGGGTTAACCGCGTGGCCGGCCTTTCGCCCTCCACCGTTCGTGGCGAACGAAGTCAAAGCACGCATTCCGAGTGCAGCGTTCAGGGCGAACGGCCCGGGCTTTGCCCCCTCCGTTCGTGCCGAGTAGCCACCGAGTAGGACCGCAGCTCCGTATCGAGGCGGCGTATCGAGGCACAGGCCCAGCGCGGAACCTGTCCTTCGATACGCTGTCTCGATACGCCCTTCGGGCTACTCGACAGCTACTCGGGACGAACGGCGAGGTTGCGCAGGGTGGGTGCGGGGCAAAACGCCCCTACTTCTCCGCCGACGTATCCCCGCCCCGCCACGCGCGCTCGAACGGCAACCGCCACGCATGCGGCGCGATAAGCTGGTGGATCGACTTCGGCCCCCACGAGCCCGGCTCGTACAGCCGCACCGGCGGCGGGTTCTCCAGCAGCGGGGTCGAGGCCTGCCACAGGCTCTCGATACCCTCGGCGGTGGTGAACAGCGTACGGTCGCCGCGCATCGCATCGAGGATCAGCCGCTCGTACGCCTCCAGCACCTCGCCGATTCGCCCGGTCTCCTGAAGCGCGAACTGCATCGACAGCTTGTCGAGCCGCATCCCCGGCCCGGGCCGCTTGCCGTAGAAGGACAGCGACACGCGCGACGCGTCGGCAAGATCGAAGGTGAGGTGATCCGGCCCCTGCGAACCGACGCCCGATCCGGCCGGGAACATGCTCTTGGGCGGCTCGCGGAATGCGATCGAGATGATGCGTTGCCCCTCCGCCAGCTTCTTGCCGGTGCGCAGGTAGAAGGGCACCCCCGCCCAGCGCCAGTTGTCGATCTGGCACTTCAGCGCGATGAAGGTCTCGGTATCGGACTCGGGATCGACGCCCTCCTCGCTGCGATAGCCGACGTACTGGCCACGCACGACATCGCGCGGGTCGAGCGGCAGCATCGAGCGGAACACCTTGTTCTTCTCTTCGCTGATCGGGCCGGGTTCGAGCGCGGTCGGCGGCTCCATCGCCATGAAGCCGAGGATCTGGAACAGGTGCGTCACCACCATGTCACGGAACGCGCCGGTGCTTTCGTAGAAGCCGATGCGCTTGCCCAGACCCAGCGTCTCGGGAACGTCGATCTGCACATGATCGATGAAGTTGCGGTTCCAGATCGGCTCGAACAGGCCGTTGGCGAAGCGGAAGGCGAGGATGTTCTGCGCCGGCTCCTTGCCGAGGAAATGGTCGATGCGGAAGATCTGCTCCTCCGCGAAGATCTCGTGCAGCTTGGCGTTCAAGTCGACCGCGCTGGCGAGATCGACGCCGAACGGCTTCTCCATCACCACGCGCGACCGCTCGATCAATCCGGCCTGCCCCAGCATCCGCGCGCTCGACAGCGCGGCATTGGGCGGCACGCTCAGATAATGCAGGCGGCGGCTTTCGGTGCCGAGGCTCTGCTCGGCGGCAAGCACCACTTCGCGCAATTTCTCCGGCCCGGCGGCGATCGGCAGATAATCGAGCAGCCCCGCGAACGCACCCCATTCGGCATCGTTGACCGGGCGTGTGCCGAACTCGTCCAAAGCGGCACGCGCGAAGCTGCGGAACGCATCAGCGTCCATCTCGTCGAGCGACATGCCGATGATGCGACAGTCGGGGATGAACCCCTCGGCGATGAGGTGGAACAGCCCGGGCAGCAGCTTCCTGCGCGACAGATCGCCGGTCGCGCCGATCAACACCACCACCTGCGGGAATTTTGGACCAACCGAGAGAGACGCTTTCGACATCGCCAGAACCTCCATGCGCAGTGCGGGGCCAATGGGCGAGTGCACGACGGCGGGTCAACCGGTTTCGGGAGCGGTGGTTCCGTGTGTGGTGCGAAGGATTGCCGGTGAATCCGCCACATACGTCATCGCAGCGGAAGCTGGGATCTCTCCGGGCTGGCACGCCGCGTTTCACCGGGAGACCCCAGCTTTCGCTGGGGTGACGATTGGGGGGCGTTCGTGCGGTCAGCGCTAGGCACTTGGGACAGGTGCTTCGACAGGCTCAGCACGAACGGCTTGTGTGTTGATGACCTCCAACCCAAACGTCCGTTCGCACTGAGCGTGTCGAAGTGCGTGCCCCACGCACCCGCCAAGCCTCAATCGAGATTTGGCCGCAGCCAGCGCTTCGCCGTATCGAGATCGACTCCACGCCGCGCGGCGTAATCCACCACCTGATCCTCGCCGATCCGCGCGACGCCGAAATATTCCGCCTGCGGATGGCCGAAGTAGAAGCCCGACACCGCCGCGGTCGGCAGCATCGCGAAGCTCTCGGTCAGCGTCGCGCCGGTGGCGTGGTGCGCGTCGAGCATCTTGAACAGCATCGTCTTGAGGCTGTGCTCGGGGCAGGCCGGATAACCCGGCGCCGGGCGGATGCCGCGATATTGCTCGCGGATCAGCGCTTCGTTGGTGAGCTGCTCGTCGGGCGCATAGCCCCACAGCTCCTGTCGAACGTGCTGGTGGAGCCGTTCCGCGAACGCCTCGGCGAGACGGTCGGCCAGCGCCTTGAGCAGGATGTCCGAATAATCGTCGATCGCCGCCTTGAACTTGGCGAGATGCGGCTCGATGCCATGGATCGACACCGCGAACCCGCCGATCCAGTCGCCCTTGGTATCGATGAAGTCGGCCAGGCACATATTGGCGCGGCCCTCGCGCTTGGCGATCTGCTGGCGCAGCATCGGCAGGCGGAACACGTCGGTGCCGTCGACCAGATTGAGCATGTCGAGCCCGATCAGCTCGTCGGCGTTGAAGTCGCCCTTGGTGTCGACGATCACGTCGTCTTCGTGGCGCGCGCACACCCACAGCCCGGCGACGCCGCGCGCGGTGAGCCACTTCTCTTCGATGATCCGGTCGAGCATCTTCTGCGCATCGGCATAGAGCGAGCGCGCGCTTTCGCCGACGATCGGATCGTCGAGGATCGCGGGGAAATTGCCGGCCAGTTCCCACGCGCGGAAGAACGGCGTCCAGTCGATCACCTCGCGCAGATCGTTCAAATCCCAGTCGCGGAACACATGTACGCCGGGCTTTGCGGGGGCGGCAGGCTTGAGCGCCATGTCCGCCACGAACGCATTCTCGCGCGCCTTGGCGAGCGGGAGCAGATCGTTGTTGCCCTTGTTGGCGCGCGCAATCCGCACCGCCTCGTAATCCTCCGCCGTCTTGGTGACGAAGGCCTGCTTCTGCGTATCGCTCACCAGCGTCGAGGCGACACCGACCGCGCGGCTGGCGTCGAGCACATGCACGACCGGACCGTCATAGGCGGGCGCGATCCGCAGCGCGGTGTGCACCTTGGAGGTGGTCGCCCCGCCGATCAGCAGCGGCATGGTGAAGCCGGCGCGTTTCATCTCCTCCGCCACCGTCACCATCTCGTCGAGCGAGGGTGTGATCAGGCCGGACAGGCCGATCATGTCCGCGTCGTTCTCGTTGGCGGCCTTGAGGATGTCGCTCCACGGCACCATCACGCCCATGTCGACCACGTCGAAGCCGTTGCACTGGAGCACGACGCCGACGATGTTCTTGCCGATATCGTGCACGTCGCCCTTGACGGTCGCCATGATGATCTTGCCCTTGCCGCGCGCGCCGGGCTCCTTCGCCGCCTCGATGAAGGGGAGCAGATGCGCCACCGCCTTCTTCATCACGCGCGCCGACTTTACCACCTGCGGCAGGAACATCTTGCCCGATCCGAACAGGTCGCCGACCACGTTCATCCCGTCCATCAGCGGGCCCTCGATCACCTCGATGGGCCTCGCGAACATCTGGCGGCATTCCTCGGTATCATCGACCACATACATGTCGATGCCCTTGACCAGCGCATGTTCGAGCCGCTTGTTGACCGGCCAGCCGCGCCATTCCTCCGCCGCCTTCTCCGCCACCGCATCGGTGCCGCGAAACTTCTCGGCGAGCGCGATCAGCCGTTCGGTCGGCGTCTCGTCGGGCTTGCGCTGCGGGCGATTGAGGATGACGTCCTCGCACGCCTCGCGCAGTTCGGGGTCGATATCGTCGTAGATGTCGAGCTGCCCGGCGTTGACGATCGCCATATCCAGCCCCGCCGGGATCGCATGGTACAGGAACACCGAGTGCATCGCGCGGCGCACCGGCTCGTTGCCGCGGAAGCTGAACGACAGGTTGGAAAGCCCGCCCGAGAAGTGGACGTGCGGGCAGCGCGCCTTGATCTCCTTCACCGCCTCGATGAAGTCGACACCGTAATTGTTATGCTCCTCGATGCCGGTCGCCACCGCGAAGATATTGGCGTCGAAGATGATGTCCTCGGGCGGGAAGCCGATCGTCATCAGCACGTTGTACGCGCGCTCGCAGATCTCGATTTTCCGCGCCTGCGTGTCGGCCTGGCCCGCCTCGTCGAACGCCATCACCACCACGGCGGCACCATACGCCATGCAGCGCTTGGCCTCGTGGAGGAACTTCTCCTCGCCCTCCTTCATGCTGATCGAATTGACGATCGGCTTGCCCGAGACGCACTTCAGCCCCGCCTCGATCACCGACCATTTCGATGAATCGACCATGAACGGGATGCGCGCGATATCCGGCTCGGCGGCGATCAGCTTGAGGAACGTCGTCATGGCATGCTCGGCGTCGAGCAGCCCCTCGTCCATGTTGACGTCGAGCACCTGCGCGCCCGATTCGACCTGCTGGCGCGCCACCTCGATCGCGGCGGGGTAATCGCCCGCCATGATGAGCTTCTTGAAACGCGCCGAGCCGGTGACGTTGGTGCGTTCGCCGATATTGACGAAGGTGGTGGAGAGGTTGGTCACGGACATTTCCCAAAGCGTCACCCCAGCGCACGCTGGGGTCTTTCAATAACTTGGCGGGCGCTCTGCCGCGAGAGACCCGGCTTTCGCCGGGGTGACGGCAGGTGTTTACCCCGCCATCGTCATCGGCTCCAGCCCCGCCAGCCGCGTCACCACCGGCGGCTTCGGCAGCGCGCGCGGCGGCAGACCCGCCACCGACTTGGCGATCGCGGCGATATGCGCCGGCGTCGATCCGCAGCAGCCGCCGAGGATGTTGACCTGCCCCTGATCGGCCCATTCCTTCACCAAGCCGGCGGTCGTCTCGGGCAGCTCGTCATAGGCGCCGAGTTCGTTGGGCAGGCCGGCATTCGGATAGACCATGATGAGCGTATCGGCGATTCCGCTGAGCGTCTTGACGTGCGGCCGCAACTGCTCCGCGCCGAACGAACAGTTCAGCCCGATCGTCACCGGCTTGGCATGGCGCACCGCGTGCCAGAACGCCTCGACCGTATGGCCTGACAGGTTGCGCCCGGACAGATCGGTGAGCGTCATCGACAGCATGATCGGCACGTCGCGCCCCAGCGCATCGCCCGCTTCGATCGCGGCCATGATGCCGGCCTTTGCGTTGAGGGTGTCGAACACCGTCTCGATCAGGATGAAGTCTGCGCCGCCTTCGAGCAGCGCGTCGGTCTGCTCGCGGTACACGTCCTTCAGGTAATCGAAGTCGATCTCGCGGAAACCCGGATCGTTGACGTCGGGCGAGAGCGACAGCGTCTTGTTGGTCGGCCCGATCGCGCCGGCCACGAAGCGCGGGCGACCATCGCGTGCCTGATATTCGTCGGCGATGCGGCGCGCAAGTTGCGCGCTCTGGATGTTGATATCCTTGACCAGCGCCTCCGCACCGTAATCGGCCTGGCTGATGACGTTGGCGGAGAAGGTGTTGGTCTCGGCGATGTCCGCGCCCGCTTCGAAATAGGCGCGGTGGATCGTCTCGGGCACTTCCGGTTTCGACAGCGCGAGGATGTCGTTATTGCCCTTCTGGTCCTTCGCGAGGCCGAGCGAGCCGGCGTAATCCGCCTCGCTCAGCTTCCAGTTCTGGATCTCGGTGCCGAACGCGCCGTCGGTGATGAGGATGCGCTTGGCGGCCTCGGCGAGCAGGGATTCACGTGGGGTCATCGTCTTTTCCTTCTCCCCTCCCGCTTGCGGGAGGGGTCGGGGGAGGGTCTGTCATGAGGAACGCCGTTCGTGGACAGGCCCTCCCCTAGCCCCTCCCGCAAGCGGGAGGGGAATGGTTATGCCGCCACCGCAGCTTGCACCGGCGCCTTCGCGCGCAGGCCGAGCAGGTGGCAGATCGCGAAGCTCAGTTCGGCGCGGTTGAGCGTGTAGAAATGCAGCGCGCGCACATCGCCCGCATACAGCTTGCGGCACAGTTCGGCGGCGAGCGTCGCGGCGATCAGCTGGCGCGCGGTGGCGTGATCCTCCAGCCCCTCGAATAGCCGGCCGAGCCACGCCGGCACCTCGGTGCCGCACATCTTGGACATCTTCACGATGCTGGCGAAATTGGTGACGGGCATGATCCCCGGCACCATCTCCGCGTTAATCCCCGCCGCCACCGCCGCATCGCGGAAGCGGAAGAACGTCTCGGGCTGGAAGAAGAACTGCGTGATGCCGCGCGTCGCGCCCGCGTCAATCTTGCGCTTGAGGTTGTCGAGATCGTCCGACACCCCGCCCGAATCGGGGTGGCATTCGGGATAGGCCGCGACCGAAATCTCGAACGGGTGCAGCCGCTTCAACCCCGCCACCAGATCGGCGGCGTTGGTGTAGCCATCGGGATGCGGCACGAACCCGTCCGCGCCCGGCGCATCGCCGCGCAAGGCGACGATGTGGCGCACGCCCGCCTGCCAATAAGCATCGGCAATCTCGTCGATCTCACCCTTCGAGGCTTCGACGCAGGTGAGGTGCGCGGCGGCGGGCATGCTCGTCTCCGCCTGGATGCGCGCGACGGTGGCGTGGGTGCGCTCACGCGTCGAACCGCCAGCACCATAAGTGACGGAGACGAACTGCGGCGCGAACGGCTCGAGCGTCTTCACCGTCTCCCACAACGCTTCCTCCATCTTGGGCGTCTTGGGGGGAAAGAATTCGAACGACACGGCGGTGTCGCCCGCCACGTCGGCGAACAGCGGCGCCTCCAGCGCGCGGCGCGCCTCCTCGAGCTGCGAAACCGAAATCGTCATGCCGCCTTCACCTCATGCACCGTCTGTTCGGCCGCAGCGCGTTTGCGCGCCAGCCAGAGTTTCACCGTCAGTTCGCCGCCTTCCAGCGTCTCGATCCGCTCCGGCGCAAGGCCGGCGGCGGCGAACCATGTCGTCATCTGCTCGTCCGAAAAGCCGAGCCGGGTATGCGCGTCGCGCGTGCGCAACTCCTCGCAATCGTGCGGCGCAAAATCGGCGATCAGCAGCCGCCCGCCCGCGCCAAGCACGCGCGCGGCTTCGGCGATCGCCGCGCCGGGCTGCTGCGCGAAATGCAGGACGTGGTGGACGATGGCGAGATCGGCCGCGCCGTCGCCGAGCGGCAGCGCGTAGAGATCGGCCTGGCGCAGTTCGGCATTGTCGACGCCGTGGCTCGACAGTTTCGCGCGTGCGAGGCGAAGCATTTCCGAGCTGCGGTCGATCCCCAGCGCCTGTTCGGCATGCCCTGCAAACAGTTCGAGCATGCGCCCGGTGCCGGTGCCGATGTCGATCAACTGGCCGACCTTCTTCTCGCCCAGTACCGCGCCGATCGCCGCCTCGACCTGTTCCTCGGCGATGTGGAGCGAGCGGATCGCATCCCATTCGCGCGCATTCGCCTCGAACCACTGCGCCGCCGAGGCCGCGCGGTCGGCGCGCACCGCCGCCAGCCGCGCCGCATCGGCGGTCGCCCAGTGATCCGCCTCCAGCTGCCCCCAGGCGTCGAGCGCGTCCGCCACCGGCGCGACCCGATCGGCCGCCCCCAGCGCGACGAACACCCAGCTTCCTTCCTTGCGCCGTTCGGCAAGGCCCGCATCGCAGAGGATCTTGACGTGGCGGCTGACCCGCGGCTGGCTTTGGCCGAGCACCTGCGCGAGTTCGCCCACCGACAGCTCCATCGAGCGCAGCAGCGCAAGGATGCGCAGGCGCGTCCCGTCGGCAAGCGCGCGGAAGATGTCGAGGGCGATCGTCATGTCGGGATCAGATATAAAGATATCTTTATATGCGGTCAATCGCACTCTCGCGGATTGCGGACCCATCGTGCGATTGCGTGCGTTGTGCGGCTTCGATAATCCTCGCCTCAGCGTATCACCGGGAGTTCGCGCGCCATGAAGAAGACCATCCTCCTCGCGCTTGCCGCGACCGCCGCCCTCGCCGCGTGCAGCCAGAAGGCGCAGGACGAGACCTCGCAGGCCGCGACCACGGTCGCCGCCGACGCCAATGCGACGATGCAGACCGCCGCAAACAGCACCGAATCCGCCGCCGACAAGGCGTTCGGATCGGCCGAGGCGACGATGGACAATGCCGGCGACGCGATCGGCAACGCCGCCGACAAGGCCAAGGACAAGACCGGCCAGGCGCTGAAGGCAGCCGGCAACGAGATCGAGGACTGATCCTTTGAACCGTTTCCTCGCCGCGCTCGCGCTGCCGCTGGCGCTCGCCGCCTGCGGGTCGAACACGACCCCCGGCGCGCTGACCGGCGGGGAGGCGCAACAGCTCAACGACGCGGCGATGATGCTCGACGCCAACAGCGTCGATGCCAATGCCGCGATCGTCGTCGACGACAATCATCAGGACAATCAATGACCGAACTCCGCCGCCTGGGAGCGACCGATCTCCACATCCTGCCGCTCGTACTCGGCGGCAACGTGTTCGGCTGGACCGCCGATCGCGCCGCCAGCTTCGCGGTGCTCGATGCGTTCGCGGACGGCGGCGGCACGATGATCGACACCGCCGACATGTATTCGAGCTGGGTGCCCGGCCATCAGGGTGGCGAATCGGAAACGATCATCGGCGAATGGCTCAAGACGTCGGGCAAGCGTGAACGCGTGCTGATCGCCACCAAGGTCGGCATGCTGCCGGCCGAAAGCGGGTCGCCGCTGTCGCCGGAAGCGATCGTCGCGGGCTGCGACGCCTCGCTCAAGCGGCTCGGCGTCGACACGATCGACCTCTACTATGCGCACAAGGACGATCCCGAGGTGCCGCTCGACGCGCTGACGGAGGCATTCGCGTCGCTGGTCAAGGCCGGCAAGGTGCGCGCGCTCGGTGCGTCCAATTACCATGCCGGACGATTGAAGGCGTCGGTCGACGCGGCGCGCCACGCCGGCATCCCGCACTTCCAGGTGCTCCAGCCCGAATACAACCTCGTCAATCGCCATCATTTCGAAGGCCAGCTTCAGGACTATTGCGTCGAGAACAATATCGGCGTGTTGCCCTATTATGGCCTCGCCTCGGGCTTTCTCACCGGCAAATACCGCAAGGCCGAGGATGTGAAGCAGAGCGTGCGCGGCGGTGGCATGGGCGAGCTGATCGCGCAGAAAGCGGGCGTGCTTGCCGCGATGGACGCGGTCGCGGCGGAGACCGGCGCCAGCCTCGCGCAGATCGCGCTGGCGTGGCTGGCGGCGCAACCCGGCGTGACCGCGCCGATCGCCAGCGCGACCAGCGTGGCACAGCTCGAGGATCTGCTCGGCGCGACGCGGCTGGTGCTGAGCGCCGACCAGCTCGACCGGCTCACCAATGCGGGTGCCTAAGCGCGGCTATTTCACCTTCAGCCGCACCCGCCAGGTGTTGAGGAAGGTGATGTTGCCGCGGCACACGTCCATCTGTGCCTGCTCGATCAATCGGAACTGGTCGCCATCCCACAAATAATGCTGCGACACGCCGCAATCGCCCTCGCGCGACTTGCGGGCATAGCTGTAGAGCGAACCGTTCGCATAGCTGCCGTTGGTGACGCGCGGCACGCGGGTCCAGCCGGTGAGGCCGGGTGTCGCGTCGAGCCGGGCGAGCCGGACGTGGCCCTTGTTGTCGATCAGATACACAGCCTCGGTCGGGTTGTCGCCGGTGGTGCGGCACGGCACCAGCGCGACGTTGCGCGTCTTGTCGAGCGAATGGATCTGCGCCTTGGCCGTACCGCGCGTGAGCGGGCATTTCGCGCGGCGTTGCAGCGCCTTCACCCTGGCCGAGCCGAGCGTCGGCGCGTGCCCGCTCGGGCGCGCCACAGCCACGATCGGCAGCTCGGGCGCGGGGGGCACCGCGCTGGCAGGCGTCTTGCCGCGCGCGATCGCGGCGGTGACGGTGCCGGTTCGCCCCTGCACGCCGTCCATATAGCGCAACGCATCGTCGAGCCCGTCGGCCGAGAGGCGCGCCAGGTCGCGGCCGGTGCCGTCCACCACTGCGATACGCCGCGCGCCGGGTAGCGCCGCGGCGATGTCGCGCGCGGTCGGCCCCTCGATCGTCGCGCCGTCGGGCGTGGCGCGGAACGGGCCACCGATCTGCACGCCGCCGATCTCAATCGCGAAGGGGTCCTCGTCGGTGCGCGCGGTCAGCCACAGCTTCCAGCGTCCGGTCGGGCCGGCCTCGCGCATCACGGTGAACACCTCGCTCGGCGCTGCGCCGTCTTCGGGATCGAGCGTGGTGAGCGCGCAGCGCCGCGCATTGTCGCAGGCCACCGCCCAATCGCCGAAGGTGGCGAACGGGCCGGGCTTCACGGGGATCGCCTTGGCTGGAAGCGCCGCCGCAAGCAGAAGCGCGAGAGGAAACATCGGTTACAGGCCCCTTCATGGCGGCTGGCGGATCGGCGAGATGCCGCTAAAGCTCCCGGCGGCGAGTTTCTTAGGCAAAGGACCGGGCGATGCAAGCAGTGGGTGTGATCGGCGCAGGCCAGATGGGCGCGGGGATCGCGCAGGTATCCGCGCAAGCCGGCTACCGCGTGCTGCTGAGCGACGTCTCGCAGGAGCGTGCCGAGGCGGGCAAGGCGGGCATCGCCAAACAGCTCGACCGCGCCGTTTCGAAGGAGAAGATCACGGCAGAGGCGCGCGACACGGCGCTCGGCTTGATCGAGCCGGTCGGCGGCGTCACCGCAATGGCAGACTGCGGACTCGTGATCGAGGCGGCGACCGAGCGCGAGGAGATCAAGCGCGCGATCTTCGCCGATGTCGGCAAGGTGCTGGGCGGCCAAGCGATCCTCGCGTCGAACACCTCCTCGATCCCGATCACGCGGCTGGCGCAGGCCTCGCCCGATCCGGCGCGCTTCGTCGGGGTGCATTTCTTCAATCCGGTGCCGGTGATGGGGCTGATCGAGCTGATTCGCGGCCTCGCCACCGCCGACGCGACGGTCGCGACGGTCGAGGCGTTCGCGCAGGCGCTCGGCAAGCAGGTGGTGCACGCCAACGACGCGCCGGGCTTCATCGTCAACCGCGTGCTGATGCCGATGCTCAACGAGGCGTGCTTCGCGCTCGGCGAGGGCGTGGCGGGGGTGCGCGACATCGATCTTGGCTGCACGCTCGGCCTCAACCAGCCGATGGGACCGCTGACGCTTGCCGATTTCATCGGGCTCGACACCTGCCTCGAGATCCTGCGCGTGCTCCACAGCGGCACCGGCGATCCCAAGTTCCGCCCCGCGCCGCTGCTGGTCAAATATGTCGAGGCGGGCTGGTTCGGCCGCAAGACCAAGCGCGGCTTCTACGATTACACGGGCGCGGAGCCGGTGCCGACGCGCTGACGTTTACGCTCCGAGCGCGAACGGCCCCACCCGTTCGTGTCGAGCCCTTCGACGGGCTGGCAAGCCAGCCGCTCAGGATAAACTTTGGCCCGTTGGGCCAAAGTCGAGACACCTGCGCTTTAGCCATGT
The DNA here is from genome assembly GCF_057748035.1 of Sphingomonas sp. BRN-1R. Classification (NCBI taxonomy): domain Bacteria; kingdom Pseudomonadati; phylum Pseudomonadota; class Alphaproteobacteria; order Sphingomonadales; family Sphingomonadaceae; genus Sphingomonas; species Sphingomonas sp. BRN-1R. Next base: position 107,681 of record NZ_CM173236.1, on the reverse strand, counting down.
CCCTCGACTTCGCTCGGGACGAACGGCGGTATGGTGGCATGTGCTCTTTCGGTGCAGGGTCATCCCGTACTCGCGCCGTCGCGCGCGCGGTGGTAGGCGTGCCGCCATGCCCACCCCGTCGATCTTGCTCACCGTGATATATTACGGTAACACACATCGCGGCCGCGTTTCGGGCCGAGCGGAGTGAGCATGCGGCATTTCCCCTTCGGACGGGACGAGGATGGTGACACGCCGTTCGAGCTGACTGGCCGCCTGCCCCCGCGCGACGCCCCGCGCCCCTATGATGCGCGTGTGCGCGACGATGATTACGATCCCGAAGCCGATCGGTATGGCGATCGGCTCGGCTCCGGCGGCCATCGCCCGGACGATGAGCGGCCGCGCCGCCGCATCGCTTATGGCCGGTGGTTCCTGCGCGGGCTCGCCGCGCTGATCGTGATCTTCGTGCTGCTGGTCGGCTGGCTCGCCGTCACCGCGCCGCTGTCGAAATCGCTCCAGCCACCGCTGCCGCCGAGCGTGACGCTGCTTGCCGAGGATAACAGCCCGATCGCGCGGCGCGGCGCGATCATCGGTGCGCCGGTCGATGCCGCGAAACTGCCCAAAAACGTCACCAACGCCTTCATCGCGATCGAGGATCGCCGTTTCCGCTCGCATTGGGGCGTAGATCCGCGCGGCATCCTGCGCGCGATGTTCCACAACGTGCGCGGCGGCGGCGTGCGCGAAGGCGGCAGCACCATCACGCAGCAGCTCGCCAAGAACGCCTTTCTCGATTCGGACCGAACCGCAGCGCGCAAAATCCGCGAGGTGATGATCGCCTTCTGGCTGGAGGCGTGGCTGACAAAGGACCAGATCCTGTCGCGCTACCTCTCCAACGTCTATTTCGGCGACAACGTGTATGGCCTGCGCGCAGCGGCGAAACATTACTTCAACCGCGATCCCGAGGATCTGTCGATCGCGCAGGCGGCGATGATGGCGGGGCTGGTCAAGGCGCCGTCGCGGCTCGCGCCGACCGGCAACCTCGCCGGTGCGCGCGCGCGGCAGAAGCTGGTGGTGCGCGCGATGGCGGAGGGCGGGTTCATCAGCCGCGACACCGCTGCCGACATCGGCCCGGCGCGACTCTCCGCCAACCGGATCAAGCCGTTACCCGACGGCACCTATTTCGCCGACTGGGTGCTACCCGCCGCGCGCGACCGCGCGGGCGAGATCGCCGCAGAGACCACCGTGCGCACCACGCTCGACCGCCGCCTGCAACGCCTCGCCGAACGCGCGGTCGCGCACGCCGGCCTCAAGACCGCGCAGGTCGCGCTGGTGGCGATGCGTCCCGACGGGCGCGTGGTCGCGATGGTCGGCGGCAAGAACTACGCGGCGAGCCCGTTCAACCGCGCGACGCAGGCGCGCCGCCAGCCGGGGTCCGCGTTCAAGCTGTTCGTCTATCTGGCCGCGATGCGCGCCGGCATGACCCCCGACACGATGATCGCCGACGAACCCGTCACGATCGGCGACTGGAGCCCCAAGAACAGCGACGGCCGTTATGAGGGGCAGATCACGCTGCGTCGCGCCTTCGCCAAATCGAGCAACGTCGTCGCCGCCCGGCTGATCCAGAAGGTCGGTGTCGCCAATGTCATCAAGGCCGCGCGCGACCTCGGCATTTCCACCCCGATCCCGAACGAGGCGACGATCGCGCTCGGCACCTCGACCGTGTCGCTGCTCGAACTCACCGCCGCCTATGCAGGTGTCGCCTCGGATCATTATCCGGTGCGCCCGCACGGCCTCGAAACCGAGCCCGAGGAGCATCACTGGTATGATGCGATCACCGGCGCCACCCATGCTTTGTCCCCGACCGAACGCTCGGAGATGCTCGACCTGCTCTCCGCCTCGGCCGAGACCGGCACCGGGCGGCGCGCGGCGCTGTCGATCAAGACCTATGGCAAGACCGGCACCACGCAGGACAATCGCGATGCTCTGTTCATGGGCTTCGCCGACGATCTGGTGGTGGGCGTGTGGGTCGGCAACGACGACAACACCCCCAATCCCGGCCTGTCGGGCGGCGGCGTGCCGGCGCGCGTGTGGCGGGAGTTCATGACGCAGGCGCTCGGCGTCAGCGCGGCGGTGCCGCCCGACGCGATCCCCGCCGCGGTCGACCCGGATGCGCTCGACGATGGCGACAACACAATCCTGCCGACCGGCGGCGATCTCGAAGGCATGGGGCTGCACCTTCATGTCGGCCAGGACGGCAGCATCTCGCTGGGCGGCCCGCAGGGCGACGACGAGCGTGACGACCGCGAGCGCCGCTTCGACCGCGAAGACCGCCGCCGCCTGCCGCCGCCCGATGTCGAGCGCGACGACGACGAGCAATAGCCGCCGATCGCTACAGCAGCACGTAATCGGCCGGCAGCAGCGCCGGCGGCAAATCCTTGTGCCCGGCGGCGTGGAGCAACTCGCGCTCGATCGTGCGCACCATGCCATCGAGCGGAAGGCCGTTGGGCGCGGTGCCGAACGGATCGCTCAACTCGTCGCCAAGCGCATCGAGCCCGAAGAACGCATAGCTGACGAGGAAGCTCGGCAGCAGCGCCCACCAGCCCAGCGCCGGAGCCAGCGCGAACGGCAGCAGCAGGCAGAACGCATACGCGGTGCGGTGGAGCAACAGCGCATAGGAAAACGGCAGCGGCGTCGCCTTGATCCGCTCGCACCCGCCCTGAACATGGCCCAGTTCGGTGAGCTGCGTTTCGAGCAGCGAATGATGGATCGGCGTGATCGTCCCCGCCGCGACAAGCGCCAGGCAGCGTCCGCCGACCAGCGTCAGCACCGCATCGGTCGGATTGGGCGCATCGGCATCGGGCGCGATATGGCGCGCGATCGCCGTGGCTTCGTCGCCGTCGCGCAGCTTGGCGGCGAGCCCGGCGGCGAACCCGCATAGCGCTTCCAGCAACGCCGCACGCTCGGCCACCGGCAACGCCGACACCTGCCGCGCGAACGAGCGGCTGGCGATGATGAGCTGCCCCCAAAGTTTGCGCCCCTCCCACCAGCGATCATAACAGGCGGTGTTGCGGAAGCTCATGAAGATCGAGAGCGACAGGCCGACCAGCGTGAACGGCATCGCCGCCAGCCCAACCAGCAACGCGGGATGCGTCCGCGCGACCACCACCGCGATCGCGGAGACCGCCAGTATCGAGATCAGCCGCCGCAGGATGCGCGGCAGGATCGATCCGCGCGTGGCGAACAGCACGTCGCGCAGGCTGGGGCTGCCACGGACGATCATGCAAGCGGATCGGGAGATGCCATCGCGCCGCTATGCCGCCCGCGCCACCGCCGCGCAATCGCGCGGTTGACGCCCGCCCGGCCGAACCGCAATGCTGCGGCGATGCGTTTCTTCTCCGACAATGCCGCCCCAGTTCACCCCGCCGTGTTCGATGCGATGGCCGCGCACAACACGCTCGACACCGCCTATGATGGCGACGCGCTGAGCAAGAGCCTCGACGCGCGCTTCTCCGCGCTGTTCGAGACCGAGGTGACGGCGCTGTGGGTGCCCTCCGGCACTGCGGCGAACTGCCTCGCGCTCGCGGCGCTGTGCCCGCCGTTCGGTGGCGTGGTCTGCCACCGCGATGCGCACATCCAGAACGACGAATGCGGCGCACCCGAATTCTACACGCACGGCGCCAAGCTGATGATCGGCGAGGGCGCGGGCGCCAAGCTGACGCCCGACAGCATCCGCGCGGTGATCGACATCATCGCGAACGACGTCCACCGCGTCCAGCCGCACGCCATCTCGATCACCAACGCGACCGAATATGGCATGGTCTATACGCCCGCCGAAGTCGCCGCGATCGGCGACCTCGCGCGCGGACGTGGGCTCGGGCTGCACATGGATGGCGCGCGCTTTGCCAATGCGGTCGCGCATCTCGGCTGCTCGCCCGCCGACCTGACGTGGCGCGCCGGGGTCGACGCGCTCAGCTTCGGCTTCATCAAGAACGGCGGGATGAGCGCGGAGGCGCTGATCTTCTTCAAGCCCGGCCTCGCCGCCGACACGCTGCGCCGCCGCAAGCGCGCCGGGCTGCTGCTGTCGAAGGGCCGCTACCTCGCCGCGCAAATCGTCGCGCTGCTCGAGGAGGATCGCTGGATCGCCAACGGCACCGCCGCCAATGCGGCGGCGCGGCTGCTCGGCGATGCGGCGGGTGCGCGCGCGATCCATCCGGTCGAGGCCAACGAGGTGTTCCTGCGCGTGACGCCCGACGAGGCGGCGAGCCTGCGCGCGCTCGGCTTCGACTTCTACGATTGGGCGCACGGCGAGATCCGGCTGGTGACATCGTGGAACCACAGCCTTGACGAGGTTCGCCCCCTCGCCGAGGCGATCGCCGCGCTTCGATAAGCGCAGCTTGTGAGGCGATAAGCAGATCGCGCTTGTCGCGCTGGCTGCGCGCGATACTGCGGCCTTATGACAGTCGTTTCGCCCCCGGCATCCCGCCTCGCCGTGCTGATCCCGTTCGCGATCGTCACGCTGATCTGGGGCTCGACGTGGCTGGTGATCCGCGGACAACTCGGCGCGGTGCCGCTCGGCTGGTCGGTGACGTATCGCTTCAGCCTCGCCGCGCTGGCGATGATCGCCTACACGTTCGCGCGCGGCGAACGCATCCGGCTCGATGCGCGCGGCTGGGGCTTCGCCGCGACGCTCGGGCTGTTCCAGTTCTGCCTCAACTTCAACTTCATCTATCGGGGCGAGCAGCATGTCGCCTCCGGGCTGGTCGCGGTGGTGTTCGCGTTGCTACTGTTGCCCAACGCGGTGCTCGGGCGAATCTTCCTCGGGCGTAAGCTCGGCGTGCAACTGCTACTCGGATCGGCGGTCGCGGTCGGCGGGATCGCGCTGCTGTTCCTGCACGAGGCGCGTGTCGATCCGCATGGGCCGCGCGAGGCGCTGACCGGCATCGGCCTCACATTGCTCGGTACGCTCGCCGCCTCGGTCGGCAACGTGATGCAGGGCACGCAGGCGGCGAAACGCTATCCGATGATGCCGATGATCGCGGCGTCGATGCTGCTCGGCGCGATCATCGATGCTATGTGCGCATGGGTGCTGTTCGGCGCGCCGGTGATCTCGACCGCGCCGGCCTATCTGTTCGCCACCCTGTACCTCGGGCTGATCGCCTCCGCGCTCGCCTTTCCGCTCTATTACGGGGTGATCCGCGCGATCGGCCCGGCCAAGGCGGCTTATTCGAGCGTGCTGGTGCCGGTGATCGCGATGGCGCTATCGACCGCGTTCGAGGGCTATCGCTGGGCGGCGCTGTCGATGCTCGGCGCGGCGCTCGTGATTGTCGGGCTGGTGATCGCGCTGACCGAGCGCAAGCCGGCGCGATAATCGCGGAAGCGCGGCCGCCAGCCGAGCACGCGCTTGGCCTTGGTCGCAGCGATGCGGCGGTTCTCGGCATAGAAGGCCCGCGCCATCGGCGGCAGATCGGCGAGCGCGACCAGCGGCGGCGGCGGCAGGCCGAGCAGGTGCGCGGCGAAGCTTACCACTGCGTCCTGCGCGGCGGGATGATCGTCGGCGAGGTTGTACGCGCCGGCCGGAGAATCGAAGCCGGCGATTACGCCCGCGACGATATCCTCGACATGCACGCGGCTGAACACCTGACCGGCAAGCCCGGTACGGTACGCCCGCCCTTCACGAACGCGATCGAGCGCCGATCGACCCGGGCCATAAATACCCGGCAGCCGGAACACGCGCGCGCCGAGCGCTACCCAAGCCGCATCGGCGGCGGCACGCGCGGTGCGGCGGCCGGTGCCGATCGGCGCGCTTTCGTCGACCCACGCGCCGGCGGCATCGCCATAGACGCCGGTGGAGGAAAGGTAGCCGAGCCAACGGCCCCTAAGCGCCTCCCCCCAATCGTCATGCCAGCGCACGCTGGCATCTCCCGCGTGGGGCACGCCGCTCGCACCATCGCCCGAGACCCCAGCGTGCGCTGGGATGACGAGATGCGGTGCGATGTAGCGCGCCAGCACCGGATCGCGCCCATCGACCGGCGGCACCGAAGACAGCACATGCGTCGCCGCTGCCAGCTCGCGTCGCACCGCATCGTCATCGGCGAAGTCGATCGTGCCGCCGTGCCCGGTGCCGGCGACGTGCCAGCCCTCCGCCCGCAGCCGATGCGCGAGCGCCTGGCCCGTATAGCCGAGCCCGAACACGAACAGCCGGCTCATTTCGCCCCCGGCCCGTCGTAGAGCAGCCCGAAGAAATCGCCCTTGTTCCAGCGCGGCCGCTCCGGCGCATCGGCGATCGCGCGGGTGATCGCGGTGTTGGCGGCGACGAAGCGCAACCCTTGCGCCCAGTCGATCGGCTGCGACAGATCGTCGGAGGGCTGATGATAGCGGTGCTTGAGGAAATCCTCGAACGCCGCCTTGCCCGGCCCCGCCTGCCCCGGCCACAGGAACACCGAGGGCACACCCTGCTGGACGAAGCGATAATGGTCCGACCGCACGAAGAACCCCTCGGCCGGATCGGGATCGGGCGACATGGTGACGCCCAGCGCCGCCACCGCCTGCGCGACGATCGGCCCCAGCGTCGAGCGGTCCGCGCCGAACACGGTCATGTCCTGGAACGTGTACGACAGGATCGGCATGTCGAAATTGACGTCGGCGACGATCCGCCCGGCCGGCACGGTCGGGTGGCGCGCGAAATAGTCCGAGCCGACCAGCCCCTCCTCCTCCGCGGTGACGGCGAGGAACAGGATCGACCGCCGCGTCGGCATGTCGCTGGCGCGAAAGCGCTTGGCCGCCTCGATCAGCGCGGCGATGCCCACCGCATTGTCCTCCGCCCCGTTGTAGATCGCGTCGCCGTTCACCGGCAGGCCGACGCCGAGGTGGTCGAGATGCGCCGACAGCACCACCACCTCACGCGACAGCGTCGGGTCGGTGCCCGGCAGCAGCCCGGCGACATTGGCGCTGTCGAGCGGTTCGGACGACGTCTTCAGCGCGGCGGTGAGGATGCCGGGCAGTTGTTCGGCCTTGAAGGTCGCGGTGGGATCGTCGGCGCGCGGGGCGAGCTTGTCCCACGGCGTCTTGGCGTGCGCGAACAGCTTGGCCGCGCCCGCCCCGCTGACGGTGGCGATCAGCGGCACGCCGGCGATATGGCCGGTACCATCGGGATAGGCCCAGGTCATGCGCGAGCGGTCCCACCCCGCCTCGCTGACGCTGCCCGGCTCGATCAGGATCGCCGCCGCAGCACCACGTTCGGCGGCGATCGCGGTGCGCGTCGCGAGGCTGGCGAAATGCGCGCGCTCCTCGCTCTGAAAGCCGGGCGGCGTCTCGCCGAGGAACGCGACGATCTTGCCGCGCACGTCGACCCCGGCATAATCGTTGCGCTTGTATTTGGGAGCGACGATCCCCTGCCCGACGAACACCACCGGCGCGTCGAGCGAAAACTGCGGCTTGCCCGGCACCGCGCCCGGCACGAAATCGCGCCCGAACACCAACGGCACCGGCACGCCGGCCTGGGCTGTCAGCACGAGATCGCCATGATCGGCTGGCTGGTAGCGCAGCAGCGGCACGGTCTGGAGATAGCCGCCCTTGTCGCCCGCCGGCTTCAGCCCCGCCGCGAAGAAGCGCGAGGCCACATATTCGGCGGCGATGCGATATTCGGGCGTCCCCGCCTCGCGCCCGCGCAACGCGTCGGAGGCGAGGAACATCACATGCGCCTTCATCGCCGCCTGATCGTCGGGCAGTTGCGCGGGTGAAGGCGCGGCAGCTTGGGGCGCGGCGGCTTGGGGCGCGGCAGCCTGGGGCGCATCGACGACGCGGGCGGATGCGGGGCCGGCGAACGCCAGCGCGACCGCCACCAACACTCTGCACGCCAAATTGTCCCGCATGGCCGCGCGGTATCACAGCAGCCTACCGGCCGCAAAGGCGGCGATTTGTCTGGCACCACGCGGGCGGGCTGCTTACATCCTTGAGGATGCTCGATATCCACACCACCACCGCCCAGCCGCACGTCACCCGCCGCGCGGACTATACCCCGCCCGAATGGCTGGTGCCCGATATCGCGCTCGATTTCGATCTCGCGCCCGAGGCGACGCGCGTGCGCGCGACGCTGTCGGTGACGCGTAACGCCGGTCACGGCCCGCTGCGGCTCGACGGTGCCGGGCAGACCCTGCTGTCGGTGAAGGTCGACGGCGTCGCGGTCAACGACTGGAGCCACGACGGCGAGGCTTTGGTGCTGCCGCTGTCGGGCGAGCGCCACGTCGTCGAGACCGAGGTCGAGATCGCGCCCGATCGCAACACGCAGTTGATGGGCCTCTACGCCTCGGGCGGCAATTTGTGCACGCAGTGCGAGGCGGAGGGCTTCCGCCGCATCACCTATTTTCCCGACCGGCCCGACGTGCTGAGCCGCTACAGCGTGCGCATGGCGGCGGATAAGGCGCGCTTCCCGGTGCTGCTCGCCAATGGCGATCCGGTGGCGCAGGGCGATCTCGATGGCGGGCGGCACTGGGCGGAGTGGAACGATCCCTTCCCCAAGCCCTGCTATCTGTTCGCGCTGGTGGCGGGCGATCTCGTCGCCAATCGCGGCACGTTCGTCACCATGTCGGGGCGCACCGTGGAGCTCGGCATCTGGGTGCGCGCCGCCGACGTCCCCAAGACCCACCACGCTTTAGAGGCGCTCAAGACGTCGATGGCGTGGGACGAGCGCGTCTATGGCCGCGAGTATGATCTCGACGTGTTCAACATCGTCGCGGTCGACGATTTCAACTTCGGCGCGATGGAGAACAAGGGGCTCAACGTCTTCAACAGCCGCTACATCCTCGCCGATCCCGACACCGCGACCGATTACGATTTCGACGCGATCGCGGCCGTGGTCGCGCACGAATATTTCCACAACTGGTCGGGCAACCGCGTGACGTGCCGCGACTGGTTCCAGCTTTCGTTGAAAGAGGGCTTCACCGTCTATCGCGACCAGGGTTTCTCGGCCGATCAGGGCTCGGCGGCGGTCAAGCGGATCGAGGATGTGCGGGGGCTTCGCGCCGCGCAGTTTCCGGAGGATTCGGGGCCGCTCGCGCACCCGATTCGACCCGACGAATATCAGGAGATCTCGAACTTCTACACCGCGACGATCTACAACAAGGGCGCGGAAGTGATCCGCATGCTCGCGACGATGCTGGGACCACAGGCGTTCCGCGCGGGCACCGACCTGTATTTCGCGCGCTTCGATGGGACGGCGGCGACGTGCGAGGATTTCGTCGCCAGCCTTGAGGAGGCGAGCGGCATCGACCTCACCCAGTTCCGCCGCTGGTATAGCCAGGCGGGCACCCCGCGCGTGAAGGCGCAGCTTTCGCATGACACGGGCGGCGGCCGCGCGATCCTGACGCTGTCGCAGACCGTGCCGCCGACGCCGGGCCAGCCGGTCAAGGCGCCGATGGTGCTGCCGCTCAAGCTCAAGCTGTTCGGCGCGAACACCGCGCGGCCGTTGAGCGAGGAACGCCTCGTGCTGCTAGAGGACGAAGCGGCGGAGATCGCGTTCGAAACCGTCACCGAACGGCCGGTGCTGTCGATCAACCGTGGCTTCTCCGCCCCCGTCATCATCGAGACCGACCGCACCGCCGCCGATCTCGCCTTCCTGTCGGCGCATGACGACGATCCGTTCGCGCGCTACGAGGCGATGCAGCAACTGATGCTCGACACGCTCGTCGCCGCCGCCAGCGGCATGCGCGCCGACCAGAACGCGGTGGTCGCGGCGATCGCAAACACGCTGGACGATGCCGCGCTCGACCTTGCCTTCATCGCCGAGGCGGTGCTGCTCCCCTCGGAGAGCTTCGTCGGCGACCAGATGGCGGTGGTCGATCCCGAGGCGATCTTCCGCGCGCGCGAGGCGCTGCGCCGCGAGATCGGCCGCGCGCTCGAACCGCGCTGGCGCGCGGCGTATGCGCAGGCGGCGGCGACCGGCGGCTATGTCTATTCGCCCGAGGCCAAGGGGCTGCGCCGGATGAAGACCGTCGCGCTCGGCTATATCGCGGCGAGCGGTGCGGCCGATGCCGGCGCGCTTGCCTTCGCGCAGTTCGAGGCGGCCGACAACATGACCGACCGGCAGGGCGCGCTCACCACTTTGGTCAGCAGCGATGCGCCCGAGCGGGTGCCGGCGCTCGACATCTTCTACAACCGCTATTCCGACAATGCGCTGGTGCTCGACAAATGGTTCCAGACGCAGGCGCTCGCCCAGCGCGAGGATACGTTGGCGGCAGTGCAGGAGCTTGCGCAGCACCGCGCCTTCACGCTCGCCAACCCCAATCGCGCACGCTCGTTGGTGGGGGCGTTCAGCGTCAACCAGCGCGCGTTCCACGCGGTGTCGGGTGCGGGCTACCGCTTCGTCGCGGACCAGTTGATCGCGCTCGACAAGCTCAACCCGCAGACCGCCGCCAAGCTGCTGCCCCCGCTCGGGCGCTGGCGCCGCTACGACATGGCGCGCGCGGGGCTGATGAAGGCCGAACTGGAGCGCATCCTCGCCACGCCGGGGCTCTCGAAGGACATGTTCGAACAGGCGTCGAAGAGTCTGGCCGGATAGAGTTTGTTCGCGCAGAGGCGCAAAGGGCGCAGAGATGTTCCGCACGCAGCGCGCCGCATCTTTCGTCGAGAGGTTCGACACGCCGCCTCGAAACACACTCTCTCTGCGCCTCCGCGCATCCGCGTGAACGAAAAGCCAAGAGCACCGAACGAGGAAAATTGGCATGCGGAGGCGGAGACGCGGGGATTTTCAAGCGCTGACGCGCGGAACGTCGCCTTTGGCGCAACCCCTCTGCGTCCCCTGCGCCTCTGCGCGGAATTCTCTTAAAACAACCGCCCGCCGTTCGGCACGCCCTGCGCAGGCGTCACCAGCACCACCTTGCCGTCGGCATCGGGAAAGCCGAGCGTCAGCACTTCGGACAGGAACTTGCCGATCTGGCGCGGCAGGAAATTGACCACCGCCGCGACCTGCCGCCCCGGCAGGTCCGCCAGCGCATGACGCTCGGTGATCTGCGCGGAGGATCTCTTGATCCCGATCACCGGGCCGAAGTCGATCACCAGCTTGAACGCGGGCTTGCGCGCCTCGGGGAAGGGCAGCGCCTCGATGATCGTGCCGACGCGGATGTCTACCGCGAGGAAATCGTCGAAGGCGATTGTCGGCGCTACGTCAGCGGCTGGATCGTGCGTCACGTGCATCGTCTTACCTCCCGTTCGTCCCGAGCGAAGTCGAGCGACGTGGCGCAGGTGCCTCGACTTCGCTCGGCACGGACGGCGGGGAAACCTTAAAAATCCGGATCGTCGTAATGCGGGGTCGGCTGGATGCCGTCCATCCGCTCGGACAGCAACGGGCGGAAGCTCGGCCGGCTCTTAAGCCCGCGATACCAGCGCGCGGTCTGCTCGTGGTTCTTCCAGTCGATGCCGCCGAGATAATCGACCACCGAAATCTGCGCCGCCGCCGCCAGATCGGCGAGCGTCATGGTCGATCCCGCCATCCAGTTGTGATGATCGAGCAGGTAATCGGTGTAATCGAGGTGCCGCACCGCCGCGCGCATTGCCTCGCGCAGCACCTTCGAATCGGGCGACTGGCGGGTGACGAGCCGCTTTTCCATCCGCTCATGGAGCAACGGCGCGGTGATGTCGGCGAAAAATTGCGAATCGAACCAAGCGACCAGCCGGCGGATCTCGGCGCGATAGGCGGCGGGACCGGAGATCATCGCCGATTTCTCGATCGTCTCCTCGAAATATTCGCAGATCGCCATCGAATCGATCAGCAGCAGCCCGCGCGTCTCGTCGGTCACTACCGGCACCTGCCCCGCCGGGTTCATGTCGATGAACTCGTCGCGCCGCACCCAAGGCGATTCGCGCACCAGCTCGTAGCCGACGCCCTTCTCGCCCAGCAGCAGCCGGACCTTCCGCGAGAAGGGACAGAGCGGGAATTGGTAGAGTTGCCACATTCCGCCCGTGTAGCCGGGCGGCCGGGGTCGCGGAAGGGCGGATTCGGCTCCCGGCGAAACAGCCGTTCCCCGAGACGAGTCGGGGAACGGCTGGGACGCGGATTACTCCGCCGCTTCAAGCGCCTCACGGTCATCGAGCGGGTGGCTGAGCCGCGACAGCATCTCCTTGGGCACGACCTGCCAGAAATGCTCGATCACCCGGCCCCAATCGTCGAGCAGCGCGCCCGACCATTTGCTGTCGGTCGCGGCGTGATGCGCGCGGACATGCGCGAGCAGCACCGATTCCCAGTGCGACGAGGACAGCCGGTTCCAGGTGATGTTCTCCGGGTTGGCTCGCCGCGCGAAGCTTTCGTCGGGATCGTACACGAACGCCATGCCGCCGGTCATGCCCGCACCGAAGTTGGTGCCGACCGCGCCGAGCACGACGGCGGTGCCGCCGGTCATGTACTCGCAACCGTTGGCGCCGCAGCCTTCCACCACGACGGTCGCGCCCGAATTGCGCACCGCGAACCGCTCGCCCGCTTGGCCCGCCGCGTACAGCTTGCCCGAGGTCGCACCGTACAGCACGGTGTTGCCGATGATGGTGTTCTCGTTCGACTTGAGCGGCGAGGACACCACCGGACGCAGCGCGATGATCCCGCCCGACAGGCCCTTGCCAACATAATCGTTGGCATCGCCGAACACTTCCAGCGTGATGCCCTTGCACAGGAACGCGCCGAGGCTCTGCCCGGCCGAGCCGCGCAGGCGGATATGGACATGCCCGTCCGCCAGCGCGTCCATGCCGTAGGTGCGGGTGATCTCGCTCGACAGCCGTGTGCCGACCGCGCGGTGCGTGTTGCGCACCGAATAGGTGAGCTGCATCTTCTCGCGGCGCGAGAACACGGCGGCGGCATCCTTGATGATCTGCGCATCGAGGCTGTCGGGCACGTCGTTGCGGAACGTAGACAGGCTGAAACGCCGCTCGAAATCGTCCGCATCGACCTTGGCGAGGATCGGGTTGAGGTCGAGATCGTCGAGATGCTCGGCGCCGCGGCTGACCTGCCGGAGCAGCTCGGTACGGCCGATCACCTCGTCGAGGCTCTTCACGCCCAGCCGCGCGAGAATGTCGCGGACTTCCTCGGCGATGAAGGTCATCAGGTTGATGACCTTCTCGGGCGTGCCGGTGAACTTCGCGCGCAGGCGCTCGTCCTGCACGCACACGCCGACCGGGCAGGTGTTCGAATGGCACTGGCGCACCATGATGCAGCCCATCGCCACGAGGCTCAAGGTGCCGATGCCGAACTCCTCCGCGCCGAGGATCGCGGCGATGACGATGTCGCGGCCGGTCTTAAGGCCGCCGTCCGCACGCAGCTTGATCCGCCCGCGCAGCCCGTTGAGCGTCAGCGTCTGGTTGACCTCCGACAGCCCCATTTCCCACGGCGTGCCGGCATATTTGATGCTGGTCTGCGGGGATGCGCCGGTGCCGCCAACGTGTCCTGAAACGAGGATCACGTCGGCGTGCGCCTTGGCCACGCCCGCCGCGACCGTGCCGATGCCCGCTGAGGAGACGAGCTTCACGCACACCCGCGCGCGCGGGTTGATCTGCTTGAGATCGTAGATGAGCTGGGCGAGATCCTCGATCGAGTAGATGTCGTGATGCGGCGGCGGCGAGATCAGCGTCACCCCCGGAGTTGCGTGGCGCAACTTCGCGATGAACTCGGTCACCTTGAAGCCGGGAAGCTGGCCGCCCTCGCCGGGCTTCGCCCCTTGCGCGACCTTGATTTCGATCTCGTCGCAGGCGTTGAGATATTCCGCCGTCACGCCGAACCGGCCCGATGCGATCTGCTTCACGCCGGAATTGGCGTTGTCGCCGTTGGCGTAGGGCGTGTAGCGCAGCTTGTCCTCGCCGCCCTCGCCCGACACCGCTTTCGCGCCGATCCGGTTCATTGCGATCGCCAGCGTCTCGTGCGCCTCCGGGGAGAGCGCGCCGAGCGACATGCCGGGTGTTACGAAGCGCTTGCGGATTTCGGTGATCGCCTCGACCTGATCGACCGCGACGCCCTCGTCCGGGTAGTTGAACTGGAGCAGATCGCGCAAATACACCGGCGGCAACGCCTCCACCCCGCGCGAGAATTGCAGGTAGGTGGAGTAGCTGTCCGTGCCCACCGCCGATTGCAGCAGGTGCATCAACTGCGCCGAGTAGGCGTGCGTCTCGCCGGTGTGGCGCTGGCGATAGAAGCCGCCGATCGGCAGCGTGACCACGGCCGCGTCGAACGCCGCCTCGTGGCGCAGCTTGGCGTTGAGGTGGAGCGAGGCATAGCCTTCGCCCGAAATCTTCGCAGGCATGCCGGGGAAGAAATCGTTGACGAGGCTGCGCGACAGCCCGACCGCCTCGAAATTATACCCGCCGCGATAGCTGGAGATCACCGCGATCCCCATCTTCGACATGATCTTGAGCAGACCCTCGTCGATGGCATGACGATGGTTGGCAAGGCATTCGTCGAGGCTCAGCCCCTCGAACAGACCGCGCGTGTGGCGGTCGACGATTGCGGCCTCCGCCAGATAGGCGTGCACCGTGGTCGCACCGACGCCGATCAGCACCGCATAATAATGCGTGTCGAGGCATTCGGCGGTCTGGATGTTGATGCTCGCGTAGGAGCGAAGCCCGCGCCGGACGAGATGCGTATGCACCGCCGCCGCCGCCAGCACGCCGGCGATGGCGATGCGGTCCGCGCCGACGTTCATGTCGGTGAGGAACAGCTCGCTCTTGCCCTCGCGCACCGCCTGTTCGGCTTCGGCACGGATGCGGGCGATCGCGGCGCGCAGCGTCTCGGGGCCGCCACCGGTCGCGAAGGTGCAGTCGATCTCCGCTGCCTGGCGACCGAAATGCGCCTTCAGCCGCGCCCAGTCGACACCGGTCAGCACCGGCGATTCGAGCACCAGCACACCGTCGCGCCGACCCTCGGTATCGAGGATGTTGGCGAGATTGCCGAACCGCGTCTTGAGCGACATGACGTGCCGCTCGCGCAACGGGTCGATCGGCGGGTTGGTCACCTGGCTGAAGTTCTGGCGGAAGAACTGGCTGATAAGACGCGGCTTGTCCGAGATGACGGCGAGCGGCGTATCGTCGCCCATCGAGCCGATCGCTTCCTTGCCGCCTTCGACCATGGGCGCGAGGATCAGCTCCATATCCTCGAGCGTCTGCCCGGCGGCGACCTGACGGCGGGTGAGATCGGCGCGGTCGAACCGCGTCGTCGCATCCGCCGGTGCTGACGGCAGATCGCCGATCGCGATGAAATTGCCGATCATCGCGGCATAATCGGCCTCGCCGGCAATCTGGTCCTTGATCGCGAGATCGTTGAACACACGGCCTTCGTCGAGATCGACCGCGATCATCTGGCCCGGGCCCATCCGTCCCTTGTCGATGATGGTCGATTCGGGGACCACAACCATGCCGCTCTCCGACCCGACGATCAGCAGACCGTCCGAGGTGCGCGTGTAGCGTAAGGGGCGCAGCGCGTTGCGATCGACCCCCGCCACTGCCCAGCGCCCGTCGGTCATCGCGAGGGCAGCGGGTCCGTCCCACGGCTCCATCACGCTCGCGAAATATTTGTACATGTCGAGATGCGCCTTGGGCATCTCGCCCTTCGGCCCCCACGCCTCGGGCACCAGCATCAGCTTCGCGGTGGGCGCGTCGCGGCCCGAGCGGACGATCGCCTCGAACGTCGCGTCCAAGGCGGCGGTGTCGGAGGCGCCGGCCGGGATCACCGGCTTGATATCCTCCGAATGCTCGCCGAACGCGTTGGCGGCCATCTTGATCTCGTGGCTGATCATCCAGTTCTTGTTGCCACGGATCGTGTTGATCTCGCCATTATGCGCGAGGCAGCGGAACGGCTGCGCCAGCCACCATTGCGGGAAGGTGTTGGTCGAATAGCGCTGGTGGAAGATCGCCACGCGGCTCTCGAAACGCTGGTCGGTCAGGTCCGGGTAGAACACCGACAGCGATTCGGCGAGGAACAGCCCCTTGTAGATGATCGACCGGCACGACAGCGAACACACGTAGAAGCCGCTGATCTGCGCGGCGATCACCCGCTTCTCGATGCGGCGGCGGACGAGGTAGAGATCCTTCTCGAACTCGGCGGCGCTCTGTTCGTCGGGCATCGGCCCGGCAATCATGATCTGCTCGATCTCGGGGCGGGTCGCCTGCGCCTTTTGGCCGATCACCGACACATCGACCGGCACCTGCCGCCAGCCGTAGATCGTATAGCCCTGCTCGATGATCGCGCTTTCCACGATCGTACGGCACGCTTCCTGTGCGCCGAGATCGGTGCGCGGCAGGAAGATCATGCCGACGCCGAGGCGGTTGGGCAACATGCGGTGGCCCGATGCGGTGACGGCATCGTCGAAGAACTTCACCGGCAGGTCGACGTGAAGCCCCGCGCCGTCGCCGGTCTTGCCATCGGCATCGACCGCGCCGCGATGCCACACCGCCTTCAGCGCGTCGATCGCCGACTGCACCACGCGGCGCGAGGGCTTGCCATCGGTCGCGGCGACGAGGCCGACGCCGCAAGCGTCGCCCTCGAACTCGGGGCGGTACATGCCGTGCTCGGCGAGATACTCACGTTGATCGGTCATCATGATGCCTTCTGGTCGGCGGTGTCGGCCGCAGCCTTGGTCAGATAGCGGCGCAGGATGGCGCGCTTGCGCGACTGCACGTCGGAAATGATCTGCGGGTAGAGTTCGCCATAGCGCTGCCCCACCGGCGTTTTGAAGAAGCGGGTGATCTCGTCCATCTCGGCGACGGTGAAGCGCCGCGCATAGATGCTCTGGCTCGCCGCGATCACCTCGTCGAGGATAGCGGACACGCTGTCGGCGAGACGCGCGCGCATCGCGTTGCTCGGATTGGCGATCGCCCGGCAGGTCTGCATGTTACGGCCGTCGATCGCACGCTGAAGGCACTCCCCCGCCATCTCGAGTTCGGTCGTGCGAAGCCCGTCCTGGATCGTCACAGCCTGGCGTTCACGAAACCGGCTGGCGACAAGCAGGCGGGCGGCGGCGGCGCGGCGCGCGTCCATGTCGGCGGAGCTGGAGGATTGCGCCGCCGGCTGCGTCGGGGTCGCACGCGAAGCCGGGGCGGCATGCGTCCCCGGTGTCACCACGCTGTCGAGACGCGTCGCCGAGGGGCGCGTCGGCGCGGGACGGGGCGCAGCGGTCTGCGCGAGCACCGGCGAGGCCAGTGACAGACAGATCAACGCACGCACGATCATGCCGCGACCTTCCCTGCGCCCGCCTTCGCCTTGAGGTAGCCGTGCATCGTCGCCGCCACGTCGCGCCCGTCGCGGATCGCCCACACCACCAGACTTGCGCCGCGCACGATGTCGCCCGCCGCGAACACGCCGTCGAGCGAGGTCATCAGCGTCTTGTTGTCGACCAGCACCGTGCCCCAGCGCGTGACGCCCAGTTCGGGCGCGCCGAACAACACCGGCAGATCCTCGGGATCGAAGCCCAACGCCTTGACGACGAGATCGGCGGGCACGTCGAAGCCGCCGGCCGGATCGATCTCGGGCGCGCGACGGCCGCTCGCATCGGGTGCCCCAAGCCGCATCCGGCTCGCCTTGACGCCCGATACCGCATCGCCGGCGAGGAACGCCTCTGGCGCGGACAGCCAGACGAACTCGACGCCCTCTTCTTCCGCATTCGCAACTTCGCGCTGCGACCCCGGCATGTTGGCGCGGTCGCGGCGGTAAAGGCACTTCACGCTGGCCGCGCCCTGGCGGACGGCGGTGCGCACGCAGTCCATCGCGGTATCGCCGCCGCCGATCACCACGACATGCTTGCCGGCCGCATCGAGGCTGCCGTCATCGAACGCGGGCACCGCGTCGCCGAAGCCCTTGCGGTTGGAGGCGGTGAGGTAATCGAGCGCATCGACCACGCCGTTCGCATCGACGCCGGGCGCCTTGATCGCGCGCGGCTTATAGACGCCGGTGGCGATCAGCACCGCATCGTGGCGTGCGCGCAGTTCGTCGAGACTGGCGTCGCGGCCGATCTCGAAGCCGTTGTGGAACACGATGCCGCCTGCCGCGAGCCGCTCGACCCGGCGTGTGACGACGTACTTCTCCAGCTTGAAGCCGGGGATACCATAGGTGAGCAGGCCGCCCGACCGATCATAGCGGTCATAGACATGCACCTCATAGCCGAGCGTGCGCAGATAGTCCGCCGCCGACAGCCCCGCCGGCCCGGCGCCGATCACCGCGACCGACTGCCCCCGCGCGGGGCCGGGCACGAGCGGTTCGACCCAGCCCTCGTCCCATGCCTTGTCGGTGATGAACTTCTCGACCGAGCCGATCGTCACCGCACCGTGGCCGGAGAATTCGATCACGCAATTGCCTTCGCACAGTCGGTCCTGCGGGCAGATGCGGCCGCAGATCTCGGGCATGGTCGAGGTCGCGTTCGACAGCTCATACGCCTCGCGCAAGCGCCCCTCGGCAGTGAGGCGGAGCCAATCGGGGATGTGGTTGTGCAGCGGGCAATGCACCGAGCAGTACGGCACCCCGCACTGCGAGCAGCGCCCGGCCTGATCCTCTGCGGCCGGCGTCGCATACCGGTTCGCGATCTCGCGAAAGTCCTCGGCACGTTCCTCGGCAGAGCGCTTGTCCGGATAGCTCTGCGAGCGGTCGACAAATTTCAGGAGATGTTCGTTCGCCATAGGTGCCTGCTGTGGTTGCAGGCGCGCTATACCGTCAAAAACGGGCGCTGTCACGCAATTCCGCAACTTTAGGTAAGTATTCTTTACCTAAAAAGGTTCAGACGGATCGCAGCGCACTCGCTGGCGGGACAATCATCATCTACATACTTCCGCAACGGTCCTATTTCGTCAGCAGCCAGACCAGGGCCGCGCCGCCGGCGACGATGCGATACCAGGCAAACGGCGAAAAACCGCGCTTGCCGACGATCCCGACGAACCAGCGCACCACCAGCAGCGCGACGATGAACGCCACCACGAATCCGATCGCGATCGCTCCAAAGCCGACCCCGCCGCCACTCGCCAGCTCATGCCGGTTCTTGAACAATTCCAGTGCGGTAGCGCCGAGCATCGTCGGGATCGCGAGGAAGAAGCTGAACTCCGCCGCCGTGCGCCGCTCGACCCCGAGCGTCAGCGCGCCGAGGATCGTCGCGCCCGAACGGCTCACCCCCGGGATCATCGCCAGACACTGGATGAAGCCGATGCCGATCACCTTGGGCAGCGGGATCTCGGCCACGCCGGCGATGCTGCCTTCCTTGACGGTACGCTCGATGAACAGGATCGCGAAGCCGCCGACGATCAGCGCCACACACACCGTCAGCGGCGATCCGAGCAGCGCTTCGATATGCTTGTGCAGCGCCAGCCCGATCACCGCCGCCGGCAGGAACGCGACGAGCAGGTTGCGCACGAACCGGATCGACACCGAGTCGCCCCGCAACAGCCCCGAAAGCACCGCCCAGAACGTCCGCCAGTACAGCACCACGATCGCGAGGATCGCGCCGAGCTGGATGACGATGTTGAACACCTCCCAGGTGGCCGAGTCGTAGCCGAGCAGCGCGGAGGCGAGGATGAGGTGCCCGGTGGAGGACACGGGCAGGAACTCGGTCACGCCTTCGACGATGCCGAGCAGGATGATGGTCAGAAGATCGGTCACGCACATTCCCCTTGGCGGCGCGCGCTACCAGCGCCGCCGCTCCGCCACGCCGCGACGCTCCGCCGTTCAGGCGGCAGCGCGGGCGCCGAATCTCCCGTTGCGGCGATAGCTGACCAGCCACGTCGGCGCGACCGCATCGAGCGGCGTCGGCGAAATTTTAAGATCGGCGAGGCCGACCGCGGCGCTGCCCACCACATTGTCCTGCTGGAGCATCTTCCACTGATCCTGCGTGATCGGCGCGCCCGGCAGCGCCCCGCCCATCGCGATCAGCCCGCCGATCGCGTCGGGCAGTTCGAGGAAGGTCGGCTTGCGGCCGATCGCACGCGCGATCCAGTGCATCAGTGCGCCCATCGTCATCACGTCGGGACCGCCCAGCTCGAAGGTCCGGCCCGCGGCCAGTTCGGGATCGGCGATCGCGGTCGCCACCGCCTCGGCGACGTCGCCGACGAACACCGGCTGGAACCGCGTCTGCGCGCGCAGCACCGGCACGATCTTCGCGCTCGCGATCATCCCGGCGAAGCGGTTGAGGAACTGGTCCTCGCGCCCGAACACGATCGAGGGGCGCAGGATCGTCGCCTGCGGGAACGCCGCCCGCACCGCCGCCTCGCCCTCGCCCTTGCTGCGGCCATAGGCGGATGCGCTCGCCGGATCGGCGCCGATCGCGGAGACATGGACCAGCGTCTCAACCCCAGCCGCACGCGCCGCCTCCGCGACGACGCGTGCGCCCTCGACATGCACCTTGCGGAAATCGCCCGACAGGATGCCGACCAGGTTCACGACCGCATCCGCGCCCGCCACCGCATGCGCCACCGTCTCCGGCTTGGTCACGTCGGCACCGACGAACTGGACATTGCCGAACGTGCCGAGCGGCTTGAGGAACCACGCCGCGCGCGGATCGCGCTGCGCCACGCGCAGCCGCACCTCGCGCGCGAGAAGCGCCTGCGCGACATAGCGGCCGAGAAAGCCGCCGCCGCCGATCACCGTCACCAGCTTGTTCTTCATGCTCGTCGATCCCTCATGCTGACCCGCGAGGCGCGCGCCGCCGCCTCAAATCACGCTTTTGCCCTTGCCCCAGCAACAGGGCTGTTGACAAGGCCGCTCAACCCGCCCTAAAGGCCCGCCCCTACCCCGTGCCCAGATGGCGGAATTGGTAGACGCACCAGCTTCAGGTGCTGGCGATCGCAAGGTCGTGGAGGTTCGAGTCCTCTTCTGGGCACCAATACTGGCTCTGGAGACGTCCAGCAGCATCCAGTAAGCGGCTGGTTTCACAGCATTTCTTGACCGAGAATGGCCAGACATCGTCCGGCGAAATCCGGCTAAGAGCAACAGCAGCAGCCACAAAACGTGGCTCTTTTTGGGGCTCTCGGATCGACCCGGCTTTGCTGGGAAAACGACCATGCTGACCTACATCCAGATCAATGCCGCTAAGCCGAAAGAGAAGGCTTGGAGCCTGAGCGATTCTCAAGGCTCCTTCTCTTGATCCAGCCCGATGACTCGAAGCTATGGCGCTTCAGGTACCGATTCCTCGACAAACAGAAGACCCTTCACCTCGGCGGATGGCCGCAGGTCAGCCTCGCGGACGCCCGCGTGCGACGCGACGAGGCAAAAAAGAAGATTGCTGACGGCATCGATCCAGCGCTTGAGAAGAAGCGCGCCCGGATTGCCGCCAAGTTCGCCGCTGCCAAAACGTTCGAGGCGGTAGCCGAGGAATGGCTCGTCAAATGCGAGCGGGACGGTCTCGCGCCGGTGACCGTCGACAAGATTCGTTGGCTTCTCGCCAAGGCCTATCCGTTGCTCGGCACCATCCCGATCGCACAGATCACGCCGCGTGAGGCGCTTGCCGTGCTTCGCAAGGTCGAGGCGACCGGCGCCTACGAAAGCGCACGGCGCATGCGGAGCGTCCTCAGCCGCGTGTTCCGCTATGGCGCCGCCACGGTTCGGTGCGACAAGGATGTCGCCGCCGACCTTCGCGGCGCGATCGTCGTGCCCAAGGTCAAGCATTTCGCTGCCATAACCCGGCTCTCCGAGGTCGGTACGCTGCTCCGGGCGATCGACGGCTATACCGGGCACAAGGTGACCGTCATGGCCATGCGGCTGTCGCCACATGTGCTGCTACGTCCCGGCGAACTCCGACAGGCCGAGTGGACCGACATCGATTTCGAGGAGGCGATCTGGTTCATTCCTGCGGAGCGGATGAAGATGCGACGCCCGCACCGCGTCCCGCTTTCGCGGCAGGTGATCGAAATGCTCAAGGAGCTTCACGAGCACACCCACTGGTGGAAGTATCTGTTCCCGTGCCTCGGCAAGCCGCGCAAGGCGATGTCGGAGAACGCCGTCAATCAGCGCCTCCGCAAGCTCGGCTACACGACCGACCAGATGACTGCGCACGGCTTCCGGGCGATGACCGCCACCTTGCTCAACGAGATGGGAGATTGGAACCCGGACGCGATCGAACGCCAGCTCGCACGTCGATACCAACCAGGTCTGTCGCGCCTACGCGCGCGGTGAATATTGGGACGAGCGGGTCGAAATGATGCAGCACTGGTCGGACTATCTCGACCAGCCACGCGACGGCGGGAAAATCCTGCGGTCGTCCTTCCCGGCGGCCCGGCGCGCCTGACCGCTGTCAGGGAACGTGTCGATTGCGGAAAGGCATCGACACGTCCCAAAGGCAACGCCGCAATTGCCCTCATCCTCCCACCTAAATTCATGAGCACGAACCATATCGAAATACGTCAAACCCACCCCGCTCGCATCGCCCATCCCCGGCGGCGTGTCAGTCGGAAGCCTGCCACAGGCGAAGCGCCACAAGCGAAAGTTCGATGCGGTCATCACCATCGAGGAACCTGGCGCCCGGCCGAACATGCAACTGAGGTTCGCGCCCGACCCAGGCCGGGCGCATCTGGTCCTCCAGTTCGAGGATGTCGACACGGATAGCCTCCGTATCCGCGTAGCGAAGTTGGGAGACGTAGAGTGGGCGGTCGTTTTCGCGCGGTTTTGGACCGACCGTTCGCTGCTAGTGCATTGTTTTCACGGTGTGGGACGCTCCGCCGGAGTCGCGCTTGCGATCCTCGCCGATCGCCTCGGTCCCAGAAATGAGGCGCAGGCGCTGAAGCAACTGCTAGCGGTCAGGCCCGAGGTCACGCCGAACCTGGTCGTGGTTGCGCTCGCCGACGAGCTGCTTCGACGATCAGGCAGGCTGGTGGCGACGGTCGCGGCCTGGGAGGCTAACGCGCCCGATCTTGCCGAGGCCCGGGCGATGCGCCTGCATTTCGCCCGGACTCGTCCCGAACTCTATGCGCGAGCCCGCAAAGGGCCCATCGAATGACCAGCCGTTCATCTTAACCATCCGGCTCCGCTCGACTGCGAGTGAGTGCCTTCAGGCTCGCGAACTGAACCAGCGTACAGCGGCCGACCTTCACCGTGTCGATGTCGCCGGACTGGATCAGCTCGTAAATCCGCAAACGGCTGAGGCCGGTAATGCGGACGGCGGTCGAGATGCGCACCGTGAGTGGTTCGATCTTCTGTTCTCAAGCCCGCTCGATCATGGCCGCCCCCTGCGCGCTTCGTCGCGCGCCCGGACGAAGCTGCGGTCGCTTTCGAGAAAAGATGCCAGCATCGCCGGGATCAGCTCGATCACCGGCTCTTCCCGGCCGTAAGCCCGCGTAAAGCGCGGCATAGTCGTTGAGAGCGCTTTGCAGATCGGGCGTGATGGTGATGGCGAGCTTCACTGGCGTGCGGTCGGGCAGCTTGCCGAGTTTAAGATCGACCATGTTCACGCCCCCGCCGTGCCGCGCCACGGCGCGAGGATGAGGTCACGGGTCACTAGAACGCGGACGGGTGCGCCCGGCCGGATCGTGATTGTGAACTGGATGTCGAGATTTCTTTGTGTGATCTGATCACCGGCGCGCGCAGTGTTCGTTTGGGCAGATTCGCGGATCGCCTGGACGAGATCGCTTTCACTGGAGATCGAGAGTTCCGAGCCGACACCAAGCAGGGTGGCGATAGCGACGCCCTTGAGCAGCGTCCAAGTGTGAAAATCGACTTTGTCCGTCAGACCCGCGTAGCCCGCCGGATCGGTCGCGGCATGTTGTCGAGCCGGATCGAACCACTATCGGGCAGGATGAGGCGCTGCCATACGACCAGAGCGAGCCGCTGTGGGTCTTTTCACGCACGATGTTCTGCGTCGGATTGTAGATTTCCATTCTTCCCTCGCACGGCTGATCGATTCAGCGAAGGGTCATCGTGAAAACTTCAAGACGCCTCGAGGCGCGCAGCAGCTTCGTGCACGGCAACTTCTCCGCCACGGTGCTGCTGGCACAGGCACTGGCCGAGCAGATGCTCGCGGCCATGCCTACGTTGGGGCTCGACGCTGAACCCACCCCGAAAAAAAATCGATTTTAGGAAACGCTCAAACGATGCCGCGCACGCGACATGATCAGTCAGCGTGATGCAGACGACCTCGAACGCCTGATGGAGTTGCGCAACCCGTTGTCGCACCTGCGCCGTGATGCGACCTTTGCCATCAGCATGGCCGTGCGCCTATTGGCTCTGCCGATGATCCGGCTCGGCGACTGATGGCTCGCCATCCCGGCACAATGGTCGCCATATCCATTGAGAGTCGAGTGCTTACGCACTCTGCTGCTGCTTCACACCGATCAGCACATTCGTTCCTCATGCGCTGATCAGCGAGCGCAGCGGATCCAATGAAGAAGGGGCGACAGCAATCTCAATCATCAACTCGGGAAGAGGATACATGTCTGTTCCCCCCGCACCTGAGCAGACTTACATAAAGGACATCGATAGATGCCACGATCACCGCGCCCGCCGCGTAGGCAATGGCTAGGAGGGCCGCCATCGCGCCAAGCGCCGCGCTGCCGAACTCCTTGGCCAGCAAGGGGCCGCAGATCAGGAAGCCCGAACCGATGATCGAAGCGAGCGGGGTGACAGTGGCCCGCCACCCTTCGCTGCGCGCGAACTTGCTGACGGTCAGCGCAACGATGACGATGGTCGCGACGATCAGGGCGATGGCGACGATCATGCGGTTCCTCTCAGCCAGGCAGTGCCGTCACGCAGACGGCGCTTGTAATCGGGTTCGGCCAGGGCCCTGAGCAGATCGTCGGCGCGGCCGAGCACTGCGTCACGGCACGCGCCGTCCAGCGCGCCCTCCGCGAGCGCGCGAAAGGCGTGCGTCTGTGCACCAAGGGTCGCGATGCGGCCCGGATCATCGCAGCCGAGCGCGACGTCGCCGAGCGCGTTGATAAAGTGCTTTCCGGAGATCATGTCGGCGCTAGCATATTGGGCGAGGGCGCCGAAGGCGCGATCGACGAAGTCCTCGAACGTCACCGGATGCGCGATGACGCGGAGCGTCCCGTCCTCGTCGGCGCGCAGGCACGAAGGCAGGTCGCGCCGCGCGAGATCCGCCATTGCCGCGCCGAGCCAGTCGAGACAGCTGTTGGTGGTGAACGGATCGTTGACCCCGGGTGACAGGGCGCGCGCGGCGATCTCGACCAGCTCGTCGATCAGGAAGCGCAGATCCTGCAGCGCGGTGCGCCGAGCGCCGAGCGCGAAGGCATCGCGCAGCGCTTGGGTGGCGTCCTCGTCGCACGCCTCGGCAGGCCAAGCCTCCAGCAGCACGCTGCCCTTATGCGCGAAATCGCCGGACTGATATTGCAGGTGGATCACCAGATCGTGTGCCCGCGCGGCCTCCACCAGCGTGGCTTCGTCGATTAGTTGGATGTAGCCGATGTCCTTCGAACGGACGGGGGCGCGGCGCTCGAAGTCGGCAAGGGTCGCATCGTCTCGGAAGGCGGACGGGATGCGCGGATCGTCCGCCCGCTCGGTCAGCGGCTGGCCGACGAAGACTGGAAAGCGCGCGTCGATCTCCGCGATCAGCCGGTCGCCGATCCGCTCGATCACATTGTTGATGTGGATCCGCATCGGCACGTGGTGGATGAAGAAGATCAGCACCGCAATCGAGCAGAGGACAAGGATCAGCGCCACCAGAAGTGCGAGCTGCGGCACGAAGGCGGGTGCGCCGGCGCCACTCTCGCCGGCCGAGCGGATCGTGCGCAACACCACCAGCGAATAGACGAAGGTTGCGATGAAGGTGCCGAGCGTCACCTGGTTGCCGCGATCGGACATGAAGTTGCTGAGCAGGCGCGGGCCGTACTGGCCGGAGGCATAGACGACCGCCGCGATCGTCATCGAGAAGGTCGTGCCGGCGACGCCGATCATCGATCCGCCGATCGAGGACAGCAGGCTGCGCGCGCCGTCGGGCCGCGCGGCGTACAGCCATGGCAGCCCGTCCATCCACGTCGAGCCGGCATGACTGTCGACATAGACCATCGCCAGCGCCAGCAGCAGCGCGGCGACCGCCATCACGGTCGGCACGAACCAGTAGCTCTCGCGCAGGTCGCTCGACCAGCGCAGCAGGCGTGCCCTCATGCCGCGTTCCTCGCATCGGCGGCGGTCAACCGTTCCAGCACCCGCTTGATCGTGCCGCCCTGCACGATGACGGAGAACAGGACGACGACGTAGGTGGCTGCCAGGATCACCGAACGCGCCGGCCCGTCCGGTAGCCCGAGCGCCAGCGCGACCGAGATGCCGCCGCGCAGGCCACCCCAGATCAGCGTTACCGGCGCAACGAGGCCATAGCGGTGCCGCGGCCGGATCGCTCGGAGTGGCAATAGCACTGACAGTGAGCGGGCCGCGAGCGCCAGCGGGATCGCGGCGAGGCCGAGGACGACGAGGCGGAGATCGCCGGGGATCGTCACCACCTCCAGCCCAATCAGCAGGAACAGCACGGTGTTGAGGATATCGTCGATCAGATCCCAGAACTTGTGGAGGTAATCGCGGGTCGTCTCGCTCATCGCGTGCGCGACGCCGGCATTGCCGATGATCAGCCCCGCCACCGCCATGGCGACCGGCCCGCTGGCGTGCAGCGGCCGTGCGATGGCGTAGCCGCCCATCACGACGGCGAGGCTGATCAGCACCTCCACCTTGTAGTCGTCGATGGAGCGCATCATCCGGAATGCGATCCAGCCGATGACGAGCCCGAGCAGGACGCCGCCGCCCGCCTCGACCGCAAACAGCTTGACCGCATGGGCGACGGAGAAGACGTCGCCCGACAGCGCGGAGGCGAGCAGGATGGTGAAGACGACCACGCCGACGCCGTCGTTGAACAGGCTCTCGCCCGCGACCGTCGCCTCGAGCGTCGGCGAGACGCTCGCGCGCTTGAGCACGCCCATCACTGACACCGGATCGGTTGGGCTGATGAGCGCGCCGAATACGAAACACCAGATCGCCGGCAGCTCGAACCCGATCGCGCGCGACAGCAGCAGGAAGCCGCCGCCGACGAGGACGGTGGAGAGGACGACGCCAATCGTGCTCAGCACGATGATCGGCCAACGCCCGCGCTGCATCTCGCCCCAGTCGACGTGCAGCGCACCCGCGAACAGCAGGAAGGACAGCATCCCGTCCATCAGCGTGGTGCGGAAGTCGATGCCGGCGATGAACCGCACGATGTCGCGCGCAAAGTCGGCACCTGGCAGCAGCCGGTCGATCGCGACCACCAGCAATGAGGCGATCGCGCCCATGACCGTCAGGCCTATCGACGACGGCAGCTTGAGGAAGCGGTAGTTGAGATACCCGAGCGCGGCAGCGAGGACGATGAGGATCGCCGCCGCGTCGAACGGCATGAGAGCAAAGCCGCCAATCACCGAGCACCTCCGATTGACAGGCTGAAGCGCTGGCCGCCGCTGGGCGCGGGCGCGGCGGCGATACCCTGCGTGGCCAGTGCCGCAGCGACCGCTTGCGCGCGCCGTTGGGTAAGGTTGGGCCGCACTGGCGGGTCGCCGATCGGCAGGCCGGGGATGCCCAGCGCCGGCACGTTCCAGCGCCGAGCCGCCCAGGCCGAGGTCAGAACCGCCGCGCGTGCGGGCGTGTCAAGCGTGTCGACGTTGTCGGCGAAGGCGATTTCCGGCAGCGGGCCCTGCGGCGGAACGATCGCTACGCTCCAGCCGTCGGTCTCGGCGGCGGCGCGCGCCTCCAGCGTGCGATAGGTGGCGATGGTCGCGCCGGGCAGCGGCACCGCGGCGGCGGTCGCCCGGCGGTGATCACGATCGATGGTCACATCCTCCGCCGCGACTCCGGTAATCAGCGCGATCATTCGTGCCAGCGCCGTCATGCGCTGCGCCTCGAGGTTCGTCTGGTCGCCGGCCTGTCGCAGCTCCTCGCGCTGCGCGTCGAGCGCGCCGGCGCCCGCTTCGAGCAGGACCTGATCGATATCGAGACGGATCGGGCGGCCCAGCGCATCCTCAATCGCCTTCTGCAGTAGCACCGTCTTCTGCATCTTGCCGCGCGGCGTGATGACGACCGCGCGGACGACGTTGGGTTCGCGGTCGAATGCCACCTCCAGCTGGGTCACGCGGGCGTCGCTGCCGAAGCGATCGTTAAGCAGCGAGCGGACCTCGGATACTGTCAGTGCCTCGCGCGCGATGCGGTTCAGCGCCAGCCCGAGCGGGACCGCCATGACCGCGAAGACCAGTAGAAGCACGCCGGTCTGCATCCAACTCTGGCGGCTGGAGAGGTGATGCCCGAAGCCATAATAGCGCGCCATCACGGTCGCCGAGAGCGCAATGGTGATGAAGTTCGTGACGAAGAGCGCGAACGCCCCGCCCAGCACGGGCATGTTCCACGTCGCCAAGCCGTAGCCGACCACGGCGAGCGGCGGCATCAGCGCCGTGGCGATCGCGACTCCGACGATCGTCTCGCCGCGACCACGAATGATCGCGAAGCTGCCGGCCAGCGCGGCGAACAGCGCCACCGCGAGATCGAAGAGGTTGGGGCGGGTGCGCGCGACGATCTCGGCCGTGGGCGCCTGCAAAGGCGACACGGTCACGATCAGTGCGGTAAAGGCGACTGCGGCGAACGAGCCGATCGCAAGCGCCAGCAGCGACCGCCGCATCTCGGCGAAGTCGAACAGTGCGAGGCTGAAGCCGAACCCAAGGATCGGGCTCATGAGCGGCGAGATCAGCATCGCGCCGATCACCACCGCTGGCGACGACAGCAGCAGGCCGAGCACGGCAATGCCCGCGGACATCATCGTCATGAAGGCGTATCGCGGCGACCAGCCGCTCTCCTCGACGATGCGGGCGATCACAGCCTCATGGTCGATCGGCCCGACCACGCTGCGACGCCACCAGCGATACAGCGCAAGCCGCGCTATTCCGGCATTTACGCGTCTGCCAGCGCCGTGGGCGCGCTCGGACAATCCTTCCATGCTCACTCCGCCGTCTTCGCCGCTGCACCCACCGCCGCGCCGGCCCGGTACAAGACCGCAAATCCGATCATACCGGAACCGCAAATCCGATCATACCGGAGAGGAACGATCCTGCCAAAATGCCGATCCTGGCCTCGGCCTGCAGCAAAGGACTGCCGGGAAACGCCAGAAGCGTAATGAAGATGCTCATCGTAAAGCCGATCCCGCAGAGGAGCGCAGTACCCAGCATCTGAGTGCGGCTCGCATGCGCGGGAAGGTCCGCAAAACCTAGCCGAACAGCAAGGGTCGAGCACCCGAGAACGCCGACCGCCTTGCCGATCATCAGCCCGGCGGCTGCACCGAGGGTGATCGGAGCCATCAACGCCTCGGGGGGCAGTCTCAGGATCGGCACGCCGGCTTTCGCCAGCTCAAGGAGAGGCGCGACGAGGAAGCCGATCGGCTTCAGCAACACGCGCTCGAGCCGATGCAGGGGACTGGTGCAGTCGGCGTCGGGACGGCGGGGCGTGCGCTCCATCGGAATGACGAAGGCCAGCATGACCCCGGCGAGCGTGGCGCGGGTGCCGGATCGTAGCACGAGCACCCACAGGATCAGTCCGACCAGCAGGAAAAAGAAGGCCATCAGGCCATCATTGATCCAGTGCCGCAACGAGAGCGGCCCGATCCCGGCGTCAAGGATCGCATGTAATCCGGCCCCGACGGCGAGTTGGCGATCAGCAGCGCCGCTACAGCAGCGGCCATGAGCACGATCCCGGCAGAGGACTTCGCTTCGAGAAATCGGCGGATGCGCTTGGATGCGCATGAGCGTGGTACATCGTATGATCGTCCGGACACGGCTGACGGCCGCTGGCGGCCCGACCAGCGTGAAAGCCTGCCCGCACCGACGAATTGGAAGACGAACACCCAATCGTACCATTGCATTAGCCCCAGATGATCGCAACCGTTTGTCTGATGATGCACCAGATATACATGTCATGCTGGAAGTACGTTGCGGTTGACTAGCATGACCGATGTCGATTGAAGCTCGACCAATTGTTTCTGACCTGCTCCCCAGAAATCATGCCATTGGTAAGTTAGCTCGTCAGATGGAGACGAGCGATGCGGCGAGGCCGTTTACCGAGAACCATATCATTGGCGTGCTGCGTGAGCACGAGGCTAGCGTGAAGACCGCCGAACTGTGCCGGAAGCACGGCATCAGCGATGCGACATTCTGCAACTGGGTGGCGAAGTACGGCGGCATGACCGTGTCGGAAGCGGCGCAGTTACGAACGCTCGAGGACGAGACCGGCGGCTGAAGAAGCTGCTGGCGGAATCGATGCTGGACGTGTCGGCGTTGAAGGATCTTCTGGGAAAACTGACCCGGCCTGTGGATCGCTACGCTGCGGTGGAGAAGCTGATGGCTGACTACGGCTTCTCCGAGCGTCGCGCCTGCAGGCTGATCGGGGTCAATCGGTCGGCATGGCAATATGAGCCGGTTCGCGGGCGGAGCAGCATAGGTTTCCAGCGATGCGCAGCATCGTTGGAAAGGCTGCGGAGGGAGGACGATGCTGTGCGTGAGCGTATGCGTGAGATTGCGAACGAGCGTCGCCGGTTCGGCTATCGGCGGCTGGCGATCCTGCTCAGGCGAGAGGGGAAAGGCATGAACCTAAAAAAGGTGTACCGGCTGTATCGCGAGCGTCTGGGGTGCGTAAGCGTGGTGGCCGGAAGCGCGCGCTCGGCACGCGGGTACCGATGGCGATCCCGCAGGAACCCAACCAGCGCTGGAGCCTCGACTTCGTGTCGGATGCATTGGCCTGTGGCCGGCGGTTCCGCTTGCTCAACGTCATCGACGACTATAGCCGAATGCTTGGCCTGCATCGTCGACACCTCGCCGTCAGGGCGGCGGGTCGTTCTTGAGCTGAGCGCCATTGCCGAACGTCGCGGGCCGTGCACGGGTGGTCAGCGATAATGGTACGGAGCTGACCAGTCATGCGGTGCTCGCGTGGTGCCAGGACACCGGGGTCGAGTGGCATTGAATCGCGCCGGGCAAGCCGCAGCAGAACGGCTTTGTGGAATCGTTTGATGGTCGCTTGCGCGACGAGTGCCTGAACGAACACCTGTTCCCATCGCTGGCTGCGGCGAGACGGATCATCGAGACATGGCGGACGGACTGTAACACCGTGCGTCCGCACAGCAGCCTTGGCGGGCTGGCACCCGCCGAGTTACGAACCGCCCCCGCCACGGGCATAAGGACACCGAAGCTAACTTATCAGCGGCCTGAAAACGGGGAGCAGGTCACGAGCGCAGCGGTTACCGCGAGCGCGACCGCGGATAGGGCTCGGAACGGTTGAGCTACGTATTCTTAAGCTGAGAACCCACAGCTGTTTCCCGCCGCCAACGACAACACCCCCGGCTCTTGCGAGGCTGTGGTTTTTGGAGTGTCGTGGTATCGGTTGCAGCGACCCGCTTGAGCAGTGTCCGACATGCGCTATTCGTCTCCGTTAATTATATTTTGTTTCTGTTGCTTTGTGGAGCGGACGCTGCGTGAACGGCTCCACTTGCGCACACCGCCGGTGCCGAGCTGAGCCGTATGCGGAGGTGATCGGCAACAAGTGGGACTTTTCGGTCGTTCCTGAACCGCTCGTCAAAGGGCTGACTTTCAGCAAAGCGGACGTTCAAGTGACTGGATGGGCTTTGCAAGGGTCAAGAGAAGGGATCGATGTAGCCACGTCGCGCCGCGACGATGACCGCGTGGGTGCGATCATGAACGCCGAGTGTTCCAAAGATGGTTTTCAGGTGTGCTTTGATCGTGTCGTTCGACAGGTTCAACTTCCAGGCGATTTCCTTATTGGCGTGCCCGTCGGCAACCAACCGGAGGATCTGAATCTCACGGTCTGTGAGCACCTCGTTCAGAGCGTGCGTAGCGATTTCATGCGCGATGTCGGCGGAGATCGCGCGCCGGCCGGCATGAACCGAACGGATGGCATCGATCAGCTCGACCCGAATGCCATTTTTCAGGAGATAGCCAGCGGCGCCCGCCCGTATGGCGCGTGCGGCGTTCGCGTCCCCGGGATAGGTCGTTAGCACCAGAACGCGCGCATCAGGTGACAAGCGGCGTATTTCCGAGATCGCTTCTACTCCGCCCATGGTCGGCATCTGCAAGTCCATCAGCGTGAGATCGGGCGAGAGCTCGCGGAACCGCTTAATGGCCTCGACCCCATTTGAGGCTTCGCCGACGAGTTCCATATCGGCCTGCCGCCCGAGCAGGGCAGCGATCCCGTCACGCACCATCGGATGGTCATCGACGATCAGGACACGAATGGGCGCTGCCATCACAAACTCCACTGCCGGAACATACGGGGCTTGTATGCTATCGCCCCGGGGATCGTCAGCAGCACTTCGGTACCACGATCGGGCCGGCGCCTGACAACAAGGTTGCCGCGAAGCCCCCGCGCGCGTTCGATCATGCCCAAGAGTCCGTAATGTCCGGCCTTGCCCCCCGCTTCCGCGATTTCGGCGTCTATGCCGCTCCCATCGTCGGCGAAGCGTATTTGCAGGTTCGCTCCGTACCGAATTCTCACCGTCACCTCGGTGGCGCTGGCATGGCGGTGAATATTGAACAGTGCCTCACCCGCGATCCGAGTGATCTCGTCCAGTGCCCTGTCGTCAAGGCTTCGCGGCACTCCGTCCGAGGAGATCGACACGACGAAGGATGTGTCGAACCCGAGACGCGTGATGCATTCACAAATGATCTGCTCCAGGTTTCCGTCGTGCTGCGTGCGCAACTCGCGGACCCGATCGCGACCTTCGGCAATGACCTTGTCGGCGGTATCGATCGCGGTGATCAGCGACGCGCGGGCAGGCGCGCCTTCCGGCAGATCGTCTGCCGCCAGCTGGAAGCGGAGCGTGAGCGCTTGCACCGACTGGAGCAGCGTGTCGTGGAGCTCACGCGCGATCCGCTCCCGTTCCTCGGCCCGCTCGGCCATCCGCATGCGGATGCGACCGGCGACGGTGCGCAGTCGCATCGAATAGGCCAGCCACATCATGCCAAGCAGGAGCGCCGCGCACAGAAATTTGAAGGGCCAGCTCTGCACGAAGCTGGGTCTGATACGAAAGGTCAGCGTTGCGCCTCTGCGATTCCATACGCCGTCGCTGTTTCTCGCGATCACCTGGAAAACGTATCGGCCGGGACCGAGGTTGGAATAGGACGCCGCTCGTCGTGAGCCTGCATCGACCCAGGCGTCATCGACTCCTGTGAGCCGGTACAGGAAACGAACACGTTGCGGCACCGTGAAGCTAAGACCGGCATAGGCGATATCGACGGTGCGCGTGCCTGCTGGAACAATGACGTTGACCGGATCGCGCCACGTGCGTCCGCCGCCTGTGAAGGACCGAATCGTCACCGGTGGCGGCAGACTGTTCGGCTGGAGTTTTGCAGGATCGAAAAACGCCGCGCCTTGCCGGTTGAGAAACCAGAGCCTGCCATCCCCCCCGACGGCGGTTTGCGGGCCGGCGAACCCCCCTTGCTGAACCGTGCTCGCCAGCCCGTCCAACGCGTCGAATTTGGTGAAGGGCAGCGGTGCACCCGGATCTTCGAAGGCGCGATCCAGATCGGCCGTGGCGACCCTGTACACGCCGGTTCTGCTGAACAACCAGGTCTTGCCGTCATTTGTCTGCTGAAGCGTCCTGATCCAGGTGATCCAGGGGAAGCGACTCTCGTCGAGATGACGCAGCCGATTTCCACGCTTCCGGGCCAGGCCGGTGCTGCCGCTGACAAACAGGTCTGGCGAGACTGGGCCATTTCCCGGCATCAAGGCCCAGGGTGTCCCGATGCCCGTTTTCCCGAGGCTGATCTTCTCCAGCCGGCTACCATGCAGGATGGCGATGTCAGGAGGAACGATCATTGCCAGGTCGCCCGACGGCGTCGTGGTCAAATCCCAGATCTTGAGGTTGGCGAGCGCCGCGTCGGCGCGATGCCAGCCGGAAGAGTCGCGCCACAGGAGCGCGCCGCTGGCAAGGCTAAGCCAGAGACGGCCGGCCCCGTCTTCAGCGCAAGCGATCTTCGCGTCGCCGCTGGGATAGCCCGGCAGTTTTTGCACTCGCTCACCGTGCAGAAGCAGGACCTGGCCCGGTTCTATGACCCAGACACCGCCGTCGCGGGCCGGGCACATCGAGATTTCATCGGTACGAAGTTTCAGGATAGGCGCAGCGCTACCGTTCGAGGGAATGCGAAACAGCGTCCGGCGCGACGCGACATAGATGCTCCCGTCCTTCGCTCGAGCCATCGAAAGCCCGTGTTCGGCATCCGCGGGCACCCTCGGGTCCTGCTCTGCCGCGGCTCGGCGAAATTGATCGATTCCGGCTTCCGTCGTTATCCAGACGTTGTCTTCGCGATCAACGAACGGCGCATAGGTGGTGTCGGACGTGAGGCCGTTTGCCGCGCCGAAGCGGCGAACCTGTGCGCCAGCGGCGGCAGACGATGCGGTGGGATTGGCGATGTGAAAAATCCCCGCCGACCCCGTCGTGCCCCACAGTCCCCCGCTGCTGTCAAAGGTGATCCCCGCTCTTGTGACACCCGGCACTGGCGGGTGAGCGATAGCTCGGCGTCTGCGCATGCCGCG
Source organism: Sphingomonas sp. BRN-1R (assembly GCF_057748035.1). Lineage (NCBI taxonomy): Bacteria > Pseudomonadati > Pseudomonadota > Alphaproteobacteria > Sphingomonadales > Sphingomonadaceae > Sphingomonas > Sphingomonas sp. BRN-1R. The sequence goes on along the minus strand of NZ_CM173236.1, from coordinate 73,222 downwards.
AGCGTCGAACAGCATGCGGGTGCCAGCGGCATCCGACACCCATAGAGCTCCACTGTGATCGAGCGCGATCTTGGGTCGTCCGGAGAGTCGGACAGGCACATTTTTGAACCGCGTCCCGCTCGGCGTGAGAACGGCAAGCGAGCCGCTTTCCCCGTTCTCGGCGCTGAGCGCGACCCACAATCGACCGTCTCTCGCGACGACCAGATCCATGATGTACCCTGGCGGCAACCTCAGCGCCTCGTCCACTCGCTTCCATCGGGAGCCGCGCAGGCGCTGCAGCCGCTTGTCGAGCCCCATTGACGACGCCCAGATCGTGCCGCCAGAAGTTCGGGCGAAAGCGGCCAAGCCTCGTGGTGGATCGGGCATGTGCATATCCCGCAGCGCGCCCTGACGGTACACGGCGACGCCGCCGGTATCACGCAAGCCCACCCAGAGTTCGCCGCGGTCGCTGGCCATCAGCGCCGACGGTGATGCGTGCCGCTTGCCCGACCCCTGCGGCCAATCGATCCGTTCGAAAGTTGCGCCATCGAAGCGATAGAGCGCGTCGCCGGCGACCCAGATGTAACCGTCGGATGTCTGCGCGATCCTCAGAAGGCCGTCAGGTGCCCCATCGTCGGCAGCAGCACGAACATGCTTGTACGATTCAAAGCCCGGAGCGGACGCCTGCGCCAGGCAAGCGGAACTCGCGAGTAGAGAGATCATCAGGAACGCCAGGGAGCCAATTCTGACTAGCAAAGCCGGATCATTCGACTGGCCTTTATCTTGCTGCCCAAGGCTACACTCGCCTGTTCCTGGACAGCGTACCACCAAAGTTCGCAGCTTCAACAAAAGTCACATCAGGCTATCGATCACCCCTCCATCGACGCGGAGCGCCGCACCCGTGGTCGCCGACGCCAAGGGTGACGCGAGATAGACGAACATGTTGGCGACTTCCTCGACCGTCGCTGCGCGCTGGATAATCGAACTGGAGCGCGATGCACGGACGAACGCAGCGGCGACATCTTCGATCGGTTTGCCCGTTGCGGCGCGTTCCTCCTCCAGCATCGCTGCAACGCCCTCAGATAACGTCGGCCCGGGCAGAACGGAATTCACGGTCACACCGGTTCCGGCCATGCGCTTGGCGAGCCCGCGGGCGAGCGCAACATCAGCTGTCTTGCTGACGCCGTAATGGATCATGTCGGCCGGGATATTAAAGGCGGATTCCGATCCGAGCAGCAAAAAGCGACCCCAGGTCTTCGCCTGCATCCTTGGCAGATAGGTTCGGGCGAGCCGCACTCCGGCCATGACGTTGACCTGCCAATGGCGGTCCCAGACTTCGTCGTCCGTGTCGAAGAAGTCGATCGGCTGAAAAATACCGAGATTGCTGACGACGATATCCGCGTGCGGCTCGGCCTTAATAAGCCGGGCGTGGCCGTCTGCGCTGCCGAGGTCCGCCGCCACGCCGCGCGCGTTTCCACCGATGCGCGCTACCGCGGCGTCGACTTTCTCCTGAGTGCGGCCATTGAGGATCACGCTTGCGCCGGCGTTCGCCAAGCCCTTTGCGATAGCGAAGCCAATGCCTTCGGTCGAGCCGGTAACAAGCGCGGTCTTGCCGGTGAGATCGATGTTCATGAGCGTAGTCCTTCGATCAGACAGAAGAGGAGAAATCACGCCAGCGGCCAAAGCCATGCCGCGTGGACAGGCAATCGGTCATGCGCCGAATCCGCCGTCAATCGTGTGAAGCGCGCCGGTCACCGCGCCCGCGTCCGGGCCCGCGAGCCAAGCCACCATGCCCGCGACCTCCGTCGGGCGTACGTGGCGCTTGATCGCCATGAAGCTGTGCATGAAGTCGCTCATCGGGCCGTCGCCCGGATTCATATCGGTGTCGGTCGGCCCCGGTTGCACGACGTTTATGGTGATGTTGCGCGCACCGAAGTCGCGCGCCAAACCGCGTGCCATGCCCTGCATCGCCGATTTGGTCAGCGCATAGGCCGCACCTCCTTCGAACGGCATCCTGTCTCCGTTCACCGAGCCGATGACGATGATACGGCTTCCGTCTCTCATCGTTCTGGCGGCCTCGACGGCTGCATGATAGGGCGCGCGAACATTGAGATCGATCATCCGGTCGACAGCGTCGGCATCCAGCGCGAGCGGATCGCCCATTACCAGCGCGCCAGCATTGATCACCAGGACATCGATGTTCGATTGCGACTTGACCACGGCGATGATGGCGGCGCGATCCGAAGCATCCGAACGGATGGCTACGGCGCCCGTGTCGTGCTCGAGCGTCGCTGCTGCTTCCGTGGACCCGGCGTAGGTGAATGTGACGAGGTCGCCGGCTGCGGCAAAACGCTGGACGATGGCAGCGCCAATGCCGCGGCTGCCGCCGATGACGAGGACGTTGCGCTTTTCTCCGGTCATATGCATCTCCTTGGAATGGTGAACCGGTGGACGGTCGATTGCGGTGGTCAGTGGCCGACTTCTGCAAAGACGATCTCGGCAAAGCCCTCGGCGGTTGCTGCCCGCGCCCAGTCGCGCTGCAGTTCGCAAGCGAACTGGATCCAACTGATGGGAACGGCGCCCGCCTGTATCAGACGATCGAGGCCGGCCCGGTGCGCTGCCTCGGACGTACCGGCCACGGCATCGACGACCGCATACACCTCAAAGCCTTCGTGCAGTGCATCGAGCGCCGGAAAGACCAGACACACCTCGGTCCACAGCGCGACCATGACCAGCTTTGACCGGCCCGTAGCCTTCACCGCCGCGACGAAGGTCTCATCCTCCCAAGCGTTGATCGACGTGCGATCGATCGGAAGCACGTCCGGCAGCACATCGGTGATCTGATGGACCGTCGGCGCGTTCCGCCCGGTTGCGACATTGACGGTCGAGAGGATTACGGGAAGCCCGTAGAGCTTCGCGGTGCGTGCGAGGGCGACGACGTTGTTGACCAGCAGCCGCTTGTTCATCGTCACGATCGATCCGACTTGCACCGGCTGGAAATCAATGATGACCAGCGCCGCATTCTCCGGCGTCAGCATGTGGTCAGCGATCGGATCACGGATCATGGAAGGTGAGGTCACGGCCGTTTCTCCGGTTGCGCCACATGGTCTGCTTCGATGAAGTTCGTATCGGTGGGACCAAAGCCACTGATCATGACCGTCACCGGCCAGCGGCCCGTCATCGCGAAATGCGCATCGCCGCCGGGCTCGCTGTAGAAGCCTCCGGGGCCCAGCGCCTTGGTCGTTGCCGCGGTCGCGACTTTGCCATAGCCGAAATGCCAGACCCCCGAGACGACTACCGCCGTTCGATCATCGCGGTGGGTATGAGCCGCGATCTTGGTGTTCGCGGGAACGCGCAGCTCGATCGTATAGGGGCCCGACGCCGTAGGATCGCCCGCCAGAACGATCGTCTCGATCCCGGTGACACCGGACGTTCCCGCCCCGCCGTGGACACGATGTTTCGCCGCAATCTCGGTCTGGGTGAGGCGGATCTCGCTTGGTCGCGCGGCGTGGCCTTCGGTAGCCACAGACGTGGCCATCAGGAGGGCCAGGAGCCAGGCCCGGCTCACTTCTTTGCGTCCAGGAACGTACGGACTGCGGACACAGTTTGCGCGGGCTGCTCTTCCATGAGCCAATGGCCGGAGCCGCGAATGACACGCTCCTGCACATCGGTGGCGGCGGCGCGCATCACGACCGCCATGACCGGGCCGAAGGAGTGGTCGCCGCCGATCGCCAACACGGGCATGGTGAGCGGGCCCGCAGCGACGAACGCTTGGTCGTCCTTCACGTCCTGGTCGAACGCCTTGAATTGCTCGAAGCCCGCATGCATTGCCCCCGGACGGGCGTAGAGCGCAGCATAATGCTGGCGCGACTCCTCGTCGAACTTCCTGGGATCGGCGGAAAAGTCATTCCAGAAACGATCGAGATAGATGCGCTCGCGACCGGCGACGAGGCGCTCCATGTCGGGGCCTCCGAAGCGGAAGTGCCATAGCAGCGGGCTTTTCAGAACCTCGTCCCAAGGCCCTACGCCAGGAAGCGGCGCATCCATCAGGACAAGCGCCTTTACACGATCGCGGTGCTCGGCCGCGAAGGCGAAGCCGACCATGTTGCCGATGTCGTGCGCGACGAGATCGACCTTGGCGATCTTCAGCGCATCGAGCACACCGGCAATGTCATAGCCCTGCGTCTTTTTGTCATAGCCGCCAGCGGGTCGCGCCGAGAGCCCCATACCACGCAGATCGGGCACGATGACGGTGTGGTCGCGAGCAAGGTCGGTGGCCAGCGGCGCCCACATGTCGCCGGTTTCACCATAACCGTGCAGGAGTACGACAGCCGGTCCGGTCCCGCAGATGCGGACGTGCAGCGACGTCGCGTTGGTCGCGATATCCTGGACGTGGCAGCCCGATGGAAAGGGCACGACCCTGGCGTCGGCCGACGCAGCGGAGAGCAAGGCGATCAGACTGGTGGCAAGTATGCGCAGCATAAAATGTCCTCGAGCTTCAGGGAGCGGGGCCGCGTCGGCCACGTCGACTGCGACGCTCACCGTCCGCGTTCGTCGTTCGACGCTCAATCCCAAGCCGGGCCGCTAACAATACCCGATCGGGTAAAACTAAGGCCGGCTGCCGGAGCGACCCCGCCAACGAAGCCCGAGCAGCACGATGACGAGGCCAATCGCCGATGTTGCGGCCCCGCCGAGTGCAACCGCTGGGTAGCCGAGGCGGGCGGTCATCACCGCACGGCCGAGCGCCGCGCCCATGGCATTGCCGAGATTGCATGCCGCAATGTTTACAGACGCGGCGAGATTGGGCGCAGCCGCTGCAGCCGTCATCACGCGCACCTGAAGCGGAGGCAGCAATGCGAAGCTCGCGATACCCCAGAGGAAGATGAGCACCGCACAGATCCAGACGTTCTGCATCAGGAACGCGAACGCCACGAGGATCGCCGAAAGGCTCGCCAGCGTCACCGCGAGCGTCCGATCGACGGAACGGTCGGCGAATTTCCCGCCAAACCAGTTGCCGACGGTCAGACCCGCGCCATAGGTCGCCAACATCGCCGTCACCCACCCGCTCGATGCATGCAGTACATCGCGCAGCGTCGCGGTGAAGTAGGTAAAGACGGTGAACATCGCGCTTGACCCGATAACGGTCAGCGCGAAAGCGCCAAGGACGGCTCTGCGCGTAAGGACCCGGAGCTCGGAGCGTACATCGCCGTCGCCGTGCGCTGGCAGCGGCGGCAATGTCAGCCGCAGCGCGACCATCGTGACGACCCCAGGCCCGGCGATACCCCAAAACGACAAGCGCCAGCCGAGGTGACCAGCCGCCCATGCTGCGAGCGGCACGCCGATGACATTGGCGATAGCCAGCCCCGTGAACATCGTCGCGACCGCCGCAGCGCGCCGGCCCGGCGCTACGAGGCTGGCCGCGACCATCGAGCCCTTTCCGAAGAAAGTGCCGTGGGTTAACGAGGTCAGGATGCGCGCGACCATAAGGCTCGCATAGCTTGCCGAGATTGCGGCAAGCACGTTTCCCAGCGTGAAGATCGCGGCGAGCGAAATGAGCAAGGTGAGCCGCGAAATCCGTCGCGTCGTCAGCGTCATGAGCGGGGCACCTGCGACGACGCCGAGCGCATAGGCGCTGACGAGAAGCCCGGCCGTCGGGATCGAGACGCCCAGATCCTGCGCGATGGCCGGAAGCAGCCCCATTGGCGCGAACTCTGTGACGCCGATGCCGAATGCGCCCAGTATCCCAAGTCGGTTTTCATCGCGGTCATTGTCGTCGGACTCTGGCGAACTTCAATGCCAGACCGGGTAGCCTATGCCACCCAAGCGGGTATGGGACACCGCCACGACCCTTCGTTCGATGCACGTTATACTGCCAGGGAAGTTCATCGCTGGAGACCGCGTGAAGCCTCCCGCGCATCTGCCTGTGTGCCCTGGCGCGAGCGAACGACGGCTTTCAACGGTAGCCGGCAACGGAGGCCACCCGTCGCATGACTTGACTCGGTCGGCTGCTGCCAGCGACTAACACGTTGTTGTGGGACACCGCGGAATTGTTTCAGCCACCCTCGTGCATGATACGAAGTCGCTTTGGCGCTTCGATGCAGGAGATTGTGTTCGACCGTTGATGATGACAATGGCTCCGGCCCGGACCAGACTCTCGGCGGTCGCGCGGCCGATGCCGACGGTGGAACCCGTTACAATGGCCGTGCGGCCGGCGAGATCGATGTTCATCGGAAAAATGCCTTTTGGTTTGGCGCCGGTCGCCACCCGAGGGGGGAATGGGGTGGCACCGGCGCCTGCCCGGACGCCGGTCGCCCGCCCCTGGGGAGAGGGCGGACGCGGGCGCCGGACCATCAGAGCTTGATGCCCGCCGCTTCGAGCGCGCCGTCGATGCGTTCATCGACCTCGCGCTTCGTCGCCGCCCAGCCGGGGACCGTGGCGAGCAGACGCTGCTGCCAAGCGACCAGGTTCGGGAACTCGTTCAGCGGGATCTTCGTCCGCTCATTCTGCGAGAACGGGCCGGCGATGTCGAAGTCGGCCAGCGTCAGGCGATCGCCGACGATGTAGTCGTGCGTGGCCAGATGCTTGTCGAGGATCGCAGCCGCCTCACGGATCTTGTTGGCCGCCAGGTTGACGATCGTCTCGTCCGCGGGCTTGCCCGCGAACTTCTTGCCGAGGACCTCGTCGAAGGTGAGCGTTGCGAAGATGCGCCACTGCTCGCCGGACCAGAACATCCACTGCAGGATCTCATACTTTTCGCGGAGGTTCTTGCCAGCCAGGTCGCTGCCGGCCTTCTCGGCGAGGTAGAGGTTGATCGCGGCGGATTCGTAGAGGACGAAGTCGCCGTCGACCATGACGGGCGATAGGCCATGCGGATTGAGTTCGAGAAACTCCGGCGTGTGGCTCTCGCCCCTGAAGAGGTCGATGTTCACGATCTCGATGTCGATGCCCATCGCGGCGGCTGCTGCCGTCACGCGGCGGCGGCTGCCCGAACCGGGGTCGCCGTAGATTTTGATAGCCATGGTACTCACTCCTTCGCTTGAGTCGTGGTGGGTCGGCGGTTGAGGGTTCCTTCAGGCGGCCACGCCCGCCCGGAGGCGGTCGAGAACCGGCAGAAGCTCGGAAGGATCGGGGCGCCGGGTGTAGTCGGGGTTGACCTCGGCGTAGGCGATCACGCGGTCGGTCCCGATCACGTAGCGGGCCGGCATCGGCAGCACCCACGACGGATCGTCGTTGATCCTCGCCAGGTCATTGCCGAACTGCTTGTAGACCTCGATCAGGTTGTCCGGCATTGAGAAGCGCAGGCCGAACGCGTCGGCAACGGAAGCGCCGGCGTCGCTCAGGATCGGGAAGCCCAGCTTGTTGTCGCGCTGCGACTTGCGGCTGTTCGCCGGGCTCTGGGGCGAGATGGCGACAAGGCTGGCGCCTCGCTGCTCGATCTCCGACCGAACCTCCTCCAGCGCCTGCAGGTCGAAGTTGCAATAGGGGCACCAGACCCCGCGATAGAAGGTCGCCACCAGCGGCCCTCGCTTCAGCAGCTCGCGCGAGCTCACGCCATTGCCGTCGGCGTCCTGCAGCGTGAAGTCCGGCGCGACGTCGCCGGCCTCGAGGGCCTTCTCGGCCTGCCGGCTGTCGATCAGCGACTGGGTCGCCTGCGCCATTGTGTCGATCTGGGCCTGCGTCGGCACCAGCGGAAAGCGTCCGTTCTCAAAATCCTCGCGCATCGCGTCGAGCTTGTCTTGGAGCCTCATTTCAAATCTCCGTATCCGCGGCGAAGGTGCCGTGAGCAGGAAATTAGGTTCTCAGCCAAACACGGAGTATCCTTCCAATGCGGACAACATCTATCAGGATTGCAAATGAGTGATCGCTGGCAGGAGATGGCCGTTTTCGTCCGCGTGGCGGACACCGGGAGCCTCTCGCGCGCGGCGCGCGAGCTGAAGCTATCGCAGCCTTCGGTGTCGCGGATCGTCGGCGCGCTCGAGGCGCGGCTGGGCACGACGTTGCTGCTGCGCACGACCCGCAGCATCTCGCCAACGGACGCCGGCGCGCTCTACCTGGAGCGTGCGAGACGGCTACTGGCGGAGGTCGAGGAGACCGAGCAGGCGACCCGCGGCGTCGACAGCCTCCACGGCGTGATCAGGATCGCGATGCCGCTAATGTATGGCACCCGCGCGATCATCCCCGCTCTGACGCCATTCCTCGATCGCCATCCCGACCTCAAGGTCGAGATAAACATGAGCGACGCCCGCCAGAACCTGATCACCGACGGCGTTGACCTCGCAATCCGCATCAATGTCGGACCGCTTGACGATTCAACCTTCGGTGCGCGGAAGCTCGCTGTGGTCGAACGACTTGTCATGGCGGCTCCGTCGTATCTCTCCGCCCGTGGCGAGCCGGGCACGCCGGCTGACCTCGCCGGGCACGACTGCATTCTTCAGCATGGATCGTTCGGCGGCGAGAGCTGGCGCTTCACCCACAACAAAACGGTGACATCCCTAGACGTCCAGGCGCGGTTCTGGATCAACTCAGCACCGGGCGTGCTGGCGGCAACCGTCGCGGGCCTGGGGATTGCGTTAGGCACGCGCGTGATGGCCGGCGAAGAGCTGCAAAGCGGGCAAGTCGTCCAGCTGCTCGGATCGTACCAGCTCGATCCTGCCGAGGTCTTCGCGGTCTTCCCGGTAGGACCGAGGCCGTCGGCCAAGGTGCGCGCGATCGTGGACCACCTCGCAGCGTCGCTCGGCTCCTGAGCTTAGAGCGGTTTTCGTCGGGGCTGAATCGTTGGGGATTCACACGGCACCCGTTTTCTGATTCACGATCCGTGCTGGCGAAGGAGGCCGGGATGGATGGGCCGAGCGTTATCGCGTGATCTTCGGGATCGTGTCATCGCTGCTGTCGAAAGCGGGGTGTCTTGCCGGCAGGCGGCAGAGCGGTTCGGCGTCAGCGCGGCAAGCGCGATCCGCTGGCGACAGCTGGTGCTCGCTCATGGCACGCCGGCGGCCAAGCCGCAGGGCGGTGATCGCCGAAGTCCCAAGATTGAGGACCATGCCGCCTTCATTCTGGAGGCGATCGAGCAGCAGCCGGATCCGACGCTGGCAGAGCTTCGTGGGATGCTGGCCGAGCGTGGCGTGAGCGTCAGCATCGCCACGCTCTGGCGCTTCTTCGCCCGCCACGGGATCACGCGCAAAAAAAGACCGGCCACGCGACGGAGCAAGATCGTCCCGACGTCCTGAAGCGTCGCGAGGAGTGGTTCGAGGGCCAGCTCGATCTCGACCCCGACAAGCTGGTCTTCATCGACGAGACCTGGGCGTCTACCAACATGGCGCGGCGCCATGGTCGCTGCCGGCGGGGCCAGCGCTTGCGCGCCGGCACCCCCTTCGGACATTGGAAGACCACGACCTTCGTCGCCGGCCTGCGCCGCACGGGCATGGTAGCACCCTGGGTGCTCGACGGACCAATGAACGCCGATGCGTTCCTCACCTACGTCACGCGCGTGCTCGTGCCGGAACTCGGCCGCGGTGACGTGGTCGTGATGGACAACCTGTCGAGCCACAAGGCGCCGGCCGTGCGAGCCGCCATCGAAAGCGTTGGCGCAACGCTCCTCTTCCTCCCGCCCTACAGCCCAGACTTCAACCCGATCGAGCAGGCCTTCTCCAAGCTGAAGGCGCACCTGCGAAAAGCGGCCGAGCGGACCGTCCATGGCCTATGGAACGCCATCGGTCGCATCCTCGATCTCTACTCGCCCCAGGAATGTGCCAACTACTTCGCCGCCTGCGGCTACGATGCAGACTGATCGAAAACCGCTCTAGTGTCGGGATAGGCACCAAAGGAAAGCAGCTTCTCCTTGCCGTCAAAGCGATACTTGAACCGCCAGAGCTTGGAGCCATTGAGCCGGACGAGGAAGTAGAGCCCCTCGCCATCGGTGAGCTTGTAATCCTTCGAGCGTTTGGTGGCGTAGCGCGCTTCAAGTTCCTTGAGAGCCATGGGGGTACTCCTGCCGAGTTGGCGGGCATTACCCCTGAAAGTACCCCCAAATGCAAATCGACGTCATGGCATCCAGCGACATTCAGCGAGACGCTTGCGAAGCCGGTGAGACGAGGCAAACGATGGAAAGAAGGCAATAAAAAACCGCCTCGGGGGTATCCTGAGACGGTTTGGAATATGGGAGTTTGGTTGCGGGGACAGGATTTGAACCTGTGACCTTCAGGTTATGAGCCTGACGAGCTACCGGGCTGCTCCACCCCGCGCCGGGATCCTCCTTTTGGGGAGGGGACAAGTGAATGGGTTCTTGTATTGTGACACGCACGCGCACGGGCTTCAATGCCTGGCGACGACCTACTCTTCCATCGCTTAAGCGATAGTACCATTGGCGCAGACTGGTTTCACGGCCGAGTTCGGGATGGGATCGGGTGGTTCACAGACGCTATAGCCACCAGGCAATGGAGCCGGTGCGCGTGGGTGTTTGGTTGGTTTAAAATCGGTGCCGTGCATATGTGTGTTGGGTGTTTGTATCAGGCGTTGGCATTTGATCATCTGCCTCGCCGACGTGGCTGGTATCCAGCATTGTCATTGATGGCGGGACTCTCAAGCGCGAATAGAGCAATTAGTATCGGTTAGCTCCATGCGTTACCGCACTTCTACATCCGATCTATCAACGTGATGGTCTTTCACGGCTCTATGAAATCTTATCTCGAGGGAGGCTTCCCGCTTAGATGCTTTCAGCGGTTATCCCGTCCGTACATAGCTACCCTGCTGCGCCGTTGGCACGACGACAGGTACACCAGAGGTACGTTCAACCCGGTCCTCTCGTACTAGGGTCAACTCCTCTCAAATTTCGACGCCCACGGCAGATAGGGACCAAACTGTCTCGCGACGTTCTGAACCCAGCTCACGTACCACTTTAATTGGCGAACAGCCAAACCCTTGGGACCTGCTCCAGCCCCAGGATGTGATGAGCCGACATCGAGGTGCCAAACAACCCCGTCGATATGAGCTCTTGGGGGTTATCAGCCTGTTATCCCCGGCGTACCTTTTATCCGTTGAGCGATGGCCCTTCCACGAGGGACCACCGGATCACTATGACCGACTTTCGTCTCTGCTCGACTTGTCAGTCTCGCAGTCAGGCGGGCTTATGCCATTGCACTCTAACAGACGGTTTCCAACCGTCCTGAGCCCACCATCGCGCGCCTCCGTTACTCTTTAGGAGGCGACCGCCCCAGTCAAACTACCCGCCACAGAGGGTCCCTGATCCAGTTTCATGGATCGAGGTTAGACATCAGAAAACAACAGGGTGGTATTTCACCTATGGCTCCACGTCAGCTGGCGCCAACGCTTCAAAGCCTCCCACCTATGCTACACAGTTCTTTCCTAATGCCACTCTGAAGCTGCAGTAAAGGTGCACGGGGTCTTTCCGTCTAACCGCGGGAACCCCGCATCTTCACGGGGAATTCAATTTCGCTGAGCATGTCCTGGAGACAGTGGGGAAGTCGTTACGCCATTCGTGCAGGTCGGAACTTACCCGACAAGGAATTTCGCTACCTTAGGACCGTTATAGTTACGGCCGCCGTTTACCTGGGCTTCATTTCAGAGCTTGCACTCCTCCACTTAACCTTCAGGCACCGGGCAGGCGTCAGGCCCTATACGTCGTCTTGAAGCCGACTTAGCAGAGCCCTGTGTTTTTGCTAAACAGTCGCTACCCCCTGGCCTGTGCCCCCTCATACTGCTTGCGCAGAGTGAGGGCCTCCTTCTTCCGAAGGTACGGAGGCAATTTGCCGAGTTCCTTCAGGACACTTCTCTCAAGCGCCTTGGTATACTCTACCTGACCACCTGTGTCGGTTTCGGGTACGGTCTATACGGTGGGGCTATTTCCTGGAACCTCTTCGAAGCCCTCCCAATCCAATAAGGGAGAACAACACACGAGATCCGTCACACACCACCAGGCCCACGAATATTAACGTGGTTCCCATCGACTACCCCCTTCGGGCTCGTCTTAGGGGCCGGCTCACCCTGCGCGGATTAGCCTTGCGCAGGAACCCTTGGTCTTTCGGCGAGAGGGCATCTCACCCTCTTTATCGCTACTCATGTCTGCATTCGCACTTCCGATACCTCCACGGCCCATTACCAGACCGCTTCACAGGCGTACGGAACGCTCCGCTACCACGTGGATAAATCCACATCCTAAGCTTCGGTGCATCACTTTAGCCCCGTTACATCTTCGCCGCAGAACCTCTTGTTTAGACCAGTGAGCTGTTACGCTTTCTTTAAAGGATGGCTGCTTCTAAGCCAACCTCCTGGTTGTTTTGGAAGTTCCACATGCTTTCCCACTTAGTGATGACTTGGGGACCTTAGCTGTAGGTCAGGGCTGTTTCCCTTTTGACGACGGACCTTAGCACCCGCCGTCTGTCTCCCGGATATCACTCCTAGGTATTCGGAGTTTGGTTAGAGTTGGTAGGTCTCGCGACCCCCGCATCCATCCAGTGCTCTACCCCCTAGGGTGTCCATCCGAGGCACTACCTCAATAGTTTTCGCGGAGAACCAGCTATTTCCCGGCTTGATTGGCCTTTCACCCCTAAACACAACTCATCCGGTAACTTTTCAACGTTAATCGGTTCGGACCTCCAGTGCGTGTTACCGCACCTTCATCCTGGTCATGCCTAGATCGCCGGGTTTCGGGTCTAATACACCAAACTTAAGTCGCCCTATTCAGACTCGCTTTCGCTGCGCCTACACCTATCGGCTTAAGCTTGCTTGGTACATTAAGTCACAGACCCATTATGCAAGAGGTACGCTGTCAGGGCTCAAGACCCCTCCAACTGCTTGTAGGCAATCCGTTTCAGGTACTGTTTCACTCCCCTCATCGGGGTGCTTTTCACCTTTCCCTCACGGTACTAGTTCACTATCGGTCGCATACGAGTATTTAGGCTTAGAGGGTGGTCCCCCTATGTTCAGACAGGATTACACGTGTCCCGCCCTACTCAAGTCCTGAAGTCTCACTTTCGCATACGGGGCTGTCACCCGCTATGGCCGGTCTTTCCAAACCGTTCTGCTAGTTGAACTCCAGGCACTGGCCTGGTCCGCGTTCGCTCGCCACTACTAACGGAATCTCGGTTGATGTCTTTTCCTCCAGCTACTGAGATGTTTCAGTTCGCCGGGTTCGCTTCACGAAACCTATGTATTCAGTCTCATGATACCTCACGCCATTTAGCCCAACCGTGCCCAGCTTCATCGAAGCGAACTTCAACAAAACATC
>NZ_CM173236.1:0-55000 GCF_057748035.1 Sphingomonas sp. BRN-1R | reverse complement strand
GTGCAGTTCAGATGCAGGGGTGCCAGCGGGTGTGGTTGTGTGTACGTCTCCAGCGGGAAAGCGCGCGACAGCGCCTCCGTCCCGCTTCCTATAACAGACGTGCAATAAAATTACCAGCCCGGCGTCACCGGCGCCGGGGGCATCAGGTCGTTCGGCGAATCGCCGGGCGGATCAGTCGCCCTTGCCGGGTTCGGGCGAGAAGTATTTGTCAAACTTGCCGGTTTCGCCCTTCATCGCATCGGCGTCGGCCGGCGTCTGGTCGAGCTTGCGCGTCACGTTGGGCCATTGCGCCGAGAAAGTGGTGTTGAGTTCGAGCCACTGTTCGAGATTGCTCTCGGTATCGGGCAGGATCGCCTCGGCCGGGCATTCGGGCTCGCACACGCCGCAGTCGATACACTCGCTCGGGTTGATGACGAGCATGTTCTCGCCCTCGTAGAAGCAGTCGACCGGGCACACCTCGACGCAGTCCATATACTTGCAGCGAATGCAGGCATCGGTGACGACGTAGGTCATTAAGCTCACTCCGGGACGATACTTCCGCGTCCTGCTATGCGTGTGGGGCTGCCCCGTCAATCACCGGCGGCAAGCTGCGAGCCGTTCTCAAGCAGGTCGACATAGCAGGCACGCCCCTCCGCAGGCGGTCCGCGCCGTGTCGGCAGCGCCGCGACGCGGATCGCGCGCACCCGCCCCGACGGGGTGGCGAAAGCGATCACCGCGCCGATCCGCACCGGTGCTGCGGCGCGGTCGATCGGGCGACCGTCGAGGCGGAGGTGGCCGGCGGTAGCGAGCGCCTGCGCGACCGGCCGCGTCTTCACCAGCCGCGCGAACCAGAGGAAGCGGTCGAGCCGCATCGTCTCGTCTTCAGCCAAGCCGCGCCCCCAGGTCGGCGAGCGCGGCGAAGGCGTTGTCGTGGGTGGGCCGGGTCTGCACCGCGCGCGTCAGCCCGCGCCACGCCCAGCGTGGCTGCCCGTCCTCGGGGCGCACCGCGCGGAAGCCAAGCGCCGCCATCAACCGCGCGAGCGTCTCGGCGGTCATGCCGATCGAGGTGGCGAGCGCGGGATCGGGCGCGACCGGGCGGTGGCCGTCGCGCTTGTCGTGCACCGCGCGTGCAATCCGCTCGGCGAGATCGACGCGCACCGCTTGCGCACCCAACGGCCGGAAACCATGCTGGAGACACGCGCCCGCCGCCGCGCGCGCCAGCACAGTCGGCCCGGCGGTCGGCGCGGGCGGGACCGCGACCCCGCGCGCGGCGAGCAAAGCCCGCCGCCAGCGCGCCGGCTCGGGCTTGAGCAACCGCGCGTCGAACAGATCGAGCGCGCCGATCGTCACGCCCGCCGCGCGCAGACGTTTGCGCGCTACGGAGTCGAGCGCATCGACCGCAGCACCGATCGCGAGCCGCGCGGCAATGCCACCGGCATCGACCAGCGCCGCCGCGACCGCGCGCAGCGACGACGACGCGGCGGGGTCGCGCTGCGCCGCATCCAGCGCGACGAGCACCGGCAGCCGCCGCGCGATCTGCTCGCGCGTCCAGCGTTCCAGCCGCTCGCGCACCGCTGTCTGCGCCGGCTTGTCGAGGCAGTCGAGCGCCCGGTCGAGCACCACGCGCGGCCGTGCCAGCGACGGCCCTGCCGCCAGCCGCGCAACCTCGTGCCCGCCCCAGCGGATCGCGGGGGCATCGTCGGCGAGCGCGATGTCCGCATCGGGTGCCTCGGCGAGCGCCTTCGCGCGACGCGCGCGCTCGCCGCCGAGACGACGCTCGGCCGCCGCCAGCAACAGGCGCTTGTCGGCGTGGCCCGCGTCGGGCGAAACGGTGAAGCGGAACCCCTCGAGCGTGCCGATCGGATGATCCTCGACGCTCACCTCGCCCTCCGGCCCGACCGTGACCGGCAGCGCGCGCGGGTCGGCGCCGATCTGGCGCATCAGCAAGGTGGTGCGCTTGTCGACGAAACGCTGCGTCAGGCTGAGGTGGAGCGCGTCGGACAGCCGCTCCTCGACAGCGCCCGCACGCGCGCTCCAGTGCGCCGGGTCGGCGAGCCAGTCGGCACGATTGGCGATGTACGACCAGCTCCGCGCCGCCGCGATTCGGCCCGCCAGCGTCTCGACATCGCCCGCGACATTGTCGAGCCGGGCGATCTCGTTCGCGAACCATTCGTGCGGGACATGGCCGAGCCCGTCGCTGAGATAGCCGAACACCCGGCCCACGAAGCGCGCATGCGGATCGACGCCG
Source organism: Sphingomonas sp. BRN-1R (assembly GCF_057748035.1). Lineage (NCBI taxonomy): Bacteria > Pseudomonadati > Pseudomonadota > Alphaproteobacteria > Sphingomonadales > Sphingomonadaceae > Sphingomonas > Sphingomonas sp. BRN-1R. Next base: position 52,773 of record NZ_CM173236.1, on the reverse strand, counting down.
AGCTTGCGGAAATCGGGCAGCCCGCATGCCGCCCACAGCCGCGCGACCATCTTGGCACCGCGCACCCGGTCGCGCACCCAATCCTCGCTCGCCAGCCGCTTGAGCACGGCGAGGTCGGTCGCCTCGGGCGCGGCGCGCAGCACCCGCGCCTCGGGCCGCTCCTCCAGGCTGGCAATCAGCGCGGCGATACTCGACAGATCGGGCGCACCCTCGCGCCAATAGAGGTGGTCGAGCGGCGGGAAGCGATGCTCCTCGATCGCAAGCACTTCCTCGGGGCCGAACGCGCCCGGCCCCTCCTCGCTCAGCGCGCCGAACGTGCCGTCGCGCTGGTGCCGCCCGGCGCGGCCGGCGATTTGCGCCATTTCCGCCACCGTCAGGCGGCGCTGGCGATGCCCGTCGAACTTGTGGAGCGAGGCGAAGGCGACATGGCTGACATCCATGTTGAGCCCCATGCCGATCGCATCGGTGGCGACGAGATAATCGACCTCGCCCGCCTGGAACATCGCCACCTGCGCGTTGCGCGTGCGCGGGGAGAGCGCGCCCATCACCACCGCCGCGCCACCGCGCAACCGGCGCAGCATCTCGGCGACGGCGTACACCTCCTCGGCGGAGAAGGCGACGATCGCCGAGCGCTTGGGCAACCGGCTGATTTTCCGCGCGCCCGAGTAACTGAGCGTCGAGAAGCGCGGTCGGGTGATGATCTCCGCATCCTTGACCAGCGCCTTGACCATCGGACGCAACGCCTCGGAACCAAGCAGCATGGTTTCTTCCCGTCCGCGTGCGCGCAGGATACGGTCGGTGAAGACATGGCCGCGTTCGGGATCGGCGCCGAGTTGCGCCTCGTCGAGCGCGACGAACGCGACTTCGCGGTTGATCGGCATGCTCTCGGCGGTGCACAGGAACCAGCGCGCGTCCTTGGGGACGATCTTTTCCTCGCCGGTGATGAGCGCGACCTGCGCGGGGCCCTTGATCTTCACCACCCGGTCATAGACCTCGCGCGCGAGCAACCGCAGCGGAAAGCCGATCATCCCGCTCGAATGCGCGCACATCCGCTCGACCGCGAGATGCGTCTTGCCGGTGTTGGTCGGCCCCAGAACGGCGGTGACGTTTTGGTCGGCGCGTGACATGACGCCACCAACATCGCCCCGCGCGCGCCGATGCGCAAGGCGTGTGCAAGTGGCTGCGACGACGATTTTTTTTCGGCCTTATCGCCGGCTCGTCTTCGGAAAGCCCTTAGGGGGTGGTACGCGCTAACCATATCGAATGGTTGTGCTATTTGGTTAATCGACTGCTCCGTCCCACACGCCGAACGCTTTATCGCAGCGGCGCGACTCGGGTGGCGCGGTTAAATTGACTTTCACTTTTCATCGCCACACAGGTGCTGGCCTCACGCCGGGGGCTAAAAACGTGTTGGGCGGCGTGCATTCGGGGGCAGTCAGCCTTGTTCTTGCGTAGCGATTCCGGGATCGAACAGGCCGGTGGCACCGCCACGGTATCGTTCGGCCGCACGCTGGTCCCGCTGCCCGCGCCGACCAGCTTCGACCGGGTTCGCGGACGGCTCGAGAAGATCGACTGGGTGCCCGATCTGGGCGCCCGCATCGGCTCGGCCGAATGGTGGCGCGGCGCGCTCACCTGTACCGCCCTGTGCGCAAGCGCAGTGATGCTCTCGCCCGGGCGCGGCCACCCGATCGTCGGCGATGTCGCCCCGCCGCTTTCCGGCACCGAATGGGACGAGGCGCGCGCGCAGTCGATCGCACCGCTCGCCTATGGCGCAGACACCGGCCACCGCATGGCCGCAACCGATTTCGTCGCGCCGCTCACCGAAACGCCCGAGCGGCCGAGCATCGAACTATCGGCGAGCTACGGCGCAGGCGACAGCTTCGCCGCCGTGCTGCGCCGCGCCGGCGTGTCGGAAAACGACTCGGATCAGGCGATGCGGCTCATCACGAGCGCGACCTCGCTCGACGACCTCAAGCCCGGCACGCAGATCGATCTCACGCTCGGACGCCGCGACAACAAGGCGGTGTCGCGCCCGCTCGATCAGCTTTCGTTCCGCGCCCGTTTCGACTTGCAACTCTCGCTCAAGCGCGTGGGCGGCACGCTCGCGCTCACCCGTCAGGCGATCGCGATCGATCATACCCCGCTGCGCATCGAAGGGCTGGTCGGATCGAGCCTGTACCGCTCGGCGCGTGCGGCGGGTGCGCCGGCCAAGGCGGTGGAGGCCTATATCCGCGCGATCGCCAGCCGCCTCTCGGTCGGCAGCGACGTGCACAGCGCCGATAGCTTCGACCTGATCCTCGAACAGGCGCGCGCCGCGACTGGCGAGGTCCAGGTCGGCGGGCTGCTCTACGCGGGGCTGAACCGCGGCGGCGGCAAGAAGCTCCAGCTCGTCAAATGGGGCGATGGCGACCGGTCCCAATGGTTCGAAGCCTCGGGCCAGACCGAGCAGCGCGGCGCGATCGGCATGCCCGTCGCCGGCCATGTCACCTCCACCTTCGGCTTACGCATGCACCCGATCCTCGGCATCCTGCGCATGCACAAGGGCATGGACATCGGCGCGCCGTGGGGCTCGCCGATCCATGCCGCAACCGATGGCGTGGTGCAGTTCGCCGGCCGCACCGGCGGCTACGGCAATTTCGTCAAGCTGGCGGGCGGCGGCGGCATCGCCACCGGCTATGGCCATATGAGCCGCATCGCGGTGCGCACCGGCATGCACGTCGCGCGCGGAACCGTGATCGGCTATGTCGGCTCGACCGGCCTGTCGACCGGCCCGCACCTGCACTGGGAAGTGTGGAAGAACGGCGTTTCGGTCAACCCGCGCAGCATCTCGATGTCGAGCGTGGTGCAACTCTCGGGCGAGGCGCTGCGCGCGTTCAAGGCGCGGGTGGGCGCGCTGCTCGCGGTGAAGCCGGGCGGACGCTGAGCGCGAAAAGGCTTGGCGCGTGGAGGCTTGGACGATGCAGGGTTGGTTTCGGGTCGAGGTCGAGCAGGATACCTGCATGCTGCGGCTGACCATGGGCGGGTTTTTCGATTCCGCAACGATCGTCCAGTTGCGTCGTGATCTGGTGCAGGCGATCATGACCTTGTCCTGCCCTCCCAACGCCCACGTCACGCTTTGTGATATTCGCGAAATGGATATCCAGAGCCAGCAGCGCGTCGATGAGTTTTCCCAGCTTGTGGGCGCTGAGGATGTTCGATCCCGCCGGCTTGCCTTCGTAACAGCCAAGAGCCTCGCCCGCTTGCAGGCGAGACGGCTGACCTCCCGAGACGGCGTAGAATTCTTCGACAACATCGAAGCAGCCGATCGGTGGCTGCAAGAGTAAGGTCTGGTCTGGCGCGGTCCGGCTGCCGCTTCCCGCCCTACCGCCCCTGCGCGCGCCACCGCTTGATCGTGCGCGCGATGATCTCGTCCTCGCCGCCGACTTCGGTCCACAGTTCCGAAAACAGCGGATCTTCCGACGCCGGCCGGCGCGCCTCCTCCAGCCCGTCGAAGGCGACGCGGATCGGGATGCCGACGCCTTCGCCGCAGATGATGCACTCGCGGTTGCGCAACGCGGGGATCGAATCGAGGAAGCCCCGCGCGCCCTCCGGCATGGCGGCGCGCACGAACGCCTGATCGCGGTCGTTGTTGAGCCGCATCGAGATGATCGTGCCGCATTGCGACAGCACGCCCTCGGCCAAGTCGGACGGGCGCTGCGTGATGAGGCCGAGCGATACGCCGTACTTGCGCCCTTCCTTGGCGATGCGGCTGAGGATCTTGCCGACCGACGATCCGTCCCCGTTGCGGTCGTTGGGGATGTAGCGGTGCGCTTCCTCGCAGACGAGCAGGATCGGGCGCTGCGGCTCGTTCCTCGACCAGATCGCGAAGTCGAACACCATCCGGCTCAGCACCGCCACCACCACCGAGGTGATTTCGGACGGCACGCCCGACACGTCGATGATCGAGATCGGCTTGCCGCCGCCGGGCAGGCGGAAGATGCGCTCGATGAACGCGCCCATCGTGTCCGCCACCAGCAATCCGGAGAACATGAAGCCGTAGCGCGGATCGGCCTTGATCTCCTCGATCTTGGTCTTGAGCCGCATGTACGGCGCGGTATCGCCTGCGCGGTCGAGCTTGCCCATCTCGAGCTGGATGAAGTTGATGAGATCGCTGAGCAGATAGGGGATCGGCGCATCGACGGTCAGCTTGGCGATCTCCTGCCCGAGCCGGCTTTTGCCGCGCGCGAGCAGCAGGCATTTGGCGAGAATGTCGGCATCCATCTGCCGCGACGATCCGGTCGAGGTGAGGAACACCTCGCAATGTTCGGCGAAGTTCATCAGCCAGTACGGCATCTGAAGGTTCGACACATCGAAGATCGCGCCGTTGGTCCTGAACGCGGCGGAATATTCGCCGTGCGGGTCGATCATCAGGATATGGCCCTGCGGCGCGAGATCGCAGATGCGGTGCAGGATCAAGGCGGCGCTCGTCGACTTGCCGGTGCCGGTCGAGCCCAGCAGCGCGAAATGCTTGCCGAGCATTGCATCGACGTACAGCGCGGCGCGCACGTCGCGCGTGGGGTACACCGTGCCGATCTCGATATGCGCGCGGTCCTCGGTGGCGTAGATCTGCTTGAGGTCGGCGGTGGCGACCGGATAGACGTAGCAGCCCGGCGTCGGATAGCGCGTCACACCGCGCCGGAACCGGTGGAGTACGCCCGTCTCGGGATGCTCGTCGCCCTCCCCCAGAAAATCGACCAGCGCCGCGATCCGGTCGCCGCCGTCGGCGAGTTTCAGCGAGCGCACGTTGGCGATCAGCCAGACTCCGCCGACGCGCATCTTGATCTGGCTGCCGACCGAGCCGGCGGCGGCGACGATCGGATCGGGGTGGCCACCGATCGCGGTGAGGCATTCGGGATCGAACACGACCTGGCTGCTCGATCCGGCGATCTCCATCACCATGCCGATCGGATCGTGCGGGGTCGCGGCGGCCGGTTCGGCTGGTCGTGCGAAGGCGTCGCCGCCGGGCATCTCGGTCATTCGTGGAATCCCACAGGTTGAACCGCGTGCCTAACGTGGGAGTCGTAAACATTGCGTGTGGCGGATCGTCCGCCCTAGAACCGCCGCGCGATTACGCCGGCGCCCCATCCGAACGCGACCGACAGCACGACCGCGATCAGACCATAAGCGATCGCGTGTCGCTCGGCCGAGCGCGCCACGAAACGCTCGAATCCCGATTTGCGGATGTCGATCTCGCGCGTCGCCACCGCCAGCACATGCCCGTCGCGCACCAGAAAGGTCTCGGCAGTGAAGCGGCCGACCGGCACGCGCGCGGGGATCGTCACGCGGGCGCGGTACAGCACGCCATCGGTGATCTCGACCGCGCCGGGCGCCTGCACGTACAGGCCGGTGCGCCGCTTGAGATCGACCAGCCCGCGCGCGAAGCGATCCTGCTGGTCGGCGGGTGCGCTGGAGGCGGGCGAGAGTTGCAGACTGTCGAGCCCGAGTTCGTAGATCGCGCGGGTGCGATCGTCGAGCAGTCGCGCGATCGGGCGCGACGCCGCGATCGCGTAGAAGCTCGGCGCGGAGCGGTAGCGCAGCCGAGATGCGTTGACCCAGATGAGCCCGCCCAGCTTCTCCTTCTCGCGCACCAGGATCGATTGGGTCGGCCCCTTCACCACGACGACGATGTCGGTCGGCTTGTGGTCGTCTGGCAGACGGCCGCCGGGATAGAGGATCGCGCCGAACAGCAGCAGGTCCGCGCCGGTGAAGCTGTAGGCGATCTCGACCTGCCGTTGCGACACGTCGGGGACGAGTACCGGCTTGCTCTCCGCCCCGATCAGCAGCGGCGCGAGCAGGAGCAGCGCCGACACGCGGCGCCGGCCCGACGCGAACGCCCTCACGACACTTCGACCGAGTAGATCTCGCTCGGCCGCCAGCCCAGCCCGATCGCGATCCACACCGCCAGCGCCAGCACGATAACGGCGAGCGCAAGCCGCAGATATTCCGGTTTCGCGCGCGCGGCGAAGCGCGCGCCGACCTGCGCGCCCGCCACCGAGCCGATCAGCAGCAGCGCGGCGAGCACGATATCGACCGCCTTGGTGGTGGTGGCATGCACCATCGTCGCCATCGCGGTGGTGAACAGCGTCTGGAACAGAGAGGTGCCGACCACGACCTGCGTCGTCATGCCGAGCAGATACAGCATCGCCGGCACGAGAATGAACCCGCCGCCGACGCCCAGCAGGATCGTCAGGATGCCGACGAAGAAGCCGAGCAGCAGCGGCGCAAGCGGCGAGATATACAGTCCCGAGCGATAGAAGCGCGTGCGGAAGGGGAGCGCGGCGACGAGCGGGTGGTGCCGGCGTTTGCGCGCCCGCGGCGCTCGTGCGCCACGCGCGACGCGGATCGCGCCGATCGACTCCTGCGCCATCATCGATCCGATAAAGCCGAGCAGCAGCACATAGACGATCGCGATGACGGTATCGATCTGTCCGGTCGCCTGGAGCAGCTTGAACACCTGCCCGCCCGCGAGGCTGCCAAGCAGCCCGCCCGCGACCAGCACGCCGCCCATCTTGGTATCCACGCCGTCGCGGCGGAAGTGCGCGAACACGCCCGACACGCTCGCGCCCGTCACCTGGCTGGCGGCCGACGCGGCGGCGACGGTGGGCGGGATGCCATAGACGATCAGCAGCGGCGTGGTGAGGAATCCGCCGCCGACGCCGAGCAGGCCGGACAACAGCCCGACCCCGCCGCCGAGCAGCACGATCACCAGCGCATTCACCGACAGATTCGCGATGGGCAGATAGATGTCCATTGCCCTAGGGCGTTACCTGCTTTGCACGGGCGAGGCAAAGCACAGCCGACGCGAAATGCGGGGGGTACGCTCGACCGTTCAGAAATCCGCCCCGAGCGTCAACGCGACGCCCGAATCCGGTCGCGCCCGCCCCGCCACGCGTTCGCGCCAGTCGAGCGAGAGTCGCAGCGACCGCCCCGCGACCGGCAGCGCGGCGGTGATCGACGGGCCGACATCGAGCCGCGCCGCACCGCGTTGCGCGCCGCCCCACACCCCCGCGCCGAGATTGATCGGCACCCCCGCGATCGCGACGATCGGGTGCGCGACATGCGCCGCGCCATCGACGAAGCCCTCGGTGCGGTCGCGGTGGATCGCGCCGGCCTGCGCATAGCTTTCGAGCCGGAACCCGCCGCCGATCGGCAGCGGCCCGAACCCGCCGACCACGCCGAGCGCAGGCCCGCCCTTGCCCGCGCTCAATGCCACGCGCTGTTCGGCGACGATCCGAACCGGCAAACGCGTAGGCTGCCATTCGACGCCGACCGCGCCTTCGCGCAGCCCCGCGCCGAGCGGTCTGGTGACGCGCGCGGCGATGGCGATGCGGCGTTTGCGGTCGAGCAGATAGGCCAGCCGCAACCCCGCCTGCGAGCCGCCGAGTTGCCCGCCAAGCGGTGCGCTCGCCAACCCGCCGCCGCCGCGCGCAACCAGCCAGAAGCTGCCCGACAGCCGCGACGACAGCGGTGCGGCGTCCCCGCGCGAAGCCGGAGGTGCGGGCTGCGGCAACCCGGCGAGCAGGTGGGGCGTGGACGGCAGCGTGTCCTCGGGCGGGCCGAACTGGGCGAAGCCGAGCAACGCGAGCGCAAGCCTTCCGGGATCGCTCCGGGGGCGCGGCGCCGGTTGCGCCATAGCTGGCGGTTGCACCGGCGGCAGAACCCAGATCGTCGGCAACGGCGGCGGCGCGACCCGGTTGACGAACGGCAGCGCCAGATACGCGCGGGCGCGCGCCTCGCCCGCCACGGACACCGGCGGAACCCCGGTCACGAAACCGGGCACCGCCTGCGCGACCGGCCACAGCATCACGACGCGTACGCCGACCCATCCGGCGAGCAGCACGCCGAGGAACCGCAACGGGCGCCCGGGGCCGGTTATCACGCTTCGGTCGCCGGATCGGCCGGAAAGACGTGCGCAGTCTTGTCCCAGGCGAGTTCAGCACCACGCAGCAGCGCGACATAGCGCCACACCGCCCGCCGTACCGCCAGCAAGGCGATGAGGTTGCCGACGAACGCGCGCGGCACCGACAGCAGCCCTTCGACGCGCCCATAATCGCGCGTGGTGAACGCGGCGCGCGCGAAGATCCGCCACAGCAACAGCGTGGCGTTGACGCTGAGCAGCAGCGCGGTCGCAGGGGCAACGGCGGGGCGCGGCGTGCCGGCGAGCCAGTGCGCCACGCCCGACATGGCCCAGCCGACCAGCGCGAGATAAGCGATCGCCAGCACCAGCATCGCCAAGGGCGCGCGGCGGTCGCGCATCCGCATCCAATGCTCCGCCACGTCATGCGCACGCGCCCAGCCCATCCGGTCCCACCCGGCAAGCGCGATTCCCGTCATCCAGCGCGCCTTCTGCCGCACCGCCGTCTCGAGCGTGTCGGGGAAATACGCGCGCACCGCCACCAGCGGGCCGCCGGCATGCTCGCGCACCCGCGCGATCACCCCGCCCGCCCCGGTCTGGCCGAGCCGCAGGCCGAGTTCGTAATCCTCGGTCAGGCTGCCGGCATCGAACGGATCGCCGCCGCGCGCCGCCGCGATCGATTCCAGCGCCGCGCGCTCGATCGCGCAGCCCACCCCGGCCAGCGGCAGCCCCGCGCCGAGCGCCTGCCGCACGACGAGTTGCTTGGCATGCGCCTCGGCGAATTCGTCGGCATAATGGCCCGACACCATCCGCGCGCCGCGATCGATCAACGGCAGCACCGGCAGTTGGACGACCGCGTAGCGCCCGATCAGCGCGTCGTAGAGGCGCAGTTCGTGGCGGTGGACGACATCCTCGGCATCGTGCAGCACGACCCCCGCCGCATGTCCGCCGTCCACCGCCTCGTCGCGGTGCAACGCGTGCCACAGCGTGTTGAGGCAGCCTGCCTTGGTGGTCGGCCCGTCGACCGCGCCGATCACCAGCCGCACGCGCGTGTCGGTCTCGGCGACCGCCGCCACCGCGTCGATCGTCGCCGGATCGTTGGGATAGGCGCCGACATACAGGCGGAAGTCGGCATCACCGAACCGGGCGAGCGTGGTGCGCAACATCGCACCGATCACCGACGCCTCATCCCAGGCCGGCACGAACACGGCGAAGCGGCGCGGCACCGCACGCGGCGGATAATCGTCGATCGTGCCGTCGCCCGCGCCGACCCGGCCGAGCCGCCGCCGTGCCCAGACGAACAGGTACACGCCGTCGATGGCCAAGTCATCGAGCCCGCCGACAAGAAATCCAAGCGCTGCGAACAGCACGGCTTCATGTGCGACCATGTCGATCGCGCGGATGACGATATCCCCTGCCCCCAAATGCTGCGCCCCCGAATCCGCGTTTTACGTGATTCGCGCTCCTTGTTTCTTAGAAGTGCAATGCGATCAAGCGTGACGACAGCACTGGACGAACAAACGGCCGCCGCCTAGCGTCTGCACCGTTTTGGGGGAGAGGCGTTCGATGAAGCTCGCAGGCCGTCTTGCGCTGTTGGTGCTGGCCATCGCCCCCGTCGCCGCGCTCGGCGATTCCTCTCCACAGGTGGTGCTGGCGACGCCGGGCATCGGCGACGGCGCGATCGAGCGGTTCACCACCCGGTTTAGCCAGCCGATGGTCGCGCTCGGCGATCCGCGTGCGGCTTCGCCGTACGACGTGACGTGCGCGGTCGGCGGCGCGGGGCGCTGGGTCGATCCGCAGACCTATGTCTATGAGTTCGCAAACGGCCTGCCCGGCGGCACGACCTGTTCGTTCACGATCCACGACAAGCTGAAAAGCGTCTCGGGCTACGAAGTGACCGGGCAGCGCGTGTTCAAGGTCGATGCCGGCGGTCCCGTCGCGCGCGCGGTGCTGCCGGCGAGCGGCGACGGCGAGATCGAGGAGGACCAGACCTTCCTCGTCGCCGCCAACCTGCCCGCCACCGCCGCCTCGGTCGCGGCCAACGCCTATTGCGCGGTCGACGGTATCGGCGAGAAGATCCCGGTCGACGTGCTCGCGCCCGATCTGCCCGGCAAATTGCTGGCCGAAATGGGAACGGACGACTGGAACGTCCGCAGCTTCCTCGACACTGGCGGCCTGCCCGCCGCCGTGCCGGCAAGCGCGGCGGACCGCGCCAAGGCTTATGCCGGCGTCACCGCGCTGAAATGCCGCCGCCCGCTGCCGCCCGGCCGCGACATGGCCTTGGTGTGGGGCGCGAGCATCGCCGGCGCCGGTGGCAAGACGGCGGGCGCGGAGCAACGCTTCGACTACACGGTGCGCAAACCCTTCACCGCGCGGTTCGAGTGCAGCCGCGTCAACGCGCAGGCGGGCTGCTCGCCGGTCGAGAAGGCGTATGTCCGCTTCACCGCGCCGATCGCGATGTCGGCCGCGCAGCAAATCCGCATCACCACGACAGACGGCAAGGCGATCGCCCCCAAGTTCGACAAAGACGACGCCAAGAAGGCAACGATCAGCGACATCACCTTCGCCTCGCCGCTGCCTTTCGCGACCACCGCCAAGGTGACGCTGCCAGCCGGCCTGAAAGACGAGAGCGGCCGTCCGCTGTCCAACGCCGAACGCTTTCCGCTCGACGTGACGTTCGACGCGGCACCGCCGCTCATCAAGTTCGCCGCGCCGTTCGGCATCCTCGAGGCAAAGGAAGGCGGCGTGCTGCCCGTCACCGTCCGCAACGTCGAGCCGGCGTTGCAGGGGCAGACCCTCGCCATGCCGGGGCAAAGCCTGCGCGTGTCGGGCTCGGACGGTGAGGTCGCGCAGTGGCTGCGCACCGTCGCGGATGCGGAGGACGACGCCAGCCACACGATCAAGCGCGGCGACAAGGACGTGCGGATCAACGATACCCGCTCGAAGCCGATCCTCAGCGGGGGGCAAGGCAGCGCGCTGAAGCTCGGATTGCCCGGCAAGGGCAAGGATTTCGAGGTGTTCGGCATTCCGCTCGGCAAGCCGGGCTTCTACGTGGTCGAATTGGCGAGTCCGGTGCTGGGGCAGGCTTTGCTCGGGCGGAAAGCGCCGCGCTACGTCGCCTCGGCCGCGCTCGTCACCAATCTGGCGGTGCATTTCAAATGGGGCCGCGAGCGCAGCCTCGCCTGGGTGACGCAGCTCGACACCGGCAAGCCCGCCGCCAATGCCGAAGTGCGCGTCACCGACAGTTGCACCGGCGATCTGCTCGCGCGCGGCACCACCGACAAGGCGGGCGGGCTGTACGTGCCCAAGGGCCTGCCCGAACCCGAAACCTATGGTAGCTGCGAGGAGTCGAGCACCGCGCATCCGCTGATGGTCTCCGCGCGGCTCGCCGACGATTTCAGCTTCACGCTGACCGATTGGGGCCAAGGCATCCGCCCGTACGATTTCGACCTGCCCTATGGCTATTCGGCGGCGGGCGATCTGCTCCACACCGTGTTCGATCGTGCGCTCGTCCGGCAAGGCGAGACGATCCACATGAAGCATATCCTCCGCGCCCAGACGGGTGCCGGGTTCGGGTTGGTACCGGGGGTGTCGGGTACGCTGAAGCTGGCGCATCGTGGCTCCGACACGGTGTTCGAGCAGGCGGTGACGATCGACGCCAACGGCATCGGCGAATCGGAATGGACCGCGCCGCAGGGCGCGCCGATGGGCGATTACGACATCAGCATCGAGGCGGGCGGCAAGACGCTGTCGTCGGGCCAGTCGTTCAAGGTCGACGAATACAAACTGCCGACGATGCGCGCGACCGTGACCGGGCCGAAAGAGGCACAGGTGCGCCCGCGCACGATGCCGCTCGACCTGTTCGTCGGCTATCTGTCGGGCGGCGGCGCGCCAAACCTGCCGGTCGATCTGCGCGTCGGCTATTTCGCGCGCACCACCGCGCCTGAGGGGTATGAGAATTACACGTTCGGCGGCGCCAAGGTGGCCGAGGGCACCAAGCCGCTGAACGGTCAGGGCGAGGAGGAACAGACGCCGCTCCCGCCGACGCAGACCCTCCCCGCCAAGCTCGGCGGCGACGGCACCGCCAAATCGACCATCGAGGTGCCGCAGAGCCTCGATGCCGCCACCGACATGCTGGTCGAGATGGATTATCAGGACGCCAACGGCGAAGTGCTGACCGCCTCCAAGCGCATCCCGATCTTCCCGAGCGCGGTGCAGCTCGGCATCAAGACCGACGGCTGGCTGATGAAGCAGGACGATCTGCGCCTGCGCCTCGTCGCGCTGACCACCGAAGGCAAGCCGATCGCCGGGCAGAAGGTGTCGGTCGAGGTGTATTCGCGCAAGATCCTGACCGCGCGACGGCGGCTGATCGGCGGCTTCTACGCCTACGACAACCAGATGACGACGACCAAGCTGGCGGCGGATTGTTCGGCTACCACCGACACGCTCGGCCTTGCCCAGTGCAAAATCGATCCCGCCACCTCGGGCGAGGTCTATGCGGTCGCCACCACCACCGACGCCAACGGCAACGTCGCGCGCGCTACCACCTCGGTATGGCTGGCGGGCGAAGACGACTGGTGGTTCGGCGGCGACAATGGCGACCGCATGGACGTGGTGTCCGAGAAGCTCAGCTATGCCTCGGGCGAAACCGGGCGCTTCCAGGTGCGCATGCCGTTTCGCGAGGCGACCGCGCTGGTCACGGTCGAGCGCGAGGGCGTGTTGTCGAGCTTCGTCACCCAGCTTTCGGGCAAGGATCCGGTGGTCGAGGTGCCGCTCAACGGCGCCTATGCGCCCGACGTGTACGTATCGGTGATGGTGGTGCGCGGCCGCACCACCAGCGGCTGGTGGAGCTGGTTGCATGGCATCGCCCGCTCGCTCGGCCTCGAAAGCGGCATGCCCGAGGGGCAGGAGCCGACCGCGCTGGTCGATCTCGCCAAGCCGAGCTACCGGCTCGGCATCGCCAAGGTGAAGGTCGGTTGGGAGGCGCATACGCTTGGCGTTACGGTCAAGGCCGACCGCGCCCGCTATGCCGCACGCGATGTCGCGCAGGTCGACGTCGCGGTGCGCACGCCTGATGGCAAGCCGGCGCGCGAGGCGGACGTGGCGTTCGCCGCGGTCGACGAGGCGCTGCTGCAACTCGCCCCCAACGAAAGCTGGGACGTGCTGACCGCGATGATGGGCGACCGTCCACTCGCGGTGCTGACCTCGACCGCGCAGACCCAGGTGGTCGGCAAGCGCCATTACGGCAAGAAGGCAGTCGAGGCGGGCGGCGGCGGTGGCGCCGATTCGTCGGGGCTCAATCGCGAGAATTTCCAGCCGGTGCTGCTGTGGAAGGGCCATGTCGCGCTCGATGCGAACGGCCATGCCCATGTCGCGGTGCCGATGTCCGACGCGCTGTCCTCGTTCAAGCTGGTCGCGATCGCCACGCAAGGGTCGCAACTTTACGGCACCGGTTCGGCGAGCGTGCGCACCGCGCAGGATTTGTCGATCTACGCGGCGATGCCGCCGCTGGTGCGGTCGGGCGATTTCTATGCGGCCGGGTTCACGCTCAGGAACGGGTCGGACAAGCCGATGACCGTCACTGCGAGCGTGGATCTCACCCCGCGCGTCGCGCAGGGTCATCCGCTGACGGTGCAGATCCCGGCGGGCGGCGCGGTGCCGGTGGCGTGGAACCTCACCGCGCCCGAGAATGTCGCCAATCTGCGCTGGCACATCTCTGCGAAGACCGCGGACGGCAAGGCGGCCGATCAGCTCACCACCAGTCAGGACGTGGTGCCGGCCTATCCGGTCGAGGTGTGGGCCTCGACGCTCGCGCATGTCGGCGATGCGACGACGATCCCGATCGCGCCGCCGATGGGCGCGCTGCCGGGTCGCGGTACGGTCGATATCCGGCTCGACGATACGCTCGCGCCGCCGCTATCGGGCGTGCGCGCATTCATGGCGGCCTACCCCTACACCTGTTTCGAACAGCGGCTGTCGCGCGCGGTCGCGCTCGGCGATGCCAGCCTGTGGACTGCGCTCGCCAGCGATATCCCGACCTATCAGGCCAGTGACGGGCTGCTGCGTTACTGGCCGTCGGACACGCTCGACGGGTCGGAGGCGCTCACCGCCTATGTGCTGTCGATGACCGCCGAGGCCGGGCTGCCGATCCCCGAGGCGCCGCGCACGCGGATGATCGAAGGGCTGAAGGCGGTGCTGTTCGGGCGCGTTCGGCATGAGCAGTACGGCGATCCGCGCCTCCAGAAGCTGGCAGCGTTCGCGGCGCTCGCGCGCGCCGGCGCAGCGACGCCCGACATGCTCGGCCAGATCGCGATGACCCCGCGCGAGATGCCGAGCGCGGTGTTGGCGGACTATTTGGTCGCGCTCGATCACGTTCCGGGCCTCGCCAATGCGGCGGCGCTGAAAGCCAATGCCGAGGCGGAGTTGCGCACGCGGCTGGTGTACGAAGGCACGCGGCTCGACCTGTCGGACAGCGCCAACAGCCTGTGGTGGCTGATGTCCTCCACCGACGAAGCCTCGATCAAGGCGGTGATCGCCACGCTTGGCCGCCCCGGCTGGCAGGACGAGGCCGCGAAGATGATGGTCGGCGTTTCGCTGCGCGAGGTGCACGGCCATTGGGACACCACCACCGCCAACGCCTGGGGCACGATCGCCGCACGGAAATTCGCATCACTCTATCCGGCGACCGCGATCACCGGTGCGACGACGCTGACGCTGGGCGCCAAGACGATCAGCAAGACGTGGCCGCTGCCAAGCGACCAATGGCTGGCGAGCTTCGCGCTTCCGCCCACGCAGACGCCGCTGGTGCTGCGTCAGGCGAGCGGCGCTGGGCCTTGGGCGAGCGTGTCGGTGTCGGCAGCGGTGCCATTGAAGCAGCCGCTGTTCGCCGGTTACCGCATGGTGCGCTCGGTCGAGGTGGTGCAGCGGCGCACCCCGGGCAAGCTGACGCGCGGCGACGTGCTGAAAGTCACGATTGGCGTCGAGGCGAGTGCCGAGCGCAATTGGGTGGTCATCAACGATCCGATTCCCGCCGGCGCGACGATCATCGGCGATCTTGGCGGGCAGTCGCAGATGCTCGCCGACAAGGGGCAGGCCGGCGACGGCGTGCGCTTCAATATCAAGGACGCGGACGGCAAGCTGTGGGATGTGCAGGCGGGCGTCTCAGCGGCCTATGTCGAGCGGCGTAACGACTCGTGGCGCGCGTATTTCGACTGGGTGCCGCGTGGTAGGTTTGCCGCGTCGTACCTGATCCGCCTCAACGGCGCGGGCCGCTTCCAACTGCCGCCGAGCCGGGTGGAGGCGATGTATTCGCCCGCGATCCGCGCGCAGGTGCCGCTTGCGCCGATGGTGGTGGAGCAGCGGTGATGGTGCGCCCCGCCCTCCTCCGTTCGCCCTGAGCGTAGTCGAAGGGCGTGACTCGTTCGTCAGCGCCTGGCGCCTGTGCTTCGACTTCGCTCAGCACGAACGGGGAAGTGGCTTGCGCAAGACCCTCCCGGATTTAGCCGATTCCCGGCAAAGGCCGGGGTCCAGTTACGGAATGTTGAGTGATTGACCGCAGCGCCCTTCTACAGCGGCTTTCCCAACTGGGCCGCGGCATTCGCCGGGGAACGGACGATCTGTGGGAAAGGCTGTGGACAAAATCGGGGATAACGCTCGCCGCGCTCGCGCTGGCGGTGCTGGTGTTCGCGGCGGCCGATTACGCCACCTTTCCGCCCCCGCTCCCCGGTTACGCGCAAGTTCGCAGCCAATGGCATCCGTCGGAAAGCTGGCTTTACGACCGTAACGGCGCGTTGATCGATTCGGCGCGGGTCAACTTCAAAGCGCGCCGGCTTGCGTGGACACCGCTCGCCGCCGTCGCTCCCGGCGCGCGCGACACGATCGTCGCCGCCGAGGATCAGCGCTTCTATCACCACGGCGGCGTCGACTG
This sequence comes from Sphingomonas sp. BRN-1R, assembly GCF_057748035.1. Lineage (NCBI taxonomy): Bacteria > Pseudomonadati > Pseudomonadota > Alphaproteobacteria > Sphingomonadales > Sphingomonadaceae > Sphingomonas > Sphingomonas sp. BRN-1R. The sequence continues at coordinate 36,952 of NZ_CM173236.1, read as the reverse complement.
GCTCGCGTTGCTCGGCATCGCCCGCGACAAGGCGAGCGGCGAACGCGGGCGTGGTGGGTCGACGCTGTCGATGCAGCTCGCCGGTTTCCTCGCGCCCGATCTCGCCGCACCCGGGCGGCGGCATGTGTGGGACAAGCTGCGCCAGATGCGCGCGGCCTGGGCGATCGAGCGCGGCTGGCGCAAGGACCAGATCCTCGAAGCGTATCTCAACCTCGCCGGGTTTCGCGGCGAGGCGCAGGGGATCGGCGCGGCTGCGCTCGGGCTGTTCGGCAAGACGCCCGATGCGCTGGCGCGCGACGATGCACTGCTGCTCGCCGCGCTGCTGCCTGAACCGCAGGCGAGCGCGGCACAGGTCGCGCGCCGCGCCTGCGCCATCGCGCACGAACGCGATTGCGGCCGCTTCATGGGCCAGGCCGCGGCGATGCTCGGCCCGGCGCGCAGCCTCGCGCTCGATCCCGGCCTCGCGCCGCATCTGTCGGATCGGCTGCTCACCAGGCCGGGCCTGAAGATCACCACCACGCTCGACCGACGTGTTCAACGCATCGCGGTTCAGGCGTTGCGCCGCCAGCTTCAGGGCCTGGGCGGCGCGCGCGCGCGTGACGGCGCGGTGGTGGTGATCGACAATGCCAGCGGCGACGTGCTCGCCTATGTCGGCGGAATCGGCGGCGCCTCGACCGCGCCGTCGGTCGATGGGGCGAATGCCTATCGGCAGGCGGGATCGACGCTCAAGCCGTTCCTCTATGCCGAGGCGATCGAGAAGGGTTATCTCACCCCTGCCTCGATCCTCGACGATTCGCCGGTGCAGCTCGACACCGCCTCCGGGCTGTACGTGCCGCAGAATTACGATCGCGGCTTCAAGGGACCGGTATCGGCGCGCTCGGCGCTGGCGGGGTCGCTCAACGTGCCGGCGGTGCGCACCTTGCTGCTGGTCGGGGTCGAGGCGTTTCGCGACCGGCTGTGGGACTCAGGCTATCGCGGGCTGGTCGAGGATGGCGACTATTACGGCTTTTCGCTCGCGCTCGGTTCGGCCGAGGTGACGTTGCTCGAACAGGCCAACGCCTATCGCAGCCTCGCACAAGGCGGGCGCTGGTCGCCGCTCAGGCTGGTAGAAGATGATCCACGTGGAACATTACGCGCCGTGACGACACCACAAGCCGCATGGATCGTCGCCGACATGATCGCCGATCCCAATGCCCGCGCCGCCACCTTCGGGCTCGATTCGGCGCTGCGGCTGCCGTTCTGGGCGGCGGTGAAGACCGGTACGTCGAAGGCGATGCGCGACAATTGGTGCATCGGCTTCACGCAGAGATATACTGTGGCAGTGTGGGTCGGGAACCTCGAAGGCGATGCGATGCGCGCGGTCTCGGGGGTAAGCGGTGCTGCGCCGGTGTGGCGCGACGTGATGCTCGCGCTCAACACCGGGCGCGATCCGGGCGCGCCACCGCGTCCGGCCGGGATCGAGCGCGCCAATGTTCGCTTTGCGGGCAATGTCGAGCAGCCGCGGGCGGAATATTTCCTCGCCGGCACCGCGCAACCGCTGATCGCCTTCGCGCCCGCCGAGGCGCGCCGGCCGAGGATCACGAACCCGGTGTCGGGCAGCGTCTATGCGATCGATCCCGACATCCCGCCTGATCGCCAGCGTTTCGCGGTTACCGTGTCGGGTGCGGCGGGGCTGCATCGACTGGTGCTCGACGGTCGCGATCTCGGCGCCGCGACGGCGCAGCCACAGGTTCTTTCCCCGCCGGGGCAGCACCGCCTTCGACTCGTCGACGGAACGGGGCGGATGGTCGATCAGGTGCTGTTTACGGTACGCTAGACCGAAAACCGGGTGAACCATTTCGGGCCATCGGCGTTCAAACCCACGTCCCTTCCCCCCTTTCGGGACAAGTGCCCAGTACGTGTACCGGCACCGGCCGCGCGCTCCCCCCCCACCCGCGCGCGGCCGATCCGGCACGCGGGGGTGTGGAGAGGGTTACGGCGTATCGCGACCCGTGTTGCTCGGCTGCTGCTGACCGCCGCCGCCAATCGCGCCGACCGTGCCGATATTGCCGAACAGTTCCTGGAAGAAGCTGTGCGAGCGGCCGAGCGTCGGCGTCGTCTTCTTCATCGGCGTGACCGAGGCGATCTGCTCCTTGCCGGTGCGGCGGATGCCGGTGACGGTGCCCTTGGCATCGAAGCTGATGCGCAGCGTCGTCTGATCCTTCACGTGCGGATTGTTGTAGGCGAAGTTGCGGGCGTCACGAGACACGTAATACCAGTCGCCCTGCTGGAACTCGCTGGTGAAGGTCGGCTTGCCGAGCACCGACAGCACCGACTGACGCGTATCCACACCCGGTTGCACCGAATTGACCAGATCCGCGTCGATCACATAGCCCTGATGGCCACGCAGCGGCGTGCAGCCGGCAACCGCCACCGCCGCCAGGATCAGGGCAGGCCCCCACATACGCCGGGCCGAAATCACCGTCATCACAATCTCCTCGGCACGCAGCCACTTGCCGAACCCGCTCGCCCCGCGCGAAAACCGCGCATTGCATCGTGCCGCGATCGCCTCAATATGCCGAGCTTGATGGCCAAACAAGGGCCGCGCTTTGCACGGAGTCGATGCGCTTGAACTGGATCGGCCGATTGTTCGGCGCCCGCGACACCGAGGCGCTGCCGCTGTACACTGCGATCGTCGCGCGCGGGCGTGCGCCGCACTGGTATGTGGAGGGCGCGGTGCCCGACACGATCGACGGGCGGTTCGACATGATCGCGGCGGTGCTGTCGCTCGTGCTGCTGCGGCTGGAGGGCGACCCTGCCGGTGCGGAGACGATCGCGCGCGTGACCGAGCGGTTCGTCGACGACATGGACGGGCAGCTCCGCCAGATCGGCATCGGCGACATCATCGTCGGCAAGCATATCGGCAAGATGATGAGCATGCTCGGCGGCCGGATCGGTGCATATCGCGACGGACTGGCGGCGGGGAGCCTCGACGCGGCGCTGGTGCGCAACCTGTATCGCGGCGCGGCGCCGTCCGCAGCGGCCTTGCGGCATGTCGCGGGTGCGCTCTACGGCTTTCGCGATGTGCTTGCCGCCGCGCCGGTGGCCGCGATCATCGCCGGAGACTTACCATGACCGCCCCAGAGTTCTCGCGTCCCGAGCGGATCGACACGATCGGCGCGGGCGAGCGCAGCGTGACGATCGCTGCCGAGGCGGGCGAGCGTGCGGCGCTCGCCACGCGGTTCGGCGTCGTCTCGATCGATCGGCTCGACGCGACGCTGTCGGTGCGGCGCGAGGCGGCGGGGATCGCAGTGCGCGGGCGGGTCGGCGCGGATGTCGTGCAGGCCTGCACCGTCACCGACGAGCCGATCGCGGTGACGATCGACGAGCCGGTCGCGCTGCTGTTCGTCGAGGAAGGCGGCGTCGACGGCGAGGACGAGGAGATCGAGCTGGACGAGGGTGCACTCGACACGATCCCCTTCGAAGGCGGCGCGATCGACCTCGGCGAAGCGGCAGCGGAAACGATGGCGCTCGCGCTCGATCCGTTCCCGCGTGGCCCCAACGCGGCGGCGGTGCTGCGCGAGGCGGGCGTGCTCAGCGAGGAGGAGGCGAAGCCCAAGGGCGCGCTGGCCGGCTTGGGCGATCTGCTGAAGAAGCCGTCGTAGTCGGCGCAAGGTCGCCATCCCTGAGCGAACTCTAAGGGCGTGTCCGGAACGTATCGCTCCTGGCCATGCTTCGGCTGCGCTCAGCACGAACGGCAGGCTCGCCTAATCCTGATCCGGCCCGAGCGTGGGATCGAGGTCGCGCGGGCGCACGAAGCGTTCCAGCACGCCGCTACCCGCCTTCACGCCCGCCCAGCCATCGACGGTGAAGCCGATCCGCGCCATGCTCGCGGTCGGGTATTTGCGCTCCACCGATTTGCGTAAGGCGTCGCCCGCCACGTCGGGCACCAGCATCAGCACGAGATCCTCCAGCCCCGGATTGTGGCCGACGAACAGCACGTCGCCGTCCGCATCGGGCAGCGCCTGCACCAGATCGAGCAACGTCTCGGCGGAGGCGAGGTACAACCGCCGGTCCCATTCGGCGCGCAGCGCACGGCCATAGCCGCGCTCGACCTCATCCAGCGTCTCCATCACCCGTACCGCCGGCGAGGCGACGACCGAATCGAACGCAAGGCCGAGCGTGCGCAGATGCCGCCCCATCATCGCGGCGGCGCGCTTGCCCTTGCCGTTGAGCGGGCGGTCGAAATCGCGCGCGACGGGATCGTCCCAACCCGATTTGGCGTGGCGGAGCAGCGTGAGCGATTTCAAGATGCTCGTCTCCGCAAAAGCCGTCTCCGTCAGGCGTCCTCGACCGCCTCTTGCCCCGATTCGACCGCGGAAGGAAGCCCGCGCACGCGCGCAATCGCCTCGTCCAGCGTAACACGCGAAACCGGCACGCCCGGCGGAAAGGCGGTGAGCAACCGCGACGGCATCGCCGAAGACAGCAGAACGAACGCGCCGCGATCGTCGGCACGGCGGATCAGTCGGCCGAACGCCTGCGCCAGCCGCGCGCGCACGATGCGATCGTCATAGGCCGAACCGCCGTTCGCCAGCCGCCGCGCGGCGTGGAGCACGCTCGGCTTGGGCCAGGGCACGCCCTCCATTGCCACCAGCCGCAGCGAGCGGCCGGGCACGTCCACCCCGTCACGCAGCGCATCGGTGCCGAGCAGCGAGGCGGAGAGATCGTCGCGGAAGATATCGACCAACGTGCCGGTGTCGATCGGATCGACATGCTGCGCGTAGAGCGGCAGCCCTTCGCGGGCGAGCCGGTCGGCGATGCGGGCATGGACCGCGCGCAACCGGCGGATCGCGGTGAACAGCCCGAGCATCCCGCCCCCGCTCGCCAGCGCGAGCCGGGCATAGGCGTTGGCAAGCGCCCCCAGATCGCCGCGCTTCACGTCGGTGACGATCAGCACCTGCGCATGGTTGGCATAATCGAACGGGCTTTGCGTCGAGAAGCGCGCGCCGGGGCGGATCAGATGCTGCGCGCCGCTGCGGGCTTCGGCGACACTCCAGCCCTCGTCCGCATCCGCGCCGCCGCCACGAAGCGTGGCGGAGGTCACCAGCGCGCCGTGCGCCGGGCGCAGCACCACCTCGGCGAACGGCTTGGACGGATCGAGCCAGTGGCGCAGCAGGCCGATATCATAGTCGCGCCCCTCGATCCGGTTGACGATCAGCCAGTCGACGAACTGCTCCGCCGCCGGCCCGCCGACGCGCGCGAGCAAGGCCAGCCACGATGCCACCGTCTCCGCGCGCCAGCCGAGCGAGGCGATCGCACCTTCGATGCGCGCGCGCGCGGGCGCGTCCATCCAGTCCGGCGCGTCGGCCAGCACCGCCTCGAGCCGCCGCCCGAGCGCGACCAGCGGGCGCACCAGGGCATCGAGCGCATGCGCCGCCTGCCCGGCCGCCTCGACCAGCGCTGCGTCGGGCTCGACCAGTTCGGTTTCCAGCCCATAGCCCGCGTCGCCATCGCTCTCGGCACGCGCATAGGTCAGCCCGCGCACGGCGGCGAGGAGATGCTCGATCGGCCCGAATGGCGCGCCTTCCGCCAGCCGTTGCAGCCAGCCATCGGCGGCGAGCGCACCCGCTGCCTTGACCGCATCGGCGATGGCGAGCGCACCCGCCTCGTCATAGCTCGCCACGTCCGACAGTCGCGCCGCCAGCCCACGCCGCCGTCCGCGCCCGCCCGATTCGGGGCCTAGCAGCCAGCGCCGTAATTCGATCGTCTCTTGCCCCGTCAGCGCGGTCGAGAACATCATGTCGGCGGCGTCGAACAGGTGATGCCCCTCGTCGAACACGTAGCGGGTCGGCCGGGTGTTGAGTTCGCGCCCGCGCACCGCGTTGACCATCACCAGCGCATGGTTGGCGATGACGATATCCGCCTCCACGCTCGCCCGCGCGGCGCGTTCGATGAAGCACTTCCGGTAATGCGGGCAGCCGGCATAGACGCACTCGCCGCGCCGGTCGGTCAGCGCGGTATGCCCGGCGCGGCGGAACAGGGTGGTGAGCCAGCCGGGCAGATCGCCGCCGACCATATCGCCGTCCGCGCTATACGCCGCCCAGCGCGCGACCAGTTGCGCAAGGATCGCCGCGCGCCCGGCGAACCCGCCCTGCAACGCATCCTCCAGATTGAGCAGGCACAGGTAATTCTCGCGGCCCTTGCGCGTGACGACCTTGGCGCGCCGCTCGGCCGGATCGGGGAACAGCCGCGTCGTCTCGGCCGCCAACTGGCGTTGCAGCGCCTTGGTATAGGTCGACACCCACACCGCCCCGCCCGCCTTCTCCGCCCACAGCGAGGCGGGCGCGAGATAGCCGAGCGTCTTGCCGATTCCCGTTCCCGCCTCGGCCAGCACGAGGTTGGGCGCATCGCGCACCATTCGCGGGGCGAACGCCTCGGTCGCCGCCTGTGCGAAGGCGCGCTGGCCGGCGCGCTCCTCCGCCGCCGAGCCGGTGAGATGCGCGAGCCGTGCGGCAGTCTCCTCGACGCCCAGCGTCACCGTGCGCGGTGACGGGCGTGGCGCGCTTTCGGACCATTCGGGCAATTTGGTGAACAGCCAGCGCTCCGCCGTCTCGGGGCGATGCAGCCGCGCACCGACGATCGGCGCCCACGGCCAGCGCAGGCGGCCGAGGTTCTGCGTCGCGCTCCACGCCCCCTCGCGCTCGGGCCAGTCGCCGTCGGTCGCATCGAGCAACGCGGAGGCGGCGCGGCGCAGGAACGCAGCCACGTCGCCGTCGCTCGCCGGCACGTCGAGCCCGGCGACACGCGCGAGCCCCTTGGGCGTCGGCACCATGAAGCGCGCCGGGAACAACAGCGCGAACAGCTCAAGCACGTCGAGCCCCGACAGCTCCGCATAGCCGAGCCGCTGCGCCACCAACGGCGCGTTGAGCAGGATGACGGGCGTGTCCGCTGCAATGCGGATCGCCTCGCCCCGCCCGATCGGCCGCGTGCCCGCATCGTCGGCGATCCAGATGCCGCCGTGGCTGGCGTGGAGGGCGGGATGCGGGAGCATGGGATGGAGATAGCGGGCCGGAACAGAATGGCAACCGCTCGTGCGTCAGCTTTGGCGGCTCACCCCGCGCTCAACGCCGCGCGCAACTGGCGGACGAGCGATGGACTGCGCAGGTGCGAGATCACCCCTTCGTAGCGTTCGGCGACCAACGTGCGGCGGATATCCTCCACGCTGCGGCAGCCGCCCGCGCGTGCGAGTTCGAACGCACGCTCGATCGTGCCTTTGGCCGCTCCCGCCGCGCTCAAGGCTTGATGTCGATCTTGACCGCGTTCTTGTTCGAAGGCTCGGCAAGCGGCTTCTTCGCCACCTCTTTCTTGGGCTTGCGAATCTCGCGATTGCTCTTCTTCTGGCTCTTGGCCATCGTATTTCTCCAGTCAGGGGACGGGCGTCAGACCTGCGCCCATTTCGTGCGGACGACCGGCGCGGTGATGATTTTGGTGCGATAGGCAGTACGGATGATGTCGGCATCCGACATCGTGTTCAGCACGACGCGGGTGCCGCCCGAGACGAGCGCCTCGATCGCGCTGATCGTCACGCCGCGCTTGGCGCACATCGCGGTCACATCCTCGCGCGTCGCGTCGATCTGGACGGCGCGCGACATCAGAGCGCTCCGCCCCGCGCATCGCGGTTTCCGGCGGCGATCCGCGCGGCATAGCCGGCGGCGAGGCCGAGGTGCGCACGGCGCGTTTCCGATCCGGCAGCGGCGGCGGCGCGCGACAGCGAGATTTGCTGACGCGAGAGAAGTTCGGTCGGATTCATGAGTCGGTCTTCCGGCTGGTAAGCGGGAGCACGAGTCTCTCAGCCGCCGGCGCTTACACAGAGAAGCGGTGCCGACGATGCCGCAGCCATACCACGCCCCACGCGAATCACGAAATGCGAGCGCCAACCAGCGGGGTGACGCGCGCGTCACTTGGCGCTAGTCCGCTCCGGCTATGACAGAAGACCTCCGCGCCGCCGCCCTCGATTCCAAAGCCTGGCCCTATGAGGAAGCGCGCAAGCTGCTCAAACGCTACCCAAACGGCAAATCGCCGAGGGACGGACACGCGGCGCCGATCCTGTTCGAGACCGGCTACGGCCCCTCAGGGCTGCCGCATATCGGCACGTTCAACGAAGTGCTGCGCACGACGATGGTGCGCAACGCCTTCCACACGCTGTCCGACCAGCCGACCCGGCTGATCGCGTTCAGCGACGACATGGACGGCTTGCGCAAAGTGCCCGACAACGTGCCCAACAAGACGATGCTCGCCGAGCATCTCGGCAAGCCGTTGTCGCGCATCCCCGATCCGTTCGGCACGCACGACAGTTTCGCCGCGCACAACAATGCCCGGCTGCGCGCCTTTCTCGACGATTACGGCTTCGAATACGAGTTCGCCTCTTCGACCGACTATTACGCCGACGGTCGCTTCGACGATGCGCTGAAAAGCGTGCTGCGCCACTATCAGGCGATCCTCGACGTGATGCTGCCGACGCTCGGTGCAGACCGCCGCGCGACCTATTCGCCGGTGCTCCCGGTCAGCCCCAAGTCGGGCATCGTCCTGCAAGTGCCGGTCGAGGTGGTCGACGCCGACGCAGGGTTGATCGCCTTCACCGACGATGACGGCGAGCGGATCACCCAGACGATCCTCGGCGGCCATGCCAAGCTGCAATGGAAGGTCGACTGGGCGATGCGCTGGGTCGCTTTGGGCGTCGATTACGAGATGGCGGGCAAGGATCTGATCGATTCGGTCACGCAATCCTCCAAGATCTGCCGTGTGCTCGGCGGCCGCCCGCCCGAGGGGTTCAATTACGAGATGTTCCTCGACGAGAAGGGCGAGAAGATCTCCAAATCGAAGGGCAACGGCCTGTCGATCGAACAGTGGCTGACCTACGGCAGCCCGGAGAGCCTCGCCTTCTTCGCCTATCGCGAGCCCAAGAAGGCCAAGTCGCTGCACATGGGCGTCATCCCGCGCGCGGTGGACGAATATTGGCAGTTCCGCGGCAATTATGCGGGGCAGACGGCGAAGGAGCGGCTCGGCAATCCGGTCCATCACATCCATGACGGCAAGCTGCCCGAGGGTGAACTGCCGGTGACGTTCGGCCTGCTGCTCAACCTCGTCAGCGTGATGGGGGAAGCGACCAAGGAACAGGTTTGGGGCTATCTCGCCAACTACGTGCCTGACGCGACACCCGAAGCGTATCCCGAACTGGACAAGCTGATCGGCTATGCGATCGCGTATGGCCGCGATTTCGTCGCGCCGACTCTGGTCAAGCGCGCACCCGACGCGGTGGAACGTGCCGCACTCGAACGTCTCGACCGCGACCTCAGCGGTCTGCCGGCGGATGCCGATGCCGAGACGATCCAGAACATCGTTTATGAGATCGGCAAGACGCAGTTCGAAGGCGTGGGCGGCTTCGAGACGCTGCGCGACTGGTTCAAGGCGCTGTACGAAACGCTGCTCGGCTCCTCGCAAGGCCCGCGCATGGGTAGCTTCATCGCCTTATACGGCATCACGAATTCACGCCGCCTGATCGCCGAGGCCCTGGCGCGCGACTAATCGCGCCGCGCCGCGTTATCGCCTCCGCTGCCCACGCCCAACGAGAGTTATATATGGACACCACGACGAGCGCCCAGCACAGCACCGCCGCAATTGACATGATGGGGCCGATCACGGTCGTCCACATCGTGTTGATGATCGCACTGGCGGTCGCCGCGATCCTCGTCATCTGGTGGGGTACCGTGTTGCGTCGTCGTCGCCGTCAGGCGGACGACCAGGTCGCGGAGAATCGCGGGATCGCCGAAGAGGCCGGCGCGACCGCCCCACCCTCCGTGGCATCGCCGATGGGCGACGACGTGCCTGCGACCACGCCCGCCGCGCATACCGCGCCCGAGCCGCAACCCGCGCCGCCGGCTGTGCCCGTCGCGACGCCGCTGCCCTCCCCCACTGTCGCGGCGGAGCCCGCGCCGGTCCCCGCACCGGCGGCAACAGGCGGTTCGGAACTGACGCAACTCAAAGGCCTCGGCCCCAAGCTCGCCGCGACGCTTGCCGAACTCGGCTACACCCGCATCGACCAGATCGCCGATCTCAGCACCGCCGAGGCCGAGGCGCTCGACGCTCGGCTCGGCGCGTTTCAGGGCCGGATGAAGCGCGACCGGTGGATCGAACAGGCCCGGCTGCTCACCGCCGGCGATCGCGCCGGCTACGAAGCGCAGTTCGGCAAGCTCTGAGCTAGCGCGGCCGCGTCCACAGCATCGCATCGCGCGGCATCGGCGGATATAGCGCGCGCCGCCGTCGTGCCTCCCCGAGGGCGCGTACGATGAAGCGCAGCTTGTCGGCGCTGCTGGTGGTGACGCGGTGGTCCCACGCTTGTTCGCCGCGCGCAGCCACCTCCCGGCCGATCGCGCCGTAGATCGCCGCCGCCGCCAACACCGCCCAGGCCGAGCGGAACGGCAGCGCGGGCGTGCCGAAGCGCGCGCTGTCCTCATACGCCGCCGCACGATCGGCGAGGCGGCGCGACAGCACCGCGAGCCGCTTGCGGAACGGCGGCTTCATGTGCTGGCCGGGCGGAAAGTCCATCTCGACCAGCCACTCGATCGGCAGATAACACCGTCCGCCACGATCGTCCTCCTCGATATCGCGCGCGATATTGGCGAGCTGGAAGGCGAGCCCGAGATCGCACGCCCGGTCGAGCGTGGCGTCGTCGTCCGGCGCGACCCCCATAACGATCGCCATCATGCAGCCGACCGCGCCGGCGACATGGTAGCAATAGCGATACAGGTCCGCCTCGCTGCGCGGCCGCCACTCCTCCGCATCGAGTGCGAAGCCCGCGATCAGGTCGCGCGGCAGGCGGTGCGGCATGCCCGTCTCGGCGACGACGATGCGGAGTGCGTCGAACGGCGGATCGCCGACCACTTCGCCCGCCAGAGCAGCTTCCGTCTTTGCGGTAATCTCGGCAAGCCGCGCCTGTGGATCGGCGACGCGGGTGAGGTCACCGCCATGATCCTGCCCGTCGGCGATATCGTCGCACGCGCGGCACCACGCGTAGAGCAGCCACGCCTTTTCCCGGGTCGGTCGGTCGAACAGGCGGCTGGCGGCGGCGAAACTTTTCGACCCGAGCGCGATCGAGCGCTGCGCGGCGGCAACCGTCGCAGCCCGGGTGGGAGACGGAGTGGACGTCACGCGTGCCGCGCGGTCACAGATCCGACGCGCGCATCTTGGTGATCGTCTCGATCGGCTCGTGCGCCGCCATGCTGGCGAGCAATCCGTCGAGCGTGTCGCCGACGATCAGGATGTTCCGGTGCTGCGGGCGCAGGAAGCCGACCTCTCCCATCGTCGCGATGAAGGCGATGAGATGATCGTAATAGCCTGCGACGTTGAGCAGCCCGACCGGCTTGGCGTGGTAGCCGATCTGCGCCCAGCTCAGCGCCTCCCACAGTTCGTCCATCGTGCCGGTGCCGCCGGGCAGGTTGATGAACCCGTCCGATAGATCGGTGAACGCCTGTTTGCGCTGGTGCATGGTCTCGACCACGCGAAGCTCGGTGCACCCCTTATGCGCGACCTCGGCACTGACCAGCGCGGTCGGGATGATGCCGATCACCTCGCCGCCCACTTCGAGCGCGCCATCCGCGACCGCGCCCATCAGCCCGAGCCGCCCGCCGCCATAGACCACGCCGATGCCGCGCTCGGCCAGCGTGCGGCCCACCGCGCGCGCCGAATCGATATAGACCGGATCGGCCGGTGAGGCCGATCCGCAATAGACCGCAAGCCGCTTCACAGAAACGTCGCCCCGGCGCAGGCCGGGGCCGCTGGGTAAGGGAACGCCGTCATCGTACCAAACTCCAACAGGCCGGCCCCGGCCTGCGCCGGGGCGACGGACATCGTCATCACTTCAGATTCTCCAGCATCAACGCCGCCGTCGCCTTTGCGCTTCCCACCACACCTGGAATACCCGCGCCCGGATGCGTACCCGCGCCGACGAAATACAGGTTCGGGATCTGGTCGTCGCGGTTGTGGACGCGGAAAAAAGCGCTCTGCGTCAGGATCGGTTCGAGCGAAAAGGCGCTGCCGAGGTGCGCATTGAGATCGCCCGCGAAATCCTGCGGCGTGTAGCTGAACTTGGTGACGATCCGCTCGTGGATGTCGGGGATCAGCCGCCGCCCGACCTCGTCGAGAATGCGCTTCTCCAGCACTGGCGCGATCTCCGCCCACTCGACCGGGAACTTGCCCATGTGCGGCACCGGCGCGAGCGCGTAGAAGGTCGAATGACCCGCCGGCGCAAGACTCGGATCGGTGACGGTCGGGTGGTGCAGGTAGAGCGAGAAATCCTCCGGCAGCACGCCGTGATCGTAGATGTCGGCGAGTAGCCCTTTGTAGCGCGGCCCGAACAGGATCATGTGGTGCGGAATGCCCGGCCACGTGCCCTTGATGCCGAAATGCACGACGAACAGCGATGGCGACCAGCGCTTGCCCTCGAGCCGCTTCCTGGTGCGCTGCGCGCTGCGCGAGGTCTTCAGCAGATCGCGATAGATGTGCATCACGTCGCCGTTGCAGGCGATCATGTCGGCATCGCCGTGCCAGCCGCTCGCCGTGGTGACGCCGGTCGCGCGGTCGCCGACCGTCTCGATGCTCGCCGCCGCGTCGTTCAGCCGCAGCACGCCGCCAAGCCGCTCGAAATGCCGGACCATGCCCGCGACCAGCCGGTTGGTACCGCCACGCGCGAACCACACGCCGCCGTCGCGCTCCAGCTTGTGGATCAGCGCATAGATCGCGCTCGTCGTCATCGGATTGCCACCGACCAGCAAAGTGTGAAACGACAACGCCTGACGGAGATGCTCGTCCTTCACGAACGACGACACCACCGAATAGACCGACCGCCACGCCTGATAGCGCGCCAGCGCGGGCGCGGCCTTGATCATCGCCGAGAAGTCCAGGAACGCGGTCGCGCCGAGCTTCACATAGCCCTGCTCGTACACGCCCGCCGCATATTCGAGGAACTTGCGATACCCGGCGACGTCGTCCGGGTTCAGCCGCGCGATCTCGGCGGTCAGCGCGGGGTCGTCGTTCGAATAGTCGAAGCTCACGCCATCGGCCCAGTTGAGCCGGTAGAACGGCATCACCGGCACCAGCGACACGTCCTCGGCCATGTCGCGCCCGCTGAGCGCCCAAAGCTCCTTCAGGCAGGCGGGATCGGTGATGACGGTCGGACCGGCATCGAAGGTGAAGCCGTCCTTCTCCCAAACATAGGCACGGCCGCCCGGCTTGTCGCGCGCTTCGACGATGGTCGTGTCGATCCCCGCCGATTGCAGGCGGATGCCGAGCGCGAGGCCGCCGAAGCCGGCGCCGATCACGATCGCGGTACGGGTCGGCGGCGGCATCAGCGCGCGCCCGCCAGCGCCAGAACGGCGCGGCCGATCGGCACCGGCGGCCGGCCGGACAGGATGCGCATCTTGTCCGTCATCGTCGTAGTTCCTGCGTAAAAGCGCCCGATCAGGTCCGGATCGAGACGGTAGAAGCGTTCGAGGATGCGGTATCGTTCCTTGGGCTCGGCAGCGCGAAACAGCATCTTTGCGAGGATACGATAGAAGCCGCGCTCACGCCACAGCCGTCGTGCATGGCGATAGCTCAGATCGTGCAGCGCCGCGCCCGACAGGTCGCTCGCGCGCGCGATCAGCCCGGCCAGCTGCACCGCATCGGGCAGCGAATATCCGGTCATCGGGTGGAACAGCCCGGCGCGCATTCCCGCCTTGGCCACGCCCGCGCCGCCGCTCGCCCAATAGCCCTCGAAATCGCCCCCCATCGCCACCGGCAGCACCCCCGCCTCCGCGCGCAGCAGCCGCTCGGGCGCCCAGCCCTGCCCGGCGGCGTAGGCGGCGATCCGGGTCGCCAGCGCCTCATGGTCGAGATCGGGCGTGTCGCTGTAATAGGTGTCCTCGATAAACATTCGCGTCGCGGTGAACGGCAGGCAATATATGAAGCGATAGCCGTCTTCCTGCGCGACCGAACCATCCATCACGATCGGGCGCGTGACGTCGTGCGGCGCGGCGAGATCATATTCGCGGCCGAGGAACTTCTGCCAGCCAAGCTCGAGCAGCCCGAGATCGGCCGGCCCCCGCGCATCGATCACGCCCTTGGCGGCGATGCCCGTGCCGTCCGCGAACGTCACGCCGGCCTGCGTCACCGCGACGACGCTGCGCCCGCTCATCACCATGTCGGGTGCGAGCGCGGCGCGCACGACCTGGTCGAGCCGTTCCGATTCGATCGAGTAATAGGGCTGCGCGATGCTGCGACGGTGCGCGGGAAAGGCGACGTCATATCCCGCCCAGCCGTGGCAGACGAGCGGCGCGACCAACCCGCGATCCCCCGCCGCGATATCGGCGGCGAAGAACGACCAGACGTGGTTGCCGCCAAGGTGATTCGCTTCCTCGACCACGCGCAGATCGAGATCGGGACGAACCTTGCGCAACGCGAGCGCGATCAGACCCCCCGCGAGACCGCCGCCGACGATCGCGAGGTCGCAGTAATGGACTTCGGGCATCGGCAGCCCCTACCCGATTCAGCGGGCGGTGCAAATCATGGCGCAACCGTGTACGGGTGCAGACGTGACAACAACGCTCGCCATCCTCTTGTCCGCGCTCGCCATGTCGGTGATCGTCGCGGTGCGCTACCTGCTCGTCAGCGGCGCTTTCGCGGCGGCGACACGGGCGCGGCATCCGGGGCTTTATGCGGGCTTGGACGGGCAGATCCGGCGCGAGATCGGCTGGAGCCTCGCCGCCGCCGCGCTGTATGGCGTGCCCGCGGGCGTGGTCGCCTGGGGCTGGCAGAACCGTGGCTGGACGCGGATCTATGCCGATCTCCATGCCTGGCCGCTCTGGTATCTGCCGGTCTCGGTGCTGCTGTACCTGTTCGCACACGATAGCTGGTTCTACTGGACGCACCGCTGGATGCACGATCCCCGGCTGTTCCGGCGCATGCACGCGGTCCACCACGCCAGCCGCCCGCCGACCGCCTGGGCGGCGATGGCCTTCTCGGTTTCCGAATCGCTTACCGGCGCACTGGCGGTGCCGCTGCTCGTGTTCCTGATCCCGATCCATCCGATCGGGCTGGCGATCGTCCTGACGGTGATGACGGTGATGGGCGTGACCAATCACATGGGATGGGAGATGTTCCCGCCACTGCTGTGGCGCGGCCCGATCGGCGGCTGGATCATCACGGCGAGCCATCACCAGCGCCATCATCAGCATTATGGGGGAAATTATGGGCTCTATTTCCGGCTATGGGACCGGCTGTGCGGCACCGATCTCGGCCTTGGCGACTTCGCGCGCGATCATGCGCGCGCGGCTGCCCGCACTGGCGGCGCTCGCGCTGGTGATGCTGCCGGCGGCGACACCGGTCGCTGAGCTGTCGCTCGACGTGGCCGGGCTGCGCTCCGCCAGGGGCGTGGTGCGGGTGTGCCTGACGGCAGTCGCCGACAATTTCCCCAAATGCATCGACACGGCCGAATCGACCACGCGGACGGCCCCGGCGGGCGCGGGCGCGATCCGCTTCGCCGGTCTTCCGCACGGCGATTATGCGATCGCGGTGATTCACGACGAAAACGGCAACGGCAAGCTCGATACGATCGCCGGAATCCCGCGCGAAGGCTTCGGCTTCTCACGCAACCCGCCGATCCGCTTCGGTCCGCCGCGCTTCGCCGCCGCGCGCTTCACGCTGGCGGGCGCGGCGGACCGGCAGCAGGTCCGCATGCGCTACCTGCTGTGAGCGCGGATCAGGGGCGGCGGAACTTGTACACGAACTGGTCGGTGTGGCCGCGAATCGCGGGATCGAACACCTTCAGCGTGTGATCGTCGGCCGGGTTGGCGAGCGCGTTCGATTCGCCGACGAACTTGAAGCCGGCGTTGACGATCTGCCGCTTGACCGCCGCCGGATCGATCCGGTGCAGCGTCTCGGTATCGGCAAGCCCCGATCCGGCCGGCGCGGCATGATCGACCACGATGTAGGTGCCGCCCGGCTTGAGCGCCTTGAACACTGCCGCATTGAACGCGGCCAGCGCCGGCTCGCCGCCGCCCTTGTTGGCGAGATCGTGGTAGTTCTCGACCGTCCACACCACGTCGACCGGCTTGGCGACGGTGATGATCGCCGGATCGACCGCGACGGTCACGTTGGCGAGTCCCCGCGCCTGAAGCGCCGGCATCGCCTTGGCGCCGTAGCCGGCGGCGGCATTGGGCCACAGCGCATAGACATGCCCGGTCGGACCGACCACGCCGGTGAAGATCCGCGTCCAATATCCGCCGCCGGGCAGCACATCGACCACTTGCTGGCCGGGCTTGATGCCCGCGAACGCGATCACCTCGGCGGGCTTGCGGCGCGCGTCATCGCCCTGCTGGTCGGCGCGCGCGGGATCGGCGAGCGCCCTCGTGATGACGGGGGCGATGACCGGCGACACGGTGGGTGCGGCGAGGATCGCGCCCGGTACGGCGAGCGCGGCGACGACAGCGAGGGCAAGGTAACGCATCGGCTGATCCTCTTGTGATTCGCCCGCGATGTTACCGCTTCGGTACGACACTGCAATGACCAGCGGACCTGGACCGCCCGCCGATCCGCATGCGCCTCACACGTCGAGGTTGGCGACGTTGAGCGCATTCTCCTGGATGAACTCGCGGCGGGGTTCGACCACGTCGCCCATCAGGCGGGTGAAGATCTCGTCCGCCACGTCGGCCTGCTCGATTTCGACGCGCAGCATCGAACGGTTCTGCGGATCGAGCGTGGTTTCCCAAAGCTGCTCGGGGTTCATCTCGCCCAGGCCCTTGTAGCGCTGGATCGCCAGGCCCTTACGGCCAGCGGCGAGGATCGCCTCAAGCAATTGCGACGGCCGCGCGACCATCGATTCGCCCTTGCCGATCGCGATCGGCGCGGCAGTCTCGCCGTTGGCTTCCTCGGGTGCTGCGTCCGCCTCGGCTTCCGCCGCCGAAGCGGCTGCGGCGGCTGCGCGGGTCGGCACAAGTCGCGCGGTCTGCGCGTAGTCGTCGGCCTGTTCGGCGGCGAGCGCGTGGAGCTTGCGCGCCTCCGCCGAGACGAGGAACGCGGCTTCGAGGATGTGGTGATCGGTCACGCTGCGCCACAACCGCTTGAAGTGGATGCCGCCCTCCTCGCTCACGTCCGCCGACCAGCGCGCCTCGGGATCGGCCGCGTCGAGCCCGGTCACCACGGTCGCGACCAGCGGCTGGCGCGCGCCTGCATCGAGCGCTGGATCGAGCGCGCCGCCGAGCGCGAGCGCCTCGATGATGGTCGGATCGTAGCGGCGCGGCACGTAGCGCATCAGCGTGCGCATCCGCCGCGCATGATCGACCAGCTGGCGCAGGTCCGCGCCCGAACGCGTGCCACCCGCGACACCTTCCAGCACGGTCGAGGCGACCCCGTTCTCGACCAGATATTCGTCGAGCGCGGGATCGTCCTTGAGGTACACTTCCGAACGCCCGCGCGTCGCTTTGTAGAGCGGCGGCTGCGCGATGTAGAGGTGTCCGTTGGTGATGATCTCGGGCATCTGCCGGTAGAAGAAGGTCAGCAACAGCGTGCGGATATGCGCGCCGTCCACGTCGGCGTCCGTCATGATGACGATCTTGTGGTAGCGCAGCTTGGCGATGTTGAAATCGTCACGGCCGATGCCGGTGCCCATCGCCTGGATGAGCGTGCCAATCTCACGGCTCGACAGCATCCGGTCGAAACGCGCGCGCTCGACGTTGAGGATCTTGCCCCTGAGCGGCAGGATCGCCTGGAAATGCCGGTCGCGCCCCTGCTTGGCCGACCCGCCCGCCGAATCACCTTCGACCAGGAACAGTTCGGACTTGGCCGGATCACGCTCCTGACAATCGGCGAGCTTGCCGGGCAGCGAGGCGATGTCCATCACGCCCTTGCGCCGGGTCAGTTCGCGCGCCTTCTTGGCGGCCTCGCGCGCGGCGGCGGCGTCGATGATCTTGGCGACGATCGCCTTGCCGTGCGCTGGGTTCTCCTCCAGCCACTCGGCGAGCTTGTCGGCCATCAACGATTCAAGCGGCTGGCGCACCTCGGACGAGACGAGCTTGTCCTTGGTCTGGCTGCTGAACTTCGGGTCGGGCAGCTTGACCGAGACGATCGCGGTGAGCCCCTCGCGCATGTCGTCGCCGGTGAGCGTCACCTTCTCCTTCTTGAGCAGCCCGCTCTTGTCCGCATAGCTGTTGAGCGTGCGCGTCAGCGCCGCGCGGAACGCGGCGAGATGCGTGCCGCCGTCGCGCTGCGGGATGTTGTTGGTGAAGCAGAGGACGTTCTCGTAATAGGAGTCGTTCCACTCCAGCGCGACGTCGATCGTCACGTCGTCGCGCGTGCCCGCGATTGCGACCGGCTCGGGCATCAGCGGCTGCTTGTTGCGGTCGAGATACTTCACGAACGCGGCGATCCCGCCCTCGTAGAACAGCTCCACCGTCTTGATGTCCTCGTGCCGCCCATCGGTGAGGAACAGCCGCACGCCCGAATTGAGGAACGCCAGCTCGCGGTAACGGTGTTCGAGCTTATCGAAATCGAACTCGGTGATCTTGAAGGTGGCCGGCGACGGGAAGAACGTCACCTTGGTGCCCTTCTTGCCATTGGCGTCACCGACGACCTTCAAGGGCGCGACCGCATCGCCGAATGCGAAGCGCATGTAATGCTCCTGCCCGTCGCGCCAGATCGTCAGATCGAGCCACTCGGACAGCGCGTTGACCACCGAAACGCCAACGCCGTGCAAACCGCCCGACACCTTGTAGGCGTTATCGTCCGAGGTGTTCTCGAACTTACCGCCGGCGTGAAGCTGGGTCATGATGACCTCCGCCGCCGACACGCCTTCCTCGGAATGGATGCCGGTCGGGATGCCGCGCCCGTTATCCTCGACCGAGACCGAGCCGTCCGCGTTGAGCGTGATGTCGATCCGGTCGCAATGCCCGGCGAGCGCCTCATCGATGGCATTGTCCGACACCTCAAACACCATGTGGTGCAGGCCCGAACCATCGTCGGTATCGCCGATGTACATGCCGGGGCGCTTGCGGACCGCGTCGAGGCCCTTGAGGACCTTGATCGAATCGGCGCCATATTCGTTGGGATTGGAGGCTGCGGGCGTGGGTGTCGTCATAGCGAGGATATAGGCATCCGCGCCTTGAAACGAAAGCGAAATGGGCGAGTCGCGCGCCTTCTCCTCAGCGGGTCAGCCGAGCAGCGCGGCGACCTCGGTGAAGTCGGCGGCGATCGCCGCGACGCCGAGCGCACGCAGCCGGTCGGCATGGTCGGGCGCACAATGGCTGCCGCCGCAGAAGCCGATCACATAGCCGCCCGACGCCACCGCGCCGGTCGCGCCGACGATCGAATCCTCAAGGATCGCGGCGCGCGCGATATCGACCCCGATTGCCCTGGCCGCGTAGAGATAGAGGTCCGGGGCGGGCTTGCCGTGCACGACATGCTCCTTGCCCGAATAGAGATGGTCACCAAACGCGTCGCGCAGGCCGATATGGTCGAGGTGCCGCGAAATCCACGCGGTCGAACTCGACGAGGCGATCGCCTTGGGAAGGTCGGCGGGGAGCGACCGAATGAAGGCGGCCGCGCCGGTGATCGCGTCGATACCGGTCGCCATCACGCGCGCGTCCTCGATACGGCGCGCGGCGTAGAAATCCTCCCCAAGCGTCGCGCCGATATGCGTCTCGATCGCGTCGATGAAACTGCTGCCCGACAGCCCCATGAAGCGCGCCATCGCCTCGCCCTTGGAGATCGGATGGCCGATGCCGGTCAGATACCGCGCGAGGTGCGCGTTCCCGAGTGCCTCGCTGTCGATCAACACGCCGTCGAAATCGAAGATGATCCCGGCAAACTTCATGCGCGTGCCCCGAACAAGGCACTGCCGACCCGGACGTGGGTCGCGCCGAGTGTAACGGCGGTCTCGAAATCCGCCGACATGCCCATGCTCAGCCCGGCGAGCCCGTGATCGCGCGCGAGCTTCGCGAGCAGCGCGAAATAGGGTGCGGCTTCGACATCGGCGGGCGGCACCGCCATCAGCCCCGCCACCGGCAGCGCCGCATCGCGCGCGGCGGCGAGCAGCGCAGGCAGATCGGCGACCGCGCAGCCGCCCTTCTGCGGCTCGTCGCCGATGTTGACCTGAAGGAAACAGTCGGGCTGCCGCCCCTGCTTGTCCATCGCCTTGCCGAGCGCGGTGACAAGCGAAAGCCGATCGACCGAATGGATCGCATCGAACAGCGCCACCGCCTCCTCGGCCTTGTTCGACTGGAGCTGGCCGACGAGGTGGAGCGTCACGTCGGGGAAGCGTTCGCGCAAGAGCGGCCATTTCGCCTCCGCCTCCTGCACGCGATTTTCACCGAACACGCGCTGCCCGGCCTCGAGCAACGGTGCGATCGCCTCGGCCGGGTGCGTCTTGGAAATCGCGATCAGCGTCACGTCGGCCGGTTGGCGACGAGCGAGGCGCGCGCTGTGGTCAATCGCGGCGTGGATGGCGGCAAGCGCGGCGGCGGGATCGTCGGAAGGCATCGCGGGCGCTATAGGATGCGACATGCGCCCCCGCCACCCCGTTCCCACGCTCTGGCTGATGACCGACGAGCGTATGGGCGATGCGCTGTGGCCGGCGGTGGCGCGGTTGCCGCGCGGTGCGGGCATCGTGTTCCGCCATTATGCGACGCCGCTGCGTGGGCGACGCGCCCTCTTCGCCCGCTTGGCGAAAGTTGCCCGGCGGCGCGGCCTCTTACTGCTGCGTGCCGGTACGGTGCCGTTGTCGGCGTGCGAACCGGGGACGCATAACGTACGGCCGGTCCGCGGCATCATGACCCGTGCCGCACACGATCGCCGCGCGGCGGTGGCGGCGAAGCGGGCAGGCGCGGCAGCGATCTTCGTCTCGCCCGTGTTCGCGACACGCTCGCACCCCGACGCGCGCGCGCTTGGCCCCTTGCGCGCGGCGGCGATCGGGCGGAGACTGGGTGTGCCGGTGATCGCACTGGGCGGGATGGATGCACGGCGCTTCGACCGGTTGCGAGGCCTCGGCTTCCATGGGTGGGCGGCGATCGACGCCTGGTTGTGAGCGACCGTCTTACCTGCCCAGCACTCCGGCCGACGATTTAGCCGCTGGAAGTGTAGGCACGGATGTGAAGAGGTCGCGTCCGTCTCCAATGGAACGGCGTACGATGTTTGCGACTCGCCCTGCCGTTCCATCCGCTCAGAAGCGGAACGCGGTTCCGATATAGACGGCCTGGCTGTCATGACGATCGACGGTGCTCAGATCGTTGAGACGATCGCTGCGCTCGGTCTTGTAGCGCACGCCCGCGGTCACATCGAAGTTATGCGTCAGGCGGTACGAGCCGCCGACATCGACCGAATAGGCTGGCGCTTCCTCGATCAGCTTCGGCCCACCGGGAAGCGGACGGTCGGTAGCAGCTTTGACCTGTCCGCTGAAACGGCGGCCAGAATAGCTCACCCCGACATCGGCCGATTCGCGGCTACCCGGCAGTCCGGCGAGATCGATCTTGGCCATGTCACCCGAAACCGCAAACCGCCGCCAGCCGACCGCAACGCCGAGATTATAGGCGATCGGCGCAAGCTGCACCGCCGAGGCCGGCGCTGCGCCTACGACCCGGTCGGCGTTGACGACGCCGCGTGCGGACCGCGCCTGCACCGCCACGGTTACCGCACGGCTGCCCTCGCGACGCGAATCGGCTGGGGTGAAGCGAAAGCCCGATGTGTCGAGCCCACCACGCGCGAAGATCGCCGCCAGCCGAGGATCGGCGGCAGCCGGCGTGAAGGAACCCATGCCGTGGTACACCGGTGCGACCGTCTGTGCGAGCCGCGCCTTGGCATCGTCCGATGCGCCGATCGCAGGCGCGACAGCGAGGCCGGCGGCGACGAGCGCCCCCATACCGATCCCTGCCAACACGCGAATCGAAATCACCGGAAAATCCCCGTCGTCCCTGTCCAGCCACGGCCCCGCGCCACAGCTGTTCTTATATGTTAGAACGCGCCTATCACGATTCCATTCCCGTCTGCCACTATCCTGACTCAATTTATCAGACATGTGGTGTCCGGGCCACAGGGGGAGCCGCGCTCGCGGCTTGCGGCTGGCCCGGTACATTCTATAGAGACAGCTTCTCATGACCTCGCTCAGGAAACCGCCCATGTCCCGCCCGTTGCGCACCGCGATCGTGGTCTCGCTGTTATTGTCGACCGCCGCATGCGCCCACAAGGGTGGCCATCCCAAGTCCGCCGCGCTTGCGCCCTCCCGGGTGAACACGATCGGCGTGAACAGCTACCTGTGGCGCGCGAGCCTCGATACGCTGAGCTTCATGCCGCTGCTCCAGACCGATTCCAACGGCGGCGTGATCGTCACCGACTGGTACGTCAACCCGGCCGCACCGACGGAGCGGATGAAGGTGACGGTAACGATCCTCGATCAGGATCTGCGCGCCGATGGTCTGCGTGTCGCCGCTTTGCGCGAAGTCAATCAGGCCGGCCAGTGGGTCGATGCGCCGGTGCAGGCGGCGACCGTGCAGAAGCTTGAGGACATCATCCTCACCCGCGCGCGCGACCTGCGTCGCGCGGCCGTGACCAACTGATCGCGGGGCTCCTGCCCCGCCACCCGGAGTAACAACGACCCATGTCTCGCTTCAACAGCCTGAAGTCGGATGCGGCGTGGCAGGCGGTGTGGGACGAGCGCCGCACCTTCGCCGCGCGCGACGACACGGCGAAGCCGCGTACCTATGTGCTTGAGATGTTTCCCTATCCTTCGGGGAAGATCCATATGGGGCACGTCCGCAATTACACGATGGGCGACGTACTGGCGCGCTTCCGCCGGATGACCGGCCACGAGGTGCTCCATCCGATGGGTTGGGACGCATTCGGTATGCCCGCCGAGAACGCCGCGATGGAGAAGCATGTCCACCCCGGCGGCTGGACGCGCGACAATATCGCCACGATGAAGGCGCAATTGAAGCGGCTCGGCTTCGCGCTCGACTGGACGCGAGAGTTCGCCACCTGTGATCCCGAATATTACGGGCAGGAACAGGCGCTGTTCCTTGATCTGTTCACGCATGGCCTCGTCTATCGCAAGGAATCGTCGGTCAACTGGGATCCGGTCGACATGACCGTCCTCGCCAACGAACAGGTGATCGACGGGCGTGGCTGGCGCTCGGGTGCGCTGGTCGAGCGTCGCAAGCTCAGCCAGTGGTTCCTCAAGATCACCGACTTCGCCGACGAACTGATCGAGGGTCTGGGCGAACTCGAACATTGGCCCGACAAGGTCAAGCTGATGCAGGAGAACTGGATCGGCAAAAGCCAGGGGCTGCGTTTCACGTGGAACCTCAGCGACGGCGGCACGGTCGAGGTGTTCACCACCCGCCCCGACACGATCTTCGGCGCGAGCTTCGTCGCCGTTGCCGCCGATCACCCGATCGCGCAGACGCTGGCGGCGAACGATCCCGAGGTCGCCGCTTTCATCGAACGCTGTAAGCAAGGCGGCACCACTGCGGCCGAGTTGGAGACGCAGGAGAAGCTCGGTCTTTTCACCGGTCTCACCGCGACGCATCCATTCGATCCCGAGTGGCAGGTGCCCGTGTACATCGCCAACTTCGTGCTGATGGAATATGGCACCGGCGCTGTTTTTGGCGTGCCTGCGCACGACCAGCGCGATCTCGATTTCGCGAGAAAATATGATTTGCCGGTCCGTCGCGTCGTGGCCGAGGGCACGGAAACCGATCCGGTGTTCGTCGGCAACGAGGCATATACCGGCCAAGGCACGCTGGTGAACTCGCGCTTTCTCGACGGACTGGAGATCGAGGATGCCAAGCGCACCGTCATCCAGCGCGCCGAGGCCGAGGGCTGGGGTACTGGCTCAACCGTGTTTCGTCTGCGCGATTGGGGCGTCAGCCGTCAGCGCTATTGGGGCACGCCGATCCCGATCATCCACTGCGACGCGTGTGGCGCGGTGCCGGTGCCGCGAGAACAGCTTCCGGTGGTGCTGCCAGAGGACGTCAGCTTCGACATTCCCGGCAACCCGCTCGACCGGCACCCGACGTGGAAGCATGTCCCCTGCCCGTCATGTGGCGGCGCGGCGCGGCGCGAAACCGATACGCTCGACACGTTCGTCGATTCGTCGTGGTACTTCATCCGCTTCGCCAGCCAGCCGGGCGACAAGCCGTTCGATCGCGTCCAAGCTGAACAATGGCTGCCCGTCGCGCAATATATCGGCGGGGTCGAGCACGCGATCCTCCACCTGCTTTACGCACGCTTCTGGACGCGAGCGCTCAAGCACATCGGCATGCTCGATATCGCCGAGCCGTTCGCCGGGCTGTTCACCCAAGGCATGGTGACGCACGCGAGCTACTATCAGCGTCCCCACGAGCATGAGCGGCCGATCTATTTCGAACCCTCCGCGATCTCCCGTCGCGCCGATGGCAGCGCCTTTGTCACCGATACCGGCGAAGACGTCATCGTTGGTCGTGTCGAGAAGATGTCGAAGTCGAAGAAGAACACCGTCGACCCCACCGAGATCGTCGATCAATATGGTGCGGATGCCGTGCGCTGGTTCGTCCTGTCGGATTCGCCCCCGGAACGGGATCTCGAGTGGAGCGAAAGTGGTATCGAAGGATCATGGCGCTTCGTCCAGCGCGTCTGGCGGTTGTTTGACGGTCTCGCCGAGGCGGCCGACACGGCCGCTGCCGCCACCCCGCTCGACCGCAAGCTCCACCAGACCATCGCCGGTGTCGCTGCCGATATCGAGGCGCTCGCCTTCAACAAAGCAGTCGCCAAGTTGTACGAGCTCGTCAACGCGATCGAACGTGCCAAGCCTTCCGCCTCGCGTACAACCGCGATCCACACGCTGATGCTGCTGGTGGCGCCGATGGCCCCGCACCTTGCCGAAGAAGCCTGGGCGATGCATAACGGTGACGGGCTGATCGCCGATGCGGCGTGGCCGGCGGTCGATCCGGCGCTGCTGGTCGAGGATGAGGTGACAATCGCGATCCAAGTCAACGGCAAGCTGCGCGACACGATCACCGCCGCCAAGGGCATGCCGCGCGAGGCGATGGAGGCGATTGCAATCGCAAACACCAATGTCCAGCGTGTCCTCGCCGGTGCGGAGCCCAGGAAGGTCATCGTCGTGCCCGACCGCCTTGTGAATATCGTCGCATGAAGCGCGCGGCCGTCCTGCTGCTCGGCGTTGCACTATCCGGTTGCGGGCTCCATCCGTTATATTCGGGCGGCAGCAGCGGCGCGGTGGCGACGATGCTGACGCGTGTCGAGGTCGCACCGATCGAGGGGAAGACCGGCTGGCTGATGACCAACGCGCTGCGCGACAAGCTTGCCGTACAAGGTCAGGCGCCGCTGTACCGGCTCGAGGTAAAGCTCGACGACAAGATCATCGGGCTTGGCGTGCGCAGCGACGACAGCGTCTCCCGCGAACGCCGTACGTTGCGGGCGCGCTATCAGTTGGTGGAGCTGGCCAAGGGCACCGTCGTGCTCGACGCGACCGCCGGGTCGGACGCGGGCATCGACGTGGTCGGCTCCGAATATGCGACGATCGCGGCCGAGAACACTGCGCTTCAGAACCTGTCCGATATCGTCGCCGAGCAGATCGTATCGCGGGTGGCGCTCTATGCCGAGCATGCCCCCGCCTCCGAGCCGTGAAGGCCAATGTCAATCAGGTCCGCAGCGCGATCGATGCGGCCAGCCCCGACGTGCGGCTCTACCTCCTCCACGGCCCCGACGAGTCGGGTGCGCGCGAGCTTGCCGCGCGGCTTGGTCGAGCACTCGGGCCCGAGGCGGAGCGGATCGATATCGAGCCCGCGCAGCTCCGCAGCAATCCCGGCCTGCTCGCCGATGAAGCTGCCGCACTGTCGCTGTTCGGCGGCGCGCGCCATATCCGCGTATCCGGCGCCGGCGAAGAGTCGCTCGACGCACTGACGCTGCTGCTGGAAGCCGAGCGCGCCGGCAACCCGGTCGTGGTGATCGCGCCAACGCTCAAAGCGACGGCCAAAGTGGTCAAACTCGCGCTCGCCCACCCGCGCGCGATGTCGCTCGCCTGTTATCTACCCGAAGGCGGGGACGCCGATCGGCTCGCGACGGCGATCGCGCGCGAACAAGGCCTGCGGACCACGGGTGGCACCGCCGCGCGTCTGGCCGCCGCCAGCGGCGGCGACCGGGCGGTGATGACCCGCGAACTCGAGAAGCTGGCGCTGTACCTCGATGCCGCGCCGGAGCGACCGCGTGAGCTTGATGACGCCGCGCTCGATGCGGTCGGCGCCGATCTCGGCGACAGCGAGATGTCGCGCGCGATCGAGGCGGCGCTGGAGGGAAGCCCGGACCGGCTCGCCGACGAACTTGCCGGCATGAGCGAGGCTGGCATGTCGCCGATCCCGGTCCTGCGTCAGTTGACCCGGCGGCTGATGGCGCTCGCCGAGATGCAGGCTGAAATCGATGCGGGCGCGGATCCCAAGACGCTGATCGAGCGCGTGTTCTTCCGCGAACGCGCGAGCACGTCGCGAAGCTTGCGACTGTGGGATGCCGCCCGGATCAGCGATGCGATCATCCGCATCCGTCAGGCGGAACGTGCGGTGATGGCGCCACAGAACCCCGGCAACGTCGTTGCCGACGCAGCCGTCACCGTCGTCGCGAGAATGGCGGCGCGCCAGCGCTGATCGCGCCGGCGCGGCTTAGATCCGCTCGCCGCTCAGGCGCTGACACAGCATGTCGAGTTGGTCGAGCGTCGAGAAGCCGAGCGTGAGTGCCCCGCCCTTGGCACCATAAGCAATCCGCACCGACAGCCCGAGCAGGTCGCCCAGTTGATGCTCGAGCGCGCTGAGGTCGGCATCGCGCTCACCACTGCCATGCCCCCGCACACGCGCGCTGTCGGGCTTTACGGTTCGCGCCAGTTTCTCGGTGTCGCGTACCGAAAGGCCCTTGGCGACCACCTGATCGGCAAGCGCCTCGACGTCCGGAGCGCCGATCAGAGCACGCGCATGCCCCATGCTGATCGCGCCCTCGACAACGCGGTCCTGCACCGGCTTGGGCAGGTCGAGCAGCCGCAGCAGATTGGCGATGTGGCTGCGTGATTTGTGGACGATCTTCCCGAGCGCCTCTTGCGTGTGCCCGAAATCGCTGAGCAGCCGTTGATACGCCTCGGCTTCCTCGATCGCGTTGAGATCCTGGCGCTGGATATTCTCGATCAGCGCGACCTCAAGCGTTTCGGTGTCGCTGAAGTCGCGGACGATCACCGGCACCTCATGAAGCCTCGCCCGCTGCGCCGCGCGCCAGCGGCGCTCGCCCGCGACGATCTGATAGCCCGTGCCATGCGGACGCACCACGATCGGCTGGATCAGGCCACGCACCGCGATCGATTCGGCAAGCTCGTCGAGCGCCTCTTCCTTGAAGTGACGACGCGGCTGACCGGGATGCGGCGTGATCGAGCCGACCGGTAACATTCGCACACCCTGCGCAACCGGCTCATTGGCGCCGACCGGTTGTTCACGCGCCATATCGCCCATGAGCGCACCGAGGCCGCGCCCTAGCCCGGACCGTCCCTTCGGTCGCGCTGCTGGTGTGATGCTGTCACTCATGCGGCGACTTTCGAACGATCCGGCGTCGAACGATCGGGCAAGCGGGTGATCAGTTCACGGGCGAGCGCGATATAGGCTTCCGAACCGGAACAGCGGAAGTCGTAGATCAGCGCGGGCAAGCCGTGGCTGGGCGCCTCCGACAGACGCACGTTGCGTGGAATCACCGTATCGAACACGACGCGACCGAGAACCGCACGGACGTCAGCCGAAACCTGTTCGGTCAGTCGATTACGTCGGTCGTACATGGTCAGCGCGACGCCGATGATCGACAGGCCAGGGTTGAACCGCTCCCGAATGCGCTCGACGGTATTGAGCAACTGGCTGAGCCCCTCCAACGCGAAAAACTCGCATTGCAGCGGCACGAGCAGCGAGTTCGACGCGACCATGGCGTTGAGCGTCAGCAAACCCAGCGATGGCGGGCAGTCGATCAGCACCACGTCCCAACGCTGGTCGGAGCGTCTGATCGCCCGGCTGAGCCGATGCGTGCGCTCCTCATATTCGACCAGCTCGATCTCCGCGCCGGACAGATCGACCGTCGCCGGGACGAGATCTAACCCGGGAACGCAGGTCTCTATCGCCGCACTCGCCAGCGCAACCTCACCCAGCAGCACGTCGTAGATCGAGCAGTCACGCTCATTGCGGCCGACACCGAGGCCAGTCGAGGCGTTGCCTTGCGGGTCGATATCGATCAGCAGCACGCGCAAGCCCGTCGCCGCAAGCGCCGTACCGAGGTTGATCGCGGTCGTGGTTTTTCCCACGCCGCCCTTCTGATTGGCGACCGTTATGACTTGCATCGACGCGCCACTCCTCGTGCAACCACGATCAGGGAA
Source organism: Sphingomonas sp. BRN-1R (assembly GCF_057748035.1). Taxonomy (NCBI): domain Bacteria; kingdom Pseudomonadati; phylum Pseudomonadota; class Alphaproteobacteria; order Sphingomonadales; family Sphingomonadaceae; genus Sphingomonas; species Sphingomonas sp. BRN-1R. The sequence goes on along the minus strand of NZ_CM173236.1, from coordinate 8,514 downwards.
TCCTTATTGGTGAGGCTCTGTTCCACGTGAAACGCACCATGCCACGCGTGCTGCGCGATTGCCACCTCGTCGCGCGCCGACTGCCCCTTTGGGAACAGCCAAAGCGTTTCGGGCGCGGCGCAGCGCGTGGCAGCACCGAACAGATCGATCATCGGTGCGACCGCGCGCGCCGAAATCACAGCCGCTGGCATCTCGAGCGCCTCAACCTTGCCGGCGAAGACCGACACGCGATCGGCTAACCCCAACGACGACGCCGCGTCTTCAAGGAACGATACCCGTCTCTTGCGCGGTTCGGCTAATGTCACGGCACGTCCCGACAGCGCAGCAACGACGAGGCCGGGAAAGCCTGCGCCACTCCCAATATCCAGCCAAGCGCCTGGCGCGTCATCTCCCAAAGGAATCAACTGCGCCGAATCGACTATGTGACGGGACCAGATCTCCGCGATCGTCGAGCGAGCCACCAGGTTCTGATGCTCGGACTCCGCAACGACAAGCCCACAAAGCTGCTCCATCCGCATCACGCCAGCGCTGCCGAAATGCGCTGCGATCCATGCCCTCGCCTCGTCCTCGGTCATGCCGCACGCCGACGCGTGTGAAGCAGGATTGCAGCCAATGCCGCCGGTGTGATCCCACGAAGCCGGCTCGCCTGCCCCAGCGTTGCCGGACGCGCCTTGGTCAGCCGCTCGACCATTTCGTTCGAAAGACCGGCTATGGTCGTGAAATCGAGATCGGGTCGGAGTGCTATCATGTCATTCTGACGCAACGCCGCGATCTCGTCTTCCTGTCGGGTGAGATACGGCGCGTACCGAATATCTTCCACCGTTTCCGCAACCAGCATCGCGTCGATCTCCGCGAGATCGGGCGCCACATGCGCCACGCTCACGCCTGCGATGCGGAGCCATTCGGCGGCGGTGCGGCGGTGCGGCCCCTCGCTCACGGGTGCGCCGCGGGCGATCAACTCTGCCGGGGCCAATGATCTTTCCAGATGCTCCGAAATCTTCGATCGCAGTGTCTCACGGCGCCGCAATCGCGTGCGACGTTCCTCACTAAGGCATCCTGCCGCCTCCGCGATCGACCCGAGCCTTGCCTCGGCATTGTCGGCGCGCAAACGCAGTCGGTACTCCGCTCTTGCGGTAAGCATGCGATATGGTTCGGAGACGCCTTGCAAAACAAGATCGTCGATCATCACGCCGAGATAGCTGCTTGCCCGATCGAGTACGACCGGTTCCAGCCCCAGCGCGACGCCTGCCGCGTTGAGACCGGCAACCAGCCCCTGCCCTGCGGCCTCCTCATAACCAGTCGTGCCGTTGATCTGACCGCAGCAGAACAGTCCGGCGATCGCGCGCAAACCCAACGTCGCATCGAGCGCGCGCGGGTCGACATAGTCATACTCCACCGCATAGCCGGGCGTCAGGATCCGGGCGCGCTCGAGCCCTGGGATCGAGGCGATCATCGCGGCTTGCACATCGGTCGGTAATGAGGTGGAGATGCCGTTGGGGTAGATGACAGGGTCGTCCAGCCCCTCGGGTTCGAGAAAGATCTGATGCCCGTCGCGGTCGCCAAAGCGATGGATTTTGTCTTCGATCGACGGGCAATACCGCGGACCTGCTCCCTCAATCGCACCGCCAAACAAAGGTGAGCGGTCGAGGCCGGCGCGGATGATGTCGTGCGTGATTTCGGTCGTGCGGGTGATCGCACAATGCACCTGCGGCAGAATGCGTGCGCGTGTCAGCGGCGACATCGTCCACGGGTCGGAGTCGCTCGCTTGAACATCAAGCCTCGCCCAGTCGATGGTGCGACCGTCGAGACGCGGCGGCGTGCCGGTCTTCAGACGCGCCATCGGCAAGTCGGCGTCGTACAATTGTGCCGCGAGAACACTGGCAGCAGCCTCGCCGACGCGGCCGCCGACCTCACGCTCCTCACCCCGGAAAATGCGTCCGCCAAGGAACGTCCCGGTCGCAAGCACGACGGCCGGCGCGGACAAGGTCGCACCATCCGCCAATGTTACACCGCTGATGGCGCAACCGGCCATGCGCAGCGCCGCAACCTCGCCCGGTATGATGCTCAGCATCGGCTGATCGGCGAGCATCGCCTGGATCGCCGCCGCGTATCGCTTGCGATCCGCCTGCACGCGTGGACCTTGGACGGCGAGCCCTTTGCTGCGATTGAGCATACGATAGTGAATGCCAGACGCGTCGGTCGCCCGCGCGATCAACCCATCGAAGGCGTCAACCTCCCGTACGAGGTGACCTTTGCCAAGTCCTCCCATCGCCGGGTTGCACGACATCGCACCGATCTTGTCTGGATCGAAACTGACCAGCGCCGTACGCGCGCCGCGTCGTGCCGCAGCGGCAGCGGCTTCGGTGCCGGCATGCCCGCCACCGACGACGATCACGTCGAATGTCTTCATATCGTCTCGCTATGCCGACGCGCCCGGTAAGTCAAAGCGTTCCACGTGGAACGCTACTTCCCAATACAGAAGCGTCCGAACAGCGCGTCCAGAACCGCTTCGACGTCGGCACGTCCGGTCACAGCGTCAAAGAAACCGCGCGCACTCCGGATCGCCTCCGCGCGCAACACCAAGTCTGACTCACCGCAGGCAAGCCGGAGCATCGTCTCTGCACGCGCGAGCAGGCTCCGCTGCCGGGCGTTGATCGCCATATCATCTGTCCTCGCGCCGAGCGTCTGCGCGCGTTCCTCGAGCAGCGACCACAGCGCCTCCACGCCTTGTCCGGTCTGCGCCGATACCGCCAGGATTGGGCCATAAGGGTTTGTCTCACGCCCCGGCAAATCGCTCCGGCCGTGTATCCACAATGCTTTTTGCGGAGGCGGCCGATCGTCCAGCCAGATCAGAATATCGCTCGCCGCGATCGCATCCTGCGCTCGATCTATGCCGATCTTTTCGATCTCGTCGGCGACGTCGCTGCGCAAGCCGGCGGTGTCGGACAACAAATAGGCGATGCCGGACCGCGTTACCGGCACCTCTATGCGGTCCCGCGTGGTTCCGGCGATGGCGGAAACGATCGCCACGTCGCGACCGGCCAAGCGATTGATCAACGTCGATTTGCCGCTGTTTGGCGCACCCGCGATCACGACGCGCACGCCGTCGCGCAACCGCTCGACCGAGGGCGCACCGACCATCCGCGCAATCTCATCGGCGAGTGACTCGAGCATGGCACAGCTTTCATCGGCAACCGCGACCGGCACGTCGTCCTCGTCGGAGAAATCCAGCGCGGCCTCGATGGCGGCGGCGATGGCGAGCAGACGATCGTTCCAATGCTCGATCTGCTGCCTTAGGCCGCCTTCGGACAAACGTAGCGCAGCGCGCCTTTGCTGTTCGGTTTCGGCCGCGAGCAGATCGCCGAGCCCCTCCGCCTCCGTCAGATCGATCCGCCCGTTTTCGAGAGCACGGCGGGTAAACTCGCCCGGTTCGGCGCGGCGCAGGCCTTCGAGTGCAGCAAGTGCCGCCTCCACCGCCCGCTGGGTGGCGCGACCGCCGTGAATATGCAGCTCGACAAGATCCTCGCCGGTCGCGCTGTTCGGGCCGGGAAAGACCAACACCAGACCACGATCGAGCAACACACCCGCTGCGTCGTACAAGGCACGTAGCCCGGCGCGGCGTGGTGCGGGGAGCGTTCCGCATAACGCGGCTGCGGCGGATTGCGCTTGCGGGCCGCTGATCCGTACGATCGAGATCGCCGCCGGCGCTGCGCCGCTCGACACCGCGAAGATCGTGTCCACGTTATTTCCCGCCGGACTCGAACATCTTGCGCCAGAAGCTCATGCCCGCGTCACCCACCGGCGCCCAGCTCCGCATCATGTTCTCGATAACCTCGTGCGAGACGTTACCGTCCATCGAGTTCATCAGCACCTCGATATACTTTTCGTGAACCGGGGTAAAATCGGGCAGGCCCATCGTGCGACGTGCCTCTTCGGGCGTGCAATCGACCTCGACATTGATCTTCATCCACGCTTCCTTTGGTTGAGCGACGGGGCGGAACGCCCGACGTGTCGCCATGTATGCGCGCGACTTTGCCCTGATCGCAACGCCCATCGGTATGGTGCGCGTGTCGGGTAGCGTAGGACACATACACGCCGGGCTGCGGGTGGCGATGATGGCCGCGCGGTTCGGCTTGCCCGTAGCTATTAGCTATGGCGCGCACGTTCGTTTGACCAACTAGCGCCGGACGGTCGGGCAGGCCCGGGCGCAATCCGTTGCCGATCTTCATGCCGTGTCATGGCATACCGATGCGAAGTGGTTGGCGCATAAGAGAGGGCGGCAACCAAGGAGTGGCCTTGAAGTGTGAGCGCGGTGCGGAGGCTGATCTGAGCGGGTGCGCACAAAAAAGCGCGGGCAAAGCCCGCGCTATCGTCGGTCGGGGCTTTCGCCCCGCCGGCCGAGCCGGAGCGAGTCCTGCCGCAGCATGCGGCAGGCCGCTCTCGGCTATTGATTCATGCTGTCGAAGAAGTCTTCGTTGGTCTTCGAATTCTTCATCTTGTCGAGCAGGAACTCCATCGAATCGATCGTGCCCATCTGCATGAGGATGCGGCGCAGCACCCACATCTTCGACAGCTTGGACTGGTCGACCAGCAGCTCTTCCTTGCGCGTGCCCGACTTGCCGACGTCGAGCGCCGGGAAGATGCGCTTGTCCGCCACCTTACGGTCGAGCACGATTTCGGAGTTGCCGGTGCCCTTGAACTCTTCGAAGATCACCTCGTCCATGCGGCTGCCGGTGTCGATCAGCGCGGTGGCGATGATCGAAAGCGAACCGCCCTCTTCGATGTTGCGCGCCGCGCCGAAGAAGCGCTTCGGCCGCTGGAGTGCGTTGGCGTCGACACCGCCGGTCAGCACCTTGCCCGACGAGGGCACGACGGTGTTGTAGGCGCGGCCAAGACGGGTGATCGAGTCGAGCAGGATCACCACGTCCTTCTTGTGCTCGACCAGCCGCTTGGCCTTCTCGATCACCATTTCGGCGACCTGGACGTGGCGCGTCGCGGGCTCGTCGAAGGTCGAGGAGACGACCTCACCCTTCACCGAACGCTGCATGTCGGTGACTTCCTCGGGCCGCTCGTCGATGAGCAGCACGATCAGGAACACTTCCGGGTGATTGTCGGTGATCGCCTTGGCGATGTTCTGGAGCATCACCGTCTTGCCGACGCGCGGTGGCGCGACGATCAGCGTGCGCTGGCCCTTGCCCTGCGGCGACACGATATCGATGACCCGTGCCGACTTGTCCTTCTGCGTCGGATCGAGCGGATCGAGCGTCAGCTTCTGTTCGGGATAGAGCGGCGTGAGATTGTCGAAATTGACGCGGTGGCGCACCGCATCGGGATCGTCGAAATTGACCGAGATGAGCTTGGTCAGCGCGAAATAGCGCTCGCCGTCCTTCGGCCCGCGGATCTCCGCCTCGACCGTATCGCCGGTGCGCAGGCCGAATTTGCGCACCTGGTTGGGCGACACATAGATGTCGTCCGGACCGGCGAGGAAGTTCGCCTCGGGGCTGCGCAGGAAGCCGAAACCGTCGGGCAGCACTTCGATCGTGCCAAGCCCCATGATCTGCTCGCCATTCTCGGCCTGCACCTTGAGGATCGCGAACATCAGATCCTGCTTGCGCAGCGTCGACGCGCTCTCGATGCCAAGCGCCTCCGCCATCTCGACCAGTTCGGCGGGTTTCTTGTTCTTGAGGTCTTTGAGATGCATTTAGGGCGTCCGGAGCAGGATGTGCTGGATGGTGAGCGTCAGTCGGCGAGGATCACGCGACGATGCTGAAGGGAGGATGCCGCACGACAACCGCCTGTGAAGGCGTTGCGCATGACATTCGCCGATGAGCTAAGTGCGCATTGTGCCCAAGTCAAGTCAGAAGGGCTTCACGATCACCAGAATGACGATCAGCGTCACGAGAATGGCGGGCACCTCGTTCACCATCCGCAGCGTCCGCCCCGCCAGTGTGGCGCGGCCCCGGGCGAGCTTCTTCGCATAGCCGACCGCCCAGCCATGATAGCCGGTGAGCACGATTACCAGCGCGAGCTTGGCGTGCAGCCACCCCAGCCCCTCCGCGCCGTTGAACAGTCCGGCGTTCGCCGCCAGCAGCAGCCCGAACAGCCACACCAGCACCATCGCCGGCGTGAGGATGATCGCCCGGATCTTGCCCTCGCGGTCGGTCCAGCGCGCCGCCTCCTCCGGATTGCCGAGCGCCTCCTGATGATAGACCAAATAGCGCGGCAGCATGAACAGCCCCGCCATCCAGAAGATCACGAAGATCAGATGCGCCGCCTTCACCCAGGGGTAGGCGTTGCCGAGGAAATTCATCGCGCTCTCCGCACCAGCGCCAGCAGACGCTCGACGTTGTCGACCGGCGTGTCCTGAAGGATGCCGTGTCCGAGGTTGAAGATATGAGGCCGATCCGCGAACGCCTCAACCACGTTCTTCACCGCGTGTTCGAGTGCGTCGCCACCGGCGATCAACGCGAGCGGATCGAGATTGCCCTGCACCGGCAAATCGCGTGGCAGGTTCGCGGCCGCCCAGTGCGGATCGACCGTCTCGTCGAGCCCCACGGCATCGACCCCGGTCTCGCGTGCATAGGCGGGCAGCTTCCCGCCCGCGCCCTTGGGGAAGCCGATCACCGGCACCTCCGGGTGGCGCGCATGCAACGCTGCGACGATGGCGGCATTGGGGGCGATCACCCAGCGCTCGAACTGTGCAGGACTGAGCGAGCCGGCCCAACTGTCGAACAACTGCACCGCCTCCACCCCAGCCTCGATCTGGCGCGAGAGGTAGCCGATGGTCGACTCCACGATAGCATCGACGATCGCCGCAAAGGCCGCCGGATCGGCATAGGCGTAGCGTCGCGTCTCGCCCTGGTCGCGACTGCCGTGACCTGCCACCATGTACGTGGCGACCGTCCACGGGCTGCCAGCGAAGCCGAGGAAGGTGGTTTCGCGAGGGAGGGCCATCGCGACCCGCCGCACCGTCTCGTACACCGGGTCGAGGAACGCGGGGTTGGGCGTCAAAGCCGCAAGCGCATGATCGACCAGCGGTGGATTGAGCGCAGGCCCCTCGCCTGCCCCGAACGTCAAAGTCTGGCCGAGTGCTGCCGGCACCATCAGGATATCGGAGAACAGGATTGCCCCGTCGAAGCCGAAGCGGCGGATCGGCTGCAACGTCACCTCCGCCGCCGCTTCGGAATCGGTGGCGAGTGCGAGGAAGCCGCCCTTCTCCGCCCGCAGCGCGCGATATTCGGGCAGGTAGCGCCCCGCCTGCCGCATGAGCCACACCGGCGGCACCGGTTGTCGCCACCCCCGTAGCGTCGCGAGTAAGGGCTTCACCGGATGGTTAAGGCTCAAGGACGGTGTACCTCTTACTATAAAGAAGAATCTAAGAAGGATGTGGAGGTGATTGGCGCGTGGATGCTGGGGCTTATGCCCTCGTCCCCGAAATGCCAACAGGTTGACGGCTGGAACACCGCCAAACGCGCGGGATTCGATTCCGTCGCACCCGCTTTCCACAGGCTGTGGATGAATGTGCGCGATGTGCAGCGCGCTGTGGGAAACTCGGCGCTTTTCCACCGTTCGATCGGCCTTTGCGGCGCGGCGAAGTTCCGCTAGCGACAAACCCGATGTTATCCACATATCCATCCCGCTGAGCCGTTTCGATGCGGCTCCACCTCCATCTCCTCTCGGATTCGACCGGCGAGACGCTGGAGAACATCGCCAAGGCCGCGCTCGCGCAATATGACGACGTTGAGACGATCCGGCATTTCTGGCCGATGGTGCGCACCGAAGGGCATCTCGAACGCATCCTTCAGGAAATCTCGCAGAACCCCGGGCTCGTGCTGTTCACGCTCGTCAACAGCGAGACGCGCCGCAACCTTGAGATGCGCTGCCGCGCGCTCGGCCTGCCCGCGATCGCGCCGCTCGATGGGGTGACGGGCGCGCTGTCGAGCCTGCTTGGCCAGCAGGCCAAGGCGCGGCCCGGCCGCCAGCACATGCTCGACGCCGCCTATTTCGCGCGCGTCGATGCGATCCAGTTCACCATCGCGCATGACGACGGGCTCGGCTCGGAAGATTGGGAAGAGGCGGATATCGTGCTGGCGGGTGTGTCGCGCTCGTCCAAGACGCCGACCTCGATCTACCTCGCCAATCGCGGGTACAAGACCGCCAACATCCCGGTGGTGGTGGAAAGCCCGCCGCCGCGTGCGCTGTTCTCGCTCCGCCGCCCGTTGGTGGTAGGGCTGACCACCAGCGCCGACCGGCTGATCCAGGTGCGGCGCAACCGGCTGCTCTCGCTGAACCAAGCGCCCGAAACCGCCTATGTCGATCACGATGCGGTTTCGCGCGAGGTCGCGTGGGCGCGGCGGATGTTCGCCGACAATGGCTGGCCCGTCATCGACGTCACGCGCCGGTCGATCGAGGAGACGGCGGCAGCGATCATCGCGCTGGTCGCGGAACGGGGTGAGGCATGAAGCTGCTGCTCGCATCCAAAAGCGCATCGCGCCGCGCGATGCTGACCGACGC